>NC_010170.1:0-1321987 GCF_000067205.1 Bordetella petrii | reverse complement strand
GGCATCGGCAACACGCTTTGCTGGCCCAAGGCAGGCCTGGCAGGCGCTCAAACCACTCCGAGCAGCAGTTTGAACATACGGAGTACCGCCTTGCATGGCACGCGCTCGACCGCACCCCACCCCGTGGCACAAAGGAAATCACTATGACTCTCTCCGGAAAAATGCTCATCGGCGCCTCCTCGGTCCTCGGGCAGGAAGGCAGCCAACGCGCCTTCAATCCCACATCCAATGCCGAGATCGATCACCCTGTCTTCGGACAAGGAGGCCGCGCTGAGGTCGAACAAGCGGCCACTTTGGCCTCGCAGGCGTTCGATGTATACCGCAGCCGGCCCTTGGCCGAGCGCGCGGCTTTCCTCGAGACGATTGCTCAGAATATCCTGAATCTGGGCGATGAGTTGATCGAACGCGCGCACGGCGAAACTGGCCTGCCCATTGCGCGGCTGCAGGGCGAACGCGGCCGCACGGTCGGGCAGTTGCATCTGTTTGCCAAGGTAGTTCGAGACGGCCACTTCCTGGCCGCCACGATCGACCCGGCCCAGCCGGGACGCGAGCCGCTGCCGCGTCCTGACCTGCGCCTGGCGAAAGTTCCGCTGGGCCCGGTCGCCGTCTTCGGCGCCAGCAATTTCCCACTGGCGTTCTCGGTCGCCGGCGGCGATACGGCATCGGCGCTGGCGGCCGGTGCTCCGGTCATCGTCAAGGCCCACGGCGCGCACCTGGGAACGTCCGAGCTGGTGGGACGCGCCATTCAGAAAGCGGTCCAGACGCACGGCCTGCCCGAGGGCGTGTTCTCGCTGTTGATCGGCGCCGGCCGCAAGATAGGCGAAGCGCTGGTCGCTCACCCGGCAATCAAGGCGGTGGGATTTACCGGCTCGCGCCAAGGGGGCCTGGCGCTGGTCAAGACCGCCAATGCCCGTCCCGAACCCATCCCTGTCTACGCTGAAATGAGTAGCATCAACCCGGTTTTCCTGTTTCCTGCCGCGCTGGCCAACCGCGGCCAGGCGCTGGGTAAAGCCTTTGTCGAGTCACTCACCCTCGGCGCTGGTCAATTCTGCACCAATCCTGGGCTGGTATTGGCCATCGACGGGCCGGATCTGCAGTCCTTCATCGATGCCGCAAGCGCCGCTCTGGCGCAAAAGAGCGCGCAGACCATGCTCACCCCTGGAATCCACGAGGCCTACTTGGCAGGGCTGGCCGCAACCGAGGCCGTCGAAGGCGTGCACAAAGTCGCTCAAGGTCAGGCGCCGGATGGCTCGCCGAATGCCGCGCAGCCCGCACTGTACGTGACTGATGCCCATCGCTTGCTGAACAGTGCACAACTCGAAGTGGAGATGTTCGGCCCGGCATCGGTCGTCGTACACGCACAGGATGTCGAAGAATTGCTGGCCGTGGCCGAGCACCTGGAAGGTCAATTGACTGCCACGCTGCAGATCGACGAAGCGGATTACGCATTGGCCGCGCGCCTGATTCCTACGCTCGAGCGCAAGGCCGGCCGGATTCTGGCCAACGGTTTTCCCACGGGAGTCGAAGTCTCCCATGCCATGGTTCACGGCGGCCCCTTCCCCTCGACCTCCAATGCGATGTTCACTTCCGTGGGCGCCACGGCGATTGAGCGTTTCCTGCGTCCCGTTTGCTACCAGGACTTGCCTGACGC
Source organism: Bordetella petrii (assembly GCF_000067205.1). Lineage (NCBI taxonomy): Bacteria > Pseudomonadati > Pseudomonadota > Betaproteobacteria > Burkholderiales > Alcaligenaceae > Bordetella > Bordetella petrii. The sequence goes on along the minus strand of NC_010170.1, from coordinate 1,320,336 downwards.
ACTGCGTCCCGAGGCGCTTAAAGAAAGCAATCCATTGCATTTGCATCGTTTGATCGACGGCGCGTACGCCTGATCCGTAGCCAAAGGGTGCGGCGCCATGCAACGCAGCACCCTTTCGCACGGCATTGCTGGCCAGGCGAGCCCGGTCAAGTACGCCGAAACAACAAACTCACTCCGCCCCGATCTCTTGCAGCAACAGGAACTCCAAAGGTTTTGCCGGACCGGCACCGCGGCAGAACCAGCATTATCGGTGCCCCCCCAAGTGGAAGCTCCATCAATCATGAAAAACCTGCGCTCTATATTGTGTTTCCTGTGGTTGGCCCCGCTCATCAGCGCGGCCGCACCCACCGCGGCGACGCCGCCCTATCCCACCAAACCGGTCGAACTGGTCGTGGCCTATCAGCCCGGTGGCGGCAGCGACAACACCGCGCGAGCCGTGGCCGACATTGCGCGCCAGCACTTTCCCCAATCGATTTACGTGACCAACAAACCCGGCGCCAGCGGCTCGATCGGTTGGTCCTATGTGATCGCCGGAAAGGCCGACGGCTACAAACTGTTGCTGATGAATCCCGAGATGCTCGTGGTCCCTTTGATGGGCATCGGCAAAGCGACGATCGAGGATTTCCAGCCCGTTGCTCGGTTTACCGACGATGCATCTGCCATCACTGTTCGGGCCGATGCGCCGTGGAAGACGATCGAGGAGTTCATGGCCCATGCCAAGGCCAACCCCGAGTCGGTTACTGTGAGCAACGCAGGAACAGGCACTATCCCCCACATGGCCGCCGCAGCTTTGGCCGACAGTATCGGCACGACGTTCACCCACGTGCCTTATCAAGGCTCCTCGCCCGCCATCTTGGGTCTGCTCGCCGGTGACGTCAACGCCACCACGGTCGCGTATGCCGAACTGAAGCAACATGTCGAAAGCGGCAAGTTGCGCACGCTCGCTGTCATGGCAAACGAACGTCTGCAGGGATTGGCCGATATTCCGACCTTCAAAGAGCGCGGCCACGATCTGCAATTTAGTGTATGGCGTGGAATCGGCTTGCCCAAGGGCGCTCCCAAAGAGGCGTTGGACATTTGGCGTGAGGTCGCTCGAAAGGTCTACGAAACGCCAACGTTCCAGAAATCAGTCGTCTCGCAGAACCTGACGCTGTCATGGGCCGATACCCCAGAATTCGCTGCCGATATCGCTCGGCAAAATGAGACGTTCAAGCAACTGGTCCCCAAGCTGGGACTACGCCCATAACGCTGTCGCTGGACAGCCACACGGCGACCGACAACCTCTGGCGCGCTGCCCCTGCGTGCCAGAGGCCACGCGCCGTTGCCATTTACGGGCCAGACAAAACTACGGACGCTACAGCCTAAACCAGCACCACTCCATAAAGAGCAAGGATGAGCCTGCCATGGATCTACGCCAGTTGCGCTATTTCACGCGCATTGTAGAAGTCGGCAGCATCAGTGCGGCGGCGGACGTGCTCTATACGGCCCAGCCGTCGTTGAGCAAGCACGTTGCCAACCTGGAAGCCGAATTGGGCATCCAACTACTGGTGCGCAACGCCTCGGGCACCCAACCCACGCCCACAGGACAAATTCTTTACCGGCATGCCAAGATCATGCTCAGGCAGTTGGAAGAAACCCGAGCCGCACTGAACCACGGGCGCGATGTGCCGTCAGGCTGTGTGAGCGTGGGCCTGCCTACCAGTACGGCACGCATATTCGCCATGCCCCTGCTGGCCCGCGTGCGCGAACAGTTCCCCGAGGTGACCATTGCCTTTGTCGATGGATCGACTTTCGATCTGGGCCAGGCGGTTATCTCCCAGCAACTAGATATGGCGATCACAACCGAGCTGTATGCTCACTCCAACATCCAAGTGATTCCGCTGTTCGAAGAAGAATTGTTCCTGTTCGGTCAACAGGGCTTGATGCCAGATGCTAGTCCGGCCAGCCTTGATGAGCTGGCGACGTTGCCATTCATCCTACCGAAGTTTCCGAACTCCGTTCGCTCCTTGCTGACCAAACTGATGGCCTCGGCCAATAAGGAGTTGCGCTTAGTAGCCGAGTCCAGCGCTGCAGATATCATGTTGGCTGCCGCCCGGCAGGGCTTGGCCCATACCGTACTGCCCTGGTGCGCACTGGCAGGTGGTCCTGACATACCGGCCAAGTTGAGCGTGCGTTCCATCACCGGTGCCGGGCTGCAGCGGCAGGTCATGCTCTGTGTGTCCAATGCATCTCAGAACAGTTTGGCCGGCACGGTGGTACGCCAAATCATCCTCGAGCTTATTTACACCCTGGTCAATGAACGCCAATGGCACGGCGTTCGTCTGACCCTGCCAGCAAGTTAATTAACCTGAATCTGCGCTCGCCGAATAAAGTCACCCCATACCTTGGCGTCAGTTTCGGCACGCTGCCTCATCCGCTCTGCACTGCCACTCATGGGTACGAGGTAGGCGCCATCGAGCCGCTTCTTGATTTCCGGGTCGGCCAACGCCTGCTGTGTCGCGTCGTTAAGCACCTTGACAACTTGCGGGTCGAGTCCAGCCGGCCCCACGAGAGCGAACCAGCCGTCCATCGCTGCTGCCTTTGAGCCGGTCTCGGCCAGGGTCGGCACATCGGGCAGTTCTTTGATGCGTTCGGGTGCCAGCACAACCAGCGGCACGACGTTGCCACCTAACACTTGAGGCAGGGCCGTACCGACTACGCTGGACATCAGGTCGATCTGTCCGGCGATGACCGCGTTCAAGGCCGGGCCGGTGCCGTTAAACGGGACGTGCATCAACTCGAACCCTTCGGTCTGAGCGATCATCTCCGTTGACAGGTGAGTGGAGTTGCCCGCGCCACCGCTGGCATAGGTATAACGTGCGGGCTTAGCTTTGGCCTTCTGGACCAGATCCTTAAATGAGGTGATACCGCTTTGCTTGCTTGCAACCAGGAGAAATCCGTTACTCGTCACGGGCGAGATATAGCTGAAGTCCCGCGCCGGATCGTAGGGAAGCTTCTCATACAGAGAAGGATTGAAAGCGATCTGGGATACGCCGGCCATCAGGATGGTGTAGCCGTCGGCAGGAGCCTTGGCCACGAATGCGGCGGCGATGTTGCCGTTGGCGCCTGGCCGATTCTCGACCACCACGGGCTGCTTCAGCGCCTGCCCCATTTTTTCCGATATCAACCGGGCGACGAGATCGCTACCCGAGCCCGGCGACTGCGGAAGAATCATACGAATCGGGTGATTGGGATAGTCGGTCTGTGCGGCCGCTGGCGTCATGGCTATAGCCGTACACAGTGTCGCGATAACTGCAAATGCACGCATGGAAGCGCTCCCCTTGTTGTGCCGACGCAGCTAATAGTGCTCGCCGGCCCTAGTTTGTGGTGGACTTATGCTAGGCGAGGCGTTCTCACATGGAAAATACTTCGTGACGATACGGTCCATAGTAAAAAAGCATAGGCTCGATCGCGTATCAATCCGCAGGCCAGAAGGTGGGGCGGACACATGCTGAAAATGCATACCCTGTATCGCAAAGTCGTCTTGGCTGCATCGTGGGCAGCACGCCTACTATTCCATACTCATCCAGCCAACATCGAACCGCCATGTCTGACAGTGATATTCAGGGAAACGCTTGGACCGTCCCGCCGAGCAGCTACTTTTCCGCACGCACGCGGCCATACAGCGTGCCGGCGACACCACGTTCGTTTTATGTCCCAATGCGTGACGGCTGCCGCATCGCGATGGACCTGTACCTGCCGCAGGCGGTGGCCAACACTCCCGCTGCGGGACCCTTTCCGACGGTCGTGATCTTCACCCCCTACAACCGCCGGTTCAAATTGATGCGCGACGGCATCGAACCCACCCCCAATGCGGCGCGCTATCGGGACGCGTTCGTGCCGGCGGGCTACGCCGTGCTCGTGGTCGACGTGCGAGGGACTGGCGCCAGCTTCGGAGTACGAGACGCCTTGCGCTCGCCCAACGAAACGGCCGATTTCGCCGAAATTGCCGACTGGATTTCGCGGCAGCCCTGGTCCAATGGTGCGGTCGGGTCGACCGGCATTTCCTACCTGGGCGCGGCAGCCTGCTTCCTGGCCGGTTCCGGCCATCCGGCCGTCAAGGCGATCGCGCCCTTGTTCGCAGTTTCCGATATCTACAGCGAGCAGCTCTATATCGGCGGGCTGCTGTCTACCGTCTGGGTATCGGACTATGACGACATGATGGTCGCGCTGGACCAGGACGATCGGGAACTGATTCAGAAGTTCGGCTACTTCAACAACCCCGGGTACGCGGGCCCGCAGCCTGTCGATGAGGATCCGGACGGCACGCTGCTGGCGCAAGCCATCGCCGAGCACCGAAACAACTTCAAGATGGCCGAACTGGCGCCCCAGTTCCTGTTTCGCGACGAATCGACATTGCATGACCCGAACCTGAACACCAGCGCCTGCAGTCCTTTTCACTACTACGCCGGCATTCGTCCCGAGGTGGCCGTTTACTCCATCTCGGGGTGGTATGACGGCGGCGGCTACGCCAATGGCGCGATCGCGCGCTTCCTGACGCTGCAAAACAAACACAATCGGCTGCTGCTCGGCCCCTGGGACCACGGCGCCCGCACCAACGTCTCGCCTTGGCGTGACAAGCCCGCTTCGGACTTTCCGCTGATGGCCGAGGTGCTACGCTTTTTCGACCAGCACCTGATGGGCATCGACGCCGACTTGCAAGCAGAAGCGCCCGTACATTACTACAGCGTGCACGCCAATACCTGGCACGCTGCCGGGCAATGGCCCGTGGCGCAGGCGAGCCACCTGCATCTGACGGCCGAGGGCGAGCTCGATCGCCAGGCGCCGACCCGGCCAGCCACCCTGCAGGCGCGAACGCGCTTTGACTGGAGCAGCGGCGCCTCCACACGCTATGAACGCCTGGGCGGCTACAATATCGAGAACTATTATCACGACTGGCAGCAGCGCGAATCGGAACTGTTGAGTTTCGACACTCCTGTGCTGACCGAGCCGCTGTCGATCTGTGGCAGCGTGCTTGCCACGCTGAACCTGAGTGCATCGGAAGGAGACGCAGCGGTTTTCCTGTTCCTATCCGAGGTGCAAAGCGATGGCCAAGTACGGTACATGACCGAGGGCATGCTACGCCTGTCGCATCGCCAGACGTCGCAGCCTCCAGCGAACTACAAGATCGACCAACCGTTTCGCACCTTCAGTCGTGCCGATGCGCGTCCGCTCACAGTGGACAAGCCGGAAACGGTAGAAGTCAGTCTCTTTCCCGTTGGCTGGACTTTGCCTGAGGGCAGCCGCCTGCGCCTTTCAATTTCCGGCGCCGATCAGGGGCACTTTCCCCAAGTCCCGCCCGGTCGGCCACCCGTCCTAGCGCTGCATCTAGGACAATCCACCAGCGCCTTGACACTGCCTGTGGTGAACTGATATCGCGCTAGGGGGGCGCTTCCTCCTAGCGCCCGACTGCATAGCCTTGCATCCCCCGCGGATTTGCTGCAGCACGCAGCAGGCGTGCTCCTCCCCGCGCCATCTCTTGCGTACACACGCTGATCCGCCCCTCGGACCATGCGCCCCCCACTTGCACGTCATGGCCAGCTACGCGCAACTGCTCGAGGATCTCGGCGGGAAAGCGCGACTCGATGATCAAACGATTCAGTTTCAGGGTACGCGGCCAGAACGAACCGGGGAAATGGTCAATATGCCATGAGGGGCAATCGATCGCCTCCTGCAGATTCATCCCTCGCATGTGGCGCAACAAAAATGTGGTCGCCCATTGGTCCTGCTGGTCGCCCCCAGGCGTACCGAAGACCATGTAGGGCTCGCCGTCGCGCAATACCAAGCCGGGCGAGAGCGTGGTGCTTGGGCGCTTGCCCGGTGTCAACACCCCGGGCACGCCCTCGTCCAGCCAGGTCATCTGCAGTCGGGTGCTGATCGAGAAGCCCAGACCGGGAATCACGGGACTGGAAGAAAGCCAGCCGCCCGATGGCGTCGCCGCCACCATGTTGCCCCAACGGTCGATGACGTCGATATGGCACGTATCCCCCACAAAAATCTCCTGTTCGAGCCATTGGTCGACGGGAGGCAGTTGGGCGAACGTCGGCTCGCCCACGCCATAGCGCGTGTCGGCTGCGCCGAGGGTGCGCTCGCCCACCGACAGATCGGGCAAGACGGGCGACAGGCCGCGCGGCGATCCGGGACGCAGAACCCGGCTTGCCGTCGAGGCAAGCAGCTTGATGCGTTCGGCGGCATAGCCGGGGCTGAGCAAGGCATCGAGCGGGACGTCGACGAATGCGGGATCCGCGTACCAAGCCAGCCGGTCAGCGAACGCCAGTTTGGCCACTTCGGCCACCGTATGCACGAAGTCGAACGACAGGGGGTCGCAAGTATCGATGGGTAATTGCGCGAGCATCGACAGTTGCTGCAGCATGACCGGCCCCTGCGACCAGACCCCGCATTTGAGCACGGAATACCGTCCGTGATCGTGTTGCATCGGCGCCTCGTAGGCCGGCTGCCATTGCTCGAGGTCGGATTTGCGAAGCAAGCCGGTGTTGCGCTCGCCTGTCGTATCGCGCACTGCCTCATTGCGAAAGAACGCGTCGATCTCGTCGGCAACGAATCCCCGGTACCAAGCATCCAGCGCCGCATCGATGCGCCCGACCCGATCCGAGGCATGTTGGTGCGCCTCGTCGATGAGACGCCGATACGTAGCGGCGATCGCGGGCGTGCGCAATAGTTCATCGGGTTTGGGCACCTTGCCGTCCGGGAGCCACACCGCGTGCGAACTGGTCCACTCGTTGCGAAACAGCGGGGCGACAGCGAGGATGGCTGCCGACAAGCGAGGCACGGCGGGAAAACCGTGCTGCGCGTAGTCGATCGCCGGACGCAGCACGTCTGCCAGTTCCAACGTCCCATAGTCACGCAGCAGGGTGAGCCAAGCGCCGAATGCACCCGGCACAACCGCGGGCAGCGAGCCGATGCCGGGCACTTGTTCCAGGCCCCTGTCGCGGAAGTACTGTGCGCTGGCCAGCGCCGGCGCGGTGCCTTGACCGCACAGGGAACGGGCACGGCGCTCCTGCTCGCTCCAGAACAGGATCGGCACCTCGCCGCCAGGGCCATTCAGATGAGGCTCAACGATCTGCAGGACAAAGCCGCCCGCCACCGCCGCATCAAAGGCATTGCCGCCCTTCTCCAGGACCCCCATCGCAACCTGTGAGCCGAGCCAATGGGTACTGGAGACTACACCCATCGTGCCCTTGATCTCTGGACGGGTGGTAAACGATTCGGCCATGACGGGTCCCATTGATGTTGAAAGGATTGCGTGACCCACATCATAGGCCCCCTATAAACCCCGATTGCCTGATCTTCCAATGGAGGTATAAGCTGCCACTAATAACGGCGGATACGATCCCGTGAATACCTCTTCTTTGCATCTGGTCCGGCGCATGAAAATGCGCCACCTCACCGTTCTAGTGGCCATTGCCGAGCATGGGTCGGTGACGCGCGCGGCCGACGACTTAGGCGTCTCTCAGTCGGCGCTGACCCAGACACTGGCCGAGATCGAGTCGATATTTGGCTCGCCCCTGTTCTCGCGTACGTCGCGCGGAGTCTTGCCGACAGAACTGGGCAACATGGCCCTGATCCGGGCGAAACGCATGCTGCAAGACATCGACCTTTGGGAAAGAGACGTTACCGCCATGCAGGCTGGCCATCGTGCGCATTTGAATCTCGGTGCGGTGCCACACGTCTCGGGCCACCTTTTGACGCGAACGGTCCGCATGCTCGTCCAAGACCATGGAATGAGCCTGACATTGCACCGCGGCAACACTCGCCATCTCCTACGATTGCTGCGTGAACGACGGGTCGATTGCACCATTTGCAGGGTCCCCGCCGACGAAGACATGTGCGGGCTGAGTCATCGGCTACTTTACGAGCAGCGGCCTGCCTTGGTCGCCAATCGCTCGCTGGCACGGCACTTAAAGCAACGTGTATTGACCCTCGGGGATCTGCGACAAGCCAGATGGATATTGCCCTTGCCGGACACACCGACGCGCCAGCGTGTTAACGAAGCGTTCCGCCGACAGGGGCTCGCGCCGCCCGTGCCAGTTTTGGAGACGGATTCGGCCGAGGTCGTGCTGGATATGTTGGCCACCGACGACGCGCTAGTCTCCCTGGTGCCCGAGGATCTGGCCGTTGAGATGAACGCGACGGGCGCAGTATTGCGCCTCGCTATGGCTTTTGACTGGGCACTGCCGGCCATCCACCTCATCTCAGCCCAGCGCGAGACCCCACTCGCCGCTGAAGCACATCTCGCGGCGACGCTGACCGCCCTACGTCAACAGGACATGCAATCAGCGCAGGCCTCACCGGAGGCCTAGCTGGGCCCACAGACGGCCCGCGAGAACCAAGTGGGACACGTCGTACCGCGATGGCAATAAGCAATCGCTTATCGCTGCATCAGGAAATCGCTACGTCGATCTGGCTAACGGTTTCTACCATTTAGGCTCCTATCATTTCTCTGGAGTCGTCACCGATGCAAATGGACCGAGTGGGCGGTTCGCGCTCCCGAACACGGAATGTTGACGAAGGCGCTGTCCTCAACGCTCAACAAGCCGATTACTTGATCTCGAGGCTGTCTCATGCGGGCGATTTTGCTTCGTTCATGGGGCGTTTGGATCAGGTCCGTGAAGATCGCCTCGGGCCAGGCCAGTTGACAGTCAACGCGAACACGACTTCGCACCGCGTCAAACCACCGTACATGCTGCAACGCTTATGGTCGTCCTTGCCGGCGCACGACCCGGTGGGCGGCGAAAAGCAAAAGGACGATACAGCCTGGACGCGCCAGGTTCTACAAGATGGAGAGCTTTTCATCGGCAACGGCGATCAGGCAATCGCCGACGCCTTCAGCGACCACGCAATGATCCAGGGCCGCGGCCTGCACGCCATTGTCAACATCCCCGTCTGTCAGCAAAAGCGCTGCATCGCGACCTTGAACGTTCTGACGGCACGCCAGCGCTGGGCCGATGAGGAGATCCAGTTCATCCGGCTCTTGGCTTTGCTGGCTCACGGCTGGATCGTTCGCGAGTGCAGCCAATTGCCCTCGACTCAAAATGTTGGCCATTCGGGCACCTAATGCAACGTTCGTAGCATTCTGCACCGCAACCATAGATTTTCACACACATCTACTACAAGGGGTAAGTCATGAGGAAGTACCTTTATTGCGCTATCGCAGCCTTGGCAATGGCATGTACCAATGCGCAAGCTGACTGGCCTGAGAAGCCCGTTGCATTGATCGTGCCGGCTGCGCCTGGCGGCACAACCGACATACTCGCCAGAGAATTGGCCGCACAACTGGCAGCTACATTCGGACAACCATTCGTGGTGGAAAACCGCTCAGGCGCGGGTGGCAACATCGGCACCGCCTATGTTGCCAAGTCGCGTTCCGATGGCTACACCATTTTGATCGGATCGATGACCAACCATGTCGTCAATCCCGTGCTGATGCCATCCACTCCTTTCAAAGGCGTGGACGATTTCACCCCTGTTGCCTATCTGGCCAACGTTCTCAATACCGTGGTGGTCAACGCATCGCTGCCCGTCAAGAACATGCAGGAGCTGATCGACTATGCGAGAGCCAATCCCGGCAAGATCATGTATGCGAGCGGGGGCAACGGCAGCAGCAACCACATAGGCGGCCTGATGCTAGAGAAAATGAGCGGCATCAAGATTAACCATGTTCCCTACCGCGGTGGCGCGCCAGCCGTGCTGGCAACCTCGGCTGGCGAGACGCAGCTTTTCATCAGCGCCGGCACGCAGACGCTCCCACAGGTCAAGGCGGGGAAGCTACGTTTGCTGGCGGTGACCGAAGCAAAACGGTCCGTTCTCTTACCCGACGTGCCGACAGTCTCGGAAACCGTCCCTGGCTATGAGACCACGGTATGGTATGGCGCATTTGCCCCTGCCGGCACCTCGCCTCAGATCGTTGCACGGCTGAACGAAGCGATAAACAACGCTTTCGCCGTTCCCGCGGTCAAACGACGGCTCGAAGGGATGGGCATTGAACCTGTATCGATGTCGCCAGAAGCCTTCGGGAAAGTGTTGCGCGACGAGGAAGCGAAGTATGCCAAGCTGATTAAGGAGCTGAACATCAAGATGGAATGAGTCAGCGCAGGCAAGCTGAACTGCGTACGACGCCTTGGTGGTCGCGTCCCAGACTGGTCAGGTGCGGCTGACTCAATACACACTGCGCTATTGATAACCGCTGGGCGATAAGATGCTTCCCAATCGATATGACCACAGTCAGGCCAGCGTCGACAACAGCTTTTGGTACCAGTATCAGTCTCGTGTTGCTTTGGGGCGGCGCAGCCATCTTCACACACTGGGCGCTTGACCATGGCTCGGTTTTCGCTGTTCTGGTTTTGCGTTTCATCCTCGCATTGCCCGCGCTGGCCGCGATTGGCATACCTAACCAGACTTGGTGGCCGAAGCCGGGGACAGCCTGGCAGGTCGCTGGCTCTGGGCTTTTGCTCATCGGCGCCTATTCGGTGTATTACGTCCAAGCAATAGCCACGGTGTCACGCCGTGGCTATTGGCCACCCTGATTGGGATGCAACCGATCCTGACGCCGCTTTTGACCGAACGGCGCTTCTCGAAAACAAGGCTGCTGGGATTGGTCATGGCACTGAGCGGGCTGGCGCTTGTGCTCTATCAAAGCCTGACGCCGGCCAGGCCCTCTAACATCGGCATCGGCTTTGCGGTTGGCGCCCTGTTGTGCATGACCTTCGGCGCGTGATTTACACGACCAACGCCATCGAGAGCTTGAACATGCAACTGCGCAAGATCATCAAGACTCGCGGGCACTTCCCGACCAACGAGGCTGCCATCAAGCTGCTATGGCTGGCGCTACGCAACGTGCTGGCCAAGTCCGTAAGGGCGACCTTCGACTGGAAAGCCGCCATGAACCAGTTTGCTATCCTGTTCGGAGACCGATTTACTGCTGCTAGATAACAACTTTTAAAACGCCTCGCCCACAAAAATCCGGACAGGCTCGACCAGCCTGTTCTACCTGGCGGCCGTTATCACGCTCTACTCGATTTCTTCATACTCGCGAATGCGCTGCCGATCCAGGCGGTATTGGCATTGGTTTTGCGACAAAATGTATGCAAACAGCAATAGCCCACACGTTGACTCCTGCGTGGCTGCAGTTATAAGACAATGCCAGCACCGCTCACGCCGCTACATGGTCAAATAGGGGCCGGAAATCGCACTTGCGGCCCATGGATCTTGGCAATGACCTAATATGGCCGAATCTCAATGTAGATCGATTCCGTCATACCTCACGATCGCACCAATATTGACGCCATCTTGCAGGCGAATCGACGGATATAACAGTTTGGGGGCAAGTCGGCGCAATTAGGCAGCCAGGGTCGCAGTCGCTTCGTATCCAAGCGACGCCTCGCGCTGCAGGCAGCCGGCTGTCTCTGGCTGATCCGCGGTGTACACGTCGGCTACATCAACGGCAAGGAATGTCCTTTGCGTAGCCATACGCTGCATTTTTCTTCTGCAAACCGAGATAGGCGCCGGCCCCGATCTCTGAATCGAACGTAGTGAGATCGCCTATACATGGCATGGTTTTTGCAACTAGAAATGGGATTGGGTCATCCATTCATGGTGGCTTATCCACGTGCCTTTTCCATATGTCGCATTTCCGAAGGAAGAAAAATGACTGACCGATACGGACGTTACGAAAGACTCGCTTTTGACCACCCCGCTCCCCGGGTATTGCGTATTACGATGCGCTCGCCCCTGAAAATGGGAGCCATGGATGCCCTCATGCACCGTGAAGTATCCGAGATCTGGCGGGATGTCGATGCCGACGACAGCGTGAACGTCGTCATCTTCACTGGCGATGGCAAGACGTTCTCCGCGGGGGGCGACCTGAAGCATGAAAGAAAAGTGTGCGATGACTATACGCTGCGGATGCGGGCGATGAAGGAATCCCGCGATCTGGTTACCAATATGCTGGACTGCCGCAAGCCGATCATCACTGCAGCGCGGGGCTGGGCGGTGGGAGCCGGGTTGGCCACGTTGTTGCTGGCCGATGTGTCCATTGTGGCCAAGGATGCCAAATTTTCCGACGGCCATCTGAAGATCGGCGTGGCGGCGGGGGATCATGCCGCTATTATTTGGCCAATTCTCTGCGGCATGGCCAAGGCGAAATACTATCTGCTGACGGCGGAAACGCTCACCGGCGAAGAGGCGGAGCGCATGAACCTAGTCTCCGTTGCCGTGCCCGATGAAGAGGTGGAGGCTCGCGCCCTCGAGGTCGCTTCCCGTCTGGCCCAGGGAGCGGCTGCCGCGCAACGTTGGACCAAGATGATGCTGAATCACTGGATCAGGCAGGCCCAGCCGATCTTCGATGCGTCGCTGGCGCTGGAATTCACCGGGTTTGCCGGCCCCGAAGGGACCGAAGGCATAGATGCCTTCCTGGAAAAGCGCAGCCCGAAATTCGACCCCAATTGCCCGTTCTGACTCATTCCCGGGCCGGCGCCCGCGCGGTGAGGGCGCCGACCGTCACTGCCATGGCTGACGCTCAGCAGAACTGCAGAACGTATTTCCCGCTGCCCTTGCCATCTGCAAGTATCCGCAGTGGCTCGGCAAATCGGGCCAATGGCAGCACTTCTGTGATTTGCGGCCGCAGCAACCCCTTGGCATGCAAGTCATACAGCCGCTGCTGAACGTCCCGCACCTTCTCTGGCTGGCGGTCCCGGTAATCGCTCCATTGCAGCCCAGACACCGCAATATTCTTCACCAACAGGTAATTGACCTTCAAGGTTGGAATACGCCCCGCCGCAAACCCGATGCAGACCAGCCGCCCGCACCAGGCTACCGCCCTGATCGACGCGTCGAATATCTCGTCGCCCAGGGGATCCAGAACCACGTCCGCACCCCGGCCGCCGGTGCAGGCGAAAACCTGCTCTCTGAGGGAATCGCGCAAATCGGGTGCGGCCAGATCGATGATGTGATCCGCGCCCAGCGCGCGCGTGGCGGCCGCCTGCTGTTCTCCCGCCACGCCCGCCAGCGCCGTGCCTCCCAGCGCCTTGACAAGCTGAACGGCGGCTCCGCCCACCCCGCCCGCGGCGCCATTGATCAGGACGGTCTCGCCCGCGCTGAATTGGCCGCGCTCCACCAGCGCAAAGAACGCGGTCTGGTACACCAGCCCCATGCCGGCCGCGTCTCTGTCAGAGATACTGGCGGGCAGGGGATAGCACGAGGCGGCAGGCGCAACCATGCGCTCGGCGAAAGCGCCGTGCTCGACCTGGGCAACCACCCGGTCACCCTCTTTCAGCCCCACGACCCCGGGCCCGACGGCGACGACACTGCCCGCGGCATCTTTGCCCGGAACAAACGGACGGTCAGGAAGATTCTGATATTTTCCCGTCATGACCAGCACGTCGGGAAAGTTGATGCCCGCGTGCGTCACATTGATCAGCACTTCTCCCGGGCCCGCAACGGGATCGGCGATTTCTTCGACCTTCAAGTGTTCGGGTTCCGCGAATTCACGGATGACGACGGCTTTCATCTGTTGTGGTCTCCTGTTGTATGACCCGCTATTTCATTCGTATGCTCGCCCAGCGCGGGCGCGGCAACACGAAGCTCGCCGGACCTGAAGGACCGGCACACGGGCACGGGCAACGCCGGCATGGATCGCCCGCTGCTGTTGACGACCTCGCAATCGAAAATGCCCCGCGCCTTGAAATGCGGGTCTTGCACAGCCTGCTCGATATTCACGGCCTCGGATACACACACGTCGTGTCCATCGAATTTTCGCAGCCAATGCGAGGCCGGCTCGGATGCGATGATGCGCTCGACTTCAGCGCGCATGGCCTCTTCGTCTTTCTCGCCGACCAGATCCGCAGCACCGATCAGCGTCAGGAAATTGTTCCAGAACCGGTCTTCCAGCGGCGCCGCCGACAGGTACCGGCCGTCTGAAGTCCGATAGATGGCATATCGCAGCGACCCGCCCGTAACCAGTTCCTTGCCGGGCCTCGGCCATTTTCCTTCGCTCCATCCGTTGCCCAGCGCCCAGTACATCAGGGTGAACAGGTTGTCGGTCATCGAGATGTCGAGATGCTGCCCCTTCCCGTCCATGTCGCGTTGGCGCAGGGCTAGCAATATGTTGACGACGGCGGGGTAAGCGCCTGCCGCGATGTCTCCCGTCAGCGTCGGAGGCACGATGGGAGCGCCGTTCGCGTCGGCCGAAAGGGCGAGCATCCCGGTTTCCGCCTGGAAGTTCAGGTCGTGCGACGCCCTGAGCGCCTTCGGGCCATGCTGCCCATAAGTCGTGATGGAACAATAGACCAGCCCGGGGTTGATCTGCGACAGTCTTTCATAGTCCAGCCCCAGGCGCTGCATGACGCCCGGCCGGAACTGCTCCACCACGACGTCGACGTCCCGCACCAGCTCCAGCACCCGAGCGCGATCGGCGTCGGCCTTGAGATCCAGGCATGCGGAACGCTTGCCTCGATTGAGCAACACGAAGTTGACGCTGTCATCGCCGAATCGGGGTGAATAGCCGCGCATTTCGTCGCCGGAGGCGCGCTCCAGCTTGATGACGTCCGCGCCCGCTTCGGCCAGAATCAGCGTGCACATCGGCCCCGGAAGCAAGGTGCTGAAATCCAGAACCTTGATACCCTTGAGAGGCTGGCTCATGATATGTCCTTCTGGTGACGCTCCCATGCCACCCGCGCTCTGCGGGCCGGGGCATAAGGCTCCTGGCCCAGCGCCTGGTACAGGGCTTGCGAGACCCGGTAGTGATGATGCAGCCCGGTGCGCTTGAGCAGCGCGATCGGCCCCTCGGGATAGCCCAGGCCCAGGCAGAGGGTCTTGTCCATATCGGAAGCGGTCGCCAACCCTTCATCCAGGCGCCGCAAGGCGGCGTTGTAGTACGGGCGCACCAGGCGATTCAGAATGCGCCCGGGAAAATCATTGCATACCGCGACTTTCAACCCCGCCGATTCAAAGGCGGCGCGCGCGGCCTGTACCGCGGCGGCATCGGTATAGGGCTTTTTCACCAACTCGACCAATGCGGTGGGGGCATCGTCGCCCAGGCGAAACCGGGCGAAACCGACCACATTGGCGGGCCCTTCGTCTTCGCCGGTATGTATGCCGAGGCATTCTGTGTCGAGTTCGATGGCGATGAAGGATCGCTCCGCCGCCCGCTCGATGCCCTGTCGCCACGCCCGCCCCGCTTCGGTGCCGATCAACACGACACCATCGCCCTCGCCGGCAGCCGCCTCGAGAAACGCATGCGTATCGGGAAAGGAAGCACTGTCGCCTTGTTGAATGATCTGATAAGTCATCGCAGTCATGCTCCAAAGATCTTGTCGTCGCCATAGACATGGAAACCCGCGCCGCTCTTGCGCCCCAGCTTGCCGGCGCCGATCATGCGCTTGACCAGGGGCGGGCAAGCGGCTCTGGGCTCATGGGTCAGCCCGTACATTGCGTCGGACAGCAGTTTCTGGGTATCCATGCCCACCATGTCGAGCAGTTCCAGCGGCCCCAGCGGATATCCCAAGGCGGTCTTGACGGCCAGGTCGATATCCGATGGTTCCGCCACGCCCTGGTCGACCATATTGATGACGTCGTTGTGCCATGGAATCAGGAAGTAGTTCAGGATGAATCCCGGCGTGTCGCGCGTCTTGACCGGCTTCTGTCCCAGCGCTTCGCAGAAGGCCCAGGAGGTGTTGAAGGTTTCTTCCGACGTGGTCAGGCCGGGAGACATTTCCACCAGCTTCATGAGCTGGGCGGGTAGGCAGAAATGCATGCCGACCACCCGGTCCGCGCGCCCGCTGCCGCCCGCGATCTCCGTGATCGATATGGTCGAGGTATTGGAAGCGAAAATGGTGTGCGGCGGGCAGATCTTGTCCAGGCGGGCAAACAGATCGTGCTTGACCTTCAGGTCCTCGAATACGGCCTCGACGATCAGGTCGCATTCCTTCAGGTCTTCGGCCTGGTTCGTACCCTGCCACTGTGCCATGATGGCCTCGTCCCGCCCCGCCGCGAGCTTTCCTCGCGCCACCGATTTGGCCAGGAATGCCGCGGCCTGCCCACGCGCGCGATCGAGCGCTTCCTGGCTGGCATCCAGCACGATCGTTTTCAGGCCGGCGCGCGCCACGACGATGGCAATGCCGGTACCCATCGTTCCGCTGCCGACCACGCCTACTGTTTTGATCCCGCTCATTTTTTCTCCTTGTTCAGAAAGCTGCGCCCGATGAGCTGCCGATGTATCTGGTTCGTTCCTTCCCAGATCTGGGTGATCTTCGCGTCGCGCATGAGCCGTTCCGCCCGGAAATCCTGGCAATAGCCATAGCCGCCGTGCAATTGCACCGCATCGGTCGTCACGCGCATGGCCAGGTCCGTGGCTTTCAGCTTCAATATGGAAGCTTCCACGCCCATGTCATCCACGCCCTGATCGACAAGGTCCGCCACATGCCAAAGCCAGTTCTCGCAGACGGCCAGCTCGGCCGCCAGATCCGCCACCATGAATTGCACGCCCTGGAATTCCAGAATGCGGCGGCCGGACTGGCGCCGATCATTGATATAGGCAACGGCATCCTCGAAAGCCGCGCGGGCGATGCCCAGCGCATGGGCCGCCACGCTGGGACGGGACTTGTTCAGTGACGCAAGCAGCACGGACAGCCCGTCTCCCGGACCGGCCAGCACATTTCCGCGCGGAATACGGCATTGCTCGAAGGACAGAGAGGCCGTGCCTGACGCGCGGGTTCCCATCTTGTGCTCCGTTCCCGTCACGGCCAGGCCCGGCGCTCCCTTTTCGATGACGACCGCGCCTATGGACGCCTTGGCGTCGTCCACGCCCGCCCATTTACCGAACACCACATAGACATCCGCGACATCGCCGTTGCTGATGAATATCTTCTGGCCATCCACGACGATCTCGTCGCCGTCCTCGCGAAACTGCGTCTTCATGCCCGTGGCGTCCGATCCCGCGGAGGGTTCGGTGATGACCAGGGATGCGATGCCGCCTTCCGCGATGCGCGGCAGGATACGCGATTTGAGGTCTTCCGAGCCATACTGTATGACCGGCTTGATCGCGTGAAAATTCGTGGCCCAGATAATGCCTGTGGATGCGCAGGCTTTCGATACCTCGCGCACGCAGGCCAGATAGCAGCGATAAGACAAGGGCATGCCGCCGTAGGCTTGCGGAATGAACATCGCGTTCAATCCAAGCGCATTGATCGCCTTGATGTTTTCCCAGGGAAAAAGACTATCCCGATCATAAGCGGCGGCCCTGGGCGCCAGCTCGGCCACGGCCAGATCCCGTACGGAGTCCAGGAGCATGCGCTCCTCGTCGGCAAGGGACAGCCCGGCATCCAGGCGTTCCAGTATGTTCACGATTGCTCCTTTAGATATTGTCGATCATGTGCCGGCGGATGCGTCATACCGACACACTCTGCGCGCCGTCGATGTAAATGGTTTCCCCGGTCAGAAATTCCATGCCGGGCTGAAACAGGCTGGAGACCAGCACCGCCACGTCGCCGGCCTCGCCCGGTTTCTTACGCGGGATCCGCTTTTCCAGATATTCCCGCAACGGACCGGCTTGCATCGCTTCCCGGTTCAAGTCCGTTTCGATGTATCCGGGCGCAACGTCTATCACCTGGATGCCATCCCTGGCCCATTCCACCGCAAGACAGCGCGTGATGGCGCCGACCGCCGCTTTCGATGCGCAGTAGGCGATATTGCGCTTGACGCCCAGTTTGTCGTAGAACGAACCGATATTGACAATCAGGCCCCCGCCGCTTTCCTTGAGCATCGGATACGCGATCTGGCAGGCGCGCAACAGCGAAACGGCATTGATGTCCATCAACCGGCGGAATTCGTCCATGGGCAAGTCGACGCTGGGCGCCTCGGTATGCAGGCCGGCATTGTTGACCAGGCCCCTGACGGAAATTCCCAGATCGTCCCGCAGCTTCGACATGGCGTCCTTCAGCGCTTCGCCGTCCGTGACATCGCAGGCCACGGTATGCCAGCGCGCGGCGATCTCGCCGGGAACATTCTCGACCTGGGGCCGGTGGCCCGAACGTGAAAGGCAGCCCACTTCGAAACCGCGCCGGGCAAGCTGGCAGGCGATCATGGCGCCTATGCCGCGGCTGGCGCCCGTCACGTATATCAATTCTCGACTCATGATTCAGCAGTCCTTGAAAGACGCGGGCCGTTTTTCCACAAAAGCGCGCAGCCCCTCGGCCGCATCCTGGCTCCGGTAAGCCAGCGTGGAAAGATCCCGCTCGATGCGCAGGCCATCCGCAATGGCGACACCGCCTCCCCTCTGCACGGCCTCGCGGGCAAAATACAAGGCGCAGAGACTGTGCTTGAGATAAGGCTCCAGAAACCGCTTGCCGATCTCCAGGGGCGTCCCCTCGTTGTCTATGCGATTGACCAGGCCGATTCGCTCGGCTTCCCCGCCGTCTATCGTGCGGCCGGACATGATCAGGTCGAGTGCGCGCCCCTCGCCGATCAGCCTCGGCAGACGCTGCGTTCCGCCATAACCCGGGATCAGGCCGAGCTTGACCTCGGGCAGCCCCATGCGGGCGCGATCAGTGGCAACGCGGAATGTGCATGCCAGGGCAAGCTCCAGCCCGCCGCCGAAGGCATAACCCTGGATGACGGCGACAGACGGAATCTTCAGCTCGGCGATCCGGCTGAACACCGCCTGGCCTTTCGCGGCCCCTTCGAGCTCTTGCATGAGCGGCCGATTCATCAGCTCGGGAATGTCCGCGCCGGCGCAGAACGCCTTGTCGCCCTCGCCCGTGACGATCAGGGCGCGCGCATCGGATTCGGCGACGCCGGCAAGCGCCCGGCTCAACTCGGCGAGCAGCTCGAAACTGAGCGCATTCAGGACCTGCGGGCGGCTGAGCGTCAGGTGCGCGAACCCGCCATCGTATTCCAGTCGAACCGTCATGCCGATACCCCTTCATTGTCGGGTTTCTGTTCCGCTTTCCAGCGCACGGGCTCGGGCGCGATCTTCCCGTCTTTCAGCCATGCGACCAGGTCGCGCTTGAGGATCTTCCCGCTGGGCGTGAGGGGAAAGGCATCCATTGCAATAAAGTACTCGGGCATGTCATATTTCGACAGGCCCGCATCGTGCAGGTGCTTCAATACCTGCCCGGTATCGAGCGCTGTTCCCGGAGCGAAGATCACGGCCAGGCACACCTTCTCGCCGAGCCGGGCGTCGGGGACCGGGAACGCCGCCGACTTGACGATGGACGGGTGGCGATGGGCCAGGTCTTCGATCCGGGACGGATAAATATTGTGGCCGCCCCGAATGATGAGATCCTTTTTCCGCCCCATGACATGCAGGCAGCCGTTTTCATCCAGCCTGCCCAGGTCTCCGCTCAGGAACCACCCCGACGAATTGAAGGACTGTTCTGTCGCGTCCTGATTGTCATAGTAGCCAAGCATCAATACGCCTCCCTTGCCACCGATCTCTCCGGTGTCGCCGGGGCCTGCTTCGATATCGGAATTTTCCTGATTGAAGATTCTGATCTCGTAGCCTTTGCATGCCCGGCCGCAGGTCGACACGATGGTATTGCTATGGTCGCTCGGCAAGGTGTATTGGTGCGAGCCGTTTTCGGTCATGCCGTACACATTTTGAGGCTTGACGCCCAGGTCCAGAAATCGCTGGGCGACTTCACGCGGAATGGGCGACCCGGCCATGTAGAAAACATTCACATTCCCCAGGCGGCTGAGTCCCCGCTCGCGCAGCGCGGCCAGCATGTCCATCGCATGAGTGGGGACGCCCATCACATACGTCGCGCCGGTTTCCAGCACCCAGTCCAGCGCGGACCGGTTCGCCCCCGGATAATGCAGGACCAGTTCCATGCCCGCCACCAGCGACTGTTCCAGGGCCACCGTGCCGATGTGATGGCTCATCGGACTCAGAGCCAGGACGATCGTCGAGGAGTCGTGTTTCCAGTCGGTGACCAGGGCTCTGCCATTGGCCAGCAGCGTATTGTCGCTGTGCATCACGCCTTTGGGTTCTCCGGTCGTGCCGGACGTGAACGCCAGATAGACCACCTTGTCGGGGTCGAGCACCGGCGCGCTCGTGATGCTCATGCCGCTCGCATGATCCGGAAACGGCAGCGTCCCTTTCGGCGACGGGCTGCTGCCCGGCTCGATGCCCTGCGGCGCCAGGGCATACAGCTGCTTGATCGAAGCCACGGCGGCGGATTCCTCGAAGATCGAATAACGATCCGAGTCCGCGCCGTAGCCGGGTTGCGCGAAAAGCGCCTTGCAGCGAATGCGCGAGAGCAGCCGGACTATCTCCGCGTTCGTGTAGTTCTGATGCAATGAAGGGCAGCAGACATATCCATTGCGCGAGCATGCCAGGAAAACCAGCACTGATTCGATCCGGTTCGGCAGCCAGACCGCCACCCGGTCGCCGCGCCTCAGCCCTCCTTGAAACAGGCTCTCGGCAATGATGTCGACGCTCGCAATCACTTCGCGCCAAGTCAATCGGCGGTACGGATCTCGCACAGCACATGCATTCGGCCGTATGCGGGCGTGTTCCCGGGCCAAAGAATAAAGCGTGTCCTGATGCCACACGCCGCTCAGATAATTTTCCCGGGCAGTCTGCGGATCATGCAATGTCAGAATCGTGTTCACCACACGCCTCCGTGGATAGGATTCAATCGCCTTGCGAGAGTCACACCGCCCCCGCGTCCTTTAATTTATTGATGTCGTCGGGAGACAGATTCAGCATCCCGCTCAAAATCATGTCAGTGTCTTCCCCCAATACCGGCGGCGGCTTCCGGTGTACAGCAGTCTGGCCATCGATGGCAATGCCCAGGCCGACCTGCGGGATCAGGCCGCCCGCCGCCTGCGCCTGATACAGAAAGCGTTGATCCAGCAAGTCCTCATCCCTGGCCACTTCGTCGAGCCGGTTGATAGGGCCGGCCGGTATCCTGTTTTCACCCAGCAGCTCGAGCCATTCGTCCCTGGGCCTGGAACACAATATTCCGGCGATCTTTTCCACGATTTCGTCCCGGTGCGCACGACGATCGGCGTTGGATGCGTAGCGCGGATTTTCTCCGACTTCCGGCGTCCCGACAGCCACCCAGAAGCGGCGCCAGATCGCATCGTTGCCCAGGCCGAGCGCGATCTGCCGATCGGCCGTATCGAATACCTGGTAGATGGCAATGACGGAGTCCTTGCCTCCGGAACGCCGGGGCAATTCGCCCGAACTCAGGTATGACGTCAGGCGCGGGGTCATGAAGCGCGTCATGCTGGCCTGCATGGATACGTCGATCTGCGCCCCGCGTCCGGTCCGCTGGCGGGCGACGTACGCCGCCAATACGGCCATGGCAACGTCCTGGCCCGCCAGCAGGTCGGCGGCCGGCGTTCCGACCTTCTGAGGATCGTTCTGCGCTTCTCCCGTCAAATCCATGACGCCCGAATAACCTTCGGCAATCAGGTCATAGCATGGCAAGTGGCAACGCTGTCCCCGCAGTCCGAAACCGGTCAGCGAGGCATGAATCAGGCGGGGAAATTTCGGCGCCAGCCGTTCATAGTCGATACCCAGTTTTTTCTGCACCTGATCGTTCATGTTGACGACCAGCGCGTCGGCCTGCGCCAGCAGCTTCTCCAGCACTTCCAGGCCCGCCTGCCGGGCAAGGTCGAGCATCAGGCTGTGCTTGTTCCGGTTGACGCTGAGAAACCACGGGGATTCGCCATTGATGAAAGGAGGCCCCCAATTCCGGGCATCGTCTCCCATTCCCGGCTTCTCGATCTTGATCACCGTCGCTCCCAGGTCGGCAAGCAACTGGGTGCCATACGGGCCCGCGATCGACGTGCTCAGATCCACGACACACATCCCCTCCAGCAGGAGGTGTCCCTTCTTTTCTTCTATCTTCGGTAACTCGGCGAACGGCGGGTCGCCTGTCTCTTTCTGCATGCTTGTCATCCTGCCCTGGCGGTTGGTTAAAGACTCCGTCCGGATATCAAGCACGATTCGTGCCAGGTGATTTTCCTTCTCGGCACGCCCGGCAGCAGTGGTAAAGTGTCCGAAAATTGTCCATTCGTGTGTTGAACGAATACATGTACATGACAAAAGGCAGACAAGCCCAGGACACCCGCAGCGGTGTGCTGGTGATCGACTCCGAAGGAACCATCGTCTTTGCCTCGGGAACAGGCCTGGACACCCACATACAGGGAAAGCTTCGCGCCTTGTGGGAAAAACGCGCCACACGGCCGCTGTCCGCCATGTTCACCCTCGAGGACACGAGCGAACCCATGACGGTGGTTTCCTTCGCCTCGGCGGGCACGGCCTGCTTTGTCCTGCACCGCCACGACAGCGGGGATCCGCTGTACGAATTCGTCAGCAGCGTGGATTTCTCGGCGGACATCCTGCGCCACTTCGTGACCAACCCATACGAGGCCATTACGGTGGTCGACGACCAGGCGCGTATCCGCTACATGAGCCCGATCCACGAAAAATTCTTCGGCGTCGAGCGCGGACAGGCCACGGGAGCCGAAGTCACCACCGTCATCGAAAACAGCCGGCTCGCCGCGGTGCTGCGCACCGGCAAGACAGAAATCGGACAGATCCAGAAAATGCGCGGCACCAGCCGGGTGGTCAGCCGCACCCCCATCGTCAATCCCGAAGGCCGCATTGTCGGGGCCATCGGCCAGGTCATGTTCAAGAGCCCCGCCGCAGTGCAAGCCATGGGGGACGAAATCAAGCGGCTGCAGCAAGAGATCAGTTTCTATCAACGCTCCTTGCCGCGCCTGTCCGGCAACATGCAGGGAATGGAATTCATTGTCGGTGAAAGCGACGCCATCCGTAAATTGAAAGAGCGCATCAAGAAAATTGCGCGGCTCGACGTTTCCGTCTTGCTGGTCGGCGAAAGCGGCGTGGGCAAGGATCTGGTTGCGCATGCGATCCACCAACTCAGCCCCCGTGCGGCCAGGGACATGGTCCTGGTCAATGCGGCCGCCATCCCGGGCAATCTGGTGGAAGCCGAGTTGTTCGGCTATGAAGGCGGCGCCTTCACCGGCGCGGAAAAGCGCGGCCGGACAGGAAAATTCGAACAGGCGGACCAGACCACCCTGTTTCTGGACGAAATCGGCGACATGCCGCTCGATATACAGGTCAAGGTTCTGCGCACGCTTCAGGACGGCACTTTTCAGCGCGTCGGCAGCGCCGCGCAACGCCACTCCGATTTCCGCCTGATATCCGCCACCAATCGCGATTTCCAGCGCATGCTGGCCACCGGCGACTTCCGGCTGGATCTTTTCTATCGCATCAGTGCCGTCACGATCCGGGTTCCGCCCTTGCGGGAACGGCTGGAAGACGTGCCCTTGCTGGCCCATACGTTTCTGGAACGATTCATGCAGCGCCACAACGTGCAGGGCAAGCATTTCGGACCGGGCGTCATGGCCTATCTGCAATCGCTGCCATGGCCCGGCAATGTGCGCCAACTGCAACACACAGTCGAGCGCGCCGCGATCTTTTCGGAACAGGACGAAATTTCCTGCGAAGACTGCGAAGTCCCCCTGGAAGTCGATTCGGGACCGGGCATCCAAGGCATCACCGGCACATTGCGAGAAATGAACATGCCGGACGACAGCTTGTCGCCAGGCAAGCTGCCCAGCGTACACCAGGCGAAGTCCCGCATCGAACTGGGCATGATCCGCGAAGCGCTGCAGCGGTTCGAGGGCAACAAGAAAAAAGCCGCGGAATATCTCGGCATCTCTCGCTCCCACCTGTACAAGATACTGTCCGAAACAGACTCTTCCACGTTGTAGGCTTGCCGGCGCGGATAACCCCGAACCGGCCCGCGGCCTCGACCGTGCGGCGGCGCCGCCGTCCGGATCCGGGCTTGCACGCGAACCCAACCTTCCCCGTCCTCGACTGTGTTTCCGTATCCGGTAAAGTGTCCGATCAAAAGACACTCCGCATACAGAAAAAGCGCCGCCCGACGCCTCGCCCGGCGGCAACGGCGCCTCTCATGAATTGGCACGAAAGTTGCGTATGCAATCCAGGGATATTCCACCAGGATATCCGGCAACGGCCCCAGTGCCGCAGTACCGCGCATACAAAAACAGCCTCATGATAAGGAGACAACGTCGTGAAGAATGGAATTTCGCGCCTGATGGCGCTGACAGGCAGCATGCTGGTCGCAGCAACCGCTTATTCGCAGGATAGCCGGCCATTCCGCCTGGGGGCCATTGTCGACATGACCGGCGTCTATTCCGCGCATGGCGGTCCCGGCATGGTGACCGCGGTGAAAATGGCAGTAGAAGATTTCGGCGGTAAAGTCCTCGGCAGGCCCATCGAGATCTTGTCGGCAGACTATCAGAACAAGGTCGACATCACCGCCACCCGGGCGCGCGAATGGTATGACCGCGAGAACGTCAGCGCCATCATCGAATCCACTGATTCCGCTTCCGCGCTGGCCTTGCAAGCCCTGGGCCAGGAAAAGAAGAAAATCACGATCTTCGCCGGGTCGGCCTCTTCCAATTTGACCGGCAAATCATGCTCGCCCTATGGCGTGCATTATGTCTATGACACCTATGCCCTGGCGCACGGCACCGGACGGGCCGTCACTCGTGCCGGCGGAAACACCTGGTTCTTCATCACCGCCGACTATGCGTTCGGGCATTCGCTGGAACGCGACACCAGGGCCGTGATTGAAGAGAACGGCGGCAAAGTACTCGGCCAGGTGCGCGCGCCGTTATCCAGCCCGGATTTCTCGTCCTACTTGCTGCAGGCCCAGGCATCCCGAGCCAAAGTCATAGGCCTGGCCAATGCGGGGACCGACACGCAGAACTCCGTGCGGCAGGCCTCCGAATTCGGCATCACCCAAGGCGGACAGGCGCTTGCCACGCTGCTGGTGTTCTTGCACGACATCAAGGGCATGGGCCTGCAGGCGGCGCAAGGGCTGCAGTTCACCACGGGGTTCTACTGGGATCGCAATGACGAAACCCGTAAATGGTCGCAGCGCTATTTCGAGCGGCAGAAAGCCATGCCCTCGATGGTACAGGCCGGCGCCTACTCTGCCACGCTGCATTATCTGAATGCCGTGCAGGCTGTCGGCTCCGACGACGCCGACGCGGTAGCCGCCAAAATGAAAGAGACGCCCATCAATGATTTCTACGCCAAGAACGGCAAGATCCGGCCCGATGGCCGCATGGTCTACGACATGTACCTGGCACAAGCCAAGAAACCGGCCGAATCCAAAGGAGACTGGGATCTTCTGAAGATCCTGGACACGATCCCCGGCGACGAAGCCTATCGCCCGCTGAGTAAAAGCGAGTGCCCTTTAGTGACGGAACAGGGCAAAAAGTAGCAAGCCGCCTTCCTTCACTGCGTGGTCGCGCTGGTGTCGGGTTTGGGGGAAGCACTCCAGCTATAAATACCCTGCCCGGTCGCGACCAGGTTATTCTCCGGCAGGCTATAGACCGAAACCGACGCGAAGTGAATGGATCGCCCTCGCCTGGTCACGGCCGCCTCCGCGCGCAACGACGTGGTAGCGCCCAGTTTCGCTCCCCGCAAAAAGCTGCAATTCAAGCCCACCGTTGCCGCGCTCGGCAATCCCTCGTTTTTTTCCACGCCCGCCCACAGTCCGGCGGCATCGATCAAAGACATCAGCACGCCGCCATGAATCACGCCTCGCCGGTTGCAGTGCTCGGGCCGCACGACAAGTTCGATCACCGCCTGGCCTTCCGGCGCCTGTTCGTGGACAAACCCCAGGATGGCGCCGAAATGAGGCCTGTCTTCGTTCGCCTCGTTCTCAATACCCTCGATCCCTCGATGCTCCTGCGTCATGCTGCCTCTCCTTGATGAGTCTGCTCAGCCTTTGGCACATGCGCCAAGGCGGATAATCCCAAAATAACCATGCAAATTCCATGCCACGCCCCGGAGACGCTTTCCGTCCGGAAAAGGCACTCCGGGCCGCGTCAAACGTCTGTATCGAGCACATATGTGTCCGCGATACACGCACCGGTCGATCATGCGCCGCCCCGCTGAACCTATCTATGCGCGGCACGGCGGGCCACGGATCTATTCCAGGTCGGATCCCGTGGCCAGTTTTTTATACAGATAGGCCCGCGATATGCCCAACTCTTCGGCCGCCTTCTTTTTGTTGCCCCGGTGACGCAGCAAGGCTTCCTTGACCATGTTTCTTTCGAGCGACTCGATGGCAGCCGGGATGGTCTGCTGTTCTTCCCATGGACGGATTTCCGCCGTACCGGGGGCGGGAATCTTGGTAGTCAACCTGAAGTTCTCAATGGATATTTCCGGGCCATCGCAGAATATCGCGGCCTTTTCGACTTCGTGCAGCAGCTGCCTGACATTTCCCGGCCAGGGTTGTTCGCGCAGAAAATCATAGACGCGAGGCGACACGAGCTTGACCGATGCCCGATGCCTGTCGGCGAACGAAACCAGAATGCTTTGCACCAGGACGGGAATATCATCCAGCCTCTCGCGCAGGCTCGGCATGCGTATCGTGACGCCGCTGATCCGATAGTACAGATCCAGCCGGAACTGCCCGTCTCTGATCATCGATTGGAAGTTCCTGTTGCTGGCGCAGATGAGGCGGAAATCGGAATGGCCCACCTGATTGCCGCCAAGCCGCTCATACACGCCATCTTGCAAAATACGAAGCAGCTTGACCTGGATTTCGATCGGCATGTCGCCGATCTCGTCAAAGAACAATGAACCGCTATCCGCCATTTCGAATTTACCCTTGCGCCCGGCTTTCCCCGCCCCGGTGAAGGCGCCTCCTTCGTAGCCGAACAGCTCGCTTTCCACCAGGCTGGTCGGCAATGCGGCCGCATTGACGAAGACCATGCGTTTCTTGCTGCGCGGGCTGAGCTCGTGGATCGCACGCGCCGCCAATTCCTTGCCGGTTCCGCTTTCGCCGATGATCAACACGGGCACGTTCAACGGCGCGACCTTGACGATGTCCGACTTCAACTGCCGTATCGCATCGCTATCGCCGACGATTTGCTGCAGCTCGTTCGGATAGGGATGCGCTCCCGAGTATTCTCGGCGATAGAAAGCGAGTTCGGAGCGAAGGCTTGTCACCTCCTGCGAAAGGCTTTGCAGCGTTTCCGGCCCCTTGAACATCACCCGCCCGATGGCGCCCGCGATCTTTCCGTTTTTTACGATCGGTATGCGGGCGACCACTCTCGTCACATCGCCCATTTTCTGCAGCTTGCCGATCTCGGCTTTTCCCGAGCGGACTATCTCATGCAGTTCTGTATTTTCGATGACCTCCGTGACATGCTTGCCGATCGCGCCGCCCTTCTCTATTCCGAAAAATTTCTCATGGACCGGCGGAATGAATTTCACCCGCGCCTCATCGTCCACGACCACCATGGAGAAATAAGGGCTCTCCAGAAAATAGTCCAGAATCGCGTCGGCGAAATCCACCGTCGCCACCAAATTGAAGAGCGTCGACGACTTGCGCGTGGGCTGCACAAAGAAAGCGAGAATGTCGCCGAAGGCGCGATAAACGGCAATGGCGTCCATCCCGGCCTCGAGTGCGATGACTCCTCCTCCTTGAGCCCGCTTTTCGTCCAGGTCGCGCAACAACGCATCGCAGATCGCCGGACTTTCTGCGCAGCCGGTTGCGAGTATTGCCACCCCTCTTCTGTCCACAATCAGCAGACCAAGGGTATCCGCGTGGTCACCAGCCATGTCGTCTCCAATGCTTTTTTTGTAATGTCTGCCAACGATACATAGCATTCGGCCGCAACGCCAGCCTCTTCATTGTTCTTTGACTTCGGACGGCACACCGCTCATTCGGCTCACATTGCCTTTATCAAAGACATCACACGGCAAATTGTTCGGGACCAAGACAGATCACGTTCGCCCGTAACCGGATTTCCCCTGCGGGCCCAAGACCCCGGCAAACCCCGCTCTCCTGTCAAACCGCCGCTGCCGAGGCACCTTGGCATGAAGTTTGCGTGGAGTGCTCCGAGCGCCACCGCGCATCCACGGGAAACGTTTCATTCCAAAACAAATAACGGGCGCCCAATGCCGTCTCGAGACCATGAGCGACAGCCCGCTTTGAGGAGACACGACATGACGATTTCATTGACAAGGACACTTGCCAACCTGCTGACAGTGGCGGGGGTGCTGTTGCCCATCCCCGCCTCGCAAGCCGCGGGCGATTATCCCGGCAAACCCGTTCGCCTGATCGTTCCCTTTGCGGCGGGCGGCCCGACGGATGCGCTGGCCCGGGCCTTGGCGGACAAGATGTCCCAGAAACTGGGCGAAAAGGTCATCGTCGAAAACAAACCCGGCGCGGGAGGAAACATCGGCACGGCGATGGCGGCGAAATCCACGCCCGACGGCTACACCATCGTCGTGGCAACGAACGGCCCTCTGACTGTCAACAAGCTGATTTTCGAAGACACCTCCTACGACCCGCAGAAGGAGCTCTCGCCTGTCGCGCTCGTCTCGCTGCTGCCCAATATCCTCGCCGTGCACCCGAGCGTTCCCGCCAACGATGTCCCGTCCTTGATCGCATTGCTCAAGAAGAATCCTGGCAAATACAGCTATGGATCGGGCGGTACGGCAACCAGCTCCCATTTTTCCGGCGCGTTGTTCTCAACGATGGCCGGCGTCAAGATGACGCATATTCCTTACAAGGGCGATGGAGGATCCATGCCCGATGCGGTCGGCGGACAAATTCCCATCGTGTTCGGAAGCGTTTTCGCAACCAAGCGCTATATCGACCCGGGCTTGCTGAAAGGACTGGCCGTGACCTCCAAGCGCCGGGTACCCATCGTAAAAGATATCCCCACCATGGCCGAGATGGGACTGCCCGGCTACGATTTGACGGCGTGGTACGGTATTGCCGTCCCCGCCGGAACCCCCACGCCGATTGTGGACAAGCTGAACAGCGTTATCGTCGACATTCTGCAGATGCCGGACTTCCGAAACACCGTCGAATCGATGGGAGGCATCCCTGCCAATGCCAACACGCCGGCGGAATTCGGAGACTTTATTCAGTCGGAAATACCCAAGTGGACCAAGCTGGTCGAGGAATCCGGCATCAAGGCGCAATAACCGATGCCGGAGGCGGTCTTGAACTTGTTCTCGTGCCCGGACCAGGCGCGCGGCCACCGCCGCCCGTCTGGTCATTACAATAATTGATCTTGCCGATCAACGAAAAACCAAGCCGATGTTCCGCTGTTGCCATGGCATCATGCGGCAGCCGATAACACACATGAGGCAACCATGAACGAAGTACACGCCGATCACTCCGGCAAACCGCCCGGCTTGCTGATAGTCATGCATGATATTCCAGCGGAACTGGATTCAGCGCTCAATCATTGGTATCACAGCGAACATCTCTCCGAGCGGCTCGGATTGCCCGGATTCCAGTCGGTGCGCCGCTATCAGGCGACGGAAAACCAGCCCTCGTACATGGTCGTATACAAATGCGACAGTATCGATGCATTGATAACGCCGGAATACCGTCACCTGATCGACAACCCGACGAAATCCACACTGGAGATCATGCCCCGCATGCGGCAGGTCATCCGGGCGGCTTGCCGGGAAACCTGGACAACGGGCAGGAACATAGGCGGCACGGCGATCGTGGCGCAATGCAAGGCGGTGGACGGCCAGCAGGACCGGGCTCGCCGTTTCATACAAGAACAGCTGGCTCAGCGCTTAAGGGAAGACGGCAGCATGGTCTCGCTTTCCCTGTGGGAGGCCGACCCGGAAATCACCCTGGCCACCACATCGGACACGGCGCAGCGAACCGGGCCCGATCACTACGTCGACTGGGTGCTGATGATCGAGGGCTACGATACGGCTCGCCTTTCTCTGGCCCTGCACAGCGAGGCCCTGCAATCCGACAGCAAGCGCGATGGGCTATTGATCGGCACACTGAAACGATACAACCTCATGTGCATCTATCACGCACAGTCTTGATTGCCCTGCCCGCTGCCGGCGTCAGGGCGCGACCCGCTTGCCGTGACCCCAGCGGGCGCTCTCCCGCCCTGCTCCCCGGAGCCTTCCTCGCGTACGCAGCGCCTGCTCAAGCCTTTCTACTGCGCTCTCCCGATTCCCCCCTCTTCCCGTTACCTCGCCGCGCGCACGCGGCGGCCTGCCGGTACGCGAACTGACTCCGCCATAAGCAACTGAAAGGTCACATGTCTCTGACGGAGACACGTCGTGGATGCCGTCACGGCTTCGTATCGGCGATTCTCCTGGGTTTCCGCACGGAATCGGCTTCCGGCAATGTTGGCACGCATCTTGCTTTCTAGCAGGGTAAGCGGGCAGGCTCAATGGAACACCGCCGTACTTTCGAGCCTGCCTCAGAAAACCGGCAAACAGATGCCCAACGGAGACTGAAGAATATGACCGATCTTGTCACAACGGAACGGGACGGCGCAGTGCTGATCATTCGGCTCGTCAATTCCAAGAGCCGTAATTCATTGACGCTGGAAATGCGATCGCAAATCGGACAGGCCGTGGCGCTGGCCGAACAGGACGCCAGTGTGCGCACCGTTTTCCTTACCGGAGAAGGACCGACCTTCTGCTCGGGAGGAGATCTGCAGCATCTGAAGACCGCCTGCGATCCGTGGACCGTCCATCGACGTTTCCGCGGATTCAGTCATTGGCTGATCCCCCTCATGACGCTGGACAAGCCGGTGGTGGTGGGCGTGAACGGGCATGCCGTAGGTGGCGGCATGGGACTGGCGCTCACGGGCGACGTGATATTGGCCGGGGAAAGCGCTCAATTCATGTCCGGATTTTTCCGTGTCGGCGCGGTTCCCGATATTGCGATCATGTACACGCTGCCCCGCCTGATCGGCATGGCGCAAACCAGGAAATTCCTGTACAGCGGCGGCACGTTTACCGCTCGGCAAGCGGAGAACCTGGGACTGGTGGCCCGGGTCGTACCGGACGCCGACGTCTATAACGCGGGCCTGGAAGAAGCGCGGCGGCTGGCGGAAGGCCCCGCGCCGGTCATGGGCCTGGCCAAGACGCTGATGGCCCGAAGCTTCGAAACGACGATGACAGACATGCTCGCCGCCGAAGGCCTGGGACAGGCGCTCGCCATGTCCCATCCTGAATTCCGGGAAGGCCTGAACGCCCTCATCGAGCGGCGTCCGGCCGATTTCATCGGTGCTCCCGAAACAACACAAGTACTCAGCCGAGGTGAACAATGAGCAGCAATCTCCCACAACCCGTAGCCAATGCGGACTCGCTTCCCTATTGGAATGCCGCGCGCGAACAGAAGCTGCTGATACGCCAATGCAAGGCATGCGGCGCCTTTCATTTCATGCCCCGGCATTTATGTCCCGAATGCTGGTCCGACGATCTTCAATGGGTGGAAAGCAAAGGCACCGGAAGCGTATATAGCTTTTCCATCATCCGCCGCGCTCCGCTGCCGGCCTTCGCAGACAAGGCGCCTTACGTCACCGCATTGATCGCGCTGGACGAAGGTCCCCGCATGGTGGCCAACATCGTTGGCGAAAACGCGCTGTCCGTGAAAATCGGCGACAAAGTGCGTGTCGTATTTGAAGCACGTGGCGATGACGGCGCCATGGTTCCCCAGTTTGAACTCTACGGCGGATGAATCCCGGTATGAAAACTCCAGCTTCTCTCAAGAACAAAGTCGCCATCGTCGGCGTCGGCGAATCGGATATCGGCCACGTTCCCCACATGACCGGCCTTGGACTGAACGCCCAGGCAGCCAAGCGGGCGCTGGACGATGCGGGCCTGAAAGTCTCGGACATCGACGGCGTGCTGACCGCCTATTCGTTTACCGAGCCCTATTTCATGCTGGGCTCCGTTTTGTGCGAATACCTCGGCGTCACCCCGCGGTTCAACGCTTCGATGGTCGTGGGTGGCGCCAGCCCGGCGATCATGCTCAAGCATGCCGCCGAAGCCATTGCAAGCGGGCAGGCCGAAACGATTCTGGTGTGTGCGGGCGAGAACCGCGCCACCGGCCAGACGCGCGACGCGACGATCGCCACGTTGATGGCGGTCGGCCATCCGTATTTCGAGCAGCCCTACGGAACATCCATTCCCGGGTTCTACGCCATGATCGCGCAACGCCATATGCACGAATACGGCACCACGCGCGAACAACTGGCCCATGTGGCGGTCAACACGCGCAACCATGCTTTGCTGCACCCCAATGCCCATATGAAAAAACCGTCGACCCTGGAACAGGTGTTGACGGCAAAGCCGATCGCCGATCCGCTGGGCATGCTGGACTGCTGCCTGATTTCCGATGCTGGGGGGGCGTTTATCGTCACTTCCGCGGAACGGGCGGCCGATCTCAAGGCCAAACCCGTTTATCTGCAGGGGATAGGTGAATTCCACACGCACGAACATCTGATGTGCGCGCCGAGCCTGACAGAATTCGGCGCAACCGAATCCGGCCGGACGGCATACGAGATGGCCGGCCTGACACCGGGCGATATCGACCTGGCGGAACTCTACGACTGCTTCACGATCGTCCCCATCCTCGAACTCGAAGAACTGGGGTTCTGCAAGCCCGGCGAGGGCGGCGCCTTCTTTGAAGCGGGGCACGCGCGGATCGGCGGAAAACTGCCCATCAATACTCACGGCGGCATGCTGTCGCATGCGCACGCCGGTGCCGCCGGGGGGCTGTTCGGCATCGTCGAAGCTGTGCGGCAACTGCGCGGCGGCCTCGGTCCGCGCCAGGTCGAGAATGCGGAAGTCGCACTGGTCCACAACGAAGGCGGCATCCTGTCTTCGCACTGCACACTGATTCTCGCCAACGAAAAAGGCTGAGACGCCGGCTCGCGTCCCGCGCACGCCAGTAACGGAAACGCTTTTACGTCAAAGGAAAATGCATCATGAGCACCCCTTCTCCCGCTCCGCGTGGCCTGTATTTTGAAGACTTCAGCGTCGACCAGGAATTCGTCAGCCCTGCGCGTACGGTAACGCTGACCGACATCGTCAATTTCGCCTGCCTGTCCGGCGATTTCAACGAGGTCCATACCAATTTCGAATATTGCAAGACGACGCAGTTCGGATCGCCTATCGCACATGGCCCGCTGGTGTACGCGATCATGGGCGGGCTGCAATATGCAAGCGGCATCAATGACGGCACCCTGCTGGCGCTGCTGCAAATCACCGACTGGAAGATGCTGAACGTGGTACAGCATGGCGACACCATTCGCCTTCATTCGCGAGTGCTGGCCAAGAAAGAAACCAGCAAGCAAGACCGCGGCGTGGTGACCTTCCGGCGCCAGTGCATCAAGCAGGACGGCGTCGTCGCGCAGGAAATGACCGCCACGCTGCTGTATCGCCGCCGCCCGAACTGATCGCAGTCCCGTCACCGCCTGCCACGCGGCGCCACACACGTTTTTCGAGCAAAGATGACTATCAATCAGAGTACGAGCCCGCTGGACGACTATGACATGTCCAAGGCTCTCTTGGACGATTTTCCCGAACACACGCCGCGCCCGCCCGGCGCCGATTCGGCGTTGCAGAATATACGCGTGGTCG
This sequence comes from Bordetella petrii, assembly GCF_000067205.1. Taxonomy (NCBI): domain Bacteria; kingdom Pseudomonadati; phylum Pseudomonadota; class Betaproteobacteria; order Burkholderiales; family Alcaligenaceae; genus Bordetella; species Bordetella petrii. The sequence goes on along the minus strand of NC_010170.1, from coordinate 1,286,822 downwards.
ATTTCACGCATTACATTGCCGGCCCTTTTGCCACGGCTATCATGGCCGATATGGGCGCCGACGTCGTCAAGATCGAGTTTCCGGGCAAAGGCGACGATTTTCGCCAGTATCCGCCAGTCAACGCGGAAATAGGCGGCGGGGCGCCCTTTCTCTGGTGCAATCGCAACAAGCGCAGTATTGCCATCGACCTGAAATCCCCGCACGGCAAGGCAGTGGCCATGGACTTGATTGCCAAAGCCGATGTCGTCGTCGAGAATTTCTCGACCGGCGTCATGGAAAAACTCGGGCTGGGCTATGAAACGTGCAAGAAACTCAACCCGGCCTTGATCTTCTGCTCGATTTCCGCTTACGGAAGAGAAGGCGCCTACGCGGATCGCCTGGGCTTCGACCCGATCGCCCAGGCGGAAAGCGGCTTTGTCTCGATGAATGGCTACCCCGACCGGGATGGCGTGCGCGCGCTCTCTCCCGTCATGGACATCAGTACCGCCATGATGGCCTCCAATGCGATCCTCGGCGCACTGGTCTACAAAACACGGACGGGCAAGGGACAATTTGTGGAAGTGCCCCTGTTCCACAATGCCGTATTGATGACGGGCTACGCCCCGCTGCAGCACCTGTTCACAGGCAGGGAACCCCAACGTCCGGGAAATACCAGCCCGGACACTTGCCCATCGGGTGTGTTTCATGCCAGTGACCGTCCCTTCTTCATCAACTGCGGCAGTACGGCAATATTTCAGCGCCTGCTGACCCAGGTGATGGATCTGCCTCAAATGGCGGCCGACCCCGCCTACGCCACGAACAAGGACAGATTGGAAAAGAAAGAGGAAATTTTTGCCTTGCTGCAAGAACAATTCTCGAAACAGCCTTGGGACTATTGGAAGGTACGCATGCGCGAGATCGGCGTGCCAAACGGAGAAATCCGCAGCGTGGGAGACGCCATACGCTCGCCGGAAGCACGAGAATGCAACATCGTCACTCGTATTCCGCATCCGGCCATCGGCTGGATACCCAATGTGGCGCTCCCCATCAAGTACCGGGACACGCCGCTGGTCGACCCCGTTGCCGCGCCCATGATAGGCCAAGAGACAGAAGCCGTGCTGGCCGACTGGCTAGGATACGACGACGCGGCGATCCGGAAACTGAAACTCGATGGCGCCTTCGGATCCACGTGAAAACCGGCCTTGCAATCCCGGCCTCCCTTTATGCCGGACAACATTGAAAAAACAAACCCACTCAGGAGACGTAATCATGCGGCTTTCAATAAATAGACTGTTGTCGACGATCGTCACGGTAATCGGCCTGGCTTACGGCCTGCCCAGCCAGGCGGCGCAGTACCCGGATCGACCCATTCGCCTGATTACCCCCTACGCCGCCGGCGGGCTGTCGGACATTCTCGCCAGGACGCTGGCCAATGAATTGGCCAAGCGGCTGGGCCAATCTGTCGTGGTCGAGAATCGCACCGGGGCAGGCGGCATCATTGCCACCAATTACGTCGCGAAATCCGATCCCGACGGCTATACCCTCGCACTCGTGGGCCAAGGCCTGGCCGCGGTCAATCCGACGCTGCACAAAGATCTTCCCTACGACACACTGAGGGACTTCGCCCCGATCTCGATGATCGCCAAATTCTCCATGGTGCTCGTCGGCAATCCGCAGCGCCCCCCCGAAAGCGTCGCGCAGATGATCGACATGGCAAAGAAAAAACCAGGCTCGCTGAACTTCGGCTCGGCAGGCAATGCCTCGACAGCGCACCTGATGACCGAAATGCTGAACGATCAAGAAGGCATAAAAATGGTACACGTCCCGTACAAAGGCGAATCGGCCGCATTCACGGAAGTCATAGGCGGCCGCATCGACGTGCTGTTCGGAACCGTCGGCGGCGCCTTGCCCTTGATTCAGAGCGGCAAGCTCCGCCCCCTGGCCATCGTCGATACGCAACGCAATCCGCTGATGCCGAACGTGCCCACCATCGAAGAAGCCGGCGTCAAGGACTTCAACGTATTCGGCTGGTACGGAATCCTTGCGCCAAAGAAAGCCCCTTCCGAGGTAGTCAATCGCCTTGCCAAGGCATTCAGGGATATCAGCCAGGATCCTGCATTCCAGAAAGCGATGCGGGACCGCGGCATGGAGTCCATCGGGAGCACGCCGGCCGAACTGGAAACCCTCATCGAAGACGAGATCCAGCGCTGGAGCAACGTCATCAAGAAGGTCGGCATCCAGGCCGAATAGTGTCCGCCTTCCTCTTCCAGCTATGGAAGGCGGACACATCGCGTGAAAACCAGGAGACACCCATGAAGAAAATCATCGACACGCTGAGCGTGGCCATCGCTGCGGTCATTGCGCTGTTCCCATCTCCCTCGAGCGCGAAGGACTACCCATCCCATCCCATACGCATGGTCGTTCCATATTCCGCGGGTGGCCCTTCGGACACCCAGGCGCGGCTGATCGGGCAAAAGCTTTCCGAGATTCTCAAGCAATCCGTGATCGTGGAGAACCACGCCGGGGCCGCCGGGAATATTGGCGCCGGCATGGTGGCCAACGCCAAACCGGATGGATACACGCTGCTGTTTTCCAGTACGGGCCCCTTGATGGTAAATCCCCATATCTTTAGCAATATGCCATTCGACCCGCTCAAGGATCTGGCCCCAATCTCTCTCATATCGTTTGCGCCTTCCGTGCTAGCAGTAAATCCGAACGTGTCCGCCGCGAATATCGACGAACTCATCTCTCTCCTCAAGGCCAATCCCGACAAATACAGCTATGCGTCGGGGGGAGAAGGCACCACCCAGCATCTGTCGGGCGAACTGCTGAAAGATATGGCGAGCCTGAAGATGAATCACATTCCATACAAAGGCGAAGGACCGGCAACGATCGACGTCCTAGGCGACCACGTGCCCATCATATTCATCAGCGTCGGCACCGGTTTACCCAACTTCAAACGGGGCCTGCTCAGGCCGCTGGCGGTGACATCGCTGCATCGAAATCCGGCATTACCCGACATCCCCACTCTGGCCGAGTCCGGTTTTCCCGGTTACGAAGTCACCGCCTGGCAAGGGGTATTCGCGCCGGCCGGCACGCCTCGCGACATCATCAACAAACTCAATGCCGCGCTGAGAAGCAGTGTTGGATCCCCCGATATCGCCGAACGGTTCACGTCCGTGGGTAACGTCTCGGCCAACAAGACGGTGGAAGAATTCTCGGCTTTTCTTCAGAAGGAAGTGCCGCACTGGGCCAAGCTCGTGAAGCAGGCTGGCGTCGCGCCCATCAATTAACCGGTGGATCGCCATGCCCCTGAATTACGACCTGATCAAGAACTGGCTCTTTCCGGACGTCGAGCAGGCCTATAGCGAGAAAGACAGCATGCTCTATGCGTTGAGCGTGGGCTACGGGCATGACCCTGTGGACCAAGACCAATTGGCATTCGTCTATGAAAAGGGCCTGAAGACGGCGCCCAGCATGCCGGTGATTCTGGGCTACCCGGGCTTCTGGATGAAGGATCCAGCGGCCGGAATCGACTGGGTCAAACTACTGCATGTGGGGCAAGCCTTGCAATTGCACGCTCCCATTCCTCCTGCGGGCATGGTCGTGGGCCGCACCCGCGTCAAGGCGATCATCGACAAAGGAGCGGAGAAAGGGGCGTTGGTAGTGCAGGAAAGACAAATCCTGGAGAAAATCAGCGGGACGCTGCTCTCCACCCTCGAACAGACCACCCTATGTCGAGGCGACGGCGGTTTCGGCGCAGGCGACTCGGCGCCGAAACCGCCCCCAAAAATGCCGGACCGCGCCCCCGATTCGGTATGCGACCTTCCGACGCTACCCCAGTCCGCCTTGTTCTATCGCCTGTGCGCGGATCCGAACCCGGTGCATGCCGATCCACAGCTGGCGCGTTCGGCCGGATACGCACGTCCGATCCTGCATGGCCTGTGCAGCTTTGGTGTCGCCGCACATGCCGTGCTCGGTCGCTGCTGCGCGTACGACCCGCTGCGACTGGCCAGCTTGTCGGTGCGCTTCTCCAACCCGGTATACCCGGGAGAGACACTGCGCACGGAAATATGGCGCAGCGACGAGTCGGTGGCCTTCCGAACCTGGTCCGTTGAAAGAAATGTCGTGGTGCTGGATCACGGAAACGCAACGCTGAATGTTTGAGTTTCCCTTTCTGGAAACAGAACGCTGGAGGAACAATTGAAATATCCGCTCGAAGGACTCACGGTGCTCGACCTGTCGCATGCGCTGGCGGGTCCCTACTGCTCTACCCTGCTCGCCGATTTCGGCGCCGACGTCATCAAGATCGAACCGCCGGGCGGTGGCGAGATCTCGCGCTCATGGGGTTTTCCGTTGCCTGGGGGTGAGGAGAACGAGTACTTCACCAGCCTGCACCGCAACAAGAAAGGCATAGTGCTCGATCTGAAACACGCAGAAGGCAAGGCGCTACTCATGCGCATGATAGAGCAGGCCGACGTCGTGCTGGAGAACTTCCGACCTGGCACGCTGGACAAAATGGGGCTGGGCTATGAACAAGCGCGTGAGTGCAATCCCTGCATTATCTACTGCAGCATATCCGGCTTCGGGCTGGACGGCCCCTATCGCGACCGCGCCGGCATGGACCTGATCATCCAGGCAGAAAGCGGAATGATCAGCGTGACGGGCGAAGCCGGTGGCCGGGGCGTACGGGCCGGCGTATCCATCGCCGACCTCACCGGCGGCTTGAACGCCATGATCGGGGTCCTGCTCGCCTTGCGCGTCAGAGAGAAGACCGGCGAAGGCCAATCAGTCGACATCTCCATGATGGAAGGACAGATGTCGCTGCTGAGCACCATCCTCGGCGCCTATCTGGTGACCGGCGAAGTTCCCGGACCGATGGGAACGGCCTATAAGCCCATTCTCCCCTACCAGACCTTCCGCACCAAATCGCGCGACTTGGCACTGGCGGTCGGCACCGAAAAACTGTGGAAGGATTTCTGCCCGGCCATGGGCTGCCCGGAACTGGCCAACGATCCCCGCTACGCCAACAACCGCGCGCGCAACCAGAACCGACAGACGCTCATCGATCGGCTGCAGGAAATATTGCTTACTAAGACTTACGAGGAATGGGAAGCGATCCTGGCCGACAAGGGTATTCCCGTGGGTGCCATCAACAACATGGAAGAACTGGTCAATCATCCGCAGGTCAAGGCGCGCGGCTCACTGGTCGAGGTCGATCACCCGCGAGCAGGAAAGATCCGCATGGTCGGGGTGCCGGTACGCCTTTCCAAGACGCCAGGAGCCATTCGCACGGCGGCCCCGTTACTGGGTGAACACAACGATGAGGTGCTGCGCCATATGCTCGGTTTATCCGACGACCAGATTGCGGCGCTGCGCCAGACCGGCGCATTCGGCGCACCGCCGTAATAGGCACAGGACTCGGTCTTTATAGGCGGCCTGTGCTGGCCGTGACACTGGCGATGTTATTGACGGCCCGAAATCGGACACATTAGTTGCATTGCACACTGCATCTTAAGGAACCAACAATGATTGATATGTCGAGAGACGGAGCCGTCGTCCTGCTGCGCCTGAACGATCCCGAACGCCGAAATGCCCTGTCAATGCCGCTGAGACTCGCCTTGCTGGATACTTTGCGCGAGATCGAGGCGGATACCACGGTGCGCGCGGTCGTCCTGACCGGCAGCGATAAATTCTTCTGCCCTGGCGGCGATGTGACCGCCATGGGCGAGCAGCCGAAAATCGAGGCGCTCGACAGAATGCGCGTACTTCATGAAATCGTCCGATTGATGGCATACAGCAGCAAGCCTTTGATTGCGGCCGTCGAAGGCTGGGCGGTCGGCGGAGGCTTCTCTCTGGCCATGCTCTGCGATACGGTTGTCGCCGGTCGCAGCGCCCGCTTCAAGGCCGGGTTCGGCGAGATCGGCATGGCCCCCGATACCGGCATTCTGTTCACGCTTCCGCGGCGCGTAGGGATCGGTCCAGCCAGGCAGATCCTGCTCTACAACGACGTGATGGATTGCGAACAGGCCCGAGCGCTGGGCGTCGTCGACCATGTCGTGGAAACCGGCGGCGCAGTGGAGCAGGCACGGTCCCTGGCGCTGCGGCTGGCGCAAAAGCCGCCGCTTCCTATCGCCTTGACGCGCTCCGTTCTGAACGCGGGGCTGGACGACATACTCCTCAGAGAGCGCGAGATCCAGACGATGCTCTTCAGTTCCTCTGATCATCTCGAAGGCCGGGCGGCATTCTTCGAGAAGCGGCCCGCCGTCTTCCACGGAAACTGAACAGGCGGGCTCGAGGAATCGAGCCCGCCATGCATGCGGCTCAGGCCGGCAACAGATCGTTCGCTTCGCCGAGTTCCGGAGGCGCCTGGTCTGGCACGGCTCGCAAGAACGGCGAAGCCAGCGGCGCGCGAGGCAGCGGTACAGTCAAGCCGTCCGCGCTGATCGTTCTGTCGAGCAAGCCGCGGGCGAGAAAGTGCGAATGCGCGGCGGCCTCTTCTATCGAGCGGACCACGACGGTGCAGGCGTCTTTGCCGTCGAAAGCGTCGCGCCAGAAATCACTGCTATGCGCCGCAATCCGCGCAGCGACAGCTTGCCGGGTGGCCGCCGGATCTTGTTTGTCGTCGCGCCATGCCTCGTCTAGCCCTATGGTTTCGCAGAATACCTTCCAGAAACGCTGCTCAAGGGGCGCCGCGGCCAGATATTTTCCGTCCGAGGCACGGTAGATCTGATAACGGGGCGTGCCGCCGGTAAGGCGTTCCTGCCCCGGTTGGGGCCACTTTCCGAATCCGACGCCGCTTGCCGTGGCATTGTAGGGAAAAGCCATCAGATTATCGGTGATCGAAACATCAATATGACATCCCTCGCCTGTCTGATCGCGCCGACGCAACGCCAGCAGCATATTGATCACTGCCGGCAGCGTCCCGCCGCCTATATCCCCCACCAGTACCGGCGGCAAGGCGGGAGCGCCGTCCGCGCCTTTGGTCAGCGAAAGCAGTCCGGTCTCCGCCATGTACGTCAAGTCATGGCCCGCCACATGGGAAAGCGGCCCATCCTGCCCATAGCCCGTGATCGAGCAATATATCAACCGGGGATTGATGCTTTTCAGCTTCTCGTATCCCAGCCCCAATCGATCCATGACGCCGGGACGGAACTGTTCCACCAGAATATCCGCATCCTTCAGCAAGGGCAGCAGGCGCGCGCGCTCAGCCTCGTCTTTCAGGTTCACGGCGATGCTGCGCTTGCCGCCGTTCAGCAATGCGAAGTTCAAACTCGATCGACCGAATCGTTGCTCCGCCGACCGCAATTCGTCGCCACCGTCCACGCGCTCGATTTTCATGACTTCGGCGCCTGCCTCCAGCAGCAGTTGAGTCGCGTAAGGGCCGGGAAGCAGCGTACTGAAATCCAGCACGCGAACACCGGACAGCACGCCCGCGGGAGAGTTTGTTTTTTCCATATTCATCCTTGAATAAAAGGTTCTGTAACAAGGCAGTATTGGATCTGTCTCAGGGAACCGGCATTCCGGGCCAGGCGACGATGCCTTGCCTGAACAGCCGGTCGATCTCGGCGCTGTCCAATCCGAGATCGGCCAAGATAGCGCGCGTATTCTCGCCGGCCCTCGGCGCGGACTCGGACGAAACTGGCGCAGAGAGGCCCGGCAACCGAGGCACGGGAAGCGGAGGCATGCCTTGCTGGGAAATCGTCCGGAAGATGCCGCAATGGCGCGCCTGCGGATCATCGAGAAAATCCCGGTAATCGCTGATCGGACCGCACACGACTCCCTGCTCGCTCAGTAAGCGCAGCCAATGGGCGGAAGGCTCTTTGCCGAACGCCTCGTTCAGCACGGCATTGATGGTCTTCGAATTTTCCCAGCGGGCCTCCGCGCGGGCATAACGGGGATCGCCCGGCCATTCCGGTTTCCCGATGACCCGGCAAATTCCCTCGAACATGCGATCATGCAAGGCGGTAACGTTGATATACCCGTCCCACGTGGCATAGGTTCCCCCCGGAACCGTCAAGGGCCGGGTCGGACTTCCCTGTCTCATGAATTCGTCGACCATAGCGTTGCTCTGCAGCGCCGCGCCGACCTCCATCAACGACAACTGTATGTGCTGGCCTTTTCCGCTCATGGCTCGCTGGTACAACGCCGCGCCGACTGCCTGCGCGGCATAGACGCCCGACGCGACATCCACGAGCAGAATCCCGATCTTGCGCGGGTTGCCGGCATCATCGCGGTTCGCCACCATCAACCCCGTCACCGCCTGCATTGTGGAATCGGTGCCTGGACGATTAGCGTAGGGCCCGTCGGGGCCGAATGCGGAGACCGATACATAAATCTGATCCGGCCGCTCGCGGACGAGATCGGACCTGGCAAGCCCCAAGCGAGCCATGACACCGGGCCGAAAGCCTTCAATGACGATATCGGCGTCCAATGCCAATCGGCGCAGCAGCGACCGTCCGTCCGGCTTCGCCCCGTCGATGCAAATCGAACGCTTGCCGAGGTTATAGGCAATCGCAATGGCGCTCATGCCGTCGCGCGCGTAGCCGATCTGGCGCCCCCAGTCCCCGTCCATCGACTCGACCTTGACGACGTCCGCGCCGTGCTGAAGCAGAATCTCCGCACAGTACGGCCCGGCAATGCCCTGGCTCAAATCCAGTACTTTCAGTCCCGAGTAGGGCTTGGCAGCTATTGATGCATTCATGATGCTCAGGCCTTTTTTTACCGCCGGGCCGCCCCAAGGTAAAAGCGCCCCCTCGGGGGGCAGCAAGCCGAAGGCGCAGCGTGGGGGTTTTTTATTTCAGAACGTCACCTTGGAATAGATCTCATCGCGAAGCGCTTGCTCGTACTTGGCTTCGTCATGGCCGATCTTGTCGACGATCGTCTGCCATTTCTCCAGGTTCTTGAGCAGCGCCTCGACCACTTTCTCGGGATTCTTCGCACCCCGCGACTTCGCCGCTTCGATCGTGTTTTTCACCTCGTCTTGACGATAGGCATCGAGCAATTGGGTGAGTTCCGGTTTCGGTTCCAGGATCTGCACGCCTTTGCTCTTGGCCTCTTTCGCGACATCCATATCGTCCTGGGCGTAGCCCACGGCCAGCCGCGCCATCGCCGCGGGCAGATGCTTCACGAACACATCCCGGTCTTCTTTCTTGACGCTGTTCCAACTGTCTTCATTGAAGGAAATGAAGGCGCCTCCCAGGAAAGCCCCCATGGGAAGATCGACCACATTCTTGGTCATGTCCCACAAAGACAGGGTCTTCAGCCAGCTCATAGAGCCGATCAGGCAGTCGAGCTGGCCGCGCTCGAGCGCTTCATAGGCTTCCGAGTTCGGGATATTGACCGGCACCCCTCCCATGCGGGTCGCCCATCTTCCGTATACGGTTCCGGCGGCACGCATCTTCAGCCCCTTGATATCCGCCAAGCCCTGCGCCGGCTTCTTGCACATCAGCATATAAGGGGTCGTCGCATAGGCGCCCATATAGACGATCTTGTACTTGCGATACTCGTCCAGGCACTCTTTGCAATCCAGCAGCACTGTCTCGTTCACCGCGCCCATGGCCACCAATGGATCCTTGGCAAAGAACGCCATATCGCTGATTACTGTGTTCAACGGAATCTCGTTCTGGTGATACAGGCTGACCACGAATCCGCCGTCGACCAGGCTGTCGCGTATCGCCGAGATCGTCCCTTTTCCCCCCACCATGGATCCTCCCGCATGAAGCTGGAACGTGAGGCTGCCGTTCGTCTCTTTTTTCACCGTCTCGAACAGCGGTTCGAGCGCATAGCGATTGGTAGCGTGCGTAGGTGGAAGATAATTGGTGTAGCTCAGTTGCTGCGCCACCGCCGGCATGGCCATGACCATCGCCACGGAAAACTTGCTCAGGAAAGAAATCAAGGCTTTCATCAGACATATCTCCAAGTTTCGTACCGGAACAGACGCTGGGTCGTTCCGCCTAGTAATCCATCAAGGACGGTAAATACAAGCTGATTTGCGGAAACCCGATCAACAGGGCAACAATCACGGCCTCCGCGGCGACAAACCAGAGCAGGCCGCGGAAGATGGTCGACAACGGCACAGCCTTTCCCACGACGCCGCTGACGACATAGGCATTCAATCCGACAGGCGGCGTCAACAAGCCGATCTCGAGGTACTTGACCACCAGCACGCCGATCCAGATAAGATCCAGGTCCAGGGCGCGGAACATCGGCATCAGCACGGGAAGCGTGATCAGCATCAATCCCACGGGATCCAGGAACATGCCCAGGAACAGATAGATCAAGGATGCGCCGAGCACCACCAGTATCGGGTCGAGCGCCCAGTCGCCCATCAGCCCTGCCAGATAAGACGGCACGCCGCTCAATGCCAGGAAGCGAGTCAGCAGAATCGCTCCCACGGCGACAAAGAAGATCGAAGCCGTGCTCGTCAGCGTTTCCAGAAGACTTTCCTTGAAAGACCGCCAATTCAGCCGGCGCTGCGCGAGGGCGATGACGTAGGCCATGAACGCCCCAAACGCGGCGGCTTCTGTGGTGGTGGCAAAGCCGCTGTACAAGGCCCCGACCACGGCAAGAATCAGAAGCGGCACAGGCCAGATCGAGCGCAATTCTGCAAGGCGCTCAGCCAGGCCATAGCGCTCCGCGGGAACCGGCGCCAGCCGCGGGTTGACCGCACACCGGCCGATGATCATCGAGGCATACACGAAGGCCGTCAGCAATCCCGGAAGCAATCCCGCAATCAGCAGCTTGCCGATCGGCTGTTCGGTGAAGACGCCGTAAAGCACAAACAGTATGCTCGGCGGGATAAGAGAACCCAGTGTCCCGCTCGCCGCCACGACGCCCGCGGCCAGGCCCGGGTCATAGCGGGCCTTGAGCATTTCCGGAATAGCGATACGGCCCATGGCAGCCGCCGTCGCCAGGCTGGAACCGGACACGGCGGCAAATCCGGCGCTGGCGAAATTGGTCGCCACGGCCAGGCCCCCGGGCAGAAAGCCCAGCCATTTCTTGGCGGCGCTGAACAATCCATGTGTCATCCCGCTGTGATAGGCAACCGCCCCCATGAGCAGGAACATGGGCACGGCGGAAAGCGACCAATGCGCCACGAACTCGAACGGCAGGCCCGCCAGCGCGGCAACTGCCGCGCCCCAGCCGCGCAGAACAGTGATGCCTCCCACCGAGACCAGGCCGAGCGCAATGCCCACCGGCACCCGCAGCGCCATGAGGACAACCAGGATGATCAGGCCGGAGAACCCGATCGCCACGGGGCTCATATCAAACATGATCGTTTTCCTTCGAGAAGGCCTTGGCTGCCTGCAATATCATCCAGCAAGCCATCAATCCGGCACCCGCCGGAACGCACCAGCGCCCCGGCCAGATCAGCACGTCGAAATGCGTGGCGCCCGTGGCTTCGCCGATGAGCGTCATGCGCAGGGCCTCGCCGGCCGAGGCCCAGGTCATCACCGCCAAGTAGGCGGCACCGACCAGATAACCCACGGCGATCAGAACGCGCTGGACATTCGGCGGCATGAGATCGGTCGCGAGCGTCATGACGATGTGATGTTCCGTTTTCTGGACATAGGCGAATGGAAGAAACGCACATACCGCCATGAAATAGAACGACACCATTTCCAGTGTCCCCGGAATGGGCTGGTGCAGCACATACTTCAGGACGATGTCCAGCACGACCATCACCATCATGCAGAACAGCCCGATGGCGGCCAGCGTCGTGGCCGCGCGGGTCAGCCAGTCCAGCACCTTATTGATCAGGTCCATGAACCACCCGTCCACTCTTGATTCGCACGAACGTCCCGGCCAGGCGTCCTGTGCGCGGATGCAGCCGTTCTCGCCAGCATCCGCGACGCATAGGCAGGCCGTTGAGGGTCTTGTCTTGTCATTTTGCGTGGTCTCCTCTCTGTTGTTGCGCTTTCCGCCGGAAAGCGCGTCTTTATGTCATGGTCTGCGCCAACCCTCTCAGAATGTCTCTGGCTTCCGCCGCCATGCGCTCCACAAGCGCGCCCGCGCCGGGGATATCGGACGCAATAGCAGCCGACTGCCCCAACCATGCCAGGCCGGTTTCCATGTCGCCGTCGCGCACGGCCCGCTCGTTCGCGTCGGCCCGGACCAGAGCCAGCACCTCGTCTCGCGGCTTTCCCTGTGCCTCCGCGGCAAGAATGCGTTCGGTCCAGCGGTTCGACAGCGCGCGGCCCGGCGTGCCGAGCGACCGTTTTATGACAACGGTGTCGTCGCTTTTTGTCTGCACGACCGCCGCCTTATACCCCTCGTGGGCATAGGCTTCTTTCACGGCGATAAAGCGCGTTCCCACTTCTACGCCGTCGGCCCCCAGCGCCAGCGCGGCGGCCAGCCCGCTTCCGTCCGCGATCCCCCCTCCGGCCAGAACCGGAATGCCGACGGCGCGCTTGACCAGCGGCACCGCGACCATGGTCGTGAGATCGCTCCGGCCTATGTGTCCGCCGCCCTCAAAACCCACCGTCGCAATGATGTCGGCCCCCGCCTGCTCCGCCTTGATCGCCTGTTCCGGTCCAGCCACGAGCACCAGGATACCGATGCCGGATCCCTCCATCCGCCGGATATATGGCTTTGGGTTGCCGCCGGTGAACGAGACCACCGCCACTTTCTCCTCGAGGACCACGTCGATCAGCACGTCGATCGGCATATGCCCCACGGGAAAATTGACGCCGAAAGGCGCTTCGGTAAGCCGCCGGACTTTCCGTATCTCGGCGCGCAACAATTCGGGCGTCCCCAGCCCCGCCGCCGCCAATTGCCCCAAGCCGCCGGCGGCGGATACGGCCCCCGCCAACTCCGCCCGCGCAATGCGCGCAAGGCCTCCCTGGACAATGGGGTAGCGGATGCCCAGCGTTCGCGTCGCGGCCGTTTCAAAACGCCGCACGGATTCTGACGTCGTTGAGTGCGGTGTCATATTTTTTCCCGGTCTGTGGAAACGATCAGTGCATCGACGGCTACGCCGCCATGCTCATGCAATATGAAAGGATTGATATCGATCTCGACGATGCCTTGCATGTCTATCGCCAGATCGGAAACCCGGCAGACTACGTCGATCAGCGCTTCCAGGTCCAGGGCGGGCCGATTCCGGTACCCTGTCAGAATCGGTGCTCTTTTCAGCGACAGAATCAGATCGCGCGCCTGTTCGCGATCGACCGGCGCCAACTGAACGGCGACATCGCGCACGAGCTCGACATCTACGCCCCCGAAGCCGCACAGCACGAGCGAGCCGAACTGCGGGTCGCGGCGCATGCCCACCATGAATTCCGTGCCCGCCTTTGCCATCTCCTGTACCAGAATGCCGTTGATGACCGGGCGGTGGGGAAAGGCCGCGCCGATCTTTTGCAGCGCTTCGGCAGCCGACTGCACTTCTGCCTCGTCGCGCAGGCCGAGCCGGATGACACCCGCCTCTGTCTTGTGCGGAATGTCGGCGGAGTCCAGCTTCAAGGCGACAGGAAAACCGATTTCCGTAGCCGCCAGTACGGCGGCATCAACTCCGTCCGCCAACCTCTCCCGGGTCACCGGCACGCCGAAAGCCACCAACAGGCGTTTGGATTCGCTTTCGCTCAAAGTACGGCTGCGCGCGGCATGCGCCGGCCCAATGCGGCCGGCCGGCGGCCGCCCGGGCGATCGGGATGGTTGCCGCAGCAAGGTGTCGCGGCGCTGGTAGTGCGTCAGCCAGGCTCTCACCGCACTGATGCAGCGCCGCATCGATCGAAACATCGATAGACGCGGCGAGGAATCATAGATTTCGCTACCCGGGCCATTCAGCCACTCATTGATCCACACGATGCAGATCGGCTTATTCACCGTTTCCGCCAATTGCGAAATAAATCGGGCGCGTTCCACCGTCGCTGGACGGTGCGCCGACATCATCGGAACCACCACCACGGCATAGCTCGGGTCATTCGCGAACGCGCGTATGCATTCGCCATAGAGATCCAGGCTTTTCAAGGACTCCGCGGTCAAATCGCATGGATTGTCGACTGCGCCGAAATCCGGGATGACAGCCTTCAAGATATCGGCGGTTCCCGGCGCGGGTGCCGGCAGGGGAACGTTCAGATTTTCCGCCTTGTCGGCAGCCATCACGGCCGCGCCGCCAGAGCTGGCGATCACGCCTACCCCGGATGCCTTCGGCCGGCCCGCCTTGGAAAAGAACACGGCCGTTTCCAGCATGGCTTCCCAGTCGTCTACGACCACCACCCCCGTACGCTCGAAGGCGGCTGCATAGGCCTGCTCCGACCCGGCCATGGTTCCCGTATGAGAAAGCGCAGTGCGCCGGCTGATGGCGCTCGTCGCCATTTTGTATATCAAGAGAGGCTTGTCCGCCTCGAGCGCGCGCCGCGCCGCCCGCAACAGCCGCGCACCGTCTCTCACGCCTTCAAACATGCAGGCGATCACCTTGGTCGATTCGTCGTCGACCAGATAATTGATCATGTCGCAGACGTCGACGTCGCACGAGTTGCCCGGCGACAGGTAATGAGAAAACCCTATCCAGCGCTCCATGCCCTGCAGCACGCAATATCCCAGCGCGCCGCTCTGGGAGATCAGGCCGATGTCGCCACGCGCCCAGCACATCTCATTGAACTTGGGCATGAACGTCAAGGCGGCCATGCTGTTCGAATTGACAATCCCCACGCAGTTCGGACCGATGATCCGCATTCCCGTTTCAGCGGCGATGGTCGCCATGCGATGCTGGATCCGGACCTTCTCGATATCGCCGACTTCCGCAAAGCCGGAGGAGAATACGATCACCCCACCCACCCCGCACATCGCGGCCTGTTCCACCAGCGGCAACACCGCGTCATTGGGCACCGCCACGATGACGCAGTCCGGCACTTCCGGCAGATCCTCCAGCGAGGCATAGCAGGGGACACCCGCGACGCTCCGATACTTGGGGTTGACCGCGTACAGGCGTCCTTGATAGCCGACGCGGATGTTCTCCAACGTATGGCGGCCGAACGACCCGGGCGTGTCCGAAGCGCCGACGACGGCGACGCTCGAAGGATCGATCAGCCGCCGCATCTCTTTCTGGCCGAACAACCGCTGCCGGTCGGCGACGAACCCAGACAATGAACTCATAGCCCCAGGTCTCTCGCGATGAGCTGGCGCTGTATTTCCGATGTGCCGCCGCCTACCGTCGCGTTGCGGGCGTCGCGCCAATAACGTTGCATATCGTGATCGGCGGTGTAGGCGTGCCCGCCGAGAATCTGCATGCCGCTAGCCGTTACGCGTTGCAGCATCTCCGAGACATAGAGTTTGGCCATGCTGGCTTCCTTGCGGCACGGCAGACCGTTGTCGTAGCGCCAGGCAGCCATCGCGGTGATCCATCTGCCGACCTCCAGCTCCGTTGCCATGTCCGCGAGCCGATGGGCGATCGATTGAAATTTTCCGATGGGCTTGCCGAATTGCCGGCGCTCTTTGGCGTAGGCCACCGCATCATCCACTGCGCTGCTTGCACTGCCGATATAGTTGGCCGCCAGCGTGATGCGTTCCCGCTCGAGATGACGGCCGACATATTCCCAGCCGCTGCCGTCCGCGCCGATCAGATAGCGCGAAGGAATTCTCACGTCATCGAAAAAGATTTCCGTCAGCCCCAGGATACGGCGGCCGATCACGTCCAGACGCTGAATG
Source organism: Bordetella petrii (assembly GCF_000067205.1). NCBI lineage: Bacteria > Pseudomonadati > Pseudomonadota > Betaproteobacteria > Burkholderiales > Alcaligenaceae > Bordetella > Bordetella petrii. The sequence continues at coordinate 1,271,192 of NC_010170.1, read as the reverse complement.
TGCAGGCCTGGAAGATCATTGGGCACCAGGAACAGCGATATCCCTTCGTGACGGCTTTTCCCCGTGGCCGTGCGTGCGGCAACGATGATCATGTTGTCCGGCGCATGCGCACCGCTGGAAAACAGCTTCTGGCCGCGCAGCAGCCAATCGTCGCCGCTGCGGCGCGCACTGGTGGCCAGCGAAGCGGCATCCGATCCCGAGCTCGGCTCCGTCAGGCTGAAAGAGAGCTTGAGCTCGCCTGTTGCCACGCGCGGCAGGATGTCCCGCTTGAGCTCCTCGCTGGCGAAATCCGCCAGAATCATCGATCCCCAGGCCTGCAGAGCGATTCGGGTGGCGAAGTCGACGGCAGGCCGGGCGACTTCCTCGTACAGGATGATGCAATCCGACATGGGACTGCCCAGTCCGCCATACTCGGCGGGCACCACCATCGATACAAAGCCCGCACCGGCCATCGCGGCATAGACGTCCTCGGGGAAAATGCCTTCCCTGTCCCAGCGGCGAACCTTTTCAGAAGGGCACTCGGCCTTCACAAGACGCGAGATCGCCTGTCGCAGCAGGACTTGATCTTCGGTTGGTTCGAAATCCATTCTGTCTTCTCGATGTTCAGATTTTTGTGCGATGTATTTCAAGCCGCCACATATTTCAGCCACCGGCCGCCATCGACGATCATGTTTTCCCCGGTGATGTATGCAGCCATGTCGGACGCCAGATAGGTCGCGGCGTTGGCGATATCCGTCTTTCGCCCGAATCGGCCCAGAGCGGTCTTCTTGCGCTCCAGCTCCTCTCGCCCCGTTTCCTGATAGAGGCGGCGTACCCCTTCCGTGTCGCCGATGGGGCCGGGAGAGATAGTATTGACGCGTATGTTGTCCGCTCCCCATTCGACTGCCAGCGTCCGGGACAAAGACAGGATGCCTGCCTTGGCCGCGCCCGCATGGGCGGCGCCTGGCCAGCCGCTCAGGCCGAGCATCGTGACGATGCTGATGATGCAGCCGCCGAACGGCGACTGCTTCAAATGCTTGTATGCCGCATGGCAACCATAGAACGTGCCGTTGAGATCGATGTCGATAACCGTCCGCCAGCCATTCGGCGACAGTTCCGCAGTGGGACAATAGAAATTTCCCGCCGCATTGTTCACCAGGATGTCGAGCGCGCCGAAATGCGTCACTGCGCTCTCCACGGCCGCCTTGACCTCGTCGTAGTTGCGCACGTCGGCACGCACCGCCAGGACGTCTATGCCCTCTTCGCTCAACTGGGCCGCGGCGTGGTCCAATCTATCCTGGTTTCGGCTGGCCAGCACCACCCGCGCGCCCAGCCGGCCATAGGTCTTGGCAATATCCAGGCCTATGCCGCCGGCGCCGCCGGTGATCATGGCGACTCGTCCTTGAAGAATGTCTGGTGCAAACATCATTTGTCCTTTTTGAGTTTCTCGCGCATGGCCGCCAGGGCGCGCGCGTGCCCTTCAGTCGACGAAGCGAGCGCAAAAGCATCCGCTTCATGGCTGAGCACACGTTCCAGTCCCGCCGCCCAATGCTGTGCGCACAGTGACTTCGTGAGCATTGCCGCTTCCCACGGCAGACGCCGCAGTTCCCGGGCCAGTTCGAGGCCAGCGGAACCCAGTTCCTGATTTGCCACAACGCGCCGTGTCAAACCCAATCGCAGGGCTTGCGCTGCGGTCAGCGTTCCACCCGCCAACAGCAAATCGATGGAGACCGCGGCAGTCAGCTTGGCCTGCAGCAGATAGCTCAGGCCTCCGTCCGGAACCAGGCCCAATCGCACAAAGGGAAAAACCAGCTTGGCGTCTTCCGCCATCACCAGAATGTCGGCGGCAAGGGCGATTGACGCGCCTCCGCCGACCGCCATTCCCTGAACGGCGGCGACGACGGGCTTTTGCATTCTTGCAATAGCGATATGATGCTTTTGCGCAAGCAGAATACGGTCTCGCCACGCCAGCGGTGAATCCGGCGCCTTGTCCAGATCCGCGCCGGCGCAGAATGCTTCGCCTTCGCCTTGTATAAGCACGACCTTGACTTCCGGGTCGTTTGACACGTCGGCAATGCACGCTCCGAACCGAAGTCGCATTTCAGTCGACAGCGCATTGCGCTTCTCTGGCCGCGACAAGGTAATCGTTGCCAGGCCTTCTTCTTTGCCGAGCAGAACAGTCTCTGATTTTTCAGTATGCATGGCTTTCAACAAACGAGATTTATGGATGTCGCATAAAAACCCGCGACACAAAGACAACAAAGCAATATCTGTGCCAACGATTTCGAATACGCCAACGGCATGAAATGCGCAGATCGGCCGTCGTCATGACGGCCGATCGAGGCCGGCAATCCCGCTATCGATTGGCGAGGCAGAGATCGACGCGGGCCATTTGTCTGCACCACATACACGACAGTGCCTGTGCACAAGACAGGCAGAGACTGCGCCGAGCACGGGACGCTTCATCGCCTCACCGTGCGACATGAGTAGCGCCGACTGCGGCAACCGATCACAGGCCCATTTGCTTGGCGATGATCGAACGCATGATTTCGCTCGTACCGCCTCCGATAGTGCCAACCCTTGCATCGCGAAAATACATCTGCATCGGATGCTCCATCATGTATCCCGCGCCGCCCATGATCTGCATTCCCATATCCGCGCATCGAGAGTTGCTCTCGGTCGCCTGTACTTTTGCGATCGCTGTCTCCATGGTGGGGGTTTGTCCCGCGTCCAGCATTTCCGCGACATGAAGGGTCATGACTCTCGCGCTGGTCGCCATGATCTGCATATCGGCGAATTTGTGGGCGATCGCCTGATAGCTCGAAATGGGGTTGCCGAATTGCGCGCGTTGCGTGGCGAAATCACGAGCGTCATCGATGATGCGCATCATGTTCCCGCACGCCGCCGCGGCAAGGCACAGACGCTCGATGTTCAGCCCGCGCATCAAAGCCCGCCAGCCTCCGTTGAGTTCGCCAAGCATGCGAGCGGACGATACCCGCACGTCATCGAAAAAGACTTCATTGGTGTGGATCATTCGCCGCCCCAATCCCTTGAGCGGTCGAACGGCAACGCCCGGCGCATGAGCATCGACCAGGAATAATGTGATTCCCTTGTGCCGCGCATCGGGATTGGTCTTGGTTGCCACAACCAAGTAGTCCGCCATATGAGCGCAAGTGATGTACACCTTCTGCCCGCTGATGAGGTAGTCGTCCCCATCCTGGACAGCGCGCGTACTAATAGACGCAACGTCCGAACCCGTCGCGGGTTCGGTGATGCAAAGCGCCAGGCGCAGAGCGCCGGAGACCAGCTTCGGCAAGATTTCCGCTTTGACTTCGGCGCTTGCCCCGTACTTGACCTGCATGCCGCCATAGATGGCGGTAGTCAGATAGGCGGACGCCAGTTGAGCATTATGATAAGAAACCGTTTCGACAAAGATGGCCAAGTCCTTGCACGAGCCTTCCGAGCCCCCGTATTCACGCTCGTGCGGCAACCCGATCCAACCGGCCTCGGCCAACGCCATATAGGCCTCGATGGGAAACTGGCGCGCTTCGTCCATTTCCAGGATCCTCTCTCGAGGCATGGCCTTTTCCAGAAGCGAAAGCACACTTTCGCGGATCATTTTCTGTTCGTCGGATAGACCATAATCAATATTGGGATTTCTCATAACGCAGATTCAACCTCCTCGGTATATTCAATTTCATAACTTTTGAGCAACGTGGCAAAGGCGCCTGTCACCGCATGACATCATCCGACGAGATCGGCGTATCCACCATGCGCTGCTACGAACAATGCGAAACGCCTCCGCTGCTCACGCGCTGCGGACCTCGATCAATGCATCCAGGGCGAATGCACCGTTGCCCGCGGGCAAGACGACGAAAGGATTGACGTCAATAGATTCAATCGAATCAATCTGGGATGCGGCAAAGATGGACAGCTTGACCAAGGCAACGATCAGCGCGTCCTCATCGGCCGCGGGGACTCCGCGCACGCCTTGCAGCAGCGCATGTCCTTTCACTTCACGAATCATGCGATATGCTTCGTCGCGAGAAATGGGCGCTCTTCGGAAGGTGACGTCTTTGAGGATCTCGACCAGCACGCCGCCCAAGCCGAACATGACAATGGGGCCGATTACGGGATCGCGGAATACGCCAAGAATGGTTTCGACACCACCCTTCACCTGTCGTGCCATCAGGACGCCCCTCACCTCCGCGTTCGGCGCCGCGTCGGCAGCCCGCCGCAGCAGGGTTTCGTAGCCCTGTCGAACCTGTTCCGTATCCTTGATATCAAGAAGCACGCCGCCGATTTCGGATTTGTGCTTAATTTCGGGTGAAACGATCTTCATGACCAGCGGATAGCCTATGCGCTTGGCGGCGCCCAGCGCCTGGTCGACGGACGACACGAGTTCCTCCGGCAAGCCGGGAATTCCCGCAAGCGCCAGCAACTTCTTGGCCTGAAATTCGTCATACACGGCCCCGCGTCGAACGCTCTTCGCCCCGAGCATGACAACTGCCTCGCGCACCGCGGACGGTAGGTCGAACGCCTTCTGGAAATCGACCAGCGCGCGAATTGCCCTGACCGCTCTGCCCGGATCGTCGAATACCGCATAGCCCATACTTTCCAGGCGTGTGCGCATCTCCGAGTCGGTCAGGGCGCATATGACGAAGAAATGGCCGGGATACCTGGACGCTACCCTCTCAAAGTAGAAGAGCATCTTCTCGAACAGAACCCTGTTGCGGGGAAGATAGGTAAATAGCGCGATCGAAGACCCATAGCCGCCGGCCAGCATATGTTCGAACATCGGCTCAACCAATGCGGGCTGAGTCGTAATCTGCGCTGTGACGTCCACAGGATTACCGGCCGCGGCGAACGGCAGCAGCGCCTTGATGGCGGCCTGAGGCTGCGCCGGCAGCTCCGCAACATCCAGCCCGGCCGCCGACGCCTGATCGGCAGTCAATATGCCGACGCCGCCTGATACCGTGATGATTCCCAACTTATCATTCGGCGGGTGGCGCCGAAGCGAGCAGGCATAGGCAATATCCAGCAGCTCTTCAATGGAGTGGGCGCGGCAGACGCTGTATTGGCGAAGAATTGCGTCAAAGACCTCGTCCGATCCGGCGATGCTCGCGGTATGCGAAGCCACTGCCCGCGCGCCGACCTCGGAGCGCCCCAGTTTCAGCACGATCACCGGCTTGCGATTGCGACGAGCCAGTTCGATGGCCGCAAGAAAGCGATCGAAGTCCGGAATTCCTTCGATGCATACGCCAATGACTTCGGTCTCCGGGTCCTGCGCCATGTAAGCCAGGGCTTCCGCCACATCCACATCGGCCTGATTGCCGCTGGTCAGGCACATGCTCAGTCCGAGATCTCGCTCTCCGGCGAGCACCAACATGTTGATTCCGAAGGCTCCAGACTGACTGACAAAGGAGATGGAACCGGGCTGCGGCGGCTTGTCAAGGATTCCGCTGCTGAAGGTGGCGAGCAATCCGGCCCGCGTGTTGAACGTGCCTGCGCAATTGGGTCCCAGCAGCGCAACGCCTCCTTCGCTCGCCAGTTGGACAATGCGTTCCTGCAAAATACGTCCCGCCTCATCGACCTCGGAAAACCCAGAGGAGAAAATGAGCACGCCGCTCACGCGCTTCGCCACACATGACTCGACCGCCGACAGCACCTCCTGGGCGGGAACGGAAATGATCGCAAGATCGATATCATCATCGACGGCGGTAATCGAGGGATAGCATTTCAGTCCGTGGATAGCGTCGCGCTTTGGATTGATCGGATAAATCGGCCCGGAATAGCCGGCGAGCCTGAGATACTTTATCGGCCGCCCGCCGATCTTATCTTCGTCCGCCGACGCGCCGATTACCGCAATGGAGAGAGGGTTCAGAAATGGCCGCGCGCGGGCTCCGAGAATCATGCTGGACATTGAAAGCCTTTAATTGAACGAAAGAATATGTGAGCTGTCGGGCCGCTTCCGGTCATGTCCCGGTTCGCCTGCCGTGATCGGTAAAGCGCGGCAATGCCTGCGCCCGGCGCCGCGGGCGTTGTCCGCTTATTCGACACGCTAGTCGGATCTGGCATCCGTACGCTGGATGAGATCCGCCCAGCGGAGAATCTCCGAACGGATGAAATCGCCGAATTCCTGCGACGTCCCAGGCGCCGGCGTACCACCCAAAGCCGCCAGCCGTTCCTGTATCGCGGAGGAGTTCAGGGCTTTTACGCTGGCCAGATTGAGTTTCTTGATGACCGCGTCCGGCGTGCCGACAGGCGCGACCAAGCCATACCAGGCGGTCAGCACATAATCCGGAACGCCTGCTTCGATCATCGTGGGCACATCCGGCAGCGCGGGACTCCGCTCTTTCGAAGTGACCGCTAAAGCCCGCAATTTTCCCGCTTCTACATACGGCACGCCGACGACCGGGCCGACAAAGAAAATCGGAACCCGTCCCGCCAGCACATCGCTCATGGCGGCGCCTTCTCCGCGATATGGAACATGTGCCATGCTCGCGTCCGTCATGAGCTTGAACAGCTCGGCGCCGAGATGCTGCGTCGTGCCGCTGCCGCCGGACGCATAGGAGTACTTTTGGGGATTCTCCTTCAAGAGCGCGATGAGCTCGTTCACGTTGCGTACCGGCAGCGATGGATGAACAACCAGCACATTTGGGACCAATGCAATACGGGTCACCGGCGAGAAATCTTTCGCGGGGTTGTAAGGCAGGTCTTTGTACAGGGTAGCGTTGCCCGCCAGTGGACCATTCGTTCCAAGTCCAAGCGTATAGCCGTCAGGGGTGGCCTTAACCACCATGTCCATGCCGATGTTTCCTCCCGCACCGGTATGATTCTCGATCACGACTGGCTGCCCCAGCGCCGCCGACAATTCTTTTCCCAAAGCACGGCCCAGAATGTCGGTCTGGCCCCCTGCCGTATAAGGCACGATCAACCTGATGGGTTTGTTCGGAAAGCTGTCCGCAAAACTCGCGGACGACATGCCGACCGCGCAGACGACCGCCATCGCAGCCGAGAATCCAGCTATTCTCATTGTTGTCTCCGTTCTTTCTATCGCACATCGCGATACCGCAACGAAGATTAAGCAATATTCATGCCATCTTTATGCCGTGGAATTTTTCTATTATGCCGCCCAAAGGGCACCTCAAGCCGCGGCGCAAGGAAACGCAGTGTTGATGTGGCAGACACGGCGCTGCTCTCGCCAGAGACACTCAGGGCAGGACTTTCGGTACTTGCTGCCATGACAACAGAACTTGAGATAAACGAGCCTCGATTCTGGTTCCCCTTGAGGACATACCGCCAAAAAAAGTAAAAAAGTAGCAGCGCAATTCCAACCGAGCGGACGCTTCGCAACTGACTATGAACGCCACTAGCCACCGCACGCCATCGGGTGCTTGCGCCAATGCGGTAAATATTCGAGGAACGGGCTCGGGAAGCAGCTGACCGGCGCGGGTCCGGGTGCTGCGCACGGCGATTGCTCAATATGCAAAAGATCTGCGGCGCGCGAAATGACGTCCTTCAGCAATCGCAAGGACGCAGCCGGCGTCTGTCAAGGCAGTTGGAACCTGATTCATGCGGCCTCTAATACTGGATCGGTGTCTTGCTCATGTTGATCCGGCTCGGGGTTGAGCCAGACGCTGCCGATGGGCTGCCAGTTGCGTAGTTTTCCCGACCATCGTGCTGGGTGGCGTTGCCTGGCTTGTTGGTACAGGCGCTGTCGGGCTTGCAGAATGGGGGCATCCAGGCCCGCATGACGCTGCGCCGGAGCCAAGTAGCGAATGGCGCTGTGGCGATGCTCATGGTTGTACCAGTGGATGAACTGATGCACCCACAGGCGTGCGGCCTGCACGCTTGCAAAGCCGTCGATCGGGTAACCGGGCCGGTACTTGCAGGTGCGGAACAGGGCCTCGGAATACGCGTTGTCGTTGGATACCTGGGGTCGGCTGTGCGAGGCGGTAATGCCCAGCTTCTCGAGCGTGACCTGCAAGGTCGAGCCTTTCATGGCGCTACCATTATCGGCATGCAATACCAGGGGTCGGTGCTGACACTGCTCGCGCAGCACGGCGCGCTGGATGATGGTGGCACTGTTGGCCATGTTCTCCGATTCAAACACCTCGGCCCCGACGATTTTCCGGCTGTAGATGTCCAGGATCAGATACAGGTAATAGAACCGGCCGCGGATACGCGTATGCAGGTACGTGACGTCCCAGCTCCAGAGCTGGTTGGGTGCGTCGGCACAGTGGCGCCGTGGTGCTCCAGCGTGACGTGGCGCGCGCGCCCGGCCACGGCGGTGCTGCTCATCGGCTTGGCGCAGCACGCGATAGAAGGTCGACTCCGACGCCAGGTACCGGCCCTCTTCATCGAGCAGCCGTACCACGATCTGCGCCGGCGGCAGGCTGGCGAACTCGGGACGGTGGCAGGCCTGCAGCACGGCCTGGCGCTCGGCGTCTGTCAGTGCATGCGATGGCGTGGCATGTATGGCGTGCGGGCGTCTGTCCTCATCGCCCGTCGCCCAGCGACGATAAGTGTTCAAGCCGATACCGAGTTCGATGCATGCGCTCTGCAAGCGTGCACCGGCCTGGCGAGCCTCATCGACCAACGCTACAGCTTGACGGCGATCCTGGGCATTGGTCATTCTTCCTCGTCCCCCCAGATCGCCCGGGCTTTTTTTCGCAAGGTCAGCAATGCTGCCGTCTCAGCCAGCGCGGCGTTCTTGCGGCGCAGCTCGCGCTCCAAATCGCGCGTGCGGCGACGTTCAGCCTTGAGCGCGTCGGCCTCCTGCCGGGCGGCGCTCTGGCTCTGCGCGTTGGCCTGCTCGCAACTCGTTCGCCAGCGGCGCAACTGCTCGGCATACAGTCCCCGGCGCCGGCAGTACTCGGCCAGCTCCACTTCGGACAGCGCAGCGCTTTCCAGCACGGCGTTGAACTTGTCCTGCGAGCTCCAGCCCTCGCTGTCCGACGCCTGGTCTGGCAACAAACGGCCCTGGCCGCGGGCCTGTTTGCGCCAGTTATAGATCGTGGCCTCGGAAATGCCTTCTTCGCGTGCCAGGTCGGAGACCGTGCGGTTGTGCGGGGCCAGTAACTTCTTCAGGATGGCTTCCCGGCGTTCTGCGGAATACTTCATCGGAACCTTCTCTTTGCCCCCAATGGTTTGGGACTCTAACAGCAACTGAGGTTCCAACTATTCTGACAGCGGGGGCCCGCATGACGCTGCGCCGGAGCCAAGTAGCGAATGGCGCTGTGGCGATGCTCATGGTTGTACCAGTGGATGAACTGATGCACCCACAGGCGTGCGGCCTGCACGCTTGCAAAGCCGTCGATCGGGTAACCGGGCCGGTACTTGCAGGTGCGGAACAGGGCCTCGGAATACGCGTTGTCGTTGGATACCTGGGGTCGGCTGTGCGAGGCGGTAATGCCCAGCTTCTCGAGCGTGACCTGCAAGGTCGAGCCTTTCATGGCGCTACCATTATCGGCATGCAATACCAGGGGTCGGTGCTGACACTGCTCGCGCAGCACGGCGCGCTGGATGATGGTGGCACTGTTGGCCATGTTCTCCGATTCAAACACCTCGGCCCCGACGATTTTCCGGCTGTAGATGTCCAGGATCAGATACAGGTAATAGAACCGGCCGCGGATACGCGTATGCAGGTACGTGACGTCCCAGCTCCAGAGCTGGTTGGGTGCGTCGGCACAGTGGCGCCGTGGTGCTCCAGCGTGACGTGGCGCGCGCGCCCGGCCACGGCGGTGCTGCTCATCGGCTTGGCGCAGCACGCGATAGAAGGTCGACTCCGACGCCAGGTACCGGCCCTCTTCATCGAGCAGCCGTACCACGATCTGCGCCGGCGGCAGGCTGGCGAACTCGGGACGGTGGCAGGCCTGCAGCACGGCCTGGCGCTCGGCGTCTGTCAGTGCATGCGATGGCGTGGCATGTATGGCGTGCGGGCGTCTGTCCTCATCGCCCGTCGCCCAGCGACGATAAGTGTTCAAGCCGATACCGAGTTCGATGCATGCGCTCTGCAAGCGTGCACCGGCCTGGCGAGCCTCATCGACCAACGCTACAGCTTGACGGCGATCCTGGGCATTGGTCATTCTTCCTCGTCCCCCCAGATCGCCCGGGCTTTTTTTCGCAAGGTCAGCAATGCTGCCGTCTCAGCCAGCGCGGCGTTCTTGCGGCGCAGCTCGCGCTCCAAATCGCGCGTGCGGCGACGTTCAGCCTTGAGCGCGTCGGCCTCCTGCCGGGCGGCGCTCTGGCTCTGCGCGTTGGCCTGCTCGCAACTCGTTCGCCAGCGGCGCAACTGCTCGGCATACAGTCCCCGGCGCCGGCAGTACTCGGCCAGCTCCACTTCGGACAGCGCAGCGCTTTCCAGCACGGCGTTGAACTTGTCCTGCGAGCTCCAGCCCTCGCTGTCCGACGCCTGGTCTGGCAACAAACGGCCCTGGCCGCGGGCCTGTTTGCGCCAGTTATAGATCGTGGCCTCGGAAATGCCTTCTTCGCGTGCCAGGTCGGAGACCGTGCGGTTGTGCGGGGCCAGTAACTTCTTCAGGATGGCTTCCCGGCGTTCTGCGGAATACTTCATCGGAACCTTCTCTTTGCCCCCAATGGTTTGGGACTCTAACAGCAACTGAGGTTCCAACTATTCTGACAGCGGGGGCATTGCACTGATTGCTCGTGTAGTGATTTCTCGCTTATTGGAGCTAATGGGTGTTTATCGGCACATCTGGAGCCGGCCTCTGTTTGACACATCACTATTCTTTATCCTGATCGGCGTGGTTTTCATACTGCTGAACTCCATCACTAGGCAGAATTTCTGAAATGATTCCTTGGGAACAATCCTCAAGAGTGCTGAAGATTGCGCTTACTTTGGCGTTGGCTGTACTTGGCGCCTTCACGTTATGGCACCTATATGCGTACTATACCTATTCCCCTCAGACTCGAGACGGAAAGGTGCGGGCTGACGTCGTAGCGCTAGCGGCGGATGTATCCGGACGAGTCGATGAAGTCCGCGTGCGTGACAATCAGGTAGTCAAGCACGGAGACGTCCTATTCGTCATTGACCGCGTTCGACTTGCCAATGATTTGGCCGAGGCTAAAGCGTCCGTGGCAACAGCTAAGGCGCAGTTAGCCGCAGCGGAGCGGGAGGATAAGAGGTATCGCGGACTGGCTGACGTCGTGGCCCCCCAGGAATTAGATGTCCGGCGAACCGCAGCCGAAACCGCTAGAGCGCAGTATGAACAAGCGATTGCCAGCTTGGACCGCGCCCGTATTAATTTGGAGCGCGCGGAAGTCCGATCGCCAGTAAACGGCATTATCACGAACTTTTCGTTGCTACCTGGCGCTTACGCTATAGCTGGACAGCCCGTCATGGCGCTCGTCGATCAAGACAGTTTTTACGTCGCAGGTTACTTTGAGGAAACGAAACTGTCGCGCATGGGAGTAGGCATGCCCGCGACTATTCATCTTATGGGAGAAAGTCGGTCTCTCAAAGGGCATGTAGAGGGGTTTGCGGCAGGTATCGAGGATAGAGAGCGCGTCACTTCGACGGGAACGCTATTGGCAAACGTCAACCCTACCTTCAGTTGGGTACGGCTAGCTCAGCGAATTCCAGTGCGGATTGCCATTGACGAGGTGCCTAAAGGCGCGACACTGATTGCTGGTCGAACCGCAACAGTCGTCGTAGATGATAGCGTTCCTTTTCTACCCACTGCGGAGCGGCACTGATATGCGCGCCGGTCAATCTCGATGGGCAGTCTTGTTGGCAGCGAGCGGATTGCTCTGCGCGTGCGCATCGGTGGGACCAGACTATATGACCCCCGCATTGCCCGCCGGCTTATCGCTACAAGCTGATAATGAGTTTGAGGCGTCGGGCACAGCAGGACTTTCATCGAGCCCACTGCCGGCTCGATGGTGGGAACTGTACTCGGATTCCCGGTTAAACGCACTGATTGGCGAAGCGCTGCGCGCTAATGCCGACTTACGCGTCGCCGCAGCAAATTTGGAACATGCTCGGGCGGTAGTGCAGGAGGTTCGTGCCGCTTATGGTGTACAACCCAACGCCCAGACGAGCGTTTCCCTGGCACAGAGCTCCACGCTAGGCATCGGAGCCGCCGACGGTTCACACGGCTTGGTCGATGCAGGTTTGGGCGTGTCGTACGAAATTGACGTTGTTGGGCGTATCAGACGCTCCGTCGAAGCTGCTACCGCCAGCGAAGAGGCCCAAATTGCGGCATATGACTTAGCCCAGATAACAGTTGCAGCCAATGTCGCGGGAGCCTACACGGATGCCTGTGCGGCAGGAGCGCGTCTTGTTGTCGCACGGCAGTCTGTCGAACTGCAAAGACAAAGCCTGGCCCTGACAGCAAAAGGGGTAAGGGCCGGGATCTATGCTCCGATTGACCAAGTACGTTCGCAGGCACTGCTCGCGCAGCTATCGTCCGCCGTGCCTTCATTATCAGGGGCCCGTCGTGCGGCGCTCTACGGTTTAGCCGTCTTGACGGGGCATGCACCTACCGATTTCGATCCTGCATTGGCACAATGCTCGATCATTCCCACGATAACCAAAGCCTTACCTGTTGGAGATGGCGCAGCGCTGATTCGCCGACGGCCCGACATCCGCCAGGCCGAGCGGGAGTTGGCCGCAGCCACTGCTTCCATCGGCGTTGAAACTGCAGCGCTCTATCCCACGATTACCCTGGGTGCCGACATTGGTACCACCTTTCGAACGGGTGGCAAGCCTTTGAGTGGTTCCGCGTTCAATTACAGCCTTGGGCCACTTATTTCGTGGACGTTTCCAAATCGTCAGGTTGCCCATGCCCGCATTGACCAAGCGGGAGCCGATGCGCGGGCCGCATTGGCGAAATTCGACGGTGTAGTGCTGGCTTCTCTACGAGAAGCGGAAAGTGCGCTCACGATGTACTCGCAGCATATGCAAGAAAATCGCCAACTTCGAGAGGCGAGAGATCGCAATCGCGAGGCATTGAATCTGCAAAAAAAGCTGGCGATAGGCGGCACGATATCGAGCTTGGAAACATTGGATGTCGAGAGAACATTGGCAACTGCAGAAAGTGCGCTTGCGACTTCCGACACAGCATTGGCCACCGACCGAGTTCGCATATTTTTGGCACTGGGAGGAGGATGGGAGAAGGCTGCATCAGTCGCCGAAGGCGTGAGTCTGAGATAAATGCACGGTATGTAAGGTGCCGCGATCGGAAAAGAGTATTTGCCGGTGATTCAGAGATATGGCTGCTGGTGTCGCAGCGTATAGGAGACGGGAATGAACAGGGACATAGACAGACTCCGCGATATGGCTTTGTTTGCGGAGGTGGCTAGAGAGGGAACATTCGTCAAGGCCTCTGAGACTCTTGGTGTCCCGGTGTCTACACTATCAAGAAGAATTTCTGAATTTGAAAAAGGTATCAACGTTAAGTTGTTTCACCGCTCTACGAGGAAGACCACCCTGACGGAAGTTGGAGCGAGATACTACCAGCAAATAGACGACATTCTTCAACAAGTTCGACATGTTAATGATGAATTGGATAGCGAAACATCGACCCCAGGGGGCCAATTGCGAGTCAGCATGCCCGCCGATTTCGGCGCATACCTTGCTGACGTACATTTCGACGAACTTCGAGCAGCCTATCCTTCAATAACCTATGAATTCTTTCTGACGTCGGATGAAGTGGACCTTATGGTCGGCCGTTATGATGTAAGTATTCTAATCGGGGATCCACCGAGCGCCTCACGACTCATCGCTCGACGAATTGGTACGGTGCATCGCCATCTCTATTCTGCCCCAGAATATCTGGAGCGTCATCGTGTACCAGCAAAACCTGAGCAATTGAACAGCCACACTTGCCTGTTTCCCCCGCCAGTGGAGTCCGGTGGTGGATGGTTAATGCGAAATGGTCCAGAGGTTATTCATGTGAATCCCAGTCCGCTGTTGATGATAAATAGTCAAGCGGTCATACGGCAGTTGGTAATGCATGGAATAGGAATTGGCCAACTCAGTCGCAGCTACGCAGCTGCATTGGTGCGTACGGGCAGCCTTGTCGCCGTACTTCCAGAGTGGGAGCTCGATCCGCAATCCCTATATGTTCTTACGGCGTCGCGCCTGTTACCTGCACGGGTTCGAGCATTCGTGGATTTTCTTGCGGAAACGTTCCGTGGATTAACATAGGGCGCTCTTAAAGATGAATAAATGCGAACGCATAAAAATCCTGAGGCAACGTCGATGACATGCGACATCTGAGCTGCCCCCGCTGTCAGAATAGTTGGAACCTCAGTTGCTGTTAGAGTCCCAAACCATTGGGGGCAAAGAGAAGGTTCCGATGAAGTATTCCGCAGAACGCCGGGAAGCCATCCTGAAGAAGTTACTGGCCCCGCACAACCGCACGGTCTCCGACCTGGCACGCGAAGAAGGCATTTCCGAGGCCACGATCTATAACTGGCGCAAACAGGCCCGCGGCCAGGGCCGTTTGTTGCCAGACCAGGCGTCGGACAGCGAGGGCTGGAGCTCGCAGGACAAGTTCAACGCCGTGCTGGAAAGCGCTGCGCTGTCCGAAGTGGAGCTGGCCGAGTACTGCCGGCGCCGGGGACTGTATGCCGAGCAGTTGCGCCGCTGGCGAACGAGTTGCGAGCAGGCCAACGCGCAGAGCCAGAGCGCCGCCCGGCAGGAGGCCGACGCGCTCAAGGCTGAACGTCGCCGCACGCGCGATTTGGAGCGCGAGCTGCGCCGCAAGAACGCCGCGCTGGCTGAGACGGCAGCATTGCTGACCTTGCGAAAAAAAGCCCGGGCGATCTGGGGGGACGAGGAAGAATGACCAATGCCCAGGATCGCCGTCAAGCTGTAGCGTTGGTCGATGAGGCTCGCCAGGCCGGTGCACGCTTGCAGAGCGCATGCATCGAACTCGGTATCGGCTTGAACACTTATCGTCGCTGGGCGACGGGCGATGAGGACAGACGCCCGCACGCCATACATGCCACGCCATCGCATGCACTGACAGACGCCGAGCGCCAGGCCGTGCTGCAGGCCTGCCACCGTCCCGAGTTCGCCAGCCTGCCGCCGGCGCAGATCGTGGTACGGCTGCTCGATGAAGAGGGCCGGTACCTGGCGTCGGAGTCGACCTTCTATCGCGTGCTGCGCCAAGCCGATGAGCAGCACCGCCGTGGCCGGGCGCGCGCGCCACGTCACGCTGGAGCACCACGGCGCCACTGTGCCGACGCACCCAACCAGCTCTGGAGCTGGGACGTCACGTACCTGCATACGCGTATCCGCGGCCGGTTCTATTACCTGTATCTGATCCTGGACATCTACAGCCGGAAAATCGTCGGGGCCGAGGTGTTTGAATCGGAGAACATGGCCAACAGTGCCACCATCATCCAGCGCGCCGTGCTGCGCGAGCAGTGTCAGCACCGACCCCTGGTATTGCATGCCGATAATGGTAGCGCCATGAAAGGCTCGACCTTGCAGGTCACGCTCGAGAAGCTGGGCATTACCGCCTCGCACAGCCGACCCCAGGTATCCAACGACAACGCGTATTCCGAGGCCCTGTTCCGCACCTGCAAGTACCGGCCCGGTTACCCGATCGACGGCTTTGCAAGCGTGCAGGCCGCACGCCTGTGGGTGCATCAGTTCATCCACTGGTACAACCATGAGCATCGCCACAGCGCCATTCGCTACTTGGCTCCGGCGCAGCGTCATGCGGGCCTGGATGCCCCCATTCTGCAAGCCCGACAGCGCCTGTACCAACAAGCCAGGCAACGCCACCCAGCACGATGGTCGGGAAAACTACGCAACTGGCAGCCCATCGGCAGCGTCTGGCTCAACCCCGAGCCGGATCAACATGAGCAAGACACCGATCCAGTATTAGAGGCCGCATGAATCAGGTTCCAACTGCCTTGACAGACGCCGATACCGATGGCCCTTGTGCAGGGCAAACTCATCCATTGCCAGGTATTCGATACGCGACCAGTCCGGCTCCGGGATCGATGCACGCAGTCGCGCCTTATCCACCGTCTTGACCGTGTGCCAGCCCAGATCAAAGAACCTGGCCACCGCCTGCACGTTGCTCGATTGCAGCAGTTGGCTGCAGGCTTGTGCCAGCCGATCCGTGACACGCTGATAGCGTCCCAGCCAGCCGAGCCGCTCCAGACGCGGGCCGCCGCACCGCTCACACCAAAGCCGCCGTCGCGGCACATGCAGCACCACCCGATACTCGAACAAGGGCAGGTCGCGCACGCGTCGCACCGTCGTCTCGTGCACCTGGCGACACCGCGCGCCGCACTGCTCGCAATGCATGGCCTTGGCCGTGGGCTTGAGATACAGCGACACCGTGCGCCCATCGCCTTCAGGCCACACCACGCGATCCACCCGATAGCCGTCCCAGCCACCCAGGGACTCCAACAGCTTGCGATCCAGCATCGTCCGATCCTCCTGAACACCAGAAACTGGCCTCAAGAGTACGAAATCTGGCCAAATCGCTCCACGCTATTCTGCGATGAACCTTTTTTTAGCAGTTCATTGGCCTTCTCTAGCAAGTCGTGCTCAAGCTGCAGGCGCTGAACGTCTCTACGCAAGGTCTCAAGTTCGCGTTGCAGTTCCTCACGGTCGGCTGTCTGTGGTAAATCGCGATGGCGTGTCATGGATGCAGGGGCCTCGCGGCCAAGTCGCTGATCCTTCCAGTTGTACAGCGTCTGGCGGCTCACGCCAACTTTTTCAGCCACATCACGCGCACTCTCGCGCCTGGAGCACAGATCGATCACTGCGGCCTGCTTCTGCTGCTCTGATCGCGGTTTGGCGGTTCCGACCTTTCCAACGACGCGTCGCCTGGCGTCAGGGTCATGTTCATCAATCCAAGCCGAGAGCGTTGTGCGGCAAGGATAACCCAGCGCCTTCGCGGTCTGTGCCAGGCAACGGCCGTGGCTCAGATAGTGCTCCACAGCGACTCGCTTTTGCTCATCCGAATACCATGGCACGGTGCGTACATAGCCTGCCGGTAAGTCGAGATGACGTTCATATTCACGATACCACTGCTTGAGTGAATTCTTTGTCGGGAAGCCGAGCTGACGAATGGTAGCGCCTATGCGCTTACCCAGTTTGATATAGAGCTGCACGGCCTGCATGCGTTCTGCGTACGAATACATGAACTATCTCCAAAGGAGTCCAAGTTTTCGTCCGCACCTCCATTTCGTGCGACGCGTCGCCTTTGGACAATGTCCAGGCGGCCCGACCGGCAAGGTAGTCGAACAAGAGGCAATTGTGATCGCTCAGTTCGTGGGGCTCCGCCGGCGTACCGTGCGCTTCGAGGTAGGCCGGGCTCGCGCAAATTACCCGACGATGCGGAGCCAGACGCTTCGCAATCGTCGTATCAGGCGGCTGGGCGCCCAAGCGGATCGCCATATCCATCCGCTGCTCGGCAAGATTCACCACCGCATCGGTCAATTGGATGTCCAAACGCACTCCCGGGTACGCGGCCAGGAACGCGGGAAGGAATGGGGCCACATGCAGGCGCCCGAATGCGACGGGTACGCTCAGCCTAAGCACTCCTTTTGGAGGGCCGGTCAGCTCACCAGCCGATTGATCCGCGCGCTCCAGGTCTCCCAGAACACGGCGGCCATCGTCGAAGTACTGCTCCCCCACTTCAGTCAGCGTAAGCGCCCGAGTCGAACGGTTCAACAATTGCGTACCCAGCGAGCGCTCGAGCGCGTTGACCTGCCGCGTCAACGATGACGGAGCGACGCCCAACCGTCGCGCGGCCGGCGAGAAGCCGCCGTTTTCGACAACAGCGATGAAGGCGGCCAATGCCGCGAATCGGTCCATACTGCGCTCCGGGAAAGTGTAAACCTGCGCCTGCAATTCTAAAAGATCGCCATCGGTGCGCCCTGCGCCATCGCATTGACCCTCCGAACAAGGCGTCACGCCTAGCGCAAGAGCGCCACGACGAGGGCGATGGCCACGATAGACAGCAAGGTCGAGCCAGCGATCACCCGAGCCGGCAGCGCTGCATCGAATCGGTAATGCCCCGCCAGCATGAACGAGCCGGTGCCCGTAGGCAACGCGGCCATCAGTACGGCAACCAGAACGGTCTCAGCATCGAGATTAAAGACGTATCGCGCGAACAGCCAGGCGAGCAAAGGCTGCAGCAGGAGCTTGCCACCGATCAGTGCTGCAACGCCGGTGGTCTCGTTGGTGCCATTTTCGCCTTTGGCCCGAACCATAAACAGTCCAATTGCAGCCAAGGCGCAGGGCGCCGCCGAGGCCGCCAGCAGGCTGGCCAGAGAAGCGATCGGACCCGGAACAGCCAAATCCGCCAGCGCGAATGGCAGGCCGCAAGCCGGCGCCACGATCAAGGGGTGTCGCAAAACGGCTTTCGTAACTTTCTTGCCCACAATCCACACCCCGGCCCCCGCATTCAGTCCGAGCTCGACCAATACGATGGTCAAGGCGAAAAACACGCACATCGTGAGAATGGCGGCGATGGTCGTCGGAACCAGCGCTGCAGGCTCGAGTAGCGCCACCGCCAACGGGAATCCCATGAAACCCACATTAGGGTAGCTCGCGTTGAGACTGTCGATCGCCGACTGAGCCAACGCGCGGCGGGCAAAGATTCGGGCCGCCAGCATTGCAACGGCTAGCGTCACGAGGCCGCTCAAGCAAAATGACGCAATGAACCCTGGTTGCCAAAGGGCATCCCAGCGGGCATCGGCCACGGTCTTGAACAAGAGGGCCGGCAGCGCCAGCCAGGTCACATATCGATTGAGCGCATCACCCGCCTCATCGGCAAGAACCTTGGTGCGCGCAGCGATTGCACCCGCAGCGATCAGACCAAAAACAGGCAGGCTCGCCAGGAACGTTGCGAACATCGCGACCAACATGTCGGCCTTTCGATCATCCGAGTTCGTCAGACCGGCGTCGGATGGCCTCAATCACGGACACCATGTCATTGCGGCCGTTACCCAGAGTCACCGTCTCCCCGTACAGCGCCAGACTCAGGTTCAGGAGCGGCGATGCGATGTTTTTAGACCGCGCAGCCTCGGCAATGAGCTGGCAACTCGCCCAGGCGTCCGACGATGCCGCTTGAACGGAAAAGTCGTTCGCGGTCAGCTTGGGCATCTTCACCCGCGTTACATCGCATGCCATGGGACCGGCGTCGATGGCGGCCTGGAGCACGGCAAGATCAAGTCCCTGCCTTTCGGCAAAGTTCACCGCTTCCGCCAGGCCGGCCAGCATCGTGTTCAGGTAGAGGTTGACGGACAGCTTCATCAGAAGCGCATCGCCCGCGCCACCGCAGGCAACGATCTCCCGGCACATGGGCGCAATCCAACTGCGAACGCGCTCGACGTCTTCTTCCCGGCCGCCGATCAGCCCCACCAGTTGACCGGCCTCGGCGGGCTTGCGTGATCCGGAGACCGGACACTCCACATAGCGACCGCCGGCGGCCTCGATGTCCGCGCAAAGGCCTCGCGCGTAATCCGGCGCAACGGAGCTCATGCTGACAATCGTCTTGCCTGCGACGCGTGCGGCAAACGCCGGGGTACCTCTTCCAAACACGGCGTCGATCGCCGCGCTGTCGACCAGCATGACAATGGCCAGTTCAACCTGACCAAGCAAGGTGTCGACGTCGGGCGCAACGTGGGCGCCGGCGGCCGCCAGCGGCGCCGTGCGCTCCGGACTGCGATTCCACACGATCAGCGGCACACCGGCGCGCGCCAGATTCAGCGCCATGGGTTGACCCATGACGCCCAAACCTATGAAGCCAACCAGCGACGCTGCGCGCGTGGAGTCGAGTTGTTCATGCTGCATGACCACAATCCGTTGAGTCGTGAAGAGACAAAAATTATCCGCCAAGCGCAATAGAATTTGCCGTCTTATCGTGCTCGTAAAATCTTTATAATTGACATTTCATGCCACTCAATTACTGATCATTGGTTCCAAATACCAGTACGATTCCCGCCCGCGCGGGAACGCCAATATCTTTAGCCCCGCTCCCGCCATGACTCCCACGCTCGACAAGATCGACCGAAAGATCCTCAACGCCCTGCAGGACGACGGCCGGCTCCAGAACGTGGAACTGGCAAAGATCGTGGGCCTCTCGCCCTCCCCTTGCCTGCGCCGCGTCAAACTGCTTGAAGATGCCGGCTACATCCAGCGGTACGCTGCCATTCTCAATCCCTCCATGGTGGATGCCGCGCTGACGGTGTTCGTACGCGTCTGGCTCACGGGTCAGGATGAAAAAACGGTGGAGGCGTTCACCAGAGAGGTCGCGCTGATGGATCAAATCACCGAATGCCATCTGATGGCCGGCGATTGCGATTTTTTGTTGCGCGTTGTGGTGTCGGACTTGGCCGCCTATCGCGAGTTCCAGGTGAAGCACCTCACGGTCTTGCCCATCGTCCAAAGCGTCAAAACCGAAATTCCGATGCAGGTCGTGAAATCCACCTCCAAGATCGCGCTGTAGCCGGCCGCTGCGACTGGCGGCCGGCGACTCATTTCGCGGGTATCCGGCGCATCAGGCCGCAGGAATGAACGGAAGCAGCACATACGGTGCGGCTTCTCCGTCAAAGTGCAGGCTGCAGCGCCCACCGTAAATGTGCGCTGGCCGGTCTCCCTCATCGTCGTGCAGGAACGGTCCGCAGCCGCGCATGACGTTCTTCATGTTCGACAACGAAGCCCCCTCCCCGGCGTGTTCGTAGTCCTTGCCGAGCACGGATAAACCAATACGGTAGCCCGCAGGCACCACGATGGACGTCGGCAAGACTTCCACGTCGAGTTCCACGGGCACGCCTGGTTCCAGTGGTTGAACGTTCGCGTGCGTGTGATACGGGCGATACGGCAGGCTGCGCTGTATATCGAGTTCACGCTGTGACGCTCGCAACCAACCTTGAGCAATCGGCGTGTGAGGATCGAGCGCACCCTGGAAGGTGACCTCCTCGCCGGCGGGATCGATCAGATGCAGCACGATGAAAACGTCTGCGTCCTCGGTTTGCGAGGACAGAAATAGCTTCACTGCGGACGGTCCAGTAATCTCCGTCGTTTCGCGGAAAGGCGCCGAAACGAACCGCTGGCCGGAGGCCTGTGGATCGTAATCGAGCCGAGCCATGCCAGGTGGCATGTCTTCCCGCAGGCTGCCGTCGGGATGAAGGTAGAGACGCTGCCATTGCGTACGCGCCAGAGGCCACTCGTATTCGAATCGTTCGACGAAATGATCAATATGGCGCACTTGCAGGCGTACCGCCGGTGTGGAGTTCCAGCCGTTATCCGCGCCTTTAAGGAAATGATCGAAGAAGCGGCGTTGCAGTTCGACAGCATAGTCCGTGTAGTAGACCGCCCAACGCGTGCCACCGTGCATTTCCAGCCATTTCTGACGACTTCCAGCCTGCAAAAAGCCCTCGACGTTGCCCCGCAGGTGCAAGCCCTGCCCTCCCCAGTTGCCGCACGACAGCAGCGGCACATCGATATCTTCGAGCTTTGCCGTTCGCTCCTGATAGACCGGCCCATCGAGATGTTCACGTTGGAACGCCGGCCACAGGTTGGCGCGTTGGACCGCAAGCACGTCTTCAGCGAGCGTCTCGAGCCCTGCCACGAGTTCGCCGGTAATTGCGCTTCGGGCTCCCCGCTCGCCACGGCCGTGCTGCACGGTACGGACCTGCATTTCAGCCCAGTTTCGCGAGAAAGAACACAACATGCCGCCGTGGCGTGTCGCATCTCTATAGCGATCGTGATAGCCCTCCCACACGCAGATTGCCGCCAGACCCTGCGGACGCCGCGCGGCGGCACGCCATTGGTTGGACGCGTAATACGAAATTCCGCTCATCCCGACCTTGCCGTTACTCCACGGCTGTTGCGCCGCCCAGGCGATGCACTGAACGATGTCGTCGATCTCGCGCGGCGAATGAGGATCAAGGTAGCCCGGACTGCGGCCGGCGCCCCTTGAGTCAATGCGCAAGAGCGCGTAGCCATGCGGAACCCATTTCTCCGGATCGGCGGTCTCCCAGTTCTGATAACGATTGCTCGTGCCTGTGACTGTGTCGGGATGTTCCCTGGCCATGATCTCCCAGGCCGTCGGGTATCCCTCCTGGAATGCGAGCCCCTTGCCGTACGGACCGTAGCTCAGAAGTACGGGAACGCGCTCGTCTCCGCGCGGGCGAAACACGTCTGCGCGCAGCGTCAATCCATCGTCCATCGCGATGGCGACGTCCCATTCCACAATCATTTGTTCTTGGTTCTGCACAGTCTGTTCCTCGCGCTTAGTCGATCTGCAGGTTCTTCACTCGGATCACGTCGCGCCATTGCGCTTGCTCTTGACGGATGCGCTCGGCGAACTCCGCGGGAGAGCCGGCGGCGTTGTCGGCGCCGTCCTGCTTCATGCGCGCCGAAAACTCGGGAGATTTCAGCGCCTTGGCCAGCGCCTCGTTCAACTTGATCTGGATCGGCCGTGGCAGACCCGCGGGTCCGAGCACTCCAGTCCACACGTACGCAGAGACCGCCGGCAATCCGGCCTCGGCGACTGTCGGCACGTTAGGAGCTCCGTCGGTGCGGCGGTCTCCCAGAACGGCCAATGCGCGCAGTTTGCCCGCGTCCGCCATCTTCTGGCTGCCTCCCACACTGTCAAACGTCACGTCCGCCTCGCCGCTGATCACGGCCATTTGCGCCGGCGCCGCGCCTTTGTAGGGAACATGAAGAAGCTCGATGCGGTTTGCCAGCGCAAACTGCTGGCAGGCCAGATGCCCCACGCTTCCTATCCCAACGCTGGCGCAGGTCATTGGAGTACCTCGGCTGCGCGCGAGTGCGACCAGCTCCGTGGCCGACGTCACAGGCAGTCCCGGGTGGCTGTACAGCACGACTGGATACTCGATCACTCGTGTGATGGGCGTGAAATCCTTGACCGGATCGAATGCCGGTTTGCGCGCCATCAATGGCGCCAGGACTTGTGCGCTACTGGATGTATAGAGCAAGGTGTAGCCATCTGGCGCGGCACGCGCCACGCGGTCTGAACCGATCTGACCGGTGGCGCCCGCCACGTTTTCCACGATGACGGGCTGCGCCAATTGTTCCGTCAGATTGCGGGCAAACATTCGCGCATAGGTATCTGTTAGCCCGCCTGCCGGAAAAGGCACGACGATCCGAATGGGCTGCTCAGGGTATTGCGCTACCGCCGGAACCGCGCCTGTGATCGCCATCATGGCGCCTGCGGCAACGACGAGCCGCGTCTTCAGAACATTCACGATCTAAGTCTCCTCGAGTTATGACCAGGAGCGTACGGGCTTTACCCCCATAAATGAAATATCATTTGTCGATCGAACCCATAACATAGCGGCATGACGGACTTGCATCGCCGCGTTGCCGAGCCCATGGACCTGACCCAACTGAAGTATTTTCTGAAAGTGGTGGAACTGCGGAGCATGACCAAGGCGGCTCAAGCCCTTCATATCGCGCAGCCCGCCATTACCCGTCAGATCCGTCAACTCGAGGAGGAACTTGGCGTTGAACTGCTCCTCAGGCATAGCCGGGGCGCAGAACCCACCGAGGCGGGGCTACAGTTACAGGCCGGCGCGGCGGCGATGCTGCGGCTTGCGGCTGAGACCCGCTCCACGGTGCAGGCAAGCTCGCAGCAGGTGGTCGGCACGGTGCGCGTGGGCTTTCCCCCATCGGTCGGCGCGTCGCTCGTGGCGCAGGCCGCCACGACGTTCCGGCAGGCGCATCCGATGGCCGACCTGGTGCTGGACGAGGGGTACAGCACGCAACTGCGGGATGCGCTTCTGTCGGATCGGCTGGATATGGCGGTCCTGACCGACGCGCCGGCGAACCCGCTGCTGCATCAAAACCCCCTATATGAAGAGAGCCTGTGGGTGTTCTATCATCCCGGCCATAAGGTTGCGGGTTCGCGTCGAACGAGCCTGGCGGTCCGATCGTTGCGCGACCTGGCTCTCATTCAGCCAAGCCCGGACAACACTTTAAGGCGCCTGCTCGAGCACGCGGCGCGTGCGGAGGGATTTGCGCTAAACGTCATCATGCAATCCGAATCACTTGCCGTCACCCGGGGCCTGCTCGCCAATGCGGCCGGAGCGCATGTGTCGCCCTACACAGCGTTACAGGACGACCTTGCGACGGGTACGCTAGCGGGCCGGCAAATCGATGGTTTGTGGGTGACACGCAGTCTGGCTCGCCGGGTAGACCGGCCCATGACACTTGCGCAGCAAAAGTTCACCATTGCGTTACAGGATGAGGTCGGCGCTCTCAGGTCGAGCGCCCCAGACATAATTCGGACCAAATGACGGGTCAGGCGTTGCGGCTGGCCCGTAGCGCACGCATCGCAGGCGGCGCGCCATGCAGGAACATGTCTACTTTCTGGCGCACGACCTGGTCCAGGTCGGCTGGGACCTTCAAGCCGTAGATCCACTTACGCACGCCAAGATAGAAAATCGCGGCGTGCAGACTCCAGATCATCTCGATCTCCGCGTCCACTTCTGCGCGGTCCCGTGGCTCATCCACCCCGAATTCGGCACGCAATTCGGCCAGCACCGGCAAGAAAACCTGCGTACGCAGACGGGTCAGGTATCGGTTGTTGATGCCGTCGCGCGTCAGGCCCGCGAAAATGAAAATACGGATCCACTCCTCACGCAGGATGACGGTGGAATAATCCATATAGAACGCATGCAGCCGATCACGCAGGGGCACGGATCGGTCCTTGATCTGCGCCTCCCATTCGCGCCGCCATTGAAAGACTTCGGTATACACCCGCTCGATCAGCGCCTCTTTGCTTGAAAAATAGCGATAAAGAAGCGGCTGCGTGACGCCGATCTGCTTGGCCAGCTCGCGCGTGCTGCCTTCAAACCCGTTTCGGGTGAAGTGTTCGATCGCCTTTTCGACAATCTGCTGCTCGCGCTCTTCGGGCTGAAGGCGGCGGCCTTGTTTGCTTGGTGCGTCCAGGGTCTGTCTCCTTAGGCATCTTTCGGAGCGTGACCTCCGAGGTGTCATGCGATTCTAGCAATCCGCCACGCCGCCCCGGGCGGCGGGCTGCAGCTCGCGTCAAACGGAACAATAGCGCTCCTGCATCGCTTCGTCCGCGAGCATTGATCGTGCGGTATCCGTATGCACGATCTCTCCCTGATCGAGGATGTAGGCGCGATCCGCAATCTTCAGTGCAAGCTCGACGTTCTGCTCAATCAACAGAATCGTGACCCCGGAGGCTTTCAACGATTCGAAGTAGCGGAACATCTCGTCCACCAGTACCGGCATGATGCCTTCTGACGGCTCGTCCAGCATGATGAACTTCGGCCGCGATGCGGTGGCGCGTGCAATGGCAAGCATCTGTTGTTCGCCGCCGGACATGGTTACGGCCTGTTGGTCCAACCGCTCCTTGAGCCGGGGAAAGGTCTCGGCGATTTCATCGATGATTTCTTTTTCACGCCGATGCAACAGAGATTGCATCAAACCCAGTTGAATATTCTCCCGAACGGTCAAGCCCGGAACGATGCGCCGTTCCTCCGGAACATACGCCAAGCCCATGGCGTAACGCGCATGCGCTGGCAAGCCGAGGATATCCTTGCCCTCGAATCGCACGGTGCCTCGGGTTTTGGGGATGAGACCCGCGACGCTCTTTACCGTGGTGGTTTTTCCGGCGCCGTTGCGCCCGACGAGGCAAACCAACTCCCCTGCCCCGACTTCGAGATTGACGCCCTGCAAGATATGGCTGCCGCCATACCAGGCATGCAAGTTTTCGATTTTCAGCATGATCGACCTCAATGATTTCCCTGGCCAAGATAGACACGCTTCACGGTGTCATTGGCGCGAATGTCGTCCGGAGTGCCTTCAGCGAGCAATTCGCCGTGATGGAGCACGACGATCCTGTCGCTGATACCCATCACCAATTTCATCTTGTGCTCGACGAGGATCACGCTTCGCTCCTCCACCAGGCGGCGTATCAGGGCCATCATGGCCCGCGTTTCCTCTGGGCTCATGCCCGCGGTGGGTTCGTCCATCAGCATCAACGATGGATCCGCTGCCAGGGCAACGGCGATCTCCAGCGCCCGCTGCTGGCCATGCGCGAGCTCCCGAGCCGGCACACGGCTCTTCTCGGCCAGGCCGACGGTCTCGAGCAAGGACATGGCGCGATCACGCAGTTGCGCGAGGCTGTCACGGCGACTCCAGAGGTTGTAGCGTGAGACGTGCGCCTGGAGCGCAATCCGGACATTCTCGAGCGCGCTGAAACTCGGGAAGAGATTGGTGATCTGGAAGGACTTGGCGATCCCGCTGTGCGCGAAGCGATGGCCAGGCAGCCCGGTGATATCGCGCCCTTCGAAGTAGATCTGGCCTTCGGTCGGCGAGAACGCACCCGACAACAAATTGAAGTAAGTGCTCTTTCCTGCGCCATTGGGGCCAATAATCGAGGTGAGCTGACCGCGAGGAATCCGCACCGAAACGTCTTTTAGTGCTACGAAGTCGCCAAACCGCTTGCTTACGGCCCGGGTCTCGATAATGGGATCAGCGTTCATGACGAATCCTTTCCAACAGCGTTCCCCAGACACCCTTAGGGAAGAAGAGAACGAAGAAAACGAAGACGGCCCCCACGTAGAGCTGCCAGTTTTCCGTGTATTCCGAGGCCACGTCCTGAATGAACAGAAACAACGCCGCGCCCACGAACGGACCAAAGTACGTGCCCATGCCACCCAATAAGCAGAGCATGACCACCATGCCGGATGTGGTGTACGCAAGCGTTTCGATCGCGACACTGGAGAGATGAATGGCATTCAGGGCGCCAGCCAGTCCGCAGAACGCCGCCGACAGAACGAACGTCAGCAGCTTGCTGCGGTCGACGTCGAAGCCGCAGGCGCGCGCCCTGGATTCGTTCTCCCGGATGGCCTCAATCACGCCGCCGAAGGGTGACGCCAGGATGCGTGACAGCACGGCCATGGCAATGGCCACGAAGCCAAGGATGAAGTAGTACTTATGCATGGGATCAAGCAGATTCAACTTCAGGCCGAAAAGGGACACTTCTGCCACGTTTACGCCGCGCAGGCCGTTTTCACCTCCGGATGCCGGCAGCTGGTAGACAAAAAAGTAGACACACTGCGATAAAGCCAGCGTCACCATCGCGAAGTAGATTCCGCGCGTTCTTATGGCCAAGAGGCCCATGATCAGCGCGATCACGGCAGACATTGCGACGGCCGCCGGAACGGCCCACCACCAGCCGGCTCCGTACTGCGAGATCAGAATGCCGGCCGTGTACGCGCCGGTACCCAGAAAGGCGGCGTGTCCG
The DNA here is from genome assembly GCF_000067205.1 of Bordetella petrii. NCBI lineage: Bacteria > Pseudomonadati > Pseudomonadota > Betaproteobacteria > Burkholderiales > Alcaligenaceae > Bordetella > Bordetella petrii. The sequence goes on along the minus strand of NC_010170.1, from coordinate 1,243,956 downwards.
AATGACAGCAGGCCCATGTACCCAAAGAGCAGGTTGAAGCCCAACGCGTAGAGACCGAAAATCAGCACGTTGATGGCGACGGACTGGTACGGCATGATCCATGGGAACACACAGAAGAATGCAATCGACGCCAGCACGCGGTGCCGCGACACCGCCGCGACGAGACCGGTGCTGCGGGCTGCCGGCTTTTCGGCAGCGAATGACAGTGAATTCATGATTTTCATTCCTTATGCCATCAGACCAGAGCGTCCGAACAGCCCCTGCGGCCGCCAGAGCAACACCGCGGCCATGATGACGAACATCGACACCTTTGCGGCTTCCGGGAAGAACAGCACAGAAATGCTTTCCGCGACCCCGACCAGCAGGCCGGCTACGACCGCGCCCATCAAGGAGCCCATACCGCCGACAACCGTCACGACAAAGGCGACGATCAACACCGACGTTCCCATTTCCGGCGACACCCCTTGTAGCGGTGCGGCGAGTACGCCTGCCAGCGCGGCGATACCCGTTCCAAGGCCGAAGACGAGCAACCAGACACGGGACACATCGACACCCAGCACCCGCACGATGACCGGATCACGGGCACCGGCCCGGACGATCAAGCCGAAGGACGTCTTCTCGAGCAGAAGCCAAAGCGCCAGCAGCAGTACAGCGGTGACCGCGATGATGAAGAGTCGGTAGGTGGGAAAGTCGAAGAATCCGAGGTTGGTGAAACCGCTCAGGGCCTCGGGTGCATCAAACGGCAGACCCGCTCGCCCGAACACCATGCGCACCGCTTCCACGAGCATGTAGGCAAGACCAAAGGTCAGCAACAGCGGGTAATCGATGCCACGCCCGTAGAGCGGCCGGATCAACCACCGCTCGCAGATCATTCCGATGCCCGCGACGGCGATCGGCGCAAGTAGCATTGCCGCCCAAAAGTTCTGTGTCCAGTCCAGCACCAGCACACCGGCATAGGCGCCGAGCATGAAAAATGCACCGTGGGCAAAGTTGACGACGGTAAGCATGCCGAAGATCAGCGACAGGCCCACCGCCAGCAGCACATAGATTGCTCCAAGCGCAAGACCGGTGAACAGCTGGAGCAGCACAAGATCGAGAGTCATACGTATCCCCTGCTCCACCGAAGCGCAGGCCTCGGCGGAGAGTTGTTCTTACTTGAACCCAAGCGTTTCGCAGCTGCGCAAGATCTGCTCGCTCGGAGCCTCGGTGTGCAAAACTTTGAACACCTCGTCAGGATGCGCGCTGTCCTTGCCCACCGACTGGATCACCAGCACCGACTGCACCGATTGTTGGTCGCAGGCGCGGTAGTACTGAGGCCCCTTGTAGGTGTCGTACTTCAAGTCGCGGAGTGCTGCCGCCACCTTGTCGGTATCCGTGCTGCCCGCCGCTTTCACCGCCAGCAAGAGCGACTTAACCGCCGAATAGGCCATCGCACCGTAGTCCGATGGGAAACGTCCCTTATTCTCAGCCTGGAAGGCGGCGTTAAATGCCTTGGCGGACGAGACGCCGTCCTGGATGGCCCAGTAGTACTGCGTGCCACCAATGACGTCTTGATACGTCGACGGCCCGCCAGAGATTCGCGCGGTATAGGTCAGAATCGGCGTCACGAACTTGATGTTGCGCTTCATGCCAAAGTCGGCCGCCTGCTTGATCGAGATACGGTTGTCGGCGCCGAAGTTGTTGAATACCAGCACGTCGGGGTTCAATGCCTTCAGGCGCGGCAGGAAAGCGGAATAGTCGCTCGCGCCCAAGGGGTGCTTGACTTCTCCGACCACGACGGCCCCCTGCTGCCGCGCGACTTCCGTGAATCCACGCGTCATCTCATGGCCATAGGCGTAGTCCGCAGTCAGGAATGCGACTTTCATGCCCGGTTTAAACACATATTTGCCCACCGCCTGTGTCGTCATGTGCGGGTTCAGCGCCTCATGAAACGTATACGGGCTGGCATCGCTTGCCTCGTTGATCGCGTCGGACTGGCTGATGGAGATGTAGAGCTTCTTGCGCTGCCGGGTCACATTGTTGATCGACAACTGCGTCGCCGCAGACAGGCCGCCCACAATGAAGTTGACTCCGTCCTTCTCGATAAGCTCAAGCGCCCGCGTCGCGGCCTCCGCAGGATTCAACCGGTCGTCACGCACCAGCAGTTCGGCCTTCTGGCCGTTGAGCCCCCCCGCGTCATTGAACTGCTTGACCGCCAGCTCGGCATTACGAACCTGGTCCTGCGCCTCCGCGCCATACGGGCCGCTCAGGGGAACTGGTAGGCCGATCTTGATGTTCTGAGCCTGTGCCACCGCGGCTGAGAGCATCGCACCCAGCAGCAGAGATCCAAGCATGCCCGACGTTCGCATGGTCATCGAAGTCTCCTCGTCTCACGAATCTGAAATTCGTTGTTTATCGTTCGATAACTTTGATCCAGGACATGGCCAATGTCAACGAAATCCATTAAGGGGAAAACCCCAGTGGTCCTTTCGCTGAATTGAGCTTGTTTATTGATCGTTCGATCATTAGTATTTATCAACCGATCACTAAAAAAGGAGGAGCAACATGCCTATCCGCAAGCTTGCCCACTACTCGGTGCGAACCACCTCCCTTGAGGCGTCGCGCCATTTCTACACCACGGTCCTGGGATTCAAGGAGGGCTTTCGGCCGGCGTTCAACTTTCCCGGCATCTGGCTCTACCAAGGCGGCGACGAGGCGGATTTCGGCGTCGTCCATATCATCGGCATCGACCCCAACGATCCTCAGGGGCTGTCTGACTACCTCGGCGATAAAGAAGCGTCCAGCCTTCAAGGCAGCGGCGCCGTGGACCACCTGGCCTTTCTGGCCTCCGACCTCGCCGACATGCGGGAGCGCCTGACCGGTGCCGACCTTCCTTTCCGCGAACGGACGGTGCCCGGTCTCGGTCTACACCAGGTATTCGTCGAAGACCCATCGGGCGTCACGATCGAACTCAACTACCCTGCCGCGGAGGCCATCGCGCTGGCAAATTCCGCACAACCGATGGAGGCCAAACATGGCGACGACGCGTAAGGCTGCGGTGGTCGGGGGATCGCTCGGTGGTTTGTTCGCTGCGAACCTGCTATTGCGTGCAGGCTGGGACGTCGACGTGTACGAACGCGTCGGAGATGAGTTGGCGGGACGCGGAGCGGGCATCGTGACACATCCCGAATTGCTCGACGTGCTCGGCCGTATCGGGGTCGAGTCGGACGAATCGGTCGGCATCGAGGTCGCCGAGCGCGTTACGCTGGCCCTTGACGGAAGCGTCCTGGCAAGCCGGCCCTTGCCTCAATTGCTGACGGCATGGGGACGGTTGTACAGCATTCTGAAAGCGCGTTTCCCAGAGTCCCGCTATCACCGGGGTCACGCCCTGGAGCGCATCACGCAGGATGAGCACACGGCGACCCTGGTGTTCGTTGGCGGCGCACGCGTCTCGGCTGATCTGGTAATTGCCGCGGACGGGCTTCGATCAACTATCCGCCAAGCGCTGCTTCCTGAGGTTCGACCCGAGTACGCCGGGTACATCGCCTGGCGCGGCCTGGTGGAAGAGTCCGCCCTAAGTCCCCGCACCCGACAAGAACTCTGCCCCTATTTTGCGTTCGGGCTGCCCCCGCACGAACAGATGATCGCGTATCCCGTAGCGGGATCCGCCGACGCCGAGGCAGGCGCGCGCCGTTTCAATTTCGTTTGGTATCGCCCCGCAGATGCCCAGACCACCTTTCGCGACATGGTGACCGACAGCCAGGGCCAAGTCTGGATGGACGGCATCCCCCCACCCCTCATCCGGCCCGAAATCGTGCAGCATGCGCGCGACGCGGCGCATTCGGTGTTGGCGCCGCAGTTCGCCGAAGTCGTTGAGAAGACGGAAAACCTGTTCTTCCAGCCGATCTTTGACCTGGAGAGCCAGCGCTTGGCCGTCGGCCGGATCGCCCTGCTGGGCGACGCGGCCTTCGTCGCCCGGCCCCACTGTGGCATGGGCGTGACCAAGGCAGCCGGCGACGCACGCGCTCTGGTGGACGCGCTGGATGGCACACAGGACGTGATCCACGCGTTGCAGGCCTACGAGCGCGATCGGCTGGCGTTCGGCAAGTTTATCGTTGGCCATGCCCGCGACCTGGGCCGTTACATGCAGGCCCAACTCCGCGACGAGAAAGAGCGGGAGATGGCCGAACGATACCGGACACCTGAAGCGATCATGCGCGAGACCGCAGTTGCGCCGGCTTGGCAGTAGCACGTCTTTCGTGCGGCGCGTCCTCCCCGATTTTTGGCCGTGGAAGACGCGCCGTGGTCTCACTCGACTTCCACCCAACCGGGCACGTAGCGCATTTCATTGATCTGCCATCCCTGCCCCGCCGTTTTTCGCGCACCGATTTTGTAATGGGCGCCGAAGAGGCGCTTGCCCGACGCTGTCCGCGTGCGACCTGGTATCAGCCGTCCGAGAATCATGGTTGCCGTGCTGCCATCGTGTTCAATCGAGATCGGCTCCCCGTAGTGCTTCATCCAAGGCCAGGGCATGCGGAAGGCTTTGAGCGTGCCCACCAACGTGTGCTTGCCCGTCAGCGTTCCCATCGGCGTCAGTTCCGCCGTCGCATCCGCTGTGAAGGCTGCGTCGAACAGCGAGTAATCGGCTTGATCCAGCGCCCATGCATAGCGATACCAGGCACTTGCTATCGCCTCATCGTCAGTAAACGTGAGCTTGCTTTGCGGCACACGGCGCCACGGCGCATCCAGCTCGCTGACGATGGCCGGCGCGGTGTCGCCCGGTTCCCAAAGCCGCCGCATCACTGGCATCGTCCAATCAGGGGCCAGCTTCGGGTCTCCCTCCGTCCAGTTCATCTGAATCTGGATGCGCGTGATACGCGCCGCCTCGGCGGCGTTCTTCACGGTAAGGAGCAGAACGCCGCCAAAAGCCAACGTCCGCCCCTCGGGGGCCGATCCTTGGCCATAAAAGTACGCCCCAACAACGCCTTCTTCATCAGTTGCAGCAAGCACCAGATTGCTGTGTGCAATCTCCAACGCCTCGAAGGGAGACCTTTCCGCAGCCAGCCAAGCCGTCACGGCGTTCCGGCCTTGCGCCGCAGCGCGGTGGCTGGAGACAAGTTCGACTTCCTCGGACACATCGAGCGGCGAGAGCCGCGCAGGTGCGCTTTGCCAGGCCTGGATAAACGCGTCCACGGCAGCAGTCAAGACGGGGCGGGTAATAGCATTCGACATGGTGAGTCACCTCATTCGGAAGGAAATTGCGGCAGCACGAACTCCGCCAATTCGGCCAACGCGTCCTCGGCAGGCCGGCGCAAGGCTTTCAGGTTGAACGCCACATGGCTCACGCCGTGCTCTTGCTGATGCGCCAACAGCGCAATCAACGCGTTGCGGCCGGATCGCAAACCATTTCCCACGTATTGCATGGGCGCATTCGGGTTATCGAGCAAGTCGAAGAAAGCCCCATACCCGTAGGGCCGAAGCCAGTTTTCACCATGTACCGAACGCCATTCCTCGAGCATGGCGGGCAACTGCCGGAAATCACTCAGATGCCAGAGCCAGGCGTCGCTGTTCTGCGCGATCCAGGAGAAGGTCTGGCGTGCCCTGCCAACAACGATCATGGGCAGCCGCCGCCCGACCGGTTTCGGAATGAGATCTATAGTGCCCTCGAGTTGGCCATAGTGCTGGGTGCGGGCGACCGGGAAGGCGTTTTCGGTGACCGTTTTGATAAGGCCGAAGCCCTCCCGAAACCGCTCGGCGCGATTCTCGTAGTCCAGGCCGAACGCCGGATACTCGATGCTTCTATCGCCGGTGGAAAGTCCCAGCAGCGGACGGCCATCCAGCAGATGATCGGCAGAAGTGGCTTGCTTGGCGACGATGAGCGGATCTCGGAGCGTCAACACGATGCCAGCGGTGCCCAGCGCGATGCGCCGCGTATGGGCGGCGAGGTAGCCCAGATAAACCATGGGGTCCAGCATCTGTCCGGTGTCGCCAAAATTCGGGTCATAGAACGGCACGTCGCGCATCCAGAGCGCGGAGAATCCGGCCTCGTCCGCGATTCGGGCCATGCGCGCATGGTTTTCAAGGGTCGGAAACGGCGAATCCGGATAACCCTCCAGCGGCATGATGAAGCCGAAGGTGAGTTGTCCGGGCTTAAAGACACGGGTATAGGCGGGGTGAGACTGCAATTCTGGCGGCAGCGGGCCAATTAGCGGAGCAGACATGGCATTGGAACTCGTGGTGGGTGGCCGGTGTAGCGCTCAGCACCCGAGCTGACGGCGGCTATACGGGCTTTAATTCGACAAGTTCGAATACTATTTCGTTAATTGGGGAAATGGATTCCCATGTTTAGCGCCCACTTTGGGCGTGACCTTTCGGTGAGCAGACCTATGGAACCCAATCGGTTCGGCGACATCCTCGCCTTCGTTTCCGCGGTGAAGACCGGCAGTTTTACCGCGGCTGCCGCCTCGCTCGGGCTGACACGGTCGGCCGTTGGAAAGAGCGTTGCGCGACTGGAGGCGCGCCTTGGCGTTCGTCTCATGCACCGCACCACACGCAAACTCAATCCAACTGACGAAGGGCTGGTCGTATTCGATCGATGGAGCCAGATTCTTGAAGACCTGGACGAAGTTGACGCAACGATGGCGCAGCGCCGCGGCAAGCCGGGGGGGATCCTGCGCTTGACTGCCCCGCTATCGTTCGGCCAGCGCCATATCCTCCCGGTGCTGAACGCGTATGTGAAGACTTGGCCGCAGATCCAGGCAGACGTCTGGTTCACCGACCGCTATATCGACTTGATTGAAGAAGGAATAGATGTGGCGGTGCGCATCGGTGGCATCAAAGACGATGCCCGCGTCCTGTCCCGAACGATCGGCGGACAGCAGTTTGTCACGTGCGCGTCACCAGGCTACTTGGCGGATCGCGGTGTGCCTGCCACGCCAGCGGATCTGGCGCAGCACGACACGATCTTTTTCCTTAGTGGTCAGCGTCCGATGCCTTGGCGCTTTCTGCATGACGGCGCGATCGAAGTATGCGACGGGCCGGGGCGTATGAACATCGACAGTTCCGAGGCGCTGCGTGAGGCGGCCTTGTCGGGATTCGGCCTTATCCATCTGCCGACTTACATCACCGGGAAGGATCTGCAGCGGGGAGATCTCGTTGAAGTCCTGGAAGCCTACCGGCCGCCGGCCGATCCCATACGGCTCATTTACCCCAGCAAGCGCCATCTGTCTCCCCGCACCCGCACCTTCATCGATCTGCTCGTGGATCAATGGCGCGACGGCGTGCCGTGGGAGCGGTTTGATCCATCGGCGTGAGAAAGAAGAAATATCCAGATTTTGGGGAATTTTATTCTCGAGTCTTGCGCTTTTAGGGTGGTTTATCAATAGCGGGGATTCAATCAGACTGCGTTCATCGCTCTGATTGGAGGTCCAGTCTCATGGACACCCCCGACTTCGCTTCATTGAACGTCCTCACGGCTCCGGACCTGGCAGCGCATCCCGGCTTTCGCCGCCTTTACCGCCCAGGCCACCTGACGCTCGGCCTGATCCTTCCGCTTGAAACGCATCCCGGTCGGCCAGCGCCCACCATGGAAGGTCATGTTCAGACGGCGCAGCGCGCTGAAGCCTTGGGCTTTGGCGCGCTCTGGATGCGCGATGTGCCGTTTCATGATCGCGCCTATGGCGACGTTGCCCAGGTTTTCGAGCCGATGGTCTACATCGGTTATCTTGCCGCCGCGACAAAGCGGATCGCCCTTGGCACGACCGGCATCGTGCTGCCCACGCACGAGCCGATGTATTTGGCCAAGCAGGCCACGTCCCTGGACCAACTGAGCGGTGGACGCATGATGCTGGGGTTGTCCTCTGGCGACCGCCAAAGCGACTATCCAATGCTGGGCATCAACTACGACACCCGGGGAGAACGCTATCGCGATGCCTACGGCGTTTTGCGCACTCTCACCGAACAGCGCTTTCCCTCATTTCGATCGGCGCGCTTCGGAGGGTCGGCTGGCACGCTGGACTTGGTGCCGAAGCCCCTGTATGGCCGCGTGCCTGCGATCGCCGTGGGCACGGCCCAGCAGAGTATGGCCTGGATCGCCGAGCACATGGATGGACTGCTGACCGGCGCGGTTTCACCCGAACGCCTCCCTCAGCTGGCGCAAGAATGGACGGAGCACGTTGCCCAGTCGAACCCGGAGCTGATATTCAAACCGCTGGGATTGGGCGGCTACCTTGACCTCAGCGCCGATCCCAACGAGCCCTTTCAACGAATCCGGGGCGGCTTTCGTGCCGGACGAAATGGCCTATCCGCATATCTCGACCAGGCGCGCGCGGCAGGCGTCTCGCACGTTGCGCTGAATCCGAAGGTCAGCCGGCAGCCCTATAGCGAAATCCTCGACGAACTCGCTGAGTTCGTGCTCCCGCAGCATCCTTCTCACGATTGATTGGAGCGCTCACATGAATCCCCTCTTCTCTTCGTACCAGTTGGGCGCTCTGACGCTTTCAAACCGCGTGGTCATGGCTCCCATGACCCGCGCGCGAGCACTGGACTCTGTGCCCTCACCCAGCATGGCCGAGTACTACGCCCAGCGCGCGAGCGCAGGATTGATCATTACTGAAAGTGCTCAGGTTTCTCCGCAAGGCCGCGGCTATTTATGCACGCCCGGTATCCATACGCCTGCACAGATCGCCGGATGGCGCCGGGTCACCGATGCGGTCCACAGCAAGGGCGGCCGGATTTTTATCCAGCTTTGGCATGTTGGCAGGCTTTCACACCATAGCTTGCTGCCGAACGGCCAATCGCCCGTCGCTCCAGTGGCAGTGCAGGCTGAAGACTCGCTCGTTCAAGGCTACGACGATGCCGGCGAACCCGCGCAGGTGCCGGCAAGCCTTCCACAAGCCCTCGATATCGCGGGGATCCGGCGCATCATTGCGGATTTTCGGCAGGCCGCTCAAAACGCCATCGAGGCGGGGTTCGACGGTGTCGAAATCCACGCTGGCAACGGCTTCCTGTTCGAGCAGTTCATCAATGCGGGGTTGAATACACGTGAGGACCAATACGGCGGTCCAACCATCGCAAACCGGCTCAGGCTCTTGCTGGAAACGGTCGATGCCGTCTCCTCTGCAATCGGCCCCGAGCGTGTCGGCGTCCGCGTCTCTCCGTTTGCCCACTTGGGCGATTTGCACGCCTTCGACTCGGATAAGGCCACGTGGATAGGCTTGGCGGGCGCGCTTTGCCAACGCGAGATCGCGTACTTGCATGCCAGTCATCTGGGTTCGGCTCAGTTCCAAGGCGATATTCGAAGGGCTTTTGGAGGCACTTTCGTGCTGGCGGGAGGCTTTACGGCGCAGACCGCCGAAGAGGCGCTGGTCGCTGGCGACGCCGACCTCGTAGTCTTTGGCCGGCCGTTCATTGCAAACCCGGATCTCGTCGAGCGATTCCGCCAAGGATGGCCACTAGCTGAGGCCGGCAAGGAAGCGTTCTACGGCGGAGACGAACGCGGATACACAGACTATCCGCCGTACCGCGCCCAGCAGCAGGCGGCATAACCCATTTCCCTCAACCAACTATTTGTTCGAAACCACAGGACCTTGCTATGACAGCCTTATCCGTTCTCGACCTCGTGATGATCGGCGAGGGAAAAGACCTTGCCACCGCAATCGGGGAGTCCAAACAGCTCGCACAGCACGTGGAGCAACACGGATACACGCGCTACTGGATCGCCGAGCATCACGACATGCCCGGCATCGGCTCCGCGGCGACGTCGCTCATTATCGATCAGATCGCCGCGGTAACTTCTCGGATCTGCGTGGGCTCGGGCGGCATCATGCTCCCCAACCATGCCCCCCTTGCCGTTGCAGAACAGTTTGGCACCTTGAACGCCCTCTACCCCGGCCGGATCGACCTCGGCATGGGACGCGCTCCAGGCAGCGGCGGCGCCGCCGTTCGTGCTTTGCGGCGTAGTGGCATCGAGAATGACTTTGCCGAAGACGTCACTGAAGTGATGGACTACCTGGCCAACAACGGCCGGCGTCCTGCCCATGGTGTGCCCGGTGTTCACGATGTGCCGGTCTGGATTTTGGGCTCGAGCATGTTTGGCGCCCAACTCGCTGCAGCGATGGGCCTGCCTTATGCCTTTGCTTCCCACTTCGCACCCAGGATGCTTGATCAGGCGGTCGACTACTACCGAAAGAACTTTCGTCCGTCGAAGTGGCTGGCGGCGCCCTACGTGATGGTTGGCGTGAACATATTCGCCGCAGACTCGAATGAAGAGGCGGATTTTCTTGCGAGCTCCCACCGCCAATGGATGCTCAATCTGCACATGGGCCGGCTTGGCTTGCTGCCGCGCCCGGTGGAGGGTTATGTGGAGAGCCTGCCTGAGAACGAACGCCGCGTGCTTGACGAGGTTCTCGCCATGACGGTGGCAGGCGATCAGCAAAAAGTGAGCGCCTGGATCGAGGGCGTGGTGCAGCGCACCGGTGCAGACGAGCTGATGATAGACAGCCGGATCTACGACCCGGAGCAACGGTGCCGCTCCCACGAACTGGTCGCACGGGCGATTCGCTGATTCAACGTCCCGTATTGATTTCCCCAAGCGCCATGCTGACTCGCGACCTCTTCGATAGTGGCAGTTACGTCGACTTGCTTGCCGGCACGGCTGATCAACCTGCGTGGACGATGGAGGCCATTGAACAGTCGATGCGAGACACCTTATCCGGACGAGTGTCGGGCGAGGCCGTTTGGCTATTTGCCTATGGCTCGCTGATGTGGAATCCGGTGATCGACGCAGAAGAACAGCAACTGGCAACGCTTGGCGGATGGCACCGTAGTTTCTGCCTACGCTTGAGCGCCGGCCGAGCGACGCCGGCGGTCCCGGGACGCATGCTGGCGCTGCGGGAAGGTGAAGAGTGCCGCGGCCTTGCTTTCCGGCTGGCGGAAGATACGTTGCTCGACGAACTACGCCTGGTGTGGATCCGTGAAATGGTGCACGGGCTGTATCGGCCAGTCTGGGCGCAAGCACGTTTGGCGGATGGGCGTCGGGTTTCGGTCATCGCTTTCGTCGCCGAAACGACGCACCCCCAATATCGTGCGACAGATGAACTCAACGCGGTTGCCGCCGATGTCGCCATGGCAAGCGGCCCACTCGGGAGTAATCGTGAATATTTGACTCGTCTGGACGACGCGCTCGCCCGCTGGGGGATCCACGACCCACATGTGAGCGACCTTGTGCAGCGGGTCAAGGTGCGAGTTTGGTAACGGAATGCCAAAAACCACGCGAACTCGGCAATGGGCTGCCAAGCCACCCGCTTAACAAAGCCCCAAGCGCAACCCGATTTCACAGCCGATTGGGCATACTTCCATGCGTTCTGTCGCGACGTTCGAATTCTTCGGACGACTGTTGATGTGCAGCGCGCCAATCGCATCAACAGTCCTGTCTGGGCCGGCTGCCGGAAGGCATCGGTCTAGGCGTGGAGGTCGACTTCGGGACAAAGACGTTCTATCAGTCGCCTCCTCGCGCCTAGATCGGCTATCCGAGTGCAAACACCAGGCGAGGCTCCGACTTTTCCTGCAATGCCTCGCGCGTAACGCCGGGCGCCAGCTCTTTTACAACCAGCCCTTCGTCGGTGATGTCCATCACCGCCAGGTCGGAAATGATCCTGTGCACCACGCTACGACCGGTCAGCGGCAAAGAGCACTGATCCAGAATTTTCATCGCACCGTCACGCGTGTTGTGTTCCATGAGCACAATGACCCGGCGCGCGCCACCAACAAGATCCATGGCCCCGCCCATGCCTTTGACCATCTTGCCGGGGATCATCCAGTTTGCAAGGTCTCCCTGCGCGCTGACCTGCATGGCTCCCAGGATCGTAAGGTCCATATGGCCGCCTCGGATCATGGCGAACGACATGGAAGACGAACAGATGGATGCGCCAGGCGCTGTTGTCACCGTCTGCTTGGCCGCGTCGATAAGGTCCGGGTCGATTTCGTCCTCATAAGGGGGCGGCCCGATGCCGATCAGTCCGTTTTCGGACTGCAACCATACTTGCATGCCGTCAGGCACGTATTGCACCACTTTCGTGGGTAAGCCTATTCCCAGATTCACGTAGTCGCCGTCGTGCAGTTCCTGTGCGGCGCGCGCTGCCATTTGGTCATGTGTCCAAGCCATCGCAAATTCTCCTTACTGCGGCCGTGAACGGAAACTCTTGCGCTCGATGCGCTTTTCCGGGTTGGGTACGACGACGATACGATCGACGAAGATTCCTGGCAGATGCACATCGTCAGGATCGATCTCGCCCTCTTCCACCAGTTCTTCCACTTCGGCGATCGTCACCGCTCCCGCCATTGCCACGTCGGGATTGAAGTTTCGAGCTGTGCGTGCAAAGACAAGGTTGCCTGCTCGATCTGCACGCTTTGCTTTCACCAGCGAGACATCCGGCCGGAGCGCCAACTCCATGATGTAGGTCTGGCCACCGAACTGCCTGGTCTCTTTGCCTTCCTCGACGACAGTGCCGACGCCAGTCCTGGTGAAAAACGCGGGAATTCCGGCGCCGCCTGCGCGCAAACGCTCCGCAAGCGTCCCTTGAGGGTTGAACTCCAGCTCCAGTTCGCCACTCAAGTACTGTCTTTCGAATTCCTTGTTCTCGCCAACGTACGACGCGATCATGCGCTTCACCTGGCGCGACTGCAGTAGTAGCCCCAGACCGAAGTCATCAACGCCAGCGTTGTTGCTGATGCAAGTCAGATTGCCGACGCCGCTGTCACGCATCCCTTCTATCAATGCTGAAGGAATGCCGCACAGGCCGAAACCCCCGACAGCTATCGTTTGGCCGTTCGTGATGACCCCGTCCAGGGCGTCGGCCACATCTCCATATATCTTTCTCATTCTCTAACCGAAGTAAATGGGGTTGAGTGGGTGGTAACCCCCCAGATACTAGGGATTCGATGCGGCCGGAACAATGGATTTGCCGCAACCTTATTGTGCAATTCTGCACAGCGATCAAGCGGGCGGGTGGAACAGCTCCGGCTGCGATTCGACCTGTTCACGGATAAATCGCCAAGCGAACTGGTAGCGTTTGATCCGCAGCAGATCTTCGGGCGCCGCAATCCATAAGCTCCGCGTAATGAGGGGCTTATCAGGAAAAACGCTGATGAGGTCGCCGCTATTCACGTTTGCGACATAGGGCGTAAGCAAGACAAGCCCCAGCCCAGCCGCTGCGGCCGAGCGCTGTGCAAGCACGCTGTTCGAGCTGAAACATCGATTCGGTTCCAGGACGAGCTCTTCAAGCACGCGATAGCGCTCACTGACCGAACCATCATGGATGTAGTCCAGGAAATCGTGCTGAGCGACGTCGCTGAGTTCACGTATTGGAGGATGGGCGTCCCGGTAGGCAGGAGAGCAATAAAGGAAGTAGTCGATCTGCGCCAGCTTCGCGACCTTGTATCGCCCCATCTGCGGCGGATCAAGCGTCACCAGGATTTCGACTTCCCTGGTCACAAGGCTGGGGAATTGGGGCTGGGCCATCAGTTCAATGCGCAGTCCGGGATGTTTCTGGCGCAACTGCGCCATCCCCGGGGCAAGCACGTGGATACCAAATGCTTCCGGTGTTCCAACGCGAACATTGCCTTTGATGAAGTCGGCCGCCTCCAGGCTTTCTCCCACAGCGGCCAACAGCGCGCTTTCCATTTTTTCCGCGTGAGGAATCAGCGCATGGCCAGCATCGGTCAGCGAATAGCCGCTGCGGCGTCGGTCAAACAAGACCACGCGCAAGGTCGCTTCCAGCCGGTCGATCCGCCGCGAAACAGTGGAGTGCTCGATCCCGAGCTTCTCCCCCGCATCGGAGATCGTGCCCAGCCGTGCGACAGCCAGAAAAACTTTGAGGTCGTTCCATTCGGGGTGCGTATCCATGGCTCATTGTGCATCAGCGCACACTAAGGGTGCAACGGTGGTCTTTGATAAAGCAAGTGCGGATCGCACAATTGCGCCAGCAGTTACGCAGAAAGGCACGCGTCATATCGGCGCAGAAGAACGCGGACGGCCGACAAACGGCCGCCCAATCACGTACCTGAAGTTGGAGTCGAGGATGACAGAAAACCTTCGTTATCAGAACTACACGGCGATTGAATTCGACCGTCCGCTTGACCGTGTTCTGCGCCTGACGCTGAACAACCCCGAGCGCATGAATTCCCTGGATTCCCGGGGGCACGCCGAACTGGCGGAGGTATGGCGCGAGATCGACACCGATCCCGAGGTCAGCGCCGTGATCATCCGCGGAGCCGGGCGTGCGTTCTCGGCTGGTGGTGATTTCCGCATGCTCGAAGAGATCAACGACGATTTCAAGGCCAGGGCCCGTGTCTGGCGAGAAGCCCGAGACCTGGTCTACAACATCATCAACTGTTCGAAACCTATCGTCTCCGCCATTCATGGCCCGGCGGTGGGCGCGGGTCTGGTGGCGGCTCTGCTGGCCGACATCTCGATTGCAGCGAAATCGGCCCGCATTGTGGACGGCCACACCAAGCTGGGCGTCCCCGCAGGCGACCATGCGGCCATCATCTGGCCCTTGCTTTGCGGGATGGCCAAGGCCAAATACCACCTGATGTTGTGCGAACCCGTGAGCGGCGCGCAGGCCGAAGCGCTGGGTCTCGTGTCGTTGTGCGTTGAGGACGACGCGCTTCAAGACAAAGCCCTTGAGATCGCCGGGAAGCTCGCGGCAGGCGCGCCGGGTGCGATGCGGTGGACCAAGTACGCCCTGAACAATTGGCTGCGTCAGGCCGGACCCATTTTCGATACCTCGCTGGCGCTGGAGTTCATGGGCTTCGGAAGCCCCGAGGCGCGGGAGGGAGTGAGCGCATTGCAAGAGCGCCGCGCTCCCCGGTTCGACCTGGACCTGGGTGTCTAGGCGGAGCAGCGCTCATGAAATCCATCAAGACAGTCGCCTTCATCGGCGCCGGCAACATGGGTGCGCCAATGGCGCGCTGCGTTCGGCGTGGAGGTTTTGACCTCATCATCTGCGACCGCAGTGCCGCCGTACGCGAGAGCTTTGCCCGTGAAGGCGTCGCCACAACTTCTGAAGTGAAGGATTGCGCTGGAGCGGACGCGATCATTGTGCTGCTCGCCAATGACGCTCAAATTACAGACGCCCTGCTTGGCGACGGCGGACTGGTTCACGCCATTCCCAGCGGCCACCAGCCCATCGTGTGCATGATGAGCACCACGCTGCCCGCTACCCTGCGCACGCTGGAGGCGCCGCTCGCTGTAGCCGGCGCCCACCTGCTCGACGCGCCGGTGAGCGGCGGCGTCGTGGGCGCACAAGAAGGAACGCTCACGATCATGGTGGGCGGAGCCGTATCCGACGCCGAACTGGCCAGGCCATTGATGCAGGCTATGGGTAGCCGAATTTTCCACTGCGGCGCGTTGGGATCTGCGCAGGTCGCCAAGATC
Organism: Bordetella petrii; assembly: GCF_000067205.1. Taxonomy (NCBI): domain Bacteria; kingdom Pseudomonadati; phylum Pseudomonadota; class Betaproteobacteria; order Burkholderiales; family Alcaligenaceae; genus Bordetella; species Bordetella petrii. The sequence goes on along the minus strand of NC_010170.1, from coordinate 1,228,541 downwards.
ATCAACAACATGGTCTGCGTGGCAAATATCTATTTGACCGCTGAAGCCATCGAACTGGCTCAGGCGCATGGCGTTTCCCTTGAGAGCTTCGCGCCCATCCTGGACGTCAGTACCGGAAGGAACTTTCTGACTGCCAACGCGGCCCTGGGCCGCGCGCAATTCCGCGCGTGGTCGCCGACGGAAGACGCCTACCCGGACATCCACCGAATCGTCGCGAAGGATCTGCACCTGGCCTTGGCACTGAGCGAGCAGGCAGGCATTGCGCCCGGACTGCTCAAGCAGGTGTCGAGCTACGTGGACAACCACGGCCCCAACGAGGCCACGCGCTGGACCAGCGCCGGACGTACACCTCAGTCGGGCTAAAGACATACCGGGAATCCGGTAAAAGCCGGCACGCGCCGGGAATCACTACACCTATAAATACGGAGAAGACAAGATGAAGAACCTCAACTGCGTTCTTACGGCTGTGACTTTGGCGACGGCGTCGCTCACGTCCGGCGCCGCATTCGGACAGGACACCAAGACCTTGATATTGGGCGTATCCGCGCCGATGTCAGGCGCCGCTGCAACGTGGGGGCTTGGACAGGAATGGACCGCCAAGCAGGCCGCCAAGGAAATCAATGACGCCGGCGGCGTGAAGATCGGCGGCACCAACTATAAATTTGAAGTCCGTGCCTACGACAACAAATACAACGCCGCGGAAGGGACCAAGGTCGCGCAGAACATCGTGAATCGCGACAAATCCCGCTACGTGGTCGGCAGCATCGGCACCGCGCCGATTCTGGCTTTGCAGTCGCTCACCGAGCGGAACCAGGTCATTCTGTTCACCTCGGCCTGGGGCAAGACCGTCAAGGGACCAACCAAGCCCTACACCTTGACCCAATCGACCACGCCGTTCGAAATCCTGGAACCCCTGTATGCCTACGTAAAGGCCAAACACGGCTCCATCAAGACCGTTGCCATGCTCAATCCCAACGACGCGACCGGCAAGGAGACCGAACCGGTCGCCCAGAAGGCTTGGGAAAAGCTTGGCGTGAAGGTGGTGTCAGTCAACTGGTACGAACGCGGCACCACGCAATTCCAGCCCATTGCGCAAAAACTCGCGGCGGTGAAGCCGGACGTCATTGACCTGGGCGTTGCTCCCCCGGCCGATGCAGGCGTGCTCTTCCGCGAACTGGCCGTACTCGGATGGGACGGTGTCAAGGTTCAGCCGGTGGGCACGGGGGCAGCGCAGCTCGTGGACATTGGCGGTCAAGCAGCTAACGGGGTGTACATGGGCTTTTCGGGCGATTACGCCGGACAGCAGGCAACCAGCAAGCAACGTGAGCTCAACGAAGGCATGAAAAAGGCCGTCGGGGAATCACTCAACCCGCTGCAGCTCGCACCCTACGACTCTGTGTACGCCCTCAAGGCGGGCATGGAAGCCGCGCAAAGCATCGAACCTGCCGAGATTCTGAAGGTCATGCCCAAGATCGTCTTTGACACGTCGTACGGCAAGACGGCGTTCGGTGGCGAGGCGACCTACGGTTCGCCTCAGCAGATGCTCATCCCGGTCATGATCACGCAGATTCAAGACGGAAAGCTCGTGGAAGTTGAGCGCGTGGTGCCGGAAGAGCTGCAAAAGCGCCTGGCGCAAGGCAAGTAATCAGAACGCTGGACGGCGATAAGTCGGGGGAGACAAGTTGGACGTTTACATGCAATTAATCATGAACAGTATGCAGATCGCCGCGGCGTACATCCTGTTCTCGTTGGGCTTGACGCTGATCTTCGGCGTCATGCGAATCGTCAACTTCGCACACGGAGAGTTCTTTACGCTGCCGCTGCTGGTGATGGGAGTGACAGTCCCGTTCCTGATCAGCGAGCAGTTGCCGCTTTTTGCGTCCTATGCGCTGAGCGGAGTGCTTGGGATCGCCTTGACGCTGCTACTGGGGGGGGTGATCTACAAGTTCGCCCTCCAGCGGTTCCAGCGCGACATGACCGGCTCCTTTGTGGTGTCGGTCGGCCTCTCGCTGTTGCTGCAAGGCATATTCCTGGAATCCTTCGGCGGCGTTCCCAACAAGCTCCCCGCGCTGGTCGAAGGAACGGTGAACATCATGGGCGCCTACATCACCATCCAGCGCCTGATCATCACCTGCTGCGCACTGCTGGTGGCCGCTCTCATGTGCTGGACCATCGCGTCAAGCCGTCTGGGAAAGGCACTGCGCGCGGTCTCGGAAGACCATGAGGCTGCGATGCTGCAGGGCATCCCGTACCGACGGATCGCCCTGGCCGGCTTTTTCATCGCGACCTCGCTCGCGGCGATCGCCGCAGTACTGCTATCGCCCGTGACCGTTTCCAGCCCGATCATCGGCAGCGACTATCTCATCCGGGGTTTCATCGCGATCGTCATCGGCGGGCTGGGCAGCATACCCGGCGCAATCCTGGGCAGCCTGCTGATCGCCGTCATCGAAAGCCTGGGCGGCTACTACTTCGATCCCACCTGGGCCACGATCACGATGTTCGCCCTGACCATGTTTGTACTTCTCGTTCGTCCGAAGGGAATTCTCGGCAATGGCTAAATCGCTACTCACCCCTGCAATCGCCTCGGTCGGCCTGGTGGCGATCGCCGCCAGCCTGCTTCAGGGCGGCGGCCTGGCCGCCAGCCTGGTCCTGTGGCTGGCCGTCAACGTGCTGATTACCGCCAGCTTCCGCTTTGTCACCTTGATCGGTGAACTGAATTTTGCCGTCGCCGGCTTTGTGGGCCTAGGCGCCTATATGGCGGGTGTCGGGAGCGTCACGTTCAACTGGCCCTTCCTGCTCACGCTGGTGGCAAGCGCAGTCTTCGCCGGCCTGATCAGCCTTGTGTTCGGCTACATCACGCTGCGCGCCAAGGGCCCCTATTTCATGCTGATCAGCTTCGCTTTCACCGAAGTGATCCGCATGATCTACACCAAGACCGAAGCCATCGGAGGGAGCTCCGGCATGGTGGGTATCTTTCCGCCGGCCTACCTGGACGGCTACTTGCCCGCCCTGGTCGTCGCCGTGGTGCTCGCACTGCTCTGGGCGCTCTGGTTCATCGAGAAATCCGATTTCGGCAAAGTCCTTGTGGCCATCCGCAATAACGACGCCATCGTCGAGACCGTCGGCATCAACGTGCATCTGACCAAGGTGCTGTGCCTGGGTGTTTCTTCGTTCGTTGCCGGCATTGCCGGTGCGCTACTGGCTTACTCGAACAACGTCATCAGTCCGGGGGATTTTGGCTTCCTGCTGGCGGTATACGCGCTGGCCTATCTGAAGGTGGGCGGCGAATCCCACATCCTGGGCGCGGTCGTCGGCGCCATCGTTTTGACGCTGCTCGGCCAGTTCGCCCTGAGCTTCGGCCCCTACGAGCACATCTTCTACGGAGCCGCCATCGTGATCTCGGTGCTGCTGATGCCGGGGGGCCTGATCGGCCTGGGCCGCCACCTCAACAAGCGCGCGCCTGGGCTGACTGCCGCGGCGAAGCCCCAAGCCTGAGGTCTTCATGGAAAACCAAGTACTACTTAAAGTCGATGGCCTGAGCCGCCGCTTTGGAGGCCTGGTGGCAGTCAAGGATTTGAGCTTCGAAGTCCGCAAAGGAGAAATCCTTGGACTCATCGGCCCCAATGGCGCCGGCAAAAGCACCACGTTCAACGTGGTAAGCGGCTACTACAAGCCGTCTGGCGGCAAGCTGACCTTCATGGGCCAGGACATCACCGGCCAGAGCGCCGCCCGGATCTCCCGGCAGGGCCTGGTCCGCACGTTCCAGCACGACAGCATGCTGCGCGACATGACCGTCTACGACAACATCGTCGTCGGTACGTTCGCGACGATGCGCCATAAAGCTGAACGGGACGCACGCGTACGAGAAACCGCGGCGCTTATGGGCCTGTCGGAAGTCCTGAGCGAAGTTGCGGGGAACCTTTCGCACGGCCTGCAGCGCCTGGTCAGCATCGCCATCGCTTTCGCCGCCCGGCCAAGCCTGCTCTGCCTGGACGAACCGTTGACCGGTCTGAACCAGACCGAGGCATCGTCAGTATTGGCGATCTTCCGCAGGATGCGCGAGGAGTACGGCGTTTCGATGCTGCTTGTGGAACACAACATGAAGGCGGTCATGGATATCTGCGATCGCATCGTGGTGCTGGACTATGGCGTGTTTCTAGCCACCGGCACCCCGGCCGAGATCCAGCGGGATCCGCGCGTGATTTCGGCCTATCTGGGGAAGCGGCATGAACAATAACGAAAATGTGCTCGACGTCGAGCGACTGTCGGTGATGTATGGCATCGTGCCGGCGGTGAGCGCGGCGAGCTTCACGGTGAAGCGGGGATCCATCTCCACCATCGTCGGTTCCAATGGCGCCGGAAAATCGACCATCATGAAGGCCTTGACCGGCCTGGTCGCGCCCTCTTCCGGACGTGTCCGCCTTTATGGAGAAGACATCACCGGACTGGCACCCGATGCCCTCGTCTCCAGGGGCCTCGTCCTGGTGCCCGAAGGCCGGCGCCTGTTCAAAGCCATGACGGTAGGGGAAAACCTGGAACTGGGCGCCTACCGCGAGAAAAGCAAGAATGCCATTCAGCAGGGAATGGCAGACGTGCTGGAACGCTTTCCCGCTCTGAAGACAAGGCTCAAGTCACCGGCGGGTAGTCTCAGTGGCGGCCAGCAACAGATGGTTGCTGTCGGCCGCGCCCTGATGGCCAAGCCGCGGCTACTGCTGCTTGACGAGCCCACAATCGGGCTTGCGCCCGCCATCGTCGACACCATCGCCCAGATCATCCAGGACATCGCGGCGGAAGGCGTGGATGTGATGCTTGTGGAACAGAACGCAGAGATGGCACTGGAGATTGCGACCCACGCCTTCATCCTCGAGCGCGGTGAGATTCAGTTGCAAGGCCTGGCGTCGGAGCTGGCCAGCAGTGAAGCGGTGCGCAAAGCCTATCTGGGCATTTGACCCCCACGCATCCCTCATCCACTTATCCGTTTTTTGCGAGGTATTTATGCATCGACTCGAAGGAAAAGTCGCCTTCATCACGGGCGGCGGCGCCGGTATCGGCTGTGCCAGCGCATTGCTATTCGCCCAGGAAGGCGCCCAGGTCGTTATCGCCGAGCGTGACACCGCCGCGGGCGAGCAGACCGCCGCCATCGTCGAAAAATCGACGGGCCGCCCTGCCCGCTTCATCCACACCGACGTCACCGAACCCGAAAGCCTGGAGGCGGCCGTCAAACGGACCGTGGCGGAGTTCGGACGATTTGACGTGCTGTACAACAATGCCGGAGGCTCGACCGTGCGCGACAGCCGCGTGACGGACGCTCCGGTGGACGAGTTCTGGTCCAAGATGAAACTCGACCTGTTTGGCACCTGGTTGGGATGCCGCTACGGCATCCAGGCCATGATGGACGCGGGGAACGGCGGGTCCGTCATCAACAGCACATCCATCTTTGCCCTGATCGGCACTCACGGCAAGGACGCCTACACGGCGGCCAAGGGCGCAGTCAGCGCGCTGACCCGGTCGATGGCTGTGGAATATGCACAGTACCGAATTCGCGTGAATGCGGTGGCTCCCGGAGCGACGGCGACAGAGCGCGTGCTAAAGCTGCTGAAAGACGATGGCGTCACCAGCAAATCGCTGGACGGCCAGCTTTTTGGGCTGGTGCAGCCCGAAGATATCGCCCACGCCGCGTTGTATCTGGCTTCCGACGAGTCCCGCTCCACGACCGGCCACATCCTCGCCGTCGACGGCGGGTTGACCATTTCCTGATCGATCGGAGCCATCATGTTTCGACATATTGTCATGCTCAGCTTCAACGCCCCGCTCACCAGAGAAGACCACGAAGACATCGTCGGCATGTGCCAGACGATCAAGAAAGAGATCCCGGGTATCCTGGACCTGCGCATTGCCACCAATGCGTCGGATCGCGCCCATTCCTACACCCACGCATTCGTGGCGGACTTCGTGGACTCAGCCGCCCACGACCACTACCAGCAGGCTCCCGCCCACGTGCCGCTGAAGCAGAAAGTCGCGGCACTAAGCCGGCAGCTCATCGTGCTGGACTACGAAGCCTGATCCTCCGCCATGACACAACGATCCGAAACGAGGAACCTCATGCGGGACACCAAACTGTTTACCCCGTTCAAACTGCGCGGCGTCGAGTTGCCCAATCGCGTACTCATCTCTCCGATGAGCCAGTACTCCGCCATCGACGGACTGGTCCAGGACTGGCACCGGTTCCATACCGCCGGCCTGGCCCGGGGCGGACCCGGCAGCGCAATGATTGAAGTCGCGGCTGTCACCCGCGATGGCCGGGGAACCCTTGGCGACCTGGGAATCTGGAGCGATGAGCAGATCCCAGGACTTGCGGAACTAGCACGCATCATGACCACGCACGGCGTGGTGCCGTCGATTCAGATCGGTCATGCCGGCCGCAAGGCAAGCACGGGCAGGCCCTGGGAAGGCAATCGGCCGTTGGCACTGTCTTCGGAAGATCAGGCCTGGGAGACCACGGCGCCCTCTTCCGTGCCGGTACAGGAAGGCTGGCCCGTGCCTCGCGAACTTGAGGCCAGCGAACTGGCTGGCATCGGCGCCAGCTTCCGCGACGCGACAGTCCGCGCAGTCAGCGCGGGATACCGGTTTGTCGAAATTCACGCCGCGCATGGCTACCTGCTGCACAGCTTTCTTTCGCCCGTCACCAACAAGCGGCAGGACGAGTATGGCGGGTCGCTAGAGAACCGGATGCGCTTTCCCCTTCAGGTCGCGGCCGCCGTCCGGGACGCCCTGCCCTCCGACATTCCGGTATCTGTGCGGATATCGGCCGTCGACGGTATTGAGGGCGGGTGGCAGTTGTCAGACAGCATCTTGTTTTCCCGCGAATTGAAAGCACTGGGCGTTGATCTGATCGACTGTTCATCCGGTGGCATACAGGCGCCTGCCACGGCGGGACAAGGTCCGCAGGCCGTCAAGCGCGGGCCGGGGTTCCAGGTTCCCTTTGCGCAGGCGGTCAAGCAGGAGGCTGGCATCGGGACGATCGCAGTGGGGTTGATCGTTGATCCGGAGCAGGCCGAGGCGATTCTGGTTGGGGATAAGGCCGATTTGGTGGCTGTCGGGCGGGAGGCCCTTCTCAATCCGAATTGGCCCCTGCACGCCCGCTTGGCTCTGCAGGCCGATCCAGAGTTTCTGGCTTGGCCAGAACAATACGGCTGGTGGCTAAAGCGTCGTCCGAAGGTCTTTTAGGGAGCGTTCGACGGTTAAACCAAGCCCATATCACGGGGCTTGCCTGTAGAATCGAGTCTAATTTCATTTTGATGACTCGATGAATACATCCGCTGATTCGTACTCCGAAAAGCCAGGCATTCGCCAAGTCCGGGTGCTGTCGCGCGGGTTGACCGTTCTCTCGGCGTTCGAACCGAACAATGACTGGTTGAGCAACTCCGAAATCGCGGCGCTCACCGGCCTGCCCAAGCCGACAGTATCCCGCCTCACGGCCAATCTGCTGGAAGCAGAATACCTGCAATATTCGGCCCAGCGAGCCGCCTATCGCCTAGGCGCGGCCGTGCTTGCGCTTGGGTTCATCGCGGCCTCGCACCGGGACTTTGTCATGCTAGCGAGGCCGCTGATGCAGCAGTTCGCCGACCAGCATCAGGTCTCCGTCGTGCTCGCCTCACCCGATGCCAGCAGCATGGTCTGCAACGAGGTTGCTCATAGCCGAGACATGATTTTCACCTTGCGGGTGCGCGCCGGTTCGCGCCTTCGCATTGACCGCTCGGCCCTGGGCAGGGCACTGGTCGGCGCAATGGGCGATGCCGAACGCACGGCATTCCTCGAAAAGCTTGGCACGGCTGACCCGCAAGCTTGGGAGCTCTTGAGCCGCGAAGTGCCGACCGCCATTTCTCAAATGGCGAGCGACGGCTATTGCATCGCGGCCGGCACCCTTGAGGCCGGCACCAACGGCGCCGCAGTGGTCGTCGACACGCCAGAAGGTCCACACACCTATGCCCTGGGCTGCGCCGCACCGTCGAATTCCCTGGAGTTGCCGCGGCTGAAGCAGGAAGTTATCCCGGACCTGCTCGCCCTCAAAAACCGACTTGAAGCCGAACTCAGCAATATGCAGGCGGAATAATAATGGTACGGACTCCCCAATTGACACCGGGCACGCCGCGCGACGACGCCCAGGTGGATTCGCTGCGTCGGGGCCTGGAGGTGCTGCGTCTGTTCGACCTGCGCCACCGCAAACTCACGCTGGCAGACATCGCTCGCAAACTTGAGCTGTCCCGCCCGACGACCGAAAAGCTCGTCCAGACGTTGCAGGCCCAGCATTTTCTCCAGGCCACAGGCGACAGCTACGAACCCCATATTGCCTGCCTGGCGCTGGGTCGAGCTGCCAAGAAGGGTCTGGCGGTTGGCCAGGCAGCCAGGCCGCTTATGCGCGAGCTGTCGCAGCGCTTCGGCGTCCATGTCACGCTGAGCACGCGCGACCGGCTGCATATGCTGGTAGTCGAGCACTGCGTTCCCGCCGGCCGGGTACAGCTGGGCCTGACTAGCGGCGCTCGTTTTCCTATGGCCGTCTCGGCCTCCGGCCGCGCCTACCTATGGGGACGACCGAAGGAACAACGCGATGAATTACTCCGCATGATCGAGGCTGACGCGCCCTCCGGCGTGTCGCGACCGCTCGACGAAGTCTACGCCGCGTTCCGAGATCTGGAAAAAACGGGCTGGTGTTACCTGGCCGCGCCCGTGGCCACGCACACCGCCTCCATCGCCACCCCGGTAAAGGCGGGCTCGGAGTTCGCCCTGGCCGCCATGGCCGTGAGTGTGGATGTCACGGAAGCGGTGTTGCGGGGCCAGGTTGCAGCGTCGCTGCTGGCCATCGCCGAGCGTATCGCCCTAGCCGCCGAAGACGAAGACTAACGAGGTTTCCCCAGGGCGCCAACCGCGTCGCGCACCGCCCGCAGGTGGTCTTCAGATGCGTGTGCGATCGCTTGAAATGCGGCCACCACGTCCAGATGAGTTGCCAGTGTGTGCTGTTCGGCGTCTCGCAGCAGGCGTTTGTGCATGCGCAACGCCGCGGAAGGATGCCGCGCAATCTTCCGCGCCAATTGCGCGGCGCGCTGGCCCAGCCGATCGTCCGGCGCCACATCCGACACGAGACCGATGCGTAGCGCCTCCCGGGCATCGATGGACTCCGCGGTGAAAGCCAGTTCCATGGCCTTGGAACGGCCAACGAGCCGCGGCAACATCCAGGCTCCACCATCGCCAGCCACAATGCCAAGGCGGGCAAAACTGACCGAAAAGCGCGCGCTCTCTGCGGCGATCCGGATATCGCAAAAGCACGCCAGATCGCAGCCCGCCCCGTAGGCCGCGCCATTCACTGCAGCAATGGTCGGAACATCCGCTTCGGCCAGCGCTGCTGGCAATTGGTGCACGGTTTCGCGGTAGCGCGCTTGCACCTGGGCAACGTCCCCGGCGGAAAACCCCTCTCGTTCCGCCATGTGCCGCAGATCTCCGCCCGCGCAAAACGCCTTCCCCGCTCCCGTGATGAGCAGGACACGAACCGCCGGATCCGCATTGGCCCTGCGCACGTGCGCAGCCAGTTCAAGGAACTGCGAACCATCAGAGAAGCGATTGAGTGTGTCGGGATGGTTTAGCGTGAGCGTGACGACGCCGTCATCGTCGTCGCGCCGGACAAAAGCCGAAGCGCCGTCCATCGTCACGCCCCGATCCAGCGCGGCGCCCTTTTCTCGGCGAAGGCCCGAGGCCCCTCGATTGCGTCAGCGCTCGAATAAACGCGCTCATGGTACCGGCAGGCCGCCTCCAGACCGCGCTCGCAGCCAAGGTCCATTGCCGCCCCGATGCTCTTCTTGGCTGCCCAGACGGTAAGCGGCGCATTGTTGGCGATGGTGCGCGCTATAGCCTGGGCCCGCTCGCGCACGGCATCGGGCGCGGCCTCAACATAGTTCACGAAACCTAATTGGTAAAAGCGCTCGATGGGATGCATCTCGCCGGTAAGCATGAGTTCCATCATGAAGGGCTGCGGAAGCATCCACAGCATGGGCACTCCCCAGGGCGACCCTCGCCCCACCTTGGCCTCGGAGATGCCGCCGAGGGTCCCCTGCAAGCCGATCCGGATATCGCTGTTTGCAGCCAAGACCATACCCCCGGCGGTGAAGTGGCCCGTCATGGCGGCGATGATCGGCTTGGGAACCTGGCGCATGCGTTGGTGGAAGGGATCCCGCAGCATCTCCAGCATGTCCTTGCCGGTTTCGGCGCGCACCTGGGCGGCCTCCTTAAGATCCATGCCGGCAGAGAACACGCCGCAGTCGGCGGAGGTCAGGATCACCACTCGCACGGCGTCGTCGCGTTCGACCTCGTCCCACAGATCCAGCAGGCGCTCGCAGATAGCGATGGACAACGCGTTGCGCTGAGCCGGGCGGTCTATGCAGATCGTGGCGATGCCGTCTTGCACGGAGTACAGAACAGGGGCGTCGGGTTTATTCATGATGCAGGGCGACTCGCTAATCAGGAAAATCAAGGAAGTACATGCCGCGCGCGAACGGCGCGCGGCCCGATACTCATTCAGGTTTGATGCCCGCGGCCTGGGTCAACTTGCCGTAGTGCGCACTCTCCTCGGCAATGTATTTTCCGAACGCCTGGGGCGCCATGGGCGGCAGCAATTCATAGCCTGTGCCATCGATCTGCTTACGTACCTCCGGCTGCTCAAGCGCGCCGGTGATTTCCCGATTGAGCTTGTCAATGATCTCAGGCGGCGTTCCCTTTGGCGCGAATAATCCGTTCCAGTTTCCGATCTCGAAGCCTGGCAACGCCTCCTTCATAGCGGGCACGCCGGGAAGTTTGTCCGACCGGGCCGGGGTGATGGCCAAGGGCTTGAGCTTGCCCGAGGTCATGTAGGCCAGGCCAGTCGAAAAATCGATGAACATCATTTGCGTCTGCCCACCCAACAGTTCGGACACGGCCTGGCCATAAGCCTTGTAAGGAATCTCCAAGATATCGGTATGCGTCATCACGCGAAACGTACTGCCGGTGATGCGCGTGGTGCTGTTGGCGTAGGGAAACGAGAGCTTGCCCGGGTTGGCCTTCGCATAGGCGATGAGTTCCGCCACGGAACTGACCGGCACGGACGGATTGACGACCAACGCATGCGGCACGCCGCCGACGATGGCGACTGGCGCGAAATCCTTCAGACCGTCATAAGACACGTTCTTGAAGAAATATTTGTTCGCTACCTGAGTAGTGTTAGTGCCGAACAGCAGGGTGTAGCCATCCGGCTGCGCGCGCGCCACATACTCGCTGCCGATCATACCGGTGGCGCCCGGACGATTCTGCACGATCAGCGGCTGCCCCAGTCGCTTGGAAAGCGAGTCAGACAGCACACGGGCCACTGCATCGGTAGGACTGCCCGCAGCGAACGGAACAACGACCGTAATAGGTTTCTCGGGAAAGGCGGAGGCAGGCGCCGCTACTGCGCCCTGGGCGCACACAGTTAACGCTAGCAACCCGAAAAGCAGGGAAAATTTCATTGATGTCTCCTTGAGTGAAACGGGGCCGTCTACGCGTCCCCGTGTGAAAAATTTGTGGGGCTTCGAGCTACGGGCGGGTTTTGACCATACGCAGGGGGTTATAGGTAAGCACCACCTCCCCTCGCTGGTTGACCACCCGATTTGAGGTCCGCACCAGGCCGCGCTCTGACTTGCTAGTCCCCCGGGCTTCGACCACTTCGCACTCGACATGGATGGTGTCGCCTGCGTTCGTGGGCCGGTGGACCTTGATATCCGCCTCCATGAACGCCATGCCGGTGCGCTGCATCGTGCTCTGCATCAACAGCCCTTCGGCCATGCAGAAAACAAGCGAACCAGGAGCCGGACGCGAGCCGATGATGGATTGCGACGCGACATAGTCCAGATTGGTGAACATTTCCTCCACCATGCCCACCGTACCGATGAACAGAGTGATGTCGGCCTCCGTAATCGTGCGGCCCAAGGTGCGAAAGCGGTAGCCGGGCTCGACGTCGTCCCAGTAAAAGCCCAGGCCCAGCACCTCCAGCCCGTTCTCGTCCACGTTGATTGATCTGCGCATACTGTCTTCTCCTGGTTGTTTGGTTATCTTGATGGTCGGTCAGAGCACGCCGGCGGCACGCAGCTCCGCCATCTGCTCCGTTGCAATCCCAAGTGATTGCAGTACCTCTTCGTTATGCTGGCCCAGCGATGGTGGCGCGCCGGCCGGGTCCAGTGGCGTTTCTGAAAAACGGATGGGGTTGCGCACGGTCGGAACCGGTCCGTACAGCGGATGCTCCAACTCGGCGCGCATGCCACGCGCGACTACGTGCTCGTCGGCAAAGACCTGGTCCATGCCATTGATGGGTCCGCCAGGGACCTGCGCCCGTTCCAGCAGCGCCGTCCAGTCGGCAAGCCGGCGCGAACGTGTGACGGGAACCAGCCAGGCATCCAGTTCGGCCCGGTTGTGCACGCGGTCGGCGATGGTGGCGAAGCGCGGATCCGTGCCAATCTCGGGCTGCCCGACCGCTTGGCACAGGCGGCGGAACTGGGTGTCGTTGCCGACCGCGAGCACCAGATGCCCATCGGCAGCCGGATAGACCGCATAGGGCGCGATATTGGGGTGGCCGCTACCCATGCGCTGGGGCACGCGCCCGCTGACCAGATAGTTCATCGACTGGTTCACCAGCGAACCCACCATGCAGTCCAGCAAGCTGATGTCGATATGCTGGCCTCCATGGCCGCGATCGCGATGCTGCAAGGCGGCAAGAATGGCTGTGGTGGCGTACATCCCCGCCAAAAGATCAGCCACAGCGACACCCGCCCGCTGCGGCCCCCCGCCGGGCAGGTCGTCGCGTTCGCCCGTCACGCTCATCAGACCACCCATACCCTGTATCAGATAGTCGTAGCCCGCGCGGTCCTTGTAGGGTCCCGTTTGCCCAAAACCCGTCACAGAACAATAGACCAGTTGAGGGTTGATCTCACGAAGCGAGGCGTAATCCAAACCGTAGCGCTTCAATGCTCCGACCTTGTAGTTCTCGACGAAGACATCGGCCTTACGCGCCAGCTCTCGCAAGATCTCCTGCCCTCTAGGGTTCGAGAAATCGATGGCAAGGGACTTCTTGCCACGGTTGCAGCTCATGAAATAGGCTGCGTCGCCGTTCTCACCGCTCTGCCGGTCTTTGAGAAAAGGCGGCCCCATCTGCCGGGTGTCGTCTCCGACATCCGGCTTCTCCACCTTGATTACTTCTGCGCCGAGATCGGCCAGGTTCTGCGTGGCCCAGGGGCCGGCCAGGATGCGGGAGAGGTCCAGCACACGGATATGGCTTAGCGGTTTCTGCATGATGATCTCGGTCCTAGCGGCTGCTGCCGGCCTGAAACTTCGGTTCGTCGATTTGCCTGCCCTCATCGATCGCCGCAGCGTCGTCCTGGACGATGTCGGCAATGAGTTCGCCCTCCCGCACGCTGTCGCCTGGGCCGTAGCGCAGATTCGCCACTGTTCCATCGACATCGGCAACGATCGAATACTCCATCTTCATGGCCTCGATCACGGCCAGGACATCGCCCGGGGCCACCCGGTCTCCCGGTTGCACCGCCACGGCTGCGATAACGCCTGACATCGGTGCCGTCGCCCCGCTGGCGTCCCGAGCGGAGGCGTTGCCTTCGTGAAGAACCGGGCGCACCGAGTAATGGTCGCCCGCCACCTGCAGATGCCACCCTTCGGCCGCGAGGCAGGCGTCCCAGCGCCACCCGTCCACAACGCCGCCCAAGCTGGACGCATCGCGCGACACGTTCCAGCTTTGCGGGTTGTCGCCCGCGCGGACATCGCTTCCGTCCACGGCGTGAAGAGCCACCGATGCCGGCTCGGCGTCCAGCAGGAAACGCACGCGCCCCAAAGGCGCGCCGGGATCCAGGAACACCCGGTCCATCGCGCCGCAAGCCGCGCCGGCATGCCAGGGCGAGGCTGCCATGGACTGCACAGGCAAGGGCAGCGTGGCGCAGACTGCTGCGGCAGCCGGGCGGCTGCACGGAGTTTGCAGCGATTTGTGTTCGTCCAGGTAACGGGTGTGCACGCGCCCGTTCAATACTCCCGGGTCGTCCAGCAGGCGCAACAGGTAGCCGAGGTTGCTGGAGACACCTAGCAACGATGTCTGGCCCAGGCCCGACTTCAAGGCGGCAATCGCGGTCGGACGATCGCCCGCGCTGGCGATGATCTTTGCCACCATCGGGTCATAGAAAGGCGGAACGTCGCCCGATTCATCCAGCGCGGCGTCCACGCGCAGGGCAGACGGCCAGCGAGCGTGCACCACGGTGCCGGGCGAAGGACGGAAGTCCTGGGCCGGGTCTTCCGCGTAGATTCTCGCTTCGATAGCGTGTCCGTGGCAGGCGATTTCGGACTGCGCCAGCGGCAGGGACTGGCCCGCCGCCACGCGCAACTGCCATTCAACGAGATCCAGCCCGGTTACCGCCTCTGTGACAGGATGCTCTACCTGCAGGCGGGTATTCACCTCCAGGAAGTAGCAGTTGAAGTCCCGGTCCATGATGAACTCGAAGGTGCCGGCGTTGCGATAGTCCAGGCTGCGCGCGCCCTGCACCGCCGCCTCCAGCAGTCGTTGACGCGCGCGCTCCGGCAGGTGCGGCGCAGGCGCCTCCTCCATGACCTTCTGGTGTCGGCGCTGCAACGAGCATTCCCGCTCGAACAGGTGCACTACATTCCCGCAGCCATCGCCGAACACCTGTACTTCAATGTGGCGCGGCTCCTCGATGTACCGCTCCACGATCATCCGGCCGTCGCCGAAACTGCTGCGGGCGACACGGATGGCCGACTCAATGAGCCCAGGCAGGTCGTCGTATTGGGTAATTATCTGCATGCCCTTGCCCCCGCCGCCGGCGGAGGGTTTGAGCAAAATAGGCAGTTCAATGGCGCGCGCCAACGCCTCTATGGTGGCGGGATTGTCGCTGGCCTCGTCGGTGCCCGGCACGACCGGCACTCCAGCCGCGCGCATGAGCGCCTTTGCCCGCGCCTTGTCTCCCAACGCCGCAATAGTGGCGGGCGACGGTCCGATGAACGCCATGCCCGCGGCCTCCACGTTCGCCGCGAACTCGCTGTTCTCGGACAGGAAACCGTAGCCGGGATGCACTGCCTCGCAATCTGTTTCGCGCGCAGCCTGGAGCAGCTTCCCGGCATTTAAATAACTGTCCGCTGCAGACCCCGCGCCCAGGCAAACGGTCCGAATGGCGCCGCGCAGATGCGCAGCGCCAACGTCAGCTAGGGAATGCACCGCAACGTATTCGATGCCCAGCCGTTGGCAGGTGCGCGCGATGCGGCGAGCGATCTCCCCCCGGTTCGCAATAAGGATTCTCTTGAACATGGGCTACATCCTGAACACGCCGAAGCGCGTGGGTTCCTTCGGTCCGGCGGCTGCGAGCGCCAAGCCAAGCGTCAGCCAGTCGCGGGTGTCGGCGGGTTCAATCACGCTATCTACCCACAAGCGGGATGCTGCGTTCAGGGCGGTGCTTTCGGCACCATAGGTATCGCGGATAGGCGCCTTGTAGGCCTCTGCCTCTTCGGCGCTGAATTCCTTGCCCTGACGGGCCAGTTGCTCGCCGCGCACCAGCGCCAGCACCGTGGCGGCTTGTTCCCCGCCCATCACAGAGGTCCTGGCATTGGGCCACATGGCCATGAACCGGGGTCCGAATGCTCGTCCGCACATGGCATACGCGCCCGCTCCGTAACTGCCGCCGACAATGACGCTGAACTTGGGCACCCGGGCCGTGGAAACCGCGTTGACCATCTTCGCCCCGTCCTTCGCTATACCGCCCTGCTCGTACTGCACTCCCACCATGAAGCCACTGATGTTGTGCAGAAATACGAGCGGGATGTTTTCCTGGCAGCACAGTTCGATGAAGTTGGCTGCTTTCTGGGCACTCTGGCCAAGAAGAACGCCGTCGTTGGCGAGCACGCCCACCGGATAACCGCCAATGGCGCCGGTGCCGCAAATAAGGCTGGTGCCATAGCGTTCGCGGTACTGCACCAGTTCGCTGCCGTCCAGCAGGCGCGCCAGCACGTCCAGCATAGGCATTGCCTGCTTGGGATTGGCGGGAATGAGTCCGGGCAATTCCGCCGCTTCGTAGCGGGGAGGCCGGCACGGACGGGGCGGCGGCGCCAGTGCCGGGGCCTCGCAGCGTCCAAGAATGCCGCGCACCAGTTCGAGTGCGTGCAACTCATCGTTCGCGAAATGGTCGGCCACGCCGGACAGGCGGGTGTGCGTGTCCGCACCCCCAAGCTCCTGGGCGTCAACCAATTCGCCGGTAGCGGCCTGCACCAGCTGCGGTCCGCCCAGGTAGATCATGCCCGCCTTGTCGACGATCACGGTTTCGTCACACATCGCTGGGATATAGGCGCCGCCGGCAGTGCAAGCGCCCAGCACCGCCGCAACTTGTTTAAGCCCAAGGGCCGACATCTCGGCGATATTGCGAAAGATCTTGCCGAAGTGCTGCTCGTCCGGAAATATGTCGCCCTGCAAAGGCAGAAAGGCACCTCCCGAATCCACCAGATAGACGCAGGGCAAGCCGTTCTCACGTGCAATGGCCTGGGCGCGCACCTGCTTCTTGATGGTCAGCGGGTAATACGTTCCACCCTTGGCCGTCGCATCGTTGGCCATGATCATGCAGGCCCGGCCGGACACAATGCCGACACCAGTAATGATCCCGGCTCCCGGCGACTGGCCATCGTACGCGCCATCGGCAGCTAACTGGCCGACCTCCAGGAACGGCGTGCCGGCATCCAGCAGCGTATTGATACGCTCGCGCGGTAACAGCTTTCCGCGCGCCAGATGCGCTTGGCGCGCGCGTTCGCCGCCGCCAGCAATCGCTCGTTCTCTTGCAGCGAGCAGCGGCGCGCGCAATGCTTCATACGCCGCCGAATTCGCGGCGAAGTCCGGGCTGCCCGGCCCGGGGCGGGAAGAAAGAATAGCCATTTGTTGAATACCGTCGGTGGGATTACAGGGATTCAGCTCGGATCACGCACGGGCAGGCGCAAAAGCGCATGCCCCAGCGATTTTCCCGTCTGATCCAACCGCAAGGTGCGCGTTGCCCCGCCTCCCAGCGCATGACGCATGATCACCATCATGGCGCCGATGTTGTCCATGGGGTGGCACTCCACCTCGCCCTGGACCCAATCGCCGTAAAGCGCCTTGACGTCGGCGGGCTTTACGCTCGCGAGCAGTTGCGCGTACTCATGCTGTCCTCGGGCCACCAGTCCCACGCTGCACACGTCCCCCTTGTCACCGGAGCGCACATAGGCGATGTCTTTCACTTGAAGCGTCATCAGAGCCCTCCTTAGGCCTTCAGGATTTCGGTTTTCTGTTCGACGGCGGCCCGCGGGATCAGGGTCGGCCACAGGGAGATGACGGGGCGCGGCTTCATTGGGGTGCCGAAGGACGTGCCGCCCGGGCCCATAATCCAGAGGTTCGTGCCCGCGCGGCGCACCTTGTCGGCCTCTTCGGCCGTGCGTGTACGCACCGCGCAACGCAGCCCGACTTCGGGCAGCTCGTTGGCCTGTTCGCGCCCCGGGAAGGTGGCGGCGGGACCGTGCAAGGTGTTGAGTCCAACAAAATCGAAGTGAATCTGTTCGGCGGCCAGTCCCATGCGCTCGAAACGTTCGAGCATGGTTTCGCGCGCCTTTACGGCGCGGTCATAGGCGTATGGCCATGGGAAAAACGCCATGGTCTCGCCGATCCAGCCGTCTTGGTAACCGACCACCAGCTTCCACAGGTCGGGCGCTGCCTCACCGCGCACGCCGCTGACGCGTACGCGGTCCTCTCCCTCATCGATCAGTTTCAGGGAAGTGAAGTCTGCCACGGCGTCGGGCATAAGATAGCGGCGCGGATCGCCCACCTCGTAGACCAGATGCTCCTTGATCGTCCATTCATCGACACGGCCGCCAGTGCCCGACAGCTTGGTGACGATGGCCTCGGCATCCGCGCCCACTTCAAGAATGGGAAATCCTGCTCGCCCCATGTGCGGCATCTCCGCGAACCGGGAAGACATCCCGCCCGAGCAGCCTGCCGCGCATTCGACGATGTGGCCCAGTGTCACCGCAGCAGCGTAACGGTCGATGTGTGCGGTGTCGCGGCGCCAACCAAACTCGTGGGCGAGCGGGCCGACGTAAAGCGCGTTGTCCGACACACGTCCGGCAATCACCACATCCGCGTCGCCTTCCAGACCCGCGGTGATGCCCGAACTGTCGGTATAGACATTGGCGCAAACGACGCGGTCGCGGATGGCCGCGAAGTTTTCGTCGCCGGTATCCATATTGCGGAGTGGCACCCCCTGCCCCATCAGGTCGTCGAGCTTGTCCAGCATGTCGTCGCCTTCAATCAGCGCGATGCGCGTGCCAGCAAGTCCCGCTTGGCGCGCGCCTTCGGCGATGCGCTGTGCCGCAGCTCTAGGATTCACCCCGCCACCGTTGGAAATCAATTTCGTTCCTACTGCGGTAGCGCGGGGCAAAAGATTAATCATGGTCTGAACCGCATCCGGCACGTAGCCCGCATCCGGCCGTTTCAGCTTCTGCCGCTGCAGTAGCGCCATCGTCAATTCGGCCAAGTAGTCGAAGCACAGGTAATCCAGATTGCCTCGCTCCAACAGCTCTTGTGCCGGATCTTGAGCGTCACCCCAAAATCCCGAGCCCGCACCAAGCCTTACACGTTTGGCCATGCCCAGCCTCCTATTTCCGTTTCTCTAATTTCGTTTTAATCATTCGAATTTCATTTTAGATGCCGATGTTGAAGGTCGTCAAGCGCTGAACAGGGTTGCGCCTTGAAAGTGCCCGTGGATCATTTGAAGGAGTGAAGTCGCGATGTGCCGGCGACCGTCGTTCCGTGTACAGGATCTCAATGGCCGACTGGGGGGCTCGCGACGATGAACGACTAATGGGTGGGTCAACGGGTGGGCATAACGCTCGAACCGATAGGCGCAATGTATGGGCTCACACCGGAGCCCCTCGTATCTGATCCATTAACCCCATCCTTGTCGTGATTTGCCGGAAACGAGAAGCTTCAGCCTTCGCACTTTCCGGGGAATTGAACGATGTCACAAGGCATGGAATTCTGGTCGTCGCACCTGTCGGCCATTGACGCTGAGGGCGTGACGGCAAAGGATTACGCACGGCAACACGGCCTGAGCGTGTCGTCGCTGTATTACTGGCGCAAACAATTGAAGCACGCGGCTGGCGCCAATGGCGCAGCAGGTACGTCGACCTTCCTGCCCGTGCAGGTGGCCGTAGACCGGAGCCCAGGCAGCTCGGCGAGCTGTACGCTGGTCCTGGCCCCCGGCGTTCGCCTGGAACTCGCGCAGCTGCCCTCAGCTGAGTGGCTGGCCGCGCTGGGCCGGGCACTGCAGGGCGCACGCTGATGCATCCGGGCAGCCAGATCGAGGCGGTGTACCTGTGCCGAGCGCCGGTGGACTTCCGTAAATCGATCGGCGGCTTGAGCGCGCTGGTCGAGCAGGAGCTGGGACTGAACCCGTTTGGCACGACACTGTACGTGTTCTTGAACCGCCAGCGCGACAAGATCAAATGCCTGTACTGGCATCGCAACGGCTTCTGCCTCTGGTACAAGCGCCTGGAGCGCGAGAAGTTTGCCTGGCCGCGCATGGCGGATGCGGTCACAGTCAGCGTCACGCTGCAGGAGTTCGAGTGGCTGCTCGAAGGCTTCGATCTGTGGGCACACCGGCCGCACAAGACGCTGCACTTCGCGTCCGTCACGTAGCGCAAGACGGTAGAATGGCGGCATGCCTGTGAATGCCGCCAAGCGCCCCATCCGCCGAGAGATAGCATTGCCCGAGGTAGCGGTCACACCGCTGCCCGAGGTGCTGCCTGACGACGTGGATGCGCTCAAGGCGTTACTGCATTCTCAGCTTGCCGAGCAGCAACAGGCGGCCCGGACGGTGCAGGAACACCTGCTGCGCCATATCGAGTATCTGTACGAACAAATCGTTCTACTGCGCCACCGGCAGTTCGGCATCAAGGCCGAGCACCTGCCGGCGCAGTCGCGTCTGTTCGATGAAGCCGAGGCGCTGGAGGCCGACAGCACCCCCGAGCAGGACCAGGCCGGCATTCCGGCGCAGAGCAGCACGGCGCAGGACAAGCAGGCCAAGCCCGCACGGTGTCAGTGGCATTGCAATAATCCCCATCTGTGGCATCTGAAAGTTCCCCACCCATCTTTTCTCTCAGGAGCGACAGATGGAAGACGAAGTCATGCGCAGGCAGCGGGATGATGAGGAGCCGGGTCCTTTAGAGGCCGGCCCTGGTAACGTGAGTAGTACCGTGTCCGGAACCAATGCGGATACGGAGGCGACAGTGCTCGGACAGGATGGATGGACAGAGATCCACAGGCGGCATGGCCAGGGGCAGACGGTGTCGGCGATTGCCCGAGCGCTTGGGTTGGACCGTAAAACGGTGCGCAGCTGCCTGAAGCGGGAAGCGTGGATCCCGTACCGGCGCGAGGCGAAGCGTCCGACGCTGTTGGACGCTCATTGGGAGTGGTTGCGAGAGCGGGCACCGCAAGTGGGTTATTCTGCCCGAATCCTGTACCAAGAGCTGCGTAGTCAGCGCGGCTTCACGGGCTGCTATGAAGTGGTCAAGGTGGCGATTCGGCCCATGCGTGCGCAATCGACAGCATTGTCCTTGACACAGTGGCGCTTTGAGACGGCCCCAGGTGAACAGGCTCAGGTCGATTGGGGCCAGGTTACCGTCTGGATGGGTGACAGACGAGAGAAGGTGCACGTGTTCGTGATGACCCTGGGCTACAGCCGTCGCGGTTATGCCGAGGGTTTCCTGGACGAGCGGATGTCCAGCCTGCTGACGGCCCACGAGAACGCCTTCGCACACTTCGGTGGCTGCTGCCAGACACTGCTGTATGACCGCATGCGCACGGTGACGACAGGATCGTTCGAGGACAATGCGGGCGTGCGTCGGGCACGGTTGAACGAACGGTTCCAGGCTTTCGCCGATCATTGGGGCTTTGCCATTCGGCTGTGCCAGCCCTACCGGGCCCAGACCAAGGGTAAGGTCGAGTCAGGGGTAAAGTATGTCAAACGCAACTTCGTGCCAGGTCGTCGCTTCCAGAATCTGGAAGACTTCAACGCGCAACTGGCGAGCTGGCAGGCAGAGGTTGCCGACGTGCGCGTCCATGGCACAACTCACCAGCGCCCGGTGGAGCGCTTCGCTCAGGAGGCTGCGGCGCTGATCCCGCTCGCAGGGCAGCGCGGCTTCGTGCAAGCGACCGTGCGCGAACGGGTGGTCGCAGAAGACTGGCTCGTGTCGATCGATGCAAATCGCTATTCGGTGCCGTTCCGGCTCATTGGCCAGACCGTCCAGGTCATACGCGAGGGCGGCCAGTGGGTAATTCGGCATCGTGGCCAAGTCGTCGCCGAGCATCCCGTGCTGGCAGGACGTGCGCAGTTGAGCGTGCAACCCGAGCACGGACCGGGCGCCCTGGCCCGCAATGGACGACAGCGCTTCGCTGATGTGGGCACCCGAGTGCCGTCTCTCGGCTCGACGCTGCAGGACGTGCAGGTGCGTGACTTGGCCGTGTACGATCAGTTGCTGCGCGCAGATCTGGTTGGCGATCGACGGGAGACCGCATGATGGCAACCTCCCCGCACTCATCCACAGCGGGTGCCGCGCAGGGCTCGGCCATGACGACGCCGGCCCAGTTGGAGCGCCTTGGCGAGAACCTGAGAAAGCTGCGCCTGTTCAAGAGCGGCGAGCGGCTCGAGGCGTTGCTGCAACACGCCGCGGCCCACGAACTGCCCTATGCCGAGTTCCTCGATCAGGTACTTCATGAAGAGGTCGCAGCCAAGACGAGCAAGAACATCACCATGCGTACAGCCATGGCCCGCTTCCCCTTCGTCAAGCCGTTGGAGAGCTTTGACTTCGGCTACCAGCCCTCCATCGATCGCAAGCAGGTCAATACTCTGGCCAGCTGTCACTTCATCGAGCATGGCGATAACGTCATCGTGCTGGGGCCACCGGGGGTAGGAAAGACGCACCTGGCAGTCTCGCTGGGGCTCAAGGCCATCGAATCCGGCTACCGAGTCCTGTTCACATCCGCAGCCAACCTGATCGCCACACTGACTCGGGCCCATGCTGAGGGACGCCTTGACGAAAAGCTCAAGGTCTACACGACCCCACGGCTGCTCATCATCGACGAGATCGGCTACCTGCCCATCGACCGGCTTGGCGCCAACCTGTTCTTCCAGCTCATCAGCCGCCGATACGAGCGTGGCCCGATGATATTGACCAGCAATCAAAGCTTCAGCGCCTGGGGAGACGTCTTTGGTGATCGGATCATCGCCACCGCCATCCTCGATCGGCTACTGCATCACGCCGTAACACTGAACATACGTGGCAACTCCTACCGTCTCAAGGAAAAACTCAAGGCCGGGCTCGTTCGAGCCCACGAAGACGATTCCCAACCGGGTGGGGAAATTTAAACTGCCACAGGGGGGTGCGGACAAAATCTTGGACTGATTATGCTGTAATTCCCAGGCGCTGCCTGTGCTCCATGGGGCTCATTCCGCCGAGCGAGAGTTTGATGCGATGCTCGTTATACCAGCGAATATAAGAATCGATCGCATGCATGAATTCCCCAATCGTCGTGTCGGTCCAGTCACGGTGATAGTACATCTCGTTTTTCATCCGTCCGAAGAAGCCCTCGCAGGCCGCATACGGACGACACGCCGGTGCCTGTGCTCATGCCCGGCAAAGGCAAGACGCAACAGGGTCGACTATGGACCTATGTGCGTGACGATCGCCCGCATGGCGGCAGTGCGGCGCCCGCCGCCTGGTTCCGCTACTCGCCAGACCGTAAAGGCATTCACCCGCAAACCCACCTGAAGGACTTCAGTGGTGTGCTGCAGGCCGACGCCTTTGCGGGCTACAACGAGGTCTATGCTTCGGGGCGGGTCGTGGAAGCGGCATGCTGGGCGCATGCCCGACGCAAGGTCTACGACATCCATGTCAGCCGGCCCACGCCACTGAGCACGCACTTCCTCGAGCAAGTCGCATTGCTCTATGAGATAGAGGCCAACATCCGGGGCAAACCTCCCGATGTGCGGCACGATGCTCGGCAGGAGACGGCCAAGCCCATCGTCACGGCATTGCATGCGTGGCTGATGGAGCAGTTGCCTGCGCTCTCGCGCAAGTCGCCCACGGCCGACGCGATCCGCTATGCCCTGAACCAGTGGCAGGCACTGACACGCTATCTGGACGATGGCGAAGTCGAGATCGACAACAATGCGGCCGAGCGCTCGCTGCGCGGTGTCGCCGTGGGTCGGAAAAACTATCTCTTTATGGGATCCGACCGTGGCGGCGAGCGGGCCGCCACCATGTACAGCCTGATGGAGACGGCCAAGCTCAACAGCGTCAACCCCGAGGCCTACCTGCGGCACGTACTCTCGGTGATCGCTGACTATCCAGTCAACCAGGTCGCCGACCTGTTGCCCTGGCACGTGGATCTCGCGTCGAACTGATTACCGTCATGCCGTCAAGACGGTACTCGGCAGGCGCTTACCGAGCAACAGCTTCAGGTGCTGGATCTCGTGCTTGTCGTCGCGCCCGGCCTGCTTGAGCGCGTCGCGCTCGCTGCGCAGCGCCTGCATCTCGACCCCGAGATCGGCGACCAACGCCTTCAAGGCGTCGATGTCATCGGGTATCGGGGCACGGGTTTGCATGGCCACTATTTTACCCGGATGAGCAGCATTACTCCATACAAATCAATGGCATAGAGCAATAAATCTGACCGCTAAACCATTATGTCTGTGTCGGCCTAGTGGTCCTGGCGGGGCGGCGCCAGTCGATGCCTTCGAGCAGCATCGAGAGCTGTGCTGTGGTCAGGTGCACGGCACCCGACTCGGCCGCTGGCCACACGAAGTGACCGTGCTCCAGGCGCTTGGCCAGCAGGCACAGGCCGTCCCCGCTCCACCACAACACCTTGATGCGATCGCCCCGGCGGCCCCGGAACACGAACACATGGCCACTGAAGGGATCCTCCAGCAGCGTGTGCTGCACGATGGAGGCCAGCCCATCGAAGCCGCGGCGCATGTCGGTGGTGCCAGCCGCCAGCCACACGCGGGTGCCCGCGGGCAGACCGATCATTGCATGGCCTCGATCACCTGGCGCAGCAACGGCATCGTCATCGCCCCTTGGATCACCACCTTGCCCTTGGGAAGGTGCAGTTCCAGCGCTGGGCTCATCACGGGTGACGCTGCACGTGCCGCGACCGGCACGCCTGCCTCTTGCACTGAGTCGGCATCCAGGCAAACCGGCAGCAAGCGGGGCGAGGCGCTCGGCGAGTCGTACATGCCGCGCTGATACTCGCGTCGCCAGCGCGACAGCTGATTGTGGTTCAGGTCGTGTTCACGTGCTACGCGGGCCAGCGAACTGGGAGACGCCAATACCGTCTCGACCACCTGGCGCTTGTACTCTCGACTGAATCTACGGCGCGGTTCATTGCGAAAGGAACTGGTTGCCGGCAAGGTTGCGTCTGTCATAGATCCCCATCAATTTTTAGATGGGGATCTATTCTCCTGACCTGGAAGTCTGCCTCAAGACGGTACAGGCCGGGCCGTTACCTCGGGGCTGTCCCAGCCGGGCCTGGAAAAACGCGCCTCCCGCGTGAAGTGCACCTTGCCATCGACGACATAGGACATCTTTCGCTGTTGCTTGGAGACGCACACCACCTTGCCCGTCGCACAGCGGGGGTCGAGCTCCTGGACAAGTGTGCTGGCCGGCGACGCGTCGAACAAATCGGCATAGCGGGGGTTGCGCGTGCGGCGGATCAAAAGCGCCCAGGTGCGCTCGTCCATGACCTCACTCACGGGCCCCCGCTGTCAGAATAGTTGGAACCTCAGTTGCTGTTAGAGTCCCAAACCATTGGGGGCAAAGAGAAGGTTCCGATGAAGTATTCCGCAGAACGCCGGGAAGCCATCCTGAAGAAGTTACTGGCCCCGCACAACCGCACGGTCTCCGACCTGGCACGCGAAGAAGGCATTTCCGAGGCCACGATCTATAACTGGCGCAAACAGGCCCGCGGCCAGGGCCGTTTGTTGCCAGACCAGGCGTCGGACAGCGAGGGCTGGAGCTCGCAGGACAAGTTCAACGCCGTGCTGGAAAGCGCTGCGCTGTCCGAAGTGGAGCTGGCCGAGTACTGCCGGCGCCGGGGACTGTATGCCGAGCAGTTGCGCCGCTGGCGAACGAGTTGCGAGCAGGCCAACGCGCAGAGCCAGAGCGCCGCCCGGCAGGAGGCCGACGCGCTCAAGGCTGAACGTCGCCGCACGCGCGATTTGGAGCGCGAGCTGCGCCGCAAGAACGCCGCGCTGGCTGAGACGGCAGCATTGCTGACCTTGCGAAAAAAAGCCCGGGCGATCTGGGGGGACGAGGAAGAATGACCAATGCCCAGGATCGCCGTCAAGCTGTAGCGTTGGTCGATGAGGCTCGCCAGGCCGGTGCACGCTTGCAGAGCGCATGCATCGAACTCGGTATCGGCTTGAACACTTATCGTCGCTGGGCGACGGGCGATGAGGACAGACGCCCGCACGCCATACATGCCACGCCATCGCATGCACTGACAGACGCCGAGCGCCAGGCCGTGCTGCAGGCCTGCCACCGTCCCGAGTTCGCCAGCCTGCCGCCGGCGCAGATCGTGGTACGGCTGCTCGATGAAGAGGGCCGGTACCTGGCGTCGGAGTCGACCTTCTATCGCGTGCTGCGCCAAGCCGATGAGCAGCACCGCCGTGGCCGGGCGCGCGCGCCACGTCACGCTGGAGCACCACGGCGCCACTGTGCCGACGCACCCAACCAGCTCTGGAGCTGGGACGTCACGTACCTGCATACGCGTATCCGCGGCCGGTTCTATTACCTGTATCTGATCCTGGACATCTACAGCCGGAAAATCGTCGGGGCCGAGGTGTTTGAATCGGAGAACATGGCCAACAGTGCCACCATCATCCAGCGCGCCGTGCTGCGCGAGCAGTGTCAGCACCGACCCCTGGTATTGCATGCCGATAATGGTAGCGCCATGAAAGGCTCGACCTTGCAGGTCACGCTCGAGAAGCTGGGCATTACCGCCTCGCACAGCCGACCCCAGGTATCCAACGACAACGCGTATTCCGAGGCCCTGTTCCGCACCTGCAAGTACCGGCCCGGTTACCCGATCGACGGCTTTGCAAGCGTGCAGGCCGCACGCCTGTGGGTGCATCAGTTCATCCACTGGTACAACCATGAGCATCGCCACAGCGCCATTCGCTACTTGGCTCCGGCGCAGCGTCATGCGGGCCTGGATGCCCCCATTCTGCAAGCCCGACAGCGCCTGTACCAACAAGCCAGGCAACGCCACCCAGCACGATGGTCGGGAAAACTACGCAACTGGCAGCCCATCGGCAGCGTCTGGCTCAACCCCGAGCCGGATCAACATGAGCAAGACACCGATCCAGTATTAGAGGCCGCATGAATCAGGTTCCAACTGCCTTGACAGACGCCGCGGGCAAGCCCATGCGGACGCGCCAAGCTTCGATCGCCCGCCGGGTGGTGTCGTTGAATGTGCCGTCGACCGCGCCTTGGTACAGCCCCACCTGGCGCAGCCGGTGCTGCAACTCCCTCATATAACCGGTCTGCTCCGGCGCCGTGAACCAAGAACCGACGTCGGTGTTGTTCAGCTCGGCTTCGGTCGGCACGCGCGAGCGCAGTAGCAGCGTGTCCCAGGTCTGCTGGTCGACCATGCCGGTGGCGCGGAATCCGTTGTCGCGTTGAAACTTCAGCACCGCCTCTCGCGTGAGCATGCCGAAGCGGTCGTCGACATCGTACAGCGCAAGGTATTTGGCAAGCCGCAACCGCACCTGCAACTCGCGCACTTGCGGCGACTTCACGCGGTAGCGCAGCTCCTGCGTGAGTGACCCTGACCCGCCGATCGCACGCAGCGTGGCGGCCTGGGCCCCCGTGGGTGCGCTGTGGCGCGCCGCAGGGCCTGGCGTTTGCGCCGCGGCGGCCTCGGAAGCCGTCGTCCGAGCGGAAGTCAGGCGAAGCCCGGGCTCCGTTGACGTGGCCTGTGCATGCGCAGGTAAGGCAAGACTGAAGAATGCTGCCGCCGTGATGACGAGTAAGCGCGTGCAAGAAGAAGGCCGTGGGATCATGACCGATGATTGTCGAGCCGGCAGCAGACTTGCGTCAAGCGGCATAGCGCACGGGGTTGGTCCGTAAACCAGCGGCGGGCACGAGCAGGCGCTTCTGGCCCGTTGCTGGTGGTGGCACACGTACAACACAGACATGTGGCTTTTTCTGCCCGGGCGGCCGCTCCTCCCACCTCAGATTCCGCCCCAGCCTGGTAACTCGGAATTTTGGACAGATTGACCAAGGACGCCTTGACAGCGTAAACCTACCCTCGATGTCTGAAAAGCACTCGATTACCCAGCGATGCTGGGTAAAAATGTCTGAAAAGTAGTTGATTACCGCTTGTTTTGTCTGAAAAGTAGCGGATTACTGCGTGCTATGTCTGAACACTAGAGCCTGTTATGGGCTTATCGGAGTGCCACAGTGTGGGTGGAAATCATGGTGGCCAACGGCTTGCCCCGTGGCTCATGGTTTTTCAGCACACCTACCTACTGGGCGCGCCGTCACGGACACTCCCTGTCTACTCCAGAGCGATAGTGCCCTCGAATGTCACATTCAATTTGACGCCGGCAATCTCAAGCGTCATCGTGGCAGGGAGCTTTTCATTCCCGGTTATGGCCTTCTCGGCCAGCGCGCTGGCGACCGCTTTCTCGATTTCGTTCTGGGAGCTGACGCCCACCATCTTCAGAAATTTGCGCAGACTCAGGTTGAATGTTTCTTCGTTCATGATTCCCTCTTCCAAATGCCCCTTAGCACGCTCCCCCTTCTCTACTGGACGGGATTCGTATGGGTTGCAGCGGTTGGCCATTTGTCCTGCTGCGCCCGACACATTTCAAGTTCCCGGGACAGCGAGTCGATTTGCGACTGCATGCTAGCGGCCCGCCTAAGCAACTGGCCGACTTGGTCCCAGTATTCATAACCTAGGTCGCCGTCTGCCAGTGCGAGTTCATGGAGCTTGCGAAGTGCGACGTCCAAGTCGATGCGATTGTCTGATGACATCATTTTCCTCCCCGGTTTGTCCGCACCATCATTTATTCGAAACTCAAAACAACCGCGCCTTTTCTCGCTTAGTGTAAGCGCTTTCTCGCGCGGGTCGTAGTTCGAGTCAGCTTGAGCAGATTGATGGTCGAAGTTAGAGCAACGGTTTCTGCCAGTCAATCCAGAATCCGCTAATCGCTTGGCTCGCCGGCAGCGCGGAAGTCTGCATCCTTCAGAATTTGCCGTGTGCGTGACATGCGCCACGAACTCTCTGCGGCAGAGAAATCCCACGCGCCGGAGCGAACCTTGTTCTCGACGCCCAACTCGACCCGGCGCAAGCCCTCATCGAAGCCCCCTCCTTTGGTGTCAATTTTGCGCTGGGTGTAGACCGCAAGCTGTTGCGCCAGGTCTTTGCCCGCGGCATACTGCTGGTACAACTCATCAGGCGTCAAACCAGCAAAGTACTTATTGCCAACTTTGCGCAGCAGCAGTTTCGGACGCGAGCCTGCAAGCGCGCCCGCCTGCGTCTCCCGCAGGAAATCTTCCGGCATAGCATGTTCATTCGTCATGGCCGCCTCCTGCTGGACAAGGAACTACGGCGCGGGCACGAACAGGTCATGTCCGGCTCTCGCGCCGATAACCGCCAGCCGGCCGAGGTCGGCGATTCGAATCAGTCCGCCGCGCATGGCACCATCTGGCAACTGTTTCGCACCGACCAGTTCGACGCCGGGCAGCAAGCGAGACAGCGCTGACGACTTTGTACCCATGGAGCGAGCCAGGTCTGCCAGCGGGATATAGCTCTGGCGGAACGCCAGCAACTGATGCGGCAACACGACCCGGCAAGGCTGGCCACGGCGTTGAATCGACTCGGACGCCAGCAGCCCTTCGTCCACCCAGTGCGCGATGGACTCCCATTTCCAGCCTGTCGCTTTGGCCAGTTGCTGAATCGACATGCCGGCCTCGAGCAGCGGCGTGCCGAAATACCGTGACACGTCCGCCCTCAGAAAGGACATTTCGCCCAGTGTTCGAGCATGTGCGACGGCTTTCACAGCGCCGTTCGCAATGGCCTGCATCAGCGACTCGATGGCTTGCTTCTCGCCCATGCGCCGGCTGGTCAGTTCCGCCCAGGTGAGGGTCGCATCATCGGCGACCGCAACGGGTGCGGTCCACCGGTCCACACGCGCATATAAATCCAGCACGGATTGGCGCTCGACCGGGCCGCCTTTCAGGAGGTCTTCGCGCCAGCGGATGTCTGACCGGATATCGGACACGGCTCGACCATTTCTTCATATATCGGCCACCTCTTTCCATGTCCGCTCAATTCAGGTACTGCACTCACCACCGTCAAATAACCCCTGACCTTGAATTCCCTTCACGAGAAAGTGAACGAAAGTTTGAGCGATGTCGGCGCCGGAGAGATCGCCGTCGAGTCTGTACCAGCGTGGAATGCTGGTGATCGCGCCCATGAACCAGAATACGGCGAGTTTCGGGTTGCACTCGGCAATAGTTTTGTCGTCTATACCTTCCTGTATTAAGTCGCGCAGGCGAAGATCGAATTGCCGACGGCGCGCCATGATCTGCTTGCGGTCTTTAGGTGTCATCCCGCTGTATTCGTGAAGGACGGCGGAAGCTCCCAGTTCGCTGGCAAAGTCTCGAATGTATATCGACACAAACTTCTCAAGTTTTTCGAGGCCATTTTTCCCTGTTGTCATCGCCTCCTCAAGCGCCATATCGCCGATCTCCATCGAGAGATTGTGGCATTCGTATAGCAACTCCTGCTTACTCTTGAAGTAGTGATACAAGGCCGGCTTGGTCACATTTAGGCTTTTCGCGATCTCGTCCAGCGAGACGTTCTGGTAACCACGATGTCCGAACGCGCGCGAGGCCTCTGCGATCACCGCCTGCCGTTTCAACTGGTATTGCTCGTCTTGGCTCTTGACCAAATTGTTCCATCGTCTGGGCGCTATTGCCTTCCTCTTGGTACCCGCCTTCTTCGCCTCAGCGCGTTCGATGATGCTTTCAACCTTTTTCATTTTTTCCCTCGTCGCTGTGCGGTGACAGTCTACTTGCCGATAAAAGGCCCTACCAAAGATTCAATTATAAGACCCGGGCTCGCTGCGCCCTATTACGAGAGGCGCTTTCCACTACGTTGCAGTTGCATTTCCACATCAACACCAATGATGAGCGAAACCTGTACCCTTCCGTCGCGCTCAGACTAGAAAGTCGCTGTGGACGGATGTCTAACCGAATAGTAATATTATTGACTAATAAGTAGATTTTATACCAGTGCACGCTGACGCTCATGCCAGGCAGATTTTGGATGACTGCCGCGTACCCAGGAAGTCAGCAGCCGCTGGATTCATTGACAGACTGAGTAATGGCAGCTCATCCATGATATTCAATCGCTCCTCGTATGTTCCTCGACCGCATGCCGTGCCCGTCATCGTGGCGCCGATGTTTCTCATCTCTGGTCCCGAACTAGTAACCGCCTGCTGCAAGGCTGGAGTGATCGGCTCCTTCCCATCGATTAATGCCCGCACGCCAGAATTACTGGAAGATTGGCTCGTGGACATAGAGACATCGCTCGCCGCTGCCCGCGCGGCAAAGCCTGAACAAATCGTGGCCCCCTACGCAGTCAATCTCATCATGCATGCAAGCAACAGCAGGCGTGACACCGATCTCGCCATCCTTGTGCGGCATCGTGTACCGCTGGTCATTGCGAGCGTCGGGAACCCGGGACCGGCAGTCAGAGCAATACACGACTATGGCGGCAAGGTGTATTGCGACGTGGCGACGGTCAAGCACGCACGCCGAGCCATCGAGGCGGGGGTAGATGGCCTGATCCTATTGTGCGCCGGCGCCGGGGGACACACGGGGTGGATCAATCCCTTCGCCTTTCTTCGGGAAGTACGCAGCTTTTTCGATGGCCCCGTCGTCCTGGCCGGGGGCATCACGGATGGCCGGGCAATACGGGCCGCGCAATTACTCGGCGCTGATGGCGTCTACATGGGAACGCGTTTCCTAGCGGCCCAGGAAAGTCTCGCCTCGGAAGACTATAAACGCACGTTGGCAGCTAGCAGTGCGGACGACATCGTCCTGACCACGGCGGTGACCGGCATGCCTGGTAATTTCCTGCGTAGCAGCTTGGAACGCTACGGCCTGTATCCAGAGCACGACAACGACCAAATTTTTCGCATCCCTGGTCAGGAAAGCGAAGGCAAGCGCTGGCGCGATATCTGGAGCGCCGGCCATGGAGTGGGCACGGTGCGCACCGTCGAGCCGGCCGCCGAGATTGTGAGGACGCTGATCAAGGAGTTCAACCAATCCGCCGTCTGAGTAGTCGCACCCCCGCCCTTTTTCACATCCAGGCCAGCGCCTGCCCACCGTCCACCGGTATCGCCGCACCTACAATGTAGCGGCCTGCATCGGACGCCAGCAACAAAGACACGCCGTCCAGGTCGTCCTGCCTGCCGAAGCGCCGCAGTGGTGTGCGCTTGAGCAAACCCTCTTGGAAATCGCTCAAGGCATCGTGCATGTCACTCTCGATCGTGCCGGGGCAAATCGCGTTGACACGAATCCCCTTCGCCGCCAGTTCGAGCGCCATCACCTTAGTCAAGTGGATCAACGCCGCCTTCGACGCTGCATAGCTCGCGAGCCAGCCGCCAGCGCGCATGCCGGCCACCGAGGCGATGTTGACGATTGCTCCCGCGCGCTGCGGCAGCATGCGACGTGCTGCCTCTTGTGCGACCAGCATGGCGCCCTTTAAGTTGGTATCGAAGATGCGCGCTATTTCCTCTTCCTTTTGCTCGACGAAGGGGCTGACGTGGATGACACCCGAGTTGTTGTAGAGGATATCGATGGGGGCTCCGCACTGCTGCTCCGCACGATCAAAGGCCGCCGCGATCGTCTCTGTCCGGGTGACATCGAGATAAATCCCATGGGCGGCGTGGCCTTGCTCACGCAAGGCGGCGACTGCCGCCTCGATGCGATCCATGCGCCGCGCAGCCAAAACCACCGTGGCGCCGGCACGCGCAAAAACGCCAGCGACATGCTGGCCGATCCCGCTCGAGGCTCCGGTGATGAGAGCCGTTTTGCCGTGCAGGCTAAACAGGTTTTCCATCATATTTTTCCATGATTGAAGGGGCGCCGGCTACCGCGGCGAGCGCCTCGGGATGATTCAGGGCTGCCGGCCGATCCACTGCGGAGCGCGCTTTTCCACGAAGGCGCGGATGCCTTCCTTGGCGTCGGCATGCGCCATGTTGCGTGCCACCACTTCACCGCAGTACTCATAGGCATCCGCCAGCGGCATCGGCAACTGCCGATAAAACGCCTGCTTGCCGAGCGCCAGCGTATATGTGGACTTGCTGCCAATCTCGTTTGCCAGTGCCGCAACCGCTGCATCCAGCTCGGCTGCTGGCACCACCTGGTTAACCAGGCCAGCGCGCAAGGCAAACTCGGCATCATGCAGACGGCCGGTGGCGAGCATTTGCATGGCGTGCTTGGGCAGGAGGCCACGCCCGAGCGCCACCATCGGTGTCAGGCACCACAGGCCGATGTTTACGCCCGGCGTGCCAAATCGGGCGTCGCTGGCGGCGATCGCCAAGTCGGCACTGGCTACCAGTTGGCAGCCCGCGGCCGTGGCGACGCCTTCCACGCGCGCGATTACGATTTGCGGCTGCTCGCGCATCGCTTGCATCATGGCCGAGCAGCGCACAGAAACGGCCTTGAAGAATTCAGGGTCCGTTTCATCGTTGAACTCGGTCAGGTCGTGCCCGGCGCAAAAAATTCTTTGCCCGACACCGCTCAGAACGATCACGCCGATGCCGGTTTCTGAGCGCAGCTCGAGCAGGCGCCGGTGCAGTGCATCGATCATCGCCACCGACAGGCTGTTGCCGCGCTGCGGCCGGTTCAGGGCTAGAAAGCTCACCGCGCCACGGTCCGAGCGGGTAACCAGTTCCTCCTGCGAATCAGTCATGCTTTCCTCCTCCATGGTTTCCCAGCTCAGCCGAGCCAGCGCTTGCGACGACGGTAATGCTTCATGTCACGATAACTCTTGCGTTCGCCATCCATGGTGAGGCCGAGGTAGAACTCGCGCACATCCTCGTTCGCCTTTAGGTAGGCGGCGGCGCCTTCAAGCACGATGCGGCCGTTTTCCATAACGTAGCCGTAATCCGCCAAGTCGAGCGCAACGCGCGTGTTCTGTTCCACGATCAATAGCGTGAGGCCGCTCGCCTTCAATTGCGCCAGCAAGGCATACACTTCTTCGATCATCAGCGGCGCCAGGCCTAGCGAAGGCTCGTCAATCATCATCAGCTTGGGGTCAGCCATCATGGCGCGGCCAATCACCAGCAACTGCTGTTCGCCGCCCGACAGATAGCCCGCGGTACGCCCGCGCAAAGCTGCGAGGCGGCCGATGCGCTGGTACACCTGGTCCAGGCGCCGGCGCGCCTCGGCGCCGCCCACCATGTGACCGCCGACGATAAGGTTCTGCTCGACCGTCATGTGTCGCAGCACCTGCCGACCTTCGGCCACATGCACGATGCCGTGCCGGACGATGTGCGCCGGCTCCTGATTGGTCAGCGGCGCACCATCGAAGGAAATGCCGCCACCTGAAACCCGGCCGTCCTCGCAACTGATCAGGTTCGAAATGGCCTTCAGGGTCGTGCTTTTACCAGCCCCGTTGGCGCCTAGCAAGGTTACGCATTTCCCTTTCGGAACCTTAGCCGAAATTCCTTTCACGGCGAGGATGACGTCGCTGTACAGCGCTTCCACGTTATTCAATTCAAGCAAGTGTCTCTCCCAAGCAGTTCACGCGCCCCGCAAGGGGCGGGGCGCGTCACGCAGGTCTTACCATTTGTTCAGGACAGGAACGGCCACGTTTTGGTCCACGATCGTGTACTTGCCGCCTTGCACCGTGCCGATGTTCACCGTCAGGCCGCGCGTTGGAAACGGCGCGTCTTCGGAATAGGTCAACGTCGGCAGTACGCCGAAGCTTTGCTCGGCTGTGATCGGGGTCGTCACCAGCGTCTTGCGCACGACTTCGCCGGTCAGCTTGGTCGGACCCACCGCCTTTGCCGCGTTTTCGATCGTGCGCACCGCCACGATCGCCTGGTTCAGGCCCATCAGGCAGGGAACGTTGTAGCCGGCGGTGACCTTGTACTTGTCGCGCAGCTTTTCATAAAAGCCGCGCGCCGTGGTCTTGTCCTCGGTCGGGATCGCCATGCCGTAGGCTTCGTAATTGCCTTCCATTTGCGCGAGACCGCCGATGGCCTTGCCGGACGCCAGCAGGCTGTTATGGGCACTCATCATGATGGGGATGTTGGTCTTGCCCAGGCTTTGCAGTGCGCGCCGGGTCGCTACCACCGCCGCCGTGTTGGTCTGGATCTGGATGACTTCCACGCCTTTGCGCACCAGGCGTGCCACCTGGGGTGTCAAGTCCGTCGGCTGCACTTCGGTGTAGATGGTTTCAACCACTTCCAACAGCTTCGGGTTTTCCTTGGCGTACTTCTCCATGCCCTTATGGATATCCACGTAGGCGGGCGAAGCTTCCGAGGAGATGATGCCCAGCTTCAGGGCACCGTCGCCGCCGCGTTTCTTGCGGAACCACTCCATGAAGGCTGTCGCTTCGTGCGGATAGGTGGGACGCGCATTAAAAACCCAGGGATTTGGCTTCCAGCCGTAGCCGTAGCCGGCGGTGGCCATGATCATCGGCACCTTGTCATTAGGCAGGCGCTCCTGCAACGCCGCGGCATCCGGTCCGCCGATGCCGAACACCAGGATCGGATTCAATTCCGATTTGGCCCCTGGCCACAGGCTCGCCACCTGCGCCACGTCGTAGCGGGTGTCGTAATCCTTAATCTTCAGCGCCACGCCCAGTTCCTTCCCGACCTCGGAGTTCCACCAGTCGACGACCCCGCGGCGACAGCCAGTGACGTCCTTCATGATGTCGGCGTAGGGGCCGGTGAAATCGGCCAGCCCGGCGAGGTTGTAGGTGGTCTGGGCCTGCGCTCCGGCGGCGGCAAACAACATGCTTAACCCTCCAGCCGCGGCGAACATCCAAGCACGCGACTGGACCGGACGTTTGTTAAATTTTTTATTGAAAGCACCCATTTTTCATCTCCTTGATAGTTATTGAACAAACGCACCGACAAGGGAGACGGCGTATCTTGCCGCTCCCATTTTCTTCAATAGGGAAATGGCCACAAGCGGTAGGAGCGCTTGATGGTTTGCCATCTGTGCATCAGGCCGCGCGGCTCGAAAATCAAGAAGCCGGCGATCATCGCCCCCAGGAAGATGTTCATGGCGGCGAATACGATGTCACCACCCAGGAACGGCACAAGCTCCACGATGGTGGAACCGGCCGAACTGATGATTTCCTGCGACAGCTTGATCACCAGCACACCAATCAGGGCGCCGGTGATTGAGCCGACGCCGCCGACGATGATCATGGCGATTAGCCAGATTGAGTGAAACAGCGTGAATTGATCGACCGCGACGAAGCGCACGTAATACGCCCATAAGCCACCGCCAATGCCGGCATAAAAGGCGCCCAGCAGAAATGCCACGGCCTTGGTTCGCACCACGTTGATGCCCATCATCCCGGAAGCGACATCGTCGTCGCGTACCGCCAGAAAGGCGCGTCCGTGCCGGCTTCGCGCCACGCTGTAGGCCCCGAACAGCATAAGCGCCGCCACCGCTAAGCAGAGGTAGTAGATCGAGCGGTCCGAATCGAAACGGAACCCCAGAATCTCCGCCGGCTGTACTGTGATGCCGGCCGAACCACCGAGCCAGGAAGCGGGCAGGTTGAGCACCAGGAAATGGAACAGAATCTGAGCCGCGATCGTTGTCAGGGCCAGGTAGAAGCCCTTGATGCGGACCGCCGACATGCCGAAGATAAAGCCGAATACGGCCGCCGCCACGCCGCCCACCGGCAACGCTGCCCAGATCGGCCATCCGGCCTTGCTGGCCAGGATTGCTGTGGTGTAGGCGCCGACGCCCATGAACGCGGCTTGCCCGAGGTTGATCTGTCCCGCCAGGCCGGTGTTAATCTGGAGGCCGAGCACCACCACCACGGTGATGAGCATGGTGGTCACGATGGCGACGATGCGCGGCTCGAACAGCAGCGGCATGGCCATCATGAACAGCGCGAACAAAACCAGGGTCCAGCGCTGCTTGGAAGTGCGGATCAGCGCCTGATCCCCGGCAAAGCTGGTTGCGAATACGCCTGCTGGATCCATGATTTATACCCTCTCGATAGTCTTCCAGCCGAACATGCCGGTTGGCCTGATCAGCAGCACTAAAAGCATGATGACGAACGGCAGCACGGAACCGACCGCACCGCCCACCAAGGGATCGAGGTAGGCCATGGCCAGCCCTTGGACGATGCCGACCAGCAACCCCGCCAGCAACAGACCGCCGATCGATTCGAGGCCGGCCAAGAGTGCGACCGGCAAAGCGGCCATGCCGATTTCCGAGGTCAGCAGGTTGAGCGATTTCCCGCTCAAGTAAACGATCGCACCCAAGGTCGAGAGCACTGAACCCAGGGCCCAGGCGAATGCCACCGAGCGCCGCACCGAGATTCCCATCGACATCGCGACCTGGTGGTCTTCCGCCACTGCGGTCATGCGCAGGCCGGCCCGTGTCTTGTTGAAGAACCAGGACAGGCTGAAACCGATGACGATGGTCAGAAGTCCCCCATAGAACAATGAGCGCGGAATCAGCAGGTCGCCGACCATGATTGGCGCCAGGGGAAACACGATGGGGAACGGCCGCACCTGGGGACCAAAGGCAACCAGGATGACGCCGCGGATCAGGATCAGCAGGCCAATGGTTACCATCACCATCGAGAAGACCGATTCCCCGACTAAGCGCGAGAAAAACAGACGCTCGATCAGAAGGCCGAATGCGGCGGCGGCCGCAAATGCCAAGGGCAGGCCGGTCCACATCGGCAGGCCGAGCTCCATGACCATCCACCAGACCAGGAAGCCACCGAACACGACCAGCTCGCCCTGGGCAAAATTGAACACTTTGGAAGCGCGGTAAATCACCACGAAACCCATGGCGATCAGCGCATACAGCAAGCCGATCAGTGCGCCGTTGATCAGGTAATTCAGAAACTCAATCATGCTACCCTCCGCTGAACGACAGCTTTCCCGTGCCGCTGCGCGGGTGTCTCGCTGTCGTGAATGGCTACCTGGGCGGCCAGGCTGCCTTGGCGCCCGTCCTGATAAGTGACGGGGATCTTGATATCGACCGCATCGGCCCCGGCGTACAAACCGTCAATCACGGCGGCGTAACGCTGCTCCAGGAATTCGCGCCGCAGTTTGCGCGTACGCGTCAACTCCCCCTCGTCCGGGTCTAGCTCCTTGGGGAAATTGGCGAAACGGCGAACCCGCGCATGGGCCGGCAGGAAGGAATTGACACGCTGTATCTCGGTGCGCAGCAAGTCCGCCACTTCGGGCTTTTGTGACAAGTCAGTGAAGGTGGAAAAGCTGAGATTCTTTTCCTCGGCCCAGCGCGACACCACGTTCATGTCGATATTGATCAGTGCCACCACGAACTCGCGCGTGGCGTCGCCGACCGTCATGATGTCCTTGATGAACGGACTGAAGCGTAGCCGCGTTTCGACGAATTGCGGTGGAAAGCTTTCCCCCGACGCCAAGCGCCGTAGATCGCTCATGCGCTCCAAGAACACCAATTCGTCGCGTCCGCTGCGCGTGACCGCGTCGCCGGTGCAGATCCAGCCGTCGACGATCTCTTCGGCGGAGGCGTCGGGACGCCGGTAGTACCCGCGGAAGTGCGTGCCACCTCGGACCTGCAACTTGAGCTTGCCCGCAAAAAATGGATCCCTTGCTGAGTGTGTAAAACTCACGCAAGGAGGGAGGAAAGATGGGTAATCCGAGAGCTCGATATACGCAGGAATTCATGCTGGAAGCCGTGCGCATGGTCCGCGGCGGCCAGAGCATGGCGGCGGTGGCGAAGATACTGGGCATCAGCCCGAAGACGCTGCACAACTGGGTGAAGGCCGATGCCGCTGGGAAGCTGAACGGCGCAGGCAAACAGGTTTCTCCAGAACAGATGGAGATTGCCCGGCTGCGCGCGGAGTTGGCACGCGTGAAGATGGAGCGCGACATATTGGGAAAAGCCACGGCGTACTTTGCGAAGGTGTCGGCATGAAGTACGCCTGGATCGAGCTTCACAGCCGACAATGGCCGGTGTCCCTGAGCTGCCAGGTGCTGGGTGTCAGCCCCAGCGGTTACCACGCGCGCAAGGTGCGGGATGTCGATACTGACCGACCGCGCCGACGCATCAGCAACGACGCTCTGCTGGTGCACATCAAGGCCGTGCACGCTGAATCCAAAGGCGAGTACGGCTGGCCGCGCGTGTGGAAGCAACTGCTGGTCCAGGGCATTCGCGTCAGCAAGGATCGTGTCCAGCGGCTCATGAAGCTGCACGGCATCAAGGCGAAGACCAAACGCCGGTTCAAGGTCACGACCGACAGCAAACACAGCCTGCCGGTCGCACCGGACCTGCTGCAACGAGACTTCTCTCCCGCGCGTCCCGACCAGGTCTGGACTACGGACATCACGTACATCTGGACGGACGAGGGTTGGCTGTTTCTGACCGTCATTCTCGACCTGTTCAGCCGTCAGGTGGTGGGCTGGTCGATGCAGCCGCACATGCGCACGGAGCTGGTGTCTGATGCGCTGCGTATGGCGTGGTTTCGCCGCCGTCCGCAAGCGGGCCTGATCCTCCACAGTGACCGTGGCAGCCAGTATTGCAGTCATGACTTCCAGGACCTGCTCAAGGGCTACGGCATGCGCAGTTCGATGAGCCGTCGAGGCAATTGCTGGGACAACGCACCGACCGAGAGCCTGTGGGGATCGCTCAAGCGTGCACGCATCCTCGGCCAGCGCTTTGCAACGCGTCGCGAAGCGATGGACGAGGTAATCGACTGGTTGAGCTTCTACAATCATTCGCGCTTGCACTCGACGTTGGGCTACGTCAGCCCGATGCAATTCGAGCGGGACTGGTACGCCGCCCAGAACCAACGGGTGGCATAATCTCGCTCAGTTAAGGGATCCGAAATTCGCGGGCAACGTCAACTCGCCTTCCTTCGTCAGTTGCCATTCCAGCGGCGCATCGGCATCGGGATGAGCGCGCAGCCAGTGCCCAACCGTTTCCAGGTCGTAGCAGTCGCCCTGATGCATGGTCAGCAGGCCGGTTTCTGTTGATCCGTAGATGTTACGCAAAGGCACGCCGATCGCATGGAACATGCGAAACACGTCCGGCGCCATGGTCGAACCACCGCAGCCGGCAATCCGGAGGCGGGTCAGACCCAGTTGATCGCGCAACGGCCGCAGCACTAGCGCCTCGGCCAGCGGGAATGCCAGCCGCGCTCGCGTGCTGATCGGCCGCCCCTCCAGGCGTGCGACATTGACTTCGTGGCCCACGCTTAGGCCCCACTCGTAGACGCGGCGGCTGATCTTGCCGGCATCAAGCATGCGCGCCTGCATGGTCGATGCCAGGCTTTCCCACTGGCGCGGCGCGAACACCATCGCTTCCACTGCCAGTTCGCGGATATTGCTCAGCACCTGTTCCGGCCCCTCCGGAAAATTCACCACGAAGGGCAGGCCTACGCCGAGCGTGATGCCGATGATCTGCTCGGTCGCCCAGGCTGGAGCGATATAAGTGAGATATTCCATGCCCGGCTTGGCGCCGGTGGCGTCGATGACGCGCTGCGCATTGTCGATCAGGTACTTGTGGCTCAGGATCACGCCCTTGGGCTTGCCGGTTGTCCCTGAAGTGTACGAAAGCACCGCGATGTCGTCGGGCTTGCCCTCTTGCAAAAAGGCACGGTACAGCTCAGGCTGTTCGCGATGCAGGCGCCGGCCCTCCTCCTGCAATCCGGCCACCGTGCGCAGCACATCCTCGCGATAGGACCACATGCCGGTATCGTCCCAATAGGCGATCCCTCGCAGGAGCGGTAGACGGTCCCTGATAGCCAAGCCCTTGTCGACCTGCTCCTGGTCCTGGGCGAATAGGTACACCGTTTCGCTGTCTTCCAGAACGTAGGCAACCTCCTCCGCTGTCAGGTCGGGGTAAAGTGAGACGACCTTGCAACCCAGTGCCTGAGCCGCGAATTCAGCCCAGAAGTGCTCGGGTTCGTTTTCACCGATGATGGCAATCGTTTCACCGCGCTGCATACCGAGTCGATGCAGGCCGAGTGCCAGCTCGCGCACGTTTTCCTGGACCTTGGCGAAGCTGAACTCACGCCAGATACCGCGATATTTGTGACGCTGCGACAGGCGCTCCGGCGTCCGGTCCGCATGCTGCTGGAGCAGTTGCGGAAGCGTTGACATGGGTAACATCATTTTCCTCCGTCGCCAAGATAGGCCTTCAAGACCGCCGGATCGACCTGGATCTCGGCGGGCGTACCATCCGCGATCTTGCGGCCGAAATCGAGCACCGCGATGCGATCGGCCAGATCCATGACGACACCCATGTCGTGTTCGACCAGCACGACTGGA
Organism: Bordetella petrii; assembly: GCF_000067205.1. NCBI lineage: Bacteria > Pseudomonadati > Pseudomonadota > Betaproteobacteria > Burkholderiales > Alcaligenaceae > Bordetella > Bordetella petrii. Next base: position 1,187,862 of record NC_010170.1, on the reverse strand, counting down.
ATGCGCTTTGCCTCCCGCACATCGAGGATGAAGCGGGCGAGGTCCTCCTTCTCTTCCGAGTTCATGCCCGCCATCGGCTCGTCCATCAGCAAGATCTTCGGTTCCTGCGCCAGGGCGCGACCAAGATCGACCCGCTTGCGCAAGCCGTAACCCAGGCTTCCAACCGGCTGGTGCCGGATCGACTGAATTTCCAGCAGCTCGATGATTTCTTCGACGATTTCGCGATGCGCGAACTCTTCGCGCTGGGTGCGGTTGAAATAGAAAAACGCTTCGGGCAATGTGGCGCGCATGTGGATGTGGCGGCCCACCATGATGTTGTCCACCACGCTCATGCCGGAAAAAATGTGTGTACCCTGGAACGTCCGGGCCAGCCCTGATCGCGCGATCTCGTGGACTGGCTTGCCTTTGATGTCCTGCTGGTTGAGCAGTATCCGCCCCTGCTGCGGGCGATAGAATCCGCTCAGGCAATTCATCAGGGAAGTCTTGCCGGCACCATTTGGGCCGATGATGGCGAACAGCTCGTCGGCGCGGACTTCGACCGACACATTGTCGAGCGCAACGATGCCACCGAATGCCATGCGGATTCCCTCCGCGGCCAGCACCACGGGCGCACCTTGCGTCGCGGCCCGGGGCGCGCTCATGCCGCCCCCGCTGCGTTGATACCTTGTCTCATCTCGTCTCCTGTCGTTTTATTCGCAGCGCCGGCGCGTAGCCCACGTGCCGCAGTTCCTTCTCTGCCGGCGCTCCTCCCAGCGCCTCCGGCGTGGCGACCCCGCTAACGGGTGCCGACGCGACCGCCGCCGTCGATGCTGATGGTAGTGGCGTTGATATAAGAGTTTTCCACGACATGGCGCACCAGGCCGGCGAACTCCTCCGGCTGCCCCATGCGCGCCGGATACAGCACCATGTTATTGATGAGCTTGTCCGCCACCTTAGGCGGCATGCCCGCCGCCATGCCGGTATCGAATAGGCCTGGCGCGATCGCCACCATGCGGATGCCATGCTCGGCCAGGTCGCGTGCGATAGGCAGGGTCATGCCAATGACGCCGGCCTTGCTGGCGCTGTATGCAGCCTGCCCCATTTGGCCCTGCCAGGCGGCGCCGGACGCGGTGTTGACGATGACCCCGCGGTCGCCGCTCTCATCCGGTTCGTTGCGCGACATGGCAAGCGCCGCATGGCGGATCATGTTGAAGGTGCCGCTCAGGTTCACAGCGATAACGCGTTCCCACAATTCGGTCGGGAACATCTGGCCTTTCGACAATGTCTTGCAAGGGCCGAGGATGCCGGCGCAATTGACCACGATATGGATGGCGCCGTGCAGCTCCAGAACGGTGTCGATACCAGTCTTTATATCGGCCTCGTTGGCGACATCGACCGCCAGTCCTCTGATATCCGGAGCCAGCGCGGCCTGCACAGTCTTGGCATCCAGGTCGAAGCCCACCACCCTGGCGCCCGCTGCGGCCAAGGCCTTGCAGGTGGCCAATCCTAGGCCAGAAGCGGCTCCCGTGACGACGGCGACTTTGTTGTTGACGTTCATGTACTAATTTCCTTTTTGTCTGAAGTAAATGTCTATGAAACGGCCTCTCGGGTCGGGCGCGCCTTTCCTATTGAAGTGGCGCTCGATCAGTTACACTGAGCGCCACTGGCCCTGCCAGTACTTTTCCCGTATGTCGCGCTTGAGCACTTTGCCGACAGCGCTGCGTGGCAGTTCGTCCCAGAATTCAATGCTTTTCGGTGTTTTGACGCTGCCGAGCTCGCGCTTGCAGAGAGAAATGAGTTCATCGCCGCTAGCCTGATGGCCAGGTTTCAGCTGGATTACCGCCTTCACCGCCTCACCCCATTTCTCGTCGGGCACGCCGACAACGGCGCAGTCCAAAACAGCAGGATGAGTGTTGATCACCGCTTCGATCTCGCTCGGAAAGACGTTGAACCCTCCACTGACGATCATGTCTTTCTTGCGGTCGACAATGGTGATTAGCCCGCGCGCATCCTTGATGCCGACGTCAGTGGTGTGATGCCAGCCGAATCCAGACACTTCTGCCGTTTCCTCCGGCTTCTTGTAATAGCCCTTCATCACCATCGAAGATCGCACCACAATCTCGCCCTTTTCGCCGGGAGCGAGCAGCTTGCCGTCGTCGTCCATGATTTCGACGCGGGCATAGGGAACGGCGCGCCCGGCTGAGCGTAGCGCCTCCTCATCGAAGCTGCCGTCTGCACGGATGTAGTCCTCCGGCTGCTTGGCCACTACCGGAAACAGACATTCACTCTGGCCGTACACCTCATAAATCACTGGCCCGAACACCCGCACCGCTTCCTTCAGCTTTTCCGGCGCAATCGGGGCGGCGCCGACTGCCAGGCAACGTAGCGGGCTTAGGTCCGTCATCGCGACTTGCGGCGTCGCGAGCAGGGCGTACACGACGGTAGGCGGCATGAATAGATGGGTGATGCGCTCGCGCTCGATCGTGGCCAGAACCGCTTGCGCGTCGAAGCCGGGCAGCACCACCGTGCAAGCGCCGCGGGCGGCGCCGGCCAAGGTGATCATGGCGGCGGCATGCGTCAGAGGCGCGACGGCCAGAATACGAGAGCCCGAGTCAATCTTCAGCATATCGAAGATGGAAATCAGGGTCATTTCCAGCGAGCGGTGGGAATGTAGCGCACCCTTTGACGGGCCAGTCGTGCCACCGGTCGGCTGTAGTACCGTCGCTCGCTGGGGGTCTTCCGGCATAGCGACGTACGGCTCGCGATGTGCGGCAATCCAGGTGTCCAGGAACTCCCCGTGCTCGGACGGCCGATCGATGCAGATGAAGCGCTGCACTTGCGACAGGTCAGCCTTCCAGGACGGCACAAGATGCTCGAAGCTGCTATGGAAAAAAATCAGGTCGCAGTCGGCGTATCCCAGCATCGCCAGATTGGTGGCGGGTGAATTTCGCGTATGCAATGCGACCCATACCATGTCCGCCCGGTTGACCGCAGTCTGTAGCAAACTTATGCGGTAATCGTTGGGCGCATAGATCGCGATATGAGCACCGTCGCGTAGCCCCGGCTCACGGGTCAGAGCGTGCGCCGTGGCGTGCACCATTGCCTGTGCCTCTTTGTAGACTAGGCGTGTTCGCCCATCCACGAAGGCTTCATGGCGCGGAAAGTTCGCCGCGGCCGCGTCGAAATAATCTGCTAAACGCAATTTTCGTCTCCTCGTCCAAGCTGCGTCGCCGGTCTGCGCCAACTTGCAGCTTGCGATTGATGTTTTAGCGACCCAGGATGGTGACGCAGGCGACCGCCTCTTCGATGCCCTGAAGCCCACCACCGTTTTCAGCCAGCGCCAGTCGCGCGCCGGCCACCTGCCGGACGCCGGCCTCGTTGCGTAACTGGGTCACCAACTCATGCACCTGGGCGATACCGGTGGCGCCTACAGGGTGTCCCTTGGACTCCAGGCCGCCGGAGGGATTGACCGGAATCCGACCGCCAATGCTGGTTTCACCGCGCTCCGAAAATGGGCCGCCTTCACCGAACTCGCAGAAACCGAGATTCTCGATCTGAATGATTTCTCCCATCGCGGTGGCGTCATGAACTTCGGCCACCGAGATGTCGCGCGGCCCCACGCCGGCCAGCTCGTATGCGCGGCGCGCAGCCAGGGCGGTGCAGTGATTGCGGTATTCGGCATCCTCACGGTCTGACCCGGTATGGACGATCGAGGCCAGTACACGGATCGCGCGCGACGGGTCGATATTCCAGCGCTTGAGGCCCGCTGCGGTGCAAACGACGGCGGCGGCAGATCCGTCGGAAATCGGCGAGCACATCGGCAAGGTCAGCGGATAGGTAATTGGAGGGGCCGCCAGAACCTCGTCGGTCGTATATGAATTGCGATATTGCGAGAGAGGGTTGTGAACGGAGTGAGCGTGATTCTTAGCTGACACCGCGGCAAGCTGTCTTTGCGTTGTGCCAAAGCGCTTCATGTGCGCGCGGGAGAACGCAGCATACACATCCATGAAAACGCTGTACGGCTTGGACGAGACGCTCCCCTCTGGGACCGCGACACCCGCACCAAGTTGCAGCAAGCGCTCGCGGATCTGCTCGGCCTCGTGCACGTCCCAGGCGCTGTCAAACACCGAGAACATGCGGTCGCGGTCCGCTGAGTACATCTTTTCAGTGCCGACTGCCAGCGCCACATCGGCGGCTCCGGCGCGCAGGTGGTTAACCGCAAGAGTGAAAGCGCTGCTTCCGCTGGCGCAAGCATTCTCTACGTTGACAACCGGGATGCCACCCAACCCCATCGCGCGCAGTGCCACCTGACCGCGAATCATGTGTTGGCCTTCCATGTGGCCCTGCGACGCATTGGCGAAAAAAGCCGCTTCCAGCGCCTCCTTGCCAAGTCCCGCATCGGCCAACGCCGCTTCGACCGCCTGTCGGGTCAGGGCCTTCATGCTGACATCCAGGTGGCGTCCAAACGGCGTCATGCCAACGCCCACCACATAAATCTGTTCCATGTGTCACTCCTCCATCATCCAGATTGTTTTCTTTGTCTGCACAACGGCCTTGCAGACACCATACACATTTTTTACCGCAGAGTAAATAACATACCTAACGGGTAATTAGTATTAACTTATGAGTTATCTTTTGTGATTGGCCAGCACGGCATCCGTGTCCGCGCCCAAGGGAGAAACGTCGGTCAGCGGCCCCGGGTGGAAGCCTCCGAATACCAACGGCTGTGCCACGTGCCAAGAAGAACCGCCGTCGTTACGCGCCACTTGCCTGAACATGCCGCGATGCCGGAAATGCTCGTCGGCGACCACTTCCTCCAGGGAATTGACCGCTCCCCACGGAATGCCGGCCCGGTCTAGCTCGGCGCCCCATTCTTCTCGCGATCGGTGCTTCAAAGCGGCTGTGATTCGCGCTCGCAATACGGTCTGCTCGGCGACGCGCTCTGGATGCCGCAACGCGGCCACGTCGTCCATACCCAACAGCGGGCACAGCGGTTGCCAGAACCAGTCCTCATGCGCGATTGACAGCGTCAGTAACTTTCCATCCGCGCATTCGAACGTGCCGTAACCTGGCTCATCGTTGACGAAACCCTCATTCATGCCGTTCATGCGCGGCGCCAGCATGGCGGTCATCAATGAAACCAAGCAGTCAGTCATGGAAACGTCAATATATGCACCCTGGCCGGTGCGCTCGCGGCGCAGCAGGGCCGACAGCATGCCGGTCAATGCGAATATTGCGGATGACAGGTCGCCGATTGCAAGGTCCGGCGGTGCTTCGATTCGGCCGGTTTTCGCCTGGCGAGACAGGAGGCCGGCCAGCGCCTGATATGACAAGTCGTGTGCCGGCCGATCGCGGTAAGGGCCGGTTTGCCCGAATCCCGAGATCGACAGATAGACAATGCGTGGATTGATTGTGGCTGTGGCGGCGTAATCGAATCCGAGGCGAGCCATAGTCCCGGGCCGATATCCCTCCATCAGGACGTCGGCGTCACGTATCAGACTACGCAGACTTTCCTTGCCCTGTTCCGTCTTCAGATCCAGCACCACCGACTTCTTGTTCCGGTTCAGTGACGCGTGAAAGCCAGGATATTGGCGCGCCGGGTCTCCGGAGCTTCGTTCAACGATGATTACCTCGGCGCCGAGATCGGCAGCCACCAGAGTGGCGAACGGCCCGGGATACTGTTCGGCCAGGGTAAGAATACGTATGCCTTCAAGCGGGAGAATCATTGCTTTCCTCTCATGCGAAACAAAAAAGCCACCGATCCGAACTTGTGAACTCCACAGCACGGTAGAGAATTCGAGTTTTGATTCTACCGACTGGTAAGATAAATTACCACATAATTATTTGACTTTCCAATTGGAAGAAAATAGTTCAAGATAAGACACTCAATCCAAACCAGAGGAGACAGCCCATGAATGAGGAAGAGATCATTTCCGAGGTGCGCGACGGCGCCATGTGGATTACCCTAAACCGTCCTGAAGCAATGAACTCATTGACGCCACGGGTGCTGGCCGGAATTTCCCGAGCCTTGGATCAGGCGCAGAACACTGACGGCGTACGTGCCGTGGTACTGACCGGCAATGGACGCGCTTTTTGCGCCGGCGCCGATTTGAAGTACGTGCAAAGCCAGGTCGGCGACACCGACAATGGAACACGGCACTTCCTGAGCGAGGTACTGGCCCTCATGAACCGCGTGGAGAGCTTTCCGATGCCGGTCATTGCCGCAATCAACGGCTTGGCGCTAGCCGGCGGCCTCGAGCTGGTACTGTGCTGTGATTTGGTCATCGCGGCCCGCTCGGCCAAGCTGGGCGACGCGCACGCCAACTACGGCTTGCTTCCGGGCGGCGGCGGATCGGTACGACTGCCGCGAAAGATAGGACCGAGTCGTGCGAAGTATCTGCTCTATACGGGAGAATTCCTGCCGGCCGAGGAATTGCTGGCCGCCGGCCTGGTAAACAAGGTGGTGGAAGATGCGGAGCTGCTTTCCGCTACCGGCGAGCTGGTCGCCACGTTAGCCCGGAAGAGCCCTCTTGGCTTGCGCCGAATGAAGGCACTGGTTGATGATGGACTGGCCCAGCCGATCGAATCGGCCTTGCGGCTAGAACTGCTGGCTTCCGAGGTGCATGCCCATAGCGCGGACATGAAGGAAGGCCTGGCCGCATTCAACGAGAAAAGAGCGCCGGTGTTCACCGGTCGCTAGGAACGCCTGTTTGTGAGGAGAGAGACCATGACACCCCTCGACCGCTTCGCCCGCCTGCGTGCCACGCAGGAAACCGCTTGGCAGATGGCACCGGCCATACGGGCAATCTATGAAAGAGCCGGGATGACGCCAGCCGACCTGCGCACCGCCCAGGATCTGACACGTCTGCCGGTCACCAGCAAGGACGAACTGCTAGCGCTTCAGCAATCACATCCGCCGTTCGGCGGGTTCCTCGCCGCTCGGGAAGAGGATATCGCGCACATCTTTGTCTCGCCCGGCCCCCTGAACGAACCGCACCTGCGCTCCGACCGGGATGGACATGGTTTTGCACGGGTGTTTCAGGCTGCCGGTGTAGGGCCGGGCGACCGCGTTCTGAACACCTGGTCCTATCACCTCGTTCCCGCCGGCCTTCTGCTTGACCGGGGCATTGTCGCCTGCGGCGCCACCGTCATTCCTGCCGGGACTGGCGGCGCCGAATTGCAGGCGAAGATTGTGCTCGACTTGGGTGTCACCTGCATCTGCGCTTCCACCGCTTTTTTCATGACCTTGGTCGAGACACTGGAGGGCCTCGGTCACGAGCTGCCGCGAGCTTGGAAAGTGCGCTCTGCTCTACTGGGCGGCGAGATGGGAGATTGGATGGGCAAGCGCCGCCGCCTCGAGGAGCGCTATGGCATGCGAACCTTCTCCACCTACGCCACCGGCGATTTTGGATTGATTGGCTACGAACAGAAGGGCCAAGAAGGTTATGCAATCCACGAAGACCGTCTGGTGCAGATTTGCGACCCAGTCACCGGCTTGCCAGTCGCTGCGGGCACGCCGGGCCAAATCGTCGTTACCACGCTTTCGCCCGGTTGGCCACTGATTCGCTTCGGCACCGGCGACGTCGCTTGCGCCCTCGAAACCGGTGATGACGGATGTGTTAGCAGGATCGGCCAAATACAGGGCCGGGTCGGGCAGGCGGTCAAGGCCAGGGAAATTTTCATTTATCCTCGGCAACTGGAGGAGTTGGCCATCCGCATTCCTGGAGTGCGCGCCGCTCAGGCGGTGATCACCTGCCCCGGCAACCGCGAGGAAGTCACACTACGCCTGGCGGTCGAACCCTCGGCACGACAGGATTCGTTGGCGCAGACGGTGGCCCAGGAATTCCAGACCCTGTCCCGGCTCAAGCCCGATCACTTCGAATGGCTAGCGGCCGATGCCCTGGCGGCGGAAACCGTACTAGTGGTAGATCGCAAGAGCGGTACTTAGCGAATCGCTGTTAGGCGGCGGTCATCTGATACCAGGCGCAGCCGTCGTCTCCGATTCGCACCGAAGCTTCACCTCGGGCTACGAGATAGTTGAGATGGGCCAAACTTTCTCCCGTCGCCATGCTCATCAAATGGTGGTCCGAGGTGATAGCCCGGGCGAACAGTGCCCCGTATACGTCGATCACACGCCGCGGTTCGCACAGAGCTTTCCGCAGCCGCTCGAGCGCGCGCTGCTGGCTCTGCAAAAGAGAGTCGATCCGATGATGCAAGCCATGAAACGGCTCATTATGTGAAGGAAGCACCAGTACGTCGTCCGGGACTTCGCGCCTCAGTTTTTCAAGCGAATCCAGCCAGTCTGAGAGTGGGTTAGCTTCCGGCTCGGTGGGAAATACCGAGACGTTGGATGATATGCGGGGCAATATCTGGTCGCCCGAGATCAGCTGCTTTAGCTCAGGGCAGTACAGGCAAACATGCTCTGGCGAATGCCCCGTGCCCACCACGACGCGCCAGAGCCGTCCGCCGATATAAAGCTCTTCGCCATCCCGCAGGCGCCGATAACTGTCGGGCAAAGCATAGATCATCTTGCCGAAGGCGCCGAACCGCGTACGGTAGTTTTCGATGTCTTCGTCATTCCAGCCGGCCCGACGATAGAATTGCACGGCGTCCTCCGGCGCTTCACGACCGGTATCGGCGCCTAGCACGCGACAGCTCAGGTACTCCAGGCGACTGATCCATAGCTTGCAGCCAAACTTCCGGGTCAGCCAGCCCGCCATGCCGATATGGTCGGGATGCATATGGGTGACGAAGACGCGCGTCACAGGATCCCCGAGCACACCGGAAAACAACCGGCGCCAAGCCGCCGCCGTATCGGGCGACCAGATGCCGGTATCCACCAGCGACCAGCCGGCCCCATCACGGATTGCCCACATGTTGATATGGTCGAGTTGGAACGGCAGGGGCATGCGTATCCACTGCACCCCCTGCGCGATTTCCCTGGCGGTTCCCGCCTCTGGAACCTCTCCGCACGGATATGTCAGGCCAAGCTTGGCAGCTGTGCTACCTTCGTCTTCAGTGTTCATGGCGGACTCCTCACGATACGCCGGCCTTATTACATCCGCCCGGCGTTATTCCTAGGCCAGACTACGCGCAATGATGAGCTTCTGAATATGGCTCGTGCCTTCATAGATCTTGCAGACACGGACGTCCCGGCAATAGCGTTCGACCGGGAAATCTTTGAGGTAGCCGTACCCACCATGGAGTTGTAGCGCGGTAGAGCACACCTTCTCCGCCATCTCGCTAGCGAACAGCTTCGCCATCGACGCTTCCTTCGCGCATGGAACGTTCGCATCGACCAAGCGTGCGGCATGCAACACATACTGATGGGCAATCTCTACATGCATCGCCATGTCTGCCAAGTCGAAGCTGACCGCCTGCAAGTTGATGATCGGGGCGCCATACGCTTCCCGGTCCTTGGCGTACCGCAAGGCCGCCTCCAGCGCGGCACGAGCGACCCCAACGGCCTGCGCCGCAATGGCGACACGGCCGTGCGACAGTAATGCCATCGTTTGCTGATAGCCTGCGCCTTCGGCACCAATGAGATTTCCGGCTGGGACGCGACAATCCTTCAATTCGATCTGCGCGAGATGTGCGGTGTGTTGACCATATTTACTTTCGACACGTGCGACCTCGTATCCGGGCTGCTTCGGGTCGACTAGGAACAAGCTTTTTCCGCGCTTGCCGGCGGTTGGATCGGTGACCGCAAGCACGATCGCCAAGCCTGCCTCGCTGCCGTTCGAAATGAATTGCTTGCTGCCGTTCAGGACGTATTCAGTGCCATCTCGTCGCGCGGAGGTGCGAAATGCCGCGGTGTCGGATCCGGCGTGAGGCTCGGTAAGCAAGAAGGCGCCAATGTGCTCACCGCTGGCAAGCTTTGGCAAGTATTTACGCTTCTGTTCTTCGCTAGCCGACCACATCAGCGTCAGACCCAGACTGTTGTGGACATGAACGATAGTCGCAAATCCAGCATCCGCCGCCGCGAACTCTTCAATGGCCAGACAGTATTCGACAAAGCTTGCGCCCGACCCGCCATACTCGTCTGGCACCAACATACCCATAAAGCCGAGTTCACCCACAGATTTCAGCTCGTCATGTGGCCAAGCTTGCGACTGATCGCGCGCGGCCGCGGTCGTTGCGACGACTTCGTTGGCCACCTTTCTGGCGGAATCGCGGATCATGACTTCCTGTTCGCTCAGGAAGACTGCGGAAGTATCGGACATCATATCTCCTTGAATGGAGCCTTGCGGCGCCTTGTTGTAGTGATCAATGCGTGCCATATGCTGCCGGGCTTTCCGGAGCACTTTTCTCACCAATTTTCGACTTATTGGAAGATCGTTTTACCTATTGAACATGAATTTTACTCTTCGGTCAATTATGTTCCCGCCTCTTACCCTCCCCCGCTGTCAGAATAGTTGGAACCTCAGTTGCTGTTAGAGTCCCAAACCATTGGGGGCAAAGAGAAGGTTCCGATGAAGTATTCCGCAGAACGCCGGGAAGCCATCCTGAAGAAGTTACTGGCCCCGCACAACCGCACGGTCTCCGACCTGGCACGCGAAGAAGGCATTTCCGAGGCCACGATCTATAACTGGCGCAAACAGGCCCGCGGCCAGGGCCGTTTGTTGCCAGACCAGGCGTCGGACAGCGAGGGCTGGAGCTCGCAGGACAAGTTCAACGCCGTGCTGGAAAGCGCTGCGCTGTCCGAAGTGGAGCTGGCCGAGTACTGCCGGCGCCGGGGACTGTATGCCGAGCAGTTGCGCCGCTGGCGAACGAGTTGCGAGCAGGCCAACGCGCAGAGCCAGAGCGCCGCCCGGCAGGAGGCCGACGCGCTCAAGGCTGAACGTCGCCGCACGCGCGATTTGGAGCGCGAGCTGCGCCGCAAGAACGCCGCGCTGGCTGAGACGGCAGCATTGCTGACCTTGCGAAAAAAAGCCCGGGCGATCTGGGGGGACGAGGAAGAATGACCAATGCCCAGGATCGCCGTCAAGCTGTAGCGTTGGTCGATGAGGCTCGCCAGGCCGGTGCACGCTTGCAGAGCGCATGCATCGAACTCGGTATCGGCTTGAACACTTATCGTCGCTGGGCGACGGGCGATGAGGACAGACGCCCGCACGCCCCCGCTGTCAGAATAGTTGGAACCTCAGTTGCTGTTAGAGTCCCAAACCATTGGGGGCAAAGAGAAGGTTCCGATGAAGTATTCCGCAGAACGCCGGGAAGCCATCCTGAAGAAGTTACTGGCCCCGCACAACCGCACGGTCTCCGACCTGGCACGCGAAGAAGGCATTTCCGAGGCCACGATCTATAACTGGCGCAAACAGGCCCGCGGCCAGGGCCGTTTGTTGCCAGACCAGGCGTCGGACAGCGAGGGCTGGAGCTCGCAGGACAAGTTCAACGCCGTGCTGGAAAGCGCTGCGCTGTCCGAAGTGGAGCTGGCCGAGTACTGCCGGCGCCGGGGACTGTATGCCGAGCAGTTGCGCCGCTGGCGAACGAGTTGCGAGCAGGCCAACGCGCAGAGCCAGAGCGCCGCCCGGCAGGAGGCCGACGCGCTCAAGGCTGAACGTCGCCGCACGCGCGATTTGGAGCGCGAGCTGCGCCGCAAGAACGCCGCGCTGGCTGAGACGGCAGCATTGCTGACCTTGCGAAAAAAAGCCCGGGCGATCTGGGGGGACGAGGAAGAATGACCAATGCCCAGGATCGCCGTCAAGCTGTAGCGTTGGTCGATGAGGCTCGCCAGGCCGGTGCACGCTTGCAGAGCGCATGCATCGAACTCGGTATCGGCTTGAACACTTATCGTCGCTGGGCGACGGGCGATGAGGACAGACGCCCGCACGCCATACATGCCACGCCATCGCATGCACTGACAGACGCCGAGCGCCAGGCCGTGCTGCAGGCCTGCCACCGTCCCGAGTTCGCCAGCCTGCCGCCGGCGCAGATCGTGGTACGGCTGCTCGATGAAGAGGGCCGGTACCTGGCGTCGGAGTCGACCTTCTATCGCGTGCTGCGCCAAGCCGATGAGCAGCACCGCCGTGGCCGGGCGCGCGCGCCACGTCACGCTGGAGCACCACGGCGCCACTGTGCCGACGCACCCAACCAGCTCTGGAGCTGGGACGTCACGTACCTGCATACGCGTATCCGCGGCCGGTTCTATTACCTGTATCTGATCCTGGACATCTACAGCCGGAAAATCGTCGGGGCCGAGGTGTTTGAATCGGAGAACATGGCCAACAGTGCCACCATCATCCAGCGCGCCGTGCTGCGCGAGCAGTGTCAGCACCGACCCCTGGTATTGCATGCCGATAATGGTAGCGCCATGAAAGGCTCGACCTTGCAGGTCACGCTCGAGAAGCTGGGCATTACCGCCTCGCACAGCCGACCCCAGGTATCCAACGACAACGCGTATTCCGAGGCCCTGTTCCGCACCTGCAAGTACCGGCCCGGTTACCCGATCGACGGCTTTGCAAGCGTGCAGGCCGCACGCCTGTGGGTGCATCAGTTCATCCACTGGTACAACCATGAGCATCGCCACAGCGCCATTCGCTACTTGGCTCCGGCGCAGCGTCATGCGGGCCTGGATGCCCCCATTCTGCAAGCCCGACAGCGCCTGTACCAACAAGCCAGGCAACGCCACCCAGCACGATGGTCGGGAAAACTACGCAACTGGCAGCCCATCGGCAGCGTCTGGCTCAACCCCGAGCCGGATCAACATGAGCAAGACACCGATCCAGTATTAGAGGCCGCATGAATCAGGTTCCAACTGCCTTGACAGACGCCGCGGTTTTCGCGACATTGTCGAAATAGCACGAGGAAACCGGCCCTTGCAATTTGACCTACAATACCGACCCGAAGAGCCGCTCGTACCACGTGAACTTAGGCTCGAATGCGATGAACGCATGGCAGCCAACGGTACTGTCCTCAAAGCGCCCGAGCCGCAAGCGCTCGATGCGCTAATCGAACAGTTGCGCACCCTCGGCGTGGAGGCGGTCGCCATCTGCTTTATCAACGCCTACGCCAACGACGCCCATGAGCGCGAAGTTGCGCAGTGGATCATCGAACGGCTACCAGAAGTCTACGTATGCACGGGGACCGATCTCACACGGGAATGGTATGAGTATGAACGGGCGTGCACCGCCTGCGCTAATGCTTTTGTCGGGCCGCAGATGGGACGCTATGCCCATGCGCTCGAGGCAGCACTGCAGGCGGGCGGATTTTCCGGCAGGAGCTTTTTCATGGGCTCTGGGGGTGGGGCAATCTCGCTGGCGCAGGCAGCTCGCCAGCCGATACGGCTGGTCGAGTCCGGTCCGGTTGGCGGCCTAGTTGGTGCGGCTGCTTACGCTAGGGCACTTGGGCTGGCTAATGTGGTCGCGCTCGACATCGGCGGCACCACAGCAAAATGCGCGCTGATTAAGGACGGCGGTTTCGATGTAAGTTCCACGTTCTGGATAGGAGGTTATGAGCGCGGAATGCCGATACGAAGCAGCATCATCGACATTGTCGAAGTCGGTGCAGGTGGTGGATCAATCGCTTTTGTCGATGAACTGGGCCGTATGCACGTCGGTCCGCGAAGTGCAGGATCTCGACCGGGGCCTGTCGCTTATGGGCGTGGCGGTATAGAACCCACAGTTACTGACGCGAATGTGGTGCTTGGGCGGATTGACCCGGAGAATTTCCTCGGGGACGGCATGCATCTGGACGCTCAGGCGATCGAAGCCACGATGCATGAACGCCTGGTACAGCCGTTGCGCCGGGCGACGAACTGCCGCGATGAGGTAAACGGTCAGGAAAACGATACCGATTACGATTTGGCGCCACTCGCGGCTGGCGTTTTGACGGTATCTTCGGTGAAGATGGCAGGGGCTATTCGAAAAGTCACGGTCGAGCGCGGTGAAGATCCGCGCGATTTCACTTTGCTGGCCTACGGCGGCGGTGGTCCATTGCACGCATCGGAACTAGCCAGAGAGATCGGCATTCCCCATATTGTCGTTCCGCCACGCGCGGGCGTGTTTGCGGCTTTCGGCATGCTCTTCGCCGACATGCGTAACGATGCGACCTGCACCTTCCTCGAGCCACTCGAAGATGAGGTGATGCCGCGACTTCGAAGTACCTGTGAGGCTCTACAAGAGGAAGCCAAGGCGGGGCTGGGGGATCGGTGTACCGAACTGTCGCCGGATATCAGCTATAGTGCCGAACTGCGCTATCGCGGCCAAATGCATTCGCTGCGTATGCCTATCGATCCGGCACAGGACGTTGCGACCCTACGCCAACGCTTCGAGGCACTTTACACGCGACGTTTTGGGCAAGCCAGCCCACGGTCGCCGGCAGAGTTCGTTGTACTCGTCGCCACGGCTTCTGCCGGCACACCCACTCCTTCATTGCAACCGGCCGTTAGCGCTCAAAGACTTGTCCCAGACACGCCAAGTTCAGCCGATATCCCGGTACAAACACGGCACGTATACCTAGGCGATCCGGCGCGTTGGCTCGAAGTGCCGATATATGGCTCCATCGCGTCTGGTGTGGAACGGGGCGCCGGATGATGTCAGCCTTGTCGGATGCAAGAACAACTCTTCACCCAGGCTTTGGGGCTGACGCCGCCGTGGGCGGTGGACGGCGTGTCGTTTCGTCCGGATGAGGGGGCGATCCACTTCGAGGTGTCGTGCGATGCCGCGCGCCTGGCCTGTCCGGCCTGTGGGGCGGCGGACCAGCCGGTGCACGACCGGGTGGAGCGCACCTGGCAGCACCTGCACTTCTTCCAGTTCAAGGCGTTCATCCATTGCCGCGTGCCGCGCGTGGCCTGCCGCGCGTGCGGCAAGACCCCGCAGGCACCGGTGCCGTGGGCGGCCAAGGGCTCCGGCTTTTCGATGCTGATGGAAGCCTTTGTCGTCACCATGTGCGCTTCGCTGCCCGTGGCCCATGTGGCGCGGCTCGTCGGCGTCTCGGATGACCGTATCTGGCGCGTCCTGCGCCGGCATGTCGATACCGCGCGGGCGAAGGAGAACTTCGCCGAGGTCCGGCGCGTCGGTGTCGACGAGACCGCCAGCCGCAAAGGCCAGCGCTACGTCACGCTGTTTCATGATCTCGACCGGCGCCGGCTGCTGTTTGCCACACCGGGCCGCGACAAGACCACCTTCACGCGGTTCACACACGACCTCAGGGCGCACGGGGGCAAGGCCGGCCAGGTCACGGACTGGTGCATGGACCTGTCCGGCGCCTATCAGGCCGGGGCGAAGGCGGCCGCACCGGAGGCCGCCATCAGCTTCGACCCCTTCCACGTCGTGGCGCTGGCCCACAAGGCGCTGGATCAGGTGCGGCGGGCCGAGGTCAAGTCCCACCCGGAGCTCAAGCACAGCCGCTGGGGCACGCTCAAGGCCCCGCGCCGGTGGAACGCAGCGCAGATTCACACCATGCATTGGCTGCAGCGCAGCTCGCTGAAGACCGCCCGCGCCTGGCGCCTCAAGGAGGCGCTGCGCCGCATCTACGAGACGGCAGCGGATCGCCCCACCGCCGAACCGCTGCTCCGAAAGTGGGTCTCTTGGGCACGACGGTGTCGGCTGACGCCCTTCAAGAAGCTCGGCGCCACCCTCCGCGACCACCTCACGGGCATCCTGCGGCATTTCGACACCGGCCTGTCCAACGGCCAGGTCGAGGCCTTCAACGCCCAGATCCAGGCCGCCAAGGCCCGCGCCAAGGGCTATCGCACCGACGCCAACCTGATCGCCATCAGCTACCTGCTGTGCGCCAAGCTCAGGCATCTACCCCGCCATCCATGGCTGCATGCTTCCGCTCAGGCATGAGCCCTTTCCACAGGAATCGCGATTGAGCCAAATGGGAGCGCCACAGCGTCTTCGCGATTCAAAGACGTTTGTTGCGGATGGTTCCGATGCTTTCCGCTATAGAATCCTATTCAGCCAACCACCCTGGGGGATGGCCGGGCGCGCTCGCCACATGGAAACAGGAGGTTGCTCAAAGAGCGAAAGCTGGGCAAATTGCCGATTCTGAGTTTCTCGAACAGGGCCATAACTCGCTGTTGGTTGAAGCCCATTCAAGCCATCCGTGGGATCGCCTACTTCAGGATAACTTTATTGAACTAGTTTCAGACATATTGCGCTTGTGGTCAGAGGTGCGCCGCATATATGCCGCGCTGGAGTCGCGCACACCACTGGAACCGAACTTGGCCAATCAAGTATGGCAGACCAGAGCGTTTCCATTATGGCCTGACTTCGATGTCGCGCTACGCGTTTCCGCAGGTATTTTGCTGGGCTATACGGTTCTCTGCACATTGTGGTGGGTAACGGGGTGGAGTCAGGGGCCGAACGCTCTGTTGATGGGAACAGTGGCATTGGCGTTTTTTGGCGGCGCCGATGAGGCAGGAAAAGCAATTTTCACTTTTCTCAAGTTCGGAATTATGGCGCTCCTGATGGGAGCCGGGTTGAGCTATGGACTGCTGCCCTTTGCACAGGACTTTCCTAGCTTTGTCTTGGTCATGGCTCTCGTCATGTTGCCACTGGGCGCTTGGGCAGCCTCTAACCCCTTAGCCATCTTGAATCGCCCCGGGTTTTGCGGAGGCTCCTACTCTTGAGAGAATGCGAGCCATGAGCAAGAACAACGCGAACAAGTTTTCCCCGGAAGTGCGCGAGCGCGCCGTGCGCCTGGTGCAGGAGTCCCGCAGCGAGTACCCGTCGCTGTGGGTGGCGGTCGAGTCCATCGCGCCTAAGATCGGCTGCTCGGCGCAGACGCTGCTGACCTGGGTCAAGCGCCACGAAGTCGACAGCGGGCAGCGCGAAGGCGTCACCACCAGCGAGCGAGAACGCATCAAGACCCTGGAGCGTGAGGTTCGTGAACTGCGCCGGGCCAACGACATCCTGCGCACGGCCAGCGCTTTTTTCGCGCAGGCGGAGCTCGACCGCAAACTGAAGTCGTAAACACCTACATCGACCGGCACCGGGAGGTTTACGGGGTCGAGCCGATCTGCAAGGTGTTGCAGGTTGCCTCGTCGGCCTATCGGCGCCATGCTGCGCGGCTGCGCGATCCGGCGCGGCGCAGCGACCGTGCCCGCCGCGACGAACGGCTCATGCCACACGTCCAGCGAGTCTGGCAGGAGAACTATCGCGTCTACGGCGCCGACAAGGTCTGGCGGCAGTTGAACCGCGAAGGCGTGAGGGTGGCCCGTTGTACGGTCGAACGGCTGATGCGCGCTCAGGGCCTGCAAGGCGTGCGGCGCGGCAAGCGGCTGCGAACGACCATCGCTGATGATGCGGCCAGCCGTCCAGTGGATCGGGTCAACCGGCAGTTCCGGGCCGATCGCCCCAATCAGCTCTGGGTCTCGGACTTCACCTACGTCTCGACCTGGCAGGGTTGGCTGTACGTGGCCTTCGTCATCGACGTCTACGCCCGGCGCATCGTCGGCTGGCGAGTGAGCAAGTCGATGACGACGGACTTCGTGCTTGATGCGCTGGAGCAGGCTCTATATGCCCGTCAGCCCGGCAACGATGGTTCTCTAACCCATCACTCCGACAGAGGGTCGCAATACGTCAGTATCCGCTATAGCGAGCGCCTGGCCGAAGCGGGCATCGAGCCGTCCGTGGGTAGCCGTGGTGACAGTTACGACAACGCCTTGGCCGAGACCATCAACGGCTTGTACAAGGCTGAACTAATTCACCGTCGCGCACCCTGGAAAACCAGGGAATCTGTCGAGCTGGCAACCTTGGAATGGGTTGCCTGGTTCAACCATCAACGCCTGCACTCATCCATCGGCTATATCCCGCCGGCTGAGGCTGAGGCAAACTACTACAACCAACTCGGCACATCCGCCGGTGAGGCCGTTTTACTTTAACCAAACAGCCTCCGCGAAAACCGGGGCGATTCATCTTGCTGTTGGGAATCGGTTTGAGCAACATAAATTTGCAGGCAGTCTATACGCCGCTGGACTTTGGTACTTTCCTTGACGCAAGCTCTTCGACCCTAATTGGAATTTATACTGGCTCGCTATGTATCCATATAGTCAGGAAGATGGGGGCTTCGCACACGGCCGACCGTTTGCGCCGGCAGGAGCGCCGTGACATTGCAGTTCTGACGCAACAGGCGAATCCCCGTGCTCTGGAAGGCTATGGAAATCGATCGCTGGATCGCATATCCAGTATTACTAGTAGGCACCCCGCGCACAATGACCAAAGTACCAACCTATTATCTTGGCTGCGGGCCGGCATAGCGATTGGGACTATTCGCCAGACATGTGCCAGTTTGACTGATGAACTTCGCGAAGCTAGCGAGTCGCTGCTAACCGAGGCTCGCTTGGAACTCATGGACCGTGGTTCGCATACTTTGCTCAACCGTATCGACGATGCGCTAACTGCCACGTGCAAGGCGGGAAGCCGAGCACCGGACGCGTTAGTGAGAGGTTTGGTTGGACTACGCCTCGCATTGTTTGAAAAATCTCCTCCGTGGAGGTATGCAGAATGATCGGCGAAGTCGACATCGCGGGGGTTTACTTTTCTCCGTTATTGATGTGTCTACTCATTCGGCGTCTGTCAAGGCAGTTGGAACCTGATTCATGCGGCCTCTAATACTGGATCGGTGTCTTGCTCATGTTGATCCGGCTCGGGGTTGAGCCAGACGCTGCCGATGGGCTGCCAGTTGCGTAGTTTTCCCGACCATCGTGCTGGGTGGCGTTGCCTGGCTTGTTGGTACAGGCGCTGTCGGGCTTGCAGAATGGGGGCATCCAGGCCCGCATGACGCTGCGCCGGAGCCAAGTAGCGAATGGCGCTGTGGCGATGCTCATGGTTGTACCAGTGGATGAACTGATGCACCCACAGGCGTGCGGCCTGCACGCTTGCAAAGCCGTCGATCGGGTAACCGGGCCGGTACTTGCAGGTGCGGAACAGGGCCTCGGAATACGCGTTGTCGTTGGATACCTGGGGTCGGCTGTGCGAGGCGGTAATGCCCAGCTTCTCGAGCGTGACCTGCAAGGTCGAGCCTTTCATGGCGCTACCATTATCGGCATGCAATACCAGGGGTCGGTGCTGACACTGCTCGCGCAGCACGGCGCGCTGGATGATGGTGGCACTGTTGGCCATGTTCTCCGATTCAAACACCTCGGCCCCGACGATTTTCCGGCTGTAGATGTCCAGGATCAGATACAGGTAATAGAACCGGCCGCGGATACGCGTATGCAGGTACGTGACGTCCCAGCTCCAGAGCTGGTTGGGTGCGTCGGCACAGTGGCGCCGTGGTGCTCCAGCGTGACGTGGCGCGCGCGCCCGGCCACGGCGGTGCTGCTCATCGGCTTGGCGCAGCACGCGATAGAAGGTCGACTCCGACGCCAGGTACCGGCCCTCTTCATCGAGCAGCCGTACCACGATCTGCGCCGGCGGCAGGCTGGCGAACTCGGGACGGTGGCAGGCCTGCAGCACGGCCTGGCGCTCGGCGTCTGTCAGTGCATGCGATGGCGTGGCATGTATGGCGTGCGGGCGTCTGTCCTCATCGCCCGTCGCCCAGCGACGATAAGTGTTCAAGCCGATACCGAGTTCGATGCATGCGCTCTGCAAGCGTGCACCGGCCTGGCGAGCCTCATCGACCAACGCTACAGCTTGACGGCGATCCTGGGCATTGGTCATTCTTCCTCGTCCCCCCAGATCGCCCGGGCTTTTTTTCGCAAGGTCAGCAATGCTGCCGTCTCAGCCAGCGCGGCGTTCTTGCGGCGCAGCTCGCGCTCCAAATCGCGCGTGCGGCGACGTTCAGCCTTGAGCGCGTCGGCCTCCTGCCGGGCGGCGCTCTGGCTCTGCGCGTTGGCCTGCTCGCAACTCGTTCGCCAGCGGCGCAACTGCTCGGCATACAGTCCCCGGCGCCGGCAGTACTCGGCCAGCTCCACTTCGGACAGCGCAGCGCTTTCCAGCACGGCGTTGAACTTGTCCTGCGAGCTCCAGCCCTCGCTGTCCGACGCCTGGTCTGGCAACAAACGGCCCTGGCCGCGGGCCTGTTTGCGCCAGTTATAGATCGTGGCCTCGGAAATGCCTTCTTCGCGTGCCAGGTCGGAGACCGTGCGGTTGTGCGGGGCCAGTAACTTCTTCAGGATGGCTTCCCGGCGTTCTGCGGAATACTTCATCGGAACCTTCTCTTTGCCCCCAATGGTTTGGGACTCTAACAGCAACTGAGGTTCCAACTATTCTGACAGCGGGGGACCGCGCGTCGTGACCAACGCAATGCGCGCGCCGCGGCGCTCGAGCAGTGCATTAATCACCAACGTGGTACCGTGCTTGAAACTCTGCGATTCTTCAAGCGGTACGCCGGCATCCTTGAGGCATTGGGCGATTGATTCGAAGAAATTTCCGTAGTTGGTAAGTCTCTTGGCTGAACGAACTTCACCCGTCTCGCGGTTGAAGGACGCCAGGTCAGTGAAAGTTCCACCAACGTCGATGGCGATCAAATGTTTCAGGTCTCGCTCCATCGTCAGCTCGTTCTAGTTACTGGTTGAGGATGACTTTTCAGTAATGTCGGACCATATCGCTTAATTCCACAGGCAGCACGACTCAGCCGGAATAGCCGGACAAAAGGAACCTAGTGCCCTGAGAGAATTCGGCGAACGCGAAGATATTTCGACGTGAGGAATGTCGTTGCGCGCAAAGCCACCGACAGCCGTCTGACACGACGAAACGAGTGCACGTATGTCTGCGTCAAATACGTCGTCGCGCCCACTTGACTGCCGATCAGGCTGACACCAGGATTCTGTGTTGATGCAAGGACACAAGCATTGACCTCATCGCGTACATAGACGGCCAAGATATCTATGAGGACCTCGGTCCCAGACGACCCGACTTGGGACAAAGTCTTTGCACCGCAGATGCCAGCTAACACCTGCACACGGAACGTGTGTGCGAGGTTGATGCAGGCAAGGCCAAGACCGCCGCCAACACCGGAAGCCAGAGCTCTATCTTCATTGGCAAGCGCGCCGCGCTCATGCAGGACGAACCACACGGTCCGGTACGCGCGGTCCAAGCCAACCGCATCGAAAAGGCTCATATCGATTGCATGTCTTCCGTATTCTGCGTGAGTAGTCACTCGGTCATCGATCAGAACCGCCTTTACGTCTGGCTCCATTGCCGGGGCGACTCTCGCAGCATCTTCCCACGAGTTGGAGGATAGTAGCGGGACGGTTACGACCAATTCGGAGTAATTGAGCAGCCGCTTTGATCGCGATGCGCGCGGTTCACTATCTTCCCTCTCGTGAAGGGCCAAGGAATTCGAAGCGACGCGCCTCTAACTAGGATGGTTGGCGCCCTCACTTTAGCCCCGCTTCGAAGCGAGCCTGATAAACAAAATCGTTGCGATCGCGACGAGACTGAGGCCAATTAGACGGAGGCGTCGCTATTTCAGGGGACATGATCAGCTTTTGACCTTGAACCAGCGTACGCCTTATGATCTTCCATGCACCATTACGACGCTCGAAGCGGTCCACGTAGCGAGCAAAGGAGAAGAGTTGCGAAGGCTTTCCGGCCTCGCCTTCGGAACCCGCTGCCAGATCCGCTAGGCTCGACTTGGCTTCCACCGGATAGTGCTGCACCGTCTGCACGTAGCTTTCAACCACCGCGATGTCAGTGTCAGCAAACTCGATCAACATGTTCGACACAATGTGCACCGAGAAAGGAATAGGCTGGTGGCGTACGCCGATCCACTCAATCAGGCCTTCGATATCGCCCGTATAAGGGCCGTGATCGTCCGTCGCATCAGGATGGAAAACATCGCGGATAGCATCCAGATCAAGGCGATCGACCGCCCGGCACCAGCGGTACATGCAGTCCTGGATCTCAAGACGATCCGCGACGCGCGCCGGGGAGAATAGAGACTCATGTGTCATGAGTGTTCCTTAACTTAGGTGACTAGGTCTTTTTCGTCAACAAGGCGGCCCGTAGGCGTCCCGAGGATAGTGGTTCGATAGAGCCTGCGCGCGTAGCCGTGGTCGTAGTCGTCGAGTGCGAGATGAATGGCGCAGCGGTTATCCCAGATCATCAAGTCACCCGGCTGGCAACTATGGCGGTAGGTGAACTCCGGCTGCGTACTGTGCTCGAACAAAAAACGCAAAATCGGCTGTGCTTCCGCTAAGGTCATGCCTACAATGCTGGCCGAGGCGAACTCACTGACGTAGATCGCCTTTTTTGGCTCCATCGCGTCTGGTGTGGAACGGGGCGCCGGATGATGTCAGCCTTGTCGGATGCAAGAACAACTCTTCACCCAGGCTTTGGGGCTGACGCCGCCGTGGGCGGTGGACGGCGTGTCGTTTCGTCCGGATGAGGGGGCGATCCACTTCGAGGTGTCGTGCGATGCCGCGCGCCTGGCCTGTCCGGCCTGTGGGGCGGCGGACCAGCCGGTGCACGACCGGGTGGAGCGCACCTGGCAGCACCTGCACTTCTTCCAGTTCAAGGCGTTCATCCATTGCCGCGTGCCGCGCGTGGCCTGCCGCGCGTGCGGCAAGACCCCGCAGGCACCGGTGCCGTGGGCGGCCAAGGGCTCCGGCTTTTCGATGCTGATGGAAGCCTTTGTCGTCACCATGTGCGCTTCGCTGCCCGTGGCCCATGTGGCGCGGCTCGTCGGCGTCTCGGATGACCGTATCTGGCGCGTCCTGCGCCGGCATGTCGATACCGCGCGGGCGAAGGAGAACTTCGCCGAGGTCCGGCGCGTCGGTGTCGACGAGACCGCCAGCCGCAAAGGCCAGCGCTACGTCACGCTGTTTCATGATCTCGACCGGCGCCGGCTGCTGTTTGCCACACCGGGCCGCGACAAGACCACCTTCACGCGGTTCACACACGACCTCAGGGCGCACGGGGGCAAGGCCGGCCAGGTCACGGACTGGTGCATGGACCTGTCCGGCGCCTATCAGGCCGGGGCGAAGGCGGCCGCACCGGAGGCCGCCATCAGCTTCGACCCCTTCCACGTCGTGGCGCTGGCCCACAAGGCGCTGGATCAGGTGCGGCGGGCCGAGGTCAAGTCCCACCCGGAGCTCAAGCACAGCCGCTGGGGCACGCTCAAGGCCCCGCGCCGGTGGAACGCAGCGCAGATTCACACCATGCATTGGCTGCAGCGCAGCTCGCTGAAGACCGCCCGCGCCTGGCGCCTCAAGGAGGCGCTGCGCCGCATCTACGAGACGGCAGCGGATCGCCCCACCGCCGAACCGCTGCTCCGAAAGTGGGTCTCTTGGGCACGACGGTGTCGGCTGACGCCCTTCAAGAAGCTCGGCGCCACCCTCCGCGACCACCTCACGGGCATCCTGCGGCATTTCGACACCGGCCTGTCCAACGGCCAGGTCGAGGCCTTCAACGCCCAGATCCAGGCCGCCAAGGCCCGCGCCAAGGGCTATCGCACCGACGCCAACCTGATCGCCATCAGCTACCTGCTGTGCGCCAAGCTCAGGCATCTACCCCGCCATCCATGGCTGCATGCTTCCGCTCAGGCATGAGCCCTTTCCACAGGAATCGCGATTGAGCCCCTTTTTTCCAGTTTCGGGATGGATGCGGATGATAGGCTGAGCGACTGGCGGTTGGCGTTTGCGTACCTCGTTGTACTGGCCGATGTTGTGCTTGGCAATTGTCATATCGTGCACACACCAAAGATCGTCCAATAGTCGTTTCATTGATTCCGAGAGGCGCTCGTAAGCAAGATACATATTGCCGAACATGGTATCGCCTCCCAATGGTGGAATCTCCTCGCATCGCAGCAGCGACGCCTTTGGAGGGCACAGAGAATGCGACATGTCTGAATGCCATTGCGCGCCGACACGCAGACGCTTTTCCCCCGGGATGCTCAACACCGGCAGGATTTCGTGATGATCGGGATCGCGCAAGCGTTTGATGTCGTCGTGCTCGTCAAGCTTGCCGAACCGTGCGCTGAAACGAACATGCTGCTCGTTATTCAGCTTTTGCCCGCGAAAAAGTAGGATCACATTTTCCAACCAGCACTTCTCGATCTGAGCGAAAGTTTTTTCATCAATGTCCGCACTCAAGTCTACGCCGATGATTTCGGCCCCAATACCTGATGAAAGCCTGCGTATCTCAAATTCCATAGTGGCTCTTTCCTTGTTGGCCCGTGCGGCCAGCACCTATTTATTGGGATGACTGGGCTGTTTTGCCCGTTTACAAAAACGTTAACGCCGTCACGTTGATAAACTCGGCGCAAAAACCCTACTTGGTGAGAAAAGACTCTACCGAAATCCAAGAGCCATGGTCAAATTGATAATTAAAGCAAATTATTAGAGATAGGCTATGAACAAAAATATCGGCAATTCAAGGCGTTGCGCTGGCGGTGCCGTAGTCATCGTTCGGCAAGGCCGCCGAAGCTATGGCTGTCACACAACCCTCCTTCTCGGCACCCATTAAGGAGTTGGAAAAGGATATCGGAACTTTCCTTTTGACCGAAGCACTCATCGTTGTCGACTGACAGACGCGGGTGAGGTATTGCAACAGCAAATTCAAAGCTCGCTCGAACACAGCGAACAGGCTTACAGCAACGTACAAGATATTGTGCGGGATCAGCGCGGCAGGTTGTGCGTTGCGTCATTAACGTCTCTTTTGCTCGGTATTACAAGCCGCGCCGTAAGCGGCAATCACAGCAACTATCCGTAGCAGCACCTGACCTTGGACTCAATAGCCTGTTCGTGCATCCCGTTACATGTCAACCACTGTGCCCTAGCTATGGCCCGTAACGGAGTCCGTGTATCAGTAGTTCTTTCCCGTGTGCTTCTGAGTCCAACATGAAAGGATCGGTGGCACTTTCTATGTCGGGCAAAACCTCCACCGAACGATTGGGAGTAATACATCGCAAGACACAAATTCTGAGCCAAGCGGCACTCAATTTTATTGATGCGCTGCAACAAGCAGCTTAGCCCTCCCGTATCTGTCGTTCAGCATGTCGGTGCCATTGGAAACCCGTGCTGAATGATCGTGACGTATGGAAGGCCTCGTGAAAGAATCGCGCGACGGCCTGGAGAAGAATCCGATCGACCGACGCGAATTCTATCGCGATAACCCACTGTTCAATAGCATAAGTACCAGGGCAGCCGAGACCTGCGCACCATCGACGGCAACTGGCTATACATTTGTGCCGACATCAAAGGCTTCACGTCCTATGTCGCTTAATAAATCGGGAACAACGCTGAAAACTAAATCGGAAACAACGCTGAAAACGCGGTCTGCGTATTGCATGCTTATCAGCCCGAGCTGGAGCGAGTACTGCCTAAAGTTGGACAAGTACCAAATTCGCTTCGCCTGTGATTGTATGCATGGGATCTTTTGCGAGGAGACCGCCGTGGACACCAACGAGGAAAAGACAATCAGCACGCGCGCAAGGTACCCGCGCAGGGTGCCTATAGAACCGCCGGCGCCAGCATCCTGCCGCCCAAACAGAGATGTCGGAGGAGAAACTAATGCGATTGTTGCGCCGCACAAAGTCCATCTCTTGTCTTAATCGGATAGAGGCGACAAGATGCAGGAGTGCTGCAGTAATTTGCCAGGTTCGGTAGGTAAGCCTCGACATTTCAAGGTATGACCTATTTGAAGGATATGCTGATCCGCTCCCCGACTCAGAAAAACAACTAGCTCAACACGCTGTTGCCGCATCGCTGGTAGCCCGCTTCGTAAGGCTCGCCGGCGTCAGGCCGGGCGCTTACGAGCCAAGAAATTTGTGATTACTACACGCTTCGGGTTCAAACCCCGGAAAATGATTTCAATGCTACTGAAACGGTTGCTCATACACCCTACAAACGTCACATTTCACGCACCTTTTACTTCGCCTAAAATCTAAAAATGTCGAGCTTGTTACGCGAGGTGTTCCAGATCGCCTTTACATACACCTTACTATCAGTCATGAACCTTGAGGCCAGTAATCTTTACAAAATTTGCCCATCTTCCGATTTCAGCTCCTGAGAAGGACGAAAGTTCTTGCAAGTTTTGCGGCGGCGCAGGATCCATGCCCAATTGTTCGATTCGCAATTTGATATCGTTGACCGTCAGAGCCTCATCGGCACTCTGATGTAATTTTTCAAGGATAGAATCCGGTGTACTAGAGGGTGCAAATAGCGCGTACCATGCTTCGACTTCTAGTCCGGGAAAACCCGATTCAGCTAAAGTGGG
Source organism: Bordetella petrii (assembly GCF_000067205.1). NCBI lineage: Bacteria > Pseudomonadati > Pseudomonadota > Betaproteobacteria > Burkholderiales > Alcaligenaceae > Bordetella > Bordetella petrii. The sequence continues at coordinate 1,161,775 of NC_010170.1, read as the reverse complement.
GACATCAGGCATCCATTTAACCCTCTGCTTACCCGATACTGCCAGGGGCCGAAACTGGCCCGCCTCGATTTTCGAGCGCGCGCTTGCCAGGCCATCGAAAGTCATATCCACATGGCCGCCGAGCAACGCCTGCTCCACGGGCCCGCCACCACCAAACGGGACATCTATGATATCTACCTTGGCGCTTTTTTTAAGCAGGGCCATTGTTAATTGTGGTGTGGCTCCGATCCCAGTACTGCCATGTGATAATTTCCCTGGTTGCGCCTTAGCCGCTGCGATAACGTCCGAGAGACTCTTGTACGGTGCATCCGGCCGAACCACCAAGACATTACTCGCCGAGCCGATCAGCGCGAACATTTTCAAGTCCTTCGGCTGGTACGGTAGATTCTCTCGAATTGCTGGTTCGTATGCGTAGGCGCTAGAAGCTCCCATGAGTATGGTATATCCATCCCCGGCCGCTCTAGCAACGTCGGCCGTCCCGATTATTCCTGCTGCGCCAGTGCGATTTTCGACAACTACAGTCTGTCCCAAGCGCTGCGTAAGCTCGGCTGCCATAATCCTAGCCAATATATCTGTGGTTCCGCCCGGCGGATAGCCAACAACCATACGGATTGGACGAATAGGATAGGTTTCGGCACTGGCAGGCAAGGCACACGCAATGCACACCAAAAGACCAAAAAACAAAAACTTAGGCCCCGGAGGCCTCTTAAACATCGTCATATTGTCTTATATGGACGCCTCCCGTGTGGCAATCGAATTTTTGAAGTTTTTGGCTAGGTGAGAACAGTTGCAGTCTTATATCCGGCCTGTTTGTGCAGTAGCGGATAAACCGACTGCTGGCCCTGATGGGGTATATGCAGGGTCGGAGCTCATCTCCGTGGCGGACTTGGCATACGCCTCCGTGGCGGACTTGGCATACGCCTGTCCCAGACAAATATTCAGCTTTACCGACCCGCGGACCGACCACGTTTGCCATCACTTCATTAATTCGAGTTACGCACTCTTTGCGGCATCCTCTCCTTTAAGTGGGTAGTTATATTTTTAACGAATGCGCTTGCGCGAACCCGCCTTCCTGATACTCACGTCCATGGGCCACCAACGCCCAGGCCGTGCGTGCCATCTTGTTAGCGAGCGCCGCGACCACCACATTGAATGGTCGGCGCGCCAGCAATCTTTCCAACCACGCGCTCTTGCCCCCTGCATGGAAGATCACCGCACGAGCCCCGTGCATGAGCAGCGTTCTCAGATACGGATCGCCGCGCTTGCTCAAATGCCCTATCGCAACCTTGCCACCGGTGCCCCGGTGGCAAGGCACCAGACCCAGACACGCGGCAAACTCCCGAGCGCGGCGATAGCCCTTGGCATCCTCGCCCAGCACCGCCGCCAAGGCCGTCGCTCCGAGCAAACCGACACCGGGGATCTGGCGCACTCGACGGGCGCTATCGAGCTGTTACTCAACGCCTTTCAACTCGTCTTCAATCGCCGTGATGCGCTCCTCAATCTGCCTGAGCATCTGCAACTGCCCGTCAATCAGCCCGTGCATGAGCACCGGTACCTTCTCGTCAATGTCGGCGCGATGGGTCGTAATCCCCCTTACGCCAGCTTGGCGACCGCCCGGCAACAGCACACCAAACTCATACAGCAGCCCACGCAAGCCGTTGACCGTCTGCGTTCTGACTTTGATCCACTGCGCGCGCACCCGATGTAGCGACAGCACGGCTTGTTGCTGCTCGCTCTTTAACGGCACCCAACGTATCTCCGGTTGCTGCGCCACACTCCAGATCGCCTGCGCATCAGCCGCATCGTTCTTATTGCCTCGAACAAACGGTTTGACGTGACGCGCGTGAATCAACTGCACTTGGTGACCCAGCGCTGACAACGTGCGGCCCCAGTAATGACCGCTGCCGCAGGCTTCGAGCACGATGCGACAACTTATCTGACGGGCAAAGAATGGCGCCAGCTGCGAGCGCTTTAACGCCCGCTTGCCGACCTCTCCTGTCTGTCCGTCTACCCAGTGCACTTGCATCACGGTCTTCGAGATATCCAAGCCAAATGTCGTAATATTCATTTCGGGGCCTCGGTCTTTAAGTGGTTGACTACAGACTCCACTTTGGCACTAGATGCCGTTGATGACGAGGCCTCACCCCCATTCCTGCTTGCCCGACCCGCCATCACTAGTTGAGGTGGGAGGCGTCCATACCATCTCCGTTGATATTTATGGCGGGGCAACCTCGTGCTTGACCTCTTTAGCAGTTGGAACCGTCTGATTTTGGTTGGCTGGGTCAGTCCTGACACTACCTGTGCGGTATGGCGCGGGGTGAAGCACTGCCTGGGAGCTGCGTATTGACCCGCGTCTTGAACGTAGCATCTGTCACTTATAGTTCTTCTGTGGAAGAGACTATAGGAGAGCGTCTGATAACCGGTCAAATTGATAATTCATCGCAATTATTAGTTATTGACTAACCACCAGATTGAAAGATTTGCATGCGTGCGAATTTGGATGGAACCATTCGAAGGCCGTGCGCGCTCGCAGGGGGCGCCGACAACTTAATAGTTTTTTTCGCAGCGATGAGTTCGACGTGACGGTGGGGCCTATCCGGGATTTTGTGGGCAGGGCATATCATGAGGTCTCACGACCATGGATATGCCAATGAAGAAGAAACGTACTGCCACAACTCAGGCAGCGGCCCTCGGGCCGCTGCCTGAGCTGCCAGTCGAACTGATGGATCATCTGGTCAACGGTCCGATGACACCCAGCGAGGTTCAGGACCTAATGCTCGCGTTCAACAAGGCGGTGATCGAGCGGGCGATGGCTGCAGAGATGGACTTGCACCTAGGGTACAAGGCAAGCGATCCCAAGCCATCCGAGCACGCCAATGAGCGCAACGGCGCCAGCGGCAAGACGATCCATACCGAGCGCGGCCCAGTGCGTGTGACGCTGCCACGCGACCGCGATGGCAGCTTCGATCCAGTCCTGATCCCCAAGCATGAGCGGCGCTTTACGGGTTTCGACGAACGCATCAATACGAATCACTGCAGAACTTCTCGCAGCCAAGCCGCGCTCTGCGCAATCTGCGAGAGCGGCCACGCCACCGAAACAGTTGTGCCATTGCGCTGAAGTTCGATGTGGATCCGATCGTCAGACGGCACAGTGTGCTGCGCTATACGCTCGGGCATCGCCAGTTCAACAAATGCCGGCGAACACTGAATTTTTACTGGCGGGCGCTCCGTGCCAGCCAGCCCGGTCGACTCCGCACTTTCTTTGATCCAACGCCGCAACACGTTCGGATTCATGCCATGCGAAACCGCAACGGCCGCCGACGATATGCCAATCTGGCGGCATCGTTCTACCAACTCTGCTTTAAAGGACGCGCTGTACGTCCGCCGTGTCCTTCCGCGTTGTGCCTTGACCGACATAGTGTGCACGTGTGCTCTTGGATCCGTCGCGACCAGGGTAGATGGGTTGACCGGCCGCTTACCTACGACCATCTGGATAAGGTCTCGATACCCGCACTGTCGGCCAACACGGGGCTATTTATCACACCGTTGGACGTAGGCGACTATCTGGGGCGTACCGGCGGCGAAGGTCAGACAGTCGGACTGGTGGAATGCGACCGAAGTACAAGGTGTCAGCTTCACCGCCACTCCGGCCCAGCACTTCTCAGAGCGCAATCCGTTGTTCTCCAACCCCCACGCTATGGTCGTCTTGGGTCATCAGGTCCCAGCGGTATGGAATCCTCTTCAGCGGTGACACTGACTATTTCTCCGGCTTGAAGGAAATCGGAGAGCGCTTCGGACCATTCGACCTCACGCTGCTTGAAACAGGTGCATACGACCTGCAGTGGGAAGGCGTCCACATGCTTCCCGAACAGGTCATCCAAGCCCACAAGGAACTGCGAGGCGAGTGGCTCCTCCCGACCCACAATGGAACCTTCGACTTGGGATTTCACCCCTGGGACGAACCATTCGAGCGCCTCACGATGATTGCGCAGAAAGAGAATGTGCGCCTCGTCATTCCCAAGATGGGCGAGCTCGCCCAGATAGGGAAACTCCGGCCACAGGCGGCCTGGTGGCGGGAGCCGCGCTTGGGCGAGATGCACTGAAGTCCATCCAAGCACATCAGCCGACAGATGTCGCCGTTGGCCCGTTCTTCTGTTGTCGAGCATTCTTCGCTAAGGGGCCAGCAGCGAGAGATAGGGGTTACTTGGTGGCGTTTCCGCGAAAAGCAGCTGAGCGTCGTCCAGAAGGTATCCATGGAGACGGCGGGACTTTCTTGGGCCGGTGACTTCACAGGTCCAGATGTTCAGGCCGCTCGGTTGCTTTCGATGCAGTTGCAGCCGCTCGAAGCGTTTTTGCACCCACTGCCAATCTTGCAGGTTCTCCTGCTTGGCGAGCATGCCGACCTCTGGGTGTTCCTGCGCATAGCGTTGAAACACGCCCGGGCTGACGAGATAGGCCGTGTCGTTCACCGTATGCACCAGCGCCTTCGCGTCGTTGATGATGAGCCGGCGAGAGGCCACTCCCTGTTTCAGCCATGACGTGAAATGTTCGCCCGACGGCTGCGCTGCTTCTCGGGACAGCTCGGCCTGGCGCACCGTTGATTGGCAGGTCACGACAGCCGTCGCGGGTACGGATGGTTCGATGCGTTCCGAATGCACCGAGTCCGCGTTAGCCGTTGCTTCCGGCGCGGTGCCGGGCGTGTCGTTCATGCCCACCATGGCCAGCATGTCCTCCATCACGTCAAGCATGGGCCCGGCTATGAGGGGCGAAGCGATGACGACGGTGTTGCCCCCCTCCCATGGCGGCGTTTTCTGGCTTTCTGGGGCTGGCAGCATTCCAGTCGTAGGCTGCGTGGCCGGCGCACCGGGGTCGTTTTCTGCGGGTGTCGCATCGACCATTACCGTGCCAGCAAAGGACGCTGGCCGCTCGCCTGGCTCCCAGATCAGCGCGGGCGCAAGGCGCAACAGGGTGAACGAGTGGGACCAGCCGGTGGAACTGGTCACGGTCGCGCGCCAGACCGCTTTGCCGTCCGAGGTGGGCTGGAGCATGCCGTGGTCTTGCAGCACGTTGAACACAGCGGTGTTGTTCGCGGGAATGCCATCGATCCCCTGAGACAGGAGATGTGCGCGCAGCTTGTCGGAGACCGTCTTGCTCACCAGCCACAGACCATCCTCGGTGAGCCAGCCATCGGAGGCTTCCGGCTGGTTCAGCTTCAACTGTTCCTTGAGCAGGTACCGCAGCCCGTCGAGCAGCTTGCGTTGCAGCGCGTGCTTGGGCGCGGCCATGGCGCGAGTCGGATCGCCGCCCAGTTCCTGGGCCACGGAAGCGCGGTCGGCCTGCACGACCAGTTCGCCCAGCACACCGGCATGCTCGTACTGGCCGGCCAGGACGTAGAGCAGCGGTCCCCACAGGTCTGGATAGCCACTGAGCCAGTCCAGGAGTTGGGTGTCCAGCAGTTGGCGGTAGAGCAAGCCCGTCGCCGCGCTGTGCAGGCGGTATTCGCGATCCTCGCGGTAGCGGAAGCGGTACGGCTGGTGCAGCGGACCGTACCACGGGTGCCACAGCGAGCCATCGGCCAGTTCGACGTGCAGATCGACGGCGATCTTGCCGATGTCGTGCAACAACGCGGCATAGGCGACCGCAGCAGTCCAGGCTTCAGCCTGCGCAGCCTGGTCTTCGGGGCTGGCGCCGATGGGCAGTAGAAGGGACTGCCGCAGTTTCAGGCTGTAGGCGACGATTTCGAGGCCGTGGTCCAGCATGCCGCCCGAATAGGCATGGTGATGCGCCTCGGAGGCCGGGAAGGCCTGGACCAGCTCGGCGTAACGTTCGAGGGGCGCGCGGTACAGAGTGGCGAATTGCCTGCGCGACAGCGAGGTGCGCTGCCAGATGTACTCCAGCAGCTTCTGCCGGCGCGGGGTGGCCAGCAGCGATGCGGCCGACTCGGGCCGCAACAACCCTTTCGGGAGGTCGGTGGCGGGTGGTAGCGTCGGCGCGGCAGCGACCGGGGGCCGTTTTCGCTGGAACAGAGAAAGCATGCGGGTGTCCTGTTGGGGGCCGAACGGGAGGCCTTTTTGCCTTTTGGGGATAGAGCCTTTCCCCTTGCTCCCCCATTCCCTTGCCGTTTCGGCCCTTTGGCCTTTAACTGCTTCGGTATAGCGGGGCATGGGGTGCGGCTCCAGCGTCAATGGGGAACTCGCCGGAATGGATTGGACTGCGAGCCGGTGCCGGTCGCGGTTCTATGCTGCGTGTACGCCGCTTCTACCGGGTAGCTTGTCCAAAGGCGACAAAGTTGACAAACGCGACAAGGGAGACTAGAGTGAATCCTGTCTCAAACCTGCCTGGGAGATCACCATGCCCAATGCCATTGAATTCATTGCCGACCGTCTGCCGCGCGTCACGGTGGAAGATGTGCGCCGCTTCGCCGATACCGTGGAAATCCGGGATGCCACGGCTTTCGCGGCCGAGCTGCAGGCGTTCGTCCACGAGCGTGTGGAGGCGGTGAAGCTGCCCGCCAGCCTGGAAGCGGAGACGGCGCGAGAGGCTCTGGCACGCAAGACGGCCGCGCTGCGCGCCGACACGCGCTGGGCTCCGAATGAAACTGACGTCCAGCGTGGCCGCGCGGTGTTGCTGGAAACCTTCAACCAGCCGCACAATCTGGCGATCCCCGAGTACGCCAAGCTGGCGGACAAGTCGCGCCAGCAGATCTACAAGGACATCCTCGCCCGTCGGCTGCTGGCGCTGAACGTGGGGCCGCGTGGCCAGAAGCTGCCCGACTGGCAGCTCGACCCGGTGAAGCAGCAGTTGACCCAAACCGTGCTTCAGGAGGTCGAGGGTATCGACCCCTGGACGATCTACCGTGCGCTGTCCGAACCGCTCGAAGACTTGGGTGGGCGCTCGCCGGTGGATGCGGTGACGCATGGCACGATCGACGACGTGGCCGAAGCCGTGTTCAACGTGCTCGGCGTCCAGGTGCATTGAAGCGAGATCGCCATGAGCCACGAGCTGCCTTCGTTCCTGATCGATGCCGGTGAACTGCTCCAGCATGTGAGCCGCGTCGTCTATCGGGGCAGCCCGCTGTACTATGGTCGCAGCAGCACGAATCGCTACGATGACCCGGCGCGGGCCTACGGCGTGCTCTACCTGGGGCGCGACCTGCCCACGGCGCTGATGGAGTCGGTGTTTCACAAGCACCAGTGGCTTGAGGACACGCAACGCTCGATCGCACTGAAAGAAGTCCAGGCCCGGATGGTGCGCGCAGTAGGCGTGATGGACGACGTGCTCCTGGCCGACCTCACGGCGCCGGGCGTCATGGCGGGCTACTTCGGTCTGAATCTGGAGCAGTTGGCGAGCCGCGACTACACGCACACGCAGCAGGTGTCCGCCCAGGTGCATGCGATGCTCGGTGACGACGGCCAGCCGCTGTTCGACGGGGTGCTCTATCCGTCGCGCAACAACTATCCCGCCAAGAGCATCGCCCTGTTCGAGCGTGCGGCAGCAAAGGTTGGCGTTGTCGATGACATCGACCTGGTGGACCATGTGGACTGGCCGCGCTTCGTTGCCACGTATCGCGTCGGCGTGGAGCCTGACCCCGGCCCGGTGGAACCGGATGACGAAGCGTCATGAAGCAGCACGAGAACACATTGAAGCCCCAAACAGAATGAAATGGACCAAACTGGAATAGGCATCCCTCAGTAGGAGACGACCATGAACACCACGACCCGCATCAGAACCGCAGAACGCCTCGGCCGCACCTTTGGCCGCGGATGGCGCGCCTACGCGCGCGGCGAACGGTGGGCGTCGAACTGGTTGGTGTCCAAGGGAGTACCGGCTGCCGGTGCTACCGTGCTTGTGTGGGCAGTCAAACTGGCTGTGCTGGGGGTGCTGCTCTACGTTGCTTCCTGGCTCGCCTTATTGGTGGTGTTTCTTGTGTTCGTGGCCCATGGTTACGATACCGATGATTTGGCGACGCCTGAGCCGGAATGGCGGGATGGTCATCTCGGGTTCGGTCTCTATACCGTAGATGAGCATCGGATCGACCCGCACGATCCCAACGATCCCCAGAACACTTAGCCCTGAACGCTTGCAACAGAGGGCATGCTATTTCTTCTTCCCGGGTGTCGTTGCCCACTTCATGGCATTGCCGAACGCAAGGTCGCCGGCCTTACCGCCTGCGGCCCTGGCACCAGCGGTCCCCATCGTGAGGCCCTGCAACAGATTGCCGACAGCGTAGCCGGCCCATCCCAAGGCAGTCACCCAGAACAGGGGCAGTACGATGAACATCGTTGCCATCACGAAGTTCAGCAACATATCGCCGAAGGCATTGTTGAGCCCCATGACGGGATCGAAGTTCGAGTGGGGCCGGTTCCACCCCCATCCCCAGCCGTAGAGTGCGTCCAGGATCGTGCTATCGATCCAGCGAGCCAACTGGAACCAGAAGTCCACGAAGAACAGCGCGAACTGGACCACCGATGCAGTCATCACCGTCTTGAGGCCGTAGGTTCCGACCACGAGCACCAGCGGGATGCAAATGACCAGGGCCATCTTCAGCAACGACAACACCATCGGTAGAGCCTGGCGCACAGCGTCCATGGCGGGGAAGTAGCCCAGTGATCCGATTGCCAGGCCAACATCGCTCGCAGCTCGCGTGACAATGTTCGGGTCGGTCATTTCGATCTGGCCGCCGTAATCGGTATAGACCGACCCCTGATTGAGCTTCTGCTGCCGCGGTGACGCGATCGCGCGGATCACCGAATCGTCCACCTCGGCCCGGCTCAGGAAGCCAGCCCAGCCCGCCAGGCGATTGAGCAGGCTCGGGTCCACCTGGCCCAGAAGCCGCGCCCGCAGGCCATTGCTACCGTCGGCCCACCATTGCCTGCAGGTCGGGTAGCCGCCGCCGCTTGCCACCTGCGCCAGCCCTGCATCGCGGTTGCTGTCGTAGGGCCAGTCATCGCGCGGCGTGCTGGAACGGTACGTGTCGTAATAGCCGTTCGTGTCCGTGAAGAAGCGCGAACCGATCCAGGTCACGTCGTGTATTTGCTGCTCATCGAGCTGAGGGCGCTGCATGAATAATTTCGCCCGTGCAGCCCCATAGCAATCCCGCGAGAAATCCGCAACTTCCTGAGCCAGTACAGGATCATCGATGCGCGTGGCGTCGATCTCCATGCGCATCTGCCGCAGGTCCGTGCCGCACGGGATCGCCGCCACCGAGGCGCTCGTGACGGCGCGCGAGAGCGCGTGCATGAAAGCCCACCAGACCGGCACCTTCGCCGACTGGTTGTTGATGGTGCTGAAGGACTGCGACCAGCCGGTCTCCGTAGGCTGCGGCACGCTGACTTGGCATTGCGCCGAGCGCGAACTGTCGTACTGAATGGTGTTGAGGTCCACGTCGATGAACGGGATGCCGGCGAACATCACCACGACGATGGCGACGAAGACCCGGTTCTCGATGCGCGCAGCCGAGAGCACACCCTTGTTGCCTTCGTCAGCGCCTTCGGAGCGGGCCTTCAGCCATTCCTGCACGATGATTGCCACGAATGGCAACGCGAATACTCCACTGGACACCAGCACGGCCCAGATGCCGTTGTTGACGATCCAGGACACGAGCGTCAGGTAGTACTCTAGGTAGTCGGTCGTGAACAGCGTCATGGCCCATCTCCCCTCAATCCGCCTGCATCAGCAGGCTGGCTTCCAGCGCCACGATGGCGACGACGCCCGCGATCTCGGTGCGCACCAGACGGCGCCGCGCCTGGGCGTCGTCCTCACGGGCCAGCAGCCGGCGGCGCATCCAGACCCACCCGTAGGCCGTTGCCCCGTACAGACACAGCCGCCACACGAAGAAGTAACCTGCGGCGGCCGCGAGCCACCGCTCCCAGCCGGCCACGCTGCCGACCAGGTAGATGCCGGCGATGTTGGCGCCCACGGCAGCGGCGACGATCACGACCGTCCACAGCAGCGCCTTCGCTGCGCGCCGGCTGAAGAGCCAGCGCAAGGGGCGCCAGGCCATGCGCTCCGCGCTCATGGCCGGCCTCCCGGATTGCCCTTCTGCAACTGGTCAAGGCGGTCGGGTACCGGATCGCCCTCGTAGATGCCGCGCGAACCGGCTGCGCGCGTGCCGTGCCGCTGGATGATGGCCATCGGTGAGTTGTTTGCCAGCTCGCGCCGAAGCTCCAGCTCCGTCTTCAGGTTGCGGATCTCCCGGTCGAGCGTGTCGCTCTCGTGGTTCACGGCCTCGACCGCGAGTTCGTTGGCTGCGACGTTGGGCTCCTTCTTGCCCGTAAGTAGCGTACGCTGGAGCAGGAGCGCTTTTTCGAGCACCGACGACAGCGCCACCTCGGACGCGAGGCGCCGCGCCAGAAGGTCCTGGTCCGGTTCGTCGCGCAGCGCTTCGATGACACCGCGCGTGATCGGCAGCGACGTGCTGCCAGCGTCGCGCAGGTTCTCGAAGGTGGTATTGCGCGTGCCGGAAACTAGCTCCTGCAGGACCTCCAGCTTCGCCTCGTACTCTTCCTGGATCAGCGGCGTCAGCCCGACGCCGGGCACCGTCTCGGTCTTGGTGCATGAGTCGCACGTGCGCTGAACCTGCTCCCCGAGAACCCGTGTGGCCCATTCGGTCGCCTGCTGCGGCGACGTCCAGGTCTGGCAGGACAGGCTCGCGCAACTGGCGGACGCGATGGAGGATGTGTCGGTCACGCCGCGACCGTTGACGAGGTTGTATCCCGCGCGGGTGACGTCGCCGACCACCCGGATGGCGGACTGGCCTGCGCCACCGGCATTGCTGCCGCCCACCCAGGGCACGCCGTCGTTGCCCCGGCGCGTCTCGGCCTGTTCGACGGCCGAGACGGCATCGTTGCTTCCCACCGCATCCCGCAGCGCCATGCCTTCCGCCATCTGGCTCCAGCCAAGTTGGCCGCCCGCCGTCTCGGCCATCTTCTCGGCCATCGCGCGGCACGTCAGCTTGGAGCGGTCGAAGTCCAGCCGCGCCTGCAGCACGCCGTTGGTCAACAGGTTGTACAGACCCGGGTCGGCGCGCTGGATGATCAGCGCCGGCAGGGACGCCACCGCGCTGGTGGCGCTCTGGATCACGTTGCTCATGATCTGCTGGAAGCCGTTCGTGATGCCGTTGAGCTGATTGCGCAGCGTGGTCTGGATGCTCATGTCGCCGCAGATCAGGTTGCTGTTCCACCCCACGCCGACCCCGATGGAGCGCATGCCGGCCGCGCGACCCATGGACACCGCGCTGCCGCCGCCGATCGAGTACATGACGTCATCGCCGATGACGGGCCCGCTGTTCTGGTATCCAACCTGTGCCCATGCCAGGCTGCAGACCAGGGCGAGCGCGCCAGCCAGCGGTGTCGGGCGCAACAGGCGGCATGCCCTGGCAGAAAGGCTCATCGGTTCGGGACGCTTCATCGTGGCACCTCAGAGGAAATCGACGCTACCCAGGAACACCTGGCCACGGCGTTCGCAGCAGGCATAGGGCCGCCACAGCGCCCAGGCGTAGTCGCCTTGCTGGGCCTGGGTCAGGAAGCCGCTGCGCGGAAAGACCGTGCAGGACGAGGACAGGACTGGCGTGAGTTCCTGCCACTTGCCGGTCGAGGCATCGCCTTCCATCAGGGCACCGGCAGGCCAGTAGCCGGGCCGCGAGTTCGCCAGCAGCGGCTGATAGACGTGGATCTGCCCGCGGCGCGTGACGACATCGCCGGCGCGTTGCGCGACCACGGCGCCGGCCTTGTGGTCGTCCATCTGGTGCAGGAGACCGCCGCGCGGATAGACATTGCCCCAGAGGTTCAGGGTCGAGCGCGCACCGACCTCGCGCATGCCCGGGATCAATGCCTCCGGGTAGGCCATCTCGGGCACGTTGTAGCGCCAGGCCAGCGTATCCAAGGTGCTGAGCAAGTACGGCATGAACGCCGTGCCCGCGCCCTCGCAGAAGTAGCCCGACGACGAGACGAATTGGTTGAACACCTCGACGCCAGGGTGGCCGATGACGTCCGCGTTCTTGAACTTCGCGAGATTGTTTTCGTGATCTTCATTGGTGGTGCCGTCCCCACCGGCCTGTGCCGAAGGGTTGGGCGTGCTCATGGCGCGCACTTCGACCCAAGGGTTCTCGCCGGTGTTCGAGTAGGACGAAACCACCGCATCGGGGATGTAGTGCCTGACCTTGACGGACGTGCGCACCGTGCAGCCGGTCCAGGTGCAGTAGAGCCAGTAGCAGATACCCACCACCCGGTATTCCAGACAGTCGGGTGAAGCCACTGAACCTACGATGGTTGCCGTGTTCAGGGCATAGCTGCCCGTGGCACTGAGCAGCAGTACAGAAGCGACGGCAGCCCGCATGCGGCGCAGAAGGTCGAATGGGCGGATCACGGTTCGGCCCTCCGGTGCAGCTCGACGCGCGCGATGGCGCGGGCCACGTCAGGCTCGCCATAGACCACGTAGCGCTGATCCACCACGACAGCCGGAATGGTGGTGATGCCCAGGCTCCATGCGTCGGCGACGCCCTGGTATGCAGTGGCGATGCGACGCTGGAGATCGGCAGCCCCCTGGCTCAGCCGGCGGTTCACCGTGGCTGTTGCCTGTTCGGGATCGGCGGGCAGTGCTGCAGAAAGCTCCGCTTCGATCCGGTGCGCTTCATCCAACTCGATCAGCCGCTCGCCACCCATGGCTTTGACCGGGTGGCGGCTGTCGGTAATGACCACCACATCGGCGGCGAAACTGGCCGGGCTGAACCCGGCCAGGGAAGCCGGCAGCGCAACGGCCAGGCCAAGGGTTCGCCAGCCCGATGCGAACCTGGATGAAGATGCTGGCATGTCGAGCGCCTCCGAGAGTTGTCAAGGGCCATAGTCAAACGCCGAACGCCATGCGGTCCCAACAAACAATGCGCATCGCGGACTGCCCGCATACCTGCTTGTGTCGCCGCGAAGAAAAGCGGAGGCCGAAGCCTCCGCGCCGATCAACGAAGCAGTGCAATCCTTACAGCAGGCCGGACTCCGCAAAGGAGAACGGGGCACCCTGGCCGACGATGATGTGGTCCAGCACCCGCACATCGATGAGCGCCAGCGCGGCCTGCAGTTGCTGGGTCAGCATGCGATCCGCGCTCGACGGTTCGGAGATGCCCGATGGGTGCTGGTGGGCGAAGACCACCGCGGCGGCATTCAGCTCCAGCACACGCTGTACGACGACACGTGGATAGACCGAAGTCGAGTTGATCGTGCCCCTGAACAACGGCTCGTAGGCCAGTACCTGGTGCATGCTGTCCAGGAACACAGCGGCGAATATCTCATTGGGCTCAGCGACCAGCTTCAGGCGCAGGTAGTCCCGCACAGCAGCCGGTTGGCTGAGGCATGGCCCAGCTTTGAAGACCCGTCTCTCCAGCAGCACGATGGCTTGCTGGATGATCCAGTCCTCGTGTTGGGCAGCGATGGTGGAAAGCGACTCCAGGCAGGAGTCATTGATGACGAAAGACATGGCGAACCTCCAGACGGTGAGATCGGAGGGCACGCGCCCTGGGAGGGCAAGCCCTCCTGGGGAACGAACAAGGTGCATCCACCACCGCGGCAGCGGTGATCGTTCGCGACCAGGATGCGAGGCGAACGGTTGCGGTCAGCGCAGCGGACTGCGCCGTAGCCTTGAAGACCGGGGCTACCTGGGCATGTCGCCGACGACGTCGGCAGGCATTTTCGATGTGGGTGTGGCGGCGGGATCGCCGGCCGCGAGCATGTCCATGGCCGACAGCAAGGCATCGCCCTCGATCGGACCCTGAAGCAGAATTGCCTTGCCGGTTTCGCGATCGTGCAGCCGCAGCGACGGCGTGGCGGCCACGCCGCTGTTCGTGGCTTCCACAGTTTGGGTACGAATCGCTGCATCGGGCTGCTCGCTCGCGATGCACTGCTCGATGGCTGGCGTCAGGTCGGGGTAGCGCAGGCCCTCGGACAAGCCCTGACCGTCGCTGCGCGTGTGGGCATAGACCCACTCGACGGCCTGCCAGAAGGCGACATGACCGCCGGCTTCGCCCGCGCATTCGGCCAAGCGCGCTTCGGCGGACGCGGCAGGCTCATGCGTGGCCAACGGTAGGTGGTGCCATTGCAAGGCCACGTCCGCATTGCCGGCCACCCAACGCTTGAGCACTGGGAAATAGGAGCGGCAGAACGGGCATTCGAGGTCCGCGTAGAGCGTCAGCGTGAAACGCCCTTCCGGGTTGCCCATCAGCCACGGAGGCCCGGCCACCTGCGTCTCGCTGACAGACGCCGAGGTTTGAGGCGTGGACTCGCCTGGCGAACGGGACACGAGCCAGATCAGCAGCAGCGCAACCAGCACTGCACCTAACGCCCATGGCCAGCGGGCCCGCCCGCGCCGACGGCGGAACGCCTGCACCTGCATCGGGATGGAAGGACGTTTCTGTTCCATGGCGTTCTCCGGCTTACGACAGTTCCAAGGCGGGCGACTCGATGCCGCGTGCCTGGTCGATCTTCTCGGCCACCTTGAAGGCCGCTTCCAGTTCGGTGCAGCCGTATTGCTGCATGAGCTGGTAGCGCTCGGCCTTCTCTTCGGGTTCGGTCTGCGCAAGCGCGAGGTAAAGGCTCGGCGGCACGGCGCGGAACAGCACTTCCATCGACTTCGACAGGATCACGCCTTCGGTGAACTTGCCTGCTTCTTTGCGTGCCGACAGCATCAGCGCCTTCTGCGCCGGCGAGAGTTCGCGGAACCGAGCGATCTTTTCCACTTCGTCCGGTGGCATCGACAGGCACAACCACCACTCAATCATGTTGAGCATGGGCTCCGCGGCACGCGGCAGATCGTCGATATTTTGTGTAGCTAGCCAGTACCAGGCCCCTAGCTTGCGCCACATTTTTGTGATTTTGACCACGTAGGGTGCGAGCAACGGGTTCTTGGTGATGATGTGGCCTTCGTCGGTCACGTTGATGATCGGACGACCCAGGTACTGGTCGCGCTCAGCGATGTTGTTGACGGTGCTGATCAGCGAGATGTAAGCGATGGAGAGCTGCGCGTTGTAGCCCTCGCGGGCATAGGTCGCGAGATCCACCAGCGTGATGTCGGCTTCGGGCCACGGCGTGCCATCGCGGTCGAACATCTCGCCGTCCGTGCCTTGGCAGAACATGTCCATCGCATCCGCCATCTCAAGCAGCCGCACGCGCCGCATCTCGGGCAACGTCGGGTCTTGGCCGCGGGTGCGCAGCGCATTGCGCACATCGCGCGTGAGCACGGTGCGCTTCTCGGCCACGCAGTGTTCAGCCGCATCGAGGATGCACTGGCGGATCAGCGAGCGGTCGGCCCGCGTCATCCGCGCTTCTTCCTTGTCCTCGCCGCCCGTGATCATCAGCCGTGCCGTGATCTCCAGCTCGCCCAGCACGTCGCGCTGCTCGTCCGCCTCCATGGCCGAGGCATCCGGTGGCAGGTCTTCGTCCAGTGCATCGGCATCGAGCGTCTGCACGTCGCTGGGCGTTTCGATCAGCCGTCGTGCGTCGGCGAACGGCGCCAGACTGATGCCCGAGCCCGGGGCCAGCTTGACCCGGTTCACGGTCAGCCCCAGGCGCCTGGCGAAGTCGCTGAAAAGCCCGAACGAATTTCCAGCCTCCACGATGAAAAGCCGCGGCCGGTAGATGGCCGTGACCTGGTTCAGCAGGTTGTTGAGCGTGGCGGACTTGCCCGAGCCGGTGGGGCCGAACAGGAACAGATGGGCATTCATCTGCCGATCCAACCTGTTCAAGGGGTCAAACGTAATCGGGCCACCTCCGCGATTGAACATCGTGATGCCGGGGTGGCCCGTGCCCTGGGCGCGTCCCCATACCGGCGAGAGATTGGCGGCGTGCTGCGCGAACATCAGTTGCGTGTACCAGCGGCGCCGATCCTTGCCGGGGTTGTAGCAGCACGGCAGCCAGCGCAGATAGCTGTTGAGCGGCGCTACCTCGTCGTCCTCGCGCACCGGCTGCAGGCCGGCGTTGAGCATCACGTTCGCGAGATCCAGCCCGCGCCGGTCCAGCTCCGCCTCGTCGCGACCGCGCAGGTAGAACGCCAACGTGCCCCGGTAGAGCTTGTGCGCGCTGCCGATCAGCGCGCGCGCCTCATGCACATCCTTGAGCGTCTGCTCCGACGCCAGCGTCTCGCCCACGGCTTTTTTCGCCAGGTGGTTGAGGTCCGATTCGAGGACATCCTGTGGCGTGGCGACCATCGTCAGGCACATCACCGTGTCTTCGGGCATCTGGTCGAACAGCGTGTTGATCGCATCGCCCTTGCGGGTCTCGCCGGTCAGGTGCCCGGTGCCGGGCGGCATGCGCAGCCGGTCGGTGATCAGCACGCGATGCGGCATGCCATCGAAGTACCAGGCCCCTTGCGCCACGTCCGAGCGTGGCTGACCGAAGAACAGCCGCTGGCTGAAATCCCGCCCGCTCGCCAGCTCGATCTCGCCGGCCTCGGTCTCTTCGGGGTAGTGCGCCAACGAGTAAAAGCGCTCGCGATCCTCAGCGTCAGGCCCGAGCAGCGTGGGATGCGGGTTGAACCACCGCAGGAGCCAGTCGTGGACGTCGGCCGCGACCATACGCCGTGCCTGGATGCCGGCGTTCGCCAGGCCGCCGCACAGGCGGTCGCAGACGATGCCCAGCATCTGCTCGGGCGTCTGCCCGCGGCGATTTGCCTGTCCCTGTCCGCTCGCGCGGCGATACACCACCATGCGCACGCGCCGCGTCTGGCCGCGCCAGCGCAGCCGCGTGACCACCGTGTCCTCGAACAGGCCGCCGGGCTTGGCCACCGCGCGCAGGTGGTGGCCGAAGAAGCGCAGGTAGAACTCGGTGAATGCCGTGCCGCGCGCACGTGGCTGCACATAGTCGCGCAGCGTCTGCATGTACTGGTCGAAGCTCGGTTCGTCCTGGGCGTAGAGTTGGAGCACCCACGGGTTCTCGTCCAGCTCATCGAAGGAGTCCTGGAGCGCGTTCTCCAAGGCATCGCGGGCATGCGCAAGCCAGCCGGGTTCCCGGCCTTCGGTGCCCAGCGGCACCAGTTCGTAGAAGGCGGCCACGGACTGACCGTCCTCCAGCAGCATGGTCTTCGACTCGGGCAGGAACTCCACCCAGGGCAGCAGTTCCACGAAGGACGGGGCGACGTCGTAGAGCACCTGCTCGTCGGCCACGGTCGCCGGCCTGCGGTCCTGGACCGCGGCGCCGGGTTCGGGGATGCCGGCCTGGTGCAAGGCCTCGACGTGGCGCTGCCAGCCGTCCGGCTGCTCGTCATCACCACCGCCGGATGCGGCCAGCGTCGGTGCGGCCGGCTTCGCCCAGGGAAGTTTCCACCGCATCAGTAGTCCTCCACGCGCTCACCCGGCATGGCGTACTGCACGCGCTGGTACAGCGGGAAGACCGTCGTGTAGCCCGGCACCGGAACCGGGTCCGTGCCTGCCAGGTGCGGGTACACGTACATGACGAGATCGGGGTTCGGGAGGCGCTGGAACTGACGATGGACCTCATTGCGCGCCGTGCGCGTGTAGCGCATCTGCTCGCCGGGCGCCGCCTGCACGTCGGTTTCGGTCAGGGGCCGGCGCAGGCTCTGGCGCGCATCGAGCAACTGGCGGCGCGCCACCTGGCCGGCGCCACCACCGCCGTCACCGGCGTTCTGCTGCCAGACGTCCATCATCGTGTTGTCGCCGTGGGGCAGCAGCTTTTCCTTGCTGGTGGCGCAACCGGCGAGCACGGCGATGGTGAGGACCAGCGCCAAGCCACGGGACAAGTCAGTCAAGTTCGAGGGCATGGCTTTCTCCTGCGCGGTGATCGACCTTGCGGCCTTCGGGATCGAAGTCGATGGCGAGCGGCTTTTCGAGGTGAACGGCGACCTTGGCGCCTGGCTGTACATAGACGGCGGCGAACGCCTGGCCGTACAACTTGTTGACCCAGGCCGACATGTCCCGGACACCGCCCGCGAGAATCTGGCCGACCGCTTCCTGGCCGGTGATGCCCACGGTGCCGATGGAGCCGTCCGAGCCGACATAGGACATGCGACCGCTGTCGCTCTCAATGAGCGAGGCCACGCCGGCGCCGGCCGCGGTGATCAGGGCCTGCGAGCCGAGGTATTGCTGGGCGTTGCTGCGCCGCTCGCCGCTGACGCAGGGGATGCCATGCGGATCGCTGATCCAGCCCAGCCCGTCGCGCTGCTGGTTGTTCTGCTGGTTGCCCTCGCGGTCTTCGGGGATCGTGCGAATCGTGCCGTCGTTGAAGACGAACGTGATGCTGCGCACCTGGCCGCGCACGCAAGAAAGCGTCCAGTCGCCCGATGCGGTGCCGCTGAACACGGCGCCGGCCACGTCGGGAATGTCGATGCCATTGGCGGTCAGGTTGTCCGGCCCGACCAGGACTTTGAACGGATAGGGATCGTTCACCGTGCCGTCGATCGGCACACGCCCGATCAGCGCGGTCATCGCGACCGAGCCCATGAGCGTGGAGTTGGTCGGCACCGTATAGACGGGCTTCGCGCTCTTGACGCCTTCGGCGCGTGCGCCCGCGTTCGCCACGCTTTCCGCCGTGGTTTCCAGCGTGCTTTGCGCCGGGCCGAAGCTCGTGGGAAAGCTCATGCCGCCGCTCGTGCCGCGACCGCCGTTGCGCCCCTCGGCGGGCTTCGCGTCGTCTGGCTCCACCCACCGCACGCCGCCCTCCATCCCGGCCTCGTCGCCGCCCTGCAGCCCCAGGCCCACCGGCAGGTCCGCATGGCCGCCGCCGCGCCCGCCGATGCTGTCCAGGCGCCGCTGCAGGTCGGCGAGCAGCCCTTCGGTCTGCTGGCGCGCGCTGGCCGCCTGTTCCTGGTCGCGGCGCAGGTTGGACCGCTCGGATTCGAGGGCCGAATTGATGCGCTGGTCGATCGAGTTCTCGCGCTGACGCAGTCGCTGGTTTTCCTCACGCTGGGACTTGTTGTCCGAGAGCGCCGTCTGAAGCTCGGTGCGAAACTGCTTCACCTGCGCCACCAGCGTCGCCACGGTGTCGCGCGGGGTATCGCCCTCGATGCCCAGCGCTTTCATTTCTTCGGGCGTGAGCTGGGCGCCGGCATCGCCAGCGGGCGGCGCCGACGTGCTGCCGCCCGAGAACAGCCGGATGCCGACGAACAGCACCAGCAGCGCGACCGGGATCATCAGCCACTTGAGCAGGCCGTTACTGCGCATGGTCGGCCTCCTTGCTTTCGGTGGCTTCGGCTTCTGGCTGCGGCAGATGCACGGCTGGATCGAAGCGATGAATGGCCGGCAGCAGCGACTGCGCCAGGCCGCGCCCGCGCGTCACCAGGTACAGGACGGTCGTGTCCTCTGGCGTTCCGCGCGGACCCAGCGCCTCGTGCTGGAAGGTCGCGGCGAGGAAATCGCCTTGCAGCACACGCGGATCAAGCGTGACCCAGCCTGCGCTGGTGTTGGTGAGGCGCACGGCCGTCACCCACTGGTCTTCCAGGCGCCACGAGGCGAGCGCGGTAGCACTCACCGGCAGCGTCGGCATCAGCGTGCGGAGGTCCAGGCCACTGCGCAGGTTGACCCGCATGACGCCCGGCAGGGATTCCACGGTGCGCAGCGGTGCGTAGAGGTTCTGCGCGGCGAAGCGCGTCAGCACCACGGGGATGGGGATTTCGCGCCGGCTTCCCCTCACGTTCGCCTGGCCGTTGGTGGGTGTCACGGCTTCGTCGCCATCGGCCCGTTGCTCGCCGTAGCGCGCGGGAGTGGCATCACCCTCGACAATGCGCACGGGCTCCAGCGCAGGCTCGCCGTCCTTGGCCGGCTCGGCGGCGATGTCCAGTAGGATCAGTGCGCCCGTGTCGGCGTCCTGCAATTGCAGTCGCGTGGGCTCGATCGGCTCGCTGGCGCGCAGATACACCGCGCCGCCCGCGCTCTGCACGCGCAGACGCTCACCCACGCCTGCGGGCACGCCGACGCGCACATTGCGGTCGATGAACACGATGCGCTCCTGGCCGACCCTCAAAGGCACCGCCAGTGGCATGCGTTCCCAGCGCAGGATCTCCACGGCATGGGCGACGGGTGCCGCGGCCACGGCCAGCAGCCCCAGCAGCGCGAGTACAGGATGCTTCATGGGGTGTTTCCTCCTTGAGGCGCTTGCGGAGACAGGCCGCCTGATGCCGGGCGCGTCGGTTCCGGGGCACTGATGCGCTGGGGCGTGCCCTCGTAGCAGTCGAGCGCCAGGCCGAACGGATTGCGCGCGGGGTCGATGTCCACCTTGGTGACTTTCACGGGGTAGCGCACCAGGGCGCGCTTGACTTGTTCTGCTCCGTAGTACTCGTCGGCGGTGATGTCCAGCGTCACCACCCAGTCGCGATCGGACACGGTGCGCACGCGCGCCGTAGGGTCATCGCCGTAGCCGCGACCGGGGATTTCGTAGATGCCGCGAACGCGCTGCCGCAGCTCGCCCGTGCTGCGGCGGTAGTCGTAGTCCGCACGCAGGAAGGCCTGGCAGGACGGCGTGAGGTACGGCGAGAGCGTGTGGAGATTGCGCGCGTAGTCCTCTTCGCCATTCGTCGGCCAGCGATTGAGGGTTTGAAACACGTAGAACGTGAACGCATAGACCGATTCGGGTGGCACCTCCCACCACTTGCGGGTACTGCCGGAGCGCAGGTCGGGCGGGACGTGGATGGTCAGGTCGCGCGGCGCACTCCACCAGCCGCCGCCCATGACCAGGGCGACGATGACCAGGGCACCGGCACCCAGGCGAAGCGTCTTGATGTGCGCCTGCAGGTGGGCGATCTCGTTCTTGAAGCGGCTCATCGTGCTCCCCTTGATGCAGACCGTCGGGTGGTCCAGAAGCCTGAGCGCGAGATCAGAACGTGGCCGCCCACCCAGCCCGCCATCAACGGATAGCGCGTAGCGATGCGCCATTGCAGTTGCCGATACAGCCAGGTGTCGGGGCGCCCGCGCTTGAGGCGGCGCAGGATGCCGCCGCCGATGAAGACGCCCAGGGCTACGCCCAGGACGACGAACGTCGGCGCGATGGCGATCGTGCGGAACACCCAGGACAGCGGTGCGCCGACCAGCAGGCCGGCCGCACCGGACAAGCCGCAGCAGATCCACAGCTCGTCGGCGGTGAGGCCGCGCACGACAACGGGGTGGCGGTTGAGCCGATGCGGAAGGAACGTCACGGTCCCGTCCGCACGGACGTGCTGCTGCTCGGACATACCGGCCTCGCCTTACAGGATGCCGGTGGCTTCGGTGAGCAGCCAGATGCCGATCACGAGCAGGACGGCGCCGATGGCGACCGTGAGGCCGAACTGGCCCCACGTCTTGCGGCCGGTGTGGATTTCCGCGTAGGTGCCATAGGCGTGGTAGCAGACGCCGATGAACATCGACGCCACCACCAGCAGGGCCACGAGCATGATGATGTCGTAGCCGTAGTTGCGGATGGTCTCCATGATGCCGTTGCCGGTGCCGCGCGTCGGGTTCTCCAACTGCGGCAGACCTTGTGCGAACGACAGCGCCGGCAGCGCGGCGGCGCCCAGGGCCACGGCGGCGCGCTGGGCAAGACGGGAAGTGAGGATGCGGTTTTGCATGGTCAGGCCTTTCAGGTCAGGACAGGAGGAAGAAGGTCAGGACGAGGTACATCGCGATGAAGCGGATGCAGACGCCGAGGAACTGCCGTTGGTTGAGGCGGCTCTCGGCCCACCCCACGTAGGCCGTTCGGATGGCCCAGACGCCCCACACGAGCAGCACCGCGAACACGGCGCCGACCAGGACGGTCGCCATCGCCGAAGGCGCGATGCCGCTGTTGGCTTGAAATGCCGAGACCTGGGCGCCGTTCATTGCTTGCCCTCCGCAGTCGTCTTCGGCGGTGGCGAAGCGGTCCGCTCGGTGCGGTAGTCGCTGGCAAGTTCGGAGGGGTCGCGTGGCTGGGCACGCGACGGAGTGAGATGGGCCTGGATGCCGGCGCGCACGCGCGCCAGGTCAGCCAACAGCCTCGGGTAGTCGAAGTGGTAGCGCTCGCCAGGCGTGATGGGGGTATGCGCGGCGCTGTCCGCGACGGTGCGCTCCAGCGCGTCGAGCTGGCGCAGCGCGGCGACCAGTTCCTGGCGCTGCGCCGGGGATTCGGCCAACGCCATCGGGGACTGGCCCAGCACGAGGGCCGTCACGAGAAAAGTGGGCACGCCGCGATGCGCGGCGCGCAGCCAGATCGAAGCCACCATCGCGCCATTCCTGTGTGATCAGCAATGGGTTGATCGTGGAGATCAGGGCTGTTTCAGGCCGCAAACAATAGGAACCCGGAAGCGACCGGATTGATGGCCTAGAGGTACTTCTTGAAGCTGCCGGCAGTCAGGCTGACGGCCAGTCCCAGCAAGGCGGCGCTCGGCAGCAGGATGACCAGCGGGTGTACCGAAATCGGCAGCGCCAAATACGTGATCCAGGGCAGCACGGCCAGCGGCATCAACGATGCTTTCGCGCGGTGGTACACGAAGCCGGATTCGCGGCCCGCACCGAACCGGCGCACGTCCCGCCGCACCAGGCCGTCGATCAGCCCAACGAATGCCGCCGTGAAGATCAGCGGCAGCGTGAGCACCAGCACCAGCAGGCGCACGAGGAACGTGAGCGTCGTAAAGGCCGCGGCGATCAGGTAGCTCTCGGTCCAGACATAGGCCTGGCTGATGTAGTAGCGGAAGTTGCGCGTCTGCCCATGGCTGGGCGCACGGGCACGCTCGGCGGTCCGGCTCATGCGCTCCAGCAACCCCGAGCGCACGAACACCCATTCGTAGCCGGTATCCACCAGTTCGTGCGCCGTGCGCCCCGGCTCCTGCACGACCACGCTGCGCGTGAAGTGGTTCGACAGGTGCCCGAGTTCGTACTGCAGCATCTGCTGGGAGTGCCGCCAACCCTGGTCCTTCCAGAACAGGTGCATGCCCACGCACTCCACCACGATCGAGAACAGCAGCGAGCCGATCAGCACCCCGAGCAGCCGGAACGGCAAGGTGATGGTGCCGACGATCAGCCCCTGGCGCTGGTTCTGCTCCCGCTGCGCAGTCGAGGCGGCGTCCTTCATGGCGAGGCCTCGCCGGTGCTGTCGTCGGCGCCGGTGGCCACCGCGTCAGGCTCGGCCGGAGCGGCGTCATCCAGCAGGTCGTCGGGCAAGGCGGCATGCGGCAAGGCCGCGGAACTGGTGAACTCCCACCATTGCGTGGCCTCGCTGTAGCTCTGGCGCATGTATCCGGCCAGTTGCCGCAAGTCCGCCGGCATCACTTCATCGGGGTCCGGCGCCGGCAGCGGCATGCGCACCTTCCAAAGCTGGCCGCCCTGCAGCAGCGCGAAGCATTGGCCTTTGGGGAGGCCCACGACGTGCGACGGCTCGATCATCGGTACGCTGGTGCTGCTGATCCGGTCCTGCGTGTTCGACGTGAAATCCGTCGCCCCACGGATGTCCGAGCTGTCAGTGGCACCCGAGACGATGGTGGTCGTATAGACCTCAACCTTCGGCAACTGCCGGGTCAGCAGTTCGGCCGTGGCGGTCTCCCTGACCCTGAGCATGAACAGGTTGTTGAAATTTCCGATCACCTGACCGGCTTTGGCCCGGTTGCCGATACGCGCTTCAATGTCGGAAAGCGTCTGGGTGTAGGCCGTGACCCGGACATCTGCGCCGCCGCCCTTGTTGATGAGCGGAATAAACTCGTCGCCCATGAGTTCGTTGAACTCATCTGCGTGCACGTTGATCGGCACGCGAGCCCCAGCCGATGCGCCCGGCAGGCCGTCGTCGATTCCGTGCTTGTAGATGTGCCCAGCCACCGAGACGAGATCGCTGAACATCGAGTTGCCGACCGCTGCGGCGACCTCGGCATCGGACAGCGCATCCAGGCCCACATAGACCACGGCGCGCTTCCTGATCACTTGCATCCAATCGAAGATCGGCCTGGGATCGTTGAGATCCGAATAGTTCGGGGCCAACAACTGAGCGATCTTGCCGCTCGTGAGCTTCTCCAGCAGCGGCAGCAACGATGCGACGATCTTGTCGAAGTAGGTCTTGTCGTAGCGGACCGCCGAGCGCAGGCCGTCGAGCACGGGGTCGTAATTGCGCGCCTGCGAGAGGTACTGCTCCAGCGCCACCACGCGCTTCTCGCGCCCGATCATGTTGCGCGGAATGTTCTTCTCGTTGAGCTTGGCCTCGATCTGGACGATCACCTCCCAGGCCTTGGGCTCCGTCTTGGCGAAATAGTGCTGGGCGTACTCGATGAACAGCGCGTCGATGTTGATGACGTGGCGCTGGATCAGCATGTAGTCCGGACGCTGCCCCAGTTCCACCAAGGCGCGCGCGATGATGTTGACGAACCGCCACGCGAACTCCCTGAAAGCTGCGCTGTTGCCTTCGCCGGAGAGCTGCCCCGCTATGCGCGTCGCCACTTCCGAGATCCGGCCGAAGCGGCCCACGGCGTTGTAGCGGGCGCTGATTTCCGGCCAGCCCAGGTGGAAGATGTAGAACTCGCCTTCGCGGCCCGCGCGCTGGGCCTCGACGTACATCCGCTTCAAAAGATCGGCATCCCCCTTGGGGTCGATGACGATCACGACCTCGTGCTCGCCCGCGGGGTTCTTGCGGCGGATGTCCTGGGTGACGAACAATTCGGCCAACCGCGTCTTGCCCACGCGCGTGGTGCCCAGCACCAGCGAATGCCCGACGCGCTCGCCCAGCGGCAGGCTGACATCCACCTCGTCGGGCTCGATGCCATGCAGGCGCGGCAGGCCTCCCACGGGCGGCAGCGGCCGCACCGGATTGATGGGTACGTCCCAGCCCGTGAGCGCGGGCAACCGGGACAGCGGGAACGGTGCGAATTCCAGCCGTTCCTCCAGGCGCCTGGCCAGCCGGTAGGCCGGCGTCGGCTCGACGTAGCGGCGGAACTCCGGCCGATACGTCTGCATCAGCCTATGGGTGTGCTTCTGCTCCCACAGGAACCCGCGCCCCACGAACAGCCGCTGCTGGCTGACCGGCACGTCCTTGCTCGTCATCACGTAGCGCGGCAGGCGGCGGATGTTGCGCCGGTAGCGCAGGATGACGCGGGCATCGCGGTAGCGGATCGCGCCGTAGGCGCCGAAAGCCAGCGCGCTGCCGACACCCATCGACGGGCTCAGCGCGAGAGACCATGGGGCCACCAGGCACAGAAACGCGGCGCCTGCACACGCCGCGACGGTGTATAGCTCCACCGCTGGGCGTAGCAGAACCTCGACCGGCTGTTTCCCCGACATGGCTTCATTGCTCGATGCCGGTGGCCGTGATCAGCGCCGGGTAGTGCCGCAGGCCCAGGCGATCGGCCAGGTCGTCGCCAGCCACGGGCGCGAGCGGCACGCCAGGCACCAGAGCGCGCAGCCGTGCCAGGCCCTGCGCGGTCTCGACGTTGACCACCAGGCCGACCGCGCCGCGTTCGCGCAAAGCGGCGGCGCGGCGCTGCAACCACGCCCGGGAAGCCTCGTCGTCGCCGATGACCACGAACGGCCGCAGGCCGGGCGCTTCGATCACCCGCCGCGCGACGCTGCCGGGCGTGAGCTTGGCGCTGCGCACCGGCAGCATCGCGGCTTCGTCCGCCGGTGTGGCAGGAACCCGGGGCGTCGGGATGGGCGGCCGCGCCGGGGCATTGGCGCGCGGCTGCAGGTTCAGGGCCTCGTAGTACGGCAGCGCCGACGTGCCGCCATGGTCCTCGACCACGATCAGCGGCTCGCCGGCACGCGAGGCCAGCGGCAGGCCCGCCAGCAGCACGAGCAGGCCCGTGAACGCGAGATGGGCCGGATGGGGTTTGGTCATGGGGAACTCTCCTGGTGCGCGGCGAGAACCGCTGCGGTTGGGCGCGTGCCCTGCACGCGGGCGAGGTGGCGCGACACGCTGCGCCGATAGCGGGCGGCGGGCTCGCCGCCTGCGGGGCGGTGGTAGCGGCCGATCGCCAGCAGCCAGTCCTCGCCGGGGGTGTGCTGCTCCTTCAGGATCTCGGCGGCAACGGCCAGGTTGCGGTACGGGTCCAGCAAGTCGCACGCGCTGGTGAAGCGGTGCTTGTGGTAGCCGAGGTTGATCTGGCCCAGGCCTGCGTCGATGCGCGTGTGCGGTGTGGCGCGCATCGCCTGTTGCAGGCCCGAGCAGGCGTCGGCGCGCGTGGCGAAGCGGCGCGACTGGCCGGCGACGTTGAGGGACCAGGGCCACGGCACCAAGCGCCTGTTGCGCCGGATGCCGCTCTCCTGCAAGGCCACGGCGTAGAGCACGGTCGAGGGGATGCCTGCGCGCTGGGCAGCGAGCTGGTAGGCCGGTGGCGGAACCTCCTGGGCATGGACCGCGCAGGCGCACAGGCCAGCAGCGAGCGCCAGAGTGCGCAAGAACTGCGAGACGAAGGCGGCCGCTACGGCTGACGCTGCCATTGGCCGTTCACCTCGCGCACGGCGGCGGGCAAATCACCGGGCAGGCCCAGCGACAGCCAGCGGCCACCGTCGTGGTTGAGCGTGATGCTGCCGGCGTGCACGCGCGCCGGGTCGATCTGCGCGCGCTTGGCCCAGTCGCGGATACGGGCGTCATCCTGGCGGCTGCCCACCATGTACAGGTCGAACTCCGCGCCCGAGGATTGCAGGCGCTGCACGAGCTGCCCGCAGGCCGTGCAGCCGTCCTTGACGAACACCGCCATGCGACCGCTGCCGCGCGGGGTGCCAGCGCCCGGCTTGTTGTCGGGCAGGTTCACGCGCTGCATGCCAGGGTTCAGGCGCTGCCAGGCCTCGTCGTAGGCGCGCTGGTAGGCGAGCAGCTTCTCGACGCGGCGCGCTTCGACCTGCACCTGCAGCTCCGCGTAGCGCCGCCGTTCTTCGTCGGTGCGCGCCTCGATGCCCAGGGCAGACAGCGGGTCCAGGCTGGGCGAGTAGATGCCCAGCGGCCCGTCCATCAGCTCGCGGTAGCGTGCCCATTCCTGCGGTTGCAGACCCCATTCGCTGGCGGTCCGGTCATCCACCGCGCGGGCGGCCAGCGGGCGCTCCTGGCTCTGTGCGTTGCGCGCCGGGGCCGTGGCGGGCTGCTGCGCCCAGGCGGGCCACTGCACCGACGCCAACACGAGTGCAGAAAGGAGGATCGACGGCTTCATGGGGTGTGCTCCGGTCAGGGAATCGCGACGCGGCGCGTCTGATTGCCGGCCTGGAACACCGCGGCGTCGTCCTCGATCGCCTGCAAGCGCCACGGGCCGAACGCATCACCGGGCAGCAGCACCTGAAGCTGATCGGGCGTGAAATCCCCATTGGCCGGCGCGACGGACACGCTGCGCTCGCCCGCGCGCAGCTCAGCGCCGACGACACGGAACGGCAGCGGCGGCGGTTCGGCCTTGGAGGCGGCGGCCGGCCGTGATGCGCGCGGCTGGGCGGGTGCTGCGGCGCGGGCGGCGGCCTGGCGCGCCTTGATCTGCTCGATCTCCACGCGCAGTGCCAGAAGATCGTCGGCCGCGGCATAGCCGTTGAGCGATTTCTCGACCTGGGCGGCGCGTGCTTCCAGGATTTGGCGGGTATCTTTGAGGTCAGCGGCCGTTGCGACGGCCGGGCGCTGCTGGATGGCCTCGATCGTCTCGGTCAGGCCAGTCGCCTGTGCTTCGAGGCGCCGCAGTCGGGAGTCGAGCCGCTCCTGGTCGGTTTGGTCGCGCATCGCCAGGTAGCCCAGCGCCACGATGACGCTGAGGCCGATCAGCCAAAGCCAGTACAGGCTCTGCACGACGACCGCGGCAGTTGAGCGCTGGGCGGGTTGCGAGGGGTTCATGGCTGGTCTCCTGAAACCGCAGGTGCCAGCGGGAACGTCTGCACCGCATCGGTTGCGAGGGGCGCGGGTGCGTTGCGGGCGGTCATGCTGTTGCCGGGCCGCTCAAAGCAGATTTGCCGTGCGCGGTCATCCGCGTGCAGCTCCCAGGCTGGGCCAGCCAACGTGAGCAGCGCGTCGCGCAAGGTCATGGGGCCGAGATGCAGGTGCGCCGCCGGCAGCGGCAGCGCGTACAGCTCGATCACCGCATGCGCCGTCTCGCAAAGCTGGTAGCCGCTGCGTTTGAGAACGTGCCGCAGCCCATCCCCGACCGTGGTGCGGGCATCCTCGGGCATGGCCACGTCGATGACCTGCATCAGCAGGTCGCGCTGTGCCGCTGTGGGCGCCATCTCCACGAGGGTGTAGCGGCCATAGCGCACGACGGGAATGAACTCGGGTGAGCTGACTTCCGGCGCAGCCGATACCTCTTGGGTCGTATCGGGTGCGGCGGGCGTTGGGGTCGTCGCGCAGCCGCCCGCCAGCACCGACCAAAGCAGGCCGAGAAAACCCGCCAGCAGGCGGCGTTCGGGATGGTGAAACCAGGGTGGTGATGGGCACATAGCTCGGCGTCCTGAAACATCGAGCCCTCACCATCGCCGCTCGGGCTACGAGCGGCAGCAAACAATGCGAACCGGGTAGCGCCGGATTTCCCGGCAGCCTCCCTCCAAACAAAAAAGGCCCCCGAAGGGGCCAGTGAAAGCGCACATCGGGCGCGCTGAATCAATCCCGAGCCAGCTTCAGGCCGGGATCGACCTGTGCCAGTTGGGTGTGCGACCAGCAGCGCACGAATTGGCCGTTCTCGCCGAACGGCCGGTTCGCAACCGCCACCGGATACTCTTCGGTGTCGCTCGTGTCGTAGCAGATGACCTTGATCTCGCCGCTGTCGCAGCGGATGGAGTGGATCTGGCCGTCGGTCATATCGACCACGACGACCTGCGGGGCAAGTCCCAGTTCGCGGGTGGCCGACAGGATGGGGCCGTATTCGGCAGCGTCGAAGCAGATGAACGGCCCTTCGTACCGGGCTTCTTCGGCCAAGTCCTTGGCCTTGTCGTAGTGGATACCCAGGTCGTACTCCTCCTGGGTGATCCTGACCTTGAAGACCGGCACGTCGGGGCTGCCGGAGGCATCGATGCAGGCGACCGCGACTTGCATCTCGATTTCGATGCCATCGGCAGATTCGGTCGAGGGGATGATGGCTTGGCCCGAGGACGCTTCGTCGGCCATGCCCATGCGCTCGCGCATTTCGTTGGAAAATGCCTCGGGGGCCATCAGGCCATAGCGTGCCAGGCGCAAGGAAATGTCCTCTGCACCGAAGTTGCCGTCCTCGATGCGCTGCCGCATGAAGGCGGCGATCTCAGCTTCGAGCGTTTCGGGGTCGGCCGTCGAAGGCACCTCGGACACATCGATCGACCAGGTGTCCACTTCCGCGGCGGTCTCGCCGGTCAGCAGTCCCTCGCCGATGGCGAGTTCGCACATGCGTTCCAGCCGTGCCAGCAATTCCGGCGCGGCCTCGCCGTTGAGCAGATAGGTCACGTCCAGCGTCAGGCGCGCATTGACGGTTTCGGGCGTGGATTGGGTATGGGTGTTCATGGAAATCTCCTTGGGATGAAAAAAGCGCAGCCGCGTCCACGGAGACCGTGGGCGTGGCTGCAAGGTGGGAACAACGGAAAGCCGGCGGCGCGAGGCCGGCGTTGGCGTGGGGATCAGGCGGCGACCAGTTGTCGGGCCAGCGCGACCTCGACGGAATCACCGTCCTGGTTGAGCACGTCCAGGCCCGATTCGGGCACGTCGCCCGAGGTGGACTGCGAGACCATGATCTTCTTGGCCATCAGCTCCAGGCAGGTCATCTGCGAGGAACCGGCGTAGCCGAGGTAGATCACGCGCACGGGCTGCTTCTGCCCGATGCGCCAGGAGCGGCGGGCCGCCTGCTGGAGCGAGTACACGTTGTAGCCCGACTGCATGAACACGATCGTCGGAAACTCCAACAGGTCCAGGCCGGTCTTGACCAGCTCGGGATTGGTGATGAGCACATCGATGCCACGGTCCAACTGCTCGGCGATCCAGTCCTCGCGGCGGCTGGCATCCACGCTCGCGCGCAGTACCGCCACCCGAAAACCTTCCTGCTCCAGTAGTACCTTCAGGCGCGACGTGGTGTCGCGCGTGCCGGTATAGACCGTGTAGGCCAAGACCTTGCGGCCCTGCGCCTTCTCCTCTTTGCAGATCTCGATCAGCTCACGCTCCTTGGGGCTGATCTCGAACTCGTTGAACTGAGCCGGGACGAACGCCAAGGTGTTGCGCGTGCGCGGATGCACCACGGTTTCCGACCGGAAGCAGCAATCCGGCCAGGCCAGCAGCACGTTGAGGACCACACCCAGCAGAGTCGTATCGCGTCGCGCCAGAGCCTGTTTCAGCTCCGCGGTCAGCCGACCCGCCAGATCGCGGTAGGCCGCGGCTTGCGCCGTGTCCATCGCGACTTCGCGGAACTCTTCGTCATACGGCGGCAGGACGTTGCCGCCGATGTCCTTGAGCTTGAGGAAGATCGTGAACGGCAGGATGCAGCGCAAGACGCCTTTGGGGCCGAAGCCCGGGGCCTTGACCGTGCGCACCGATACCTTGGTGCCCTTGGCCGTCTTGTGCGCCGTGCCGGTGCTCTCGGAGTAGATGTCCTTCAAGACCCCGTGATCGCGCATGAACGCCATCGCAGCCGAGGTCATGCTGCCGCTCGTGGTCGGGCGGTAGCCGTCTTCGATCATCCGCCCCGGAAGGGCTCGGAACAGCAGATAAAAGAGATCATCACCGTAGCCGCCCATCAGCGTGCCGGTCAGCAGCAAGGTCTTGCGAGCCTTCGCCGCCAGCACGCCCATGGCCTGGCCCTGGGCACTGCCGCCGTTCTTGTACTCATGCGCTTCATCAGCGATGAGCAGGTCGAACGTGCCTTGCGGCAAGTACCTCTTGATGAACTCCGAGGGTTGATACCCGCCCTCGCCAAAGCCGAACTCCATGTTGGCCATCGCACGTTCCATGCGCGTGGCCTGACGGTCGGAAAACACCAGCTCGCCGTTGCCGTCCATCAAGTTGATGAACTCATGGATGTTGTCGCCCAGCATCGAGGCCAGGAAGCCGTCACCGAACTTCTGTATCAGCTTCTGCGCGGTGACTTCCCCGATCGTCGGGATGCGCTTCAAGGCTTTGAGCACGGCCGAGGACTGGTCGCTGCCGGACAGGCTTCTCGGGCGGATCAGCGTCCACAGGGGCGCGGCGCAATCGCTATTGCTGCACTTCCTGCGGTATTCCTCGGCTTCGAGCGCGACCGGGTTGACCGGCTCGCCGTCGAGGTCGGTGATGACCGTGCCGCAGTCAGGGCAAGCCGCCACGTCGCCGTGGCGGGTGCGCCGCGTGGTGAAGACCGGCTTCCAGTGGAAGCCCATCCGCATCCGCACGCGGCCCAGGACGAAGAACTCCTGGCCCGTGGCCTGCACACCCAACTGCTCGCGCAGCCTGATGAGTTTGACGAGGGTATCCGGCCCGTTGAGTACCCAGACCTTGGCGCCCGCCACCGTCTCCTGGATCTCGCGCCGCCACTTGTAAACAAGGTGCGGTGGCGACAGGACCAGGGTGCGGCGATAGCCTTCGGCGTTGAGCACGGCGGCCGTGGCAATGCCGACGGTCGTCTTGCCGCAACCCATCTCGCCATTGACGATCGCAGCGCGTTCGCCACGGTCAATCAGCAGCTCGGCAGCGGCGTGGACGACTTCGGCCTGTGCCCCGAACAGCTTGCGCTTGAGGCTGGCGACGATGAGTTGCCGGTGCGCCTGTGGCTGGCCGGCATAGACCGGCGGGTTGGCGCTGTTGAGGGCGTCGAGCAGTTCGTCGCCGAACTCGCCGACGAAATCCTGAAGGCTCAGGGTCAGAGGGGAAGATTCCGCATCGAGCAGTTCGCCCTGTATGGGGGCGGCTTCAGCTGCAGTGGTTTCGTGATCGAGGGACATGGTGATGCTCCAAAGAAAATGGGGCATGCACCACCCCCAGCGGGGCAGTGGCATGCCCCGTGGTGGGAAGAGAATCGGCGCTTGGCCGAAGGTGGTTGAAGGTGCTGGCCTGGTCGGCCCGCGGGTGAACCGTGCTCAGTCTTCGGACGGCAGCACGATGACGGTGGCGCTTCGCTGCGCATCGGTGACGATGCGAATGGCGAGCCCCGGATGGATCACGTACTGCGATTCCAGCGATGCACCCGATTGAAGTGCAGCGCTGTTGGCGTGCCATTGCTGGACATCGACGTCACCCCAGTCGCCACGGGTGTGACGCCTGAAGTACGGAATCGGGTCCAGGTGACCCGCGCGGACAAGGCGATCAATGCCTCGGCTGAAGATGAGCGCCCCGATGGGAAACGCCAGCCGCTGGCAGTAGGTTTCGATGCGATGCGATGCCATGGGCTCCTCCTTGATGGGTCATTGAGCCACGACACCCCTGGCGGAGTGAAGTGGCTCCGTCAGGTGGATGAAGATGACGATGTGGGACCTCAGATCAGGTCCTGCTCTTCGGGAAGCTGGACCACCGTGGTCTGGTGGTCCTCGCTGGTCTTGACGATCAGCGCCAGGTCCGGCGTGATCCTGAACTGCGAGATCATCAGGTTGTCCTGTTGGATCGCCACGTCGTTGGCTTGGCGGGTGGCCTCATCGATCTCGCCCCAGTCCCCGCGCACATGGCGCTGGACATAGGCCAAGGGGTCGATCAGGCCTCTTCGGGCCAGCCAATGCACCTTCTCGCTCAACTTCAACGTACTCGGTGCGAACAACGGTTGCTTGTGCGGCGCCGGCCGCTTGAACAGATTCGAGAGCATGGTGTTTTCTCCTTCGAGGTAGTGCAGCAGGACGGCAGCGCGTCCGGTGGATCAGCGGATGGTCAACACCTCGCCCCGCGTCGGGGAGCCAGGCGTCATGTCCCACGCGCGGATGACAGGCACGAACTTGTCGGTGAGGATGCGTGTCTCGGCGATGGAGCCGTCTTCGCGTTCGGTGAATTCCCGCTGGAGCGTCTTGTCCTTGTGGGTGTCACCTTTGACGACGAGCACGCGCCCCGTCTGGGAGCGCACGACGCCGGAGATCGCGCCCGCGGCCAGAGCCAGGGCGAGATGCCAGTGGGACAAGGCCCGCGCCGGTGGACGCAGCGACTGCTGCGCGGTCCCCAAGTGCGTGTCCAGCGACGGCCAAAGGCCTTGCAGCCGGCCAACCTCGTCGGCGAACTGTTCGGGCTCCATCGTCACGCGGAAGAAATGCTCCGGCTCGGCCGGACTGGCGGGGACGATGTACGGCAGGAACGGCCATTCGCTCGGCAGTTCCTCGGCTTCGACTTCGCCAAGCCCAACCTGCAGCAGCAGATTGCGCACGGCCTTGACGCCATCGGGTGCCAGCTCCCGCTGACGGACCCGGCGGCCGAAGATCACCACCTGCTTGAACTGCGTTTCCACCGCTCGGTAGATACGCAGATCGGTGTAGTGGCGCGTCAACCAGCCGACCAGCTCCGCGTCGAGCACGTAGCCGGGGACGATGAAGACCAGCACGCCGCCGTATTGCAACAGCGACAGCGAACGCTGATAGAACAGCTTTTCGAGGCGGGCACGGCCCTGGCCCTGATAGCCGATGTTGCCGTTGACGTCCTTGGACAGGTCGCCATACGGTGGATTCAGCCACAGTAGTCCGAAGGACTGCTTGGAGATCATCGTGTCCATCAGGTCCGCGTGCAGGCAGTGATCGACCAGGCCGCGGGCATGGCGCGCCCGCTCGGCGTCGAATTCGACGGCGCAGGGATCGAGGATGCACATCGGCCCGTCGCTGGGCATCAGTGCGTTGAGGGCTCTTTCGAGCGTGGGTTCGTCGGTCGGGTAGTAGTCGGGTAGGGACAGGCCATTGCTGGCCCATCCCCCCCTAAGAACCGTACGTGAGAGTTTCCCCTCATACGGCTCAAGCCTTTCAAAGCTCGCTTTCGCGAACCGGCTTCACTACCTTCAAACCTTGGACATGTAGCTGGTTATGGCAGTTTGGATGAAGCAGAACCAAGTTTTCCAAAGTGTTCTTTCCGCCATCAACCCGACGTTGGATATGGTGGGCATGCCAACCGGTCTCCTTCGTGATGGGCTGCTCGCAGATCAAGCACTTTCCATCCTGCGCAAGCCATAGTTTGACGAGCTTCCTGCGCTCGTGCAGGGACTGGACCATCTTCTGGCTCAAGCGAGCTTCAAAGTAGCTTTCCCATTCGGGATCGAACGGGTTGGCTAGGCCATTGACCTTGACGTGGCGTCGTATCTTGGTATCCGCCGCTATGCGCAGCATCTTCCATTTCACGTTGCCGTCAGGGAACCTCTGACCATCGTCCGCAGCAAACACCCAATTCCTGTTGCCTATCCGGTGGAAGTACCTTTCCTTAACCCAATAGGCCCCTTTCTTTGGATGCCGCCGCCTGCACCAGCGCCATAGGCTGCGCCATATGACTGCATCGACGCGAGTAAACGTCTGGGATGAAGCATCGGCACTGTGAAATTCCGCCCAACCCTTGATGCGTGGATTGAGCATGCCGATGAGGTCGTCTTGTTTCACTGCCTTGTTGGCACGGATCAAACCTCGGATCGAATCTAGAAAAGCCTTCGTGTTCTTCTTCGATGGCTGGGTCAGGCACACCCCGTTGAACTTGCGGATGTTCTTGCCCAGGAAGTCGAACCCTTCCGAGATATGAGTAACGCGAGTCTTCGCTTTCGAGATGTTGAGGCCCCTGGCGGCAAGAAACTTCTCCACCAGTGGCAGCACCTCTATTTCGAGTAGCTCACGCGAGTACCCCGTGACGATGAAGTCATCGGCGTAACGAACGAAGTTCACCTTCGGATCGTAGTGCTTGTTCTGGCGCCTCGTCCTGAAGAACGATTTGCCAAGAACCTCTTGCAATCCATCCAGCGCCATGTTCGCCAGCACCGGGGAGATGATCCCCCCTTGTGGAGTACCTGCCTCCGTCGGGAACAAACTACCGCTCTCGACGTATCCGGCCTTGAGCCAGCTTTTGAGGATCGCCTTGTCCATCGGAATGTTCTCGGCGAGCCAATCGTGGCTGATGTTGTCGAAACACCCTTCGATATCGGCTTCAAGGACCCACTCCGCAGAGCGTTTCCAAGCCAGCACCGTGTGGCATTGCCTGATGGCGTCTGCCACACTTCGGCCGGGGCGGAACCCGTAAGAGTCCTTATCCCCGGTCGTCTCCGCGATGGGTTCGAGAGCCAGCAGGTATAGTGCCTGCATAGCCCTATCCCTCATCGTGGGAATACCGAGAGGCCGCTTCTTGCCATTGGCTTTTGGAATATAGATCCGCCGTAACGGGCGGGGTCGATAGCCATGACGGCGAAGGGACAACACTGCTTCGGATTTGGTCTCCGGCGTTGACCACGTGACGCGATCCACACCAGGAGTCCTCTTTCCTTGGTTTTCAGTAACTCGTTTGACGGCCAATGCTTTGCCGCTGAACGAGTGGGTCAGAATCCACTGCAAGGATTTCGCCTTGCCGTATTTTCCTTCCCGAGTCGCCTTTACGATACGCGCTTGGAGCCTTCGCACTTCACGGTGACACTTGGCCCAGTCGATGCTGTGCCATGTGACCGATTCGTGTGAGGGCGCACCCGCGCAAGCAATTTCTTGCGTAGTCATCTGCAATTCCCTCTTATAGAAGGTTGGACAAGTTTTCTCGTAGAGAAAGACCAAGTGGAAGTCTGCTCGCTTTCGCGCAGGATGATGTTGCCTTGCGGCTCAATCCCTATCCGTCCCATTACAGGACGGCATTCGCCTTTTCCACATTCCTCTACCCGCACCACCAACAGCATTCCTTACGGTCTGCCTGCCCCGAGGGGCGGTGGTACGGGCTTACCGTGTTCCACGTGAGTAACAAGAGCGAGTTAGGTTCTGCCTTTTCACCGGTAGTCGTGATGTCCGCGCAACCCCAAACGGACGAGGGTTGACCGACTACGTTGCCTTTTGGCCCAAGCCTGTCAGCATCTTTGGCTTGTTCGCTATTACAGTGTTTATCAGCAGTTCACTTGCGTTAACCATGTCGCTCAGCCTAGCGACCCATCCGCCTTGATGCTGGCAGATTTGGCCCTCCCTCGCGGAAGGACCTTTCCCTCATGGGAGGTCTACATTGTCCCGACAGCTTCACACCACCTCGTTGCCGAAGTCGCATGTGTCGGTAGGCTACTGATAGCGGAATATCAGGTCTCGCTAACCCCGAGGGGCTGAGACAATTACTCACGTGACTTCACGTCACACCCCATTTTTGGCGAAATTGCGGGCGAGCCGCGGGAACATGAGAGCCATGGAAGTCTCCTGGTTGGCGGGGATGAATGACGGAAGCACGCCAAGGCGTGCCTCCGAGGGTGGGTCAAGCCGCTACCGCTTCCGGCGTCCAAATCTTGGCCGGATATGGATAGGCGGTGAGCGCGTCACTGCGGATCAGGGAGCCCAGCGCCAAGCTCAGCGCCGGCACGTCGATGGCGAGCCGATGGCCTTCCAGCGGCCCGAGGGCGAACGGAAGGCGGGCCAGCATCTCGCGGCTTTGCAGCAGTTCCAGCACGGTCTCGCGCCAGTGGTCGAGCAGCGGCAACGGGCAGGTGTCCCGCACCAGCATCCACAGGCGGTCAAGCCGGTGGGCGCTGTCACGTGGCAGCAGTGCCAATGCGCTGGCGTTGGCCTTGTCGGGCTTGACGCAGCGCCGGTCGAACAGCCACACGTTGGAGAGCGAACCGAACAGCGTTCGCCGGTAGGCGCGCGTGATGCGCTTTTCCAGGCGATCGACGTTGCCGATGAATACCGGGATGCTGCCGCCCTGGTCGGTGATGACGTGGAACTGGTCCAGTCCCTGCTCGTCGCGCCCGAGGGTCAGGCGTGCAAGGAACTGCTGGACGGCGGTGTCCCGCGCCCAGATGGACAGGAAGATCAGGTTGCCCTGGTCATCGCCGACGCAGGCGTCGGCCATCACGTCCGGGCATTCGTCGATGCGGTACAGCGTGGAAGAAGTGTTTGCGGGCATGGTGGTGTCCTCGGATGAACGGGAACAGCACCGCCCGCTGGGGCAAGTACTGCCCCAGGGGGTGGAAGAAAACCGCTCAGTCCGGCTCGAACTGTCGGGTGTGCGGATTGAAGTGAAGCGCCTCGTCCACCGCGGTGATCGGCGTGAAGCCGTCCAGGTAGATGTTGTTGAGGTACTGGTCGCGGTAGGTCAGCGCCTGCCGTGCCTGCTCCTCGGTGAGGCCGTTGTCGATGAAGTACCCCAGCATTTCCTCGTCGGAGGAAACTTCGTCGTTGGACAAACTGCCTTCAACGAGCTTCAACAGCGAGAGCGGGAGTGCAGCCAGGATCGGGTCCATGTCGGTTCCTCCTGGCTCAGGCCAACAGCGCCGCGGCGGGTGCCGTGACAGCCGTGGGTGTGCGCCGCCGTGCGTGGTAGGCGCGAACGCCTGCACGCCAGTCGGCGGACTGCTCCGGTGCGAGGTCCAGATAGGATCGGGTAGGGACAGGCCATTGCTGGCACCATCCCCCCCTAAGAACCGTACGTGAGAGTTTCCCCTCATACGGCTCAAGCCTTTCAAAGCCCGCTTTCGCGAACCGGCTTCACCACCTTGAGACCGTTGGCGTGGATTTGGTTATGGCAGGTCGGATGCACCATGATGAGATTGGTGCTCCCGTCCTTTCCGCCATCGACCCGCCGGATTAGGTGATGGACATGCCACCCCGACTCCTGCGTGATCAACTCGCGGCAGATTGGACAACGACGATCCTGATCCAACCAGAGGTTGATGAGCTTCCTCTTTCCCTTTAGTGAGTTCTGCATCTTGAGGCTTACACGCTCCTCGAAATACGTCTCCCACACGGGGTCGAATGGATTGGCTTCCAACTTGATCGGTCGGTGTCGCCGAATGGGCGTATCGACTGCATACCGCAAAGACTTCAGGATTGGACTCCCATCCGGGAATCGTTCCCCCGTTGCCTCAGCGAATACCCAGCTACGGTCACCCACGGCATGGAAGTAGCGGCGTTTAATCCACCTCGCTCCCTTCTGTGAGTGCCGCCTAACGGCCCATCGCCACAACGCTTTCCAAATCTCATGATCGACATAGGCAAACGTCGCAGAAGACACGACGTGCTGATGATAGTTTGCCCAGCCCCGAATCATTGGATTAAGAAGTCGAATCAACTCTTGTTGATTTACCGCTTTGTTTCCTTTGATCGCGGCGCGAACTTTCCCGAGGAAGGTTGCCACATTCGCTTTCGACGGTTTGATTAACAACTTCCCGTCGTACTTGCGGATGTTCTGGCCTAGGAAATCGAAGCCCTCGTCTATATGCGTGATCTTGGTCTTCTCGGGTGAGAGCGTGAGCCCTCGTTCCCGCATGAATTCCTCGACAAGCGGCATGACCTCCTGCTCCAGTAGCTCTTTCGAGCGTGCCGTCACAATGAAGTCGTCCGCGTAGCGCACATAATTGACAGCCAGACGGGTCTGTTTGCCATTGATATACCGTGCTCTACCGAACACGGCTTCTAGTTTGGCTTCCAGTCCGTCCAAGACGAGATTCGCCAGGGTTGGCGAGATGATGCCCCCTTGCGGGGTACCGGCTTCGGTTGGGAAAAGTTGCCGATCTTCCATGTACCCAGCCTTGAGCCACTTACTCAGAATCTCTCGATCCGTCGGTATGTGACCCATGAGCCAGTCATGGCTGATGTTGTCGAAGCAGCCTTTGATGTCGCCTTCAAGAATCCACTTCGGGGAGCGTTTCAGAGCTAACTGCGTAAAACACAGCCCTATCGCATCCGCCGTGGATCGTTCTGGACGAAACCCAAACGAGCTTCGATCCGCTGTGGTCTCGGCCACGGGTTCCAGAGCAAGCAGGTATAGCGCCTGCATCGCCCTGTCTTTCATGGTCGGGATACCCAGCGGCCGCATCTTCCCATTGGCTTTGGGAATATAGACACGCTTCAGCGGTTGGGGACGATACCCGCGCCGCTTGATTGACAACATGGCTTGAGACTTGGCTTCCGGAGTGGACCATGTGATGCCATCCACACCCGGCGTCTTTTTGCCTTGGTTCTCGGTGACTCGTCTGACGGCCAATGCTTTGCCGCTGAACGAGTGGGTCAGAATCCACTGCAGGGCTTTCACCTTGCCGTGTTTTCCTTCCCGTGTCGCCTTTACGATACGCGCTTGGAGCCTTCGCACTTCACGGTGACACGTAGCCCAGTCGATGCTGTGCCATGTGACCGATTCGCGTGAGGGCGCACCCGCGCAAGCAATTTCTTGCGTAGTCATCTGCAATTCCCTCTTTAAGAAGGTTGGACAAGTTCTCTCGTAGAGAAAGACCATGTGGAAGTCTGCCCGCTTTCACGTGAGATGATGTTGCCTTGCAGCGCAATCTCTATCCACCCCATTACAGAGTGGCCTTCGCTTTTTCCACACTCTCATACCCGCACCGCCAACAACATTCCTTACGGTCTGCCTGCCCAATGGGCAGCGATACGGGCTTATCCTGTTTCACTACGTTGACAAGGAAGATTTAGATCCTGTCTCTTCGCCGGCGGCCTTGTGTCCGTGTGCTCCCACACTGTAAGGAAGCATCCAGCCGCATACCTTTTGGTTCGAGCCTGACAGCATCTTTGGCTCGTTACGTGTCACGACGTTTATCGACAGTTTGCATCTACTGATCATGTCTCCCAGCCTAGCCTCACCCCGCATTGATGCTTGCAGTGGACGCCTTGCCTCGCGGCTCTGCGCGGCCAAATGGCCTGAGTGCATTGTCCCGATAGCTTCACACAAGACCGTTGCCAGTCCTGCATGTATCGGTAGGCTACTGATGACGGAACACCAGGTTCCCTCGCTACTTGCGTAGCTGGAACAATCAACGAAGCGACTTTCAGGTCGCACACAGCGGGCACGAGTAGTAGTACGGGTGCATGGACTCGTCCAGCGGCTTGTAGCCCCACTGGTTGCCGCTGCGTTCAAGCAGATCGCAGCGAATGATGCACAGGGACTGCCCCGGTGCGAGATCACGATGCACGCCTTCGACCTTGGCGGTCGTTTCGACCACGGACCACAGCACGTTGCCGCGCAGTGCGTGAGCGATGACCTTCGCGCTGACGCGCTCGGTCTGCTGTGGTGCGATCAGTTCCGCGATCAGTTCAGACCGCGATTGGGGAGAGAAATACCAGCCCATGAGAGGCCTCCTCGAAAAGTTGAGCTGGAGGCCTCCCCGTGGGGAAGAACCCCCAGTGGGTGATGGAATGCCGCAGGTGCAGCGAAGGAAAACCTATGCCTTGCCCTTAGTCCCAGTCGTCATCGTCGCGATCACAACCAGCCGGGCAGCTGCCGAACTCGATCCCATGCGAGCAATAGCCGTGCTCCGCATTCCAGTCCTGGGTTTCCTGCCGTTCGGCCGGTGTTGCGTAGTCCCATTCCTGTGCGATCTTCAGCGCCTGTGCGCGCTGTTCTTCGGGCAATCGACCGAGTTGCGCGTCGATCGCCGAACTGAAGCGTTCGACGTAGTAGTCGTGAGACAGTCCGCAACCCTTGGTGGCTTGTGCGGCTGCCGTCTCGCAGAGAGCCCGCCACGCGGGTTCATCCAGCGCGGAGCGGGGGATATCGCAAGCGATGGTGGACATGATGAAGACCTCCAGAAGATGGCCAGGGCCTCCCCCGCATGGGGAAGGAACCCCGGCGGGTGGATGAAGAACACCGCGCATGCGGCGTCTGCGATCACGCAGGTTGCAGTTCGGCCTGGCGGCTCCACT
Source organism: Bordetella petrii (assembly GCF_000067205.1). NCBI lineage: Bacteria > Pseudomonadati > Pseudomonadota > Betaproteobacteria > Burkholderiales > Alcaligenaceae > Bordetella > Bordetella petrii. The sequence goes on along the minus strand of NC_010170.1, from coordinate 1,121,214 downwards.
CCTGCGTCTTGAAGTCCAGCGCGTAGCCCAGCTCGCCCAGGCGGACGATCTGTGCACGCAAAGCGCGGCGGTCGATGGTCGAATCCAGTTTCACGGACTCGCCCAGCGGCCACAGCAGGCCGAAGAGCGCGGGGTCACCGTCTTGGGTGCTGCCGGGGGCAGCAGCCTCAGCAGGTGGCGGCGCATCCACGCCAAAGGGCGTGGTATCGACCATCGGGTCCGCGGACGCCTGCACGGGTGCGGGCTTGGCGGGCCTGGACGCTTTGGTGGGCTTGGCCGGCGTTGCCGCAGGCTGCGCCCCTTGCTCTTCATCGAGCGGATCGACGTCCTGGGTGGCGAAGCTGCGGGCTTCGTCGCGGCTGAGTTTGTCGATGCCGTTGAGCGTCATGCCGTCGAGGCTGGCACGGATCTCGAACCGCATGCCGCCGCCGACCGGATAGGACTTCGGGAAGATGTACCTGATGATGAATTCCCCGTCGTACTTGCCTTCGGGGTACTGCTCCAGCTCCGGGTCTTTGACCTCGAACGTACCGAGGTGCGTGGCGAGGCGGCCAACCGTGAACGGGCCGTTCTTGCCGCGGATGGTACGCAGCGTGAGCTGGCCGGGGACGACGATGGGCGCAACCGATTTCTCGGGTGCCAATGGGGTTGCCATGATGGTTCTCCTGATGATGAATGACGGGCCGCCGACGGCACCCGGTGGATGAGAGGAAATGGCTTCGCCCGAGGTGGGCGAGGTCCGCGTGGCATCACGCCTTGAGCTGGCGCATGCCTTCGGCCAGCAGCCACAACGCCCGGTTCAGGCGCAGGTTCTGGTCGATGCCTTGCACCGGACGGGTGCGCTGATTGCGGCCGTTGGCCGTGCGTCCGTTCAGGCCCCCTTTGACGAGGTTCTCCTGGACGCGGTTGAAGACGGCCCACAGGTCGTTCTTGCGGTCGTCCCATCGCCGGGGTGCCAGCAGTTGGCACTCCGTGACAGGCGTGGACTTGGCTGGATCGTCGTACTTGAGTGCGAGCGCGGAGTTTGCAAAGACCTCCGCTTCGCCCTCATCGAGGGTGATGGTGCGCATCGCATCGCGCGCGTTCTGCACGCGCTCGAAGCCGTCGAGGACTCCGTAGGCACCTTCGATCACCTGGCTGGCCACGTCGCCCTTGTGGGGAACGCGGATGTCGGCGGTGGTGTCACCGCAAACCAGGCCGTTGTGGCAGACGAACCGGAACATGCCGGCGAGCATCTGATAGCTGCTCGTGCCGTCGTGGCTGTTGAGCAGGATGATCTCGTTCGCCTCGTCGCCGTTGATCTGGCTTGCATGGCGAAGTCGGATGAGGTGCTTCGTGTACTCGCGCCGGTCTTCGTTGCGCACGCGTGTCTGGCACACCATGAAGGGCTCGAAGCCCTCCTGGCGCAACTTGGTCAGCACGGTCGAGGTCGGTATGTAGGCATACCGATCGGACCGGCTCCCATGCGGAGCGTCGGCGAAGATCGACGGAACGACGGCGCGAATGCGGTCGTCCGAGAGTGGACGATCGGAGCGCAGGATCGGGGATTGCGGAGCAAAGCGGGATGACAGAGACATGGCTGATCTCCTTTGAGAAATGCGACAACCGCGCGGCCGTGAGACCACGCGGAACTCGGGGGATGAAATGCGCAAGCGCGCGTCCTAGGGACGCGGCGGATGCGGGAAGAGAAGCGACAAGGCCCCGTGAGGGGCCATGCCGTATCAGAACGAAGCAGCCAATGCCGGCTCCTGCTCCTCGACTTGCGCCTCGGGCTCGCGCTCGGCGGGCTCGGCAGGCTGGTCGGCAGCAGTGTCGATGGCTTCGTCGGCTTCGGACGCGGATGCGTCTTCGGCCGGCGACGCCTCGGCTTGCGCCTGGCTCGTCGGATAGACCTGGGTACCGTCGATCTTGATGAGACCGATGTGGACCAGCGTCGATTCCAGGCTTGCGGCCGGTTCCCCGGCGTGCTCGCCCTTGGTGCGGATGTACGGATCGATCTTCATGTCGTTCAGACGGAAGGCGATCAGGACCTTACGGTCCCCCTCGATGGCCTGGACGCACCGGCGAGCCAGATGCTCGGCTTCCGGGGTGGCGACGATGATGTCGAAGTACCGATACTCCGGTTCATCGACAGGCCCGGCCAGTGCTGCGACCGTGCAAGAGAGGAACGAGTCGCCAGCCTTCGGGGTGACGTCCTTCACACGATTGAGATAGCCGATGCCGCGGGTGATCAGCTCGTGCTGCTCGATCGAAGCCAGTTCGGCCCGGTCGATCAGTTCGGCCTTGAGCAGTCGCGCCTTGAGGGACGCGGCGGCCTGACCCTTCTGCTCACCCTTGTCGCGGATGTACGCATCGCCCCACAGGTCACCGAGGCGAAAGCGCACCAGCGGGCGCTGCTTGGGATCGTCAACGCCGATGTAGCGCTGAACGAGCTTCTTGGCCTCGGCACCCGAGACCTTGACGTCGAAGTAGCGGTAGCTGGGGTCCCGGGCGGGGCCGACCAGCGCGGCGATGGTGCAAGCCAGGAACGGCTGCGCACGGCGGCCGCCCCGGACGGGCACTTCACGGACACGCTGGACGTAGCCGATGCCCGAGGTGTGGAGGTCGAAATACGATTTCTCGTTGGACGTGGTGTTCATGGTGAATCTCCATTGGGATGAAGCGGAGACACACCGGCCCACGCATGCGGGGAAGGTGCGTAACCCCGCGGTGGGTTGATAAGGCGAAAGCATCCGCCACCAGAGGCTGGTGGCCGCTCGCGGATGGATGCGGTGCGAGCTGGCTCGGTCACGCAGTGGGAACTGCGCCGCAACCTCGAAGACCGATGGTCGCCTGGCATGTCGCTGACAACGTCAGCAGGCATGGGGTCAGCATGGCGGAGCTTCGCGCGCGCGACAGCCATGAATCGGCATCCGGGCGCTTCCCTTTGTCCGCTCAGCCAGCGCGGCGCAAAAGAAAGCCCCCGGGTGGGGGCTGTGAAGGCTGCACGGCGTTAGTTGCACTACGCCGATGGCACCACCTCCAGCGACAGATGCGTGGCGGTGGCGGACAGCATCAGATCATCCTTGCTGTGCAGGATGCGTGTGAAAACGCCGTCATTCGGGTCGAAGAACTCGCCGAAGTCGTCGCCTCCCAACTCGGCGCGCGCCAGTTCCCACCAGTCATCGAACGGGTCGGCCTCCGGATTGCAGCCGACCGCGTAGGCCAGTAGCTTCACGCGGCCATCGGGGCGGCGCTCCCCACGCTCGGCGAGGAAGTACACGCCCTGGTCTTTCGCCAGGACGACGCGGCATTGGTTGGCGACGGCCTCGACCAAAACGGGGCGAAGATCGGAGCCTCTGAATCGCAATGGCATGGTTGGAATCTCCTGTATGAATGAAGAAAAAAGCCCTCCACCCGAACGGGTGGAAGGCTTGTAGGGAAGTCGCCGGTAGGCTGCGAAAGGAGCAGCAGTGCCGCAGGGCTTTCTGACACGTCAGACTGAAACCGCCTGACGTTGCCGAGGAGCCTTTGCGTCGATCACGCTCACGTCGATCAGGCGCCAGCGCCCGTCGTCGATGAGCCGCTCCAGCACGTCGCCGAGCATGTCGAAATACACCTCGTCGTGCCGATCAACCAGTTCACCGTCGCGGTGCAGTTCCACCACGTAGACATCGGCCCCACGGTCGTACAACACAGTGACCCGGCCCTCGAACTTCGCGGTCGAGACCGTGAAGCTGATCGCCGGAGGCGTCTCGATGATCTTGGATGGCGTGGGATCGACCCAGGTGAAGTCCCGGGCGCCCGCATCGACCAACATGTGGGTGATGCGCCGGAACCCGTCGGGTGCCGGCATTTCCTCCATCTGCTCGATGAGCTGGCCCAGTTCCATGCACTGCGGCTGAGGAATGGGCAGCTTGGCGGGGGCCTTGCCGAGAATGGTGCGCGTGAGGGTGTAAGGCGTACCGTCTGCAGCTTTCTCGGTGATGACTTCCGGGGTGTCCGCGCGCAGGCCGTCGAAACGGCGGCGAGCATACGGTTGGACATGCACCTTGGTGCCTTCGCGGGGAACGGTGGTCACCAGGTTGGGGTCGAGCACAGCGAACTCGCTGGGCTTGAGCTTGACGACGATGGCGTCGTCGTTGACCGCGACCACCTTGCCGTCAAAGGGCTTGGGATCGATGGCGACGCCCAGCATCGAGAACTGCGGCTGATCATCGAACACGCGGTACTTGAATGACTGCACGTTGCGGGGTACATGGCCTGCGACAAGCGAAGGCATCAGGGTTTTGATGAGAGAGCGATCCATGGGAATCTCCTTGAGGAAGAGCAAGGGATTCCTCTCCCGCAAGGGAAAGGTCCCTTGTGGGTGGATGGACGCGGTACGTCCGGAGGAAGAAACGACCAGCGCGGCTTCCCGCGCTTGCAGCCTCGAAGGTCTCGACTGCCTGGGCATGTGCCGGCAACGCCGACGAACATGGGGCAAGCATGGTCCCGGGGCGGCCGGCGTGCCCGCAGGAAACGGCACCGCACCACGCCCGCATTGCTGTGCTGCGGGCAAGAAAAAGCCCCTCGGAAGGGGCTGGAGGGGTCAGGCTTGGTACACGAAGTAGTGCTCGCGCTGACGCGGAAAGAACACGTGCTTCCACGTGTCGCCGCTTGTGTTGCCACCGTCGAAGACGACCATTTCGTAGTTGTCCACGTCGGTGTCCACCAGGTCGGCGCTGGCGATATGGCGCATCTGCAGCGTGCCGCTCATGCGCTCGAATACCAGGATCTGGCCGATGGCATCGTCCTGGCTCATGGCGTTGACGCAGGCTCCAAGCTGGTGCTCAAAGTCGGATGCGGGTGTGATGAGGTCGGGGAACATGGGATCGCTCCTGTGAAAGTGCGCCGGCCCGGCTCCCTGGTGGGAGACGGGCCGGCATGCGGTGATGAAAAGGAAGGCTGGGGATGTGTGTGGCAGCTATTCGCCGGCCAGCGGCAGACCCGGCAACACGAGTGCGTCGGCATCGAGGATGAGGATGCGCAGATCGGCCTGACCGGCCAGTTCAAGGATCTGTGCCAGGTCGTCCGGCATGCCCTTGCTGCGGTGCTCCTGCCGAAGCTGCTCGGCAGTGATCCCCTCGACGTCCTGCAGGTGCTGGTCCGTCCAGGGCGTGGAGATGAGCTTGACGCCGATCGCCGGGCTGTAGGGAAGCCGGAACGCAACGAACAAAAAGGCCTCCGGCGTCGCGAGGTCAGCCAGGTTGGCCAGGTACTGGCCGGTTCCGTGGCTGATGTGCGCGCTGCTGATTTCCCAGCACCGGCTGTAGTAGCCGGTCTCGAAGCTCAACCGCTGCACGACTTCCCGTGCGGCCTCGGCCGAATAGGTGTCGCCAATGTGGACGGGGCGGTCGTCGAAGTCGTCGCCGTGGATCGCGTACACCACGGCACCCACCACGCCTTCGCCGCTGACCCCTTCAGCCGCGTCGCTTTCGTCGATCAGTGCGGCGCCGACAGGTTCGGTGCCAGTCCTGACCACCGCGAAGTCGCTGGTGACGATGCAGGGGGAAGAAACCAGTGCCTCGTCGGAGAGGTGCTGCTGGCTCGGGTGGATGTTTCGCCAGACATGCGGGCTTCCGTCCTCGTGGCTGATGGACAGCGTGCGGACGACCTTCAGATTCCAGTAGCCGCGTAGAAAGGGATTGGGGTTCTGGGACATGGGATTTCTCCAACAGAATAATGATGGAGCCAATCCCCGCCACCGGGAATTGACCCCGGTGGGTGGAAAGAAAGGGAACAGCGTCAGGTGGCGCTGATCGTTGGCGTTTGGGCCAATCTCTCGGCGACGCGCCGGCGCAAATTCATGCGGAATGGCTCGTCGCTGACGCCCGCCAGCAGATTGATGGCCTCCAGCGCGATCAGGGCCGAGGCCTCTTCGATGTCGGCGGCCACAATGGCCTTGCGAAGTTGGTCGCCGAGCTGGAGCGCCTGCGAGGAGGAACTGATGACGCGGACCTCGCGGCTCAGGTAGCAGCCGTTGCCGCCGAACTCGAATAGCCGCGGCTTGCTGCAATACCAGCATCCCTCGAACTGGATGGCGGTCAGGTGGTGGCCGTCATCGAACCGGGTGGCGATCAGAAACAATGCGTCGAGATCGGCGGTGTCCTCGAACGAATGACGCTCGATCAAGTTCCCCAGCTCTTCGTCCTCATCGGCACCGAAGTGCACGGCGAGCAGTTCGAGCAGCGGCGGGATCGACAGCCCTTCGTCGTCCGGCATCGGAATACCGAGTTGCGTGGCCAGGTCTTCCAGGCCATCGAGCACGTCCGGCCATTGCGGATGGGTGGTCTCGGCGATCTGGGCGATGTAGGCCTGCCCGTTGCCTGGATGGCTCTCGTCCAGCGCGAAGGCGCCGAACAGCGCCTGGATGACGGGCGTCACTCGGTCGAGCACGAGAACGCCGGTGGCTTCGTAGTAGTTGTTGGCCATGAAGGCTCCTTTCGATGAATGAACGGAGCCAGCCCTTGCGGACATGGCATCCGCAGGGGAACCGCTTGATGCCGGATGGCACGGAGCGGGGAGAAACGCGAGGGACATGGCCTCGGACGAGGCGCATGTCCCTCATGGGGTCGCGTGAACGCAGTGATGAAGGTGTGCCGGGGACCGGCTCGCCAACCGCTGTAGTTCAGCAGCAGGTCGGCGATCACCTGGCGACGAGGCAGATCGAGGCCGTCGAAGTCCGACAACCCGTTGAAGTGGCAGCGCTTGAGCATGGCACCGCCCTCGCGCGCGTTGTAGAAGCTGACCATCGCGGACAGGAACATGCGTTCCCCGCTGCTCAGGACGCCGAGGGCGTCGTTGAGGCGCAGCATGTCGGGACGCAGATCCCACTTGCTCTTGGCCTGGTTCAGACCTTCACGGGTGCCATCGCCAAACCATTGCGGGCCGGCGATCTCGACACCACGCTTCCATGCCTCGAAAAAGGCTTGGGGCGCGGCGCTGAAATGCCGTTCTTCCCGAACGATCTGATCGACGACTTCCTGCGGCAGCAGCTGGTTCATGACGTGATTCCTCCAGTTGGATCAGGGAATGGCGAGCTGGGACCAGCCGCCTCTTTCGAGGGCACGTTGAGCCGCGGCATGGCTGCGGAAGTACTCACGAGATTCCCGCGAAACGGGACCTTCGGTATCGCGCGTGCCGATGTAGTGGCCGGCGGCGCTGTGCAGGACTTCGAGCGGCAGGAACTTGCCGCAGTAGGTCAAGGCCAATTGACCAAATCGGCCGAAAGAGGCTTGCTGGGACATGGATGGGCTCCTTGGAAAAGCGGGGCCCTGTCCCTCACGGGATGGCAGCTCCCGCACGCGGTTGAAAAAAAAGCATCAGCGTCTTGGGAACGCGCGTCCGCGCAATGGATGCGATGCGGACTGGTGGGTTGCGCGGAGAGAACCCCGCGGCAGCCTGAAACCCTGGCTGCTGGCATGTGCTGACGAATCAGCGAACACGCGGACAGCTTCGTGGGGGTGCCGCGCCACGTCAGTTGGAAATCGGCATCTGGTCCAGCCCCGATTGATGTGCGCAGGGACAATCGGGATAGGGGGGAACCAGTAGGTTCCGCCCCTCCCACACCACCCGGCATGCGGGTCCGCACCGGGCGGTTCGAGAAGTTGAGGGTTCCCTGCGCCTTCCGGTTCTTGTCGCGGGAGTCCTGTTTCATCGCTGGCCACTTCCGGCAAGGCTTCACCTTCCCGTGTTGCGACCCGCCCCGCGGATGCGGGCATCTGATGCGTTACAGTGCTCATCGACAAGGCGTTTGACGCTCCTTCTCGTTCGGCCCTTCGCCCTGAACAAGCGGCTACTATGGCTTCTGCTGACTTCTCGCTCCGTGTCACCACGTCGCCCTTTCAGGCATAAGGCGAGATCTCCCCGGGTAAGAACACACTCCTTCACCGCACAACCGCCGGATATACACCACCTCACCTTGGCCACAAGAGCTTCGCGGCTTCTTGCCCGCTCGCCCTGCTCGGCAGTGCCTCGTATCCGATTCTTGTTCATCGGCTCACGGTTTACGCTCCACGCTTCCTCCCCACGGTCGGTCGCCCTTGCGCAGTTGCGCTTCACTTCGTTCGCTGTGGCCAGCTCACGGGAGGACTTGCACCTCCAGGAGTGCGCCCGTGCCGGGCGCACAAGAAAAGCCCCGCAACGAGTGCGGGGCGGTCATGACGGTGCGGTGAGGCTGGATCAGCGGGGCTTGTCGCCCAGGACATGCTGCTTCCAGATGGCGAATGCCTCGTCCGCTGGCAGCTCGGCCAGGATGACGATGGGCTGGTCCTGTCGGCTGCGCAGCTTTGCGAAATATGCCGCGCGGTCGGCAATGGCCTTGAGCTTGATGCCCTTGAGGAACAGCAGCCGGCCGTCCTTGATGAACAGCACCTTGTTGCCGATGTCGCGGTTGAACGCGGTGCGCAGCTTGCGCTCTGCGTGCATGGCATCGGCCAACTGGTCCACGAGGAAGTCGAGCGTCATGTCGATGAGAAGTGGCTCGTCGTCCTCGCGTTCGACGTCGAGCGATGCCGGCGGCAGGCTCTTGACGAATTCCTCGGCTTGGGCCAGCAGCGCGGCCTGGCCTTGCAACGCGCGCACGAACGTCGAGCCGCCGTGTCCGTCATTGCGGGCTTCGGCGATGGGCCTTCCGTCGAACATGACGGTGGCGGTGAAGCACAGCGTTTCCTCGCTCGCGAAATCCGCGACCTTGAGGTTCTTGAGCGTGATGCGGTCTTGTCGGGTGATGGTGTCCATGGAAAGTCCTGATATCGACCGGGTTGACGACACGCCCCTGACGGGACGCGGCATACATCCCGTGGGTTGGAGGAAGGTGGCATCGATGCCCGGTGGGCAGCGTTCGCCGGTGAGATGCCGGGGCGAACTGGCGGGTGGCGTGGGAGGAACCCACGGCAGCCTTGACACCCTGGCTGCTGGCTGTTGCCGATGCGTCGGCAATGCAGGAGGAAGGATCGCGCGACCTGCCGGCCGCGTCGTACATCAATCCGTAGCGCTCGATCCCGTCTTGTGCAGGCATTGCACCAGCCGCTGGCCCAGCCACGCGACGCACGGCACGGCCATGGAGTTGCCGATCGCCTTGTAGCGCGGCGCGTCGGCGGAGGGCCTGCCGCGGTACAGCACCAGCGTGTAGTCGTCGGGCATGCCTTGAAGCCGCTCGCATTCGACCGGCATCAGCCGACGCACCCGCCACTGCGACCAGTCGCCCGGACCGGGGTTATTCCAGTCGTAGCGGAAATGTGCCTCGAAGTCCGGTGCCAGCACATGGGGCTTGTCGGCACCACCGCTGCTGGTGCGCAGCGCGGTCGAGACGCCATCGCCCAGTTCAGCGGCCAGGCCTTCGGTGCGACCGCGCAGCGCCACGCCGATCACCATCGGCCGGCCCTGGCCCGGCTTGCCGCCACCCGTGGAGAGCGTCCCGGCAAGCTGGCCGTGGCCGGATTCGAGCCGCAGCTCGCCGCGCGAGTTCTGCGCGAACGCGATGGCCGGCACGACGCCGGCGTTCGCGTGGCTGAGGCGATGTCCGCCGGCACGCAGCGTCGGTGCATGGTTTGTCGTCGCGTCCGCCCCGCAGCCCTGTGCGGTGAAGGCGATGATCGGCACGCCCTTGCCGGTGCCGTCCTCGCTGCAGCCCTTGCCGCCGTTGGCGGTGCTGAGCGTGTGGCTGATGCTGCCCGCGACGGACTGCGCCACGAAGGTCTCGACCTCGAAGTCGTTCTTCGGGCCGGGTGCCGCGGTCAGGCAGGCCGCGACGTCGACGGGTCCTGCGGTGTTGCCCCCACCGAATCCGAACGTCACCGTGGCCTTGCCGTAGGGCTGCTTCAGTCCTGCATATCCCGAATACCCACCTGCTGCCGCAGCGCCCGATCCAGCAGCGCCGGCAGCGTCTTGCCACGGCGCGAAGCCCGGCGAAGAATCCCAGCGCACGCCGTCGCGCTCAAAAAGTACCTCGGCGGGATCGATGCCACCTCCACCACTTGCCACAAGAAACACGCGACGGCGCCGTTGGGCGACGCCGAAATATTGAGCTTATGGATAGCACTGCGTTATGCGCAGTAACTGCACTCAGGCCCCAAAACTCAAACATCTCCCGAGCTATTGCTCAACATAATCTCCGATGATGATTTTCGTGGCATGTCGCCACGCAAATCGGAGATATGAGCATGAAGAACGGAAATGTCGTACAGGACACGGCTCGGCTGGTAGAAGAACTGACCGGGAAGCTGGAAGTGATGGGCTACAGCGGCGCCACTATCACCCGCCTTAATTCGATCTGGAGAAATCTGGTTCCCTATGCCAACGAGAACGCTTGCGGTGCGTTTTCGATGGAAGTGGCTCGCGAGTTCATCCAGAGCCACTATGGACACCGCCTTGATGACCCCGACGCTTCCCACAACATCCATCGGGCAATCCATCTTCTCAGCGACTTCCAACGGTATGGGACCGTTTTCAAGCAATCACACGCCACGTTGAAGGGTTTCACCAAATCCTATCGTCAAGTGTTCGAAGGCTTTCTGCAGCACCTGTCCGCCCAAGGGGTTGCCCCTGGGTCGCTCCGCACGTGGCGAAGTCGGCTGTTTCGACTTGAGTATTTCCTGCTCCATCACGGCATTGAAGAATTCCGACTTATCCGGATTCAACACATCAACTCGTACATTGAGTCGTTGGCCGGATTCTCATCGAATACCGTCGGCTCGACGCTGCGGATTCTGAAGCAGCTCTTTCAGTACGCTTGCTCCAACGGATTTCATGTCGAGAGCTTCGACAACGCGATACCCATTGTCCGACGCCAAAGACGTCAGCGACTGCCAACAGTGTTCTCAGTTGGTGAGACCGAGAAGATCCTGTCTGCGATTGACAGGAGCAATGCGCTGGGCAAGCGCAACTATGCGATCTTTCTTCTGCTGGCAAGAATGGGGCTGCGGATCAGTGATGTTCGTGGACTGATGTTCCATCACTTTGACTGGTCAAGAAATGTCATCTCCATCGTCCAGCAAAAGACAAAAAAGCCAGTTGATCTTCCGATCATGGATGAAGTTGGATGGGCAATTATTGACTACCTGCGGAACGGGCGGCCGCATTCGGAATGCCCACTCGTATTCATAAAACATATCGCCCCGTTCGATGGTCTGACGTCTGCTTTACATCAGCAAATGCTTCAATACCTTCGCAGGGCGGATATCCATGTTCCGGCGAACAAGCCCCGAGGCGTTCATTCACTGCGACATAGTCTGGCGACGACTTTGCTGCAGAAGCAGGTTCCAATTCAAACCATCTCTCATACCCTGGGCCATCTCGATATTGGCAGCACCAGCGGGTACGTTCAGGTCAACCTGCCGCAGCTGCGCCTGTGCGCTCTGGAGGTGGCCTGATGTCTACATCAATAGCTTACTTCACTGGCCCTTTCGCACCGATGTGCGATGCGTTCGTGACCCAGATGCGCTCCCTGGGGCGGGCGTATAAGCAGCAGGCAATGCTCCTGCGCATGTTTGATAACTTCAGCAAGGGCTACAGCATTCAGGGTTTCACCATCACTGAAGAACTGGCTTCGGCCTGGAGCAAGAAACGTCCAAACGAAGCCGAATCCACTCGGCATTCTCGTGTGGGTGAGATGCATCGTTTCGCCAGGTTTCTTGAAGGACAAGGCCATTCGACCTTCCTTGTTCCAGGCAAGATTCCGCGAAAGAGTTTGCACCACCCGTACATCTTCAGCAGCGGGGAGATCAGTCGCATATTCGACTACACGAGTGCCTTGAAGCCAAGTCCTGTGTCACGACTGATGCATCGCTCCACCCCCACGATGATCAAGATCCTATATGGGTGCGGACTGAGAATTTCGGAGGTCGTTGCGCTACAAGTCCGCGATGTCGATCTGGAGCAAGGTGTTTTGCATGTCAGGCATGGAAAGAACGACCATGAGCGGCTTGTCCCCATGTCGAGCACACTCACCGACGTATGTCGGGAATATGCAGCACAAGCGTTGACAGGTGCGAATGACCTTGCCCCTTTTTTCTTCAATCGCAAGCGCGAACCTTGCAGTCCGGGCGACTTTGGAAGACGCTTTAGACAAATGCTGTGGGAGGTGGGGATACCGTATTACGGCAAAGACCGTGGTCCACGGCTCCACGATTTACGGCACACGTTCGTCTGCCATCGGCTTAACAGATGGGCTAAAGAGAACGCAGATCTGAACACCTTGTTGCCTGTTCTCTCGGCCTACCTGGGACACGCCAATCTCACTTCGACCTACTACTACCTGAGGCTGACAGCCGAGGTGTATCCGGACATAACCTCGAAGCTTGAGGCGAGACTCGGACACATCTTCCCTGAGATCAATCATTTGACCGAGGGGGCCCTGGATGACTAAGCATCGGCAGCCAACTGACTTCGCATACGCCCTGTCAAAATTCCTGGGAGAGCATCTGGCCGCGCACCGCGGAATGAGCGCGAACACTGTGGCGTCCTACAGAGATACGTTCTCCATCCTCTTGCGATTCATGGAGCATCAGGCCGGCGTGAAGATCGAGCGGATTTGCATTGCGGACCTGCATCATAAGCAAATACAAGCGTTTCTTCTGTGGCTTGAGCAGGACAGGGGCAATTCCGTTAACACCAGGAATCAACGCCTCAGCGCGATCACGAGCTTCTTTCGGTTCGTGATGTCGATCTATCCAGAGCACATCCTCCTGTGCCAACAAATCCTCAATATCCAGTTCAAGAAGCGGCAATCTTCAACGGTGGACTACCTGTCCATTGAAGCTGTAGAGCTGCTGCTCCAGCAGCCCAACGCACGGAAACCTATGGGTCGAAGAGATCTGGTTCTGCTCAGCGTACTGTATGACACGGGGGCCAGAGTTCAGGAGCTTGCGAACATGAACGTGAGCGACTTGAAACTGACAGCACCGGCAACCGCAAGGCTGTTGGGCAAAGGAGCCAAAGTCCGTTTGGTCCCTCTGCTGGCGCCGACGACGGCTCTTTTAGTTTCATATCTGCAGGAGCATCACGGGCAGTACCTGGAGCAGAAAGACAGGCCATTGTTCTGCAACAACGTCAGGAAGCGACTAACAAGAGCAGGCATCTCCTACATTCTGCAGAAGTATGCCAGGGAGGTCTCGCAAGGAAATCCGGGTCTACTGGGGACAAAAATCAGTCCGCATACATTGAGACACAGCAAAGCCATGCACCTGCTGCAGGCTGGCGTGAATCTTATCTATATCCGCGACCTACTCGGCCATTCCGATATTAAAACGACAGAGATCTATGCGCGGGCAGATCTGGACAGCAAGAAGGCTGCTTTGGAAATGGCCTATCCAGGCACGTCAAGAACCCCATATCCGGCATGGGGCCAGGACGGCGAACTGCTCAGTTGGCTGCAATCACTGGGAAAGGATCACCGGCCCGCTGGTTGATTATGTGAAGCAAGTTCGGCGCAAGTGCCTGCGATCCCTGGTTGCGTTGCGCCGACTTTTCATAACGCTGCGCTATCCATAAGCTCAATTATGTGAAGCTCCACATAATTGAGCATCGAGCACGCGCCAGGCGATGCGGCGCCGGGGTCCAGACACACAACCAGCGTGCGCCCCTTTTTGCCCTGGCGGTTCGAGCGCACGGCTTTCGCCGGCCAGTGCTCCCAGGAAGTGCCCGAAGGCGTTGCTGCGGTCGCTGAGGACGCCGGGGACGTTTTCCCAGACAAGGGTTGCCGCCGGGCGGCGGTCTTCATGGCGGGTTTGGTCGATGGCATTTGCAAGCTCCACATAGGCAAGGGTCAAGGCGCCGCGCGGGTCGTTCAGACCCTGGCGCGCACCGGCCACGCTGAACGACTGGCATGGCGTGCCGCCGACCAGGATGTCGGGAGCCGGCACGGTGCCGGCGCGCACCTGGCGGGCGATCGCGGCCATGTCGCCCAGGTTGGGCACGCGGGGGTAGCGGTGGGCCAGCACCGCGCTCGGGAACGGCTCGATCTCGGCGAACCACGCGGCTTCGAGGCCGAGGGGTTGCCAGGCGAGGCTCGCGGCCTCGATGCCGCTACAAACGCTGCCGTAGAGCAGCGGCGCGTTGCGCGGCGGTGCGCAAGGTTTCGGGTGCATGTCGGTCTCCTGTTCGTATGGCGCAGGGCCATCGCCCTGGCCGGGGCGTTGAAAGGCAGGAGAAAGGCGCCGAAGGCCCCAGGGGCCTTCGGCTCGGGAGGAAAGAAGAACCACCCGTGGGCTGATTGGCAGACCCGGTCGTCGCTAGAACCGTCTGCTCATCCAGCAATCACACCCGGCCCATGTCGTGGCTGGGGCCGGCATCGTCTGGCGCACATCCGCGCACAAAGGGAGCCCGTTTTTGCGCCGGCGGGCACCGGCAACGAATACCGCTGACCACGAAGGGTCTCCGGGTGGCTCGCACAGGCAAGCCATCGGGGGACCCTTCGCAGCGTGCGGAAGAAATGCGGACGGGGAGAACGCGCGGGGTGCGGTTCGCGGAGAAGCTACCTTCAGGTCCCGCGGCCGGGGGCGGCTGAACGGGACGCGCACACGGACAAGAAGGCGTTGCGCGCTGGGCGTCCCGCAGGGCATGCGGAACACGGGCCACGCCGCCGATGGCGGGCACGGCTCACGGGGAACGGGGGTCGGTCAGGAGCCTTTGCGGCCGCCGCCACTGGTACGGCGTGGACGCGAGGCACCACGCCTGGACGTGCCGGTTGCCACCGGCAGCGTGCCTTTGCAGTCGGGGTAGCGACTGCACGACCAGAACGGGCCGCTCTTGCCGGTGCGCTGGCGCGTGGGTGCGCCGCACTGCGGACAAGCCGGTCCTTGGGGAACCTTGATGGACAGGGACGTGCTGCCGTACTGCGCGATCAACTGCGAAATCCAGGCGGCCTGCTTGCCGATGAACACATCCAGGGTGAGTTGTCCGCCCTCGATCATGTCCAGCGCCTGTTCCCAGACGGCGGTGGTGCCGGGGTCGGCAATCGCCGCGGGCACGGCGTCGATCAGCGTGAACGCCGCATCCGATGCGCGGATGGAGCGTCCCTTCTTCACGATGTAGCCGCGGGCGATCAGCCCGCTGATGATGTTGGCCCGCGTCGCCTCGGTGCCGATGCCCGTCGTGTCCTTGAGCTTCTGCTTCAGGCGCGGGTCGGTCACGAAACGCGCAACGCCCTTCATCGCCTTGACCAGTTCGCCCTGGGTATAGGGCTTAGGCGGCATCGTCTTGAGGGCCTTGATGTCGGCCCCGGCGATCTGGCATGCCATCCCGTCACGCAGCGCAGGCAGCACCTGGCTGCGCGCGGCACCATCGCCGTCCTCGTCCGCTTGCGGTTCGGCCAGCACCAGGCGCCAGCCCTTGGCGACGACTTGCTTGCCCGTGGCCACCAGCTTCTGCTGGCCGCAGAAAAGCTCGGCCACGGTACGGTCGAACTCGTGATGAGGGAGGAACTGGGCCAGGTAATGCGCCCGGATCAGCCGGTACACCGCCTGTTCCTTCTCGCTCATGGCGGAGAGGTTTGCCGGTTCGAGTGTCGGGATGATGCCGTGGTGCGCGGACACCTTCGTGTCGTTCCAGGCGCGCGAACGCACGGAGCGGTCGAGCTGCTCCATGATCGGGCGCAGCGAGGGATCGGTCTTGAGCAGGCTGTCGAGGACCGTAGGCACCTCGGCGAACATGCTTTCGGGCAGGTAGCCGGAATCCGAGCGCGGGTACGTCGTGGCCTTGTGCGTCTCGTACAGGGCCTGAGCGATCTCCAGCGTCTCCTGCACGTCCAGCCCAAGCTGCTTGGAGCACACCTCCTGCAGGGTGCCCAGGTCGAACAGCAGCGGCGGGCCTTCGCGCACGCGCTCGGTCTCGACCGACACCACCTGGGCACTGCCCGCGGCGCGGATCTGCTGCGCGGCTTGCTGTGCGACGGGCTGCTGCAGGCAGCGGCCGGCGTCGTCGGTGCTGGCATCGGGTGCCACCCACTGCGCGGTGAACGTCTGACCGCCTGCGGACAGGGACACGTCGATGGCCCAGTAGGGCACGGACTCGAAGGCCGCGATCTCTCGGTCGCGGTCCACCACGAGTTTGAGCGTCGGGGTCTGTACACGCCCGACCGACAGCACGCCGTCGTAGCCGGCCTGCCGCCCGAGCACGGTGAACAGCCGGCTGAGGTTCATGCCCACAAGCCAGTCGGCGCGCGAGCGCGCCAGCGCCGAGTAATACATCGGCAGCGTCTCGGCCGAGGGCCGCAGCTTGGCGAGCGCGGTGCGGATGGACGCATCGTTGAGCGCCGACAGCCACAGGCGTTCGATGGGGCCGCGGTATCCGCACAGGTCGATGATCTCGCGGGCGATCAGTTCACCCTCGCGGTCGGCATCGGTGGCAATGACGAGATGGGTCGCCTTCGCCAGAAGCGTTTTGACGACCTTGAATTGCGTGGCGGTCTGCGGTTTGACCTCGACCCGCCACTGCTGAGGGATGATGGGCAACTGCTCCAACGACCAGCGCTTGAGCGCCGCGTCATAGACCTCGGGTGCTGCCGCTTCGACGAGATGGCCGATGCACCAGGTGACCGTGACGCCGGAGCCGTTGAGGCAGCCTTCACCGCGCTGCGTGGCGCCGAGAATCCGGCCGATGTCTTTGCCCTGGGAGGGCTTCTCGCACAGAAACAGCCGCATGTCCGTCCATCCGCTTCCCGTTGTTCATGGAGTTGCTGGGATCGAGGATGCCGAGCGCCTGTTGGGGCAGCAGCAAACAAGCTGCATGCGGCAGCGACCGCTTTCACGAGATGGCTGGCTGCGGCGGGGATGGCGTGCGGCCGGCGATGTGCGAGTCGGGAGCCGCGATGTTCGGGAGCGCGTGGAAGCCGGTGGACGCTGGTGGCGCTATCCCCTGGGGATAGCTCGCGAGGACATGGGGGGCGGCAACGTACTGCGGCCGCCCCCCCGCCGGATCACTTCCTGCGCTTGGGCTCCTTCGGCGCAGCCGGTTCCTGGGCGGCCTGGGGCTTGGGCTGCGCGTCCTGTGCGGTCTCCTGCGATTTGGGGCTCAGGACGACGGACTCGATGCGGAACGGCAGGATGCCGACGCTGCGCGCGTTGATCTGCCAAGTCTCACGTGGCTGATCCTCGTTGTCGGTCCAGGGTTCGCGCTCCATGCGGCCGACGACCAGCACGCGCATGCCCTTCTGGTAGAGGTCCTTCCAGTGCGCGGCGTCGCGGTGCCAGATTTCCACCGGCGCCCAGAAGCCGCCGCGATCCTCATAGTCGCCGCCCTTGGTGGGAACGGGGTTGTCGAAATACACGTTCAGCCGCAACAAGCGCCGCGGTTCGTCGTTGCCGTTGGGGAACTCCCGGTACTCGGGGGGCGAGCCGATGTTGCCTTCGCCCGAAAAATGCGTGCTCATGGTGCAATCTCCTTGGTGGATGAAATACCCGTGCCATGTCGGCGTCGGGCGCGTGCTGGGGGTGCCCGACGCGATCACCGATCGCGCACTGCGGGGGGTATGGTCGCGAGCCGGCGCAGGTAGGCGTCTTCCGCCTCGGCGGCCTTGCTGGCGCACTCCTGTGCCTGCCTGCCCAGGGTGTGCAACAGGCTGATCTGCATGTTCAGCGTGATGCGCTGCAGCTCGATCGCGTGCAGGTCGGCCAGCAGGTTGACCGGCGTGCTGGTGCTCGCCATCAGCTCCTGCCACAGGGCCACGCCCATGGCCGAGCGGTCGTGCCTGCGCCAGCGCAGGAACGTCGTTCCCGCGCCAGTGGTCTGCTGGGCCAGTTCCACGGGCAGCAGGTGGAAGGGATGCCCACTGGCCTGTTGCAGCACTTGTCGCTGCGCCAGGCCGATCAACTCGTCGCGCATGGCGAAGCACTGGCTGGCCCAGGCCTCCAAGTCCCCTTTACCTTTAAAAGGCTTTAAAAGGCCTTTTAGAGAGGCCGCGTGTTCCAGGCGCATGAAGGCTCCCTGTTGCAGGCCCCGGAAGTAGCGGGTCGGCTGGTTCAGATCGCTCATGCGGATTCGTCCTCGCCGGCAGTGGCTGCGTTTTCGGATGGGTCGGCAGCAGCGGCCGCATCACCATCGACGCTGGTAGCGGCTGCGGCAGGACTCTCACCGCGCTGTTGCAGACCACGGCGCACGATGGGTGGCGCAAACTTCGAGCGGCGCGTGCCTTCGAGCACGTCCTGCGGCAACTCGCCGAACTTCTCCAGCGCGGCCCGCGCTGCGGCATTCTTCGCCGCGAAATCGTCGCGGGTGCAGCCCGAATAGCGATACTGCTGGGCCAGCGAGAACAGGCTGCGCAGCGCGTGCGCGCCCTCGTTGAGCCAGCGCTCTAAGGTGCTGCGGTCGATCAGCGCGGTGTGGTGGGCGAGGATCAGCTTGCGCGCGATGTCGTCGTAGTCGGCCAGGAGATAGACAGCGGCAAAGCCCAACTGCGCATTGACGAACAGCGGAAGCTTGACGGGCTGCACGTTGAGGTTCTCGCCCAGGGTCAACGCGGCGGGCACGCCGGCCAGGGCCTGGTCCACCTGTTCGCGCAGCGTCTGCAGCGTGGTCTTGGTCTGGTCGAGCTTGTCCTCGATACGCAGCATCCACCAGTCGCTGTACGGGTCGTCCTGCTCCGAGCCGCGCTTCATTTTGTTCATGACGGCGATGTAGCCGTTCAGGCCGACGATGCCCGGTCGCCCCTCGGCGGCGGCGCGGCCATGCCAGATGCGCGAGGCGTGGTGGGTGTGCAGCGTCAGCGACATTGCGCTGCGCAGGGAGCCGAGGTTGAGTTGCAATGGTTCGTTGCTGGTTGCCATGGTGATCGCTCGCTGGTGGACAGGGAGCCGCCAGCATCCGCATGCGGCGGAAGGCAGTCAGTCAACAAACCGAAATGAGCCGGCCCCCGGTTCTGTGCGCGCTGGCGGCGCAGCGCGCAACGGTCCCCTGGGGACCGCTCCGCAGATGGGCATTCACGTTGGCGCTCCGGGCCTCGGTCGTCGCAGGGTTGCGTGCTGCACCGCACGTCGCGCTGTCGTTCGACGCCATCCTTCGCAGCACGGCCGTCCCCAGGGGACCGTTGCGCTGAACGCCATGGAGGTTTGCTTCATGGCCTTCCCTGGCGCTTTGCCCAGGTTTCGCGCAGCAGGTCGCGCCGTCACCCGGCGCTTCACCGCACAGCCGTCCCCAGGGGACCGTTTCTGCCGACCGCCATGGAGATCTACTTCACGGCTTTGACAAGCCCTGTGCTCAGGTCTTGCGCAGCAGGTCGCGCAGGCGCTCGATGTGCTGCCGGGCCACCTCGGGCGGCACGACGTTGCGCGGCGGCTCGGGTGGTGGCGCTCGCGCCGCCGATGGTGTTGGCGCTGCCGGGCCGGTCTGCTTGGCCCACGCATTGAACTCGCCGCGCATGGCGCGCTGGATGATGCCGAACAGATATCCGGCGGGGTTGCGGATGCCATGCTTGCCGCACCGTGCGGCCCATTCGTCCAGCACGGCCTGCCGCAGGGCCGCGTCCACCTGCTGCAACGCCATCTTGGCGCCGGCCTGCTGTTCCGCCTTCAGTTCCGCGAAGCGCCTGGGCCATTGCAGGTCGCCCAGCGCACGCGCCTGCGCGGTAGTACGTACTTCATTAATACGACTACTACGTACTGTACGGTCCTGCTTCGGATTCCGAAGAGCGCCGTCTGGCGCGGGTTTCGGCCCTGCTTCGGATTCCGAAGAGGGGCGTTCGCCATTCCGAAGAAGGCTCGCGGGCCCTTCTTCGGAATCGTGGACCGCATCCTCCTGTGGATAACTTTCGGTGGCGGTGATGCCCTGGTCGGCCAGACGCTCGGCGAGCACTTGCAGCCGCGACGGCAAGGTGCGTCCGGACAACATCGGGTCGTCCGCGATCTCCTGGAGGGTGTGGAGTCCCACCACCTGAACGGCCTTGGCCGAATGCCCCAGCGACTGGCTGACCAGGGCCAGGTAGTCGGCGTCGAGCTGCATCGCCTCGAACGGTGTCAGGGGTTCGTCGTGCAGGACGTAGAGGTTGCCGAGGATGCGGCCGGTCTTAGGGTCGCGCCGTCGTCGCACGAGGCTCAGCCAGCGCGTCAGGCGCAGCAGCGTCAGCGCCCGCGCGACGGTCTCGTGGGAGGCTTGTCCCGCGCAGGGCATGGACGCCAGCCAGGGGCGCAACTGCTCATAGGTCGGGAACGCCGTCACGCCGTCGTCGTTGAGCATTAGCCGGAACACCTGCCAGGCGTTGCGCTCCAGCGGTGTCAGGCGGCGGTCGAGGAACAGCCGCCGCGGCACGCTCTCGTGCCGATTGCCACTGAACAGGAAGGCGTCGCCGGACGCGGCAGGCGTGGGCACTGCCATGGGCGCTGGCGCGCTGGGATTTGGCTTGGGCGTGAGGTCCTTCAGCGCAGCGTCGAACAGGTCGGCGAGTGCGATGGGGCCTTGACGCGGGGCTCGTGGGGCGGTGTCGTCCACGGCCATGGCCTAGCCCAATCCCTGATCGACCCAGTTCCTGATCGCGGCCCAGACCACCGAGAGCGGCAGTGACATGCCCTCGGCCAGGTCCATGGCCGCATCGAGAATCGAGGTCTCGTCCTCCAGATCGACGTTCCTGCTGCTGGTCACGGCTTTCCATTGCCGCCACAGTTCGGTGTCCTGGGTCTCGTCCAGGACGGGGTGGCGCCCCTTGCGCTTGGGCAGGCTGAGGATCTCCCGCCGCAGGGCGACTTCCTGATGGGTCAGGCCATAGAAGCGGCTGACCATCTCCGTGCTGGCCCCCAGCCGCAGCATGCGATCGACCGTGGCGATTTCCTTCTCCACGTCCTGCGCCTGGTTGAGCAGGCGCTGCAGCACTTCGCGGTTGACCGTGACCGAACACCACGAAACGCTGGCGTTGGCCAGCACGCTGATCAGCGCGGGGTGCTTGAGCGCATCCAGCTCGGCCTCGCCGAAGCCCATGGCCTTGCAGCGGCGCAGTTGGCCGTTGCGAAGGTCATACAGCGCCTGGGCAATCACGGCCTGGTTGAGCGGATGCGATGTGGACATGTGGCCTCCCTCGCTCAGGTCCCGGGCGCCGTGGTGCCGGCTTCCAAATCCAGCAGACGCCGGGCCAGGCGGAGCAGCCGAAAGAGCTTGACCAACGCCGTGTCGCTCAAGCGCCTTGCGCCGCTGCCATGGCCTTGGCTCTGGCCGTGCAACAGGATCGGCAGGTCGGCGGCGAGCCGCGCGCCGTCCACGCCCGCTTCGGCGACGGGCTGACCCGTCAGGGAAGTGAGGAGCGTCAGCACCGCGCGGCCGAGCGGCGACGGGGCTTGGCCGCGGGCGCGGCACGCAAACCCGATGCCATCGGCGCGGTCCTCGATGCACTCGTCCAGGCCTGCCTCCCCGGCGATCTCGCGCGCGAACTGCGCGATGTGGATGCGCAGCCGATCGGGCGTGTCCAGGCCGGCGTCGATGTACCAGACATCGGAGATCGGATAGAGTCCGCCGGCTTGCACCGGGATGGACTGCAACACGCTCGCCGAGAAGTCGGGCGGCAGCGCATCGCCCAACTGGTCGGCGACCATGCGCTGGATCGACTGCAGCCGTTCGGTCGTCGGTGCCGGCGAGACGATGTGCTCACGAAGCAGATCGCTCGGTGCAGCCGCCGGGCTTCCCGTGGCCGCTTCGCCAGCCGCCGTGTCGTCGTGGCGCAAGGTGGGCTCGGACGCCGGAGGGCTGGCGGGTGGAGGACCGGCCGCCGCTGCAGGCGTGGCGATGGACGATGCTGCGCCCGGCGGAGTCGGCGTGCCGGCGGTGGGCGAAGGCAACGCCGGCTGCGCCGCAGGTGGCGTCGGGTCACTGACCAGCGCCCGGTGGCGGCTTTCCGATTCGGTCAGGTCCAGCGCCAACACGTCGTAGCCGACGCCCAGCAGCTCGGACATCTGGCCGATCAGCTCGTCCTGCACGCGCTGCGGCGCGAACTCGTCGCCCTGCGTATCGAACTGCGCCAGCACCTCCTGAAAGAAGCTGTCGAAGTCCAGCGGCAGCGTGCGGTCCTTGGCATAGTGCTCCCAGGTGCGCTTGCAGGCCGTGCGCATGACCGACAGCCGCTCGACCTGGTGGCGCCCAAGGCCGCCATAAAGCACAGTAGGAATGGCGGGCAGCAGGTAGCGCACCGCGTCGGCCATGCGGGTGATGTGCGACCGCCGGACGGGGAAGCCATCGGCCGCCAGGCGGCGGGCCAGTTCCGACTGGCTCAGGGCGGCGCCGCTCTCCTGCTCGTAGAACTCGCGTGCCTTCTCGACGCCGAGCGCGCGCTCGATGAACGTGAGGCCACCGCGCAGTTCGTTCTCGGCAAGATGCCCGGTCAGCGCGACGATTTCACCGCGCTCCGGCCATGGCCGAAACAGGCACGATATGCGGAAGAAGCGTTCGTCCTTGGTCTCCGACCAGAGTTCGCGCAGGATCGCCAGCCGCGTGTTGCCGCCGTTGCGGATGATGTAGTGGTCCTCGCCGGGCCGGCGCGTGATGGCCGGCGCCGCGTCCAGGCCGCGCTCGCGGATGGACGCCTTGATTTCCTCGTAAGCCGGGTTGCGCTTCATGCGCGGGTCATGGTCGTAGGGCCGCAACTGGTCCAGCGTCACGACCATGGGCGTGTCCGCGATCGGATCGGTCAAGGCCGCGGCCGCTGGTCCGCTGCGCTCGAAGCCGGCCGCGAGCAGCTTGCCGGCCATGTCCTGCGAGGTCATGTCAGCCATGGCCGCGCCCCTCGCAATCCCCAAGACCGCCGGCCGGCGCCATGCGAGCCTCTCGCTCGGCGCGGCGGATCTGCGCACGGGCGTTCAATTCGGCCCGGTGGTCGCTCGCTGTCGAACTGGTGTAGATCGCCGCGCAGCCGGCCTTGGTGAACTTGAGGTGCCCGCCCGGCGTGCGCTTGACGTGCCAGCCTTCACCGACCGCGAACTCGATCAGGGCGCGCAGCCGCTTGTGGCCGCGGGCCAGCTCATGTGCGTTCGCCATGGGGCCTCCCAGGATCAAGAGGTCGCTGCGGGCGGCCGGATACTTGAGCCAGTCGGTCCTGCCATTGCGGGAACAACTCGCTGGCGAGCGCGCGCATCGTGTCGAGCGCGGCAGGGGCGACTCTGCCGGGCGGCTGGCGGTGCTCGACCCGATGCACTGGCAGGCCGCGCGTTGCGGCGCGTGGATACGCTTCTATGGCCGGCACGTCGGTGGCGAGCACGCGGATGCCGGCGCTGTCCTGGAACAGGTCGCGCAAGGCCTGCTGGATCAGCCGTGCGTTGGCGGACACCGGGTGGACGCGGTTGATGAGCAAGTGCAGCGGCGGCGGTTCGATGCCCAGGTGCCGGTACGGCGCAATGTCTTCGAGCAACTGCATGGTGCCGCGCCGCAACTCGCGGGCCGCGAGAATTTCCGGCGTGACAGGCGACAGCGCAAGGTTGGAAGCGAGCACCGCCATTTCCAGCAACACCGAGCGCGCGCCCTGGGTGTCGATCAGCACCAGGTCGTAGAGGGGAACAAGAGCCGGCAGCAGATGCCGCAGCCGCAGGCGCCCGTCCGGCGCGTGCAGCAGCAAGGTGTTCAGCTCGCCCCGGTGGTCATTGGAGAGCACCAGGTCCAGGCCCGCGACAACCGTGCGGGACACGAGCTGGCTGAGGTCGCGCTCGTTGAAGGCCAACAGCTCATAGATGCCGCCCGGCGCACGCTGGGTCAGCTCGTAGTAGGAGGACAAGGTGGGCTGCACATCGAGATCGAGCAGCAGCACGCGCAGGCCCGCGTCCGCGGCGAGCCCGCCTAGGTTGGCGGCCGTCGTGGTCTTGCCGACGCCGCCCTTCGTTGAAATGATGGACACGACCTGCATGGCGCTCTCCGGCTGGGAATGGGAAGTCCGCGGGAGAGCGGGTCAGGTCCGGTGGTTGAGGCGCTCGGCGATCCACTGGTCGATTTCGATCGAATCCCAGCCGACGGCGCGCACGCCCAGGCGCAGCGCCTGGGGGAACTGGCGCTTCTTCATCAGGTTGTAGATGTGGGCGCGTTTGAAGCCGGACTTCGCTTCGACCTCATCGAGGCGCAGGATGCGGCGCTCGTTCGGCGGGAGTACAGGTGTCTGCGACATGGCGGTCACTCCTGAACGCTCGGTGGCGTTTGTTGGCGTGACCTCTATTCAATAGACATGGCTGCGGAAAGACATTGCAAATGCAATCTCCGCGATTGCACATACAAGCTGGAAAACCTCATTCACTTGCACTACGGACGTACTTCCTGGCGTTGGCGAATTTGCCGTTCAAGGTTCGCTCCGTGATGCCCATGGTGCCGCCGTAGTGGGCGACCAATGCCGAGACAAGTGCCTCCTGTGTTTTGAAGCTGGAATAAGGCACACCCGAAGGGGACTGGCCCAGCATCAGCGTCAGCATCCCGCCGATGATGTTGAGATAGGTCGTCTCCGCCCGCTCGCTGATCTCGCATTGCTTGGAGGCCAGCAGCGCAGTGGACTGCTTGAGCAAGGTGTCGCGCTGCTCCTGCAATTCCTGCATCTGGCGCCGGGCATGATCCAGCGCGGCCTGAAGGGCCAGCCGCTCGACCAGGATCGCCTGTCCGGTTTCCATTGTGATGAAGGGGTGCGCCATGCGTTCGCCACGGCTGAACAGGAATCCTGGCCGGTGCTCGGGATAGTGGGTGCGCATCCAGCGTTTCAGATCGACATGTCGAACGGTCAAGTCTGGCGACTGCAGCAGCTTCGGGTCATTGAGCGTGATCCCGTTCTGGCCGTAAGGCAGATCCCCATTGAGGATGCCGTCATAGATGCGCTCCGAGTACAGCCGGCACTCATTCCACCTCGGGCAATTCAGCGATGGAGGCAGGAAGCGCGGTGATGCGATCGTGGCCAGGATCATCGGCAGGTACCGCAGCAATCCGGCCCATCGGATGGCTGCTTCGATGGGACGATAGAACACCTTTGATGTTGGAATGTCCTTGTTCATGTCTTCGTCTCCTTTCGGAAGCGCTACATCACCGGCTCCTTTCTTGCCCTGCCAAGGGCTGTTGTGTCGTTATGGCCTGCGGCGGTTGCCTGGGACGATGCCCTGACAGTAGGCGGGCGAGATGATTGGCATCCGCCGCAGGTGGCCTCGTCTTGCTCGATGTGCAAGAATCGATCAGGTGCCGGCCCATCGAGCGATGAGGACGCAGGCTCGATATTGGCGCTCACGGTACCAGCGTCATGGGTGGCGCAAAGCCCATCAAGACCGATTCGGTATGGTGTGATAGCCCAGCGGTTTCACCGGGCGCGCGAGGGGCGTTCCCGGCACCTGATGCCCAGGTGGACATGGAAGAAGGCCGGGTGCGTCATGCTCCGTTCGGCATCCTGATATATCGACATAGCATCCTGCAGTGAAGCGCTGCGATGGTTCAGTCTCGACCTGCGAATCCAGGGGCATCGGTGCTAGGCAACAGGACAATTGGCATTTGAGGACCGCGATTCGGCAACTAGCGCAGAGCGGATGAGCGCGAACTTGCGGGAAAACGTCGGAAAGCCCTTAGACACCATGTCCCTCGGTCTTTGTCCGTTGATTCAATAAATGTTGTATTATCGAATCATGAACGAGACCCAAGCCGTTTCCGCCCTCGGCGCCCTGGCCCACACCCAGCGCCTGCGGGTTTTCCGCGCCCTGGTGGTCGCCGGCCCCGAGGGGCTGACGCCCAGCGTCCTGGCCGACCAGCTCGACGTGGCCCGCAACTCTTTGTCCTTCCACCTGAAGGAACTGGCCCATGCGGGCCTGGTCACCATCGAGCAGCAGGGCCGCAATCTGATCTACCGCGCCGACTTCACCCAGATGAACGGCCTGCTCGGCTACCTGACCGAGCACTGCTGCCAAGGCAGCACGTGCGAGGTCAGTGATTCCTCCTCCGCCTGTACTTCCTGCTGAAAGGATCTCCCCATGAAGCGCTTCCACGTCCACCTGCACGTCGATGACCTGAACCGCAGCATCGGCTTCTATTCCCAGTTGTTCGCCGCGCAACCGGCGCGCGTCGAAGGCGACTACGCCAAGTGGATGCTCGAAGATCCGCCGGTCAACTTCGCCATCTCCACGCGAGGCGACAAGCCGGGCATCGACCACCTGGGCATCCAGACCGACGATGCCGAGGAACTGGCTGTGCTGAAGGTGCGAGCCGAAGCGGCCGACATGGCACTGCTGGACGAAGGCGCTACCACCTGCTGCTACGCGCGCAGCGAGAAGCACTGGATCACCGATCCGCAGGGCGTGGCCTGGGAGCACTTCCACACGCTGGGCAGCATCCCGGTCTTTAACGAAGCGGAGCCTGCAGCGGGTGCCACCGCAGCGTGCTGTACCCCGGCGCGCGGCAAGCCGGTAGGCGTTGCGGTGAAGCCGGCTTCCTCCTGCTGCTGATGTGAGATACCCATGACCACCGACAAGACCTACAACGCCCTGTTCATCTGCACGGGCAATTCGGCCCGCTCCATCCTGGCCGAAGGCATCCTCAATGAATTGGGCCAGGGGCGCTTTCGCGCCTATTCGGCAGGCAGCCACCCCAAGGGCGAAGTTCACCCACTGGCGCTTGCCACGCTGGAACGGCTGCACATGCCGACCGCCGGCTACCGCAGCAAGAACTGGGACGAATTCGCGGCGCCCGGTGCGCCCCTGTTGGATTTCATCTTTACGGTGTGCGACAACGCCGCTGGCGAGGTCTGCCCCGTGTGGCCGGGACGGCCAATGTCGGCGCATTGGGGTGTTCCTGACCCCGCGGCCGTCGAAGGCACCGACGAGCAGAAGCGCAAGGCGTTCACGGATGCGGCGCTGACGCTGCGCCGGCGCATTGAGCTGTTCCTGTCGCTGCCATTGCAGCGGCTCGATGCCATGTCGCTGAAGCACGAGCTGCGCAGCATTGGTACGAAGTGAGGTTGGTGCGATGAGTGTTGGATCCCAAACGGCCGGCCGTGCGCCGGCCACCTCCACCATGAGCGTCTTCGAGCGCTACCTGAGCGTGTGGGTGCTGCTGTGCATCGTCGCCGGTATCGCGCTCGGCCAGTTCGCGCCGGGCGTGTTCCAGGCCATCGGCCGCATGGAGATCGCCCAGGTCAACCTGCCGGTCGGCCTGCTGATCTGGATCATGATCATCCCGATGCTGTTGAAGGTGGACTTCGGCGCGCTCGGCCAGGTCAAGCAGCACTGGCGCGGCATCGGCGTAACCCTGTTCGTGAACTGGGCGGTCAAGCCCTTCTCGATGGCGCTGCTGGCCTGGATCTTCATCCGCCAGGTCTTCGCGCAGTGGCTGCCCGCCGACCAGCTCGACAGCTACGTTGCCGGCCTCATCCTGCTGGCCGCCGCACCTTGCACAGCCATGGTGTTCGTCTGGAGCCGGCTGACCGGGGGCGATCCGGTGTTCACGCTGTCGCAGGTCGCGCTGAACGACACCATCATGGTGTTCGCCTTCGCGCCCATCGTCGGCCTGCTGCTGGGCCTGTCGTCCATCACGGTGCCGTGGGCCACGCTGCTGGTATCGGTCGGCCTGTACATCGTGATTCCAGTCATCCTGGCTCAGCTCTGGCGCCGCGCGCTGCTGAGCAAGGGCCAAGCCGCCTTCGACCGGGCGCTGGAGCGCATCGGCCCGCTGTCGATCGCGGCGCTGCTGCTCACGCTGGTGCTGCTGTTCGCCTTCCAGGGCGAGGCCATCATCCGCCAGCCGCTGGTGATCGCCATGTTGGCCGTGCCGATCCTGATCCAGGTGTTCTTCAATTCCGGCCTGGCTTACTGGCTCAACCGCAAGGCGGGCGAGCAGCACAGCATCGCTTGTCCTTCGGCGCTGATCGGCGCCAGCAACTTCTTCGAGCTGGCCGTGGCCGCCGCCATCAGCCTGTTCGGCTTCCAGTCCGGCGCTGCGCTGGCTACCGTGGTCGGTGTGCTGATCGAGGTGCCAGTGATGCTGCTGGTCGTTCGGATCGTCAACCAAAGCAAGGGCTGGTATGAGTGCGGCCCGAACCCTACCCGCAGATAACCAAGACATTCCTCATGAGCAATATCACCATTTACCACAACCCCGCCTGCGGCACGTCGCGCAACGTGCTGGCTCTGATCCGCAACAGCGGCGAAGAGCCCACGGTCATCGAGTACCTGAAGACGCCGCCTGATAGCGAAACGTTGCAACATCTGATCGCGGACATGGGCGTGCCCGTGCGCGCGGTATTGCGCGAGAAAGGCACACCCTATGCCGAACTCGGCCTCGATGACCCGAAGTGGAGCGACGAACAGTTGATCGACTTCATGCTCCAGCACCCCATCCTCATCAACCGGCCCATCGTGGTCACGCCGCTGGGCACGCGCCTGTGCCGCCCGTCAGAGACCGTGCTGGACATCCTGCCGCAGCCGCAGCGCGGCGCGTTCAATAAGGAAGATGGCAAAGCCGTCGTGGACGCGCAGGGCCGCAGGGTCTGAACTCCGCCCGCGCAATCGACGGGCCGATCTGAATCGACCACTCTCAGGCCTGTGCCAGTTGATCACTCCATGGCCGCCCGCTTTTGACCATGGCATTCATGATGATCAGCAGCTTGCGCATGCAGGCCACGATGGCAACCTTCTTCGGCTTACCTGCCGCCAGCAGGCGCTCGTAGCAACGCCGTATCACGGCGTTGTGACGCATGGCGACGATGGCCGCCATATACAGCGCACTCCTGACCGTGGCGCGCCCGCCGCAGATGATGCGTTTGCCGCGGGCCTGGCGTTCACTGACCAGCAGGCGCACCAGTTGCCGACGCCGAAGCACCAGCGCATACAGGTATTGCTGAGCCTGGTCTGGCATCGGCTTGATGAAGCGGTCTCGATCCGGCCGCAGATTCAGCACCTGGGCCAGTTCAGCCAGCACGCGAGCATCCACGCTGTCGGTCTTGACCAAGCGCCCCATGGCCTTGGCGAAGTCCCGCGCCTGCCGAGGGTTGATGACGACGACAGCGAATCCCGCAGCCTGGAGTGCGCAGGCACAGGCCAGTTGGTACTGCCCGGACATGCTGCGGCCAACCCCGAACCCTGACAGACCCGGACGTGACGGCACTGCCGAACACGCATTTCAAAAATACAAGGGATTGAAGCCGAATGTCGATCCGTCTGGATCTATCACACGAATCGACGCTTACAACGACCGGTTTGTCCCAGTCGTTGAGCGCAACGATTCCAGTGCGCCGCAATCACCGATGCAGATACCCCCGGCACAAATGCTGCGAATAGCGTGAAGTTGCTTGCGCAGCGCCGTCAGTTCGACGATCCGCTGCTCGACCAAGCGCAGGTGAGCGTCCAGCAGGTCGTTGACCTCATCGCAGGGCCTATGCGGCTCATTCTGCAACTGGATCAAGACCCGAATCTCGGCGTGCGACATGTCCAGTGAGCGACACCGCATGATGAAGGCGAGCCTGTCGGCGTGCTGGTCGCCGTAGTTTCGATAGTTATTGATTGCACGCGAGGGTGCTTGCAGCAGCCCTTCGGCTTCATAGAAGCGGATGGTCGGGACGGGGCAGCCTGCTAGCGCCGCCAGCGCACCAATTTTCATATGGGTTTCCTTCTCTCTTTGACCTCGGTAGTAGGATTGACTCTATACCTACTTGAGGGTTTCTAATGCAGCCGATGAGCACATGTCAAAGTAGTAACTGCACCAGCAGTTGAATCGCCCCGGGTTTTGCGGAGGCTCCTACTCTTGAGAGAATGCGAGCCATGAGCAAGAACAACGCGAACAAGTTTTCCCCGGAAGTGCGCGAGCGCGCCGTGCGCCTGGTGCAGGAGTCCCGCAGCGAGTACCCGTCGCTGTGGGTGGCGGTCGAGTCCATCGCGCCTAAGATCGGCTGCTCGGCGCAGACGCTGCTGACCTGGGTCAAGCGCCACGAAGTCGACAGCGGGCAGCGCGAAGGCGTCACCACCAGCGAGCGAGAACGCATCAAGACCCTGGAGCGTGAGGTTCGTGAACTGCGCCGGGCCAACGACATCCTGCGCACGGCCAGCGCTTTTTTCGCGCAGGCGGAGCTCGACCGCAAACTGAAGTCGTAAACACCTACATCGACCGGCACCGGGAGGTTTACGGGGTCGAGCCGATCTGCAAGGTGTTGCAGGTTGCCTCGTCGGCCTATCGGCGCCATGCTGCGCGGCTGCGCGATCCGGCGCGGCGCAGCGACCGTGCCCGCCGCGACGAACGGCTCATGCCACACGTCCAGCGAGTCTGGCAGGAGAACTATCGCGTCTACGGCGCCGACAAGGTCTGGCGGCAGTTGAACCGCGAAGGCGTGAGGGTGGCCCGTTGTACGGTCGAACGGCTGATGCGCGCTCAGGGCCTGCAAGGCGTGCGGCGCGGCAAGCGGCTGCGAACGACCATCGCTGATGATGCGGCCAGCCGTCCAGTGGATCGGGTCAACCGGCAGTTCCGGGCCGATCGCCCCAATCAGCTCTGGGTCTCGGACTTCACCTACGTCTCGACCTGGCAGGGTTGGCTGTACGTGGCCTTCGTCATCGACGTCTACGCCCGGCGCATCGTCGGCTGGCGAGTGAGCAAGTCGATGACGACGGACTTCGTGCTTGATGCGCTGGAGCAGGCTCTATATGCCCGTCAGCCCGGCAACGATGGTTCTCTAACCCATCACTCCGACAGAGGGTCGCAATACGTCAGTATCCGCTATAGCGAGCGCCTGGCCGAAGCGGGCATCGAGCCGTCCGTGGGTAGCCGTGGTGACAGTTACGACAACGCCTTGGCCGAGACCATCAACGGCTTGTACAAGGCTGAACTAATTCACCGTCGCGCACCCTGGAAAACCAGGGAATCTGTCGAGCTGGCAACCTTGGAATGGGTTGCCTGGTTCAACCATCAACGCCTGCACTCATCCATCGGCTATATCCCGCCGGCTGAGGCTGAGGCAAACTACTACAACCAACTCGGCACATCCGCCGGTGAGGCCGTTTTACTTTAACCAAACAGCCTCCGCGAAAACCGGGGCGATTCAAGTTGTAGTTCGCAGGCACCGGTTGAGCAGGTTTCCGTGGCCTCCCCCTTGCGCGTCAGCACGTTCGACGTTCCCAAAATGGACTGCCCCTCCGAGGAAAACCTCATTCGGATGGCCTTGGGCAGTCTTCCTGGTGTAGGCGCAATGGCGTTCGACCTGGCCGGTCGGCAATTGCGGGTTTCTCACTCCGGTGAGGCCGAACGGATCACCGAAAAGTTATTGTCCCTGAACCTTGGCGCAGTCCTCATGGAAACCGCTCCGATCACGAGCGGCGTTGCCAGAAGAACGCGCTTAGCCATTCCAAAGATGGATTGCCCTTCTGAGGAGAACCTCATCCGCCTGGCGTTGGCGGATGCGTTGGGGCTCGGACCCCTTACGTTCGACCTCAAGACCCGCGAACTGACCGTGGTTCACGAAGGAGAACCGGCCGACGTGTTGGCCCGTCTTGTCCCACTGGACCTTGGCGCGCATGTGCTGGAAAGCATTGAGAATGTCGAGGTGGAAACGGTCAAGCCCGATTCCGAAGGCGACGCCGCAGAGGCCAGGACGCTGAAACTTCTGCTTGGGATCAACGGTGCGATGTTTGTTTTCGAGATGATCGTGGGCCTGGTTGCTCAATCCACGGGCCTCATTGCGGACTCGCTTGACATGTTCGCGGACGCCGCAGTCTATGGGCTTGCGCTTTACGCCGTAGGCCGCACAGCGGCCCTCAAGTTGAAGGCCGCGCACATCGCCGGTTGGCTTCAGGTCGTGCTCGCGCTTGGGGCATTGTCGGAGGTGATTCGGCGAGCCTTGTTCGGGAGCGAGCCACGTTCCATGCTCATGATGGGCATGGGATTGGTTGCATTGGTCGCTAACGTCTCATGCTTGGTGCTCATCGCCAAGAAGCGCGACCGGGGCGCCCATATGACAGCAAGCTATATCTTCTCGGCCAACGATGTTATTGCCAATGCTGGCGTGATTGCCGCTGGTGCGCTGGTTGTCTGGACGAACTCGCCATACCCGGATCTGGTGATAGGCGCGCTCATCGGTCTGGTGGTACTCAACGGTGCTCGCCGCATCCTGAGACTCAATTAGGCCGATTGGGCACGGCCCATCGAAACGCAGGCTTGTAGGCTATGCCCAAAGCATCGCGCACTGAGCGATGCCGTCAACACCGTCGAATGAGCCACCGCGAAAGCGCAGCGTTCCGATTCGCTGTTGGCCTTGAACACCCGGGCGCGGCCACTGCCGCGCCCGGATTTGCGTTTCACCGCGCCCAGGTCGGAACGGCCTGGGCGCGGTGCTGATCGTGGTTATTCCTTTGTCTCGATGATCCACCACACGGCGCGCGGCAAGGCGCGGCCCGTGATGGGATGAACGTCGGTGAGGTCGGCGCGAGCTGACCAGCCCAAGGGCGGGCGGTAGCCGCGCACGTCGTCATCGCCGTGCCAGCGGCGGGCGCGCACCGTGCTGGGGGCGTAGCTGTCAAGGGCAATTCAATTTTCCCCCCGTGCAATCTAAATTTCCCCACCCGGTTGAGAACCGTCGTTGTCGTGTGACCGGATGAGGCCGGCCTTGAGCTTGTCCTTGAGGCGATAGGAGTTGCCTCGGATGTTCAGGGTCACGGCGTGATGAAGCAGCCGATCGAGGATGGCGGTTGCGATCACGCGGTCGCCGAACACCTCGCCCCAGGCGGCGAAGCTCTGGTTGCTGGTCAGGATCATGGGACCGCGCTCGTATCGTCGCCTGCCCATCGACGCGCCGTGTCGACATCGACGAAGCCTCCCACGGGGAACTCCGGCCGGTACTTGGCCGTGCGGAACAGGCTCTCGACGAAGGCGTTGTCGTCGCTCACGCGGGGTCGCGAGTATGAGGGTTTGACTCCCAGCCAGTTGAGCATCGCCAGCACCGTGGTGGCTTTGAGCGTGGCGCCGTTGTCACCGTGCAGCACGGGCTTGCTCGCCCTGGCGGCAATGCCCTCGGCCAGCGCCGTGCGGCGCACCAGTTGAGCGGCGTGCGCGGAGTCGTCGCTGTCGTGCACCTCCCAGCCCACGATCTTGCGGCTGTACAGGTCCAGGATCAGGTACAGGTGGAACCACTGGCCGATGACGCAGGCCGGCAGATACGTCATATCCCAGCACCACACCTGAGCCGGCGCCGTGGCAATGTGCGTGCTCGGCGGTCTCACTGGCCGTGGTGGCTTGGCACGGCCTCGGCGCACAGCTTGTCCTCGTCCTCGGCTTTGAGTGCAGCATCCACGGCTTCGGCCAGTTCGTGCAGCTTGGCTTGCAGCTTCTCGATGCGCTGCGCTTCGCGCTTGTTGGGCTCGCGGCGCTCCCTCGGCGCACGCTGGAAAGCGTGCAGGTCGGCATGGGTCACGCCCGGCGTGGCATCCACCCATGCCCAACCCTCGGCGCGGACAGTGGCGGCGATGCTCGCCAGTTTCTCCTGCACCAGCCGTTCCAGCAGCGCGGCATCGGTCAGATACACGCCCGCGTCACCCTCCGCGAACAGGTCACGGCGCACGCCACCGCCTGCGGCCTCGTAGCTGTCCAGGCCGACGAAGCGCACCAGCGGATGGCGGTAAGCGTCGATTTCGCGCTCGGTGAGGCGTTCGCGCAAGTGCGAGGGGTGGCGCTGCCACTGCGGGGCATCGTAGAACGCGCTTTCCTGCGCGGCGTGGTCGTCTGTGATGGCAAGGGCCATCAACTGGTCAAGACTCACGGCATCGGCGCGATAGTCGGCCATGAGGCGGGGCGAGACGTTCGCCAGCTTCAAGCGGCGCTGCACCACCAGTGGCGTGACGCTGAAATCCGCCGCAATGTCCTCGATGGGCCGGCCTTCGGCCACCAGTGCGGCGAAGGCCTCGAACTGGTCTGCCGGGTGCATGGCTTAGGTCACGTTGGCAATTGTCCTCCTTGACTCCAATCCACAGATAGCAACAGCCATCTGATCAATTGCGCGCCGAGTTGATCGCCCCGCTCTGTCCCCAACGGGGAATCAAGCGTATGTAGATCAGCTCGCTCAACAGCTCGACGAGAGTCTGAGTCACGATGACTGCCGGCAAGACAGGAATTGCCCCCGGCACCGCAAGCGCCAATGGCAAGACGACGAGCGAATTACGAGTCCCAGCGCTGAAGGCCACAGCGCGTCCTGCCGCGGCTTCGGCGCCGAATACTCGCGCAATCATCCATCCAAGGACAGGAGCCGCGATCGCGAAGGCAACATAGACCGGCAACACCTGCAGTGCGGCATCGGTCGCAGATCCCAACTGCGGCACTACTGATGCGATGACGATGAAGAGAACCAGCGCGGTTGCCGGAACCGGCAGGAGCCCCAGCACCGTTGCGACGCTGGCTCCGAATGGGTGCGCACCGCCCACGCCTGCGTAGCGCCGGCCAACAGAAGCGGCAGAGCAATCAGCCACGCGAAGGCGTGCATGAACGGCCCGAACTGAACTAGGCCTACTGCCTCCTTCCCCAGCAGGACCCAAAGATAGCCGGGCAGCAACAACATCTGCAGGATGAGCAGGACCGGCGTGGCGGCCAGCAGCAGACGCGCGTCGGCACGCCCCAAGTGAGAGAAGGTCACGACATAGTCGATACAGGGCGTGAGCAGCACAAGCAAGACGCCCAGTTGCACCATCGGATCGACGGGAAGGAGACGAGCCAACACCGCGACCAACACCGGGATGGCCACGAAGTTCGTCACCAGCAACGCGACGAGGAAACGCCCCTGCCGCAACGCATGACCCAGTTCCGCCAGCGGCACCTGCAGGAACGTCACATACAGCATCAGCGCCAGCGCCGGGTTCACCGCAGTCTCCAGGGCTGAAGTCCCCGGCATGGCGAGCGCCACCGCTGCCGCAACAGCAACGCTGAAGAAGTAGATGACGACCTGCCGGCTCTCCAGAAGCTCCCGCATCGAGGCCGCGCTCACCCGCAGCACCGACTCGAGCGAACTTCGGCCGGGTCAAGGGGTTGTGGCCCGGGACCCGTGCCCAGGTCTCGCAGGATCGTGCACCGCGGCGCAGGCCCGCCTGCACATTGCTCCGTGCAGGCAGTGACGAACTTGCTCAAGCTGCGTTCGAGCGCCTGCAACTCCGCCAACTTGCTGCGCACTGCGTCCAGATGGACCTGCGCGATGTCCCGCGCCTCCACGCAGTCGCGCTCCTTGCTCGACACCAGTGAGATCAGCGCCTTGGTGTCCTCCACCGAGAAGCCGAAGTCCCGGCAGTGTCGGATGAGCGTGAGCAGTTCCTCGGCATCGGCACCGTACACGCGATGGCCGCTGGGGCGCCGCTGGGCCTCGGGGATCAGGCCGATTTCCTCGTAGTAGCGGATCGCCGAGACATTTAGCCCGGTGCGCGTCGCCAGCGCACCAATGGTCAAAGAGGAGTGTTCCGTAGGGCTATTCATTCAAAGGCCTTGCATCTCAAGTTACTTGAGGTTCTAGAGTCCAGTTTACCGTTTTTCAACGCAAGGACAATTCATGAAACGCCCTCTCTTAGCGGTCTTTGGCCTCGCCGGCGCCTGCGCCGCGTGCTGTGCCATTCCCCTGGCCTTGCCAGTGCTCGCCGGCCTCTCAGCCACAGGCCTCACGGCCTTCGACTGGCAAGGCCTGCTCGGCACAGATAACCGGGTTGTCGCCATTGGCGTGGGGGTCGCCACCACCGCGTTGGCGACGGCGGCTTTCTGGCTGGTGCGCAGGCGCCGGACTTCTACGTGCGCAAGCCCAGCGAGCCCGGCGCTGCCGAAGGCCGAGGCAGCGTGTGGCTGCGGCTGTGGGCCGCGAGGCGGGGTGAGCCAGTGAACGGCCACAACGCTCTGGCTCAAGCAGCAGACACCTGCCTGCTCTCCCGCCGCATCCTCCAACAGCGCCTGACTCGGATTCAACGGTTGGCAGATCAGCATCTGCTGGGTCAAGAGCAGGACGGCCTGTCGCTTCGATTGCGGTACGCCACGGCGGCCGAGGCGGAATTGACGGACCTGGTTAGCGCAGAAAGGGATTGCTGTGGCTTCCTCGACTTCCGGCTTCGCCCTGGCCCGCACGATGTCGAACTCACGATCACCGCTGCAGACGACCAGGACACATTCACGCAAACGCTGTTCGACCATTTTCGTGGCGCGGCGCCGATGAAGAGCGGCTGCGGCGCAGCCTCCTGCGGCTGCGCTTGACCCGCCCCAGATTCACACAGTTAACGCAAAGGTCATTCATGCAAGTCCTTCGCCGCCTTGCGGCGTCCCTCGCGTTTCTTATTCCCGCGCTGGCCACCGCCTTCGCCATGGCCGAAGGCGCCGCCGTCCAGACCAAAGAGGTTCGCGCGGAACTGCAGGCTTACGCACCCGAAGGCATCGCGCCCGGCAAGCCTGCCTGGCTCGGCCTCTCGCTGACGCACAGCAAGGATTGGCACACCTACTGGAAGAACCCCGGGGACTCCGGCCTCGCCACCTACTTGCGCTGGCGCCTGGCCGGGAGGAAGCGGCGCGTATTCTGCGTGCGCTCGGTGGCGAGACGCGCATGTTCAACCCATCTGGCCTGCCACTGGTGGATGACGCGCCCGCCGACCATCCCAAGGTCAAGGAATTGCATGAACTGGCGCAGTGGGCCGAGGGCATGGTGTGGAGTTCGCCCGAGCGCCACGCCATGACTGGCCTGATGAAGACCCAAATCGACTGGATTCCGCTGTCCGTCGGCGCGGTGCGCCCGACCCAAGGCAAGACGCTGGCGGTGATGCAGGTCTCGGGCGGCTCACAGTCCTTCAATGCCGTGAACCAGATGCGCGTGCTGGGCCGCTGGATGCGCATGCTGACCATCCCCAACCAATCCTCTGTCGCCAAGGCTTGGCAAGAGTTCGACAAAGCCGGGCCCATGATGCCTTCGGCCTACTATGACCGCATCGTGGACGTGATGGAGGAATTGATGAAGTTCACGCTGCTCACGCGCGATGCGGCGCCGTACCTCGTGGATCGCTACAGCGAGCGTAAGGAGAGCGCCGAGGCTCTGAGCCGGCGCATCCAGCAGGCGGTGATCTGATAGCCAATGCGTCTCGCTCGCGAGATGGCCTTAGCTTGCGAGCCAAGGACTTCGTTCCGCCCGACCGCTTCGGAGGCTGCTGCGATAGGGGAAACAAGCGGTCGATAGACTTCGATGGAAATTACTGGACAGCGATTGTTGTCGAGGGGCCAGAATGAGGCTATAATTAAGGTCTTCGCTGGTTACCACAGTGAAGAAAGTGATTGGGAAACAGAGACTTAGCGCTCTAGTGCATGACTCGTCTCCCGCTCCAGGTTCAGCATGCAGGCACCGGACATCCAGTTGCCGGCAGCAAAAAAGCTCCAGCACTGGGGCTTTTTTTATTGGGCAAACCGAAGTCGGGTGGGCCGCAAACATACTCAGCGCATCTGGAATGCTGGCGGCTACCTTCAAACTGGCAACCCGGACACCAGACACGAGCGCTCCAATTCCTGTACAATGGCGGGCTTGGCAGAACACGCCCCTGGCGCAATGGCAGAGTGGTTATGCAGCGGATTGCAAATCCGTGTACGTCGGTTCGATTCCGGCTTGCGCCTCCAGCAAAGACAAGGCTCTCAGCGATGGGGGCCTTTTCTTTTTTGCCTCGGGTGTGGGGAAAATCTGCCATTCGACCTACCGGAACCTTGCTGCCCCTGCGGCCCAGGCTTGATAAAGCCATTCGTTTTCGTCATGACTGATGGCACCATCTCTCTGGCCGCCTAGCCGATGCGCACTATCAGAATCCTCCCCGGAGTCCGCTAAGCACGGGTATTCTTACTCTTTCCGAATCTGGGCGTACAAAAATGCCAACATTTCTGGGAGTCGACAAAGACGGATGGGAGATTGTTAGCGCTGTAGCCAATTGTCTCGGGGTGCTTGCTACTTTTTCGGCAGTGTTAGCCTCTTTGTGGCTCGCTAGGCGTCCCGACCGGCTAGACCTGAAGGGACGTGCGGGGATCAGGATAATCGTGACGCCCGGCGTACGGCAGCATCAGGAAATGCTCATGCTCGAGGTAATAAACACCGGGCGCCGTCCTGCAAAGGTCACGTTCATCGGATGGGAGTACGTGACCGGTTGGCGACGTAAAAAGAACTTCGTCCAGATGACCGATCAGGCCGATGGTTTGTCCAGCTCACTGCCCGTTGTGCTTGACGATGGGGCAGAGGCTCGGTGGTGCCATCCATTTGAACAGTGGGCTTCGATGGTGGAGAAGTTCACTGGCACCGAAAATTCCGCTAATTTCGAAAGACTGAACTTCGTTTTTGGCACATCCGTTGGCCAGCAATATAAAGTTCGTGTAGAGAAGTCGCTATCCGATCGGCTGCAAAAAATTTGGGAAAGTAAGCGGAAGGGCGATAATTAAGTTCCTAGCCAGGATGATTGGCATGTGCAGCCACTACCAAGGCATCAAAAAGCGCGAGCAGCTGGAGAAGTACTTCCGCACCCGGGGCATTCCTCTGCCGCCAAACTGGGACATGTGGCCGCGCCGCCTTGGGGAGTTCGTCAGAAGACCGCCCGAATGGGATTCCGGGGATGAGGCCGTCCCAGAGCGGGAGGTGGAGATCGGGCGCTGGGGGTTGATTTCGGGCATGACGCGCCCAGAAGGCTTGGCCAGGGCTGAGAAACTGTCGACGTTCAACGCCAGGTCAGAAACCGCCGCCAAGTCCTTCACGTTCGGCAACGCTTGGCGCCGCGGGCAGCACTGCATCGTGCCGGCCGAGGCGATCTACGAGCCCGACCGGCGCTCCGGTAAGGTCGTGCCCACGCGCTTCGCCCGGGCCGACGGCGCGCCGCTGGGCATCGCCGGCCTGTGGGACCGCTACAAGGATGCCGCCGGCAACTGGCAGATCAGCTACACCATGCTGACCATCAACGCCGACGCGCACCCGCTGTTCAAGGAATACCACCGCACCGGCGAAGAGAAGCGAATGGTGGTCATCCTGCCCGATGGCGCCTACGGCGACTGGTTGACGGCCGGCCCTGATGAATCCCGGGATTTCCTGGTGCCCTACCCGGCCGACGCGCTGGTGGCGACCCCGGAGCCGAAGTAGCCCTATCCCTTCGGTTGCTGGTCAAACAGCGCCACTGCGCCCTGGAATGAGGCGCGAGTGCCAACCAGGCGGCCGACGCCTTCGCGGGTGTGCCAAAGTTCGTGGCGGTAGCCGCCATCTACCCATACCCTGCAAATCGTCCAGCCTGGCGCGCCGGCCCAGTAAAAATCGTCGCCCTGCCGCCACTCGGTCGATGCACTATCCATCGGCGCCACCCCAGACAATGTGATTTCCATCGGAATCTGGCACCAACTCTAAAGCGACTATACTGGATAAACAACCAGTAGTTTTGCCATGCCAGATTGTATTGTCCACCGCACTCACCGTCTCGGTCGCCAGCTCCGCGAACGGGATTGGACGCCCATACCCGGCCCAGTCACCATGTACTCAATCTACCGCGAGAACCAGCGTCGGTACGTGACCTGTTTCAAGGTCATGCGCACGGTCGACGCGGTAACCCTGCCGTCGCCCATACCTGACTTGATGGACGTTGAGCTGCTGACCTTCTCTACCGACCGGGCCATGATGGTGCGTGGCTTCGAGGAAGTCGACGGCGCCCGGTATTACCAGGGCTGGTACATCACCTGGGCTTGAATCCGGTCGGCAAGGCGTGGGCGTGCTCAATTTGCCCACCTCGGTATCGGGACCCGCGCCGACCGGCCTTGCATGTGACAGAATGAACCGGAAAGAAATCATTTATGATGTTGGAACAATTGGTTGCGAATGGCCGCCACCGTGCCTTGCATTTGGCCTACCAGCACAGACCCGAGTGATCCATTCTGAGGGACCATAATGAAGAGATATCTGATAGTTAGCACTTATCCCGAGCATGGATCAAAAAATATTGGCGACCACCTGATAACCCAATCGTTGATTAAGGCAATTAAGCACGTGAAGGGGGAAGGGGCTTCTTTTGACGTCGTGTTTAGAGAAGAGAAATGGGCCGTGGTCGAGCCCTTGCTTGAGGGGTGTGCAGGGGTGGTTTTCGCTTGCCTGGCGATACGGGACAACATGGCCGAAAAGGAATATCCTTTTCTAGCCAAGGTATTGGAACGTGATATCCCTATCAGCGTCATAGCAGCCGGCACTGCGGTAAATCTGGCAGGAAGCAAGATTGCCTTTAATTTCACGCAGCAGACTATAGACCTGCTCAGGGCCTTGGATAAGCGAGCGTGTGTTTTTACGACCAGAGACTACCTGACGCAAACCATATGCCGCCGGCTCGGGTTGACGAACACTAGCTTCTCAGGCGATATCGCTTTTTTTAGCGGCTCGAGCGGATCGAGGTTCGATGTCAACGGGGCAATCAGGAGGATCGTCGTTTCCGATCCGCACCGCCATAACATCTTCAAAGATAGTTTCTGCGTCGTGATTCGAGGATTAAAGCAGCTATTTCCGGGGGCCGAGGTGGTGGTCGCTCTCCATGGTGTCAATCCAGGCGTCGAGGAAACAGCAAAAGACCTTTCTGTGCCGTTCAGAAGAATATATGAAAATCGAGAAAACGGTCTGGACTTCTATAACGATGTCGATCTACATGTCGGCTTCCGAGTTCACGCCCACGTTTCGGCGCTTGGGCGTCGAAAATTATCCTATCTTATAGAGCAGGATGGCAGAGGAGCTGGCTATGGGTTGACGATAAATGGCAGAGTATCGACACCTAGTTTTTATCGACCGCCAGCGACCATTGTGGATAGGGTGCGGCGAAAGATAGGCATGAGGGCTAGGGATGTTGGGGTGTCCACCGTTCCTGCTGAACTCACCCTATCGCTGATCGAGAACGACCGCGATAGCAACTTCAAAAAATTTCTGCATCTCGAAAGTCAACTCAACGAGTTTGACCAAAATATTATCGGGTCCATAGCAAAAATTAGGTGAGGGAGTCCACTGTGCTGACGCCCAAGTGATCGCACGTGAGACAAAGCCAAGCCGCGCGCCGGTTTTTTGCCTCAGTGGGGCGCCGTGACTGGCCGGTCAATGCGATGCAGGTTGGTTCGCCACAGCGCCCTTAGCGTCTTCGGTCGTCGCGGCCACACAGCCTTTCCCAGGTCTGATTGCCGTCCCGAATCTGCCGTCGCACAGGCGCTGGCGTGGCCATCACCTGCTCGGCGGTGTCGAACCAAATCGGCAGTGCTTGATCGCAGTACTCAACGCCCACCCTTGCCGGCCGGCTTGCGCACCCAGTTATCTGCCAGCTCAGCAGCGATAGCATCGTCAGCCATAGCAGCCGTTTCATTGCGCACCTCCTGCGCTTCCCGGCGCGCCTGGGCGGCCTGTTCGTTGATCTTGGCGTCACGCTCCGTGCGTTCAGCCGCTTTGCCGCTGGAACGGCCGCGCAGGTAGGCGCCTGCCACGGCCACCAGCGCCACCACCGCGGCAACGATGTAGCCACCGAAGCTACTCAGCAGGCTTGTCAGCATCGGCACCCCCTTGTTTGATGAATCGGCCCAGCGCGCCCAGCACCAGCGTGGCGACCGATACACCGCTCACCCAGCTTGACGGGATACCTGCCTTCAGGTCGTCCGGCATTGCCATCCAAGCGCCCTGCACGGCCACCACCACGGCGATGCAGTTCACCGATATCCATCGCCAGCCGCGCCGCCAGTCCTCGACAAGTTTCAGTTTCATGTGCCTTCCTTAAAGTGCCAGATGTTTGTCCGCATCTGCTCGGACATGCGGTGCGCACGTTCGGGCGTCTGGCGCGCCCACAGGCTGGCCAGCATGCCGCGCGCGGCACCGTCACAGTCCCCAGCCTTGACCATGGCCAGGGTGTTCTCGAAGCTCAGCAACCCATCGACGCCCATCTGGAACGCCATGGCCATCAGCACGGCGCGCCGCGCGTCGGGCAAATCGCGCCACCAGGGCAACCGACGGTCCAGTTCGGCCTCTTTCTCGGCGATGTCATTGCTCAGCAGCAGGGCCGATTCCGCCGTGCTGATGCCGCCGCCCTTGCGCTTGTCGATGAGCCGGCCCACCCCGATGGTCAGGTAGCCCAGGTGATCCCGGTAGGCGTGCAAGACTTCACCCTCGTCGCCGCGCAGCAGCCGTGTCAATTCGTTGATCATTCGCCTATTCCCAATTTCTTCTTGAAGCCGATCCAGAGGACGGCCAACAGCCCCAGGATCACCGCCCAGGTGCTGGACTTGGCCACGTGGATAAAAATCGCGCTGCGCATCCGCTTGCGCTCGAGTGCTTCTTCGATCAGGAGTTCGTGATAGCGTCGGTGGCCATCCAGGTCGCCGTCAGGAAATGCCGTCTTGACTGTGGCCGACAGCGCCACCATTTCCTTGTGCAGGGCGTCGTACTTGGAATCCTGGGCCCGCGCGGCGGCGGCTTGCAGCGCCTCGACCGCGGCCAGAATCGCCTTGGTATCCGGGCTCAGGGCGTTCTTTTCTGTTTCCACCGGAACCTCTTCGAGTGGTCTTGCTGATGGCGCAAAAAAGCCCGCCGAAGCGGGCTGATAGAGGCGCAAAAGGTCAGGTGGGCGGCAGTACCAGTGCGGGCAGCTCCGCGATCAAGCCTTCATCGGTGGGAATGTCCCGCGTGCCGGCCTGCACCTCCCCCAGGATTGCGTAGCACTTGTCCCACACCAGCGAACGCCATTCGCGAAAGGCCTGGCCTTCGGCCTGAAACTTCGGCACGGCCGGTTCCTCGGCGTAGGTAACGGCATTCGCGATATCGTCGTATCGCAGCGCGCGGGCGGCGTCGTCCATGTGCTTCTGCACGACGGCGACTTTTTGTACCTCGATTTGCGCGGGCGTCGGCGGCAGAGGGTCCGCCAATGCTGGGAAGCCGCTTTCATCGGCAACGATGCGCTTGCCGTCAGACTGTCCCGCCAGCAATTGCGAATACAGTTCGTCGGTAATCTCGACGGCATCGGCAGGCATAGCCTTGCCGTGCATTTTGGCAGAGTAGAAGCCGCCAGTTTCGACAGAATAGAACATTTCGATTTTCCCGGTTAGCGCCCGATGGCAAATACGTCGATACGATTTCCGGCAACCGTGCTGAACGTAACGGACGTCGAGCTCAAATTGGAGCTTCGCGGGGCGGATGCCGCATACTCGTTGGCATCGCCAATCACGACTAGGGACCCCGACGCCAAAAAACACTCGCTGGGGAATGCGACAGGGAAAACAAAAGTCGTATTGGCCGCTACCGTTACGACGCTTCCCCATTGCAGAATCAGGCCGTTCGGAAGCTTCGTCCAACCATTGCCCGCTGCCGACCAGTTAGCCCCGCCGAAGGCGTCGGCCAACTTCTTCGGCGTCAGCGCCGTTGCGTCGTCGGTGAGCCCCTGAGCCAACGCAGTGGTAGCCAGCTTGAGCACGCCGGCAAGTTCGGTCGTCGCCTGTCCAGGCACATTGGCGTCCAGCAATGCGAGCAGGGAACCGAGATCGCTGGCCGCCAGTTCAATCCCCCTGGCATCCGCTGCCGTCTTGATCTGCCCGAACAGCCACGCAAGCTTCTGGTCGGTGAGCTGCTGCACCGCGTTGAACTGCTCGACCGTAGGAGGGCTCGCGCCGATGAAGGACCAGCCGAGCTTGTACTGGGCATCATCGAAGGTCTCGACTATGCCGTTCTGAGCCCAGTTGAACGAAAACCCATTGAAAAAATCGACGTTCATGATGCTCCTTTAATTGGTCGGTACCGAAAAGTCGACCCAGGGCCAGCCGGCCCAGTTGTGCGGCATGTCCAGCTCGGCGGGCTGACTGCCCACCACATTGCCGTCGGCATCCAGTTCCACAACCGGGGCCAAGTGGGCGAGCAGCACCGCCTCGTCCAGCGGTTGGATCGTGGCCAGGCCGGCCGCCTCATCCCATTGACACAGCGCCACAATCGGCCAATCCATGCCCAGGCCAGGCATGACGGCCGGATCGAAGTTGTCGCCGGCCAGGCCATCGACGAGTTCGTAGCCGTCCGCCACCGTGGTGCCTGGCATGGGCAGCACGAACTGCGCGAATACGCTGGAGATAGCCGCCTGCTGCTCCGCGGTCAGGCTGTCGAACCGTGTGCCTGCCGGCAACCGAAGAATTGCGCGCTTCACGATGTCAGCTCCTGAAGTTCGGCGGCAGCCCGCGAGATCGGCCAGTAGGACAGTCGATGTGTGAGCATGTGAGAGACGGCCCCGCTGCCCCGCACACCCAACCTGAGGCGCGAGAGGCCGCCAGGCACAGCCCCAGCGACCACGATGGCGGCGTCGCCATTGAATGACACCAGCCAACCACTGGGGCCGTAGGAAAAGGCCACCCCGCAGACCGTGCCAGTCGGCACTGTCCCAAGCCCGGCGTCGAAGATGTTGGCGCCGTCCGCCCGCGGCGTAAGGCGCCAGGTCTGGCCGGCGGACGATGTGCGAATGCTGATCTGGTTGGCCTGCCCTGTACCGCCATCATCGATCACCAGGATCGTCGAGTCCGAAATGCCGTCTCCCAGGTTGGCCGCCTCGATGAGAAACGTCCCTTCGATGGGGTTGAACCAGCTGCTGAACTCGGCGCCGTCGACCGTCGCCACGTCTTCCGCGCGGCTCACGGCCGTCCCTGCCGTGGGAATGAACGAGTTGCGAGCACTGCCAGCGGTCAGCTGGGCGCGGCGGACATAGATGCCCGAAGACCCGTCACCGGCGTAGGTGGCATTGCCCTGGCCGCCGGTGGGTCCGAAGTAAATGCCGAACTGCATGGCGGACACGTCTTCGGCAAAGGTCACCTGCAC
Source organism: Bordetella petrii (assembly GCF_000067205.1). NCBI lineage: Bacteria > Pseudomonadati > Pseudomonadota > Betaproteobacteria > Burkholderiales > Alcaligenaceae > Bordetella > Bordetella petrii. The sequence continues at coordinate 1,076,507 of NC_010170.1, read as the reverse complement.
CGACAGCCGAAAGCCGTCCTCGTCCCGGTCCAGCCACGCAGACCCCGTGGCGGTGCCCACCGGCACGACCTCGGTGACCTGGTTGGCGAGGTCAAAGCGCACCAGGCAGCCGTTGCCGCCCACGTTCGGGTACAGAACGAGAGCCTGCCGGCCGATATCCGGCTTGACCGACAGCGACATGACGAACTCGCGGCCCGCCGTCACCGCCACGTTGCGATACAGCCGCCGCTGCCCGGTGGCCGCGTCTTCGGTCAGGCGGGTCCATCCGTCCGAGCCGCGCACGCCCGGGACTTGATTCAGCGCCGTCCAGATGGCATTCGTGAAATCGTCGGAGAAGGTGACGAAGTTGGTGGCGCGCGGCTCCAGGCGCAACCCAAGGGCGGCGCCGGTAACCGAGTCGTGGTCGAAGCGCGGTTCGTTCACGGCCGCGGTACGCATGAGGCGATCAGGGCCGTGAAGTGTCGCCGTGGTGGTCCGCAGGAACGTCCAGGCCGGGCTCAGGCGCGTCGCCCCTACAAAGCGCTCGTCCAGCGACGGATACGGCCCGCTGCCGTACAGCGCTTGGCGGATCGCCGTGCGCAGCGCGTCGAGTGCGGCCGGCAGGCCCACCACGCCGGCCTGCGGGATATCGCCCAGCAGCGGCGCCGCGTCGGCGATGTCGCGACGCAGATAGCGCCCATCGTGGTCGCCGCCGATCTTGTGCCCTGCCAGCCCATCCAGGGCGTCGTTGGCAGCCGTCGCAGCATTGCTGGCGGCGGTGCCGGCCGCAACGGCGGCGGCTTGAGCCGCGCCAGCCTTTTGGTCGAGAAAACGGATGTTGCCATCAACCTCTTCATCTTCCAGCGGCCGCCCGGCCTCCACTTTGTAGATCAGTTCATCGGCCATAAGCCATCCATGTGCAAAGCGACGCCATCAGAAGCACTGCGTCGAAACGTTGTAGTTACCGGCGAAATAGGTGGGGGCATAGCCATTGGCGACAGTGAAGCACCCGCCTCCCGTGCCATTGCGGATGTCATGGGAAATGACGCCCACCCCGAAGCCGTAATAGCCTTGGTTGAGAAATCCGAACGGCTTGTCGCTGGACACCGTTATGACTTTGATCCCCACCCCGGCCGCCACTGGAATCCACCGATGCGGGTCATTCAGCAAGGCCTCTGCCGTGCTCGGGATGCGGTTCATCCAGATGCGGACCTTGGCGTTGCCGGCATCCTGGACCACCACACGCGTCACATCGAAAATCGGCTTGATGGCCGCGATGATCTCGGGCGTCGTGCCGTACCCGTTATTGACGGCGATCTTCCAGTACAGCAGCTTGCGGTATTCGTAGTCGGGCAGCGTGGTCGAGCCCGCCACCGTGCGCTCGTAGCGCCGGCGGATGCGCGCCCGAGAGAAGCCCTCGACACTGGGCTGGCCCACGAATCCGAAAAAGGCCACGAATACGGCATTGTCCAGCACCCGCGACAGGCCTACGATCTCGCCGATGCCGTCGAGTTGCTTGCCTTCGGCAGCATCCAGCCAGCGCTTGTCGTATAGGTCGCGCAGCGCCCCTTGCAGACCTTCGGCAGGCTTCAGCAACGCCTTCACCAGCGCCTGCAAGCGTGGCTTGCCGTCGAATTGCGACAGCCAGTGATCCCAGGCAACCTGCCCATGGTCTTGGTTCAAGTCCATCACGTCACCTCGACCCGGGTAGCATCAAACTTGGCAACCTCGAATTCCTGGATCGGGACGTTCTCGGCGCTGTAGTCGCCCTGGGTTGGAACGAAGCCCGGATCAGTGGAATGGGCAAAGACCAGATCCACCATGGCGATCCCCTGGGTCTGGTAGATCGCGCAGAAGAAGCGCTGCTGCAGCACGTCCTGGCTGATCTGGTGGGCCTGGCCCGTGGCCAGGATAGCGGCCGCCACTCGGGCGTAGCCATCAGTCGGGAATTCCTGCTCGCTTGCTGGCAGCAGCGTCAGGCTGGCTTTGACCCAGACATAAACGGGCGCCGGCCGGTCGAAGCGGATCAGGTGATTGGCGCCCTCGTCGTCTTCGACCGACACCACCACACTGCCATACGTGTCGATCCCGCCGGCCTTGGTCCGGAAGATAGCGTCCCCGATTTCATCGTCCAGGCCGCCATCGACGACCACGTGCAGCGAGTGAGGCGGGCGGCCCGAGGCGTCCACCACATCGGAATCGTTCTGGTAGACCTTGATCGCCGCCACGCCCACCACCTTGTCACGCACGTTCGGCGCGATGCTGGGCAGCGTCGCCGCGCCCAGTCGAGACAGGCCGCTCGGATAGCGCGCACGCAACTCGGCGTCGTTCTCGGCCAACCGGCCCGGCGCCGAGGCCTGCAGGTTGTCGACTGCATCCCAGCCATCGACACGCGTGACAATGCCGGTCAGCGTGCCGGGCGCCGCATCCTCCGCCACCGCCGTCAGAGTTTCGACCAGGGCCGGGGAGCCGACCTGGTCGAAGGCGATATTGGCCGATACTGAAACAGTGAAGTCCTGCCGGCCATCGGACTGGATTCGCACCGCGGCGCCGTTGCTGGACACCGCGTAGGCGCTGGTGCTCAATGCCGCCACGAGGCCGGACAGAATCTCGGCAATGCTGGCCGTGGCGTCTGACGTGTACGCATAGGCTGTGCCGTCGACCGTCACCGTGTAGGTGGTCGAATCCGCCACAGTCGGCACCAGCGAGACGTCAGCCGCGCCGCCAGTGGCAATCACCGCATCTTCAACCGTCGCCCAGAGGGTCTGGGTCAGCACGTTGCTGATTTGGGCGCCGGCCGGTACCACGGTGCCAGGCTGGCCATACAGCACAACGTAGGCACGCGATTTCTCGTCGGCCAGGCGGGTAACGCCCGTGAACGACACAGCGCGGTCCAGCGATACTCCGGTGGCCGAACCCGGGTACATGGCGTAGTAGACGCCCTCAGCCTGTTCCCATAGCGCGGCCTCCCGCTCGGCGAAGGTGTCGATGACCAACCCAAAAATGCTGTCAGGACGCGTCTGGACGTCACCACTGAAGCCAGCCGCCTTCAGGCGCGCCACCAGGTCGCCAACAATCTCCTGCCGGATCTCGGGCAGGCGCGGGCGCACGAACCCGTCCGGCGTTACGCCGTAGGCCATAGGGAACCTCGAAAATTGGGTGTTACAGGGTGAACTGCAGCCGGACGATGCCTTCGACCGTCTCGGCCTCGAAGTCGACTTTCAGCCGCCGCAGCGCGCGCTCGACCTGCAGATCCAGCCGGCGCACGCTCAGCACGCCCGGCACGTCCGCAATGCGGGCCCGAAAAATCGCCTCGAGCTGGGCGCGCTGCGGTGCCTTGACCATCACCTGCTCGAGATACGGGACGCCGAAATCAGTATCCAGAAACCACTCGGCCAAGAACGTCTGCAGGGTCACCTTGATCTGCTGGGCGATGCGCTCGGCACCATCGACCAGGCGGGCGTCGCCACTGGCAGCCAGCGCCAGGTCGTGATCGTCGGCCAGTAGTAGGTCCAGGCTCATTGCGGTGGGTCCGTGATGCCGCCATCGTAGGGATGGCGGTGGCTGTCGCCGATATTCTTGCCGTTGTGGGAAATGCCACCGCCTTCGAATTTGACGTCGCCGGTGATCTTGATCGTGCTGCCTTCCCCACCCTCGCCAGTCATGCCTTGCGTGTATGCCAGCAAGCCGTTGACCAGCAGCGGGCCGTTGAAGGTGCCCTGTTCCATATTGACGGTCCACCGCTTGACGTTCATGGTCAGGTCACCGGCGGGCGACAGTTTCACGGTGCCCGGCCCGTACTGGATGCTGAGGTTCTCGGTGTCGGCCGCCGCCGCGCCGGGCCGCATCACTGGCGCGGCGAAGCAGTCGGTCAGGTCGAACTGCCGGGGATCGTCGGGGGGCTCGTCGCTGCCGGCCAGCCAGGATTCCAGGGCACGCTCAGAAAAGTGCAGCACCACAGGATCGCCGGCCTTCAGCGGAACGCTGATCAGCGCCAGCGCGCCGGCCACGTCGCCCACCGGCCAGCACACCGGCACGCTGACGATCTGCGGCGCCGGCAGGACTTGGCCGTTGGCCAGTTGCTTGGGCAATGCCGGTCGGACCACGGCCATCTTGCCGTCGTAGGCCACGACGACGCCCGGCAGCGTGGTGTGGACCTCGGCCAGCTCGGCGGCGATGAGGCGGCGCAGGTCGGTTACAGGATCGGTCATGGTCGGGCCTTCTTGCGGGCTGCGTAGCGGTCTACCAGGTCCAACTGGGTCTGCCAGTCGCCGCCGTCGCTGTCACCCACGTGACGCACGCCGTCCGCGCGGTAGAAGCCCTGGACGCTGCGGCTTTCCAGCTTCACCAGGTCGCCCGGGTTGATGGTCGGCAACAGCAACGAGGTCACCCGCCACCCTGCTCGCTGCTGGCGCTGGCTGACGATCTCGCGCACATCGCCGGTATCGCGGTCCTTGACGCGCGCCTTCTCGCGGGCACCCTCGCGCGTGCGCTCCGGGTAGCCGATCAGGCCGGAATCAGCGGCCAGCACCACCGCCTGGCGCCGCGTCGTGCCGCCCCTGGCGATCACCTGCAGCTGCTGATTCTGGATAGACCACTCCAGTCCTGCGCCGGCCGCCACCTTGTGCAGCGCCTGGCGCGCTGGGCCGTAAAACGAGAAGCCATGCGCCCAGGTTCGATCGGGCGCGCCATCTTCCATCACCAGCGGCAGCCCCATCTGGCGAGCGATCTCGCCGATGATGACCGAAGCGCGGGCCCCGGGGCCATAGCCCAGAGATACCGCAGTGTCGCGGATCTCCACGTAGCCGTCGCGCACCTCGAGCTCGGTCACCACGTCAGGACCGTCGAAAGCCGTGTAGGCGAAGGTGACGGCGCCTGCCGCCATCAGCACGGGCCCATGCTCTTCGGCGTAGCCTGCATACAGCACGCAGCGCAGGTCCGGCTCTTCGATGGCGCGCCGGGTGTCGGCCGCCAGGTTGTAGATACGGATCTTGTGCGGGTTCGGCTGTTCGCTGGTCGTCTTCTCGATTTCGAAGGTAATGCGCAGCGGTTGGGTGATCTCCATGCCGCGCTGGCCAGCCTTGCCCACCACCAGCCGGTAGACCCGATCAAAGCGCGGCATTGGCGATGTCCTCGACAGTGGCGTAGACCAGCGACACGTCGCCGGCCGGCAGCGCATCACGGCTGATTGTGTTGCGACCGTCTGACGTGAGCGCCACCAGCTCGCCGGGCGGCAACGCCAGGTGCCGGTACTGCGCGAGCAGCGGCGTGTCCGGCACCACGGCGATGCCGGCGATGATGACCTCGTTATTGGCGTTTTCCACCCCCAGCACCCACAACTCGGCCTCGCTGTTCCAGGACAGCCGCAAGAAATAGGTACGCCCTTCCAGCTCAACCTCGGTCAGGCTGTCGTTGGCGTCGATGACGGGGATGGTGATCATTTCAGGATCCGAAACAAGTCCGACTGTTGCTTGGGGGTCGCCTCAGGCGTGTCGGCCTTGCCTGCGTTGGTCCTGGTCTGCCCCGCCTTGCCCTTGGCCGCAGCCGACACCTTGTCGGGCGGGATATCGGCCATGCGCAGCGCCACTTTGCGAATCTTGCGAAAACCGCACTGCACGCTGAAGAAGTCGCCCTCGTTCGTGCGCTCGATCTTGCAGGTTTCCATGGCCATGTCGGCGTATACGTCCATGCCGGTGGCGACGGCCACCGGCAGCCGCTCCGCATGGATACGGCGCAACGCCGCCTTGGCCGACACCAGCTTCGTGCGGCCCTGGGCGCCGAACAGCGTCAGGTCAGCCGCGGTGATCCAGCCAGTCAGTTGCAGGCGCTCGGAGTCCTGCACGATGTGGTCGGTCACCGGGGGGCCGTCTTCCACCACGTACTCGGTGGCACGGCTGTTCAGCTCGGTGGTCTCGCCCAGCAGTGCATCCAGCGTCACGGCGCCGATGCTGCTCTGGGCGAAGCCCTGGCCGAAGACCAGCGATACGTAGCTCATGGGCTGACCTCGACCATGGGAACTTCAGACCCGAAGGGGTTGCCGTAGCGGTTCAGCGCGCCGCCCACTCCCTTTTGCGTCGCGGCGGCCACGCTGGCCGGGTTCGTGTTGGGTGCATTCACGGTGACGCCGCCGATATTGTTTTGCACGGTGACGTTGCTGCCCGCACCGACGCGCTGCACGCTGGCTGGCGTCACGCCGTAGGCGTTGCCAAACAAGAAATCAGGCAAGTACTCCCGCAACGTGGAGTTGACAGCCTGCATACGCTTGGCCTGCTCAGAATCCGACCAGCCGGCGGGCACGAGGGCCTCCAGCGCACGTTTGGCCGCATGCAGCTTGTCGGTGACCCATACCTGGATCGCTTTGCCGATGTTCTGCATGATCTCGACGGCCTTGCTGCCCAGGAACACCAGGGGCTTGATCAGGCCGGTGAACGCGCTCTCGATGTGCTTGGCGGCCGCGTCCCAGTCGCCACGCAGCATCGCTGCCAGCCCCTTCAGCAGATCCCGGATGATCCCCAATGTCCACTTGATGACATCAAGGATGCCCTGGAACACAGTCCGCGCGATATCGCCCAGGCCGGTGAACTCGCGTCCCAAGCCAAGCGATTGCGCGGCGCTATTCGCCAGCGCCGTGGCGATATCCTCTATCGCCCACCAGATTTCCTTGGCGGCGATCAGAATCGTGTCGAGCTGGAACTGCCAGTCCTCTACGCGGCCCACCAGCGTGCCCAGGATCGAGTCGCCTCCCTGGAGCCACACCCAAATGTCCTGGCCGACGAGGTAGATCGCGGCCAGCGCCGCGGCGATAGCCAGGTAAGGCCCCAGCGAGGCCCAGGCGGCGACGCGCATGGTACGCAGCAGGCGAGTGACCCGGACGATGCCATAAGACAGCGCCGCCAGCGCGCCCACTTTGGCGATGTCGCCCAGGTTATCCACAAGGCGCTTGGTGACTGCGAAAAACAACTCGCTGGCGCTGGTCGCCCGGTTCATGGAGTCGACGATCTGGCCCCACTTGTTGGCGATCAGCGTCCAGGCGGCGCCGAAAGTCTTGGGCATGCGGTCGAATTCGCGCGCCAGCTTTTCGGACTGCTTCAGCAGCCCCTTGGCCAGCTCCTTGCTGGCCAGCTTGCCCTGCTCGCCCAACTCCTTCAGCTTGCCGACCGGCACGTCGAAGGCCTCCGCGATGGCCTGCGCCAGCCGCGGCGACTGCTCGATGATCGAATTCAGCTCGTCGCCGCGCAGCGCGCCGGCGCCCAGGGCCTGGCCAAGCTGCACCAGTGCCGCTTGCTGTGCAGAAGTACTGCCGCCGCCGATGGTCAGTGCCTGGCCGATGGCTTTCGTCAGCTGCAGAGAGTCGGCCAACGTAAGGTCGAGCTCTTTCCGATTGCGCTGGACCGACTGGAACAGGTCCGCCGTGGCAACGTACTGCTGGCGCGTGTCCTGTGCGATCTGGAAAAGGCTGCGCAGGGCTTGCTCTTGCTCGACAATGCCATCCGTCACCAGGCTCACGCGTCCGCGCACACTGGCCCATTCGTCCGCCACCCGGGCAGCGCTCAGGGCCGAAACCCCCGCCAGTACGCCACGAATCAGGCCGCCCACGCGGCTGTAGCCGTCGCCCATCTGCTTGGTTTCTGCGACGCTCTGGCGCTGGGCGGCATTCAGGGCGCGCTGGTCGCGCAGGACGTCCTGGACGCCCAGGCGCACGCCCTGCATGGCGCCCACGCCGGCCTCGCGCACCACCTGCATGCCGCGGCGCAGACGGTCGGCCACCATCGTGGCGCGCTGCTGGTAGGCGCGCAGGCCAGACTGATCGACCTGGTAACGCAGCAGCGTCACCAGTTCACGGACTACAGCCATGGGTTACCCCTTCTTTCGTGCGGCTGCCTCTTGGGCAGCCTCCTGCGCATCCAGCAGCGCGTTGATCTTGAGCAGGTCGACCAGATCGACCCGGCCAGCCTTGACGTCGGCCAGCGACGCGTGGCCGGCCAGGATCGGCCGCCAGATGATCAGCTCGCGCTCGAGGTCTTCGCGAAACTGGCCGACAGGCTCGCCATCTGTGCGCGGGCCGCGCCAAAACGGTCGAGCCAGCGCCCCAAAGGGCCTTCACAGTTCCACTTGATGACGTGGAACATCAGTTCCAGGATCTCGGTGAAGTCCTGGAAGGCGAGCTCACGGCCGCGTTTGTCCAGTTTGGCGGGTTGGGCATCCGGCAGCTCGTAGGCGACCAGGTCGGGCACGATGAGACGGTCGGCCCACGCCTTGAGGGTCTTGCCGTCCAGCGTGGTCGACAATTCCCGCAAGGCCTGGATCATGGCCTGCTCGTCACGCGGGCCATTCTCGGCACCGAAGGCCGCCGCCAGGGCGCCGCCGGCGGCCGGCAGGATGTCGCGCTGCAGGTCACCGAAGATTTCCAGGGCCTCGAAGGCGTCGAACCGCTGGATATAGAACTTCGTGTCACCGATGGTGATCTCGTGGGGCCGGGCCATCAGTCGTTACCCCCGACAAAGTAAGCGGCAGGGCCGGTTTCGAGTACCCATTCGCGGGTGCCCACGGCGTTGCCGAAGCCGGAGGCCGGCTTTTTCACGACCCACGCGACCGCCGTGAACAGCGTGGTGCCACGCAGGTCGCGCACCGTCATGGGCAGCGCGCCGCCGCCGCCGCTCAGCCGGTCGGCCTCGTTGTAGCCGGACAGCACGTCGTTGCTGCGGCTGGTCTGCTGCAGCGTCAACGTGACCCGGCAGCGCCGGTCCGATGACATGGCACGCGCCACCTCGCCGTCGGCGCCCGACGTCGAAGTGATGCCGTCGCCGATTTCCTCGATGTTCACCTGGGAATCTTCGGCGAAGCCGGTGATCTGGGAGGCCCCGAAGGTCACATTGACCTTGGCGGGGTCGTAGGTTTTTACCGTCATGGCGGCTCCGATTACAGTTCGTAGGTCAGATTGCCCTTGATCTCGACGGCGTGGATGGCGCCGGCCAGACGGGCGGTGAAGTAGACGTCGCGCAGGATGCGGTTGGCCTTGTCGTTGAACGGCACGTTCGCAGACAGCGGCGCCGTCACCGTGTAAGACGGAATCTTGCGGCCGTCTTCGTCGACTTCCTCGGGTGCGATGCCACCGCGCGCCACCCCCAGGTCGAGCACGCCGCGCATGGCGTTGGTGACGATCTGGATGCCGCCGTCGGTGTAAGGCACCTTGCCCAACTGGCCCTTCACGTTGATCAGGGCCGACACCACAGCGACCTTGATCTGCTCGGCCAGCCAGTCGCGGAAGCGGATGACGTCGATCCATTCGCCGGCGGCCACCTTGCCGCTCTGGGTGATGGCGAAATTGCGAAACGGCTCGAAGGTATTGGCATTCTTGTTGAATGCGGCCTGAGCCTGACCCTCGCGCAGGTTGTCGGCGGTGATGCCGGCCAGCTTCACGTTGGCCCAAGTCTCGGCACCCGGGTAGAAGGTGAAGCGGTTGGCGGCCACCGCCGTATCCAGCCACTCGGACGCCGCCAGAGCGTGATACCAGCAAGCCGTCCGGAAGTAGTTCTTGGCCTTCAGCTTGGACGCCAGGTCGGTGTTCAGGCCGGCATCGATGATGCCGGGATCACCAGAGGCCACCCCTTGCAGTTTCTGATTGGCCTCCACCCATTCCGCGGCGTCCAGGATATCGGCCTCGGCACGCGAAGCCAGCGACACACCGTACCAATCGCCATTTTCGGCGCGGCATTCGGTGAGCGCCACCGAAGGCGACTCGGACGTCGTGCTGGCGTTGATGACCAGGTTGCCATCGACCGCCAGCGCGAACGCCGCCCCGGCCACATCGGCATCCACAGACACCGCGGCGCCGGTGGCCAGGGCAGTCACCGGCGCCGCCGTGTTGTTGATGGCGGTAGCCAGCGCGGTGGCGATGTCGCTGGTGTCGTCGGCCGCGAGGCCCGCATAGGTGGCGGTGGCGGTCTGCACGGCCCCCTGGGCATCGCGCCAGTTCAAGGTGATCGAATAATCCACCTCGGCCGCCGCGGTGACGGTGATGCTGGCCTCGTCGACCTGGCGGCGGCCCACGTAGATGCGATTGAGCGTCGGAATCTGCTTGAAGGCGTCGCGCACCGCCATGTAAAGCGGGTCGGTAGTCGGCAGGCCCAACTCGAGCAGCTCGTCGGCCTGCGTCACGATCAGCACGCGATTGACCGACAGCGTATGGGCGGCCAGCACCAGCAGATCGGAAAAGGTTTGTTCCTTGATCGCGGTGGTGTTCAGGGAAATCTGAACGTTCACGATCCGGTCGAGATTCGCCATTGTCGTGGCTCCAAAGAAAAGGCCGCTCGAAGGCGGCCGGATGCAAGGCAGGCGGCGTCAGGGCGCCGCGGCGGGAATTTCGATGGCCGGCACCTCTGTGATGCCGCCGGACAGGCTGCCGCCGATCTCGACGCCTTCCAGCGTGCCGACGGTGTCGATCTGGGTTCCGGTGTAGCGCACGCGCAAGTCGAGGACGGCCCGCGGCTCGAAGCGCGCCTTGTCGCGCGGCACCGGAATGTCCTGGACATCGCCGACGTCGAAGACGGCCAGATCCAGACCGTTGGCGAAGTCCACGATGCTGGGAAAGCCCAGCCGCAGGCTGATTTCGTCGAGTGCCTGGAAGGCGTCGTCGCCGAAGTACTGCAGTTCGACGCCAGCTTCCCGGTGCGCGGACACCTGCTGGCCGCCGCTGTCGTCGACAGCGCCCAGGTGCACGGGCAACCGGGCGGCCGGCGTGACCTTCAGCGTGATGTAGGGCCGGCCCGGCCGCTTGCCATTGCCGTCACGGAATATGACTGGCACGTCTGCGGCCACGTGCTCGGCCAGCTCGAAGATGGCGTTTTGCGCGTCCATGGTGTTCCAGGTAAGTGTGTCCCGATGGGTCTATCGGCCTCGGCCGACTCGGCACTGCCCTCCCGGTGCCCGGATGCCCCGCCCGGTGCGGGTAGTCCTTTCCCGACGCTTTGCCCCGTCGGGCCTGGCCAGGCTGCCAGGGTTCTGCGGGCTGTCAATCGTTTTGCAGCACCGCCAGATAGCGGTAGTGCGAAATGACGCCCGACTGCCAGGGCGACACGGCCACCACCAGGTACTCACCCGGGTGCGGCGCCCGGTCCCAGACCAGACGGTCGCCGTTCTGATCGTCCTGGCCGGCCACATTCAGCACGGCCGTGGTGTAGATGCGCACGGCCGCAGTGATGCGCCGACCCTCTGGGTTCGGCTGCAGCACGTCGTGGTCGGACAGGCGGGCCGGCTGCACCGAGGCCTGGATGGTGTATGGCGCCGCGTCGGCTCCCTCGACCCACCGGCCTTTCACATAGCCGCCTTCGGCGCGCGGGCGGATAGTCTGCGGTCTGCGAAAGCCCATCAGCGCACCTTTTCGTAACGAATGGCGTTGACCAGCACGCCCTGGTCGATCAGCGGCACGTCGCTGCCCTTCTTGGCGACGGTGGATGGTGCATTCGGCACGGCCCAGCCCCTGGACTGCTGTACGTGGGCCTTTTGGTGGCGCTCGGCGAAGGTGCCCAACTGATCCAGCCCGGCGTCCGCCGACAGCCGGCCGTCCTGCACTGCCATGGCCACGCGGTCCATGGCCTGGCCCAGCACCCTGCCATTCTTTTCGGCGAAGTCACCGATGAAAGGCCGCGCCGGGATATGCTCGGTGCCGTAGTGGTTGTAGATCGCAATGTCCAGGAGATCGACGCCACTGGCCGGATCCGCGCCTGCGTCGGCCTGGATGCCGAACTTCACGCCGGCGCCATCCAGGGCCTGGGCCTGGACCATGAGGCGATTCAGCCCGCGGTCGATGGTCTTAACAGCAGCCATAGCGGCGCCTCGTTCCGACGATGATCGCTCCGGCACGGCACAGCCTGGCCAGTCGATCGTAGTTGCCGTAGAAGCCAGCCGGATCATCGGCGCCAGCCGCCCGCCCGTAGGTGCGCGACAGATCACCCTCTTTCTCGCTTACCACGCCGGCGGGCGCCACGCCGCCGCTGTCCTGGGCGGCCTGCTGTTGCAGCCGCCCATAAAGAAGCCAGGCGGCGTACCAGGCCTGTGCCTCATCCTGCTTGGCCTCGGGCAGGCACGCCGGCCGGTAGTCGGCGGCGATGTCCAGGGCCTTCTGCTTGTCCTCGGCCGACATGCCCGCCACCGCCGGCGCCAGGAAGTCCAGTAGCTCGACGGTGGCGGCCATGGTCACTGCCCCGCCTGCTCGGCCAGCTTGGCGACGTACAGGTCGCGCAGCACCTCGGTGCTGGCATTGCCGGCGTACTCGACGCCCAGCTGGTCCAGCTCGGCCTTGAGCTGCGCGGCCTTCATGGTGGCCGGGTCGAGCGGCGCGTCGCCCTCGCCGGCGGCGGTCTTGTTGCCAGCCTTGGCGCCCACGACCTCGAGCGTCCCGCGCTTGATCAGCGCTGCGGTGTCGCGCTTGGTGATGTCGATGGGCGCCTTGGAGGTCTGCAGGGGCGGGATGACCTCGCCGGCGGCGGTGACGATGGCGAAAGCCGCCAGGTTCTTGACGTGCTTTTCCATATCAGATGCCCTCCGCCTTGGTGAGCGCCAGCGGGTAGTACACCGCGACGCCGCCGGTGCGCGCCAGGCAAGGCACGACCAGCTCGAGATTGCGCGCCTGAGCGGCCAGCTGGTTGAACGGCATGGGGTTTTCCATGCTCAGGTTCTCTTCGCTGCGCTCGTACATGATCGCCAGCGACACGCCGCCGGTGCCGGCGTCGGACAGCTCGGGCACTTCCTCGATGCGCAGGCCAGGGTGCTGCTTGACGAAGAACTCGCCCACCGTCAGGCCGCCGGAGTCCGACAGGCGCTTGGAATACAGCGCCGCGTGCTGCGTGCTGGGAATCGCCAGCACGTTCGGCGTGTGCACGCCCTTGGACTGCAGTCGCACGGCGTTGTACAGCGCATTCAGATCGTCGAGAATCTGGTCGGCCGTGGTCGCCGGGTTGGCCCAGTCGCCGTTCAGCCCGGTCGTCATGCCGATGTTCGGGTGGTTGGTCAGTCCGTAGAGCTTGTGCTGGGCGTCGCCCACCATGGCGATCTGGTTCTGCTTGACCTCGATGGCGCGGCGCGCCGCGGCGGCCCGGCGCTGCGGCAGCGACGTGCGCATGGCGGTGCTGGCGCGCAGTTCACCCACGTTGTAGCCGTAGGAGTCGCCGATATCCTTGATCCGGGCGGTGACTTCCTGGCCGTAGACGTCCACGCGCGGCAGGTCGTCGGCGTAGTTGGCGATGATCTTGGCCATGCCGACCTGGTCATATACCTTGTAGGTGTAGGTTTCGGCCCATTCGGGCACTTCGCTGGACTGCGGAACCAGCTGCAGGCCCTTCATGGGGGGCATCTTCTTGTCGTAGGTGCGCGACTTGACGTAGTCGAGCTCCCGGGCGGCATAGATGCCCTCGTCTTCGCGCAGGCCGCCCATGGTCGGGGCAAAGGCCTGGACGCCGGCCAGGTCGGCCTCGTCGTAATGCATGTGTTTGTCCATCTTTCCCTCGCGGAAATGAGAAAAGCCCGCTCAAGGCGGGCCCTATGGGTGAGTTCGGCGACGTGCTTACGGCGCGGCGGGCGGCACGCTGAACGGATTGTGCAACTCCACCCGGGCGATCTGCTGGCCGTTCGGGCCGGTCACAATGCCGCTGCGGAAGACCGCATTGTTCAGGGTGTTGGCGCCGCCGTCCGACACCGTGCCGTCGGCGGCGAACTTCACCGGACCGTCCTCGGTCACGGCGCCGGCGGCGGTAACCCGCACCCACACCAGGCCGCGGGTCATGGTCGACACGCTGTCGCCCTCGACGTATTTGTAGGCGTCGTAGGGCAGCGTGGCGGTGTGCAGCGACACGCCGCGCACCTTGGTGCCGGGGCCCGCGACCAGCAGGCCGCTGGCATTGGTGCCGCACACCACACCCACGGCGACGTCGCCGGCGGCCGGGAACGATTCGACGCGGTCGTCGCCCGAATCCACTTTCATGCCGGCAAATGCCGGCAGCATGTAGTCTTCGTACATGTCAGCTCCTTATTCCTTGTTGCGGGCGGCGATCATGGCGGCGCGCGCCTGGGCGGCCGACTTGGGCTTGTCGCCGCTGTCCTGGTTCATGTCGGGGGTCGGCTTGCCGGGCTGTCCGGTGGCGGCCTGCCGCTGGGCGGCGGCGGCGTCCTGCCGGCCGGCCTTGTCGGCCACGGCCAGGTCGAAGGCCGCCTCGACGTAGCCGTCGGACTTGCCGGTCAGGTCGAAGCCATCGCCGCGGATCGCCTTGATGACGCCTTCGCGCAGCGCACGGTCGGCGGTGTCCGCCTTGAAGTCGACCTTGTGGGCGGTAGCGACGGCTTCCAGCTTCACGCGAGCCAGCGCGGACGCCTGGGCATCCTCGCGCGCCTTCTTGATGTCGCCTTCGGCTTTGTCGGCACGCGATTTCTCGGTGTCGGCGCGCGCGGACTCGGCGTCCACCTTCTTGCGCAGCTCGGCCGCGTCGGCGCGCAGGCGCTCCAGTTCGTTCGCCACTTCCGGGGCCGCGTCGTACGACAGGCCGGAATCGAGGCGGATCTTGACCATACTCATGTCATTGTCCTCTTCGGTTTTCGTTACGGCGTCTGCCGCGTCCAGGTTGAGCCGCGCATTGCCCGCGCGGCCGCGTTTGACCACCGCCAGGTGGTTGTATCGGATGTTTCGCTGGACGGCGTCGTACCGCTCGCCTGCCGGCGACACACCCGGGGTTTCGTCGAGCTGCAGCTTGTATCCGCAAGACAGCTCCTTCTTTCCGCCGTCGTCTACCGGCCCGGTGTCGTAGATCACAATGTCGCCGACCATGTCCTGGTCGCCGTCCTTGCGGCCTTCGGACAACACGGTGCCGATCATGTGCTGCTTGACGTTGGTGGCGGTCACCTCGCCGGGGTGCACGTCGGTCACCGGCACACCCTTCAGGCTGGCCAGGGAATCGGCGTTGAACACCTCTTCGGGAGGCCGGTATTCGCGGCGCTCGCGCCCCTGGCTGTCCACGTAGACGAAGACGCCGGAACGCGTGAGCACCGGCGTGTCCTTGATGTAGCCCTCGTCGGTGCGCGTGGCCTTGAAAGGCACGCGGTCGAATCGCATAACCATGGAAAATTCCTCAGTGGACGATTGCGGCGTCCAGATCGTCGAAGAGCGGCAGCACCGCCTCGGCCCAGCACCGGCAGCGAATCGGCTGCCCGGGATGGCCGTCCTCGGGTGGTTTGTCCCAGCGAAACACATGGCCCTCGCGCGCCACGTGCTCATCACGCTCGCGCTCGTCCAAGACGCCGCGCCACCGGTATTCCGCGACGCCGATG
This sequence comes from Bordetella petrii, assembly GCF_000067205.1. Classification (NCBI taxonomy): domain Bacteria; kingdom Pseudomonadati; phylum Pseudomonadota; class Betaproteobacteria; order Burkholderiales; family Alcaligenaceae; genus Bordetella; species Bordetella petrii. Next base: position 1,061,213 of record NC_010170.1, on the reverse strand, counting down.
TTCTGCTGCCGGTAGGCGGTCAACTGGCCATTGAGCTTGCCGACCTGGTCGCGGGCGATCAGCTCGGCGCGATTGCGCGGCACCTTGTAGGTCTGGCGCACCTGCGCGGTCAGGTCCCGCAGGCTGGTGCCCTTCTGGACGGCGGCCACCACCTTGCCGTGCAAGCTGTCCAGGTACTGCGCCGGGATGGACCTGATGAGCTTGATATTCTCGGCCTCCCAGACGGCAGCCAGCTGGCGCAGCTCGGGCTCGGCCTTGAAGACGTCGACGCCATAGGCCTGGCGAATCGTCCGGTGGAACTGCTCGGCGTTGAAGCGCTCCACGCGCCGCGCCACCAGCGCCACCAGGCCGCTCACGGCCTCGTCGTCAACCGAAGCGGCGCCCAGGGCAGCCAGGAAGGCCTGGCGCAGCGTCTCGTACCAGCCTTCCGTCTCCGGAATACTGTTCAGGTCGTCGCCGCGCTGCGCTGGCCCCAGGGCCGGCAGGACATGCTCGGTCACCGCCTCGGTGGCCTGTCGGGCGATCCGGTCCAGCGCGGCGGCATAATCGGCTTCCTGCCCGGCCGGGTAGCGCCACTTACGCGGTTTCCGTGGCGTACTTCGTGGCCGCGGCGCGCCCGCCGGTGTCAGGTTTGAGGCCATACTTCCCGTGCTCCGTCATGTAGGCCCGGGCCTCGTCCTCGCCCAGGCCGTTGTCCACGGCGAGTGAGAGGGCCTCCATTTCGGCCTTCTCCGCCTTGGCGTTCGTCTCGCGCACGTCCGCTTCTTCCTTCGGCGTGGGGCTGGACAGGGCGGGCCAGCGGATGGACCAGTCCTCGGGCGGATTGGCGAAGGTCTCCTGCGCCAGGATCAGCGACACGATGCGCTCGAGTGCGGGAGTGGCCTTGTTGCTCTGCACGCCCTCGACCAGGTCGTAGTAGCCGTCGAAATCGGCCTCGCCCGTGGCGTTCTGGCCAGCCGGGGACCGACCGAACAGGATGGTGACCGGCATGCCGCATTCCGCCGACACGCCCACTTGGAACTCGTTCACCAAGTCGCGCACACCCGACACGTTGGCGTCGTGGATGGCGTATTCGTCCTCGCTGTCGATCGCCACGGTGTTCAGCAGGCCGCGTACGGCGTCCACCAGATCGATGCGCTTCTGTACCGCAGCCTCCATATCGTTGGAGATAGCCTCGGCCAGGCCCTTCATGCCATAGACACCCTGCTGTTTGCGCTCCAGCACCTTCAGGGCCAGCACCAGGGCCTCCTGGTAGCGGCAAATGGCTCGATAGGTACGCTCGACCGCAGTGCGGCCGGCCCACGGCACGCCCTTCAGCGTTGCCAGCCGGCGCGGCAGCGGATCGCCGGGAATCGGTATAAGCCGCGTTTCGTGCACGTAGAAGACCGCGGTGCCGTCATCCGGCGCCATGCTACGCACCCGGTAGACCTCGGGCATGCCGTAATTGGCCTTGCGCGGGTCGCGGTAGCGGCGCTCCGGCGCATCGACGTCCGTCAGGTCGAAAACCCGGAATTCCTGAATCTGGTGCAGCCGCTCCACATTCAGGGGCGTGTCCAGGCGCGCGCTGTCGTCGGTAATCGGCATCAGTACGGCGCCACCGGTCAGGCGCGCCCAGCGGATGCCGTCGGCCAGCGCCGGCAGCACTTTCAGACGGTCCAGCTCGGCCGCGATGCGTCCGTCGTCGCCGTCGATGGTGACGCCGCGCGCCACGGCGTCGTCGGCCGGCGCATCGACCACGCGGCCGAAAATGCCACCGCTGGCGTACAGCTGCAGCTCGGTCAGCGGCGCATCCTGGCCGGCCTGGAGCCGGCGGTGCCCGAGCAGCGCCGACTCGTAGCCGTCCGTGTGAAAACTCATATTCAACTCGCCAGCGCCGCAAAGCGCGATAGGTTGTCGCCCATGCTGTTGAAGGCTCGGGCCAGGGCGTCGACCTGGTCGTCGAAGGTGCCGTTGGGGAACATGGCCAGCTCGGCCTTCAAGGCTTCATTCCAGGGCGCGCGCAGCATGCGCACGTTGCCCACGTTGACCTGGGAGGCGAACGGCGCCGCCCGCGTGGCCTTGTCGCCAGACTCTGGCGTGAACACGAAGCGCGTGCCGCTCAGCTTCTTTCCCAGGTAAGCAGCCTGGGCCTTGCCAGCCTGGCCAGGATCCTGGGGAATCGACTGCAGCACCTTCACGCGGTCGGCCTTGGCCGTGTTGACCAGCAGGCGCTCGACGTCGTCAGGGCTGCCGCGCTCGCGCTGGATGTCGGCGATCCACAGAATGCCGTCCTTGTCCCTGCCCAGCTTCGCACCGACAGTCCAGTCGCCCTTGCCTTTCGACGCGGCCAGGTCCCAGCCGCGGTGCAGCTCGAGGCCTGCCGGCAGCGCGTCGACAATCTCGATGCGGCCGGGCTTGAACACGCCGCCGTCGCGCGGGCTGGGCCGCTGCATATACTGGCCGGCGAAAACGTAGGGGTTCGCCGCCTCCATGCGGTCCAGGTCGGCCGCGCTGTGCTTTTCCGGCCATAGCGGCGTGCCGTCCTCGTTGCGCGCCGGGATGCAGACATGCTCCCAGGCCTCGCCGTTGCCGCCATCCAGCAGCCAGCCCGCCAGATCGTTCTGGTGCAGGCGCTGCATGATGACGATGATCGGCGTATCGGGCGTGTTCGTCCGCGACTCCAGAGTGTTCTGGAACCACTCGATCACGCCTTCCCGAATCGTGTCGCTTTCGGCCTCGTCGGGCTTGTGCGGGTCGTCGATGACGATGGCCCCGCCGAAGCCGTCGCGCTGTTTGCCGGCGCCGAAGCCGGTGATAGCGCCCTCGGAGCCTGTGGCGTACATGACGCCGCCGGCCGTGGTCTTCCAGTCGTCGCGCGCCATCGAGGATGGATGCAGGCGCGTGTCCGCGAAGATTTCCTGGTAGGCGGGGTGGTCCAGGATGTCCCGGGTCTGCAGCGAGTTCTTGGCTGCCAACTTGGCGCCATAGGACGTGTGGATGAATTCGGCGTCCGGGTAGTGGCCCAGCGCCCAGGATATGAAATTCTGGACGGCTATCTCGGTCTTCGAATACCGCGGCGGCATGTTCACCACCAGGCGCCGGCATTCGCCCCGGAACACCCGCATCAGGGCATCGCAGAGGATCCTGTGCTGGCGTGCCCGCTTCCACGGGAACCGCCGGCGCTGGTAGAACATCCAGCGCGTGTAGAAGTACAGGTCGGCGCGCGCCAGTTCAGCCGCGGCCAACCGTTCGGCCGCGGTGAATTCGCGCATGTCAGACCTCGGTCAAGAGCTTGCGGGCCACTTCCTCGAATTCGGCCGTCGACAGGCTGGTGGTGGGGATTGGCCCGCCATTCGGACCAGAATGCTCGACCTTGTCCTTGAACATGCCCAGGTGCCGACCGATGTCGACCAGGGCGCCGCGCTTGTCGTGGAATTTGACCTTCAGGCCTTCCCGGCCCTCCGACACCTCGGCGATGGCGGCTGCCGTGTCGTCGTCGATATCGTTGGAAGCGACAAGCACCAGCCCGTGGTAGACCTCGGTGGTCGGCTCGCCGTCTTCATCCACCCCGGCCTGGATCTTGGTGCCACCCCACCGGACGGCCTTGCGAATGTCGGCGAAGCCGATCTTGGCCAGTTCCCTCAAGACGTGGTCCTGCGTGATCCCGGTTCGTTTTGACCGGGCGGCCTGGGCTTCCTGGATCGCCTTGGCGATATCAGGTTTTCTCAGGTTTTCTTCGCCGATGGAAGCCGCCGTCTTCTTGCTATACCCAGCCCGAATCGCCGCCTGCGTGGCATTCAGATCGACCAGATACTCTTCCACGAAGCGGCGCTGTTTGTCTGTCAGCGCCATTGAAATTTCCACCTATGCCCATACATTTCTCCTCCAGCGAAAACCAAGGCGATGCTGGACGCCAAATCCACTGGAGAAAGGAAATGTCCGAAGTACAAGAACTCGATACGGTGACTTACCTGGGCGGCGGGCTGCATGGCCTTACCCAGCGCATGCACGCAAATGTCAACTCCGCGATGGTCAGCTACCGCACAGAGCGCGAATGGGATGCGAACGTCCAGGACGTCTACCGACGGGTCAAACTGACCCGACCGCACCCTGAAGGCGGCCATCGCGACTTCATGGTGCTGGAAACCTGGGATACCGCGCGGGCCGATCAATACCTGTCCAAAAATCCACAATTCTGGACGCTGGAAGCTGCGGGGCGGGCGGATTAACGATTCAGCGCCCATCCAAAAGGCCACGGCTTGAGCTCCACATCGTGTCCCGGGGGATTGACGTAACGCGGATCTGATCAGCGGCTCATGATTGATCTCCCAATGAAAAAAGCCCCGGTTTTGGCCGGGGCGTTTCTTCAGGTCGTACTTGCTACGAGTGTGGCTGAATTCTGACTATCTTGTCCCACGTTGTCAAGGGGTGTCGGCCGCCGATCTTCGTTCAGGTCGACCACAATGCCGGTATCCCTCATGCACACGTCCAAGCGCAGCAGCGCGGCCCGGCGGGCGCCCTCGACCAGCACCCGGTATGCCGACGCCAGGCGCCCAATGTTCGATTTCGGCAGGTCGAAGCGGTCCGACAGTTCCCGCAGCCGTGGGCGCCCGCGCAGGATGTTCCCGACCAGCAGGTCGGTCAGTTCTCGCATACGGCTGTCCGCCGGCCATTCCGCATTCAGCCATTCCGACACGCGGCGCGCGCTGACGGCGCCCTCTGCGCCGGTGCCGTATTGCGCCCGCAGGATATGGAACCCGATGCCATCGCCTAGCGTGCGCTGCAGGGCCTTGACCGTGAAGACTGCCTGCGCATGCCAGTCGTGTGGTGACAGACCCGACAGTGCCCTGCGCTCGTAGGCTGTGTTGAAACGCTCCTGCAGGGCTTCGCAGACCAGCTGCGTGGGGTTCTTGGGCTCGATGGGAAGCGCCAGCATCAGGTAGGCCACGGCAATGGCGTGCTCGGGGCAGCTGAAGGTGCCCGGCTCACGGGCCGGAATGGTGGTGTCACGCATGGCGGTTCCCGTCCAGCAGGTCTTCAGGTTGAAATTTGACGATGGCGATCCTGACGGCCACGCCCGGCACGGCCGCGTAGCGCTTGCGCACCACCATGTCGACCACCTGCGTGTCGTCGTTCCAGACCACGCCATTGAAGGCGTCGAAAATGGCTTTGACGACGTTATCGGCGTCCGGCTTCTTGGTGGGCAGCTCGACGCCGGCTAGCGCCGCAGCCTGCTTGCGCTTGGGCCAGGACGTCGGCACCGGCAGCCGGATAGTCAGCATCGCGGATACCGGCCCATCCAGCGGCGGACGGCCGGCCATGGCCTGGTACCCGGTCAGCACCACCGTGCTCTCGTAGGTGATAGTCTTCTCGGGCGTGTATAGCTGAATGTGCTTGCCAAACTTGGCGGCGCGCGGCCGGCCCTTGCCGACCGGCACACCTGGGATCACGAATTCGAGCACCAGCTTCTCCTTTCTTCCTGCTGCGCACGCAGCCAAACAACTCGTTTTTCGACTACCGGGGCGAGCGCCGCGGCGAAATCTGGACATTCGTGGTCGCGAAGCGCGCCGCGGAATCGGCCGGGATGCGACGCGGCTTCCAACGCACACTGACCCAGACCTTGTTCCGCCATGGCGGCGTGCTTCTGCAGGCTGAACAGGCGGCAGCCGACGCACTGGACGGTATTTGGCGGCGTCATGCGTACCGCTTCCAGGCTGGCAAAGCGCGCACACAGTTCTGGCAGCGCGGGAAATTCCCGGGCACCAGCAGCGGCACCTGGGTTGTCTCGGCGCCACGGACGCCGCAGCTCGAGTACACAAACCGACCGCCCTCGCCCGTCAGCGCGCCGCGGTGGAGGTAATGGGCTTTGTCGCCGCGGAACGGCAGGATGCCCCAGCCCTGCTCGCGGACCACCGGCCAGACGCCAATGGCGAGGTAGCCGCCTCTCACAGCCATTCGTCGTACTCCCGCTTGTAGGCGGCGGCCAGCGCCCAGATCGCCAGGCCGAGGCAGACCACCAGCACCACGCCCAGGATGGCCAAGACCCAGATCATGACCGCCCCTCCCCGGCCGGCGCCGTAATGGCCCGCTCGGCCATGGCCAGGACGGCCGGCGCGTACCGGCGACCGCCCTTACGCTCCTGCTCGGCCAGAATCTTGTGGGCCCAGCGGAGCGGATCGCGGCCCTTCTGTGCCAGCACCTTGTCGGCGCCCATCTTGCGCATTGCCGCCGCTGCCTCTTCGCGCGTGGCCGCCGTCTGCCCAGGCGCTGGCAGCGACTGGCGCGGCTCCGGAATTTCCGGCCATGTCCCACGGGACAACTCATCGGCGAGCGTCTTTTCCCACCGCGCCTTGATCGACCCGTAGGCGCTGTTAAGCAGGTCCACCGAGCTCACGCCCACGGCGGCCCAGTACACCGCCGGGTGCGACCATTCGCCGATCTCACCGCGCTGGCGCGCCGACATGCCGCGCACGGCTTCGTGGTAGGCAACCTCCGGCGTCATCCAGGGGCAGCAAAGGCGTAGGAACTCCGGGAGCGTCGGCGGCCATTCCCGCAGGTGGCAAGCAGCCAGGCCTCGCCGCACCTGGGTCTCGTTCAGGCCGGCCAGCTTCTGGTCCCAGGACTCGCGCAGCTCGCGCGGCGACAGGCCTTGCCACTGCTGGGCGAACTTGGCGCCATACAGCAGCCGCATCTCGCGCACGACGAGAGCGCCAAGCGTCGCGTCGACAGTTTCAGCGTTGGCCACTTGCATCGATCACTCCCATGTCGATTTCGCGCGGCTTGCCGCGCAGTTCATCGTCCAGTTCGGACAGCCAATCGGCGCGCTGCTGCGAGGCCGATTTCCCTCGGGCGCTCTGCGACGGTTCGTCGCGCTGGCGGGCGCGCTCCAGCCAGGACGCTTTGAAGCCCTGCCAGGCGTTTTCTGCGGAGATTCGGACTGCCTCTGGCGGCGTGATGCCTGCGGCGGCGGCTTCGCGTTTGACGGCATCCCAGGCGGTCGAGGTTAACGGCGCGCCCTTGGCGCGGCGGACCTTCAGCCAGTCCTCGGCATGCTGGCGCTCGACGCCTTCGGCGATCAGCTCGCGGATGCCAAGCGCTCGAGGCAACCGGCCGGCGTCGACGGACGGAGGCGGCGAATCGCCGCGTAACGTAGAACCGCTAGGTTCTACGTAAGAGTCTCCCTGTCCCTGTCCCTCTCCCTGTCCCTTGGACCCCTTGTCCCCGGGGTTGTCTTGGGGACTGGTACCGCCTGGGCTGGGGACATTACCCACTTGTCCCTGTTCCTGTTGTGCGCTGTCCCCAGGGACAGGCAGCGGTTGTCCCTGGGGACAACCAAGCGACAACCAGGTGACAAAGTCGGGCACGACCACCTTTGTCCCGTGCCGCTGGTTGTGCTTCTTGACGCGACCGCACTCCGACCGCCAGCGCTGCTCCAGTTTGGATTGCCAGGCATCGCGGGCCTTTTCGGCCACCACGGGGTGATAAAGGCGGCCATCGCTGCACTCGATCCAGCCGCGCAGCGCGCCTGGTCGAACGTCATTCCATTCCTTGTCGATCCGCCCGCGCCGGGCGTAGCCGGCCTGCTTGGCGATCCATTGCTCGTCGTTCGGGATCGAGCCGGCCGGCACCTGGTGCCACGCCGCGCACCACAGAAGCACGGCGGCCCAACATGCCTCGGGGGTTTCGTTCGATGCCAGCTCGGAGTCGCGCAGGCGCAGCACGTCCAGCGGCATGAACTGGAAGTCCTGCAGATTGCAGTCGGCCGGCGTTAAAGGCTCGGGGCCGGCGGGGCTATTGGTCTTTTCCATAGACCCATCCTGCCGGCGGCGCCGGCGTTTGTATTTTGAACGAGGGCAATTTTTTTTCGGCCGGATCTGTGATAGGCAATGCCCGCGCCGGTGGAATACGATGGATGCTCAGTTCTGAGGAGACATACCCATGAACAGGGCGATCCGTGAATGGTTTGACTGGCGTGGCTGGACCGTCGCTGGTGCCGCAATAGCCATCGTGCTGGGCCTGATAGCAATCCGGTCGCCTGGATTCCGGGCGTTCATCGCACATCCAGCTACGGCAGGTTGGGCCGCAGCATTCGCAACTGCATTTACCGCCGCCGTCGCGCTGTATCTCGCTGGCCAGCAAACGAGAACACATAGGCGTGAGGCGGTGGAGCAAGCCGCGCTTTATGCAGCCTACCTTGCAGTGAAACTGGACCGCTACACGGCGGCGCTGGACATTGCAGCGACGGGCACCCTCTTTGACGACGAGGTCGACCATACACCCAAGTTTGGTAGGTTCCGCGAAGAGCTGGAGCAGGCGCTTCCAATCATCTCGGTCGAACACGCGGCTCACCTGGTTCCGATAGGAGAACGCACCGCGCACCAACTGGCGCGGGCCTTGTCGGAAGTCGAGGAGGTAAGACGAGACACTGATGCGTTGTCGCATAGGCAGAACCTTGCACCAGGCCATAAGGTGCCCAATCGCACTACGGAGCGGCTTGGCCTGAGGCTTAGTAGCGCGGTCGATCTGCTGAAGAAAGTCAATCTCGACTTGAATGCAATTGCTCTCGACTACGCTCCTGCGCCCGACCCGTCTGAGATATTCGGTGACGACTGAGAACAGACATACACTCGTCGCGCACGGGTATCCCCACCGCCAAAGGCTCGCAAAACCGGTCACTCGCCGAAATCTCCGAGGATTGCATCGATCATGCCGCCGGCGGCCAACACCGGCAGGTGGGGCCACAGCTGCGACGCGCCGCGCGATGACCGCAGGAACCCCACCGCGGCGTCATGGAATTCCTCCATCTGCGCCTGCTCCATGTCGGCGTAGCTGATCGACAGCGGAACGGCCTGCAGGTGGCCATCCGCTCCCGGCACGAATTCCACGTGGCCGGCGCCGATCTTCAACCAGGCCCGGAAGGTACGGAAATGCTCGAAGACCTCCTGCGCCTCGAACACGCGCTGCTCAAGCGCCATGTGCTTGCGGTGATACCAGCCCAGCCGTTCCTGGCGCGTGACGATCTCCATCGCCTCGCCGGGCTGCAGCTTGAAGATGCGATTCCACAGGCGGCGCCACTGCTTCTTGCCGCGCTCGCCCAGGCCGTCCACGGCACCGAAGATCACGCGGCGCGCGGCGGCCCTATCCTCTTCGGACACTTCGACAGGGTCTTGCTTGACCAGCAGGATTTCAGACACGGCCGCCCTCCACGGCTACCGGCATATCCATGCCGGCCATCCCCATCTGGTTTTCCAGCGACGCGCGCACGTTGCGCAGCGCCGTGATGGCCTCGCTGATCTCGCGGTGCGCGGCCGCCATCGTGGCCGGTGTTGCCTGGCCACCGAGCAGCGCCGCCGCCGCGGCATGCGCCTCGGCACCTTCGCGGATCATGGCGGCCACCTGGGTGATATCGACTCCGTCGCCAGCAGTCAGCGCCATCAGACGCACTGCCATGCTCATCGGCCGCAGAATGTCGTCCAGACAGTGCCGGCGGCGATCCACGGGCATCGCCGCCAGAATGGAGGGCAGGAAATTGGCGGGCAGCAGGTTCGTGTCCTTGCTGTCGTCGTCGAGCCAGCGAAACACGCGGTCGGCGTTGACCTTCATGCGCTCGAAGGTGTCGCGCGTGGCGGGGTCGAACAGGATGCCGCTGGACACCGGGCCGCCGATATCGGCGTGGGCGCGCACGATCTCGTCGACCACGGTTTCGCGCGACCAGCCTTCGGCTTTGCGCCAGGCCGATACGTGCTCGCGCACGACAGCGATCAGGGACTTGTGCGATTCGTTTCGCATGCCTTGGGCGGCTTGGATCGGTACAGTGCTGGACATGGGCAATCAGTCAGGAGGGCTACCGGAAAAATCTGGTCATGCGCGGCGCGCGGCGTTCAGCGTGACGCCCTGGCGCGTTCAAACATCGGTCGGGCCGATGGGAATGCGTTCGTCTTTGGGGTCGGGGTCAGGCATAAGCCACTCCGTGTTGGGCGGCCGGCTCCAGCCGGGTATGCTTGGAAGCGCCAACAACCAAACATTTCCAGGAGAAGCCGACCATGACTGACAAAAATTTGACTGATGGCCAACTGCGGGCGGGCCTCGACGCCGCAGACAACGAGTTTCTGGCGCTACGCCTCGCCGTCAAAACGTTGACAGTCGTGCTGGCAACGCATTTTCCCGACAGCCCAATTGCAGACACATTCGAAAGCGCGGCGACCGACCTCCGTGAACGGCCTGAAGTGCCGGCGCGCGTCGTCGAATATCTTTCTGAAATGGCCGAGGTAGCGCGGCGCGCTGTCGATAGTCGGGAATAGGCCATCAGGATGTTCCCTGCCGTCCCACCACGGCATTCACGCTGCCGGTGTCGAGCAACTCACGAATTCGCCACGGCAGCGGAAACGTCGAATCGTGCCGAATCGCATGCCGAATAGCCCGCGAAAGTGCTTCGATGTCCGTGCTGCCAATAGCTGTGAAGTACTCCGCGACAGCATCAACGCTCAAAGGAAGGCGCCCAAAAATGTCTGCCGATATGAGCAAGAGCTCTATGGGTCGCTGAAACTCCGAAGGAAACCTGTTCATGTTCGAATCCAAATTGAAGAATCATTCACTGGCGGAAATTGAGGCCGCCATTGCTAAAGCACTCTCGGACCTCAGCGGAGAAAATTTCGAAGCCCGATTGCATTCGCTGGAGTTCGGCCGGCAGGCGGGAAATTGGCCGACTGGAAGTTGCGATATGGCGCTCACCCTCGATCGCGTGCGTGAAACTCCTCTCTTTTCGGCCGTGCCAGGACAACCAGTGCAAGAGGCGCGTGAACCAGCGGCAGAACTCCGATCCGAATGAGGACATCACGCCACCTCCTGCTGGGCGACCTTCGGGCCGGTTGCCGTTCCCCTCAGGTAAGCCCAGTCGATGTCGGGGCGCAACGATTCGCACGGCACGGCGCCGCCCGATTCCCGATCCAGGAGGATGCACAGCCCCTCCCCAAGTTCTTGGCCAATCGACATCGCCTTGCGCAGGTAGCCCAGCGACGTCTGGCAGCGGCTGGCGTAGGCGATTTGCTCAGCCTTCGGAAGGCTGTTGAGGTAGGCGCGGAGTCTTTCCATGCCAGAAGCTTACCTGTAGGTAAGCTTTTAATCAATACCCACAGGTCATTTACTTGCAGGTAATCTTTGGCTGCAATACGGTCATGGATAGGTACGAAGCACGCCGACGAGCCCTGCACCGCCTACGGACCCAACTGGATCAGCCCAGCGGCCGCGGCGGAATCGCCAAACTTGCCGCAATTCTCGGCAAGGCGCCGAACTACGTCTCGCGCATGTTGTACGAATCCACCAAAGAAGGCAGCAAGCGAATCGGCGATGACTCGGTTGCGCTACTGAACGAAAAATTCCCAGGGTGGATGGCGGAAGACGGCTGGGGCTCAGCTGGGTCCAATGTGCTGCAGTTCGCGCCTGATGCGCGCGCCGCCACATCGCACCATGATGACCTGACAATTCATCAATTCGGCACAGGGGGGAGTATGGGACAAGGGCTGCACCTGCCCGACCAACCTGGCGTTATCCAGAGCTGGCGCGTTAGCGCAGAATGGGTTGAGAAGAACGTACGGGCGTACAGTGCCAAGCAAAATTTGTGCATTGTGACGGGCTTCGGTGACTCGATGCAGCCGATGTTCAACCCGGGCGATCCGCTGCTTGTAGATGTCGGCATTCGGGTCGTCGACTTCGATGCCGTGTATTTCTTCCGAGTCGGTAATGAAGGATTCGTTAAGCGGCTGCAGCGCATTCCAATGGAATCGGGCTTGATCATTCGCGCCAAGTCAGAAAACAAGGAATACGACTCCTGGGACATCACGTCGGTGATGGACTTCGAAGTGCTCGGGCGAGTGCTGAAAGTCTGGTGTAGCCGCGACTTCTAATTTTGGCCACTATGTGACGAAATGAGATTACCGATATTGTTTGTATCTGCCGCCCTCTTGCCGGCCCTCTCCGTTGGGGCCAGCTGGGTAAGCATGGGCAACGGAGAAGATGCAGAGGTGTTCTACGCGGCAGATGGCATGCAGCACTTCAACGGAATCGCTACAGCATGGATGCGGGAAAGTTTCTTTCAGCCGCAGACTGCAAAAAAGCAGGGATACCAGTTCGATCAAGTCAAGGTTCGTCGACTTTTCGACTGCGCCGAAGGCACCGCCGGTGTCATGCAGGCCGCCATGCTGTCCCATGGTGAGCAGGTAGACATGCTGGCGTTTCCATACGATCTCGCTAAACAGACCCTCCAGCCAGTTCCCGCCAATTCGTTCGTGCAGCAAGTCATGAATATGGCATGCGCGCGCCCTGAAGCCCCATTTGTGCGCAACGGTGGGCCGTCTGGCGACTGATGCCCTGCCACGAATTTCAGCGTGCGCTGCGCTGGCAAATCCCAAATTTCAAACCGATGCCAAAGGGGCATCACAACAACAACTTCGGAGAAGCCCATGTCAGTCAATCCAGCGTCCCAGGCAATGCTCTATGACGCCAATAAGAAAAGCGTTGGAGTCGCCTATCTACTGTGGTTCTTCTTGGGTGGTGTCGGCGGTCATCGCTTCTACGCCGGCAAGACCGGCAGCGCGATCGCCATCATCGCGCTGACCATCATCGGGGTGCTGCTCAGTGTCGTTGGCGTTGGCTTCTTCTTGCTGTTCATCGTGGGTATTTGGGTCATCGTGGACGCGTTCCTGATTCCCGGCTGGATCCGCAACAGCAATACTCTGCTCGTGGCTACCCTATCCAACGGCGGTGTGCCGAGCAGCCAGTAACGCCACGGCCCCGCCAAGCTTTGGTTAAAAGAAACATCACAGGGACCTGATTATGGAAGAAGCTTCGCCGGCACCGGACAACGACGAGCAGGCAAAAGTCAAAGCGTTGGCCGACTACATTGAATTCTTCAATTCCGTAGGTGCATCTGCGAGTTGTCCGGCATGCGGAAATAAGACATGGGCAGTACAAGACGATCCGCCGAAGAACCTCGTACCCGGTTTAATGCTGCAAGGGCGCAGCAAAACTGGTCCGCAAAGGATGGAGCAGTTCATGCCGGTCATAATGGTCATCTGCCAGAAATGCGGATTCATGCGCAATCACGCCAGAGAGGTCTTCAGCGCTTGGCAGGAAAAGAAGAAGGGGACGCCAAATGAGTAACAGCTATTTGCGCTCCAAAGGGCCGTTTGGCAATTGGCGCGAAGGAGGCGTTGCACGCCCGCCGGGCGGCGGCGATAATGATGACATGGAACCACGCGTAAAAGCCCTGGAAGACGCAATGGTGACGGTCCGCGACCGCCTCACCAAGATCGAGACACGCCTGGACAACATGCCCACAAAGGCTGATCTTTCGGACGCCGTGCACACCCAGACCAAATGGGTCATCGGCATCGGATTCGCCCTGATGATGGCCGGCATAGGGATAGCCAAACTGCTGTAGCCCTCGTCCTAGCCCCACATACAACCGCCTTCGGGCGGTTTTCTTTTGCCCGTTACAATTTAGATTACCTGTAGGTATTGTTTAAATGCTTACCCTAGGGTAATCTTAATCCCATCGCATCACCAAACGGCCCGCCGGGCCAGCGAATGGGAGAACAAGCATGGCAAGCATCAAGTACTTCAGCGACGTGACCGGCGAAGCGGTCTCGCTGACCGCGCCGCACGGCATGCCGAACAAAAGGTTCGCCGCTCGCTGGCCTGGCGTGAAGGGTATCCGCTACGACGGCTACCAGATGCTGGTGGGCCACGCGGGCGGGAACCTGGGTGGCGCCGTGCTGCCGATCACGCGAAAGATCGAATACAAGGCTTTCCCCTCGCGCCATGAGTGCAACGCCAAGTGCCTGAACGGCAAGCACAACGGCGCCTGCGAGTGCAAGTGCGGCGGCGCCAACCACGGCCGCGGCATGTTCACCAGCTTCCTCAAGGCGGCCTGAGCCATGGCTGCCAAACCCTTCAACGACTGCCCGCTCGCTGAGTGCGAGCTGTCCATCGAAGAACGCGCCCGCTGGATCGCCGTCCTTGATCCGCTCCTGAGGTACGCCGGCAGCCCTGGCGACTGGGGCTACGAATCGAAGCTCGGGCGCCTGACGCTCATAGCGCGCGATCTCCGCAGAGACATCGCCAACGGCGACCGCTAACCCGCGCGCCCGCCGCGCGGGCCAGGAGACCACCATGCAGATCAATCTTGCCGCCCTGCCTGACGACGCCACGCGCACCGCCGACTACGGCCAGCTGCAGCGCGATCGCGGCGTCAAGGCCCTGGAGCTCGACGACGAGCAGGTGCTGGGCCCGATCTACGACCTTTTCGCCGGCCGCATCGACCGTGCCTTTGGCGAGGACCTGGAATGGTGGGCCGACACGTTCACCGACATCGGCCACGCCAACTTGGCGCACGTCGGTCTGGCCGCCATGACCACCTGGCACTTCGACCGCGACCGCTGCGGCCCGGGCATCGACGCCCTCAAGGCCGAGTTGGTGAAGCGCGCTCGCAAGCTGCTGGCTGGCATGACCGCCGACGAGCTGGAGATGCACCAGTGATCGGCGCCCTCACCTTCATCGCGGTTTTCAGCGTCGTCGGCCTGGCCGTCGCCTTTCCGCTGGCGCTGCTCGGCGACCTCGTCACCGCCATCTGCCGGGGTGACGCGTGATCCGCATTCTCACCGCCCTGGCGCTGGCCCTGGCCGCTTCATCGGCCCTGCCCGCCCGGGTTTCCCATCACAACCCTGCGCCGGCGGCTGTCGCCGGCATCCGAGGCTGATATGACGACGAAACACACGCCCGGGCCGTGGCTGATTGACCCACCAGGGCCACACCGCTACACAGGCGGATTCCAAGTTCTAGCGAAAACCCCGCACGGGGCTGGTTTTCCTACGCCCTCGGCCACCGGCTACTACTGCATGGCCGCCCCTCCACCTCACGGCAAGGCTGGCGAGCGAACCCAGGAGGCCAACGCCCGCCTGATCGCCGCCGCGCCGGAGCTGCTGGACGCGCTGGAATCGTTGCTCCCAATGCTCGCCGACTGGCATGACGAATTCCCCGACCATGTTGGCGACAAGGAAGGGCCGGCAATCAAGGCTGCCCGCGCCGCCATCGCCAAGGCCAAGGGAGAGCGGGCATGAGCGACTTCGCCAAATCCCCCGCGTTTCCCCAATCGGCCCTGTACGACGCATCGCGCGATCGCGTGCACGGAGCGTACGAGTACGGCGCCGAAATGGGCCTGAACATGCAGCAGCACGTCTGGCTGACGCTGATGGTCGGCGCGCTGGGTGACGGCAGCGTCAGCGCCGCTGCCGCCCGCGCCTTCGCCGACGAGCATCTGGACATCACCCTCGAGCGACTGGAGAAACTGGCATGAGCACTTCCAACTGGCCGAACGGCTTGAACATGGGTTCCAGCAACTGGACCGGCCGCGCCCAGCGCACCAGCGACTGGGGCGGCAACTGGGCCCCCGACAGCCACCGCATTCCGCGTTCCGCCTGGATCGGCGCGGCCGCCGTCGCCGCCCTCCTTTTCTTCATCGTGCCGCTCATCGGCCACGCCGCGGGGTTCTGATGGCTATCGCAACCGGACACTGCCTCTGCGGCTGCGGCGCCCGCACCCGCATCGCGCCCGTCAACGACCGATCGAAAGGCTGGGTAAAGGGCGAACCGCTGCTGTACCTCAGGGGACACAGCCTGACGGCGAACGTGAAGCGCGGTGCAGCCAATCCCAACTGGAAAGGCGGGCGCGGCAGGTCGTCGCATGGCTACGTCGTCGTGCGCGTCAACGGCACCCGCCAGTACGAACACATCCTGATCGCGCAGAGCGCGCTCGGCCGGCCGCTGCGCAACTACGGGCGCGGCAACCCGAAAACTGAAGTGGTTCACCACGTCGACGGCGACAAGACCAACAACGCGCCCTCGAACCTGCTGATCTGCACCCACGAATACCACACCGCACTGCATCACCGGCTGGAGCAATCCGCGGCGTGGCCCGAGTTTTCCAAGATCAATCGGAGGCCTTCCCATGCGTAGCATTTTCACTGTCCGGGCGTCGAGTCTGGCCGAGTTGTTCGATTGCCCAGCGAGGTTTGAAGCCAAGCACATCCTGAAGATGCGCATGCCGTCGTCGGCCGCCGCTCGCCTGGGCACGGCAATTCACGCCGGCACCGCGGCTTTCGACCAGGCCAAGCTGGACGGCAGCCCGATCACGGCCGATGACGCCGCCGGCGCGCTGGTGGACGTCCTGCACGACACCATGGAAGAGGTCGATTGGGATGGTTCCCAGCCGGCCGACGCCGAGAAGGTGGCGCTGGCGCTGCACACGCGCTACTGCGCGGAGATCGCGCCCCAGCAGGATTACGTTGCGGTCGAACTCACTTGCGAGCGCCTGGAGATCACCGACCTGGGGCTGGCGCTGACCGGCACCACCGACCGCGTGCGTCGCCTCCCCGACGGGCAGTTGGGCATCGCCGACCTGAAGAGCGGCAAGACGGCCGTGGGCGCCGACGGCCGCGTGGCCACCGCCGGCCACGGCCCCCAGATGGGCGTCTACGAGCTGCTGGCCGAATTCTCGATTGGCGAACCGCTGACGGCGCCCGCGCAGATCATCGGCCTGCAGACCGGCAAGACGGCCGCAGCCCAGCGCGTCGGCACCGGCGAAATCGTCGAGGCTCGCGGCGCGCTGGTGGGCACCGCCGACAGCCCCGGCTTGCTCGAACACGCCTCCCGAATCATCCACAGCGGCAGCTTCTACGGCAACCCGAAGTCGTACCTGTGCTCGGCCAAGTACTGCCCTCGTCATTCCACGTGTCGCTACCGCTAAAAATCTGGAGCCTTCAATGTCCGACAACACGACTTCGATTGCCAATCTGAAACAGACGTCCAAGATGGTCGCCAAGACGGTCGGCGCCGGCACCGTCAAGACCTTCTTCGAAAGCCAGAAGGGCACGCTCGCCGCCGTGCTGCCCAAGCACGTCAGCGCCGACCGCATGCTGAAGATCGCGTTGGGTGCCATGCGCACCACGCCGAAGCTCATGAACTGCACGCTGGAATCGCTGCTGGGCGGCGTCGTGCAATGCTCGCAGCTCGGTCTGGAACCCAACACGCCGCTGGGCCACGCCTACCTGATTCCGTTCGACAACCGCCGGAAGGGCATCACCGAAGTGCAGATCGTGCTGGGCTACAAGGGCCTGATCGACCTGTCGCGGCGCTCCGGCCAGGTCGTGAGCATCGCCGCGCACGAAGTCTGCGAAAACGACAAGTTCGACTATGCCTATGGCCTGGACGAACGCCTGGACCACCGGCCGGCGATGGATGAACGCGGCAAGGTGATTGCGTTCTACGCGGTCGCCAAGCTCAAGGACGGCGGCCACGCCTTCGAGGTCATGAGCCGCGCTCAGGTCGAGAAGATCTGCGACGAAAGCCAGAACTACAAGTTCGCCAAAGACAAGGCCGGCAGCGTATGGGGCCAGCACTTCGTTGAAATGGGCCGCAAGACGGTCCTGCGTCGGCTGTTCAAGTACCTGCCGGTCAGCATCGAGATGGCCACGGCTGCCGCACTCGACGACCTGAATGCGCGCGGCGTGTCGCAGGAACTGGACATCAACACCATCGACGGCGAGTTCACCGTCATTCCGACCGGCGACGAAGACGACGGCGCCGAGGATGGCCAGGCGGTTGACCCCGACACCGGCGAAGTACTGAACCCCTCCCCCGCGAAGGCGCAAGCCGAGGCCGGTAACCCGGCGCAGGGCGCGGCAGCGGCCGCCCCTGCCTCCCAGCCGGCCGGCGCCCAGGGCCACCTGGCGGGCACCGGGGACGGCGCGCCGGAAGGCCTGGACCCCGAGAAGGTCGAAGCGCAGCTGATGTCCGCCAAAGACCTGGAAGTCCTCGACCTGGCCGCCGATTCGATTTGCGGCGTGCTGGACCTGGACGCGCAGGCGCACCTGAATCAGGTCTACGAGCAACGCCGCAAGGTCATCAAGCAGTCCGCGCAGTCATCGCCGGCCGACCAACAGCCCGCCGCGGGACAGGCCTCCTCCGCCCGCCAGACCACCCAGCGCCGGCGCATGGAGGCGCCCGAGTAAGCCCCCGCGCCGGTAGCAAAGAACGCACCCCGAGAGGGCCGCGCCGCAGAGCATCGCGGTAATCCGAAGGCGGGTCGAGCGTTGATCTGTCCGAGGTAGGCCCGCATAGAGACGATTGCCTCCGAACCTCCAGCGGCAGTCTTGACGGTCGGCCGATTCCGACCGCACCCACTGCATAGATGGCCCGCCGCAGGGTCTGACGCAGGGCCGGACGAGGGTAACCGGCGCCCGAATCTCACACCCAGCCATACCCGGAGTCCGACAACATGACACACCAAGATCCTCGCGAAATGACCGCGACTACGATCGGCAAAGATCTCTTATCTGCGCTCGTCCAAGAACTGAAGCTGCTGCCCGACACCTGGCCAAAACTGTCGCAGGCCAAGCAGGACGACATCATTGACCGCCTGCGTGATCGCGTTGAATACAACATCAAGATGGCCGTGCACCTGATCGCCAGCGAAGGCCGAACGGTTGTGCAAGGCGATCTGGACCAAGTGACCATCAAGGATGGCGCCAAGGTCGTCATCAAGATCGGCCGCGGCGCTGAATCCCTGCACGATCTCTATGATTCGCAAGGCAAGGCTGTGCTGATCGTCGTGGCCGACAGCCAGACCCATACGGCCGGCATGGGCGCCGTGCGCGGAGAAAGCGACCAGCGCGCCATGGACCTAGGCAAGGAATACACCGACGACGATGGCGACGACATGCCCGACGACGTGGTCGATGCCGACTTCAAAGAATTGCCGGCGCCCGAAGGCCCGACGCAAGAGGAACTCGACAAGGCCTGGGACGATGGCTATGCCGCGGCCGCCGAAGGTCAGCCCGAGTCCGCCTGCCCGGTCATGGACGGCAAGTTGTGCATCCAGTGGGTGAAGGGCTGGAAGAGCTATCACGAAGACATCCCGGCTGACGACAGCCAGCCCACCGGCACCGAGGGCTGACACCATGCGCCTGACCAACCTTTCCGTGTCCAACTTCCAGGGCGTGAAGTCGGCCGAGTTGCCGTTGCCCACCGCCATCGGGTTTATCACGGGCGACAACTACGCCGGCAAGTCCACCATCGCCGAGGCCGTGCGCATGGCCCTGCTGGGCAGCGCCGAGCGCGTCAGTTTGAAAAAGGAACTCGGCCAGGTCGTGCGCGACGGCGCCAAGCTGGGCTCGGCGGCCGTGGAGGTCGATGGCGCGCCGGTGGCGATCGCGCTGCCCAGCGGCAAACGCAGCGGCGAAGAAGCCGTGCCCGCCAGCCCGGCCCTGCCCTACGTGTTGTCGCCCGAGCTGTTCGCCGCGGCCAAGCCCGACGACCGCCGCCAGCTGCTGTTCACACTGACCGGCACGCGCGCCACGCCCGACGAGATTGAGCGCCGGCTGCTGGAGCGCGGCTGCCACAAGATGCTGGTGGCGCAAATGAAGCCGATCCTCCGCGGCGGCTTTGCCGCCGGCGCGGAGTTCGCCAAGAAGCAGGCCACCGAGGCCAAGGGCGCCTGGCGCGGCGTCACCAACGAAACCTGGGGCAGCCAGAAGGGCGAAACGTGGCAAGCCGAGGTGCCGGCCTACGACCAGGCCGGCCTGGACGCCGCCCAGACTGAACTGGCCGCGATCGAGGTCCGCATGGAGGCCGCCGCAAAGGCCGTGGGCGCCCTGGAGCAGCAGTTGCGCGCTTACCAGGGGCAGAAAGATCAGCTTGCGGCCATACAGGAGCGCGCCGGCCGGCTGGACTCGCTGCGCGCCAAACTGCAATGCGACCAGCAGGATCTGGATACCTGGACGGCCAAGGTGCAGGAACTGCAGGCCAAGGCCGGCACGGGGCCGCGCCAGGGGCTGGTGCACGACCTGGCGCGCTGCTTGGCCGAGGCCTACGAGGCAAGCTCATTCTCCGCCGAGATGGGCGAGCAGATTGATTGCGTCCTGGACGCTTATGAGGCGCAGTACGGCAAGCTGGACGCCACCGGCGACCCCGAAGCCGCTGCCGCCCTGCCCAAGGCCATCGAAGCCCGCGACCTGTCGGCCCGCGCCGCCGAGAACTGCCGGCGCGACATCGCCGCCGCCGAAGCCGCGGCCGAAGACCTGAAATCGCGGGCAGTTCCCGAAGCTGTCGCCGACGAGGACGTCGCGGCCGCCCGCGCCCACCTGGCCGGCCTGCGCAACGAGCGCGCCGAGGCCTATGCCGAGGTCGATGCCCTGCTGGCGGCCAAGCAGGCCTCGGTCGGCGCCGCGCAGCGCACCCGGAACGCCGCGGAATACCACGCCGAGGTCATGGCCTGGGACGCCATCGGCAGCGCGCTGTCGCCGGACGGTATCCCCGGCGAGATCCTGGCCAAGGCTCTGCAGCCCTTCAACGACGAGCTGGTGGCGATGTCGGATTGCGCGGGCTGGCCGCTCGTCCAGATCGACGGCGACATGGCCATCACGGCCGGCGGCCGCGCCTACCGGCTGCTGTCTGAGTCGGAGAAGTGGCGCGCCGACGCCCTGCTGGCGCTGGCCATCGCCCACCTGTCGGGCCTGCGCTGCGCCATCCTGGACCGCTTCGATTGCCTCAACCTGGCCGGCCGCTCCGAGATCCTGGGGCTGCTCGACGCCCTGGCCGCCGACGGCGACATCGACACCGTGCTGCTGCTGGGCACGCTCAAGGCGGCACCCGCCGCGCCCAGCGAGGCCTTCACCGTTTACTGGATCGAGCAGGGCCGCGCCGGCGCAGCCCAGTTGAAGGAGGCGGCATGAGCAATCCCTTCCGCCAAGCGCGCCGCGAGAAACGGCGCAACAAGCCCTACCGGCCTCGCGCAGTGCACACGCCGATGCTGGTAGCGACGGATCTGGTCCTGCGCCCCCTCGAGCAGATCATCGACCAACTCGAGCGCGACGGCACCGTCACGACCGACGCCAAAGGCTACGCGGTCTTCCAGGCCGGCGACGGCCAGTGGTATCCGTCCGACGAAGCCATCGAGGGCGTGATCTGGCACTTCGAGATGTTCTGCACGCGGCACGGCCGCGAGTTGCCGCTGGACGGCCTGCGGGAACTGCATATCGCGCTGCACTACATCAAGCCCGTCATGGAAAGCACGGTGGTGAAGCTGAAAGATGCCATGCCGGTGCTGCGTCGGGCCATGGCTATGGCCGACCCGGACGATCAGCTGGACCTGCTGCAGCAGACGCGGATCAAGGCGGAAATGGAGGCGCGGGCGTGATAACGCACTCAATCGGCCTCCGGCGCCTTGAGCAGACTATCCAAGTATCGCTCTGCGCTTTCTTTCCCGGCCGCACGCGCCGCAGCTTCGGTGAGGAATTTGGTTCCAGTCGCAATAACACCTGCCGGAAAGACCGTCACAAAGTAGTCGAAACAGCCACCACTACCCGGTCGAGTGTCCAACGTGTAGTTCTGCCCACGGTACTTCGGCATGGGTCCTCCCTTCTTTCGATTATTGGCCGGCAATCGTACCCCACCCCCACCGGAGTGTCAGCTTGATCACCGACATCAACCACTTTCACCTGTTCTTTGGCCTGGGCGGCGGCGCCGCCGGCTTCCAGGAGGCGCGTCCGGAAATCCCGGGCATGCAGGGCCGCATGGTGTGCATCGGCGGCATGGACGTCGATCCGGCCGGCGCCGAGGACTTCCACCGCTTCACGGGCGTGCGCGGCACCGTGCGCGATCTGTTCGACCGCAGCCAGTACCTGGACTTCCACGGCCGTGAGCCGGGCCCGGGCTGGATCGAGGCCATGCCGGCCGACGTGCGCACCGCGGCGAACGGCCGCCGGCCGAGTATCGTCTTCCTGTCGGCGCCCTGCAAAGGCTTCTCCGGCCTGCTGTCAGAAACGCGCAGCACCACCGCCAAGTACCAAGCTCTCAACCGCCTGACGCTGCGCGGCGTCTGGCTGATGCTGGAGGCCTGGGCCGACGATCCGCCCGAGGTGATCCTGTTCGAGAACGTGCCGCGCATCGCCACCCGTGGCCGCCATCTGCTCGATCAGATCACCGGCATGCTGCGCCACTACGGCTACGTGGTCCGCGAAACCACGCATGACTGCGGCGAGCTGGGCGGCCTGGCCCAGAGCCGGAGGCGGTTCCTGCTGATCGCCAGGCACGCCGAGAAAGTGCCGCCCTTCATCTACGAGCCCCCCAAGCGGGCCCTGCGGTCGGTGGGCGAGGTGCTGAGCCGCTACGGCCGCCCGGGTGACCCGGCCATGGGCCCGATGCACCGCATCCCCAGCCTGAACTGGAAAACCTGGGTGCGCCTGGCCTTCGTGGAAGCCGGCAAGGACTGGCGCAGCCTGAACCGGCTGGCCGTCGAAAACGGCCACCTGCGCGACTACCTAATCGTGCCCGAGGCCCACCATGGTTTCCTGGGTGTGCAGCGCTGGGAGACGGCCAGCGGCACGATCTCCAGCCGCTGCGGCCCCACCAACGGCGCCTACAGCGTCGCCGACCCGCGCCAAGAGGTCTACTCGGCCGGCTACGGGGTCAACGCATGGGAAGCGCCCACGGGTGCCGTGGCGGGCGAATCCCTGCCCAGCAACGGCCGCTTCTCGGTTGCGGACCCTCGCGCCGCGGCGGGCGCCAGCCAGTACCAGCAGTATGGCGTGCTGCGCATGGATGACACGGCCGGCGCCGTCATCGGTGTGAAGAGTCCGGGTCAGGGCAGCTTCAGCGTGGCCGACCCGCGCCACAGCGGCCCCGCCAAGCATTCCAACGAGTTCCGCATCGTCCCCTTCGACGGCCAGGCGCGCGCCGTCACCGGTGCCCACGGCACCGGGCAGTGTGTGGCGGACCCGCTGGGCGGCCGCCAAGCGGCTGACCAGCACGGCAAGTACCCGGTGTCAGCATGGACCGAAGCCGCCCGGGCCGTGATCGCTGGCAACGCCAACGGTGCCTACGCGGTGGCCGATCCCCGCCCGAACATGGAGCGCGGCCGCGGCGACAACTACCTGACCGCCGGGCACTACGGCGTGGTCGACCCGGCCGAGCCCGCCGGCGCCGTGTCGGCGTCCGCCTGCCACGACAACGGCCGGTGGAGCGTGGCCGACTGGCGACTGCCTGAGGCCACCGACAAGCTGGTGTGCGTGATCCGGGCGCTGGATGGCACCTGGCACCGCCCCTTTACCACGCTGGACCTGGCCGCGCTGCAGAGCCTCTACGACCCCGACGATTACGCCGAGGCCGCCGAGCAGTTCGTCCTGCACGGCAGCTCGGACCAGGCCTGGCGGGAGCGCATCGGGAACGCTGTGCCCAAAAAGGCCGCCAAGGCCATGGCCGAAGAGATCGGCCGGGCCATCCTGCTGGCGCGCGCCGGCGAATCCTTCCAACTGTCCAGCACGCCTATCTGGGTGCGGCCCATTGCGACGGCGCTGGCCGTGCGCGGAGGTGATTCAGCATGAACGACACCAAGCAAACCGTGCTGACGGACGAGGAAATTGGCGCCCTGTCGAAAGCACATCTGACCGCGCACGCGCAGTTTGTCGGGGCGGGCGACGTGTATATCGAGGGCGATGACCAGTTCGCCCGCGCCATCGAGTCCGCCGTCCTCTCCAAGCTGCGCGCGGCGGGCGAGCCGGTCGGCTTCGTTGACCCCGTGTACGTCGCGGGGCGACAACGCGGTATGAAGTGGAACGCCAAGATTTACGATGCGCCAACTCAAGAGGCCACCGCGCCCTTGTATGCCGCACCCCAGGCCGACGCCCCTCACTTTGCCGACGCCTACGAAGGCGATGCCGAAGACGTGCCGCTGGTCGAGGCGCTGCGCCGAATCAACGAAGAACTGACGCGCGCGGACGCCGATGCCGATCTGCTGGCCGAGCGCAAAACCTTGTCGCGGCTGGTGGCCGAACTGAACGCGACGAATAGCCCGACGCGCCTAGGCGAACCTGCGCCCCAGGCCAGCGCCGAGGCGTTCGACTTTCATGCACACCTCGCCCGACAACGGGAGTGGTCGGAGCGCACGTTCGGCCCAGGCTCTCGCGCTAACGGCGTGATCGATCACATCCGGAAGGAATTGATCGAGATCGAATCCGACCCCGGCGACTTGCGTGAATGGGTGGACGTGATCATTCTGGCGCTGGATGGGGCATGGCGCAGCGGCGCTACGCCCCAACAGATCATCGACGCCATTGTTGCCAAGCAGGCCAAGAACGAGGGTCGTGCATGGCCTGACTGGCGCACCATGGATCCGAACAAGGCTATCGAACACGACCGCACGCAAGATTCCCCTGCCGCCGTGGACTCCGCAATAGGCTCGGATGAGTCCGACATGGGGCGGTGGGCGTCGTTCGCCGACCGGCGGCAGCGCGACGCCGATGAGAACGACCGCGAAGCCTGGGCAGCCGACATGATCGCCGCCGGCGCGCAGCACCTGGGCGGGGACGACTGGGAATGGGATGTCGAGGATTTCCAGTTTCGCCTATGGCAGCAGGCCATGCGCCGTCAGCAACGCGGCAAGAATGGCGGCGAAGGGATGACCTCTAAGCGGGCCTGGTGGGCCGGATATCGCGCGGGGAAAGGTCTGCCGCCTGACACGTCGCGCCAGGAGGCGGCGTCAGCACATCTGCGCTGCCGCAAGTGCGGCGAAAGTGCCTGCGTCAGCATTTCCAGCGCCAAGCTGGTGACGTGCCGGCCAGATGGAACGCCGCGCGATGAACGTGATATCGCCAGCGACCCCGGGGGCAAGCTGATTCACGACCCGGCCGAGCCTCTGCTGGCCGCGCAGCCTGCCG
This sequence comes from Bordetella petrii, assembly GCF_000067205.1. Lineage (NCBI taxonomy): Bacteria > Pseudomonadati > Pseudomonadota > Betaproteobacteria > Burkholderiales > Alcaligenaceae > Bordetella > Bordetella petrii. Next base: position 1,036,468 of record NC_010170.1, on the reverse strand, counting down.
CGAACAAGGTCGCGCCGACCGATGAACAACTGATTGCGCTGGCCAGGGAAGTGGCCACGGACGCCACCGCCGAACAGGTGAAACTTTACAGCCATCTTTGGGTAAGGCTCTGCCGCATGGCGCTGGCCAGATACAGCTATGGGATGGCCGCGCACAAGCCGGACGGCGAGGATGCGAAAGACTCCATACAGGCACAAGTCGAGTCTTTGCAGCGTTACAAATTCGGTTATGCCGACGACGGGAACGGCACTCGATACTTGAGCGCGCTCAAGAGTGACGATGGTCGGTATCTACTGCGCGACGACGTGCTTGCCGCCATATCCGCCCAGCAGCGCCAGGGCGAAGGGGGTGAGTGATGGCCGTCTACGTAGACGACATGCGCGCGCCCTACGGCCGCATGGTCATGTGCCACATGCTGGCCGACACTGACCAGGAACTGCACGCGATGGCCGCGCGTATCGGCGTGGCGCGCCGCTGGCACCAGAAAGCCGGTACGCCGCATAGCCATTACGACATCTGCCTGAGCAAGCGCATGAAGGCGGTGGCGGCCGGCGCCGTTGAGATCGGGCGGCCTGATGTCGCCGCGCTGATCCAGCGCAAGCGCGCCGCCACGGCGAACGATGGGGAGGCGTGACATGCCCATCAAGCCCGAGAATCGATCGAGGTATCCAGCGAACTGGCCGGAAATTCGCGCCGCTATCCTGGAGCGTGCTGGCGGCTTCTGCGAGCAATGCGGCGCGGAGAATCACACGCGCATCGCGCGCGGGGCTGGCGAAGACTCGGACACCTACATGACCGCCGAGGCGCATGTGTACCACGCCGACACCGGCGAGTACCTGGGCCGCAAGCGTATGTCGGAGTTCGAAGTGCTTCGGATGGTGGATATCGTACTGACCATCGCCCACCTGGACCACCAGCCGGAGAACTGCGATCCGGCTAACCTGCGCGCCTGGTGCCAGCGTTGCCATCTACGATATGACGCCAAGCACCACGCGGAATCGGCACGCGCAACGAGAAAGGCTCGCGCCGCCGTGGGCGATCTCTTTGAGGCACAGCCATGAAGCGCTGGTACTCCATCGATGTCCATGCCCGCTGGTCCGTCCCCTTCCAAGCCACGCCCGCCCAGGTCGCCGACATGCGCGCCGACGGCCTGGTCATCGACGAAATCTGCAACACCGCGCCCAGCTGGCTGCCGGCGTGCCTGGTGCGGCCCCTGTGCCGCCTGCAGGATGCGTGGCGCTGGTTGCGGCTTTTTTGAGGATGGATATGGAAGATCGAGAATTGTTGGAACTGGCAGCCAAGGCGGCCGGCATAGCCGTAATCCGATCCCGGCTGGGCGATTCCCTGTGGGAAGACTTCCTTCTTCGTGACGTTAACGGCGACGGCATAGGCTGGAACCCGCTCACCGACGATGGGGACGCTCTTCGCCTGGCGGTGAAACTTGGCCTATTCCTTGAGCTTTTCACTGATGAGGCTTGCATGAAAGGCCGGGAGGCCTCTGTGACGGCGCGCGGCTATATCGATTCAATTGGGTTTCAGACGGATATAGATGAACTGTGGCGTTACGACTTCGACCCTTACGCCGCCACCCGGCGAGCAATAGTCCGAGCAGCCGCAGAGATCGGCAAGCAAATGACAGATCTACCGCCCGCCTAGCGTGGGCATTGTTTTGGAGGCGATATGCCAGTCCTCACACCCACAGACCTGGCCGACCGGCTGAAGATCAGCCGCAGCAAGGCCCGCGCTCTCGCCGCGCCTGGCGGCCCTATCCCCTGCACAAGAATCGGCCGCCTCATCCGGTTTGATGAGGCCGACATCATGGAATACGAACAGCAATGTCGATCTATTACGATAAAGTGCGCCGTCGATATCGCTTTGAGTTCGACCAAGTTATCCACGGAAACCGGGTCAGAGCTACAAAGCTACTTCCGAAAGCTTGGAATCAAGCCCAAGCAGCGCAGTTCGACAGAGAAGAAAGCGGCCGTCTCTACGCGATAGCTCATGGAATCGAAAAGCAAATCCCGCTGATCGACACGGCGGTCAAGCATTATCTCGACAGCAAGAAGCACTTGAAGTCCCACATGCAAGCTGCGCGCCACCTTTTCGCGGCAGCTCCCTACTACGAAGGAAAGCGCATGGATGGGCTGGCTGATGTGGCAACCGAGATGGCAGAGAAGGAGTCCGGGAACTGGAAGCCAGCCACGATCAAGCAACGCATCGCCCTCATCCGGGCAGCATGCCGCCTGCTATGGAAGGACAAGCGGATGGATATGCAGGATCCGGCCGCCCACCTGACGATGCCGGAGGTAAAGAACGAGCGGCGAAACTACCTGACGCGGCCTGAAATGTTGAGGATGTGCCGCAAGATCAAGAACCGGCGTGCCAGGGCAATCCTGCTGATCGCGTTCTATTCCGGGATGAGGCGCGGCGAGATATGGTCTGCGGCAGTGGTTGGCGACAGGTTCATCCTGGCCGACACCAAGAACGGCGAGCCCAGGCAAGTCCCGATCATGCCAAAGGTGGCCCACTATGCCAGGAAGCACCTGCCCCCGGTCATCAGTTATCGGTCCCTGATGATCTGGCTGAAAAACGGCGCGAAGGCCATTGGACGACCGGATTTGACCCTGCATGACCTGCGGCATAGCACGGCCAGCAGCATGGTCAGGGCTGGGGTTCCTCTGTACACTGTAGGTAGAGTACTGGGCCACAAATCTACCGCGTCAACGGCGCGATATGCCCACCTGGGCACCGAAGATTTGCAGGCTGCCTTACAACAAATTTCCCCCAAGAAAACGACGAAAAGGGGTGTGGGGAAAATTTGACATTCGACGTGGTTTTGGCAGTGTTTCGGGCGTCAGTGGCGGATTTTCTTCATAGGGAAGCGCTGTTTATCCGTACAGCATTTAGGCATTGCAAATCCGTGTACGTCGGTTCGATTCCGGCTTGCGCCTCCATAGAACAACGCAGGAAGCAAAAGGCTCTCGGTAACCGAGAGCCTTTTTGTTTTCCGGTGACTTTCCGGCGCGCCCTGCCGGTACCTGCTTGCGGCCCCCACCGGTGTCAGGGCTCGATGTAGGCGGGCAACGGTCCGTAGGTGCCGCTGCTGGGCGCTGCGCTGGCAACAGGCTGCGACACTTGGGCGGTCGGCTTGGCCGTGGCCGGGCAGGTATGGCCGGTGGCTTCCCACGCGAGGCGGTTCTCGTCTTCGCCGAAACAGAAAAATCTCATGTCGGCCACCTCTTTGTAACCCAGCTTGTAGGCCGTGGCCGTGTCTTCGCGAGCGTTACAAGCGGAACTCTCGCTGGCCACGGAACCGCCTATGCCAAACCCGGTTACGCCCACGCCCATGGTATTGCTCTGGCCGCAATTGTTGGCGCCGCCGAACATGCTGGGTGCGATGTAGACGTTGGGCGTGGTGGAAATGCTCTGGTGTTCGCGCTGGGAAGATCCTTCGAACGTAATGTTGCCCATGCCCATCTGGGCCGACACTCCCACCTGGGCGGTACCCGACTGGGAACTGGAACTGGCGTTGCCGGTTGCGTTGGATGTCGCGTCGGCACCCGTCGTGATGGTCTGACCGTGCGCGCCGGCGGCGCATAAGGCCAATGCCAAAAATAATAGGCGTTTCATGATTATTCTCCTGGAATGAGGCCACCCCAATGCTGTCTGAAGACACATCCGCCACATAATCGTTTTATTCTAAAGCCTGTAACCATACGAATATTGCCAATTCATTTTATGGTTACTCTAAAACCACTTTTTGCCATTTTGTGAGGTTTCACAAACTATTTATTAAAAATAAATCGAGACGGCTTATTCCAAGAAACTGGCTGCTTTCAATACTCGTAAGGCCTGACCCGCGCAACTGAGCAGCCCGCCTCCGGCATTTGGGTGAAAACTATCTCGGGCGGCGCGTCCGGGCGGAACCGATTATCATTTGTCGTCATCGGATGGCGTTCCGTTCTGCTTGCCTCTGACCCGCAGCTCCAGCATGGCTTCGCCGTACGCCTGCTGTAGGGCCTTGATCTGTTTTTCATAAAATTCCTTTACATTCAACGGGTTGGATCTGAGCGCGTTTTCCAGCCCACGTTTCCCTTCTTCGACCCAGCGCTCTATCTCGGGCACAGGCAAATCGAAAGCCTCGCTGGCTTCTCGCACGCTGGTGCGGCCTTGGATAATATCCATGACCAGCACGCTCTTGCGCCTGACCGTCCACCGCTTGATTTCTTCGTCAAGTTTCTCGTCCATTACCAGCGCTCCTCAGGTGGGCCCTTTCCCGAGCAAACTTGCGATTAACTCGGAAGGAATGTAACTGCCGTTATTTAATGCAGTATTTCGCGGCCATATGATTGGCCGCCCCCTTGGACGGCCTGATAATAAGGACATCGGGTCGTCCGTTAAAAAATTAATATCAGGTTCAGCGATCAAGTTCTATCCAGTGCCAGCCGGGCTGCACAAAAGCGGGGCTGCCGGCATCCGGATAACTGGGCAACAGGCGAGTGCCGGCCAGCCAGTAGTCGCGCCACCGGTAGTCGCCGCCAGCCTGGGCCCGCGCGACGACGCTCGTGAAACCGCTGCCGCCTGCCGCGCGGCAATCCGGCGATGCGCTCTCGGCAAGAGAGAAGCCTTGTTCGGGCGGCGTGATCGTCGGAAAGGACAGGGCAAACTGCGGCATCTTCATGTCGGCGTCCCGCTCACAGACCGGCGCAAGCGAGGCCGGAGCAACCGGTCCCACCATCGCCGGCCCGGTCGCCGCGGAGGCCGGACGCAGCATTGCCGCGCAAGCCACAAAAGCCAGCAAAACCAGGCATAGCAAGGGTTTCATGAGAGTTCTCCTACGTGTGGGGAAGACCGTTCTTCCCCACACGACAGGTATCCGGACAGATGGGCTTACCAGGTCCAGCCGCCGAAACCGATGCTGCCAACGTTGCCGGTGGCGCCGCTGGTGTATTCACCTCCGGCCATGCCCGAGGTTCCACCCACCGCGAACCCGCTGGTGAAGCCGCCGCCCACCGACTGGTTGACGCTGGTGCCGTTGGCATAGGTCTGAGTCCCTTGGGGGGTCAGCGATACGCCGGAATTGGCGCTGGTCGTGCTGGTCGCCGTGGTGCCCTGCAAGGCGGAGCCGAAGCCGATCGAGCCGCTGCTGCTGGTCGCCTGCGAACCACCCTGGGTGCCGGACGTGGCGGCGCCGGTTCCACCGAATACGCCGATCGCAAAACCCGCCGCATGCGCCATACCCACGGAGCTGACGGCCAGGGCCACTGCCAATAGTGCTTTCTTCATGATGTATGCCTCCTGATATCTCGAGAAGCCGTCTCGAGGCGGTCCAACCCGGTTATCCGGGATTACGCCAATATCGATTTTTTCCATACCGCCGCAATGCCTCGGAATATCTTTTCCTTCAAATATGGTGTTTTCCTTTACTGGAAATCCCTTAACAAAAATCGCTCAATCCCGCTATTTCGGAAATTACGGGCAAACAGATCCCTTGCCCGGCTGAAAATGCCAGGATGGAAAATCGGCACTAGTATTTAATTCGGCCCCCGCCGGTGCGCCTTGGCGCACCGCCCATCTACTACCAACGGCCTATTTAATACTTACCCTGTTCGCCGCATAATCGAGCCGTGAAACCCACGACTGCAAACTTCTGACTAATCTCTGCAATTTCCACGTCTGCCCCGACGCTATCTGAAATTGCCTCCCCACTCCCTTTCATACTTGTCTGCACGGACTTCATTCTAGGCAGTTCCGATTCACAAAATTTACAGTTTGTGATTTTTCAAATTTTTTTTTGAAATCTTGCCTTGCCTGGTTCTGCGCTGAATCAGCAAGCACCGGCAGCGGGCGCTGGCCCACCAGCGAAAGGACGAGTCTCATGGACCCACGCATTCAATACTGCATAACGCAGATCGAACAGAAAATCCTGCATGAATCAACCGAACACTGTGTGCATGACGCGCTCATACAAGAACTGGCACACGAAATCCGGCTCAGCCGGTTCCACCTGACCCGGCTGTTCTTGAAGGACTTCCAGCATTCGCCTCGCGATTACATCCATCGCAACCTGATGGGGCGCTGCGCCCTGATGGTGGCGCATACGCGCCAGCCGCTCTTTTCAATAGCGATCGACATGGGTTTTTCGAGCCAGCAGGCATTCACGCGGGCCTTCACCCGCTATTGGGGAATTTCCCCCTGCCGGTTCCGACTGGCGCACGCCCGCTACATTGCCAAGATGAACGAGTCGGGCATGGTGGCCGCCGACCCTCATTGCCCGCCGGGCAACCAGGTTCGCGTCACGGTGCGCGAACTGCCGCCCACCCGCTTCTGGGCGGTACGCTACGAAGGCATGTCCAGTCAGAAATACGCTTGCTGGAACGACTTCCGCCGGCTGTTCGCACACCTGCGGTCGGACCTGCTCACCGGGCCGTTCTTCGGCCTGACCTACGACACGCCGATGTTCGTGCCCACGCCGTTCATGCGCTACTACTGCGGCGTGCAGGTTCCCCCCGGGTTCGGCCCCAAGCCCAAGGATGCTTTCGAGATCACCCTGCCCGGCGGCCGCATCGCCATGTGTGAAGCCCATTGCACGGCCGACGGCCTGCCGGCGCTGTACGCGAACCTGCTGGACCAGTGGCTGCCGCGCTCCGGCTATAGCCTGCGAGCCTCTTGCTTCGCCGAGCGCTTTGAAACCTTTCCCACGAATTGGGAGTTCAACCCTCGACGGGTACAATTAAATTGCTGGATTCAGTAATTATTAATGATAATTGATATTATTATGTAGCAAATCTATTGCTAATTCTATTATTTCAAGTTAAATTTTTTCACAAGCCGGCAACATGGGTTCCCGGCCATCCCGGGGCAGGCAGTCATGCCTGCCGCCGGTTTCGTCCATCGTCACCGCTTCTGACGCGCCCCAAGCAACAACTACAAACAGGGCATTGCGATCATCAAGGGAGAAGCAAACGTGTCGACCATCATCGTCATCGAATCACGGCCGTGGATACGGCAGGGCATTCTCCAGGCCACTGCGCAGGCCGCACCCGGCTGGCGCATTGACGGTTCCGCCTACCTCGACATGCCTGTCGAGCCGTGGCGCGAACAGGGATATGAATTGATGCTGCTGTCCGTGCTGGATCTGGACGACGTGCACCAGGCCGTGACCATGGCCAGGCTGACGTACATGCCCAAGGCCATTCTGCTGCTGGTCAGCAGCCGAGGGGTCGCGCCTTGGGCCAACGGCCTGCCGGCCGGCGTCGTGGGGTGCGTGCCCACCGATGCCCCCGCCGAAATGCTGCAGGCGTCGATCAGACTGGTGCTGGCCGGCGGCATGTTCTTTCCCGCGCAAGGCATCGGCAAGCGTGTGGCCGAACACCTCGAGGCGCCCTGCCAGCCTACGGCCGATACCGACGCGGCCGGTCCGGCGCCGCGCGAGCTTCACTTCCTGCACCATGAAAGCCAGGCGCTGGGGCTGACCCCGCGCCAGTATGAAGTGCTGGTGCTGCTGGCGCGCGGCTATACATTGAAAGCGATCGGGCGCGACCTGAACATTGCCGTCACCACAGCCAAGGTGCACGCGGAAACCGTGTACCAGCGCCTGCACGTGCACAATCGCACCGAAGCCGTCTATGCCGCCATCTCGCGCGGCGCGACGCTAGGCTGGCCCGCCATGGCGCGCGAAGCTGCCGCCAGCGTGTAGCGCATGCGCCCGGCGCGCGGGCATTCTGGTTAAATGGCGAGACGAACGCGGGCCGCCGGCCCGCGGCATCTTGCCGCTTACCCATGGATTCCTCCGTCAGAGCCGCCCTGGCCAAATGGCCCGATGTACCCGCCGTGTACGGCTGGCTGTCGCTGGACGAACGCGGGCGCTGGCGCCTGCATCCTGTGGGCGACGCCACCGGCGGCGGGCCTGGCGAATCCATCGAGAACACCCAGATCCTGGACTTCATCGGCCGCAATTACGATCATGACGACGCAGGCCGCTGGTTTTTCCAGAACGGCCCGCAGCGCGTGTACGTGCGCCTGGATGCCGCGCCGTTCCTGCTGCGCCGCGCCGACGACGGCGTCGGCCTGGTCACGCATACCGGCCGGACGGTGCGGGCGGTGACAGCCTGGCTGCTGGACGACACGGGGCGCCTGTACGCGCAGACCGATGCGGGGCCAGCCATGGTCGAAGGCCGCGAACTGCCCGCGCTGCTCGACTCGTTGCGCGATGTGCAGGGCCGGCCGCTGGCCGATGCGCTGGAATCGGCCGCCGCGGGCATATCGGTTTCGCACCCCGCCCTGGCGGCTCCCGCCCCGCTGTATCTCGACGTCGCGCAAGCCGACATTCCCGCCCGCCTGGCGTTCGTGGCCAACCCGCGCGCCTGAACGCGCCGCGCAACAGGCGGCCCGACTGCCGTTAGAATCGACGGCATGACCGCCCAATCGCCTCCGACGTATTTCCCAGCCCCGCGCCGGGCACGCTTCTGCAGCCAGTGCGGCTCCCCCATCAACCGCCGGGTGCCGGATGGCGACAATCGCGAACGCGACATATGCGACCACTGCGGCGCCATCCACTACCAGAATCCGCGCATGGTAGTAGGCACGGTGCCCGTCTGGGAAAACCGCATCCTGCTGTGCCGGCGCGCCATCGAACCTCGCTACGACACCTGGACCCTGCCGGCAGGCTTCATGGAGCTCGGGGAAAGCACCGCGCAAGGCGCGGCGCGCGAAACCCTGGAAGAATCGGGCGCGCGCATCGAGCTGGGTCCGTTGTTCACGATCATCGACGTGCCGCAGATAGAGCAGGTTCACCTGTTCTATCTGGCCCGCGCGCTGGATCCCGAGCTTGACCCCGGCCCGGAAAGCCTGGAGGCGCGCTACTACGACGAAGCCGACATCCCCTGGGAAGACCTGTCGTTCCGCACGGTAGCCACCACCCTGAAACAGTTCCTGGAAGACCGCCGCCGCGGCAGCTTCGGCACCCATCGATACACCCTCGAATCGCATCGCTGATCTTGAAGCTGCCCTGGTTATCCCCCGACACGCCATTCCCACCGGTCGAGCATGCTCTGTCCGACCCGGCAGGCCTGCTGGCGGCGGGCGCCGACTTGTCGCTGGAACGCCTGACCGCCGCATATTCCAACGGCATTTTTCCGTGGTACAGCGAAGGCGAGCCCATTCTGTGGTGGAGCCCCGATCCGCGCATGGTGCTGGCGTGCGCCGATTTCGCGCCGTCGCATTCGCTGCGCAAGCTTCTACGCCAGATCGCGCGCGAAGAATCCGCGCTGCTGCCGCGCGTGCAGGTGCGCGTCGACACCGAGTTCGACGCCGTGGTGGCGCAGTGCGCCGCGCCGCGCGACGGGCAGGCCGGTACCTGGATCACCGCGGACATGCAGCAGGCCTACCGCGCATGGCACGCGGCGGGCGTGGCGCACAGCGTCGAAACCTGGATCGACGGCGAACTGGCGGGCGGCCTGTACGGCATCAGCCTGGGCCGCATGTTCTTCGGCGAATCGATGTTCACCCGCGTGCCCGATGCCTCGAAAGTCGCGCTGGCCTATCTGGTGGCGTTCCTGCGGCGGGCCGGCGTCGAATGGATCGACTGCCAGCAACAGACGCGCCACCTGGCCAGCCTGGGCGCTCGGCCGGTGCCGCGCGCCCGCTTCGTCGAACACATTCGCCAGGCAATCGCCGGGCCTGCGCCCGCCTGGCAGTCGGGGCGCCTGGACAGCCAGGGCAGTCTGCACCCCGCCCCGGTGTCGACCTTGCTGTACTGACCCGCTTCGGCGTTAAGATGTAGCCATGTCCGCCGGGCCCGATTCCCTGGCGAGCCGCCCATGAGCCAGCTCAAAGAACTTCCTTTCGCCACCCTGCAGTTTTATTCCACTGCGCCCTACCCGTGCAGCTATCTGCCCGGGCAGCAGGCGCGGTCGCAGGTAGCCGCGCCGGGGCACCTGATCAACGCGGGCGCGTACTCGCAATTGGTGGAACAGGGGTTCCGGCGCAGCGGGCTGTTTACCTACCGGCCCCATTGCGACAATTGCCGGGCCTGTGTGCCGGTGCGCGTGGACACGGCTCGTTTCGCGCCCAACCGCAGCCAGCGGCGCGCATGGCGGGGACACCAGGGACTGCGCGCCTTCGTGGCGGAGCTGGCCTGGTCACCCGAACACTACGACCTGTACACCCGCTACCAGCAGGGCCGCCACCCCGGCGGCGGCATGGACGACGACAGCCGCACGCAGTACGCCCAGTTCCTGCTTACCAGCCGGGTCAACACGCGCCTGGTCGAATTCCGCGATGCCGAAGGCACGCTGGCCATGGTGTCGATCATTGACGTGCTCGACGACGGCCTGTCCTCGGTGTACACGTTCTATGACCCCGCCGCACGCGGCAGCCTGGGCACCTACAACGTGTTGTGGCAGATCGAGCAGTGCCGCACCCTGGACCTGCCCTGGCTGTACCTGGGCTACTGGATCCGCGACAGCCGCAAGATGGCCTACAAGTCAGGCTTCAAGCCGTTGCAGCTGTACCTGGACGGCGCCTGGCAAGCACCGCCGCCCGGCACGCTCTGACCCGCTCGCGGCGGCGCAAACTGGCTACAATTGCGCCCCATGTCCATCCTGTTCCAAGCCTACCCCCTCGCGCGCCCGGCCCTGTTCGCCATGGACGCGGAAACCGCCCATGAAGTCACGCTGGCCGGCCTGCAACGCGCCTACGATTGCGGGGCCACCCGCAGGCTGCTGCGCACGCGCCCGCAGGCGCCCGCCACCCTGATGGGGCTGGCGTTGGACAACCCCGTGGGGCTGGCCGCCGGCCTGGACAAGAACGGCGCCTATATCGACGCCCTGGGCAACCTGGGCTTCGGATTCGTCGAAGTCGGCACCGTTACGCCGCGGGCGCAGCCGGGCAACCCCAAGCCCCGCATGTTCCGCCTGCCGCGCGCCCAGGCGCTGATCAACCGCCTGGGCTTCAACAACCAGGGCCTGGACGCCTTCATCGCCAATGTGCAGCGCAGCCAGTGGCGCGCGCAAGGCGGCGTGCTGGGGCTGAATATCGGCAAAAATGCCGACACTCCTATCGAGCGCGCGGCCGACGACTACCTGCTGGGGCTGGAAGGCGTGTACCCGCACGCCGATTACGTCACCGTGAATATTTCGTCGCCCAACACGCAGAACCTGCGCGCCCTGCAGGGCGGCGATGAATTGTCGGCGCTGCTGGCGCAATTGCGCGACAAGCGCGCCGAACTGGCCGACCGCCACCAGCGCCACGTGCCGCTGGCCGTGAAAATCGCCCCCGACCTGAGCGAAGCGCAGATCGACGCCATCGCCGACATCCTGCCGCGCTACGGCGTCGATGGGGTCATTGCCACCAACACCACCCTGTCGCGCGATGCCGTGGCCGGGCAGCCCCATGCCAACGAGGCCGGCGGCCTGTCGGGCGCGCCGGTGCATGCGCTGTCGCTGGCCGTCATCGCCCGCCTGCGCCAGCGCATGGGGCCTGGCGCGGCCATCATCGGGGTGGGCGGCATTCTGTCAGGCCGCCAGGCCCGCGAGAAAATCGATGCGGGCGCCAACGCGGTGCAGCTGTATACCGGGCTGATCTACCGCGGGCCGGCGCTGGTAGGCGAATGCGCCAGCGCTATCAAAGCAGCCGGCAAATAAAAAAAGCCACCCCGGGGGGTGGCTAATTCCAGCTCTGCTCTGTCACTCAACAGTACTACAGTCTGGCCGGCGGCAACAGCCCCGGCCAGCCATATCAGGCTGCGCGGCGGCTGCGCGGCGCCTTGGTGGCGGCCTCGGCAGCGTCGGTGGCGGCCTTGAACGTGGCGTTCGCGGCGGCGTTCAGGTTCGACTCGGCGACTTCAGCAGCCTGCTTGGCGGCCTTGGTCAGCGATTCGTAGGCGCCGTTGGCGGTGGCCAGCGACGACTTCAGCAGCGCCACGGCGCTTTCCGAGCCAGTGGGGGCGCTTTTCGAAAACTGTTCGACGGCGTCGGCCACTTGCTGCTGGCCTTCGGCGATCTGGGCTTCGGCCAGCTTGGCCAGTTCGCCTTGCACGCCGGCGACGATGTCATACACATGCTTGCCGTAGGCCAGGGCCTTTTCGGCGCCCGGCTGCACCAGGGCGGTGGCGAACGCGGCGGCTTCCTGCGGGTCTTTGACGGCAATGGCCTGCTGCGAGGTCTGGGCGACTTCGTCCAGCGTCGCCTTGACCACCTTCAGGTTCAGGTCGACCAGCTTTTCGAAGCCGGCGAACAGGGTGGCCTGGGTGGCAGCCAGGGTATTCAGGGCGGATTTCTGGCGATCCAGAACTTGTTGCGGAATGGCGGTCATGTAGATCTCCGGTAGTGGGCCGGGGGCGTGCCGGCAGATAATGATGCTTCGCTAAGGGGTGCAAACGGCCCGGGAGCGGGTATTGCAAGCTGTCGCCGGCGCGTTTGTTGCACTGCACAAACCACATTTTACGGGCCTGGAGCCACCTGTCAAGCATTTTTGACGCGTCGCAACAATTACAGATTTGCGCCGCCGCAGGATCGGGGGAAATACCCGGTGACGGACCCCCTATTTGTTTTCTACACTGGCTGCCAGCTGATGACACTCCAAGAAAGGCTCATCAGCCCAAGTGAAAACACCGCCGCGCACCCTGCGGCACAGGAGACCTCATGACATTCATCCCCCGTACGCTTTCGGCATTGCTGGCCGCCGGCGCCCTGCTCGCAGCCGGCGCTGTCCACGCTGAATATCCGGAACGGGCCATCAACATGGTTGTCCCGTTCTCGGCGGGCGGCCCCACCGACAACGTGGCACGGTCGCTGGCCGAAGCCATGCGGCCCACCCTGGGCCAGTCCGTCGTGGTCGAAAACAAGACCGGCGCGGGCGGCACCATCGGCAGCTCGTTCGTGGCGCGCGCCGAACCCGACGGCTACACCGTGCTGCTGATGCACCTGGGCTTCACCACGGCGGCCTCGCTGTACAAGAACCCGGGCTACGATCCCTTCACCAGCTTCGAGCCGGTGGGCCTGGTGGTCGACGTTCCCATGACCATCATCGCCCGCGAAGACTTCCCGCCCAACAACATCAAAGAGCTGGTCGACTACGTCAAGGCCAATAAAGACAAGGTTTCGCTGGCCAACGCCGGCATCGGCGCCGCCAGCCACCTGTGCGGCACCATGCTGGTCGATGCCCTGGGCGTCGATCTGCTGACCGTTCCCTACAAGGGTACGGGCCCGGCCATGAACGACCTGCTGGGCAAGCAGGTCGACATGCTGTGCGACCAGACCACCAACACCACCCAGTACATCACCAGCCACAAGGTGAAGGCTTATGCCGTCACCAGCCTGAAGCGCGTGCCCACGCTGCCCGACCTGCCCACCATGGACGAATCGGGCTTCAAGGGCTTCCAAGTGGGTATCTGGCACGGCATGTGGGTACCGAAGGGCACGCCGCAGCCGGTCGTCGACAAGCTGGTCAAGGCCCTGCAGGCCGGCCTGGCCGATCCGAAGTTCAAGGAACGCATGGCGGGCCTGGGCGCCGAAGTGCTGAACGACGACGCCAACCCCAAGGCGCTCGAAGCCAAGGTCAAGCAGCAAGTGCCGCAGTGGGCCGAGCTGTTCAAGAAGGCTGGCGTACCGAAACAATAAAACCAATAATACCGGCCCTCGGGCCCCTGGAACCCCTGGCTTGCCAGGGGTTTTTTATTGTAGAGCGGCCGGATCGCCCGGTGTCAGGTTTGGCGGGTCTCGCCAGGTGTATGGCTCCGCAGGTGCCTGACACCGAAGCGTGCAGCGGCTGCCGCGACTACATGTGGTTTCAGGCACCTGCGGAGCCTGAAACCTGGCCCGAGGGGATTACGTGCGCACCGCGTGCGGCGCCAGGCCCTTGCCCGTGTGGTTGGCGGTAACCGTGGGCTCGTAGCCCAGGGCTTCGGAAATATTGCGGGCCGCCTCCACCAGGGCCTGTATCCATTCGTCTTGCAGGCGCTCGGACGGCGCCGAGATCGACAGGCCGGCCACCAGCTTGCCGGTGTCGTCGAAAATGCCGGCCGCGATGCAGCGCACGCCCATTTCGAGTTCTTCGTTGTCGCGCGCGTAGCCGTGCCGGCGCACCAAGGCCAGCTCGCGCTCGAGGCGTTCGAGATCGGTAAGGCTGTTGCGGGTGTGTCCGGCCAGCCCGGTGCGCAGCGCATAGGCGCGCACCTGGCGGCTGTCGATGGTGGACAGGAACAGCTTGCCGGTGGACGTGAGATGCAGCGGGGCCCGTCCGCCGATGGCGCGCACCACCTGCATGCCCGACCGCTCGCTCCAGGCTCGGTCGATATAGACGATTTCGTCGCCCTGCTGCACCGACAGGTTGATGGTCTGGCCGGTAAGCTTGTGCAGCGAACGCATGGCCGAAATGGCGGCCTCGCGCACGTTCAGGCGCCCTTTCACCAGCGAGCCGAGTTCGAGCAGGCGCATGCCCAGCTGGTACAGGCCGTTGTCGACGCGCTCGACATAGCGGCCCACGACCAGGTCGTTAAGGATGCGATGCGCCGTGGACGCGTGCAGCCCGGTGGTGGCGGACAGCTCTTTCAGGGTGACCGGGTCGGGGTGGGCCGCCAGCGCGTCGAGCAGGCGCATGGCGCGTTCGATGACCTGGATGGCAATAGGAGACTGGCCCGGGGCATGCTCGCTGTCCGAGCCCGGCGCGGTGGCTGACATGGTGGAAGTCACAATGGTTGGTTAACGCGGGTAACAGGTGCGCCCCCGGCGCGGCGACGGATGCCGCGGCGCACCATGAGGCTGATTTCCCGTATTGTGAAATCTTGCGGCCGATTTGGCAACCCGTTTCCCCCTCGGGCGCCCGCGGCGGCCGCGCTCAGGGGGCCAGCCGGCCGCCCAGCCGCTGCACTTCTTGCTGCAGGAATGCCAGCGCCTCGGCGGCCGGACCGGGGTCGCCCTTGACGCCCAATTCGATGTGCGGCGGGCCGCCTGCCTCGCCCACGCTGGGCAGGCTGAAAGCGCGCACCGCGGCCCAACGTTGCTCGATGACCTGCATCACCGGCGCGATGCGCGATTCGGGCATGCCGAACACCAGGAATGAGTGCTCGATGTGCGCCACCTGGTGATGCAGGGCAGCGTAGCGCGTGTCGAGCGTCCATTCGAGCATGGGCCAGGCCATGACCGGAAAACCCGGCACGAAGGTGTGATCGTGGATGAAAAAGCCCGGGATGCGGTTGTAGGGGTTGGGCACGATCTCGCTGCCGGCGGGGAACATGCCCATCTGCAGGCGGTGCTGGTTCTCGGGCGTGCTCATGTCGGGCGAGCCCTGCCCCTTGGCCACCATCTCGGCCACCCGCAGCACGATGGCCTGTTCGGCGTCGGGATGCAATTGCAGCGGCACATCGAGCGCGGCGGCGGCGGCCTGGCGGGTGTGGTCGTCGGGCGTGGCGCCGATGCCGCCGCACGACAGCACGATGTCGCCGGAGGCAAAGCTGCGGCGCAGGGCCGCGGTCAGCGCCGCGCGGTCATCGGGCAGGATTTCGACATGCGACAGCTGCAGGCCGCGCGCGGCCAGCAGCTCGACGACTTTGGCGAAGTGCTTGTCCTGGCGGCGACCGGACAGGATTTCATCGCCCACGATGATCAGGCCGATGCGGCGGGAAGTGGAAGCAGCCATGGTGTCTGGTAAGTGGAAGAGGTCAGGCTTCGATGACGCGTTCCTGGCGCAGGCGGCGCAGCGCTTCAAGCCCGTAATGCGCATACACCAGGCCCGAGTACACGGGCAGGATGATCCAGGCGGGCGGCAGCAGGTTCAACAATGAGCAGATCAGGCCGATGATCCAGAAGCCGGTATTGTGGCGTTCGAGCAGGATGCGGCGCTCGGCCGGGCTGGCATGCTCGACGATGGCATCGACGCGCAGCATGCGCGAAAACGCAAACGCCCACCAGAAGACCGACAAGATCACCGCCATGGGTGGAATCAGCCAGAATGGCAGCGTCAGCACCCAGCCGATGGCGAATATCGCGCTGACCCAGATGGCGTTCCAGACGCTGTACGCCGTGGCATTGCGCCCCTGGCGCGCCACCCCGGCGTACTCGCGCGCGCCGACGTGGCGCAGCACGAGCGGCATGACGAATACGGCGGCGATGGCCAGCCCCAGAATGCCCGATACGGGCAGCAAGATGGCCGCTGCAATGACGGGAATGAAATACAGCTTGATGGAGAATAGCCCGATGCCCACCAGCCAGGCATCGACGTTGTTGACGAACTGCCACTGCGACGCCTGCAGGTTCAGCCAATCGGTCAGCGGAGTCCAGAACAGCCACACCAGCAGCAACGCGCCGAGCAGCGCGATGACGAACGGCAGCAGCACCGCGAACAGCATATTGGGATGGCACTGCGATACCAGCGCGCGCTTGAATGCCTGGGCAACGCCGGCCGCGCCTGCCGCGGCGGCGCGGGCCGGCGTGGGCGCCGCGGGATCGGGGCGGGGAGGAATCATGTAGCAAACCTGTCGGTAGACATGCCGGGTATCATAGTCTCAAACACGCTGCGATTTGATGCCATGCCCCTGCTCGTTCCCGGACCCGACACCCCCGCGCTGCGCGCCGCCTTGGCCGACGGCGGCCCCGACACCTGGCTGGTAGCCTGCTTTTGCGCGGCCTGGTGCGATACCTGCGGCCAATACCGGCCACGGCTGGCGGCCCTGGCCGAGGCCCAGCCCCAACGGGTGTTTGCATGGATCGATATCGAAGACCACCCCGACCTGCTCGGCGACGAAGATGTCGAGAACTTTCCCACGCTGCTGGTGCAGGTGGGCGGGCGCGTGGTGTTTTATGGCCCGATGCTGCCGCACATCGGCCACCTGGAGCGGCTGCTCGACAGCCTGGCACCCGACAGCCCCACGGTGGCCACCGGCCTGCCCGACGTGCCCGCGCTGCTGGCGCAGTAGCGGCTGGGCGGGCTCAGGGCTTGCGGCTGCCGCCCAGCAGCACCGCCACCTGGCGCTTGGGCGTGCTGCTGCGGGATTCCGTTTTTGGCTCGGCCTGGTCAGCCGCGGGCGCGGCCGGCTCGTACGGCTTGTAGAAAAAATCATCCACCGGCTGCTGCGGCGCGCCGTAGGCCTGCGAAGACCCGCGCCGCTCGCGGCCGCGGCCCCGGGCATCGCGGCCGTCGCGCGTATCGCGCGTGTGGCTGCGCGCCACCAGGTCGCGGGGCACGTCGAGCGTGCCGCGCGGCACCGGCCGCTTGGTGAGCTTTTCAATGTCTTGCAGGTAACGGGTTTCGTCAGCGGTGAACAGCGCGATGGCTTCGCCCGAAGCGCCCGCGCGGCCGGTGCGGCCGATGCGGTGCACGTAGTCTTCGGCGTTGTGCGGCAGGTCGTAGTTGATGACGCAGGGCACGCCGGCCACGTCCAGGCCGCGAGCGGCCACGTCGGTAGCCACCAGCACTTCGAGCTCGCCGGCCTTGAAGGCGTCGAGCGCCTTCATGCGGTCGGCCTGGCTCTTGTCGCCGTGGATGGATTCGGCCCGCACGCCGTCGCGCTCGAGTTCGCGCGCCAGGCGCGCCGTGCCGATCTTGGTGTTCGAGAACACGATCACCTGCTTCAGCCCGCGCGACTTCACCAGGTGCACCACCGCGGCGCGCTTGGCGTCGCTGGGCATCTGGTAGGCGATCTGGCTGACCGTATCGGCCGTGGCATTGCGCGCGGCGACTTCGATTTCGACCGGCTGGTTCAGGTAGGTGCGGCCCAGCTTGCGGATTTCGTTGCTGAAAGTGGCCGAGAACAGCAGCCCCTGGCGCTGCGCCGGCAGCAGCCTGACGATGCGGTCGAGGTCGGGCAGGAAGCCCATGTCGAGCATGCGGTCGGCCTCGTCCAGCACCAGGATGCCCACCTGGCTGAGGTTGACGGTTTTTTGCTCGACGTGGTCGAGCAGGCGGCCCGGCGTGGCCACCAGGATCTCGCAGCCGCGCCGCAGCGCCTCTTTCTGGGGTCCGATATCGACCCCGCCGAACACCACGGCCGAGCGCAGCGGCGTGTGCTTGCTATAGCGCTTGACGCTCTCGTAGACCTGGTCGGCGAGTTCGCGCGTGGGCGTCAAGATGAGCGTGCGCACCGGATGCCGCGCCGGCGATGCGCTGGTATTGGCCAGTGGCATCAGGCGATGCAGGATGGGCAGCGTAAAGGCCGCCGTCTTGCCGGTGCCGGTTTGCGCCGCGCCCATGACATCGCGCCCGGCCATCACGGCAGGCAGAGCCTGCGCCTGGATGGGCGTCGGGGTGGTGTATCCGGTGTCGGCAACCGACTGGAGCAGTTGCGGGTGCAGTCCGAAGTCGGCGAAAGTCGAGGTGGGCGCGTCGGTGCTGGGAGCTTCGGGGGTAGTGGAGTCAGTCATCAGGATGGGCAGATGCCGGGGCAATGAAAAAGAACAAAACGAGTATGCTGCCAAGCCCGGATTGCTGTGGATAACTTTATTTTAGCGCAGCCGGCCCAGAGGCCTAACCGGTCAGCCAGCGCAGCGTCCAGAGCACCAGCATGCCTGCCACGATTACCAGCACCGCGCTGCGGGTGCGCAGGAACACCACAACCGCCACCGTGGCGGCCACCAGGCGGTAGTCGAAGGCCGGCCCTGCCCCGGCTTTCCAGGGCAGCAGGTCGGGCACGATGATGGCCGTGAGGGCCGCCGCCGGGGCATAGCGCAGGGCGCGGCGCACGCCATCGGGCAGCGGCACGTAGTCGCCGAACAGCATGAAGCCCGCGCGGGTCAGCACGCTGCAGAGCGCCAGCAACAAGATGGCGGAATAGACGTAGATTTCCGAGGGCCAGAAGCTCATGGGCGCGCCACCTTGTGGAAATACCGTTCGGCGGCGATGCCGGCCAGGATGCCGACGATCACCGCGGCCGCCAGGCCCAGCCGCAGGGGCAGCAACTGGCCAACCCAGGCGGTCAGCCCGGCGGCCAGCATGGACACCAACATGGGGCGGGAATTGGCCAGCGGCACCGTGATGGCCAGCAGCGCCAGCACCGCGGCGAAGTCGAGCGACCAGGCTGTGGGCACCAGCGTGCCCAGGTAGATGCCGGCAATCGACGACGACTGCCACACCACCCAGCCCGGGGCGATGGTGCCCAGGAAATACCACAACTGCTCGCGCGTGCCCCGTTCGGCGGCGTCGCCGAAGCGCGGCATGAACAGCACGAAACCCATGTCGGTCGTGAAATACCCCAGCCCCAGGCGGCGCGGCCAGGACAGGTGGCGAAAGTAGGGATGCAGGGCGGCGCCGAAAATAATGAAGCGCAGGTTGACCACGCTGCCCGCCATGAAAATGAGCCACAGGGGCGCGCCGCTGGCAATGAGCGGCAGCGAGGTCAGCTGGGCCGACCCGGCATACAGCAGCAGGGTCATGGCCAGGGCCATGGATTCGGTCAGGCCCGACTTGACCATGGCCACCCCGGTGACCAGGCCCCAGGTGGCGGTGGCGATCAGGGCCGGCATCAGGGCATGCAGGCCCTGGCGGAACGCCGCGATGCGCTCCTGGCGCACCAGGCGGGGGTCTTCGAGCAGGGCGGCGGGGTCAGCGGGCACCTGGCGCCCCCTGGCAAACGGAACTGGACGGCATGGAATTCATCAAAGAAGGCACATACACGCACGCCAGCTCGCCCGGCGCGGCGCCAAGCCGGGCGTCGCCCGCGGCCCTGGCGCTGAAACGCGGCATTGTACCCTTGCCGCTTGATACAATAGGCGCCTCTTTCAAGGGGGAATACCATGTCGATGGCGGACCGTGACGGTTTCATCTGGTACGACGGCAAGCTGGTGCCGTGGCGCGAGGCCACCACGCACGTCCTGACCCACTCCCTGCATTACGGCCTGTCGGTGTTCGAAGGCGTGCGCGCCTACAAAACCGACGCCGGAACCGCCATCTTCCGCCTGCAAGACCACACCCGGCGGCTGTGCAATTCGGCGCACATCTACCAGATTCCCATGCCGTTCGACCCTGACACGCTCAACGCCGCGCAGTGCGAGGTCGTGCGGGCCAACCAGCTCGAATCCTGCTACCTGCGCCCGCTGGTGTTCTACGGCTCGGAAAAAATGGGCGTATCGCCCAAGGGCGCCAAGGTGCACGTGGCCATCGCGGCCTGGCCCTGGGGCGCCTACCTGGGCGAAGAAGCCCTGGCGCAGGGCATCCGCGTGAAGGTGTCGTCGTACGCGCGCCAGCACGTCAACGTCACCATGCCGCGCGCCAAGGTGGCCACCACCTACGCCAACTCCATCATCGCCAACGCCGAGGCCCTGCAAGACGGCTACGACGAAGCCCTGCTGCTCGACACCGACGGCTTCGTGGCCGAGGGCGCGGGCGAAAACGTCTTCATCGTCAAAGACGGCGTGCTGTGCGAACCCGAAATCGCCTCGGCCCTGACCGGCATTACCCGGTCCACCGTGCATGCGCTGGCCGCCGATCTGGGCATTCCCGTGGTCACCAAGCGCCTGACGCGCGACGACATCTACATCGCCGACGAAGCCTTCTTCACGGGCACCGCCGCCGAAGTCACGCCTATCCGCGAAGTCGACAACCGCAAGATCGGCGCGGGCCGGCGCGGGCCGGTCACTGAAAAACTGCAAACGGCGTTCTTCGACCTGGTCAGTGGGCGCAATGCCAAGTACGCGCATTGGCTCACCCCGGTCTGATCCGCCGCTTTCTTCCACCTTACGTTTTTTCCAGGAAACCTCCATGACCGCCGCCGCTCCCGCCGCCGCGACCTCGCACGAAACCATCGAAATCGGCGCCGAAGACCTGCCCGTGTACTGCCCGGGCCCCAAGGCGCCCCTCTGGAGCATGCATCCGCGCGTGTTCCTCGACATCACCCACACCGGCTCGGCGCGCTGCGCCTACTGTGGCGCCGAATACCGCCTGAAGCCGGGCACCATCGTCCGCGGCCACTGAACGCCCCATGTTCGCCACGCCCGAAGAAGCCGAGCAAGCGTTCTACGAAGCGCTCGAGCAAGCCGACGTCGTCCGCCTGATGCAGATCTGGGCCGACGACGAGGAAATCGTCTGCATTCATCCGGGCGGGCTGCGCGCGGTCGGCCATACGGCCGTGCAGGAGTCCTGGCAACAGACGCTGGCGGCCGGGCCGCTGCATATCCGGCCGCTGCGCCCGCTGGTCATGCAAAGCATGATGTGCTCGGTGCACACGCTGGTCGAACAGGTGGCCGTGCGCGCGCGCGGCGGCGTGCAGTATGCCAACTGCTACGCCACCAACATCTATCACAAGGGGCCCACGGGATGGCGCATGGTCGTGCACCACGCGTCGCCGGCGCCCGCAGATGCCGGGGTACTCGACCTGCACGACGTGCCCGACCGGCTGCACTGACCCCGGGTGCATCGCTTGGCCACCGCCCGACTCGATACCTCGCCCTGCCCCGTTCCCGCCTGGCTGCCCGATCGCCATAGCCAGACGATCTATGCCGCCTTCGTGGCCCAGCATCATCAAATCGCGTTCGTGCGCCAGCGCGTCGACACGCCCGATACGGATTTCATCGACATTGACTGGACCGGGCCGGGGCTGTTTCCGCACAAGGGCCCGGACGGGCACCCCATCGACAACACCGCCCCCGTGGTGGCCGGCAAGACCGCCGCCGCCCGTTGGATCACCGAGGCCGACTGGCCCTCGCTACCCCAAACCCCCGACACGCCCGCCCTGCTGCTGCTGCACGGGCTGGAAGGCGGCAGCACCAGCCGCTATGCGCAGTCTATCGCCCATCATTTCCGGGCCCGCGGCTGGATCGTGGCGGTGGCGCACTTCCGCGGCTGCTCGGGCACGCCCAACCGGCTGGCGCGCGCGTATTACTCGGGAGATTCCACCGAAGTCGGCTTCATGCTCGACACCGTGCGTGCCCGCATCCCGCACGCGCGCTGGCATGCCGTGGGCGTGTCGCTGGGCGGCAACGCGCTGCTCAAGTACCTGGGCGAGCAAGGCAGCAACGTGTCGTGGCTGGCGGCGTGCGCCGGCGTGTCGGTGCCGCTTGACCTGGTGGCCGGCGGCACGACGCTGTCGCGCGGGTTCATCAACCGCCGTCTCTACAGCGCGCACTTCCTGAAAACCATGAAGCACAAGGTGCTGGAAAAGGCACGGCGCTTTCCGGGCGCCATCGACGTCATGCGTATCGCCCACGCGCGCGACCTGCGCGACTTCGACGACGCCTACACGGCTCCGATGCATGGTTTTCGCAATGCGCTCGACTACTGGACGCGCGCCTCGAGCAAACCGTGGCTGGCCAGCATCGCCGTGCCCACGCTAGTGCTGAACGCACGCAACGATCCCTTCCTTCCCGAAAGCGCCCTGCCCGTGCCGCGCGACTGCTCGGCCCACGTGCTGCTGCACCAGCCGGCCGAAGGCGGGCATGCCGGCTTTCCCACCGGCCCCTTCCCCGCCCACCTGAGCTGGCTGCCGCAGCGGCTGGGGCGTTTCTTCGAGACTGGGCGATAAGCCGTCCAAAGCGGCGCTGTTGCCAGAGGGTCTCAGGCCAGGAGCCTGACACCGAAGGTGCCTGACACCGTTGTATGCCAGGGCCGTCTCAGTCGTACGGTGTCTGGCACCTGCGGAGCCAGACACCTGGGCGGGATTACGCCCTGCAGGGATCTTCAAGGCCAGGCGCCTAACCACTCCCCCAGATCAGGTGTCTGGTCACTCCCTCAGGTGTCTGGCCACTACCTCAGGTCAGGTGTCTGGTCACGCCCTCAGATCAGGTGTCTGGCTCCGAAGGTGCCTGACACCGTTGTATGCCAGGGCCGTCTCAGTCGTACGGTGTCTGGCACCTGCGGAGCCAGACACCTGGGCGGGATTACGCCCTGTATGGACCTTCCGTGTCAGACACCTGGGGCGGGATTACGCCCTGCGGTCAGCCCTTGAAGCGTTCGAGCAGGTCGCGTTCGGCGGCCAGTTTGTCTTTCACTTCGCGTATCTGCACGTCGATCTGCGACTGTTCGTAGAAATCCTTGGACAGGCCGCGCGCCTGTTGCAGCTGCGCCTCGGCCGCCGCGTAGGCGCCGGTTAGCACGTAATAGCGCGCCATGTCGCGGCGCGCCTGCACTGGCTGCCCGTTGTGCTCTTCGCTTTGCGCCAGCATCTGGTACAGACCGGGCTCGTCGTCTCCCCATTGCTTGATGCGGTCGCGCAGGTAGGCCTGCGCGTCCGCATGCCGGCCCACCCCCTGCAGGGCCTGGGCGTAGGCAATGCCCAGGGCGCGCTGCTGCGGCCAGCGCCGGATAGCGGCCGTGGCCAGTTCCAGGGCTTTTGCGTTGTCTTTGCTGGCGGCTGCAAGGTCGATGCCAAGCCGCGCCAGTTGCGGGCCGCGGTCCGCGCCTGCCTGGTCAAGATAGCGCCGGGCCTCATCCAGGTTGTTGCGCTGGAAAGCCTGCAGCGCCAGCCCGTAGTAGGCCGCCGACTGTCGCACGCCGGTGAGCGTGCGCGCCTCGTCCTGCAATTGCTGGCCGGCCGTGCGCAGGCTGACGGCGTCGCGCCCCTGGATGACCCGCATCTTGGCGCGCACGTACCAGAAGTCGTCGCTGTCGGCGTGGCGCTCGGCCGGCAGGTTGCGGGCGCGGTTCTGAATGTCGGACATCCGCTCGATGGACAGCGGGTGGGTGCTGGCCCACGCGCCGCCGCCCATGCCTTCGTTCAGGCGCGAGGCGCTCATCAGGCGCGAAAACATGCGCACCATGCCGTTGGGATCGTAGCCGGCCTTGGTAAGCATCTGGAATCCGGCGCGGTCGGCCTCGCGCTCGGCATCGCGCGAGAAGCCCAACTGCCGGTTGATGGCGGCGGCCTGGCCGAAGGCAGCCACCCCCATGGCCAGGTTGCCGCCCGCGCCGGCCAGCGCCGCCAGCAGCGCGGCCGCCATGCTGGCCATCATGACCACGCCGCTCTGGCTCTGCTGAGTCATGCCGCGCGCGATATGGCGCTGCACGACGTGGCCGATTTCGTGCGCCAGCACCGAGGCCAGCTCGGATTCGCTGGTGGACGAGACGATCAGGCCGCTGTTGACGCCGATAAAGCCCCCCGGCATGGCAAAAGCGTTGATTTCAGGGTCCCGCACGCCGAACATCTCGACATCGGGCACCGTGCCGGGCGAATAGGTGGCCAGCTTGCGCCCCATGGTGGTCAGGTACTGGGTGAGCTCGGGATCGTTGATATAGGTGGGGTCGCGCCTGCCCTGGGCCATGATGGCCTCGCCCAGCTGGCGTTCCAGCGCGGGCGACAGATCGGCCGACGAGGCCGCGCCCATCGAGGGCAGGCCCACCGGCTGGGCGAGGGCCGGCGCGGCGGGCAGGGCCAGGGCCAGGCTCAGGGCGCCAGCCAGCCCGCGCTTCACAATGGGATACCGGAATATCGTATGCCTGCGGTTCATGGCAATATGATAGCGACCGCCGGAAAAAGTTTGACGGTCCGATCAATTTTCTACCAGAGGTTCTCATGCGCCCAATCCGCAAAGCCGTTTTTCCTGTCGCAGGAATGGGCACCCGGTTTCTGCCTGCCACCAAGGCCATGCCCAAGGAAATGCTGCCGGTGGTCGACAAGCCACTGATCCAGTACGCCGTGGAAGAAGCCGTGGCGGCCGGCATCACCGACCTGATCTTCGTCACGGGGCGCAACAAGCGCGCCATCGAAGACCACTTCGACTCGGCCCCCGAACTCGAGGCCGACCTGGAAAGCAAGGGCAAGCACGAGCTGCTGGCCATGGTGCGCGGCATTCTGCCGGCGCATGTCAATTGCCTGTATATCCGCCAGGCCGCCCCGCTGGGGCTGGGCCATGCCGTGCTGACGGCCGCCCCCGCCGTGGGCAACGAACCTTTCGCCGTGTTGCTGGCCGACGACCTGATCGACGCCGACACTCCGGTGCTGAAGCAGCTCATCGACGCGTCGTACGCCCATGACGCCAGCGTGCTGGGCGTGCAGGATGTGCCCCGCGAAGACACGCGCAAATACGGCATCGTGGCGGCGCGCCCCATTGACGACCGCACCGCCCGCATCACGCACATCGTTGAAAAGCCTGCGCCCGAGGAAGCCCCCTCGACCCTGGCTGTGGTGGGCCGCTACGTGCTCGAGCCCGAAATCTTCGACCATCTGCGGGCCACGCAGATCGGGGCGGGCAATGAAATCCAGCTGACCGACGGCATCGCCGCCCTGATGGGCGCGCGCCCGGTGTTGGCGCACCGCTACACGGGGCAACGCTACGACTGCGGCAGCAAGGCCGGGATGTTCCAGGCCACGGTAGCCCTGGGCCGCAAGTACCACGGGCTGGTGGCGTAGGCCACCCGGCCTGGCTCAGGGGCTGGCGACGGCCTGCCCCGCCTTGGCGGCCCGCTCGCGTTCGCGCGCACGGGCACGGGCCTGGCGGTCTTCGGGCCGCAGGCGGCCCTTGCCCGACAGGCGCATCAAGGTGCCCAGCGCCACCAGCAACCCGAAGACTTCCACCATGGCGGCGGGAATCCACATGGTCAGGCCGCCGATGGTCTGGTCGGTTTGCGCCGACATGGCAATGGCCCGGCCGCACAGCTCGAACAAGGGGTAGATATCAGATTCGGTGAAGGCGATGACAGCGCCCGCCACCATCTGCGGCGCCATGGTCAGGATGGGCGACAGCACCCGGCCGCCCGGGCTCATGGCCGCCGGCGGGCTGGGCCGCCGGTCGAGGATCAGGTTCCAGTACATGAAGCCGCTGATCACCACCGACCAGTTCATCAGCCGGTACAGACGCCAGTCGAGCATGGAATAGAACTGCACCGAGGGAATCAGCCAGACCAGCACCAGGAACACGAACAGCGCCGGCACCAGGTATTTGTTGGTGAGCACGCCCACCAGCGCGCGGCCGCCCGCGCTGCGCAGGAAGTCGCGCAACCGCGCCCGCCATGCCATGGGCAGGCCGGCGCGCATGACCGAGCCCGGGAAGGCGCCCATGACCAGCAGCGGCCCCAGGTGGTGCAACACCAGGTGCTGGATGCGGTGGATGAAGAACATGCGCTCGGCGTAGTAGTCGAGCCGGGTGTGCAGCGACAGGTACAGCAGCACCATGCCGGTCCAGAAGAGGACCTGGCGCGCAGCGCCTACCCGGTGCACGCGCTGGCCGCGCACGAACAGCACGATGGCCGCCACGAAGGCAGCCACCAGGGTCGGGGAAAACTCCCACGGGACGAGCCAGCCGAGCCGATCCATGCCGAAAATCCGAAAATCCTGACGAAACACGGGCTGCAGCCCGCCATGGCATTGTAGTAGAGCCGCGCCTCCGGGGCGCGGCGACTGGGTCAGGCGCGGGCCGAAGTGCCGAAATGCACGTGGCGCACCGCCGGATTGGCACGCAGGCGGCGTGCCTGCGACATGAGCTCGGGCCGCAGTTCAGGCGGACAGTTGACGGTGATGCAGGCGGACGCGAAATCGGCATCGCGGCGCGAATCGATCTGGAACTGCGCCACATCGAGGCCCGCGGCGCCGAAATCGAGGCAAATCTGCTTGCGGACGGCGCCCAGGGCATCGCGCGGACACTCGATGGTGAGGCGCGACGTGCCCGGACGGCGGTTGAGCGCGCCGCGATCCACACCGGCGCGGCGCATGAACAGGTCGAATAAACGCATGGCAACCTCCCTGAAGCAGAGGAGCGCAGCTGCGAATGCGCGCGCCCTCGCGGCAACTGGCGGCGCGCGAAAGGCGCGCGTCGGCACAGGCTGCGACGGCACAGCGGCGGTTCTGGCGGTTTGGTGGGGCAATGGCGGCAAAGAACTTGCCGCCGCATACCGCACCCTGCGCTGGCAGGATGCGGCAGATGAAGTTTCTGCGTGGATCCTGTCAGGCAGCGACGTCGATGCAAGATCGACTACTGTCGCCGGAATCGGTATTCACAGAGCAACTCCGTATGATGTAAACATATTGATTTTACGCGTTTTTTGGCCTGATAACAAGGGTTTTCCCGGTTTCACGCCGATGCAACGCCACCATGCAATGGCGTGCGACGCGGGCCCGCTGCCGCCCCCGCGCGCGCGGCGTCAGCGCGCGAAGTGCCACCCCAGGTACAGGGCGAACAACCCGTAGAACCCGCCCACTGTCGACAGCACCGGCACGCTCATGCCGGCACGGCGAAAGCGCAGCCACAGCAGCAGGATCGACAGCAGCGTGAAGAGGCCGGCCGCCACCAGCGGGCCGTCGAGCAGCCACGGGGTCATGAAGATACCCAGCGCGCTAGGTATCGTGGCCTGGATCATCATGGCGCCGGAAATATTGGCCAGGGCCAGCCGCTCTTTGCCCTGGCGCACCCAGATCAGGGCGTTCATGATCTCGGGCAGTTCGGTGGCCACCGGCGCCAGCAGCAGCGCCGCAATGTGGGGCGAAGCGCCCATGGCGATGCCCAGCAGTTCGATCTGGCGCACGAAAATATGCGAAGCGCCGGCAATCACCGCCAGCGCCAGCAGCGTCTGGATACACGCCCAGGCCATCGACGGATCATCGTCGCGCGGACGCAGCTTCAGGGGTTCGAGATCGTCGCAGTCCAGGCATTCTTCATCGCTGGACAACTCGCGCTTGACGTACAGCCCGTACACGCCCAGGAACAACAGGCCCAGCCAGGGCTTCCAGGCGAACGCCAGCAACCCCAGGCCGACCTTGGCCACGAACACGCCCATGAACCAGGCCTGGTCGCGCGCCAGCCGTTTCTGGTCGGCATTGATGCGGGCGGCGCTTCGCCCGCCCCGCCACAGCGCCAGCCCCACCACCGCGTAGGCCAGGGTGGCCAGCACCAGGGGCCCGCCCATGGCCGCGCCCACGCCGATGTCTTTTTGTTCGGGCGTGGCGCCGAACACCACCGCCATGAAAGTCACCGCGCTTTCGGGCAGTGCCGTGCCGAACGCGGCCAATACCGTGCCCACGGCGGTGGCGCCCAGCTTCAGGCGATGGCCGACCCATTCGATGCCATTGACGAAATACTCGCAGGCAAAGTAGATGACCAGCGCCGACAGGAAAAACAGGAACAGGGTGAGCAGCATGACAAATAGCCGGACGAGCAGACACCAATGGCGCGACGACGCGGCTCGCCCGGCTGGCGTGAACGCTTCGCGGCCAAAGGTCTCGCCTGGCTGGCCCGGGGCGGCAGGCAAGGCCGCCGCGCGGGAACCGTCAGCGCCATGGGGTACGGAAACCACCAAGTCTGTTGACGCTGACTCCTTTGGGGATTCAAAGGATGGCTACTCCCCAATGACAGTGGCCCGGATTGTAGCAGGCGCAACGACGCGCCGCCACGCCGCCGGCAAGGTAAAGTAAGCCTGTCCCCGCCCCGGAAAGCCCTTTGCCATGAGCCTGCCCGCCACCGATATCGCCCCCTTCGCCGACCGGCGCCGCCGCGTGTTCGACCACCTGCGCGCCGCCGGCGGCGGCATCGCCGTGCTGGCCACCGCGCCGCACGCGGTGCGCAACCGCGACACCGAATACCCCTACCGGCACGACAGCGATTTTTACTACCTGACCGGCTTTACCGAGCCGGACGCCTGGCTGGTGCTGGTGGCGGGCGCCGTCGACCGCGCCATCCTGTTCTGCCGCGCCCGGCATCCCGAGCAGGAAATCTGGGAAGGCTACCGTTGCGGGCCCGAAGCGGCGATAGAACGCTATGGCATGGACGACGCCCACGCCATCGAGGAACTCGACGAGCTGATGCCCGCGCTGCTGCTCGACCAGCCGGCGCTGTACCGCTCTTTCGCGGCGGCCGGACCGGTGGAACGCAAGCTGCGCCGCTGGCAGGCCGAAGCCGAGCAGCAAGGCCGCGGCCGGCGCCAGCCGCCGGCGCGCGTGCACGACCTGCGGCCGTTGCTGGCCAGCATGCGGCTGGTGAAAGACGCCAGCGAGATCGCCGCCATGCGCCAGGCCGCGCGCATTTCCGCCGGCGCTCATGCGCGCGCCATGCGGGCCGCGCGCGCGGGGCTGCACGAATATGAACTGGAAGCAGAGCTGCTGTACGAATTCCGCCGCCATGGCGCGCAGGCTCCTGCCTACCCCAGCATCGTCGCCGCCGGCGCCAATGCCTGCGTGTTGCACTACGCCGCCGGCGACACCATGCTGCGCGACGGCGAGCTGGTGCTCATCGACGCAGGCTGCGAAGTCGACAGCTACGCGTCCGACATCACCCGCACGTTTCCGGTCAACGGCCACTTCAGCGGGCCACAACGCGCGCTGTACGACCTGACGGCGGCCGCCCAGGCCGCCGCCGTCGCGGCTACCGCGCCGGGCCGCAGCTGGAACGACGCCCACGAGGCCGCGGTGCGGGTACTGGCGCAAGGCATGCTCGACGAAGGCCTGCTGCAAGGATCGCTGGACGGGGTGATCGAATCGGGCGCCTATACGCGCTACTACATGCATCGCACCGGGCACTGGCTGGGGCTCGACGTGCACGATGCCGGCGACTACCGCAGCGGCCCGGCCGCCCCGGCGGACCGCCCGTGGCGCAACCTGGAGCCGGGCATGGTGCTGACCATCGAACCGGGCATTTATGTGCGCGCCGCCGACGACGTGCCGCGCCAGTTCCACGACATAGGCATCCGCATCGAAGACGATGCGCTGATCACCCACGAGGGCTGCGAGCTCATCACCCGCGGCGTGCCGGTGGATGCGCGCGAAATCGAGGCCCTGATGCGCGAATGAACCGTGGTGGTTCGTGCGTCGCCGCGGACGGGCCGGGATGAAGGCTCGGGATAAAGAACCCTCAGAATACGTAGCCGTCCAGCCAGCCCATGGCCGTCCAGGTGTACACCACCACCATGGCAATGGCGAACATGCCCACGATGGCCCCCACCAGCGTGCCCATCAGGGCCACCAGCACCGGCCCCCAGCCGGTATGCGTGACGCGCCCGTGCGCGGGGTTGTACAGGCGGTCGAATTTTTCGTCCGGCATCAGGCTGAACACCACGCCCTCGATGAATCCGTCGATCATGGGCACGAACGCCAGGAAGAAGGCCGGGTTGTCGTACCACACGGGAAACTGCGATGCGGCAACCAGGCAGGCAACCGCGGCCAGCGTCACCAGCCAGGCATGGCGGCGGCGCAAGTACCACCAATGCGCCCCCAGCCAGCCCAGCAGGCAGGCAAGCAGGCCCAGCACGAGCTTGCTGCGCGGGCGGGTAGCGGATTCGGACAGGGACGGCGAGGCTGGCTGCATGAGAAAACAGGAAAAGTAGGCACGCCCCCGGGCGGCGCTGGCGTGCGGGACACCCGGTTTCGAATGTCCGCGATTGTAGTGGACGGTAGAATTCCGGCATGACTCAGTCTGTCTACGACATTGCCATCCTGGGCGCCGGCCCGGTTGGCCACGTGCTGGCGCTGCTGCTGGCCCGCCTGGCCGCGCGGCCGCAGCGTATTGCCCTGCTGGCCGGGGCGGCGCCCGAGTCGGGCGGCGCCGTTCCGTCGGCCGACCCGCGCGTGCTGGCGCTGAACCACGGCAGCCGCGTGCTGCTCGAATCGCTGCAGGCCTGGCCCGGACGCGCGGCCGACATCCGCACCGTGCATGTGTCGCAGCGCGGCCGGCTGGGCAGCACCCTGATCCAGTGCGGCGACTTCCAGGTGCCACGGCTGGGCAGCACGGTGTCGTATGCCGACTTGCACGCCGCGCTGCACGAGCGCGTCCAGGCCAGCGGCGTGACCGTGCTGCACGGGCGTCGGGCCCAGGTGCAGGGCCAGGACGGCCAGGGCGTCATCGTGCGCCAGGGCGAGGCCGAAGTGCGCTGCGGCGTGGCCGTGCAATCCGACGGCAGCGGCGCCAACGATCTGCGCCGCGAGTACGGGCAGCATGCCGTCATCACCAGCGCCCAGGCCACCCTGCCCCGGCCGGGCTGGGCCTGGGAACGCTTCACCAACCAGGGTCCGCTGGCGCTGCTGCCGCATCCGCACCCGGCGCAAGGGTATTCCGTGGTGTGGTGCAGTGCGCCGGCGCGCGCCGCCGAGCTGGCGCAACTGGACAATGCCGCTTTTTCCGCGGCGCTGAGCGAGGCGTTCGGCACCCGCCTGGGCCGCCTGTCCAGCCAGGCGCCGCGACACATCTTCCCGCTGGCGCTCAACGCCCGGCGCACGCTTACCCAGGGCCGCGTGGCGGCCATCGGCAATGCCGCGCAAACCCTGCACCCGGTGGCCGGCCAGGGCTTGAACCTGGGGCTGCGCGACGCGGCGCGCCTGGCCCAGGGCCTGGCCGACTGGCTGACCAGCCCGGCCGCCGACCCGGCCGCCGCGCTGGCGGCATTTGCCCAGGCGCGCCGCGCCGACCGCTGGATTACCGCCGGCCTTACCGACCTGATGCCGCGCGCGTTCGCCACCGGCCTGGCGCCGGTCGAGCATGCCTGCGGGCTGGGCCTGCTGGCTCTCGACCTGGCCGCGCCCCTGCGCGCGCCGCTGGCGCGCCACCTGCTGCAAGGGTTGCGCAACTAGGCGCGCACACCGGCCACGAATAGGGGCCACATGAAGGCGGGTAAAATCCGCCCCATGCGCATCGGCCCCTGGACCCTTCCCAACAACGTGCTGGTCGCTCCCATGGCGGGAGTGACCGACCGGCCTTTCCGCCAGTTGTGCAAGCGGCTGGGGGCCGGCCACGCCGTGTCCGAGATGGCCGCCAGCAACCCGCGCCTGTGGGACAGCGTCAAGACCTCGCGCCGCCTGAACCACGATGGAGAAATCGCCCCGGTGGCGGTGCAGATCGCGGGAGCCGACCCGGCCATGATGGCCGAGGCAGCCGCCTTCAATGCGGCCCGCGGCGCGCGCATCATCGACATCAACATGGGCTGCCCAGTCAAGAAGGTGTGCAACCTGGCCTCGGGTTCGGCGCTGCTGCGCGACGAAGACCTGGTCGCCCGCATTCTCGACGCCGTGGTGGCCGCGTGCGCCCCGCTGGGCGTGCCCGTTACCCTGAAGACCCGCACCGGCTGGGACCGCGAGCACCGCAACGCGCTGCGCGTGGCGCGCCGCGCGCAAGAGGCCGGCATCGCCGCGCTGGCACTGCATGGCCGCACCCGCGCCGACCTTTACACCGGCACGGCCGAATACGACACCATCCGGGCAGTGAAAGCCGAGCTATCCATCCCGGTCATTGCCAACGGCGACATCGACAGCCCCCAGAAGGCGCGCCGCGTCCTGGATTACACTGGCGCCGACGCGGTCATGATCGGCCGGGCGGCCCAGGGCCGCCCCTGGATATTCCGCGAAATCGACCACTACCTGCGCACGGGCGATACGCTGGCGCCCCCTTCCCTTGAAGAAATGCGCGACCTGCTGCTCGAGCACCTGGACGACCATTACCGCTTTTACGGCGAGCACACCGGCGTGCGCTCGGCGCGCAAGCACATCGGCTGGTACATCGACGGCCTGCCGGGCGCGGACGCGTTCCGCGACCGCATGAACCTCATCGACAGCACCCGCGACCAGTGGCGGGCCGTGTCCGAATGGTTCGATGAACTCATGCGCGGCGGCCCGGCATCTACGGCCACCGTCGCGCAACCCCTGCTGGCGGCGTGATCCGCCACCCACCTCCAACTATAAAATCTGTACACATGAGCAAGAAAGATGTCCTGGAAGACTGCGTGCGCGCCAGCCTGGAGCGCTATTTCGAAGACCTGGGCGAGTCCGAGCCACACGACATGTGGGACATGGTGATGCGTTGCGTCGAACGCCCGGTGCTCGAAGTCGCCCTGCAACGCTCGGGCGGCAACCAGTCGCGCGCATCTGAAATGCTGGGCATCACACGCAACACTCTGCGCAAGAAGCTCCAGGCGCACAATATCCAGCCCTGAGCGCTCCGCGCCCCGACCGCTTTCCTACCTCTCAGCCGTCCCAACATGAAAATCGAAACTGCCCTGCTCTCGGTGTCCGACAAGACCGGCATCGTCGAATTCGCCCGCGCGCTGGCCGCGCGGGGCGTGCGCCTGCTGTCCACTGGCGGCACTGCCCGCCTGCTGGCCGACGCCGGCCTGGACGTGACCGAAGTCGCCGCCCATACCGGCTCGCCCGAGATCCTCGACGGCCGCGTCAAGACGCTGCACCCCAAGATCCACGGCGGCCTGCTGGCGCGCCGCGACAGCGCCGAACACATGGACACCATCGCGCAGCACGGCATCGACCGCATCGACATGCTGGTGGTGAACCTGTACCCCTTCCGCGAGACCATCGCGCGCCCGGGCTGCACGTTCGCGGACGCGGTCGAGAACATCGACATCGGCGGCCCGGCGATGCTGCGCGCGGCGGCCAAGAACCACGGCACCGACGCCGGCGGCGTGACGGTGGTGATCGACCCCGCCGACTATTCCCGCGTGCTGGCCGAAATGGACCAGGGCGGCGCCACCTCGTACGCGCTGCGCCTGGCGCTGGCCACCAAGGCCTATGCCCACACGGCCGCCTACGACGGCGCCATCGCCAGCTACCTGACCAGCCTGGCCGAGCCGGCCCCCGCGCAAGACGCCGCGCCCGCGCGCCACGACTGGCCGGGCACCCTGACGCTGCAGGTGCACCAGGCCCAGGCCCTGCGCTACGGCGAAAACCCGCACCAGCGGGCCGCCTTCTATATCGACGCGCAACGTCCCGCCGGCCTGCTGGGCAATTACCGCCAGCTGCAGGGCAAGGAACTGTCGTACAACAACATCGCCGACGCCGACGCCGCCTGGGAATGCGTGCGCAGCTTCGACACGCCGGCGTGCGTCATCGTCAAGCACGCCAATCCGTGCGGGGTGGCCGTGGCGCAAGATCCGCTGCACGCCTACCAGCAAGCCTTCAAGACCGATCCCACCTCGGCCTTCGGCGGCATCATCGCCTTCAACCGTCCGGTCGACGCGGCCACCGCCGAAGCCGTCAGCGGCCAGTTCCTGGAAGTGCTGCTGGCGCCGGGCTACGACGGCGCCGCGCTGGCCGTGCTGGCGGCAAAGAAAAACGTGCGCGTGCTGGAAATCCCGGCCGGCACGGGCCACAACGACTTCGACATCAAGCGCGTGGGCGGCGGCTGGCTGGTGCAGACGCCGGACTCGTACAACGTGCCGCGCGACGCGCTCAAGGTCGTGACCAAGCGCCAGCCTACCGACCAGGAAATGAACGACCTGAGCTTTGCCTGGAAAGTCGCCAAGTACGTCAAGTCCAACGCCATTGTGTTCGCCGGCGGCGGCATGACGCTGGGCGTGGGCGCGGGCCAGATGAGCCGCGTCGACTCGGCCCGCATCGCGTCCATCAAGGCCGAGAACGCCGGCCTGACGCTGCAAGGCTCGGCCGTGGCGTCGGATGCGTTCTTCCCGTTCCGCGACGGCCTGGATGTGGTCGTGGCGGCCGGCGCTACCTGCGTGATCCAGCCTGGCGGCAGCGTGCGCGATGACGAAGTCATCGCCGCGGCCGACGAGCATGGCATCGCCATGGTGCTGACCGGCACCCGCCACTTCCGTCACTGATGCGCGTCCTCGGCATCGATCCCGGCCTGCGCCGCACCGGCTTCGGCGTGATCGATGCCGAAGGCATGCGGCTGCGCTATGTGGCCAGCGGCACGATCGTGGTGCCGCCGGCGCTGGCGCTGCCGGAACGCCTGAAAGTCATTCTGGACAACCTGCGCCAGGTCGCGCGCGATACCCGTCCCGACGTGGCCGCGCTGGAAATCGTCTTCCTCAACACCAATCCCGCCTCCACCCTGTTGCTGGGCCAGGCGCGCGGCGCGGCGCTGTGCGCGCTGGCCGACAGCCAGCTGGCGGTGCACGAATACACCGCGCTGCAGATCAAGAAGGCCGTGGTGGGCACCGGCCGCGCGGCCAAAGAACAGGTGCAGATGATGGTGCAGCGCCTGCTGTCGCTGGACGGCACGCCGGCGCCCGACTCGGCCGACGCGCTGGCCTGCGCCATCTGCCACGCGCATGTCGGGCCGCTGCAGGCCCGGCTGGGCGGCCTGTCGGCCGCCACCGGCCTGGGCGGCGGCACGCGCGTGCGCGGCGGCCGCCTGGTGGGCTGACCGCCCCGGCGCCGCAACGTTTAGAATGCCGGCAGGCGCGCGCGGCGCGCTCCACATCCACTTGTCGCCACCCGCACCATGATCGGACGCATCACCGGAACGTTGATCGAGAAACTGCCGCCCACCATCTGCGTGGACGTCAATGGCCTGGGCTATGACATCGAGGTGCCCATGAGCACCTTGTATGCCCTGCCCGAGCTCGGCGCGCGGGTCACCCTGCATACGCACCTGACGGTGCGCGAAGACGCGCACATTTTGTACGGCTTCGCCACAGCGGCCGAGCGCGGCGCGTTCCGCGAGCTGATCAAGGTCAGCGGCATCGGCGCGCGCACCGCGCTGTCGGTACTGTCGGGCCTGTCGGTCAGCGACCTGGCGCAGGCCATC
This sequence comes from Bordetella petrii, assembly GCF_000067205.1. NCBI lineage: Bacteria > Pseudomonadati > Pseudomonadota > Betaproteobacteria > Burkholderiales > Alcaligenaceae > Bordetella > Bordetella petrii. The sequence continues at coordinate 1,001,135 of NC_010170.1, read as the reverse complement.
ACGCTGCAGGAGTCGGGCCGCCTGACGCGCGTGCCCGGCATCGGCAAGAAAACGGCTGAACGCCTGTTGCTGGAAATGCGCGGCAAACTGGGCGCCGACATCGGCGCCACGGCGCACGCGGTGCCCGACAGCCAGACCGACATCCTGAATGCCCTGCTGGCCCTGGGATATTCCGACAAGGAATCGCAGGCGGCGCTGAAGAAACTGCCCGAAGGCACCGGGGTGTCCGAGGGCATCCGGCTGGCGCTGAAAGCGCTGGTGCGGTAACGGCGCCGGCGGGTCAGCGCCCCGCTTTCAAGTACCCGGGCACGACTGCTTCCATGCTGGTGGGCACGATGCCCAGTTCAGGGTCCAGGGGCGCCGAGCAGACGTTGTCGACCGCAAGCGACGCCAGGTTGTCGCGCGAAATGAGCGGATCGCCCGGCAGGCACTCGAAAAACAAGGCCTGTAGGCGGCCGAGGCCCATGGGCAGGGGCAGCACGGTGCGCGGATGGCCGCTCCAGGCGGCGCACAGGCGGACGATTTCGCCCAGCGTGTACACCTGCGGCCCGCCCAGATCGTAGACGCGGCCCGCGGTGTGCGGGTTGCCCAGCGCCGCTTCAGCCGCGAAGGCGATGTCGCTGACACTGATGGGCTGCATGCGCGCGTCGGCCCCGGCCAGCGGAATGACCGGCAGCCAGCGCGCCAGGCGGGCGAACAAGGTGGTGAGGTGGTCGTCGGGCCCGAACACGACCGAAGGCCGGAAGATGGTGCAGGCGCCTTCGGGCCAGGCCGCATAGGCTTCGCGCAGGGCGGCTTCGCCGTCGCCCTTGGAACGCAGGTACATGCTGGGGCCGGAGGAATCGGCGCCCAGGGCGCTGACGTGCAGCAGGCGCCGCACGCCGTGGCGGCGGCAGGCCTGGGCAATGCGCTGCGGCAATTGGACGTGGACGCGCGCAAAGCCGGCGCCATAAGGCTGGCCGCGACCGCCGTGCAGGATGCCCGCCAGGTTGATGACGGCATCGCATTCGCGCAGCAGGCGGTCGAGCACGGCGTCGTCGTGCACGTCGGCTTCGACCAGGGTAAGTGTGGGGAGTAGTTGCAGGTCGCGTCCGCGACCGTATTGGCGCGTGGGGACGATAAGAACATGGCCGTGGCCCGCCAGCCGCGCCGCCATATGCCGGCCCAGGAAACCGGTACCGCCGATCAGCAGGATACGCATTGCCGCTACCCCAGTACTGAAGTGCCAGTAAGGGCATTCTGCCTTGCGGCGCAGCCGGCCGCAAGGGCACGGATCAAGCCGCCAGCAGGCGCGCGTAGTTGGCCAGATCGACGTTGCCGCCGCTGATGATGACGCCCACTCGCTTGCCCGGCACCGCGATGGCCTGGTGCAGCACCGCGGCGGTAGACAGGCAGCCGGTAGGCTCGACCACCATTTTCATGCGTTCGGCGAAGAACTTCATGGTGTCGACCAGTTGCGCGTCGGTGACGGTGACGATGTCCGTGACCCGCTGCTGGATCACGGGAAAGGTCAGTTGCCCCAGGTGCGTGGTGACGGCGCCGTCGGCCAGCGACTTGGGCGTGGCGATGCGCACGATTTCCCCTTTGCGCAGCGACTGCTGCCCATCGTTGCCGGCCTCGGGCTCGACGCCGTACACGGCGCAACCCGGACTGAGGGCATGGGCCGACAGGGCCGAGCCGGCCAGCAGCCCGCCGCCGCCCAGGCAGACGAACAAGGCGTCGAGCGGGCCGACTTCTTCGAACAGCTCTTTGGCGGCGGTGCCCTGCCCGGCGATCACGTCGCCGTGGTCGTAAGGCGGAATCAGCGTGGCGCCGGTCTCGGCCTGCACGCGCCGCGCGACGGCTTCGCGGTCATCGGTATAGCGGTCGTAGGTAATGACCTGGCCGCCGTAGCCTTCCGTGGCGGCGCGCTTGGCCGCCGGCGCGTCGTTCGGCATGATGATGGTGGCGCGCACGCCCAGCAGGCGCGCGGCCAGCGCAATGGCCTGCGCATGGTTGCCCGACGAGAACGTCACCACCCCGGCCTCGCGCTGCGACGGACTCAGGCGCGCGATGGCGTTGTAGCCGCCGCGAAACTTGAAAGCGCCCATGCGCTGGAAGTTTTCGCACTTGAAGAACACCTGGGCGCCGGTGCGGGCATCGGCGGTGGACGAGGTCAGCACCGGCGTGCGGTGGGCGACGCCGGCCAGGGTTTCGCTGGCGCGGACAACGTCGTCGTAAGTGGGCAGTGCGGGGGCCATGACGGGGTCCTTCAAGGATGATCGGGAACGGGTGCATGATATCGCCAGTTGTGGCGGGATGCTTGCATGGGGGTGGGGGCTTGCTGGATTGGGTTCTTCAGGCGCCTTGTCGTGGCGGGGGCTGGGCCGGGCGAAGCCCCCGCCACGACAAGGCTCGCGTGTTTGCAATTCGGGACAAGACAGCGCCAGAGTGTGTTTTATGGCAAATGACGTGGCTTCGGCCTTACGGATGATCGCGTAGCGACTCCTCGCACAGGCGCGGCCCCTGCGAAATACGATTTGTAGTCGGCGCCCCGAACCACCCCGGTGCAGTCCCGCGGCGAGCGGGCGGGCGGGGGCGGCGCGTTGGGCGGCGGGGAAGCCTGCGCAGCAGGCCGAGGGCGCGTGGTTGCGCCCGAGCCCGACGCACGGGCGCCGCCCCCGCCCGCTCGCTCGCCGCGGGACGGGGCCAGGAACCCACCTCCGGCAACACCGACAATCACCGTTTCCACCCTCCCCCCCGTGGTGTACGATGCACCTCGCTGGCACCCGCTTTTTCTTGTCTCCCGCCAGCCTCATTCCCGACCATGGCCATCCAGTCCGACTCGCTTTCCTCTTTGCCCGACGCTCCTCGCCTGGTGACTCCGCAACCGGTGTCGCCCAACGAAGAATCCATCGAACGCGCGCTGCGCCCCAAGGCGCTGCAGGAATACGTCGGCCAGCAGCGGGCCCGCGAACAGCTCGAAATTTTCATCGCGGCCGCGCGCAAGCGCGGCGAGGCGCTGGACCACGTGCTGCTGTTCGGCCCGCCGGGGCTGGGCAAAACCACGTTGGCCCACATCATTGCCCACGAAATGGGTGTGCAGCTGCGCCAGACCTCCGGCCCCGTGCTCGAACGCCCGGGCGATCTCGCCGCGCTGCTGACCAACCTGGAAAAAAACGACGTCCTGTTCATCGACGAAATCCATCGTCTGTCGCCGGTCGTCGAAGAAATCCTGTATCCGGCGCTGGAAGACTTCCAGATCGACATCCTGATCGGCGAAGGCCCGGCCGCGCGCAGCGTCAAGCTCGACCTGCAACCCTTCACCCTGGTTGGCGCCACCACCCGCGCCGGCATGCTCACCAACCCCCTGCGCGACCGCTTCGGCATCGTGTCGCGCCTGGAGTTCTACAACGCCGATGACCTGGCGCGCATCGTCACGCGCAGCGCCGGCCTGCTGCAGGCCGAAATCACGCCCGACGGCGCCGCCGAAGTGGCGCGCCGGTCACGCGGCACGCCGCGCATCGCCAACCGCCTGCTGCGGCGCGTACGCGACTACGCCCAAGTGAAATCGCACGGCACCATCGATGCCGACTCGGCCGGCCGCGCGCTGGCCATGCTGGAAGTCGACCCGCAAGGCCTCGACCTGATGGACCGCAAGCTGCTGGAAGCCATCATTCACAAATTCGACGGCGGCCCGGTGGGCGTGGACAGCCTGGCGGCGGCCATCGGCGAAGAGCGCGACACCATCGAAGACGTCATCGAACCGTACCTGATCCAGCACGGCTATCTGCAGCGCACGCCGCGCGGCCGCATGGCCACCCAGACCACCTGGCGGCACCTGGGCCTGGCGCCCCCTTCGGGCAGCGGCGATCTGTTCAACAAATAGCGCGCCGCGTATTGGCCCGCGCCCGGCTTTGCAGGCGCCTCGCGCCTGACGCCGGATCACGCCACCAGCCGCAGGATGTCGTCGCCGTAGGCTTCCAGTTTGCGCGCGCCCACGCCATTGATGTGGCCAAGCTCGTCCATCGACCCCGGCCGGGCCAGGGCAATTTCGCGCAGCGTGGCGTCATGGAAAATCACGTAGGCCGGCACGCCATGGCTCTTGGCGACCTCCCCGCGCCAGTTGCGCAGGGCGTCGAACAGCGGCTGGGCGTCGGGCGGCAATTCGATGACGGCCGCGCGCGCCCGGCCGCCCGACTTGCCGGCGCGGGCTTTTTTCTCGGACTCGCGCCGCAGCATGAGTTGCCGTTCGCCTTTCAGCACGGCGCGGCTGCCTTCGGTCAGGGCCAGGGTGCCGTAGCCCTCGTGGTCTACCATCAGCAGCCCTTGCGCCAGCAACTGCCGCAGCACGCCGCGCCAGGCGGCTTCGGAAAGATCGGCGCCCACGCCGAACACGCTGAGCGTCTCGTGCCCATGCTGGCGGGTGCGCTCGGTTTCCTTGCCGCGCAGAATATCGATGATGTGGCCCGCGCCGTAGCGCTGTCCGCGCTCTTTCCACAGGCGGTACACGGCCGACAGCACCTTCTGTGCCGCCACCGTGCCATCCCATGACTGCGGCGGTTCAAGGCACACGTCGCAATTGCCGCAAGCCGTGATGGTCTGGCCGAAATAAGCCAGCAGGCGCACCCGCCGGCACTCGACGGTTTCGCACAGGCCCAGCATGGCGTCGAGCTGCTGGCCCAGCCGGCGGCGGTAGGCCTCGTCGCCCGGCGATTCGTCGATCATGCGGCGCTGCTGCACGACGTCTTGCAGGCCATAGGCCAGCCAGGCCGTGGCCGGCAAGCCGTCGCGGCCCGCGCGCCCGGTTTCCTGGTAGTAGCCCTCGACCGACTTGGGCAGGTCGATATGCGCCACGAACCGCACGTCGGGCTTGTCGATGCCCATGCCGAACGCGATGGTCGCCACCATGACGATGCCGTCTTCGCGCAGAAAGCGCGACTGGTTGCGGGCCCGCACGGCCGCGCTCAGGCCGGCGTGGTACGGCAAGGCATTGATGCCGTTCTGGCACAGGAAATCGGCGGTTTCCTCGACGCGGGCGCGCGACAGGCAATACACCACGCCCGAATCGCCTTCGTGCTCGGCGCGAATCAGGTCCAGCAACTGGCGCCGCACCTCGTTTTTCTCGACGATGCGGTAGCGGATGTTGGGCCGGTCGAAGCTGGCCACGAAATGGCGGGCCTGGTCCAGCGCCAGCCGCTGCGCGATCTCGACGCGCGTCGCGGCGGTGGCGGTGGCCGTGAGCGCGATGCGCGGCACATCGGGCCAGCGCTCGTGCAGCATCGACAGGCCCAGGTATTCGGGCCGGAAGTCGTGGCCCCATTGCGACACGCAGTGGGCCTCGTCGATGGCGAACAGCGCGATGCGGCCGCGTTCCAGCAACTGCAGGCAGCGGTCGGTCAGGAGCCGTTCGGGCGCGACGTACAACAGGTCGAGCCTGCCATCCAGGAAGGCCTGCTCGACATCGCGCGCCTCACGCCATTCCTGTGTCGAATTCAGGTAGGCCGCCCGCACGCCGAGCTCGGTCAGGGCGTCGACCTGGTCTTGCATCAGCGCGATGAGGGGGGACACCACCACCCCGGTGCCTTCGCGCACCAGCGCCGGCACCTGGTAGCACAGCGATTTGCCGCCGCCCGTGGGCATCAGCACCAGGGCGTCGCCGCCACCGATGACGTGCTCGACGATGGCCTGCTGGTCGCCGCGGAAGGATTCGTAGCCAAAAACGCGCTGCAGGACGCCCTGGGCGCGTGGGTCAGACATGGGAAGTAGCCGAAAGCATCATGGCGGCGATTTTAAGCCCCATTGCCGAAGCCGGGGCCGCCCTGCGCGCGAACCGCGCTACCACGGCAGCCAGCGGCCGCGCATGAAGGCGTCCACCGGCATGGTGACGCCGGCGCGCATTTCATAGTCGCCCGTCACCACGTCGCGATCGGCGCCGACCGCCAGGCGCACGCTGGGCGCGATCAGCATGCTGTGCTGCAGCCCGAAGCGCTGCTCGATGGGCTCGCCGGACTGGCGCAGCCCGCTGTAGGTGCCGGTAAGCGTGCCCCAGCCCATGATCGGCACGCCGGCCGCCAGGGTGTTGCGCATCTGCGGCGCGGCCGCCACGCCATTGCGATACTGGGCCAGGTCGCCGAACCCCGCGCCGATCTGTTCGTTGGTGACCGCCAGGCTGACGGACTCGAACAGGTTGACGTTGTAGCCGAAGCGATAGCGCCAGGCGTTGATGTCATCGAAGCTGCTCTGCGTGGCGCCGGCCTGGAACGTGCCCAGGTCGCCCGCCGAATACGTACTGCCCAGGCCCCGCGTGGACAGGTCGGGCGCGCTCTGCATCTGGCTTTCCAGGGTCAGCTCGGGGGTCAGGCCGTAGCGCAGGGTGCCGCTGCCGGCCGTGACGCCATAGTCGATGGCGCCGGACCGGGCCGCCATGTCGGTGTAGTTCAACACGCCCACCGTCGACGAATAAGCCAGGCGCCCTTGCGGCACGTGTTGTGTCCCGCCGGCCCAATCGGCGATCTGCAATCCGCCGATGGGCACGGCACTGCCCCAGATGGGCGCGTTGGCGGTCAGGTTGCCCAGCGCCACTGTCGGACCGGCGGAGGCGTGATAGACCCAGCGCCCGCCGCCGTACGAAAAGCCCTGTTGCGCGCCGACGGAGGAAAACCAGGGATTGGGAGGCTGCGCCATCCCGGTCACCACCATGACCGAGCCATGCGGCACCGGGTCGCGGGTTTCCAGGCCGAAGGCGTATTCCTGCCGGGGCGCCGGGGCCACATCGGGAAACAGGTTGGCGCATTGAATGGGCAGCGGCGCGGCCTCCGGGCCGGCATCCACCGGGGCATCTAACGTGCCGGTAGCGTCCGGGCCGGGCGGCCGCTGCGCGGCGTCGGGCAGGCTCGCGACGGGACGCAACGACGAATCGGTCAGGCCTTCGGCCGGTGTCAGCTGGCAGGGCATGGGATCGAGGTCGAGCTCGCGCGACTCGGGCCGGGCAACCGGTGCCACCGGCAAGGGCTGCGCCGGCGCCAGCACCGAAATGCCCTCGCGCGCCGCCCGCTCGATCTCGTTCCAGGCGTGGCGGGCCGGCGGCGGCGCCTGGGGGGTTTCGGCTGGCGCCTCGGTGGCGGGGCTGGCGGCCGGGGGTTCGAGCGTAGCGCAGGCGCCCAGGGCCATGTTGCCGGCAAGCAAGGCGGCCGACAGCGGGCGGGAGACCCGTTTGCGAGGCAAATTGCGCGAGGTCATGACACCGTACAGTGTAAAGACCGAAAGGCGAGGCATCTGTAAACGTCGTTGAACGGGCGCAAGGGGTTCCAACCGTATTTTAGTGAACCCGCGGCACGTCACGGTATATTTCAATCCATTTCTTGCCTCTTGCCGGCCGCCCCGTCCGCGGCCACTATGGCACCCATGGACACCCCTCACACCAAGCTGCTGGTCGTCGACGACGACCCCGCCCTGCGGCAGTTGCTGGCCGACTACCTCAACCGGCACGGCTACGACACCCTGCTGGCGCCCGACGCCAACGACCTGGCCGCCCGCATCGCGCGCTACGCGCCCGACCTGCTGGTGCTCGACCGCATGCTGCCGGGCGGCGACGGCGCCGACGCCTGCCGCCGCCTGCGCGAGCAGGGCGAAGACATCCCCGTCATCCTGCTGACCGCGCGCGACGAAGCGGTCGACCGCATCATCGGCCTGGAGGCCGGCGCCGACGACTACCTGGGCAAGCCCTTCGATCCGCGCGAACTGCTGGCCCGCATCGAGGCCGTGCTGCGCCGCAAGCGCGGGCCGTCGGCCCTGACCAAAGACGCGCCGGTCAGCTTCGGCCCCTTCGTGTTCGACCCGGCCATGCGGCAGTTGCTGCGCGACGGCGAGCCGGTCAAGCTGACCGGCGGCGAAATCAACCTGCTGGAAGCGCTGGTGCGCAATGCCGGCAAGCCCCTGTCGCGCGAGCGGCTGCTGGCGCTGGCGCGCGACGACGACAGCGGCGAACGCAACGACCGCGCCATCGACATCGCCATCCTGCGCCTGCGGCGCGCCATCGAAGACGACCCCAAGCAGCCGCGCTGGATCCAGACCGTATGGGGCATCGGCTACCGCTTCTCTCCCTGACCCGCCCCGCCGCATGAACCGCCTCACCCGCTTCCTGCTGCCACGCTCGCTGCGGGCGCGCCTGATCCTGCTCGTGCTGGGCGCCGTGCTGCTGGCCCAGGCCGCCACGCTGGCCACCGTGTCGTACTACCGCCAGAAATTCCTGGAAGACGTCGCCATCGGCTACATCGCTACCACCATCCGCACACTGCGGGCGGCGGTGTCGCAGATCCCGGCCGAAGATCGCGCCGAGTTCGTGCGCAATGCCTCGCAGAACCAGTGGCGGCTGTGGTCGCGCACCTTGCCGGCCGAAGCCCGGCTGCAGCGCCTGGACCGCCCGCCGCCCCCGCCGCGGCACGACGATGCCCGCCAGCCCGGCGGCGACGCCGCCCCCGACCCCGCCGACCAAGAGCGCGAACGCGAGGCGCGGCGCCAGCGGTTTCGCGCCATGCACGAGAACGCGCCCGACGACATCCGGCGCGACCTGCGCGGGCCCATCCGCGAACTGAATGACCGCCTCAACGATGGCACCCGGGTGGCGCTTTCGCACGGACCTGACCCGGAAATCTTCATCTCGCTGGCCCGCAACCCCGACACCGAAGACGCGCCGCGCCTGCGCGAATGGCTGGTCATCCCGCTAGACCGCCTCGACCCGCCGGTGGCCACGCCCCTGGTGGCCGTCTGGTTGGGCGGCCTGGGCCTGGTGCTGCTGCTGGCCGCGGGGTTTTCCTGGCACATTACCCGGCCCCTGACCGGATTGGCCGAGGCCGCCGACCGCCTGGCGGCCGGACAGCCGCAGCGCGTGCAGCCGTCGGGGCCCAGCGAGACCCGCGCCCTGGGCGAGCGCTTCAATGCCATGCTCGACGCGCTGGCCGAATCCGAATCGGTGCGCCGCACCCTGCTGTCGGGCCTGCCGCACGATCTCAAGGGGCCGCTGTCGCGCATGTGGCTGCGCATCGAAATGGCCGACGATCCCACCCTGAAAGAAGGCCTGCGCAAAGACCTCCAAGACATGCAGCACATGGTGGACCAGTTCATCGGGTTTGTGCGCGGCACCGACCCGGCCGCCTACCGCTATGCGCCGCTGGACCTGCCCGCGTGGCTGGCCGAGCGGGTGGGCGGCTGGCAAAGCACTGGCACGTCGGTCAACCTGGACATGTCCGATGACAGCCTCACCGTGCAAGGCGATGCCGTGGCGCTGGGCCGGCTGCTCGACAACCTGATCGGCAACGCCCTGCACCACGGCGAACCGCCGGTGGATGTCAGTTTGCGCCGCGAAGGCGGCATGGCGATGCTCGACGTGGCCGACCACGGCCGCGGCATCGCGCCCGAACGCCGCAGCGAGGCGTTGCGCCCCTTTGCCCGGCTGGACGATGCCCGCACCCGCACCGGCAATGTCGGCCTGGGACTGGCCCTGGCCGAAGCCATCGCGCGGGCGCACGGCGGCCAACTGGCCTTGCTGCAGGCCGACAGCGGCGGCCTGCTGGTGCGCATTACCCTGCCACTGGTGGCCGAGCAGCACAACGCTGCCTGATACCCATCGCGCGAAAGCCGGGCGCCTGGAGCATCGGACGGCCGCGCCGCATTTACGGGGCCGCGCGGCGCTCTTTGCCGAATACCGAGCGGTAGGCCAGCAGGTTGAAGATCAGCACCACCGGCACGCCTATGACGGCGCCGGCCAGCACCAGCCGCATCGAGCCGATCGAGGCCGTGCCGTCCCACAGGGTCATGTCGTCCAGGATCAGGTACGGAAACAGGCTGTACGCCAGGCCGGCCAGCATCAGCAGGTACAGCACCACGCACAGCACGAACGGCAGCCGGCTGTTGAGCTCGCCCCGCCCTGGCACGCGGGCCAGCAACATCTCAACGCTGGAAAAGCACAGCAGCATCAAGGCCCACACCACCACGGCCACGGCCAGGCCGCCGGGATTGCTCCATTTGTAGAAAATGCCGGCGTTGGCCAGCCCCAGCATCACCGCCGTGGCGACCATGCCGACGGCGGTCCAGCGGATGGCGTGGCGCCCCCAGCGCGCGGCGCGGCGCTGCAGGTCGCCTTCGACGCGCATGACCAGCCAGGCGGCGCCCAGCAACACATAGGCGGCAACGGCGCATAACCCCATCAGCATGGCGAACCAGCCGTAGCCGGCATCCGTCTGGTAGCCGGTGGCGATGCGCCCGAGGATCATGCCCTGCCCGAAAGCCGTGGCCACCGACCCCAGCCAGAATCCGAAGATCCAGCGCGGCTTGAGCTCGGCGCGGGCGCGGATGCGGAATTCGAACGACACGCTGCGCAGCACCAGGCCCAGCGCCATCAGCGCCAGCGGACCATAAAGCTTGCCGAAGATCACGCCCCAGGCCAGCGGAAATGCCGAGGCAAACAGCCCGATGCCCAGCAGCGGCCAGAACTCGTTGGCGTCGCGCCAGGGGCTGAGCAGCGTCATCATGCGGCCGCGCTGGTCGGCCGGCGCCAGCGGCAGCAGCATGCCCACCCCCAGGTCGAAGCCGTCGAGCACAATGCCGCCGGCGATCAGCAGGAACAACAGGCCCATGAAGACCAGCGGCATCCAGAAGGTGGGATCGTTGGCGTTCACGCCCAACGAAGCGGCCAGCATGTCGATCATTGGGGCGATCCTCCGGGTTTGCGCACCGGCACCACGCCGTAGCGGGCCGCGTGGAACAGCATGCCGTTAAACGCCGCCAGCAGCAGCCCGTACAGCACCAGGTAGCCGGCCAGGCTGGCCGCCAGGGTGGGCGTGCTGGTGACGCCCAGCACCTCGGTCTGGGTAATGGCGGCATTGACCGCGTATGGCTGCATGCCCACCAGCGAAAACACGCCGCCGGCCAGCACGGTCAACCCGCCGGCATACAGCATGCCCACGATCACGCGCAGCCACCACGCCGGCAACTGGGCCGGGTCCAGGCCGCGCCGCGCGGTCAGCGCCAGCGTTACGCAAGACACCAGCAGCATCGCCGCGCCCAGCAGCAGCGCCACGCGCAGCGCCCAGAACGTCAGCGCCACCGGGGGCCGCATGCCCGAGAATTTGTCCAGGCCCTGGTACACGCCCTGCGCATCGCGTCCCAGCCACGCGCCGCCCGCGCCCGGCAGCGCCAGCGCGGCGCGGTTGGCCTGGGCCCGGGCATCGGGCCAGCCGAACAGTGTCCAGCCGGGCTCGGCGCCGCTATGCCAGTAGCCGGCGGCAGCCGCCGCCTTGGCGGGCTGGTGCTCGGCCATGACCCGGCCGGCGCCGTCGAGCACGGGCGCCTGCAGCAGCGAGGCCGCCACCGCCACCACCAGCGCGGTCTTGAACGCGCAGCGCTCGCCATCGTCGAGCGGGCGCCGCAAGGCCTGCAGCGCGGTCACGCCCAGGATCAGGAAGGCCGCCGCCAGGGCCGACCACAGGGCCGTCAGCCCGAGGTTCCAGCCCAGCGACGGATTGAAGACGGCGGCGTACCAGTCGTACACCTGGTAGCGGGCGTCGATCAGGGTGGCGCCGGCCGGCGTCTGCACCCACGACTGCAGCGCCAGCACCCAGAACAGCGCCACGGCCTGCCCCACCGCCACCATGAACACGGCCAGGGTGTGGACGCGCTCGGACACCCGCCGCTGTCCGAACAGCATCACCCCCAGGAAACAGGACTTCAGGATGAACACCGACAGCACGCCGAACCCGATGAGGGGGCCGGCCACGTTGCCGATCTTGTCCATCAGGCCGGGCCACAGGCTGCCCACCTGGATCAGCACCGGCAGCGCGGCGGCCAGGGTCAGCACGAACGACAGGGCGAAAAAGCGCACCCAGAACCGGTACGCGGCGGTCCAGCCCGGCAGGCCGGTGCGGTGCGCGCGCAGCTTGAAGAACAGCAGCAACCAGGACAGAGCCAGCGCCAGGGCCATGAACAGGGCCAGGAAACTGAGGCTGGCGGTGAACTGGATGCGGGCCAGTAGCAGGGGGACAGTATCCATGATGGCCGGTAGTGTAGAGCCTGTTTTCGGAACGCGGGGAACGGGTTTGGACGGCATCGGGTGCGGACGTGGCAAAATTGACGCTTTGCTGCTGCCTTTTCCTCCTATTCCTTCGAGCATGACCACCGCCCCGACGCCGCCTGCCGCCACCAATTTCCTGCGCAACATCATCGAAGATGACCTGCGGGCCGACCGCTACCAGGGCAAGCGCTGGGCGGGCGCGCCCGGCCCCGCGTCGGTGCAGGCGCAGGGCGCCCCCGACCCGGCGCGCATCCGCACCCGGTTTCCGCCCGAGCCCAACGGCTATCTGCACATCGGCCATGCCAAGAGCATCTGCGTCAACTTCGGCCTGGCGCGCGACTTCGGCGGCGTCTGCCACCTGCGTTTCGACGACACCAACCCCGAGAAAGAAGACCAGGAATACGTCGATGCCATCATCGAGGCCGTGCACTGGCTGGGTTTTGACTGGAAAGCCGACGGCAACGACAACCTGTACTTCGCCAGCGACTACTTCGGCTTCATGTACGAATTCGCCCAGGCGCTGGTGCAGGCGGGCCACGCCTATGTCGACGAACAGTCGCCCGAGCAGATCCGCCTGAACCGCGGCACCCTGACCGAGCCCGGCGTGGCCTCGCCCTGGCGCGACCGCCCCGCCGCCGAATCGCTGGCGCTGCTGGCCGAAATGCGCGAGGGCAAGCATCCGGACGGCAGCCTGGTGCTGCGCGCCAAGATCGACATGGCCTCGCCCAACATCAACCTGCGCGATCCGGTCATGTACCGGGTGCGCCATGCCACGCACCACCGCACCGGCAACCAGTGGTGCATCTACCCCATGTACAGCTGGGCGCACCCGGTCGAAGACGCCCTGGAAGGCATCACGCACAGCATCTGCACCCTCGAATTCGAAGACCAGCGCCCGTTCTACGATTGGATCCTGGCGCGCCTGGCCGAGCTGGGCAAGCTGGCCCGGCCGCTGCCGCGCCAGTATGAATTCGCGCGCCTGAACCTCACCTACGTCGTCACCAGCAAGCGCAAGCTGCTGCAACTGGTGCGCGAAGGCTATGTCGACGGCTGGGACGACCCCCGCATGCCCACGCTGTTCGGCATGCGCCGGCGCGGCTATCCGCCGTCGGCCATCCGGCTGTTCTGCGACCGCACGGCGGTGTCCAAGTCCGACTCGCGCATCGAATACAGCCTGCTCGAACAAGCCGTGCGCGATGAGCTCGACCCCGGCTCGCCGCGCTCGGTGGCGGTGCTGGACCCGCTCAAGCTGGTCATCACCAACTACCCCGCCGGCCAGGAAGAACTCTGCTCCGCGCCGCGCAATCCGCACGACCCGGCGGCCGGCTCGCGCCAGTTCCCGTTCACGCGCGAGCTGTGGATCGAACGCGACGATTTCCGCGAAGAAGCGCCCAAGAAATACTTCCGCCTGTTCCCCGGCAACCTGGTGCGCCTGAAGTACGGCTACGTGGTGCGCTGCACCGGCTTCACCAAAGACGAATCCGGCCGGGTCACCGAGGTGCAGGCCGAATACCTGCCCGACACCAAGAGCGGAACCCCCGGCGCCGACAGCGTCAAGGTCAAGGGCAATATCACCTGGGTCAGTACCGCGCATGCGCTGCCGGCGCGCGTGCACCTGTACGACCGCCTGTTCGCCGACCCGCACCCCGACGCCGGCGACAAAGACTTCCTGGCCTGCCTGAACCCCGATTCGCGCCACACCGTCGACGCCTGGATCGAACCCGGCACGGCGATCGAGCCGGGCGCCACCTGGCAATTCGAGCGGCTGGGCTACTTCACGGTCGACAGCAAAGACTCCAAGCCGCAGGCGCCGGTGCTCAACCGCATCGTGACGCTGCGCGACTCCTGGGCCACGGCCTGATCTCCGTCCGACCATGACTACCGATTCCCTCGCCCTGGATTTCAAGAGCGCCACGCTGTATGCCATACGCGTGGTGCTGCACGACGCCGACCTCGACCGCCTGACCGCCGCGCTGGACCAGCGCATGGCCGACGCCGGCAGCTTCTTCGAGAACGAGCCGGTGGTGGTCGACGCCAGCCGGGTCGACGACCCGATCGACTGGCCCGCCCTGCTGGCGGCCCTGCGCGGCCACAACCTGCCGCCCATCGGCGTGGTGGCCGAAGGCGCCAACCTGGCGGCGGCCCAGGCGGCCGGCCTGGCGGCGGTAGAGCTATCCACCCCCCCGGCGCGCCCGGCGCCCGCCGTGGAAACGGCCCCGCCCAACGACGCGGCCACCCCCGTGCCGGCAGTGCCGGCCGCCGCCCTGGAAACCGGCGCCTCGGCGACCACGGGCAATGCCCCGGCTGAGCCCGCCCCGGCCGAGCCCGCCGCCCCGGCGGCGGCGCCCCAGCCGCCGGCTGTGCCCGCGCCGGCCTCGGCGCTGGTCATCACCAAGCCGCTGCGCTCGGGCCAGCGCGTCTATGCGCGCCACACCGACCTGGTCGTCATCGGCATGGTCAGCCAGGGCGCCGAAGTCATTGCCGACGGCAACGTGCACGTCTACGGCCCGCTGCGGGGCAAGGCGATGGCCGGCGCGCGCGGCGACACCTCGGCGCGCATCTTCACGACCCAGCTCGATGCCGAGCTGCTGGCCGTGGCCGGCGTGTACCGGGTGGTGGAAGACAAGCTCGACAGCACGCTGCATAACCAGCCCGCGCTGGTCTACCTGGACGGCGAGACGCTGCGGGTCGAGGCCTTGAAAAGATAGGTGGCCCGCGCTTGCGTGCCGCCACGATGTCTACATCTTGTAAGAAGCCTTACACGGGCTTTTTGCTTTACGATAACGCGATTTATACGAACATAAGGGTTAAACGGTCATGACACGTATTGTTGTGGTGACTTCCGGCAAGGGCGGGGTCGGCAAGACCACCACCAGCGCCAGTTTCTCATCCGGCCTGGCCATGCGCGGCCACAAAACCGCCGTCATCGACTTCGACGTCGGCCTGCGCAACCTGGACCTGATCATGGGCTGCGAACGGCGCGTCGTGTATGACTTCGTCAACGTGATCCAGGGCGAAGCCTCGCTGAAACAGGCGCTGATCAAGGACAAGCAGCTCGAAAACCTGTTCATCCTGCCGGCTTCGCAAACCCGCGACAAAGACGCCCTGACCCAGGAAGGCGTGGCCAAGGTCATCGAAGACCTGAAAGAAATGGGCTTTGACTACATCGTGTGCGATTCGCCCGCCGGCATCGAAACAGGCGCCCTGATGGCCGCCTATTTCGCCGACGACGCGCTGGTGGTCACCAACCCGGAAGTGTCGTCGGTGCGCGACTCCGACCGCATCCTGGGCATTCTGGCCGCCAAGTCGCGCCGCGCCATCGAAGGCGACGAGCCCGTCAAGGAATACCTGCTGCTCACGCGCTACAACCCGAAGCGCGTCAACGATGGCGAAATGCTGTCGCTGACCGACATCGAAGACATCCTGCGCATCAAGCTGATCGGCGTCATCCCCGAGTCTGAAGCGGTGCTGCAGGCCTCGAACCAGGGCCTGCCCGCCATCCACCTGCGCGACACCGACGTGGCCGAGGCCTACAAAGACGTGGTGTCCCGCTACCTGGGCGAAGAAAAGCCCCTGCGCTTCACCGACTACGAAAAACCCGGCCTGTTCAAGCGCCTGTTCGGAGGGAAGTAAGCAATGTCCTTCCTGTCGTTTCTGCTCGGCCAGAAAAAAACCTCGGCGGTCGTCGCCAAGGAACGCCTGCAAATCATTCTGGCGCACGAGCGCTCGGGCCGCGGCGCCTCGCCCGACTACCTGCCCCAGCTGCAGCAAGAGCTGGTCGCCGTCATTTCCAAGTACGTGAACATCAACCCTGACGACATCAAGGTGCACCTGGAACGCCAGGACACCCTTGAAGTCCTGGAAGTCAAGATCGAGATGCCGCAGAAAGAGGCCTGAGCGCGCGCATCGATGCACAACGCCCCTGGCAGCCGCGCTGCCAGGGGCGTTTTTTCTGGGCGGACGGCGCGGGCCGCGCTCAGTACTTCAGCGTAATGCCGCCGTCGACCACCAGCTCGATGCCCGTTACGTACCGGGACTCGTCGGAAGCCAGGTACAGCGCGGCGTGGGCCACGTCCCAGGCATCGCCCATGTGCCCCATGGGCACCTGGCTATCGCGTTCGCGCCACATGCCCTCGACATCGCCATCGGCGTACTCCGCGGCCAGGCCGGCCGCGTTTTCCACCATCGGCGTCTTCATCAGGCCCGGCAAGATCGCGTTGACGCGCACCTTGTCTTTGGCATATTCCACCGCCGTGGTCCGGGTCAGGTGGTTCATGGCGGCCTTCGTGGTGGAATACGTCACATACGGCACGCCCGTGTAGCGCAACGACGCGATGGACGAAATATTGATGATCGACCCGCCGCCCTGCTCCCGCATGGCGGGAATGAACTGCTTCATTGCCAGAAAGCAGCTTTTCAGATTGATGGCGTAAACGCGGTCCCATTCGCTTTCGTCGGTCTGGACCACGCCGCCCACGCTCAAGATGCCCACGTTGTTGTTCAGGATGTCGACCTTGCCGAAAGCCGCCACGGCCTCGCGCTGCACGGCCGCGATGTCGGCCAGTTGCGTGACGTCGGCGCGCAGCGCCAGCGCGCGCCCGCCCTCGCCTTCGATCAGGCGCGCGGTGTCCTGCGCGGCCTCGATGTTGATGTCTACGCACACCACGGCGGCCCCCTCGCGGGCGAACAGCACCGCAGCCGCCTTGCCGTTACCCCAGCCGGGCCCCACGGACCCTGCTCCCATCACCACCGCCGTCTTGCCTGCCAGTCGCCCTGCCATGTCTCTCGCTCCTTGTTGGTCCCGGCACGGTATTCATTTGCCGAGCATGTTTTCCGGCAGAAAAGTCACAATGGCCGGAAAGAAGAAAAGAATCAGCGTGGTGACGATTTCCATCGCCACGAACCACCACGCGCCCCGGAATATCTGGGTCAGCGACGTGCCGCGGTCTATGCCCGCGATGACGTATACGTTCAGGCCCATGGGAGGCGTGATCAGGCCGATTTCGCACATTTTCACGGCCAGGATGCCGAACCAGATGGGGTCGTAGCCCAGCGACACGACGGTCGGAAACATGATGGGCAACGTGATGACCAGCATCGAGAAGGCATCCAGGAACATGCCCAGCGGAAAATACACCGCCAGCAGCAGGAAAATCACGGCCAGGGGCGGCACGTCGGCATCGACCACCGCGGTGGCGATCAACTGGGGAATCTGCGCCAGGCTCAGGAAGTAGCTGAATATGCCCGCCCCGATCATGGTGAACAGGATCATCACCGTGGTCGTGATGGCCGAACGGCAGCTCTCGAGCAGCCGGGTCTTCAGGAAGGGCCGCGCCTGGCGCGAGGCCAGCAGCATCACGAACGCCGCAAACGCACCGACCGCGCCGGCTTCGGTGGGCGTCACGAAGCCCAGATAAATGCCCCCCAGCACCACGATGAACAACAGCAGCACCTGCCATGCGTCGGCCAGCGACGCAATGCGCCGGCCCCAGCGCTCGGCGGGCACGGTGGCCCCGGCGGCGCCCGTGGCGCGGCTGAGCACCCAGATGCCGGCCATGAACACCAAGGTGGATAGGATGCCCGGGACCACGCCGGCCACCAGCATCTTGCCCGCTGACACTTCGGTCAGCGCGGCATAGAAAATAAGCAGCACGCTGGGCGGTATCAGCACGCCCAGCACGCCGCCCGCGGCCACCGCGCCGGCGGACAGGCGGGGGTCGTACCCGGCCTTGCGCATCTCGGGGATGGCCACCGAGCCCACCGTGGCGGCCGTCGCCACGCTCGAGCCCGATGTGGCGGCAAAGCCGGCGCAGGTAAGAATGCTGGCCATGGCCAGGCCGCCCGGCCGATGCCCCACCCACTTGCGCGCCACACCGAACAGTTTCTGCCCCACGCCGGCATGATGGGCGAAAGCCCCCATCAGGATGAACAGCGGCACCACCGTCAGCAGGTAGGACGCCGACTGGTGATAGGAAAAGGCCTTCAGGCGGTTCAGTACGAAGCCCAGGTCTTCGATCATGACAATGCCGGCCACGCCCGCCAGGCCCAAGGCGGCGAACACCGGCGTGCCGATCGCCATCAAGACGAAGATCAGGCACGTTGCGACCGCGGTCGCGACAACGAAATCATCCATGGTTGTTTCCCCTGGCGCGCCCGTCAGGGCTCGATGCGAACGCCGGCGCCCGCCGTGGCTGTGGCAGGGCCCTGCGCGGGTTGGGCGGGTTGCCCCCGCAGCGCCACGTACAGTGTGTGAAAGGCAAGCTGCAGGAAGCCGAACCACAGCCCCACCGCCAGCACGATCTTGGCCCACCAGATCGGGAATTCGATGTACCCCCAGCGAAACTCCCGGATGGCGAACGAGTGCGCCGCGTCCTGCGTGGACGGCACCGCCAGGATCAGCAGCAACAGCGCGGCGAAGCCCCAGGAAAGCGTCTCGGCGATGCGCGCGGCCCAGGGCGGCATGCGCTCCACCAGCAAGGTGACCCGGATGTGCGCGTTGTCGAGCATGGTCCAGCCCAGGCCCAGGAACACCACCAGCACCATGCTGAGCTCGGCCAGTTCAAACACGCCGGAAATCGGCCGCCCCCATATCCCCCGGGCCGCCGCGTCCAGGGTGGTGCCCAGCATCAGGAACATCAGGAAAACCAGCGAGACGGCGCCGAACAGGTTCGATACCAATCTGAAGAAATTTTCGAGTTGCCGCATGCGGCCCTCCCATCAAGGTTGCGCCCGCGCGAGGCCCGCCCGCGCCCGGCGGGCGCGGGCGAGGGGCCCGGTGCCGGATCAGGCCTGCAGCGCGATTTCGGAAGGACGCAGCAGCGTGCCCTTGGCGTCGTGCTTGGCGATAGCCTGGTCGATCAGCGCCTGCATGCGCTTGCCGTCGATGCCGGCGGGCGCGGCCACGCTGTCGATCCAGTTGTTCACCTGCGCCGGCTGGATCAGCGCCTTGGCCGACTGCTTCTGCGCGTCGTCCAGCACATGGAACTTCACGCCTTCGCTCGTGGCCTTCTTTACGTAGTCGCGCAGCACCTTGTTCATGATGGTGGAATACTGGCCGCCGTAGATTTCGTCTACCAGTTCGTTGCAGGTGGCCTGCACCTGGGCCGGGAATGCGCCCCAGGCATCGACGTTGATGACCGTGGCAGCGGGCGCGTGCGGGCCGTCGCCGATGTCGGTGAAGTGCGGCGCGATTTCATGCAGCTTGTAGGCCACCGCCGTGATGAAGTCGAAACCATATACGCCGTCGAGCACGCCGCGTTCCAGCGCCGTGTACACCTCGGGCGCGGCCATGGGCACCGCCGTTCCGCCCAGGCGCTCGATGACGTCGGTGGCCACGCCGTAACCGCGGATGCGCTTGCCCTTGATGTCGTCCAGCGATTTGATCGGCGTGCGCGTGATCAGCGGCGCGTAGTTCCAGTTGGTCCAGTACATGACCTTGGCGCGGTGGCGCTTTTCCCATTCGTCGCGCAGCGGCTGGAATTCGCCGTACACGTCGCGGCACACCTGCAGCAGGGCGTCGGCCCGGTTCATGCGGAAGTACCATTCCAGGCCGCGCGTCACGGGCAGGTCGGCCTGGTAGTATCCCGGCGAGATCAGGCTCATTTCCGAGGTGTTGTCGCGCACCGCCGGCAGGTGTTCGCCCACCTTGTTCAGCGAGGCGGCCCAATAGCGGCGCACCTTCACGACCCCGCCGGAACGTTTTTCCAGCTGGTCCAGGAACCACCTGTCCAGCCACGACGGCCCGGCGGTCTCGGACACGTAGCTGTCGAACTTGAACGTGACCTTGTCCTTGGCATGCGCCACCCCGCCCAAGCCACCCAGTGCGCCGGCGCCCGCCAGCAGACCGCTGGCCTTGATGAATTCACGACGTTTCATGACTCCTCCTGATTATGGGCGCGTGGTTGCGCCTCGTATGACCCGCGACAGGTCTAAACCGCCAGGGCGCCCGATTTCGCGCGCGCCCGCAAATCCGTCTTGAGTATCTTTCCGTAGCTGTTCTTGGGCAGGTCGGCGCAGAACTCGTAGCGCCGGGGCTTCTTGAACGAGGCCATCTCGGCGCGGCACCAGGCCTCGAGCGCGGCCGCATCCAGGGGCTTGCCGCCCGGGCGGGCCACCACGAACGCCACCACCTCTTCGCCCCATTCCGGGTGCGGCGCACCGACCACCGCCACCTCGAATACGTCGGGATGGCGGGCGATGACTTCTTCGACCTCGCGCGGGTAGATATTGGTGCCGCCCGAGATGATCACGTCTTTCGAGCGATCGGTCAGCGTCAGGAAGCCGTCGTCGCTCAGGAACCCGATATCGCCCGTGCGCAGCCAGCCATCGGCCAGGGCCTGCCGGGACGCGGCTTCATTGCGCCAGTATCCGCTCATGACCGCCGGGCCGCGCGCCACGACCTCGCCGCATTCGCCGGCGGGCAGGTCGTTAAATGACGCGTCGACCACCCGCACTTCCATGCAGGACTGGGCCGTGCCCACCGAGGCGATGCGCTCGGCCCAGCGCGGCTGGCCGCGATCGGCAATGGCGTCTTTGCGCATCGCCGTGATGGTCATGGGGCTTTCGCCCTGGCCGTAGATTTGCGCCAGAACGGGGCCGAGCGCGTCCAGCGCCTGGACCAGGTCGGCGGCATACAGGGGCGCCCCGCCGCACACGATGGTGCGCAGCCCGGTGACGCGGGCGGGCGCCTCGCGGACCATGCGCTTGATCATGGTGGGCGCGGCGAACAGGCAGATGTCGCGCAGCTGGCGGGCCAGGTCGAAGATCTCGGTGCTGTCGAAGCCCCGCGATGCCGGCACCACGTGGCGCGCCCCGGCGCGCACGAACATGAAGTTGTACAGGCCCGCGCCATGCGACATGGGCGCCGCGTAAAGCCAGGCGTCGGCGGCCGACACGCTGTCGACGTCGTACGGGTAGCACAGCGCCATGGCGACGAGATTGTCGTGGCTGAGCATGACCCCTTTGGGCCGACCGGTGGTGCCCGACGTATAGAACAGCCAGGCCAGCGCGCCGGGCTCGACCGGCGCGGGCGCGCCGAACGCATCGGCCGCGCGCATCGCGGCCTCGAACTCGCTGGTATCCACTCCCAGTTCGCGGCATCCCTCGGGCAGCAGGCCAGGCTCGAACTGGCTGCCGGCGTCGGTGACCAGCAACGCGGCCTGGGCGTCGGCGGCGATCCAGGCTGCCTCTTTTACGTGCAGCTTGTAGTTGATGGGCACGATGACCGCGCCGGCCCACCATGCGGCGTACATGGCAACCAGGTACTCGACACGGTTCGGCATGTACAACGCAACGCGGTCGCCCGCACGCACGCCATGGCGGCTGACCATGGCGGCGCCCAGCGCCGCCGCGCGCGCGGCGAACTGGCGGTAATCGGCGCGGCACTCGGCGCCGTGGAACAGGGCCGGGGCGGCCGGGGTCTGCAAGGCCCGCGCATGGAGCCAATTGGCGACATTCATTGGCCTACGCCCGCTTTGCTTCAAGAACCGAGGCGTAATTGGCCACCGCCGCGCCCCCCATGTTGAACACCAGGCCGAGCGACGCGCCGTCGACCTGCATCTCGCCCGCGCGCCCGGTAAGCTGGCGGAAACCCAGCGCATGCATGGACACGCCCGTGGCGCCCACCGGATGCCCCTTGGCCTTCAGGCCGCCAGACAGGTTCACCGGCAGCGCGCCGCCGCGCATGACGGTGCCGTCGTCCAGCACGCGGTGTCCCTCGCCTGCCGGCGCCAGCCCCATGGCTTCGTAGATGAGCAATTCGGCGATGGTGAAGCAGTCGTGCACTTCGGCGAAATCCAGGTCGCGAAGCTGGATGCCGGCGCCGGCCAGGGCGTCGCCGATGGCCTTGCGCGGCCCTTCGAAGGCCAGGAAATCGCGCGCGGACATGGGCAGCAGGTCGCTGACATGCGCCAGGCTGCGCAGGGCGACTTCGCGCGGAAAACTGCGCGCCCGCTCGGCGCTGGCCAGTATGACCGCGGCCGCGCCGTCAGTGACCAGCGAGCAGTCGGTCAGCCGCAGCGGCGGCGCGATCAGGGGATTGCGGTCCGACACCGTGTTGCAGGCCTCGACGTCGAGCGCCCGGTGCATTTGCGCCAGCGGGTTGCGCATGGCATTGCCGTGGTTCTTGGACGCAATGGCGGCCATGGCCGGCAGCGGATCGCGGTAGCGGCGCGTGTATTCTTGCGCGGCCCGCGCGAAGACCTGCGGAAAACTCAGCGCGGCTTCGTCGGCGTCGTTCTGGTAGCCGGCGCCCGCCAGCGCGCGCGTGACGTCGGCCGTGGTGTTGTGGGTCATTTTTTCGGCGCCCACCACCAGCACGATCTCGGCCTGGCCGGCCTGGATGGCCGCCACGCCGGCGGCGATTGCGGCGGCGCCGGACGCGCAGGCGTTCTCGCAGCGCACGGCCGGCTTGAACCGCAGGTCGGGCGAGGCCTGGTGAATGAGCGACGATGCAAAGCCGTCGCTGACCATGCCGGAATTGAAGTGCCCGAGAAAGACCGCGTCGACTTCGCTGGCGGGCACGCCCGCGTCGTCCATGGCTTCGCGCGCCGCGCTGACGATGAGGTCTTCGAGCCTGAGCGCGTCGAGCCGGCCGAATTTGGTGTGGCCGCTGCCGACCAGCGAAACGGTGTGCCTGTTCATGATGCTCCTCCGCATGACGGTTCTTTTGGCATATGATGGGCACTCGCCATACGTACGTCTATAAGTGCACACACGTATCAACATACGTAGTTCTACGCATATGACTGAGACACAACTGGAAGAACTGGCGTTCCGCGAATCGCCCTCGCCGCTGATCATGACCGAGCATCGGCGCATCCTGCGCTGCAACAAGGCGTTCGCGTCGTTGTTCGGCTATTCGGTCGAAGAACTCACCGGCGAGCTCATCCTGAAGCTCTATCCGTGCAGCGCCGACTACTACGAAATCGGCGAACGCTGCCTGAACGCGCTGCGCCACAACACCGCGTATGAAGACGAGCGCTTCATGCAGCATCGCAGCAAAGAAATTTTCTGGGCCCGTGCGCGCGGCGTCACGCTGACGCCGCAAGACCCCTTCAGCCTGATGATCTGGAACTTCGACCGCATCCAGCACCGGCCCAGCAAGACGGCCTCGCTGACGCCGCGCGAACAGGAAATCGCGGGCTTCATCGTCAACGGGCTCACCTGCAAGGAAACCGCATCCGAGCTGGGCATTTCGCACCGCACGGTCGAGGTGCACCGGGGCCGGTTGATGCGCAAGCTCAACGCCAAGAACACCGCCGAACTGGTGTCGCGCATCATTCTCGTCACCAACGGCGAATGAACCGCAGGCCGCGGCCCGCCGTCGCGGGCGGACACTGGGCGGGCAACGCAAAGCAAAGGGCCTGAGCCGGCGCGACGCCGGGCTCAGGCCCTGGGTTGCCCGCGAGACGGGCGCGGCTTACTTGCCGACCTGGTCGCCGATGATGCCGCCTAGCGCGGCGCCCCCCACCGTGCCCAGGACGCCGCCGCCGCTGATCACCGCGCCGGCCACACCGCCGATGGCGGCGCCTCCGACCGTGCTTTTCTGGCGGCGGTTCATGCTGTCCCACGACGAGCATCCCGCGACGGATGCCGCCAACACAATGGCTGTACTGATTTTTGCGAAGGTTCCGATTTTCATCATGATGAGGCTCCTGTTTTTTGTGCCTGGGACAACGCGCTGGAATCAGACTGGGCCAGACAAGCAGGCACTACGGCGTCCCCTACAAACTTTTGAACCTTCAGAATCGCAAAAAGCGCCGCATTGTGCTGTTAGGGATGCCCATAAATTGTATCCATGGGTAGG
This sequence comes from Bordetella petrii, assembly GCF_000067205.1. Classification (NCBI taxonomy): domain Bacteria; kingdom Pseudomonadati; phylum Pseudomonadota; class Betaproteobacteria; order Burkholderiales; family Alcaligenaceae; genus Bordetella; species Bordetella petrii. Next base: position 977,280 of record NC_010170.1, on the reverse strand, counting down.
CCACGGACAGGATAACGGGCGTAGATGTTGCCCGGCGGGCGGCTTATTTCACTAAACGTAACACGTCGCGGAAGCGGGGATGGTCGCAGCTCTCCATCCACTCGAACAAAGCCATTTCGGCGGTGACCACGGTGGCCCCCGCGGCGCGCATGCGGCGCATGCCCGCGTGCTGGTCGGCGGGCCGGCGCGAGCCGACGCCATCGGACACCAGCACTGCTCGGTAATTCAGTTCGAGCAGCCCCACAATGGTTTGCAGCACACAGACATGCGCCTCCCATCCGACCACCAGCACGCTGCGTCGCGCGGCGGGCAACCAGGCATCGAAGCCGGGCTCGCGAGCCGCGGAAAAATGCCGTTTTTGAAATACCGCCTGCGTCAGGCCGCGCAATGGCTCGATGGTGTGGCCCAGGGCGTCGCTGGCGTGCTCGGTGGCGACCACCGGAACATCCAGCAGGCGCGCGCCCTGCGCCAGCCGCTCGACAACTCCGGCCTGCTCGGCGCCGTGCGCGATGGCCGGCATCAGGCGTTCCTGCATGTCGACGATCAGCAGCGTCGAATCGGTGGCTTGCAGCAGCATGGGGGCCTCGTTTCAGTCGTTCGCCGCGCGATGCGCCCCGGCCCGGAAAGGGCCGGGGCACGCCGTTATTTCAGGGCCTTGTAGCGCAGGCGGCGCGGCTTGGCGCCCTCTTCGCCCAGCCGGCGCTTCTTGTCGGCTTCGTATTCCTGGTAGTTGCCGTCGAAGAACACCACCTGCGAATCGCCTTCGAAGGCCAGAATGTGCGTGGCAATGCGGTCGAGGAACCAGCGGTCGTGGCTGATCACCATGACGCAGCCGGGGAATTCCAGCAGCGCGTCTTCGAGCGCGCGCAGGGTTTCCACGTCCAGGTCGTTGGACGGCTCGTCGAGCAGCAGCACGTTGCCGCCGGCGATCAGGGTCTTGGCCAGGTGCAGCCGGCCGCGCTCGCCGCCCGACAACTGGCCGACGATCTTGTTCTGGTCGGCGCCCTTGAAGTTGAAGCGGCCCAGGTATGCGCGCGAGGACATCTCGAACTTACCCACGGTGAGCAGGTCGGCGCCGTCGGACACCGCGTCGAACACGGTCTTGTTGTCTTGCAGCGAATCGCGCGACTGGTCGACGAAAGCCAGCTTCACGGTCTGGCCGATGGCGATGGTGCCCGAATCGGGTTGCTCGCGCCCGGCGATCATGCGGAACAGCGTCGACTTGCCGGCGCCGTTGGCGCCGATGATGCCAACAATAGCGCCCGGCGGCACCTTGAAACTGAGGTTGTCGATCAGCAGGCGGTCGCCATAGGCCTTGCTGACGTTGTTGAACTCGATGACCTCATTGCCCAGGCGTTCGCCCACGGGAATGAAGATTTCCTGGGTTTCGTTGCGCTTCTGGTATTCGTACGAAGACAGCTCTTCAAAGCGCGACAGGCGCGCCTTGGCCTTGGCCTGGCGGCCCTTGGGATTCTGGCGCACCCACTCGAGTTCTTTCTTGATGGTTTTCTGGCGCGCGGATTCGGCGGCTTCTTCCTGCTTGAGGCGCGCTTCCTTCTGTTCGAGCCACGAGCTGTAGTTGCCCTTCCAGGGAATGCCATGGCCGCGATCGAGTTCGAGAATCCACTCGGCCGCGTTGTCGAGGAAGTAGCGGTCGTGGGTAACGCCCACCACCGTGCCCGGAAACTTGTGCAGGAACTGCTCCAGCCATTCGACGCTTTCGGCGTCGAGGTGGTTGGTGGGTTCGTCCAGCAGCAGCATGTCGGGCTTGGACAGCAGCAGCCGGCACAGCGCCACGCGGCGCTTTTCACCGCCCGACAGATTGCCCACCGTAGCGTCCCAGGGCGGCAGGCGCAGCGCGTCGGCGGCGATTTCCATCTGGTGCTCGATGTCGTCGGCGCCACTGGAAGCCGCCGCCGCGATGACGGCTTCGAGCTCGGCCTGCTCGGCGGCCAGCGCGTCGAAATCGGCGTCGGGCTCGGCATACGCCGCGTAGACTTCATCCAGGCGCTTCTTGGCCTGCACCACCGCGCCCAGCCCTTCTTCGACGGCCTGGCGCACGGTGTGGGCCGGATCGAGCTGCGGTTCTTGCGGCAGGTAGCCGATGTTCAGGCCCGGCATGGGCACGGCTTCGCCTTCGATTTCCTTGTCGACGCCGGCCATGATCTTGAGCAGCGTCGACTTGCCCGAGCCGTTCAGGCCCAGCACGCCGATCTTGGCACCGGGGAAAAACGAAAGGGAAATATCGCGCAGGATCTGCCGCTTGGGCGGCACGATCTTGCCAACGCGGTTCATGGTGTAGACGTATTGGGCCATGGGCTCGTATGCAAAAGATGAATCAAGGGGAAGCAATGATTGTAGGCCGGATCGGGCCGCTGCCCTCCTCCCGGGCTAGCGCGGCGCCGTCCGGCGCGGGCGCCACTGCGCCAGGCTGACGCCGGCCAGCGCCATCAGGCCGCCCGCCACGTGGTACGCATGCGGCACCTCGCCCAGCATGACGGCGGCAATGGCCACGGTGGCCACCGGCATCAGGTTCAGGAAAATGCTGGTGCGGTTGGGGCCCAGGTGGCGCACGCCCTGCATCCACAGATAGGGCGCGAACAAAGACGGGAAAATGCCCGCGTACAGCACCAGCGGGATGTTGCCGGCATTCAGCGGCGAGGCCGGGGCCAGCAGAAACGACGGCAACTGCAGCGCGATGCCGAACAGCACCTGCACGTACAGGGACTGCCACATGCCTATCGGCAAAGGCCAGCGGCGCAGCAGCACGCCGTACATGGCGTAAGCCAGCGCCGCCAGCCCCATCAGGGCGTCGCCAAAGCTGCCGCCCACTTCGAGCAGGCGCAGCGGATCGCCCTCGCCCAGCAGCACGCCCAGGCCCGCCAGCGACAAGGCGCCGCCCAGCACCGCCGTGGCCGCGGGGCGCTCGCGCAGCACCAGGCTGCCCAGGATGATCGTGAGCAGCGGCACCATGGCGGTAATGATGCCCATATTGGTGGCGGTGGTGGTGGCGGCCGCGACATAGGTCAGGCCCTGGTACAAGGCCATGCCCAGCGCGCCCAGCACGGCCAGCTTGCCCAGGTGGGGCGCGATGGCGTGCCAGTTGCGCAGTACGCGCGGCAGCGCGAACGGCGTCAGCAGCAGCGCCGCCAGCACCCAGCGGTAGAAGCCGATGGCAGCCGGCTCGATGACGCTGGCCGCCATCTTGGTCACTACCATGTTCAAGGACCAGATCAGCGCCGCCATGAGCGGCAGCAACATATGGCGCGCGGACGGCGCGGGAGAGGCATCGGGCATGAAACAGGCAAAGCGTGAAGCAAAGCCGCGATATTAGCGCCCTGGCCGCCAGGGCCGGGAAACATCGGCGGAAACGCGCGACAATGGCGGCATTCACGCATTTGCGCGGCCCGGCCGCGCCCTGACAGGAATTTTCATGTCCGCTTCCACCCCTACGCCCGCCTCGCCGGGGCACTTCAGCCCGCAAGAACTCGACATGCTGGCCAAGACCGCCGACGCGCTCAGCGCCTATATGGGCAAACCCGTGCTGGCCGAGGTTGTGCTCGGCGACGAGGGCACCGAGTGGGTCACCTTCGGCGTGCCGCTGGCCCAGGGCGCCGTCGCCGACGACCAGCCCCACGTGCAGCTAGGCGGCCCGCAAGCCCGCCTGCTGGGCAATCGCGGCGGCCTGGACCCGGCCGACAACGACGCGTACGACTGCCTGTACCTGTGGGCCGTGCAGATCACCCTGGCCGAGGGCGAGCGCTTCGTGAAGCTGGATCAATCCGGCGAAGAGGCCGCCTGGTCTGATGATCTGGCCGATGTGCTGCCGTTCGCGCTGACCGACGAGCCGCTGCCGGATGATGACGACGACGATGACGAGGACGATGAAGACGAAGATGGCGACGAGGTCGGGCCCGGCGGCCCCGGCCCGCGCTGAGGTCGCGCCGGCCGGCTACGCCAGCCCGCGCCGCCGGTCGCGCCAATACAGCGCGTAGCCCAGCGGCCACATCACGGCCACCAGGGCCCTCGCGGAGGGAACCGTCAGGCGGTAGGCCTGCACGGCGGTAGGCAGGCCGGAATACTTCAGGTCGAGCCGGAACCGCGTGTAGCGCGCGGCGGCCATCAGGAATTCCTTGGGCCGGTAGCGGAACCAGTCCATGTGGTGTTCCAGGATGTCCCAGGCCAGCAGGTACAGGCCCTGCGCATTGTTGCGCACCGACACGGCGCCGCGGCTCAGGCCATCGGGGCTGGGATGGTAGATGCGCACCACCTGGTTGATGCAGCGGTTCAGATAGCCGGCGCGCGCCATGGCCCACCAGATCAGGCTTTCGGGCACGAAGCCTTCCACGTCTTCGGGAAACGGGAAGCGGCGCAAAACGTCGGTGCGCATGCTGCCGAATTTCTCGCCCTTGATGCGATGGCGGAAATACATCTCGACCGCCGACGTATCGAAAACATCCTGAGGAAAGGCGTCGCCCACGATGGTACCGTCGGGGCGGGCGCACAGGCCGGTCACGCCCACATAACCCTCGCGCTGCCCGGGTGCAATAGCGTCCCAGGCTTCTTGCAGGATCTGCAGCGCCCGCGGCGGAATTTCGTCGTCGCTATCCAGCGTGACCACGAACTCGCCGCGCGCCTCGCGCACGCCGCGATTGAATGCGGTTTTCTTGTGGCGGTTTTTCTGCCACACGTAGCGAATGGGGAAATCGGCCTGCGCCTGCCAGGCGAGCACGGCCTCGTGGGTGCGGTCAGTGGAACCATCATCCACGACCAGCCATTCGAAGTCACGACAGGTCTGCCGCCGTAGGGATTCATACACACGGTACAACGTGGCGGCCCGGTTGTAGGTGGGCGTCAGTACCGTGAACATGTGATGCGGGTCACTCATGCGCTGGAGCCGGTTCGCGACAGGACAAACTGCGACGGTCTAAGGCGACGGTCTAATTGATTATGGGTAAAAACAAGGGCTCCAGTGTATGGGATATGCGAGAAACCAACTCATCGAGGCTCGTCCATTTTGCAAACAAATTTGTCTTGTTTTTCCATATTTATACCGAATACGGTAATGGCCCCCGCGTCGCGGCGATCCGGAACTCACGCGGCCGGCGGTAAACTCGGGCGGCTCATACGGAATAGCCATGGAATCCAGTCCCATCCAGTTGAACGATATTGCGCTGTTCGTTGAAGTCGCCCGCCGCAAGAGTTTCAGCATGGCCGCGCGCGCGCTGTCCATGCCGACTTCCACCCTATCGCGCCGCATCGGCCAGTTGGAACAGGCCATCGGATTGCGACTCATCAACCGCAATACGCGGCGCCTGGAACTTACCGACGCCGGCGCGGCATACCTGCGCCGCTGCCAGGGGTTGGTCGACGAGGCGCGTCTCGCGCACGAACAGTTGCTGACGCTGTCGGCGCGCCCACAAGGGCGCCTGAGCATCTCCATTCCCTACAGCATGGCCATCTGGCTGCTGCCCGAAGCGCTCCAGGCGTTCACTGAACGCTACCCCGACCTGGAATGCGAATTCGACCTCAGCCTGAAACCGACCGAGAACTCACAGGGCGGCCCCTTCGATGTCGCGTTGCGGTTCGGCCGCGAGCAAGTGGCGGCCGAGCTTGCCACGGAAGACCCGACGGTGCAGCAAATCGCCACACTGGACAGCTACCTGTACGCATCGGCCGATTATCTGCAGACCCACGGCGAGCCGCGGCAGCCGGCCGACCTGTCGGCCCACGAATGCCTGCGCACGGCCATCGATCGCGAGCATTCGGTATGGACACTGCGCAACGGCGACCGCACCGAGCGCGTCACGGTGCAGGGTTCCATCGCGGGTAACAACATCAGCGTCATCGGCACGCTGTCCGGGCTGGGGCTGGGCATCACGCGGCTGCCGAACTGCCGGGCGCTGGCGCCTATTATTGGCCGCAACGCGCTGCGGCAGATACTGCCCGGCTGGAGCACCGAGCCGCTGCCGGTATTCGCGATTTTCCCGTCGCCCGTGGTGCCGGCCAAGACGCGGGTATTCATGGAATTCCTGCGGCCCTGGCTGGACCCAGCCGACTAAGCCCGGCCGCGCGCTCAGCGCCTACCCTCTCCTGGCGTCGGGCAAAGTCAAGGCCCTGGCGCTGGCCGGCGGACATCGCTCCGAGGCGTTGAAAGACGTGCCCACGCTAGACGAATTGGGCGTGCCGGGCGTGCATGTGCCGCAGGCGTAATAGCGCGGTGCGCACGGCGCCGGGCAGACAGCTGGCGCGGCCTGCTCTGTCTGCCCTGTTTCCCGCGACAGGCGAAAAAAAACCGCCGGAAGACCGGCGGTTTTTTATCAAAGCGGGCAATCAGACCTGTAATACACGCGCGATTACACGCCACGCGCAATTACACGCCCGCAATTACACGCCCGCAATTACACGCCCGCAATTACACGCCATTACACACGCTTGATTTTTTCCAGCATCTTGAACACGCCTTTGGGCGAGTTGACGAACAAGCGCTTGAAAGCCTTGCCCAGGCAACGGCGTTCCAGGGTGTTGCGACGCACGCGTTTGCGCTCAGCCATGATGGTTCTCCGGTAAGGTTCGATGGTGCCCAAACCCGCCCGACGTGCCCGGTGCGGTACCGGGGGCCACAGGCTGGCGGCAAAAACTGGGATAACTCGGCATTCTAGCCCGAAACGGCCTGGCCGCCAAACCGCTACCCCGCCTTCCCGGGCAACGACGGCCGCCGCTCAGCCGGCCGCCCCTCCGTCAGCCAGCAAGGCCCGCACGGCATCGGGGCGCGGCAGCGGCTCGACGGCGCCGTAGCCCGTGGTGGACAGCGCCGCCGCCGCGTTGGCGTAGCGCACGGCGGCCAGCCAGTCGTCGCCGGCGCAGCGCCGCGCCAGCAAGTTGCCGGCGAAGCAGTCGCCAGCGCCGGTGGCGTCCACCGCCTTGACGGCCAGGCCCGGCACCGGGGTACGGGCCTGGCCGTCATCGACCAGCGCGCCGTCCTTGCCCAGTTTCAGCACCACCACGCCGGGCGCGCCGGCGGCGCGAATCCAGTCCAGGGTACGCTGCGGGTCGTCGTGGCCGGTCAGGTGGCGCAGATCGTCAAGGCTGGGCAGGAACAGGTCGGCCATGGCCAGCGCCTCGCGCAGAATGGCTCGCGCGCGCGCCACCGGCCACAGGCGCAGGCGCAGGTTGGAATCCAGGCTCACCTGCCCGCCCGCCTGGCGCGTGCGCCCGATGGCTTCGAACACGGTGTCGCAAGCGCTGGCGCTGATGGCCAGGCTGATGCCCGACACGTGCAGGTAGCGACAGCGCGACAGCGGCGCGCCGTCCAGGTCGGACGGCTGCATGCGGCTGGCCGCCGAATCGCGGCGCAGGTAACTGAATACGTGGCCGTCGGGGCCATGCTGCACGAAATACACGCCGGTATGGGCGTCGGGGTCGACCCGCACGCCCGCGGTGTCGACCTGTTCGCCGCGCAGCAGTTGCAGCAGCTGGTCGCCGAACGCGTCGGCGCCCACCCGCGTCAGGTAGGCGCAGCGCGCGCCCTGCCGCGCGGCCGCGATCACAGCGTTGGATGTGTCGCCGCCAAACCCCTGCAGGTAATGGGGATCGCCGGCGCGGGTCTGGTTGAACTCGATCAGCGGCTCGCCCAGCCCGACGATGTCGAAATCAGCCATGAGCGGCCTCGCGGGTGCGGACGATCTGGCGCACCAGGGCGGCGGTGTCGCGCGCGGCAAAGGCGGCCTTGTCGTACAGGTTGCTGCCGATGCCCACCAGCCCGGCGCCGGCGGCGAAGTATTCGCCCATGTTCTGCTGCGTGACGCCCCCGGTGGGGCAGAACACCGTGTCGGGGAATACGGATTTCAGCGCCGCGAGGTGGCGCGGGCCGCCGGTGTCGGCCGGAAAGATCTTCACGATATCGGCGCCGGCCCGGCGGGCCTCCAGCACTTCGCTGGGAGTGAAGGCACCCAGCAGGCACAGGGCGCCAGCCGCGTGGGCCATTTCGGCAATGCCGGGCACCAGGCCCGGCGCCACCAGGAAATCGGCCCCCGCCACCAGGGCATCGCGCGCCTGGGCTTCATCGAGCACCGTGCCCACCCCCAGCGTCAGCGCGTCGCCATGCTTGTCGCGCAGGGCGCGCACCAGGTCGGTAACGCCGGGAATCGTCCAGGTCAGTTCGAGGGTCTGGCAGCCGGCCTGCACGGCGATCTCGGCGGCATAGCCGGCGGTGGCGGCGTCGGCATAACGCAGCACCGGCACGACGCGGTCGGCCAGCAGGCGCGCCATCGGGATAGAAGCGGAAGAAGAGCTCATGGGTATCTCGCGGCAGGGTTACAAGAGTGGATTGCCCAGCGGCGCGGGCATGCCGGCCAGGCGGGCGGACGCCGCGGCGCGCAGCCGCAGCAGGGGATCGATGCAGGCCGATGGCGGCCGGGCCGGCTGGTGAAAGGCCAGCGTGCTGACGCTGACGCCGGCCACCGCGCGGCCGCTGGCATCGCACAGCGCCACGCCGTAGCAGACGATGCCGGGCTCGTTTTCTTCATTATCTACCGCGTAGCCCTGGCGGCGCACCTGCGCCAGCTCGGCGCGCAGGGCGGCGGCGCCGGCCAGGGTGGCCGGCGTCAGGCGCGGCAGTGGCAGAGCGGCCAGGCGGGCATCGAGCGCGGCCGGCTCGAGCGTGGCCAGGCACGCCTTGCCCACTGCGCTGCAATGCAACGGCAATTGCCCGCCAATGCGCGAAGCCATGCGCACGGCCCCCGGGCCGTCGAGTTTTTCGATATAGACCATGGCGTCGCCAGCCGGCACCGCCAGGTGCACGGTCTGCCCGGTGGCGTCCCGCAGGGCATGCAAGTCTGGCAGCAGGGCCACGCGCAAGTCGAAGCGCGACCAACTGCGGCTGGCCAGGCTGAGCAGGCGCGGGCCCAGCACATAGGTGCCGTCGGGCTGCGCGGCGACCAGGCCGTGTTCGAGCAGGCCCGCCACGATGCGGTACACCGTGGGGCGCGGAAAGCCGCTGCGCGCGGCCAGCTCGGCCATGCCCGGCGGTTGCGCCGCGTCGGCAACATGCTGCAGCACGCACATGAACTTGCCGAAGGCGGCCGTGCCGGCTACGGGCGGATTGCCCGGCGCGGGACTTGCTGAAGGCGTAGAATAGGTTTCGTCCATATTGTGGACAGTAAATTCATAATATAGACATTATCCCTGGCCCGCGCCCTGCTGTCGATGGCGCGCTACCCGGATATCCGGGAATCTGAGATACTGTTTATATATACAGATATTTTCAGCGATATTCTTGTCGCCTTCGGGTCTTCCTCTCCATCGCCCCACGCCTTCCCACGCCATGAGTTCCCACATCCGCATCGTCGGCGCACGCCAGAACAACCTGAAGAACCTGGATCTGACTCTCGCCACGGGCGAGCTGGTGGTCATCACCGGCGTGTCGGGGTCGGGCAAGAGTTCGCTGGCGTTCGACACGCTGTACGCCGAAGGCCAGCGCCGCTACGTCGAAACGTTTTCGCCCTACGCGCGTCAGTTCCTCGACCGCATGGACAAACCCCAGGTCGACCGCATCGAGGGCATCCTGCCCGCCATTGCCATCGACCAGACCAACCCGGTGCGCAGCTCGCGCAGCACGGTCGGCACCATGACCGAGCTGAACGATCATCTCAAGCTGTTGTTCGCGCGCGGCGCCAAACTGTATTGCCGCGGCTGCGGCAAAGAAGTGCGGCGCGACACGCCCGATTCCATCGCGGCCTCGCTGGCGTTGCGCGCGCCGGCGGCCGGCGACCCGCGCCTGGTGGTCACCTTTCCCATCGCGGTGCCGGCCAATTTCACCGAAGAAGAAGTGCGCGGCTTCCTCGAACGGCAGGGCTATACCCGCGTGCACAGCGAAGAAACCGGCCGCGCACGCGCGCCGGCCGCGCGCGGCGGCAAAGGCAAGAACAAAGGCAAGGCTGCCGCCGGCGAAGGCGAGCGCCGCATCCTGCATGTGGTGCAAGACCGCTTCCGCCATTCCAGCGCCGAGCGCGAACGCCTGATGGAAGCGCTGGACACCGCGCTGCGCATGGGCGGCGGCCACATGGCCGTGCACGTGCTCGACGACGACGGCGCCGACGCGCACGTCTGGAAATACAGCGACCGCCTGCACTGCGCCGACTGCGACATCGAATACACCGACCCGCTGCCCAGCAGCTTCTCGTTCAATTCGCCGCTGGGCGCGTGCGAGGCCTGCCGCGGTTTCGGGCGCGTAATAGGCATTGACTACGGCCTGGTCATTCCCGACGAAAACAAGACACTGCGCGAAGGCGCCATCAAGCCCTGGCAGACACCGTCGTTCAAGGAATGCCAGGATGACATGGCCAAGTACGCGCCGCGCGCCGGCGTGCCCATGTCGGTGCCCTGGAAAGCCATGACCGACGCGCAGCGCCACTGGGTGCTGCATGGCGACCCCGACTGGAAAGGCGGCAACAATGCCTGGAAAACCCAGTGGTACGGCGTGCACCGCTTCTTTGCCTGGCTGGAAAGCCGCGCCTACAAGATGCACGTGCGCGTGCTGCTGTCGAAATACCGCAGCTACACGCCCTGCCCCACCTGCCAGGGCGCGCGGCTCAAGCCCGACGCGCTGTTGTGGCGCCTGGGCAGCAAGGCCGAGGCCGACCAGGTGCTGCCGCCTGGCGACGAACGCTACCAGCGCTTCATGCCGGCCGGCGCGTCCTGGAGCCGCGAACAACTCGAATCGCTGGATGGCCTGTCGATCCACGACGTCATGCTGCTGCCCATCGAGCGCGTGCGCACGTTCTTCGATACGCTTTCATTCACCGGCGCGCTCGATGCCGCCGCCGACCTGCTGCTCACCGAAGTGCGCGCGCGCCTGAAATTCCTGTGCGACGTGGGCCTGGGCTACCTCACGCTCGACCGGCAAAGCCGCACGTTGTCGGGCGGCGAGGTGCAGCGCATCAACCTCACCACCGCGCTCGGCACCTCGCTGGTGAACACGCTGTTCGTGCTGGACGAACCCTCCATCGGCCTGCACCCGCGCGACATGCACCGCGTGGTCGAAGTCATGCACCGGCTGCGCAACGCCGGCAACACGCTGGTGGTGGTAGAGCACGACCCGCAGGTCATGGTGGCCGCCGACCGCATCATCGACATCGGCCCGGGTCCCGGCGAGCGCGGCGGCCGCATCGTGTTCGACGGCACGCCGGCGCAACTGCGCGCTTCGCCCACGCTGACCGGCGACTACCTGGGCGGACGCCAGCGCGTCGAGGCGCCGCGCCCCATGCCGGTGGCGGCCAACACGCCGCGCCTGCTGCTGCAAGGCGCCACGGCGCACAACCTGCGCAACGTCTCGGTGGAACTGCCGCTGGGCCGCCTGGTGTGCGTGACCGGCGTATCGGGCTCGGGCAAATCGACCCTGGTGCAAGACGTGCTGTACCCCGCCCTGCTGAAGCACCAGGGCAAGCCTTCCGAAGCGCCCGGCGCCTTCGAGCGCCTGCTGGGCGCCGAGCAGATCGCCGACGTGGTCATGGTGGACCAGACCCCCATCGGCAAGACCGCGCGCTCGAACCCGGCCAGCTACGTGGGCGCCTTCGACGCCATCCGCAAGCTGTTCGCGCAGGCGCCGGTGTCGAAAGAACGCGGCTATACCCCCGGCACCTTCAGCTTCAACAGCGGCGACGGCCGGTGCCCCACCTGCGGCGGCACCGGCTTCGAGCACGTCGAGATGCAGTTCCTGTCCGACGTATACCTGCGCTGTCCCGACTGCGACGGACGGCGCTTCCGGCCCGAAGTGCTGGAGGTGCGCGTCGAGCATCTGGGCAAAAGTGCCTCGATCGACCAGGTGCTGGAAATGACCGTGAGCGAGGCGCTGGAATTCTTCAAGGGGCTGCGCGACGTGCAGACCGGCCTGGCGCCGCTGGCCGACGTGGGCCTGGAATACGTGCGGCTGGGGCAGCCGGTGCCCACCCTGTCGGGCGGCGAGGCCCAGCGCCTGAAACTGGCCGGCCACCTGGCCGAGGCGGCGCGCAGCGGCATCTCGACAGCCAAGGTGGCCAAGAAAGGCAGCCTGTTCCTGTTCGACGAGCCCACCACCGGCCTGCACTTCGACGACGTGGCGCGCCTGATGCGGGCCTTCCGCAAGCTGCTGGCGGCCGGCCACACGCTGCTGGTCATCGAGCACAACCTCGACGTGATCCTCGCGGCCGACTGGCTGATCGACCTGGGCCCCGAAGGCGGCGATGCGGGCGGCCTGGTGGTGGGTGTGGGCACGCCCCAAGACCTGATGGACAACCCGCGTTCACATACTGGCGCCGCGCTGCGCGAATATGCTGTCAGCGTGCTGCCGGGCGATGTGGCGGTCAGCAGCGACGCCGACGCGCAGATCGCCGAGCAGGCCGGGCTGGCCCCGGTCATTGCCGAACCGGTGGCGGTCTACAACGCCGATGCGGGCACGCCGCTGCAATCGGTGATGCGCCGCCGGCGCGAAGCGCGCGCCATCGAGATCCGCAATGCGCGCGAACACAACCTGAAGAACGTCAACGTCGAGATCCCGCACGACAAGTTCACGGTGATCACCGGCGTATCGGGCTCGGGCAAGTCCACGCTGGCCTTCGACATCCTGTTCAACGAAGGGCAGCGGCGCTACCTGGAATCGCTCAATGCCTATGCGCGCGCCATCGTCCAGCCTGCCGGCAAGCCGGATGTGGACGCCATTTTCGGCATACCGCCCACGGTGGCCATCGAACAGCGCACCAGCCGCGGCGGCCGCAAGTCGACCGTGGCCACCATGACCGAAATCCACCATTTCCTGCGGCTGCTGTACGTGAAGCTGGGCACGCAGTATTGCCCCGACTGCCAGGTGGCGGTAGAGCCGCAGAACGCCGACCAGATCGTGGCGCGCCTGCTGCGCGAGCACAAAGGCCAGCACATCGGCCTGCTGGCGCCGCTGGTCACGGCGCGCAAGGGCTATTACACCGACCTGGCCAAGTGGGCCGGCGCCAAGGGCCACACGCACCTGCGGGTCGATGGCGCCTTCATTCCGGTCAGCCCCTGGCCGCGCCTGGACCGCTACAAAGAACACACCATCGAACTGCCGGTGGCCGACCTGGTGGTCGACCCCGACAACGAAGCGGCCCTGCGCCAGGCCGTGAAAAGCGCGCTGGAGCACGGCCAGGGCGTGCTGAGCATGGTGTGGCCGGTAGACAAGCTGCACGAGGCGCTCGACAGCGAACTGCAGCAACAGCATTTCTCGGTCAAGCGCGCCTGCCCGTCGTGCGGCACCAGCTTTCCCGAGCCCGATCCGCGCCTGTTCTCGTACAACTCCAAGCACGGGTGGTGCCCGGGCTGCTTCGGCACCGGCGTGCAACTGCAGAATTTCGACGCCGAGCAGACGGGCGAAGAAAGCGCCTGGAACGCCGGCTACGAAGGCGAGGCCAGCACCTGCACCGTATGCGACGGCGAGCGCCTGAATCGCGTGGCGCGCGCCGTGCGCTGGCGCGACCGCTCCATTGCCGAACTGGCCGCCATGCCGGTATCCGAGGCCCACACGTTCTTCACCGGGCTGGTGGCGCGCGGCCGCGAAGGCGAGATCGCGCGCGACATCCTGGCGGAAATCCGCGGGCGCCTGAACTTCATGAAAGAAGTCGGGCTGGATTACCTGGCCCTGGACCGCGCCGCGCCCACCCTGTCGGGAGGCGAGGCGCAGCGCATCCGCCTGGCCGCGCAGCTGGGCTCGAACCTGCAGGGCGTCTGCTACGTGCTGGACGAACCCACCATCGGCCTGCACCCGCGCGACAACCGCATCCTGCTCGATGCGCTGGCGCGCCTGGAAGGCAACGGCAACACCCTGGTGGTGGTAGAGCACGACGACGACACCATCCGGCGCGCCTCGCACATCATCGACATCGGCCCCGGCGCGGGGGTGCGCGGCGGCCGCGTGGTGGCGCAGGGCAGCGCGCAAGACTTGATCGACGCGCCCGAATCGGTAACCGGCCGCTACCTGGCCAGGCCGCTCGCGCATCCGCTGCACGGGCGCCGCGCCGTGCAGCACGACACGCCCATGATCAAGATCCACGGCGCGCGCCTGCACAACCTGCGCCACGTCGACGCCCGCATTCCGGTCGGCCGCCTGAGCGTGGTGACGGGCGTATCGGGCTCGGGCAAGTCCACCCTGGCGCGCGAAGTGCTGCTCGACAACCTGCTGCAGGCAGTGTCGCAGGGCAAGGCGCCGCGCTGGAACGGTTGCGAGCAGATCACCGGCTGGCAGGCCATCGACCGCGTACTGGAAGTAGACCAGACGCCTATCGGCAAGACGCCGCGCTCGTGCCCCGCCACCTACATCGGCTTCTGGGACGACGTGCGGCGGCAGTTCGCCGACACGCGCGAGGCGCGCATGCGCGGCTGGGGCGCGGCGCGTTTCTCGTTCAACACCGGCGACGGCCGCTGCCCCATCTGCGAAGGCCAGGGCATGCGCACCATCGAGATGAGCTTCCTGCCCGACGTGAAAGTGCCATGCGACGCCTGCAACGGCGCGCGCTTCAACAGCGACACACTGTCGGTGCAGATGCGCGGCAAGAACGCCGGCGAGCTGCTCAACATGGAAGTCGACGACGCGCTGGAGTACTTCACCGCGCACCCCAAGATCCACCGCCCCCTGCAGCTGATGCAGGATGTCGGCCTGGGCTACCTGACGCTGGGCCAGCCCTCGCCCACGCTGTCGGGCGGCGAGGCCCAGCGCATCAAGCTGGTGACCGAGCTGTCCAAGGCGCGCCTGACCGAAGGCGTCATCACCACCGGCCGGGCGTCGCGCATTCCCCATACGCTGTACGTGCTGGACGAACCCACCGTGGGCCTGTCGATGGCCGACGTGGAAAAGCTCATCCACGTGCTGCACCGGCTGGTGGCGGCGGGTAATACCGTGGTGGTGATCGAACACAACCTGGACGTCATTGCCGAGGCTGACTGGCTGCTCGACCTGGGCCCCGAAGGCGGCACGGGCGGCGGCAAGCTGGTGGCCGAAGGCTCGCCCGAGCACGTCATGAGCCTGCGCGACAAATCCCACACCGGCCGCGTGCTGGCGGAGTTCCTGGCGCAGCAGGAAGAAAGCGCGAAGGCATGACGCTCCATGCAATGCCGCTTTGAAGACCGGCTGGCCGGGCAGGCCTTGTGCCTGCGCGACCCGCTGCAACGCATCGAAGCGCGCCGGCCGGGCGAACTGCCCGCGGCGCTGGACGCCATCGAGACAGCGCGTCGCGCCGGCCGCTGGGTAGCCCTGCTGCTCGACTACGAACTCGGCGAATGGCTGGCGCCCGAGACCACCCTGCCGCCGCCGACCGGCCCGGCCCCTGCGGCTTGCCCCGAGGGGCACGCGCCGCGCCTGACCGCGCTGGCATTCGGCCGCATGGCCGCCGAGGCGCCCTGGCCCGCGCCGCCGGAAAGCGCCGACGCCGCGCGCATCCTGTCGGTGCAGCCACGCATGGCGCGCGCCGATTACCTGCGCCAGATCCAACACATACGCGCGCTGATCGAGGCCGGCGAGTTGTACCAGGCGAACTACACCCAGCCGCTCGATGTGCGCGTGCAGGGCGACGCCGCACAGCTGTACCGGCGCATCGCCGCGCGCCACCCCGTGGCCCACGCCGCCTATATCGAAGACGGCGCGCGCACCGTGCTGTCGTTCTCACCCGAGCTGTTCGTGCGGCGCGACGGCGAGCGCCTGACGGCGCGCCCCATGAAGGGCACCGCGCCGCGCCACCCGGACCCCGCCGAAGACGAACGCCTGGGCCGCGAGCTGCACGCCAGCGCCAAGAACCGCGCCGAGAACCTGATGATCGTGGACCTGCTGCGCAACGACCTGGGCCGCCTGGCCGAGCCCGGCTCGGTGCAAGTGCCCGCGCTGTTCTCGCTGGAACGCTATCCCACGGTATGGACCATGACCTCCACCGTCACGGCGCGCGCGCCCGCGGCAGGCCTGGCCCAGGTGCTGCATGCGTTGTTTCCGTGCGGGTCGGTCACCGGCGCGCCCAAGGTGGCGGCCATGCGCCGCATCCGCCAGCTCGAGGTCGCCCCGCGCGGCCTGTATTGCGGCGCCATCGGCTGGCTGGCGCCGGACGGCGACTTTTCGCTGAACGTAGCGATCCGCACGCTGGTGCTGGATAAAGGCGGCCGCGGCGTCTACAGTGTGGGCGGCGGCATCGTGCACGATTCCGATCCCGAACAGGAATGGCAGGAATGCCTGTGGAAAGCCCGTATCCTGCGCGATGCGATCCCGCCGCCGCAATGAACCAGGCCCCTTCAACCGGAACTTGCCCATGTCTCCCGAGCTGATCGAGACCCTGCTGGCTGACGCGGAAGGCGAAATCCCGCTGCTGCCGCGCCACCTGGAACGGCTGCAAGCGGCCAGCGACGTGCTCGGCTACCCCTGCGATGCCTTGGCCGTCGAACGCGACCTGCGCATGGCCGCCGCCGCGCTGGTGACGCCCGGCCCGCACCGGCTGCGCCTGCTGCTCGACCGCGCCGGCCGCCGTCACATCCAGACCGCCGCGCTGCCGCCGCTGGCGCCCGGCCAGCAAGTCATGTTGTCCGACCAGCCGCTCGACGCGCGCGAGCCGCTGTTGCGGTACAAGACCTCGCACCGCCCCTGGTATGCCGATGCCGCCGCCTGGCTGGCCGCGCATCCCGGCGTGTTCGATCTATTGTTTCTGAACCAGCGCGGCGAGTTGTGCGAAGGCAGCCGCAGCAACGTCTACCTGCAGGTGCGCGGCGTCTGGTACACCCCGCCCCTCGCATCCGGCTGCCTACCCGGCGTGCAGCGCGCCGAGCTGCTCGACAGCGGGCGCGCGCAAGAGCGCGTGCTGACCCTTGACGACCTGCACGCGGCAGACGGCATCCGCCTGTCGAATGCGCTGCGCGGCTGGTTCGACGTCGAGCTGCATGCCGGCTGACCGATGCCCGGGTTCGCCGGACGGCCCCAGGCGCCTGGCTCCGCACACGCCACGCCCTCGGGTACTTCGGGCGGCAGGCTCCGCAGACCCCACGCCCGCGGGCGCCTCAGGTGTCGGGCTCCGCAGGTGCCTGACACCGTGCGGCTGAGTACCCGTTGCGCAAGGCGGTGTCAGGCACCTGCGGAGCCCGACACCTGGCAGGGGGCAAGTCTGGCGACAAAGCTGGCGCAGAACCTGCTCAGGCCGCCCCCACCGTCATCCCTCCGCACACATACAGCGTCTGCCCGGTAATAAAACCGGCGCGCGGGTCGAGCAGCATGGCCACGGCGTGCGCCACGTCTTCCGGCTGCCCGATGCGCCCCACCGGAATCGAGGCGGCCAGTTCGCGCGTGCGTGGATGGTCGGGCGGATTGGACTGGTTGAACAGCTCGGTGGCCACTGGCCCGGGCGCCACCGCGTTGACCGTAATGCCTGAGGCGGCCAGTTCCAGCGCCCAGGTGCGCGTCATGCCGGCCAGGCCCGCCTTGCTGGCGCCGTAGGCTGTACGCCCCGGCTTGCCCAGCGCGGCGCGGCTGCCGATATTGACCACCCGGCCATGGCCGCGCCGGCGCATCGAGGGCAGCAGCCCCTGCAACAGCAGCAGCGGCGCCACCAGGTTCACCGCCAGTGTCTCCTGCATGGCCTGCCCCGACACCCGCTCGATGTCGGCCACCTTGATCATGCCGGCGTTGTTCACCAGGTACAGCACTTCGCGCTGCGCCGCCAGCTCGGCCACGGCCTGGCTGGTGCGGGCGGCGTCGGCCAGGTCTACCGACACAAAGGTTTCGCCGGCCAGCAGCGCGGCCGGCGCGCCGCGGCTGAAATTCACCACGTCGTAGCCGTCTTCTATGAGGCGCACGGCGATGGCGCGGCCTATGCCGCGACTGGCGCCGGTAATCAATGCAGTGGGTCGGCTCATTGGGCGGCAATGCCTCGCTGCTTGATCAGCCCGCCCCACTTTTCGCGCTCGCGCTGCTCGAACGCGCCGAGTTCGTCGCCGAACAGGGTGCCGGGCCGGGCGCCCATGCCTTCGAACTGGCGCGCCAGCTCGGGCGCCTGCAAGCCGCTGCGCGCGGCCTCGATCAGGGCGCGCACCACGGGCTCGGGCGTGCCGCGCGGGGCGTACAGCGCGAACCAGGCGGTCACGTCGAAACCGGGCAGGCCTGATTCATTGAAGGTAGGCAGGTCGGGCACCGACGGATCGCGCTGCAGCGACGTGATGGCGATGCCGCGCACTCGCGAGCCGTCGCGGATCTGCGCCAGCGAGCCCGGCAAGTTGTCGAACAGCAGGTCGACCTGCCCGCCGGCCACGGCGGGCAGCGATGCCGACGTTCCCTTGAATGGCACGTGCAGCAGTTCGACGCCGGCCACGGCCTCGAAATAGGCGCCCGTGAGGTGCACCGACGAGCCCACGCCCGGCGAGGCGTACGTCAGCTTCTTGTCTTTGCGCGCCTTGGCCGCCTGGATGACGTCGGCCAGGGTCTTGAAGGGCGACTGGGTGCGCACCGCCAGCACGTTCGGCGTGGTCGAGACCAGCGCGATGGGCACCAGGTCTTTGGCCGGATCGAACGGCATGCTGGCATACAGGAACTCGTTGATGCTCTGCGTGCCGATGGTGCCCAGGCCCAGCGTATAGCCGTCGGCGGCGCTGCGCGCCACGTGGGCCATGCCCACATTACCGCCCGCGCCGGGGCGGTTCTCGACCAGCACGGTCTGTTTCAGGCCGGGTTCCATGGCATGCGCGATGGCGCGGCCGAAGATGTCGGCGGCGCCCCCTGGCGGATACGGCACCACTACCGTGACGGGGCGGTCGGGATATGACGCGGACTGCGCGGTGGGCGCCAGGGCCAGCGCCAAACCGGCGATGGCCAGGCATTTGGCGGCGAAAAACGGCAAAGCAGAACGCATGGGTGGTCTCCTTTATTGCGGCATCGGCCAGCTTGTTTCCTCTGCGGGTTTTCAATAAAGTACGTAAATACGTACTTTATGCATATAACCACAACTATGTCCGTTCCCACAACACCCGCCGCCGGCGGCGCGCCCACCTTCGCGGCCCGCCTCGACGCGCTGGCGCAACGGCAGCCCGATGCCACGGCCCTGATCGACAGCGGCCAGCCGCTCTCGACCGCCACCCTGCGCGACACGGCGAACCGCCTGGCTGCCGCGCTGGCGCAGGCTGGCGTGGCTCCGGGCAGCCGGGTGGCGCTGTGGCTGCCCAATTGCGCCGAATGGGTCGTGGCGTTCCTGGCCTGCGCCCGGCTGGGCGCCCTGGTGCTGGCGGTGAACACGCGCTTTCGCTCCGCCGAAGTGGCCGACATCCTGGGCCGGGGCCGCGCCGAATGGCTGGTGTACTGGCCCGGCTTCAAAGGCATCGACTTCGCTTCGATTCTGAACGACGTGCCTGACGATGCCCTGCAGACGCTGCGCGGCGTCATCGCCCTGGACGACGCGTCAGATGACGCGCCAGACGATGCGCCGGGCGGCGGGCCCGCGCAAGTGCGGGGCCGCCCGGTGCTACCGTGGCGGCAACTGCTGGCCGGCGCGCCACCGGCCGCATCCGCCGCGTCCGCCGTTCCCGCCGCGCCGGCCGATGCCGCCGCGCTGTGCTTCACCACATCAGGCACCACCTCGCTGCCCAAATTCGTGCTGCACGACCAGGGCACGCTGCTGCGCCACGGCGATGCCATTGCGCAGGCCTATGGCTACGGCAACGACGCCTGCGTGCTGGCCGCCGCGCCGTTCTGCGGGGCCTTCGGTTTCGCCATGCTGGCGGGCGCCCTGGCGGCCGGCGTGCCACTGGTATGCGAGCCGGTCTACGACACCGGACGCACAGCGCAGGCCATCCGCCGCCATCGCATTACGCACGCGTTTGCCAACAATGAAGCCTTGGCGCAGTTGTTCCAGGCCGGGCAGCCGGGTGACTTCGCCTCGTTGCGCCTGTGCGGCTTCGCCAGCTTCGCCCCCGCGCTGGGCAACCTGCTGCAATTGGCCGAAACACACGGCGTGCCGCTCACCGGCCTGTACGGATCGAGCGAGCTGATCGCCCTGGTGGCGGCCCAGCCGCTCGATGCGGCGCAGGGCGACGTGTCGGTGCGCCACCTGGCCGGCGGCCTGCTCATCTATCCGCAAGCGCGCGTGCGCGCCTGCGATCCGCAAACCGGCGCCGTGCTGCCGCACGGCCAATCGGGCGAGCTGCATATCCAGTCGCCCAGCCTGATGCGCGGCTACCTGGACAACCCCGAGGCAACGCAGGCCGCGCTGACGCCCGACGGGTATTTCAAGACGGGCGACCTGGGCTACACCCTGGGGCCGCGCCAGTTCGTGTTCCAGGCGCGCCTGGGCGACTCCCTGCGCCTGGCGGGCTTTCTGGTGAACCCGGCCGAAATCGAACACCTGGTCGAATCGCTGCCCGGCGTGCGCGCCTGCCAGGTCGTGGGCGCCGAGCACCAGGGCAAGACGGTACCCTATGCTTTCGTACTGCTCGAGGACGGCGCGCAACCCGACCCGGAAGGCTGGCGTGCGGCCTGCAAGCGGGCGCTGGCGGGCTTCAAGGTGCCCGCCGGCTTCCAGGTGCTGCAGGCGTTTCCCGCCGTGGAAAGCGCCAACTCGGTCAAGATCCAGAAGCACCGGCTACGCGACATGGCCATCGCCCTGCTGGCCGAATCGGCGGCCCACTGACCATGGCCGCCGCCAAACTGTATGCGCGCAGTCCCCAGCCGCTGTACCTGCAGATCGCCGCGGTATTCCGCAGCAATATCCACAGCCGCCACTGGCAGCCCGGCCAGCAGGTCCCGCCGCTGGAAACGCTGGTCGAACAATACGGCGTGGCGCGCTCTACGGTGCGGCAGGCCTTCGGCCTGCTGGAAAACGAAGGCCTGATCCGCCGCGCGCGCGGCTCGGGCACCTTCGTGAACGAAGCGCTGCCCCACACCCCCACCCTGCTGATTCCCAAGAACTGGGAAGAAACCGTGGCCCTGAGCAACCAGCTGGGCACCGTGTCGCTGATGGAATCCAGCGCCGACACGGCCCTGCCCGACAACCTGGGCATGCCCTGCGACCAGGCGCGCGATGGCCGCTTCCAGTATTTGCGCCGCGTGCACGTCACCGACGCCGGGCCGTTCTGCTACAGCGAGGTCTACCTGGACACCGGCCTGTTCCGCAGGCACCGCACGCGCATCCGCAGCAGCACCGTGGCGCCCGTGCTCGACCAGTTCTACGGCAGCCGCATCACGCAGGCGCGCCAGGTGCTGAACGTAATCGAGGCGGGCCGGGAATCGGCCGAGGCCCTGCAAATTCCGGTGTCGGCGCCCGTAGCCGAACTGCGCCGCTACGCCTGCATCGGCAACCGGGTCGTCTACTTCGCGCGGCTCGAATTCCCGTTCCAGAAGATCCGCATGGAGTTCGACCTGCTAGCCCCCCGCTGACACCTTCCTTCACGCCGCCGCACACTATGCTGCGGCCCTCATGCTCGCAGGGCGACGCCAAGACCGAACGGCGACACGCTAGTCCACCCGCCTAGTCACGCGGCGGGAGGCCGGGCGGCGGGCGGCGCGTTGGGCGGCGGGGCAGCTGCGCAGCAGGCCTCGGGCGCCTGGTTGCGCCCGAGCCCGACGCACGTGCGCCGCCCACCGCCCGGCCGCCCGCCGCGTGACGGAGCAAGAACCCCACTGCCCACCCGCAAGCTAAGTCCCCTGCAACGCCAGCCGCACCGCCTCGTTGGCCACCGCCATGCCCATGGCCGCCGTCACCATCACCACCGAACCGTAGCCAGCACACGACAAACCCTGCGGCGCCGCAGCCTGCGCCGCCGCGCCAAGGTCGTCGCCCGCCTCGGCCGCGCGCGCCCACGCCGCCGGCAAGATCGCCGGCTGGTCGAACCACAAGGCCCGCACGCCCATGCGCGGCACGCGCTTGAGCGGCTTGCCGCGCGCGTCGCTGGCCTTGGGAAAGCCGTGCTGACGGCGCAAGGTATTGCGCAGCTTGGCCAGCAATGCATCGTTCTGCGCCTGCGACAGATCGCCCGCGCGCAGGGCCAGCGGATCGGTCTTGCCGCCGGCGCCCCCGCACAGCAGCAGCGGAATGCCGCGCTGGCGCGCGTGCAGCACCATGGCGATCTTGGCTGCGGCCTGGTCGGTGCAATCGGCCAGCGCCGTGTAATAGCCTGGCAGCACCTCGCCCACGTTGCCGGGTTCGACAAAATCGTCCACCCGCGTCAGCACGCACTCGGGATTAATGGCCATGATGCGTTCCGCCATGGCGTCAACCTTGGACTGCCCCAGAGTGGGAGTCAGGGCGTGTACCTGGCGGTTGATATTGGACTCGGCGATATGGTCCAGGTCGATCAGGGTCAGCGCCCCCACGCCACAGCGGGCCAGGGCCTCGGCCGCCCACGAACCCACGCCGCCCAGCCCGGCCACCGCCACATGGGCCTCGCGCAGGCGCGCGGGCGCGTCGGGGCCGTACAAGCGGGCCAGGCCGCCAAAACGTCGCTCGGCGTCGATCTCGCACAGCGAGGCGGAAATACTGGATTCGGGGACGGGTGAAATGGCCATGGCACGTATTCTCCCATGACGCCGCGGCGGCGCGCCGGCCCGGCCGTTGCAAGAACGACACACGCAAACTATTGATCCAACATCTATTTGTAGCGGCAACAGGACGCCATCTACGCCGATCTGCCTGCCAATTGCCGCCAGCACCCCATCATTGCAGCCTATACGCTAGATGCGGCTGAAACTGCCCGCCACGGCGGCCGGACGGCGCCATCGCTCGACACTGTCGGAAGATACGGCCAGAATGACTGCAGTTAACGCCGTGTCCGCCTCACACTCTTCTCCCTCGCCTTCTGCCAACGCGCCGGAATTTTCCGGGGCGGGGCTGCTGTGCGTGGTCGCCATGCTGAACCATGTGGCGTTGACCGGCGGACGCATCACGGTTTCGCTGACCGCCCTGCAACTGGGCCTGTCCACTTTCGTCGTGGGCGGGCTGGTGGCGGTTTTCGCCGTCATCCCCATGCTGATGTCGGTGCGCGCCGGCCAGTGGATCGACCGCGTTGGCGTGCGCCGGCCCGTTACGCTGGGCAACGGACTGGTCGTCACGGGCACCGTGCTGCCTTTTGCCTTCCAGACCCAATGGGCCCTGCTGGTGGCCGCCTGCAGCATCGGGGTCGGTTTCATGCTGCACCAGGTGTCCACCCAGGACGTACTGGGCCATGCCGAACCCCAGCGGCGGCTGCGCAACTTCTCGTGGCTGTCACTGGCCATGGCCGGCTCGGGCTTCAGTGGCCCGCTGATCGCCGGGCTGGCCATCGACCATCTGGGCTCGCGCATGGCCTTCGGCATTTTGGCCCTGGGGCCGCTGGTGGCGCTGGCCGGATTGCGGCGGCTGCAGCCCGCATTGCGCGCCATGGACCACGCCATCGAACCCACCGAGCGCCAGGCCCGGCGCCGCCCGGTGGCGGAGCTGCTCAAACTGCCCCCCTTGCGCCGCATTCTGATGGTCAACACCATCCTGTCGGGCGCCTGGGACACCCACCTGTTCGTGGTGCCCCTGTTCGGGGTGGCCATCGGCCTGTCCGCCACCACGATCGGCAGCATACTCGCCGCCTTCGCGCTGGGAACATTCCTTATCCGGCTGGTATTGCCCTTTATCCAGACGCGCGTCAGATCGTGGACGCTGATACGCACGGCCATGGGTATTACCGCGGCAGATTTCCTGATTTACCCGCTGTTCGCCGAAGTTACCACCCTGATCGGGTTATCCTTTATTCTTGGCCTGGCGCTGGGCTGCTGCCAGCCCAGCATCCTGTCGCTGCTGCACCAACACACCCCGCACGGCCGCGCCGCCGAGGCCGTGGGCCTGCGCATGGCCTTCATCAACGCCTCGCAGGTCTCGCTGCCGTTGACCTTCGGCGCGCTGGGTGCGGTAATTGGCATCGCCCCCCTGTTCTGGGCCTACGCCCTGGCGCTCGGCGCCGGAGGCTGGGCCAATCGCCACCCCCCGCAAGACGTCGAGACCCCCGCGCCGTGAATTCGCAGCCCCCCGCCATTCCTTCCATGCCCTTCCGCCTGTGGACGCCCGAAGAACGGCGCGCCTCGCTGGACGACGCCCTGAAGCACTGGCGCCAGGGCGAAGACGTCTGGGTGTACGGCTATGGCTCGCTGATCTGGCGACCCGATTTCGAATACCGGGAACGCCGCCTGGCCACCCTGCGCGGCCACCACCGCGCGCTGTGCCTGTGGTCGCGGGTGAATCGCGGCACGCCGGAATGCCCGGGACTGGTGTTCGGGCTGTGACGTTGCCCGCGAATTTCGGATCCCTTAACTGAGCGAGATTATGCCACCCGTTGGTTCTGGGCGGCGTACCAGTCCCGCTCGAATTGCATCGGGCTGACGTAGCCCAACGTCGAGTGCAAGCGCGAATGATTGTAGAAGCTCAACCAGTCGATTACCTCGTCCATCGCTTCGCGACGCGTTGCAAAGCGCTGGCCGAGGATGCGTGCACGCTTGAGCGATCCCCACAGGCTCTCGGTCGGTGCGTTGTCCCAGCAATTGCCTCGACGGCTCATCGAACTGCGCATGCCGTAGCCCTTGAGCAGGTCCTGGAAGTCATGACTGCAATACTGGCTGCCACGGTCACTGTGGAGGATCAGGCCCGCTTGCGGACGGCGGCGAAACCACGCCATACGCAGCGCATCAGACACCAGCTCCGTGCGCATGTGCGGCTGCATCGACCAGCCCACCACCTGACGGCTGAACAGGTCGAGAATGACGGTCAGAAACAGCCAACCCTCGTCCGTCCAGATGTACGTGATGTCCGTAGTCCAGACCTGGTCGGGACGCGCGGGAGAGAAGTCTCGTTGCAGCAGGTCCGGTGCGACCGGCAGGCTGTGTTTGCTGTCGGTCGTGACCTTGAACCGGCGTTTGGTCTTCGCCTTGATGCCGTGCAGCTTCATGAGCCGCTGGACACGATCCTTGCTGACGCGAATGCCCTGGACCAGCAGTTGCTTCCACACGCGCGGCCAGCCGTACTCGCCTTTGGATTCAGCGTGCACGGCCTTGATGTGCACCAGCAGAGCGTCGTTGCTGATGCGTCGGCGCGGTCGGTCAGTATCGACATCCCGCACCTTGCGCGCGTGGTAACCGCTGGGGCTGACACCCAGCACCTGGCAGCTCAGGGACACCGGCCATTGTCGGCTGTGAAGCTCGATCCAGGCGTACTTCATGCCGACACCTTCGCAAAGTACGCCGTGGCTTTTCCCAATATGTCGCGCTCCATCTTCACGCGTGCCAACTCCGCGCGCAGCCGGGCAATCTCCATCTGTTCTGGAGAAACCTGTTTGCCTGCGCCGTTCAGCTTCCCAGCGGCATCGGCCTTCACCCAGTTGTGCAGCGTCTTCGGGCTGATGCCCAGTATCTTCGCCACCGCCGCCATGCTCTGGCCGCCGCGGACCATGCGCACGGCTTCCAGCATGAATTCCTGCGTATATCGAGCTCTCGGATTACCCATCTTTCCTCCCTCCTTGCGTGAGTTTTACACACTCAGCAAGGGATCCATTTTTTGCGGGCAAGCTCACTGGACCGCGGCGGCTCATGCCGCGGCGTGGTGTACCGCCTGGCCGGGCAGGCCGTGCCCGACTACTTCCCGGCCCTGTGGGAACGCGAGATGTCCACCGGCGCCTATCTGCCGCGCTGGATCAATTGCGCCACCGACGAAGGACTGGTGCGCGCGCTGGTGTTCGTGATGAACCGCGACAACCCCGCCTACATCCGCGCCCTGCCCGACGCCGAACTGCTGGCCATCGTGCGTCGCGCCTCGGGCCGTTATGGGCGCTGCACCGAATACGTCGTGCAGACCGCGCAGGCGCTGCGCGCCGCCGGCATCCGCGACGCCCGGCTCGACCGCATCGCCCGGCGCCTGGAAGAACCCGACGACCCCCAGGTCGACAACTAGGGCCCCGTGCGTTGGCGGTAAACTCACCCATTCACCCGCCCTCCATCTGTCCTGGCATTCCGCATTCCATGTCTGTATCCGATCTGCGCCAAAGCTACGAAAAAAGCACCTTGCTCGAAGACTCGGCGGCCGCCTCGCCATTCGACCAGTTCAGCCAGTGGTTCGACCAGGCGCTGGCCGCACAGGTGCCCGAACCCAACGCCATGACGCTGGCCACGGTCGACGCCGATGGCCAGCCGTCGGCCCGCATCGTGCTCATCAAGGGCTACGACTCGCGCGGCTTCGCGTTCTACACCAACTACGAATCGCGCAAGGGCCACGACCTGCTGGCCAATCCGCGCGCCGCGCTGCTGTTTTTCTGGCAGCCGCTCGAACGCCAGGTGCGCATCGAGGGCCGCGTCGAGCAAGTATCCGCGGAAGAATCCGACGCCTATTTCCACAGCCGCCCGCTGGGCTCGCGCATCGGGGCCTGGGCCTCGCGGCAAAGCCAGCCGGTCACCCGCGCCGAACTCGAAGCGCGCGAACAGGAAATCCGCGCCCGCTACGGCGAACAGCCGCCGCGCCCGCCGCACTGGGGCGGCTACCGGGTCGTGCCGACCCTGTTCGAGTTCTGGCAGGGCCGCCCGTCGCGCCTGCACGACCGCTTGCGCTACCTGCCGGATGGCCGTGGCGGCTGGGCCATCGACCGGCTTTCGCCCTGAGCCGCGCCGCCGCTGCATGCCCGACATCGCCCCCGACTTCGACGCGCGTTTTTTTCGTACCGCCCTGGGCCGCTTCGCGACCGGCGTCACGGTCGTAACCACGGCGGCGCCCGATGGCGCGCCCATCGGGCTGACCGTCAGCTCGTTCAATTCCGTGTCGCTGAACCCGCCGCTGGTGCTATGGAGCCTGTCGCGAAGCTCGGCCTCGCTCGGCATCTTCGAGCAATGCGAACGCTACGTCGTCAACGTGCTGTCGGCCGGCCAGGCCGCGTTGGCGCGCCGCTTCGCGACCGGCCACACGCGCGAGCGCTTCAACGGCCTGTCGCGCGCGCTGGCGCCGGGCGGCACGCCCATGCTGGACGCGCACTGCGCTGCCTGGTTCGAATGCCGCAATCGCAGCCGCTACGTCGAAGGCGACCACATCATCATGGTCGGCGAGGTGGAACGCTGTGGCCACAGCGGCGAGGCGCCCCTGGTCTTTCACGCCGGCGGGTTCGACCTGACGCCCGCCCACAAGCATTCTGAATGAACCTCATCCCATCATGAGCACTGACATCGACTGCATCGTCGTCGGCGCTGGCGTGGTCGGCCTGGCCGTGGCTCGCGCCCTGGCGCTGGCCGGCCGCGAAGTGCTGGTGGCCGAGGCCGCCGAAGCCATCGGCACGGGCACCAGCTCGCGCAATTCCGAAGTCATCCACGCCGGCATCTATTACCCGGCCGGCAGCCTCAAGGCGCGCCTGTGCGTGCGCGGCAAGCAATTGCTGTACGACTACTGCGCCGGGCGCGGCATTGCCCACCAGCGGCTGGGCAAGCTCATCGTCGCCACCACCGACGCCGAAGCCGCCCTGCTCGACGGCATCGCCGCGCGCGCCGGCGCCAACGGCGTGGACGACATGCGCCGCCTGAGCGCCAGCGAAGCCCGCGCGCTGGAACCGGCGCTGCGCTGCACGGCGGCGCTGCTGTCGCCGTCCACCGGCATCGTCGACAGCCATGGCCTGATGCTGGCCTACCAGGGCGACGCCGAGAACGCCGGCGCGCAATGTGTGTTCCATACGCCCATGCTCGCCGCCCGGGTGCGGCCCGAAGGCGGCTTCGAGGTGCAGTTCGGCGGCGACGAAGCCATGAGCCTGTCGTGCAACGTGCTGGTCAACGCCTCGGGCATCCACGCGCCCACCCTGGCGCGCCGCATCCAGGGCCTGCCGCCGGCCAGCATTCCGGCCGAGTACCTGTGCAAAGGCAGCTATTTCACGCTGGCGGGCCGGGCGCCCTTCTCGCACCTGGTCTACCCGGTGCCGCAACACGCCGGCCTGGGCGTGCACCTGACGCTGGACCTGGGCGGACAGGCCAAATTCGGTCCCGACACAGAATGGATCGCCACCGAAGACTACACGCTCGACCCGACCCGGGCCGAGGTGTTCTATGATGCGGTGCGTACCTATTGGCCTGGCCTGCCCGATGGCGCGCTGGCGCCGGGCTATACCGGCATCCGCCCCAAGATCTCGGGCCCGCACGAACCTGCCGCCGATTTCGTCATTGCCGGCCCCGCGGCGCACGGCGTGGGCGGCCTGGTGAACCTGTTCGGCATCGAGTCGCCCGGGCTGACCGCCAGCCTGGCCATCGCCGAAGAGGTCCTGGCGCGCCTGGCGCCGTAAGGCCGGCATCGCTTCGCATCGCCCGATTTTTCCTGCAGACCATGCAACATAACGACTACATCCTGACCCTGTCCTGCCCTGATCGCACCGGCATCGTCTACCGCGTCAGCGGCCTGCTGTTCGAGCTGGGCTGCAACATCCTCGATTCGCAGCAGTTCGGCGACGACGAAACCAACCGCTTTTTCCTGCGCGTGCACTTCAACCTGCCCGCGGCGGCGACCGAAGCCAGCCTGCGCGAGCAGTTCGGCGCGCTGGCCGGCGCCTACGGCATGGACTGGCAGATTCACGACGCGCGCCGCAAGGCGCGCCTGCTGATCATGGTCAGCAAACAGGGCCACTGCCTGAACGACCTGCTGTTCCGCGTGCAAAGCGGCCAGCTGCATGCCGAGATCGCCGCCATCGTGTCGAACCACAACGACTACGCCGGCCTGGCGGCCTCGTACGGCATCCCGTTTCACCACTTGCCGGTCAGCGCCGACACCAAGGCCGAGCAAGAAAAACAAGTGCTGGCGCTGGTGGAAAGCGAGCAGATCGACCTGGTGGTGCTGGCGCGCTACATGCAGATCCTGTCGCCGGAAATGTGCGTGGCGCTGACGGGCCGCGCGATCAACATCCACCACAGCTTCCTGCCCAGCTTCAAGGGCGCCCGGCCGTATCACCAGGCCCATGCGCGGGGCGTGAAGATTATCGGCGCCACGGCGCACTACGTGACATCCGACCTCGACGAAGGCCCGATCATCGAGCAGGACATCGAACGCGTCGACCACACCATGACCGCCGCCGACCTGACCCAGGTCGGCAGCGACGTCGAATCGCTGGTGCTGGCGCGCGCGGTGCGCAGCCACGTGGAACACCGCATCCTGCTCAACCGCAACAAGACGGTGGTGTTCCGGTAATGGCCATGCCGCGATGACCCTGCACACCTGGCTGCTCTACCTGATTGCCGTAACGGGGCTGTCGGTCACGCCCGGCCCCAATACGCTGCTGGCGCTGACGCACGGCGCGCTGCATGGCCACCGCAAGGCGCTGTGCACCATCGCCGGCGGCACGCTGGGCTTCACCCTGGTCATTGGCCTTTCCATGCTGGGCATCGGCGCGCTGCTGCAGGCCTGGTCGCCGGCGCTGATCCTGCTGAAATGGGTAGGCGGCGCCTACCTGGTGTACCTGGGCATCCAGCTGTGGCGCGCGCCGGCCGTGCAATTGCAGGCCGGGCCGGCCATGCCGGCCGCGCGGCCCGCGCGGCTGTTCGGCCAGGGCCTGCTGTCGGCGGTTTCCAACCCCAAGGCGCTGCTGTTCTTCGGCGCGTTCCTGCCACAATTCATCGACCCTGCGCGCGGCCTGGCGGCCCAGTTCGCCACCATGGCGGCCACATTCGCGGCCATGGAATTCCTGGTTGAATACGGCCTGGCGCGCGGGGCGCACCGGGTGCGGCCGTTCCTGGAACGTGCCGGCAAGCGCTTCAACAAGACCTGCGGCGGGCTGTTCGCGGCCATGGGGCTGGCGCTGCCCACGACCTGAAACCCACCCGGGCGCCCGCAACCCCTGGAAGTCAGGCTTGCGGCGCCGGCGTGGCCTGCCCGGCCTGGGCCAGCCACGCCAGCGCCAGGTCGTGCAGGGGCTTGTCGACCAGCTTGCCGTCCACGGCAATGGCGCCGCGCCCGCCGCCGGCCACGGCCTGCACGACCCTGCGGGCCCAATCCAGTTCCTCGCGCGATGGCAGGAACCCCTGGTTCACGGGCTCGACCTGGCGCGGATGAATGCACAACTGCCCGCCGAAGCCCAGCCGGCGCGCCGCGGCGGCCACGGCCTGCACGGCCGCGGTGTCATCCCAGTGCAGCGTGGTGCCGTCGATAGGCGGGGCCAGGCCCGCCAGCCGCGACGCCAGCACCAGTTCGACACGCACCGGCAGCCAGCCGGCCTCGTCCTGGATGCCGGTATCGCGCGCGAAATCCACGCTGCCGAACACCAGGCGCGCCACCCCGGGGGCCAGCGCGAGTTCGCGCGCGCGATGCGCGCCCAGGGCGGTCTCGACCAGGGGAAACAGCCGCGCTTCGGCGCCCAGGTGCTGGCGCAGGTGCGCCAGCACCGCAGGGTCTTCCGACTTGGGCAACATCACCGCGCGGCAGCCGGCCTGGCGCGCGGCGCGCAGATCGTCGTCGAACCACGGCGTGCCCGCGCCGTTGATGCGCAGGATGGCGGGCCGGCCCGGCGTGGCCAGCCACTCGGCCACTGCCTGGCGCGCCGCCGTCTTGGCATCGGGCAGCACGGCGTCTTCCAGGTCCAGGATGACGGCGTCGGCGCCCGCCGCGACGGCTTTATCGAAACGCTCGGGACGGTCGCCGGGGACGAACAGCAAGCTACGCAGACGATTCATGGGCAATAGGCTCCTGGGCCTGGAAGCGGCGCCGCTGGGCGATCAGCAACAAGCCGAACAGCAGCGCCGGAATGACGATCAAGACGAAGGCAAGGCGATAGCTGTCGAGCAGCGCAGCCACCGCGCCGAAGGCCGGCGGTCCCAGCACCACGCCCAGGAAAGTGCAGGTCAGCGCGCCGCCCGTGGCCAGGCTGGTCTTGCCGGGCGGCGCCTGGCGCGCCACTTCGGCCAGGTACACGCCGTTCCAGCCCACCCCGGCCGCGCCCAGCACGATCAGCGCCAACGCCACCACGGGCACCGGCGTGCCCGGCGGCAGCAAGGCCAGCGTCACCGAGCCCAGCGCCATCAACAGCGCCAGCAGCGCCAGCGTGGCGACGGCGCCCAGGTAGCGGTCGGCGCACCAGCCCCACAGCAGGCGGCCCACCACGCCAGCCACCTGGCCCACCGACAGCATCACGCCCGCCATCACCAGCGTGTAGGCCAGGCTGTCGTGCAAATAGGTCACCACGTAGGCGCTGAACGACCACTGCAGCGCCGAAAAACACAAAGACGCGCCAGCCAGCATCGCCAGCGAGCGGCGCGAGAAGATCAAGGCCAGCGGCGCGCGCAGATCGCCCAGGCCGGCGCGCCGTTGCGGCGTGCGATCGGCGTCCAGCTGCGCGCGCACCAGCTGCGCCAGGGCCGCGCAGGCCAGGCAGGCCAGCGCCGTGGCCAGCAGCGTGCCGCGCCAGCCCGCGACAATTTCCATCTTGGGCGCCAGCAGCCCGGCCAGCACGCCGCCCAGCGGCACGCCGGTCTGCTTGACCGAAAACACGAAAGACATGCGGTGAGGCGGGGTGGTCTGGATCAGCAGGTGCGAGCTGGCGGGCGTGATCGGCCCGTAGCCCAGCCCCAGCAGCACCGCGCCCATGGCCAGCAGCGCCACGTGGCCCGACAGGCTGCACAGCAGCCCCAGCGCGCACAAGGCCAGCCCCCACTGGCTGGCCCGGATGGCCCCCTGCCGCGCCACCCAGCCGCCAGCCATCAGGCTGCCCGCCATGGCGCCCGCATACATCAGCGAGACGTACACGCCCACCAGCTCGGCGCCCACGCCGGCCGAGGCGCTGAGCACTGGCGCCAGCACCGGCACTACCAGGGCTGCTGCCGCGACCAGCGCTTGCACCGCCAGCGTGATGGCGAGCGTTCCTGCTCCGGAGACTTTCACGCAGGCACCTGCCAGTCGCGGCGGAACGATTCGCGGTAGCTGAAGCGGTCGGCCGGATGCACGCTGACGGCCAGCTCGACCAGCGCGTCGCGGGCATCCAGGTAGCGGCGTTCCAGGCGCAGCCCGGCCGAGCCGGGCTTGGCCGCCAGGCGCCGCGCGGCGGCCTTGTCCAGCACCACGGCGCGGATGTCCTGGTGCACGGTCTTGATCTGCAGGTCGAATTGTTCTTCCAGCACCGCATACAGGGCGCGCGTCATGCGGCCCTGTATGCCCGCCACTGCGCGGAAGGCAGGCGCGATGTAGGCGTCGGTCATGCAGATGGGCGCATCGTGCGCCTCGGTGTAGCGCAGCCCCCAGACATGCAGCCAGGTTTCGCCGGCCGAGGCGTCCAGGGTGCCGGCCAGCTCGCCGTCCACCTCAAGCAGTTCCTGGCCTTCGATTTCCAGCGAGGTTTCGTAGGCGTACTGGCGCAGGTCGGTAATGCCGGACATGGTCTGCGTGTACTGGGTCACCGGCGTCTTGGCCAGCACGCGGCTGCCCACGCCTGGCTGGCGCGTCACCAGCCCCATCTGCACCAGCTGCTTGACCGCTTCGCGCACCGTGAAGCGCGAAACGCCGAACTGGTCGCACAGCTCGAACTCGGTGGGCAACAGGCCGCCCACCGGATAACGGCCGGAGCGTATTTCGTGAACCAGGGTGGTGGCCAGCTGCAGGTAGCGCGGCCGGCCGCCGGGCGCTTCGATCTTCAAGGTCATAGAACAGCAGTCTTCCTCAAGCTGGCGATCTGGTCCGGCGTATAGCCTGCCTGCGCCAGCAGCTCGTCGGTATCGGCGCCCATGGCCGGCGCCGCTCGCGTCAGCGGCGCTTCGCCCGGGCAGCGGATCGGCGAGGCCACGCCCTTGATGGCCCGGCCCCCGGCATCATGGGCATCCAGCAGGCAATGGCGCGCCTGCACGAAGGGGTTGTCGAGCGCCTGCGCTACATCATAAACCGGCGCCGCCGGCACCCGCCCGGCAAAGCGCGCCATCCAGTCGGCCGTGGTGGCGGTCACGAACACGGCCTCGAGTTCCTGGTTGAAGCGCTCGCGGTGGCGCAGGCGGCCCGCGAAATCGCGGTAGTCGGGATCTTCGGCCCACTCGGGATGCCCCATGGCCTGCGCCAGCAGCGGCCAGAACTTTTCCTTGTTGCACATGATGAAGATCCAGCCATCGGCGGTGCGGTAGAGCTGGCTGGGCACCAGCGAGGGATGCCCCGAGCGCGGCGCGCGGCCGGTCTTGTGGCCGCCGTTCAGGTACCAGGTGGCCAGATAGCCCAGGTTGTGCAGGGCCACGTCGAACAGGCTGACGTCCACATCGCGCCCCACGCCGCTCTGGCGCGCGCCCAGTACAGCCGACACGAGACCCAGCGCGGCCGTGGTGCCCGTCATCAGGTCGATGATCGACAGGCCGAAGCGCGACGGCGGCCCGTCGGGTTCGCCGGTCAGCGACAGATAGCCCGCTTCGGCCTGCATCAGATAATCGTAGCCCGGCCAGCCGGCGCGCTCGCCGTCGCGGCCGTAGGCCGACAGATGCACGCACACGATATCGCGCCGCACCTCGCTCAGAGCCTCGTACGTCAGCCCCAACCGGCCCGGCAGATCGCCGCGCAGGTTGTTGAACACGGCGTCCGCATGCTGGCACAGGCTGCGCAGCACCTGCTGTCCCTGGGGCTTTTTCAGATCCAGCGTGACGCTTTTCTTGTTGCGGTTGAAGGCCTGGTAGAAATGGCTGTCGCCCGGCCCGAAATAGTGCGGCCCCACGGCGCGGCCCACGTCGCCGCCGTCGTGCGGGTTCTCTATTTTGATCACTTCGGCGCCCAGGTCGGCCAGATGTTGCGTGCCGAACGGCCCCGCGCCATATTGCTCTACCGAGACGATGCGCAATCCTGTCAGCGGCAGGCTCATATGCGGTTCCTTTCCACCAGTTGCCGGGCGATGATGATGCGCTGCATTTCGTTGGTGCCCTCGCCAATTACCAGCAACGGCGCGTCGCGGTAGAAGCGTTCGACCAGGTATTCCTTGGAATAGCCGTAGCCGCCGTGGATGCGCATGGCCTCCAGGCTGTTTTCCACCGCGGTCTCGGTGGCGAACAGCTTGGCCATGCCTGCCTCCATGTCGCAGCGCTCGCCCCGGTCGTAGGCTTCGGCGGCGCGCTGCACCAGCAGGCGCGAGGCCTCGGTGCGGGTGGCCATGTCGCCCAGCTTGGTCTGGATGGCCTGGTGCTCGCAGATGGGCTTGCCGAAAGTCTTGCGCTGCTGCGCGTACTTCACCGATTCACGCAGCGCCGCCTGGGCCACGCCCACGCCGCGCGCCGCCACGTTGATGCGGCCGAGTTCGAGCCCGTTGAGCACCATCTGCAGGCCGCGCCCCTCGACGCCGCCAATCAGGCGGTCAGCCGGCACGCGGTAGTTTTCGAATACCAGCTCGGTCGAATCGATGCCCTTGTAGCCCAGCTTTTCCAGCTGGCGGCTCACGGTAAAGCCCGGCCCTTTCTCGGCAATGAACAGGCTCATGCCTTTATGGCGCGGCTCGGCCTGCGGGTCGGTCTTGACGAGCAGGGCAAAGCAGTTGCCGTGATAGCCGTTGGTGATCCACATCTTGGCGCCGTTGATCACGTAGGCGTCGCCGTCGCGGCGCGCCACGGTGCGGATGGCCTGCAGGTCGGTGCCGCAGTCGGGCTCGGTCAGGCCGATGCCGCCGCGCAGTTCGCCGGTGGCAAAGCGCGGCAGGAAGGCCTGCTTCTGCTCTTCGGTGCCGTTGCGCTGCACGGCGGCCGCCATAATCAGATGCGAATTCAAAATGCCGGACAATGACATCCATTCTTCGGAAATCAGCTCGATGATCTTGGCGTACGTCACGGTGGACAAGCCCAGGCCGCCGTATTCCGGAGCGATCAGGCAGCCGAACAGACCCATGTCCTTCATCTTCTCGACGATTTCCACCGGGTAAGTGTCGTCGTGCTCCATCTGCCACACGTGAGGGCGCACCTCTTGTTCCAGGAAGCGCCCCACCATGTCCAGGATCAGCTGTTCCTGGCCCTCGTCATGCACTGTCATGCAATGTTCTCCTTGAAAAATGCGGCGGCGCTCAGGCCTGGCCCAACTGGTCGGCCAGCGCGCGGGCCGAGCCCTGGTCCAGCCCCAGCACGCATTGCTCGATGGCGTCGGCGCGCGAGGCCGGCACCTGGCGCCGCGCGTTGTCGTGGAACTTGGCGCGGATGTCGTCGGCGCTCAGCGGCCGGTCTTCGGCGCCGCGGTTCACCGCCTCGCGCTCGCGCAAGACGCGGCCGTCTTTCAGCTCGACGATCACCTCGCCGGAATAGTGGCGGGGAAAGCCGCTGTCGGGGTCGTTGCGGTAATCGGTGACGGCGGCCAGCGCCAGCACGGCCGGATCGCGCAGCGCGGCTTCTTCCAGGTCGTCCAGCGTCAGCCGGCCCTTGCACAAGGCCGTGCCCACCAGATAGGGAATGCTGAACTGGGCCTCATAGCTGTTGGCGGGCCGGCGCTTGGACGCCTCGGGCTCGCACACGGTCTTTACCACCTCGGCCGGCACCAGCACCGTGATGCGCCGCACCTGCTCCGGCTTGACCCCCTGCGCATGCAGGCGCACCGCGGCGTCGACGCTGGCGTGCGTGAAATGGCAGGCGGGCAGCGGCTTGACGGACACGCGCGGCACTTCCCACAGCTGGCCCAGGGCCTCGGTGGCGAGCGCCAGATCGTAGCCGGCGTCCCCAAGGTGGCTGGCGTACAGGCCGAAGCGGCCTTCGTAGGCCAGCCGCGTGCCGGTATAGCCATGCTTGCCGAACGTAGCCGCGGTGATGCCGGCATTGGCCGCCCAGCCGGGATGCATGCGCTTGTTCCAGGCGCCGTCGTTCAGGAATTCCAGGCTCCCCGCCGCCACCGACAGCGTCAGGCCCTGCGCGTCCACCATCTGCCGCGCGTCCAGGCCCATCAGCCAGCCGGCGGCCAGCGTGCAGCCAAAGGCGCCGATCAGGCCGGTGGGGTGGAAGCCCACTTGGTGAAAGCCGCCCTTTGCCACCGCGCCCAGGCGGGTAGCGACTTCCATGCCCAGCACATAGGCCGTCACCATGTCGGCGCCGGAGCGGCCGTCGCGCGCGGCCAGCGCCAGCACCGTGGGCAGCACTGAAGCGGTGGCGTGGATCACGCCGCGCGCATGCGTATCGTCGTAGTCCAGCCCGTGCACCAGCACGCCATTGGCCAGTGCGGCATTGCGCGGGTCCAGGCGCAGCCGCGTGCCGATGACCACGCTGTCGCCGCCGCCATCCAGTTCGCTTACGGCCGCCAGCGCGCGCCGCGAGAAATCGTAGCCGTGCGAAGCCAGCGCGATGCCGATCGAGTCCAGCATCAGCAGGCGCGCGCGCTCGCGCACCTCGGTTGGAATGCGCGCCCCGTCAAAGCCGGCGGCATAGTCCGCCAGGGTCTCGGACAGCGCAAGCCCGGTGGCCGGCATGTCTGCATTGTCTTTCATGCGTGTTCTCCTCTTGTTCAGCTCACCAGCGCCAGCGACAGCGCGGGAACGTATGTAATCAGGGCCAGCGACACCAGCCGCGTGGCGTAAAAAGGCACTACCCCGCGCGCGACCTGCTCGACCGGAATGCGCGCGATGCCGCTCATGACGAACAGGTTCAGGCCGATAGGCGGAGTAAGCGTGGCGATCTCGACGTTGGCCACCATGATCACCGCGAAATGCACCGGGTCCACCCCCAGGTGCGTGGCCATGGGAAACAGCAGCGGCGCGGTCAGCACGATCATGGCCACGCCGTCCAGGAACATGCCCAGCATCAGCAGCACGACGTTAGCCAGCAGCAGGAACTGCCAGGCCGACATATCCATGCGTTCCATGAACCCGATCAGCGACGCCGACACGCCCATGCGCGCCAGGATGAAGCCGATCAGGCTGCCGCCCATCACCACCATGAAAATCATGGTGGACTGCAGGATGGACTCTTGCGATACCTTCCACACCGTGCCCCAGTTCATGGTGCGGTACACCAGCACGCACAGCACGGCCGCGTAGCCGGCGGCCACCGCCGATACCTCGGTGGGTGTGAAGATGCCCATGTAGATGCTGCCCAGCACCAGTACGGGCATCGACAGGGCGCCCGCCGCGCGCGGCAGGCGCTGCACGAACCCGGCCACGTCCGGCTTGCCGCTGGTGGCCCCATAGCCGTGCCGGCGCGTCAGCCATACGGTGGTGGTCAGCAGCAGGCCTGCTTCCATCAGCCCGGGCACGATGCCCGCCACGAACAGGCGGTCCACCGGCAGGCCCACGATGGAGCCAATCAGGATGAACCCTAGCGACGGCGGAATCATCAGGCCCAGCGTGCCGCCCACCGCCACCAGCGCCGCCGAAAAGCGCGGCGGGTAGTGCTCGCGCTTCAGTCCGTCCACGGTGGCCGCGCCGATGGCGGCGGCCGACCCGACGCTGGAGCCCGACACGGCCGCGAAGAACACGCAGGCCAGCATCACCGTCAGGGCCAGCCCGCCCCGCACGCAACGCACCAGGCTGCCGATCAGCTCGATCATCACGGCGACGATATTGCCGCGCATCATCAGGTTGCCCATCAGCACGAACATCGGGATCGCCATCAGCGGATAGCTGTTGATCGACTTGAACGCGGTCTGGGCCACCACGGTCAGCGGCACGCCGTCCACCGACATCACCATCGCGCTGGAAACCAGGCCCATGGCAGTGCCCACATGCGCGCCCAGCGCCAGCAGGACGAGCAGGCCGATTACGGAAAGTCCCAGTGTCATAGCAGCGGCTCCTGGCGGTTCATGGCGGCGGCCACGCCGGCATCGGGTTCGTCGTCGACGGCTTCGGGGGCAAAGGGGTCGCCCCAGCGCCACGCATGCCAGGCGGCGCAGGCGTAATAGCAGAACAGCGCCACGCCGCCCACCGGCATGGCCAGGAACAGCAACCACATCGGCAGCTCGAGCGAAGATTCGGAGACCATGCCCATGGTGTAGAACCGGTGCACTTGCGGAATGGACGAGTAGGCCAGGATGAAGGCGAACACCATGCCGGCCGCGCATGACAGCAGCCACGCCGCGCGCTGCGCCGCCGCCGGCAGCCGCTGCACCAGCAGTTCGGTGCGAATGTGATATTGGCGAAAGCCCGCCACGCCCAGCGTCAGGAAGAACGCCCACACCATCAGGAACCGCACCGATTCTTCCGCCCAGAAGTAGCTGATATTCAGCACATAGCGGCTGAAGCCCTCCAGCATCATGATGGACGTCGCGCCCAATGCCATGATGGTCGCGACAGCCAGCACCAGCCGCGAGGCCCAGCCCAGCCCGCCGAACCGCGGCGCGGCGCGCGGCGCGCCGCTGGCGGGCTGCCGCGCCGCCGGCATGCGCGCAGACTCCAGGTCACTTGCCATCATGGATGCACTCCTTGCGCACTTTTTCCAGCTGCGCAATGGCGTCCGCGTACTTGTTGCGGAACCCTTCGCCCGCCGCGACAAAGCGCGCCTTCAGTTTTTCAACCTCTTCCGGGGCCATGACGCGGTAGTGCCCGCCCTGCGCCACCATCTGCTCGATCAACTGGCGATCCTTGGCTACGGTTTCCTGCCATTGCCGCGCAATGATTTCCGCCAGTACGTCGTGGATGGCCTTGCGCTGCGCCTCGGGCAAGGCATCCAGCCATTGCTTGTCGACCGTCACGGCCGACGTGGCCAGCCCCATGCCGGGCGCCAGCGTGGCGTACCGGGCGGTGTTGCCCAGCACGTCGACCCAGCCGGCCGGCGAGGTCATGGCGCCATCGATGGCGCCCTGTGACAGCGCCGCCGACATTTCCGAGGCCGACATCGAGATCGGGCTGGCCTGCACCGACCGCATGGCATCCAGCATGATCTGCCCGCCAATCACCCGCACTTTCTGGCCCTTCAGGTCGGCCACCCGCTGGATGTCGCGGTCTTTCATCAAGAAGATCAGGTCGGCCGTACGCAGAAAGCCCAGCACCTGTATGCCGCGCGGCTCCAGGTAGCCGGAAATCATGCGCGTGAAGCCGTCGGCGAAGCAGGCGTTGGTCATTTCGTCGGTGGTCAGCGCGAACGGCAGGCTGGCCAGGCCCACGCGCGCGTCGAACTGCTCCAGGCGCGAAGACACGGGCCACACCATGTGCACGGCCCCCGTGCCCAGCGCGGCCAGTCCGTCGCGATCGTTGTAGAGCTGCGAGGCGGGGAAATACTTGCCCTGGATGGCGCCGTCGGTGCGCTTGCCGACTTCGGCGATGAACTGCTCGATGTACGGACTGGGGTTGGTGGCCAGCGGGATCTCGCTGGTGATGATCATTTCCGCCGCTCCCGCGCTAGCGCTCCAGCCGATGGCCAGGGCGGCGAACCATGGCGCGGCCTTGTTCCATAATGCCCTCATGTCGTCTCCTTATTGGTGGCCTGGTGGCCTGATTGTGCGCATGCCGCCGGGCGGCGCGCATGCCATTCGGTAGTCCGCTGGAACAACCGCCCCAGCGCCAGCACCCGGTCTTCCCCCAGCGGCGGACCCACCAGCTGCATGCCCAGCGGCAGGCCGCCGGCCCCCGCTCCCACGGGCAGGGTGAGCGCCGGCAGGCCCAGATAATTGACGCCGCGCGTCCATGCCGAGAGCAATGCGAACTCGCGCTCCAGGCGGCCCTGGTCGTCGCCCAGGGTGTCATCGACCCGCGGCGCCACATCGGGCGTGCAAGGCAACAGCAAGGCATCGGCCTCGCCCAGCGTTTCGCGCAGGTGGCGCCGCAGGAACGGCCCGCGCAGGCGCAGCGCATTGCAATAGTCCACGCCCGGCACCAGCAGGCCCCGCGCGATGCGGCGCCGCACCTGGCGGCCATAGCCATCGGCGCGCTCGCGCAGCCAGCGCTGGTGCATGGCCGCCGCTTCCACCGCCAGCACAATCGACGCCAGTTGCCCGGCCCGCTGCAACAGCGGATACGGCGAGGCCACGGCCACGCACTCCACGCCGGCGTCGCGCAACGCGCGCACGGCCTCGTCGAGCGCCTGCCGCATGGCGCCGGACATAGGGTCGTCGTCGCGCCAGCGCGGCACTGCCACGCGCAAGCGGCGCGGCGGCTGGCCCGCCACGACGGGTGCGTGCAGGCAGGACGGATCGGCGGCGTCCGCGCCAGCCAGCGCGCGGCATGCGTGGCCGCACAGTTCGGCCGACCAGGCCAGCGGGCCGATGCAGTCCAGGCTGGGAGACAGCGGCATGGCGCCGGCCACGCTGATGCGATGCTGCGTGGGTTTCAGGCCGGTCAGCCCGCATAAAGCCGCGGGCAGGCGCACCGAGCCGCCGGTGTCGGAACCGATGGCCAGCGGCACGTGCCCGGCCGCGACCGACATCGCGGCCCCGCTGGAACTGCCGCCCGAGACCCGTCCGGTATCCCACGGATTGCGGCCCGGCCCGTAGCTGGCATTCCAACCCGTCGGCGACATGGCGAATTCGGCCATGTGCTGCACGCCCAGCACCACTGCGCCCGCGGCGCGCAGGCGCGCCACCACCGTGGCGTCGGCGTCCGCCGGCGCGCTGTCGCGGCGCAGCGGCGTGCCCCAGCCGGCCACGCGCCCCTGCCGGTCGAACATGTCCTTGATGCCCACCGGCATGCCGTGCAGCGGCCCGCGCACCCGGCCTCGCCGGCGCTCATCGTCGCGCTGCCGTGCTTCGGCCAGCGCGGCCTCGGCGTCGACTTCCACCCACGCCAGCCGGCCGGGCGCGGCCTGCTCGATTTCCGCCAGGCTGGCGCGCACCCATGCCTCGCTGTCCAACGCGCCCACTTCTGCCGGCGCCGGCGCATCGGCCCACGCGGCCGGCGCCAGCGCATGCAGCATCTGGCCGAATGGCGCAGCCACCTGCTCCATGCCCAGCGACGCGGTTTCCCGCTCCAGGGCGTCGGCCAGGCCGGCCACCGCCGCGACCAGATCGGGCAGGTCCTGGTCGTCCAGCGGCAAGCCGCGCGCCTGCGACCACTCGCGCGCCGACCGGGTCAATGCATCCATTTCATACTCCGCAGCGCTTGGCGATGGCGTCGACTTGCTTGACCACCTCCGGGTATTTGTCGGTGTAGGCCTTTTTGGCGGTGTCGGCGCGGGCCTGCCAATCGGCCGCGGCCGCGTCGTCGGCCACGCGATAGACGGACCCTTCCTTCTCCATCTGCTTGATCAGCTTGTCGTCGGCCGCGCGGGCCTCTTCCCATTGGCGCGAGATAATGCTGTTCAGGCTGTCGGCCACGGCCTTGCGCTGCGCGGGCGTCAGCGCGTCCATCCAGGCGCGGTCCACCACCACCGCGTAGGTGGCCAGCGACATGCCGGGCACGTGGAACGCGTACTTGCCGGTCTTGCCTATCATTTCAGCCCAGCCGGCCGGCGAGGTCAGCACGCCGTCAATGGCCCCCTGCGCCAGCGCCGTACTCATTTCCGAGGCCGCCATCGAGACCGGACTGGCGTCGAAGCTGCGCACCATGTCCAGGAAAATACGGCCACCCGTCACGCGTAGCTTGGCGCCGCGCATGTCCTCCAGCGATTTCACGTCGCGGTCGCGGAAAATGAAGAACAGGTCGGCCGTGCGCAGCAGGCCCAGCACCTGCAACTGGCGCGACTTCAGCCGCTCGGACATCAGGTCGGTCAATCCGCTAGCGAAGCAGGCGTTTTCCATCTTCTTGTCCGACAAACCGAACGGCAGATTCACATAGCCCAGCCCGGGGTCCAGCGTTTCCAGCCGCACCGAGACCGGCCACACCATATGCACGGCGCCGGTGCCCAGCGCGGCCAGTCCGTCCTGGTCGTTGTACAGCTGCGCGGCGGGAAACACCTTGACCTGCACTTCGCCATGAGTGCGCTCGGCCACGTCTTGGGCGAACTCGTTCATGTAGCGGGTCTTCCAGTGCGAGGCCGCGACTTCGGACGTCAGCACCATCTCGACGGCGCCCGCGTGCAGCGGTAACGCCAGCGCGAGCAGCAGCGCCGCCCGGCGGAACAGCGAATGAACCATGACCAACTCTCCTTTGGATGAGTACTGCGATGCGGCGCGGGCGGCGCCCGCGTCGTCGGGTCCGGCGTGTTTATTTGTCGCCTACGCCGTGTCCCCGCTTGGGTACCAGGCAGGACCGTATGAAGTTCATGACCTCGACCCCGTCCTGGTTGTAGGCGCGTGTGCGCGTCGTCACGATGCCCTGCGTAGGCCGGCTGCGCGACTCGCGCAGCTCCAGCACTTCGGATTCGGCGTACAGGGTGTCCCCGGCAAAAACCGGAGCGGTCAGGTTGATTTCCTTCCAGCCCAGGTTGGCGATGGCCTTGCCGCTGACGTCGGCCACGGTCATGCCCAGCACCACCGCTACCGTCAGGCCGCTATTGACCAGCAGGCGTCCGAACTCGCTTTGGCCGGCATACGCCGCGTCGCAGTGCATGGGATGAAAGTTCATCGTCAACAACGAGAAATGAATGTTGTCGGCGTCGGTCAGCGTGCGGCCGGGGCGGTGTTCGTACACCGCCCCCACTTCGAACTCTTCCAGATAGCGACCGAAGCTGAAGCGATACCTCTTGGGTCCGGTGGATACCACCTCCATGACGTCTCCTTTGTCTTATTTATCACTTTGTCTGGACAAATACTCCAGCAAAGGAAAATCCCTGTCAACGAATTTCCATCATGCGGCGCAGCAAATACCGCCTGGCCGGCAGCCAATGCGTTAACGTGAGAGGTGTCGAGGCCGCGCGCGACCCGCCGGCTTTGCCAAGGGAGAGTCCGCATGGTCAGCAAGAACACGATTTGCCTCTGGTACGACAACGACGCCCTGGACGCGGCGCAGTTCTACGCCCGCACATTTCCCGACAGCGCCGTGGGCCGCGTTCTACACGCGCCCGGCGACTACCCTTCGGGCCAGCAGGGCAACGTGCTGACGGTCGAATTCACCGTGGCGGGCATCCCCTGCCTGGGCCTGAATGGCGGCCCCGCCTTCAAGCACAACGAAGCCTTCTCGTTCCAGATCGCCACCGACGACCAGGCCGAAACGGACCGACTGTGGAATGCCATCATCGACAACGGCGGCCAGGCAAGCGCCTGCGGCTGGTGCAAAGACAAATGGGGTCTGTCGTGGCAGATCACGCCGCGGGCCCTGACCGACGCCATTGCCGATCCCGACCCGGCCGCCGCGAAGCGCGCCTTCCAGGCGATGATGGAAATGACGAAAATCGACATCGCCGCCATCGAGGCGGCGCGCCGCGGGTAGCCCGGCGCCAGTCATGCGCCAGGCTGCCGGCTGGGAAATCAGCGCGGCGTGGCTGGGGCGGGCTGCGGTGCGGGCTGTGGCGCGGGCTGTGCCGCGGGTGCGGCGGCCGGCGGCGCCGGCGGTCGCGTCGGGGCCGCCGGCGCGCCGGTGCCCGGCCTGGCTGCGGCGCCGTTGACGTTGGCCGGATTCTGGCCCGGCGTCGCGCCCGCACTGATAGCGGCCCGCGCCGACGCCAGGTTGCGCTCGACCTGCTCGAAGAACCCTTCGTAGAACGCACCGCGCGATATGGTTTCGCTGGACGTCTTGACCAGCGAATCGTCGCTGGCCCCCACCGGCATGGACACCGCGCCCAGCACGCTGAGGCCCACGCTGGCTGAATTGCTGGACTTCTTCATCGTGTACAGCTCGCGCAATGCGCTGACATACACAATGGCGTTGCCGTCGCCGCTGGGCGCGCAGTCCACGTTGAACAGGATCTGCGCATGCTGGTCGTCGTTTTCCTGGTCCTGGTAGTTCTTGTGGCCGCTGACCCGGTTGGGCTCGGCCTTGTCAATAATGTAGCCC
This sequence comes from Bordetella petrii, assembly GCF_000067205.1. Classification (NCBI taxonomy): domain Bacteria; kingdom Pseudomonadati; phylum Pseudomonadota; class Betaproteobacteria; order Burkholderiales; family Alcaligenaceae; genus Bordetella; species Bordetella petrii. Next base: position 933,600 of record NC_010170.1, on the reverse strand, counting down.
TGCCCCAGCAGCGAACGCCGCCCGGCTTCGCAGGCCACCTGGCTGGAACCCGCGAAGCGGTGGGAATAGGTGTTCCCCTGGGTAAAGGAATCGCGCTCGTCGATGGTCGGCGTGGCCTTGCAGGCGGCCAGCAGCAAGGCCAGGGCCAGCAGGCCGGCGCGCGGCGCCGGCAACGGATATTTGGCAAGCATGGTCGAATAAGCGCGCGCCAGGGGCGCCCGGCGCGATGGGCTGGCAGTAATAAAAATCCATTCTTTCCGATCGCTGCGCGCGTGCCTGATTCCAAGCGTGTGCAGGCCGCTATGTTTGTTACCGGCTTCCCGCGCGGCCCGCCGCCGGCCGCTCCGCCTTGAAATAAACATCCAAGCAACGGAACACCCTGGAACCGTGCCGCGGCGCCCTGTTATGGCGTGAATCCAACAATTCTGTGTCTGTCGCGCCGATGCCGCGCCGCCTATATTTCCCGCATGGAAAAAAGAAAGCAGGGCCAGATGCGCTACCGCTACGTTACCGCCGATGTATTCACCCCGCAGGCCTACTGCGGCAACCCGCTGGCCGTGGTGCTCGACGCCCAGGGCCTGAGCGCCGCGCAGATGCAGCGCATTGCGCGCGAGTTCGGTTATTCGGAAACCAGCTTCGTGCTGCCGCCGCAAGACCCGGCGCATACCGCCCAGGTCAGGATCTTCACCCCCGACCGCGAGGTGCCGTTCGCCGGCCATCCGAACATCGGCACCGCGGTGGTGCTGGCGCGCGAGCTCGCACAGGCGGGCGCACGCGTGCCGGACAAGTTCGTGTTCGAAGAAGCCGCGGGCCTGGTGCGCATCGCGCTGGCCGCGGGCGCCCACGGCATCGAAGGCGCCGAACTGCTGGCCCCCGAGCCGCTGTCGCGCGGCAGCGAAGCGCCGGCGCAGGCCGTGGCGCGGGCCTTGAAGCTGGCCCCGGCCGATATCGAGCTCTCCGAGCACGCGCCCCAGGTCGTGTCGGTGGGGCTTGCCTTCCTGGTGGTGCAGCTGGCCAGCCGCGATGCCCTGCGCCGCGCCGCGCCGGACGCCGACGGCTACGCCGCCTTGATGCCCCAGACCGGCGCAAAATCCATCTACGCCTACACCACCGATACCGGCGCCGACCTGATCGACCGCCCCACCGACCTGCAGGCGCGCATGTTCACCGGCCGCATGACCGAAGACCCCGCCACCGGCAGCGCCACGGCCGCGGCCACCGCGCTGCGGGCGGCGCTGCGCGGCAGCGGCATGCTGCGGCTGCGCGTCGGCCAGGGGGTGGACATGGGCCGCCCCAGCCTGCTGCTGGCGCATGCCGAGCCTCGCCCCGACGGCGTGTGGGCAGGCGTGGCAGGCCAGGCCGTGGTAGTCATGGAAGGCTCGTTGCCGGCGCCGCCCCTGCCTTGATCCGCGCCCGCGGTGGCGCCGGCAGCCGCCGCGCGGCCCGCCCTATTGTGGCGCCGCGTACTGGTATTGGGCCCGCACCAGGTCGACCGCCGTGCGCAGCAGCGGCGCATCCGTGTCGCGCGGCCAGATCGCCTGGCTGACCGAACGCGCCGGGTGATCGAAAGCAATGAACCGGGTGCCCGCCAGGCCGCTGCGCGCCAGGCAGGCCGGCACGATCGACACCCCCAGTCCTTGCGACACCAGCGCCGCCACGCTGAGCCAATGCCGTACCTCGTGGCGGATGGCCGGGTGAAAGCCCGCCGTCACGCACAATGACAGCACGGTCTCGTGGTAGCTGGGCGACGCCGCGCGCGCGAACAAAATGAAATCGTCGTGCGCCAGCGCCTGCAGCGACACGCGCCGGCGCCGCGCCAGCGGGTGGGTGTCGGGCACGCACAGCACGAAGGGCTCTGCCACCAGGTTCAGGGTCTGCACTTCGGCGGGCGCGGGGTTGGCGTGAATGAAGCCCAGGTCCTGCTCGCCGCGGCGCACGGCCTCGATCTGCTCGTGGGAATTCAGCTCGGTCAGCACATGCTCGACATCGGGCAGCGCCGTGCGCATCGCGGCCAGCAGGTCGGGCAGCCCGCGGTACAGCATCGAGCCCACGAAACCAATGCGCAACCGGCCGCGCAGCCCCGCGCCCACGCGCTGCACCAGCGTGCCGATGGCCTCCGACTGGCGCAGCAACGCCTGGGCCTCGCGGTACAGCACGCGGCCCGCCTCGGTCAGCTCCACGTGCCGGCTGGTGCGCTCGAGCAGGCGCGTGCCCAGTGTGGATTCCAGCTGGCGTATGGCATAGCTGAGCGGCGGCTGCGACAAATGCAGGCGCGCCGCCGCGCGGCTGAAATGGCGCTCTTCGGCCACCGCGATGAAGTAGCGCAACAGACGGGGTTCCAGCTCCATGGCATGCCTTCCTGCATTGCAATCAATATATTTTATGTATTGTTCTACATAAAAACGGTATTTGTATAGATAAATGGCCTGCGCGACCATGCACTTTCCTGCTACCCGAGCGCCTGCCATGTCCCCGACTTCTTCCGCCACCACCGACGTCCCGGATTCGCGCGGCCTGAACCTGTTCAGCGCCGACCCCTACGCGGCCAGCCTTTGCGCGCTATATCTGCCGCCCGACCTGCACGCCCATCTGCTGCCGCACCTGGAGCGCCTGGGCGCGCTGGCTGGCGGCCACATCGACGCGCTGGCGGCGGTCGCCGACCAGAACCCGCCCACCCTGTCGGTGCGAAACCGCGCCGGGCAGGACGAATCGCGCGTGCACAAGCACCCCGCCTATGTCGAGCTCGAACGCCTGGCCTACAGCGAATTCGGGCTGGCCGCGCTGTCGCACCGCGGCGGCGTGCTGGACTGGCCCGCGCCCATGCCGCCAGCGGCCAAATACGCGCTCAGCCACCTTTTCGTGCAGGCCGAGTTCGGGCTGTGCTGCCCGGTCAGCATGACCGACTCGCTGGCCCGCACGCTGCGCAAGTTTGGCGACCCTGCCCTGGTCGAACGCGTGCTGCCGCAGGTCACCTCGCAAGATTTCGACGAACTGCGCCAGGGCGCCATGTTCATGACCGAACAGGGCGCCGGCTCGGACGTCAGCGCCACCACCACCCGCGCCGAGCCACAGGCCGACGGCACCTGGCGGCTGCATGGCGACAAATGGTTCTGCTCCAACCCCGATGCCGGTTTCGCCATGGTGCTGGCGCGCAGCGAAGACATGCCCGGGCTGAAGGGTGTGTCGCTGTTCCTGCTGCCGCGCGACCTGCCCGACGGCACGCACAATGCCTATCGCATCCTGCGCCTGAAAGACAAGCTGGGCACGCGTTCGATGGCCAGCGGCGAAATCCGCCTGGAAGGCGCGCTGGCGTGGTTGGTGGGCGAGCGCGGCAAAGGCTTCAAGCACATGGCCGACATGATCAACAACTCGCGGCTGTCGAACGGCATGCGCGCAGCCGGCCTGATGCGCCGCGCCGTTACCGAGGCCATTTACTTCGCGCAGCACCGCCGCGCGTTCGGCAAGCGCCTGATCGACATGCCGCTGATGCGCCGCCAGCTCGCCAAGATGAACGTGTGGGCGGAACAGGCGCGCAGCGTCATGTTCCAGACGGCGGCGGCGCTGGCCGATGCCGAACAGAACGCCGACGCCGCCGCGCTGGCCCGCATCCTGACGCCGCTGATCAAGTTCCGCGCCTGCCGCGACGCGCGCAAGGTTACCGGCGACGGCATGGAAGTGCGCGGCGGCTGCGGCTACATCGAAGAATTCGTCGAGGCCCGGCTGGTGCGCGACGCGCACCTGGGCTCGATCTGGGAAGGCACCAGCAACATCGTGGCGCTGGACGTCCTGCGCGCCATCCAGAAAACCGACGCGCTGGCGGTGCTGCGCCGCCATGTCGACAGCCTGCTGCAGGACGGCGAGCCCTGCGCTCCCGCGCTGGCCGACACCCAGGCGCGCGCGCTGGACGGCGCCTTCGCGCTGGCGGACCACGCCGCGCTGCAAGACCGCCCCGACCTGGCCCGCCAGGCGGCATCGGCGCTGTACCACGCGCTGTCGCTGGCGGCGCTGCGCCGGGAAGCGCGCGCCCCGGGCCTGGCCGGCCGCGGCGTGCTGGCCGACCAGGTGCTGCTGCACCGCCTGACGCCGCGCGACCCCTGCGCCATTCCCGCCGACGAAGACGCCGCCTGCCGCGCCATGCTGGCCCACGCTTTGTAGTAACCGCCGGCCAGCCGCAGGGCCGGCCATTTCCATAACAGCGCCATCCGACCCGCCAAGAGGGCGAGAGCGCGCTCATCGACACCTGGAGAGACAACCATGCATCGTCGCATCTTCTGCCTGGCTCTGGCCGGCGCCGCCGTCCTGGCGTCCGCCCCCGCAACCGCCGCCAGCACCTTCCCCGAACGCCCCGTGACCCTGGTGGTGCCCTTCCCGCCGGGCGGTCCCACCGACGCCATGGCGCGGCGCCTGGCCGACGGCCTGAAAGACCAGCTGGGGCAGACCGTGGTGGTGGAAAACCGCAGCGGCGCGGGCGGCAACATCGGCGCCGAGTACGTCGCCAACGCCAAGCCGGACGGCTACACCATCCTGTTCGGCACCTCGGGGCCGCTGGCCATCAACGTCAGCCTGTACAAGAACCAGCAATACGATCCGCAGAAAAGCTTCGCGCCCGTCATCCGCATCGGCCACCTGCCCAATATCCTGACCGTGCATCCGTCGGTGCCGGTGCACAACGTGCAGGAACTCATCGCCTACGCCAAGAAAAACCCCGACAAGCTGAGCTACGCCTCGTCGGGCAACGGCGCCTCGTCGCACCTGGCGGGCATCCTGTTCAACAAGATGGCGGGCACGCAGATCCTGCACGTGCCCTATAAAGGCACCGGACCTGCGCTGAACGACCTGCTGGGCGGCCAGGTATCGATGTCGTTCACCGACATCCTGACCGCGCTGCCGCACGTGCAGGCCGGCAACCTGCGCGCCATCGGCCTGGCCAGCGCCGAACGGTCCGACGCGCTGCCCGATCTGCCCACCATCGCCGAGCAGGGCCTGCCCGGCTACGACGTCAGCGTGTTCTTCGGCATCGTGGCGCCGCGCGGCACTCCCGCCGACGTGGTGGCCCGGCTCAACCAGGCCTTCGTTGACACGCTGGCCCAGCCGGCGGTGAAGCAGGCGCTGCACGCGCAGGGCATCGTCGAAGCGGACGACAAAACCCCGCAAGGCCTGGCGTCGTTCATCGACGCGCAGGTGCCGAAATGGCGCGGCATCATCCGGGAAGCCCACGTGGCCATGGACTGAGGACACATCTGAATGCCTATTCCTACGTTGCAAGCCGGCGCCCTGGCGGGCTGCCGGGTCATCGACCTGTCGCGTGTGCTGGGCGGCCCCTACTGCACGCAGTTGCTGGCCGACCACGGCGCCGACGTCATCAAGATAGAACCGCCCGGCGGCGACGAAACGCGCGGCTGGGGGCCGCCCTTCCTGGGCGAAACGGCGTCGTACTTCATCGGCGTGAACCGCAACAAGCGCGGCATGGCGCTCGACTTGTCGCAACCCGCCGGCCAGGAACTGTTGCGCCGGTTGCTGGCCGACGCCGACGTGCTGGTCGAAAACTTCAAGCCCGGCACGCTGGAAAAATGGGGCTTGGGATACGACACGCTGAGCGCGGCGTTTCCCCGCCTGATCCACTGCCGCGTCAGCGGCTTCGGCGCCGACGGGCCGCTGGGCGGCCTGCCCGGCTACGATGCCTGCGCGCAGGCCATGTGCGGCCTGATGAGCGTCAACGGCGACGCGGGCGGCGAAGCCACGCGCGTGGGCCTGCCCGTGGTGGACATGGTCACCGGGCTGAACGCCGCGGTAGCCGTGCTGCTGGCGCTGAACGAACGGGCCCGCAGCGGGCTGGGCCAGTTCCTGGACATCACTCTGTACGATTGCGCCGTGTCGCTGCTGCACCCGCACGCGGCCAATTATTTCTACAGCGGCGCAGTGCCCGGCCGCACCGGCAACGCGCATCCGAATATCGCGCCCTACGAGACCCTGCCCACGCGCAGCGGGCCGATCTTCCTGGCGGTGGGCAACAACCGGCAGTTCGCCGCGCTGGCGCGGGCGCTGGGCGCCCCGGGGCTGGCCGACGACGCGCGCTTTGCCAGCAACGCCAGCCGCCTGCAACATCGCGAAGCCCTGCGCGACGAGCTGGCCGCGCTGCTGGCAGGACACGACGCCGCCGCACTGGCCGAGCAACTGCTGCGGCAGGGCGTGCCGGCCGCGGCCGTGCAGAACGTCGAAGACGTGCTGCACCATCCGCACACGCGTCATCGCGGCATGGTGCTGGAACACGGCAACTATCGCGGCGTGGGCTCGCCCATCAAACTCTCGCGCACGCCCGCCACCCTGCGCCGCCCACCGCCCGCCCTGGGCGAGCACGACGCCGAGATCCGCGCCGAAGCGGACACGCCCCCGTGAACCAGCAATAGCCAGCAGAAGCCGGGGATGGCGGCACGTGCGATGTAGTGTTGACAGGCGTGCGCTAGTAGTCGCCAGGCATGCAGACATAGCAGCCAAGCATGCAGACGTCGCAGCCAGGTGTCGGGCTCCGCAGGTGCCCGACACCGTTGTGGGCAACGGCTGCCTGCATCGCACGAGGCCAGGTACCTGCGGAGCTCGACACCTGCCACTATCGAGCCCGAACAGGGCGACCCTTATTCCCCCAGCACCAGCCCCTCGCGACGCGGGTCGGCGCCGCCCATCAGGCGGCCGTCTTGCATGACGATGCCCTGGATGCCGCTGGGAAACTCCACCGCCTTCACCTCGTGCCCCATGCCCCGCAGGGCCGGCATCATGTTTTCCAGCGCCGTGCCGCGTTCGAGTTCAGTGGCCTGGTTGCGGCTACCCATGTTGGGCAGCGCAATCGCCTGCTGGATATCCAGGTTCCAGTCCAGCACGCCCACCAGCGTCTTGGCCACGTAATTGATGATGGCGCTGCCGCCCGGCGAACCCACCGCCATATAGGGCTTGTCATCGCGGAACACGATCAGGGGCGCCATCGAACTGCGCGGCCGCTTGCCCGGCTGCACGCGGTTGGCCACCAGGCGGCCTTCGGGGTCTTGGAACGACAACGAAAAATCGGTCAGCTCGTTGTTCAGCAGAAAGCCGCGCACGAATATCTTGCTGCCGAAGGCCGATTCAATGGAATTCGTCATCGACACCACATTGCCCTGCGCGTCCGCCACGACGACGTGCGAGGTCGAAGGCACTTCCAGCGCGTCGTCACGCGCGCGGCGGACCAGCAGGCCGGCCGGGTCGCCCGGCAGCGCCGTGCCCATGCTGCGGTCGGGGCGGATCAGCGCGGCGCGGCGGGCCAGGTAGGCCGGCTGCAACATCGCGGCCACCGGCACATCGGCGAACGCGGGATCGGCCACGTAGAAGCCGCGGTCGGCGAAGGCCAGCCGGCCGGCCTCGGCGAAATAATGCACGGCCTCGACGCTCTGCGGCCCCAGCTTGTCCATGGGAAAGCGCTGCAAGATGCCCAGCATCTGCATCACGGCCAGCGGGCCGCTGCTGGGCGGCGGCGGCCCGCACAGGCGATAGGCCCGGTAGTCGGCGCAAACCGCGTCACGCACGCGCGCGCGGTAGCCCGCCAGGTCGGCCACGCTCAGGTCGCCCGGCACGGCATGCGCGCGCACCGCCGCCACGATGTCGTGCGCGATATCGCCGTGATAAAACGCATCGGCGCCCTTGTCGGCCACCCGGCGCAGCACCTGCGCGTAGTCCGGGTTCTTCAGCACATGTCCCACCGGCCAGGGCTGTCCGTCGGGCGCGTAGAAATAGCGGGCGGCCGCCGGCTGGGCGGCCAGCTCGGCGCGCGCGTCGGCCAGCAAGGCATGCAGGCGCGGCGACACTTCGAACCCCTGCGTGGCCAGCGCGATGGCCGGCTCGAACAGGCTGCGCCAGGGCAGCCTGCCCTGCTGCCGGTGAGCCAGCTCCAGCCCGCGCAGCAGCCCCGGCGTGCCAACCGACATGCCGTTGTTGACCGCCTGCCGGAATGGCAGCGGCTTGCCGTCGCGCATGAAGCGATCGGGCCGGGCCGCCGCGGGAGCCGTCTCGCGCGCATCGTAAACGCGCAACTCGTGCGTGCCCGCGGCGTAGTGCAGCATGAAACCGCCTCCGCCTATGCCCGACGACTGCGGTTCGGTCAGGCCCAGCACCAGCTGCGCGGCAATGGCGGCATCCACCGCGCTGCCGCCTTCCCGCAGGATGCGATAACCGGCCTCGCTGGCCAGCGGGTTGGCCGTGGCCACCATGAAGCGCCGCGCCGTCACGGCCTGCTTGGCCACATAGCCCGAGGCCGCCTCCGGGTTCAGGCTTTCGTGCGCCGCCGGAGCGGCCGGCTGGCCGGCGGCGGCGCCGCACAGCAAGGCGGCGCACCAGGCGCCCGCCCATCGTAGAACACGCATCGAGGTCTCCCGCATCGCGCGGCGCCCGGCATGGCGCCGACGCAGGCATTATCGCAATAGAATGCCAGGGGCCTGCCGTTCTTTCGACGCCGCCGGCTCCAGGCCTGTTCATCCTGCGTCCAGCCATCACTGCCACATTGCCCCATGCGCCTGCGCCACATAGAAATTTTCGAGGCCATCCGCCGCACCGGCTCGCTGACCGAGGCCGCGGCCGCGTTGCATATTTCGCAGCCCGCGGCCAGCAAGCTGCTGGCGCATGCCGAAGCGCAACTGGGCTTCAAACTGTTTGAACGGGTCAAGGGCCGCCTGGTGGCCACTCGCGAAGCGGAAATCCTGACCCCCGAAGTCTCGCGCCTGAACCAGGACCTGAACAGCGTGCGCCGGCTGGCGGCCAGCTTGCGCGAACGTCCGCACGGGCACCTGCGGATAGGCTGCGCGCCGGCCCTGGGGCTGGGCCTGCTGCCCCAGGTGGTGCGGGCCAGCCGCGATGCCCGCCCCGGCATCACGTTCGACATCCACACGTATCACAGCGCCGAACTGGTGCAGGGCCTGCTGGCGCGCGAACTCGACTTGGCGGTCACGTTCGACATGCACGATTACCCCGGCCTGACCCGCTCCACGCTGGGCCATACCGAACTGGTGCACCTGGGGCGCAAGCCCGGCGGCGGCGCCACGCGGCTGGCCGACCTGGTCGACGACACCCTGATCGTGCTGGATTCCCGCGACGCGTCGGGCTCGCTGCTGCAGATGGCGCTGGACGCGCAAGGGCTGGACCCCGACGTGGCCATCCAGGTGCAAACCCACTACGTGGCCTGCGCGCTGGTCGACGCGGGCTGCGGCGAAGCCATCGTCGACGCTATCACCGTGCGCGCCATGCTGCGCCCCGGCATGGTGGCGCGCCGTCTCGACCCGCCCCTGAAAGTGCCGCTCAGCATCCTGACGCGCACGCAAGACCCACTATCGGCCCTGCACCGCGAACTCATCGAACGGCTACGCCAGGCCTGCGCCGAACTGGCCCGGCACCTGCCCGGCGAAGCGTGAAACCCGGCCAGGCATGAAAAACGGGCGCCCGCGGGCGCCCGTGTGCCGTGCGGCGGCAGGCCCGGCAGGCCCACCGCTGCGTGCGCGGCTTACTGGAGCGAGATGTTGCTCTTCTTGACGATCTCTTTGGCCCAGTCGTACTGCTCCTGGATTTCCTTGGCGAACTCTTCCGGCGTGTTGCCCGACGGCGCCGAACCCTGCTTGTCGAGGGCTTCGATGACCTTCGGGTCTTTCAGGGCCACCACCGCAGCGTCGCGCAGCTTGTTCACGATGTCCATCGGGGTGCCCTTGGGCGCCAGCAGGCCATACCACACCGGCTGGTTCAGCTGCGGGAAGCCGACTTCCTTGAAGGTGGGCACGTCTTTGATGGCGTCGATGCGCTCGGGCCACGCGATGGCCATGGCGCGCAGCTTGCCGGCCTGGATTTGCGGCATGGACGACGGCAGGTTGTCGAACAGGATTTCGATCTGGCCGCCCACGGCGTCGGCCACGGCCGGACCCGAACCCTTGTAGGGCACGTGCACGATGTCGGTGCCGGTGGCGATCTTGAACGATTCGCCCATCAGGTGCAGCACGCCGCAGGTGCCCGAGCTGCCGTACGAGTACTTGCCGGGATTCTTCTTCAGTTCTTCGAGGAAGCCCTTGAAGTCTTTGGCGGGGAACTTGGGGTTCACCGACACGACGTTGGCGGTGTTCGCGAAGTTGGTGACCGGCTGGAAGTCTTTGATGGGATCGTAGGGCAGGTCGTTGGGACGGCATGCCGAGTTGACCGCCATGGTCGAGACCGTGGCGATGGACAGCGTGTAGCCGTCGGCGTCGGCGCGGGCCGCCTCGGCAGCGCCGATGGCGCCGCCGGCGCCGCCCTTGTTCTCGACGACCATGGGCTGGCCGAGTTCCTGGCTCATGCGCTGGGTGACCAGGCGCGCGATGATGTCGGTGGAGCCGCCCGGCGCAAAGGGCACGATCACGCGAATCGGCTTGCTGGGGTAAGCGTCAGCGGCCACGGCGGCCGACGTGGCCGCCAGGCCGGTGGCCAGCGCGATGGCCGATGCCAGGTTACGTGCTTTGATCATCATTGTTGTATTTCCTCCAGGTGCGGGCCCCCTGTATGGGGGCCGATAGTGCAGGCTTCGGCGACCCGCCGATAAGCCGGCCGCCGCGCAAACAGGTGAGCTAAGTCTATGGATTTCGGCGTGCCCGTGGCGCACGCGCTCAGCCGAATTCGGGGAGAATAGCAGCAAAACGGCCAGATCGCGCGGCCGGAACATGCGGTAGTTTCCCCAACTTTTCAGAAATTTTATGTCGGTCGCCCTGCTCGTTTTGCCGGATTTTCTGTTGGTCGCCCTGGGCTGGCTGATGCGCCACAAACTGGGATTCAACCGTGAATTCTTCGCCGGCACCGAGCGCATGGTGTACTTCGTCCTGTTCCCCGCCATGCTGTTCCAGGCCATCCTGCGCACGCCCATCAGCGCCGGCAGCGCCCTGGCGCTGCTGCAGGCCACGGCGACCCTGGTGGCGGCCGGCGTGGCGCTGGCCTGGCTGGGCGGGCGCGCCCTGCGCGCGCCACCGCTGGCCCTGGCATCGGCAGCGCAGTGCGGCTACCGCTTCAACACTTACATCGGGCTGGCGCTGGCGGCCAGCCTGGGCGGGCCGCAAGGCCAGACCACCATGGCACTGATCGTCGGTTTCGCCGTGCCCATCGCCAACGTGGCGGCGGTGTACGGCCTGGCGCGGCATGGCAGCAGCAGCCTGCTGCGCGAGTTGCTGCGCAATCCGCTGCTGATGGCCACCCTGCTCGGCCTGGCCGGCAACCTGGCCGGCCTGCAATTGCCCGGCCCGATCGACGCCGTCCTGGCGCGCCTGGGCGCGGCCTCGCTGGCGCTGGGCATCTTATGCGTGGGCGCCAGCCTGTCCTGGCAAGGCGGCCAGGGGCACGGCCGGCTGATCGCCTGGGTGTTGACGGTGAAGCTGCTGCTATTGCCCCTGGCCGCCCTGGCCTCAGCCCGCCTGTTCGGCCTGCCGGCGGCCGAAGCACGCATGCTGCTGCTGTTCGCCGCCCTGCCCACCGCTTCGGCCGCCTACGTGCTGGCGATGCGGATGGGGGGCGACGGGCGCATGGTGGCGCTATTGATTTCGCTGGGGACGTTGTTGTCGGTGTTGACGATACCCGTGTGGTTGGGGGTGGCCGGGGGGTAGCTCGCGGGGGCGGCTGCTGCGTTGGGCGTTGCGTGCGGTTTCTTCTGGCGTCTGGGCGGGATGGCGGGCCTGCCTCGGCTTCACGGGGCCGTCCGGGCGCCCCGCGCGCCCGGGCCCGGCCCCGAGGCGCCTCGCCAGGCCCGCCATCCCACCCAGACTTGCGGTGAATCGGAATTGCTGCGTCGCCGGGGCGGGCGGGGTTCTTGCCTGTCTGGGCAGCCGCGGTTGATTAGAGAAAAAGGTTGCGGGGCCGCCCTTGAACGCCGCCCTGCGCGGCGTTCAAGGGCATTCGGGTGGTGGCTTGCCGAGGTTGCCGTGGAGAACGCTGCCTCGCAGCTGCACGCATGCCCCCGCGCGAATGCCGAACGAAGCCGCGCAGGGCGGCTTCGTTCGGCGGCCCCGCGAAATCCTCCCCCCCCCCAGACCAACGCCCCCACGAAGCAGAAGAACCCCACCCTCCCCAGCGATGCAACGAGTCGGAACCCTCGCGAGCCGGCGGGGGGTGGGCGGGGTGGGCGAGGCGCCTCGGGGCCGGGTCCGGGCGCGCGGGGCGCCCGGACGGCCCCGTGAAGCCGAGGCCACCCCGCCCACCGCCCGCCGGCGCCAGAAGAACCCCACCGCCAAACAAACAAACAAACAAACAAACAAACAAACAAACAACCAATCAAGCAACCAGGCAAAGGCCCCCCCGAAACACCTACCTCTTGGCGTTGGTCATCTCCCCCGGCACAACCCATTGGGCGAACTCGTCTTCCGTCACATACCCCAGGGCCAGCGCCGCGTCTTTCAGCGACAGGTTTTCCTTGTGGGCTTTCTTGGCGATCTGAGCGGCCTTGTCGTAGCCGATGTGGGGATTCAGCGCCGTCACCAGCATCAGCGAGCGGTCGACCAGTTCGGCGATGCGTTCGCGGTTTGGCTCGATGCCGGCCGCGCAATGCTGGTCGAAACTGGCCATGCCGTCGGCCAGCAGGCGCACCGACTGCAAGAAGTTGTGGATCACCAGGGGCTTGAACACGTTCAGCTCGAAATTGCCGCTGGCGCCGCCGATGTTGATGGCCACGTCGTTGCCCATGACCTGCGCGGCCAGCATCGTGATGGCTTCGCACTGCGTGGGGTTCACCTTGCCCGGCATGATCGAGCTGCCCGGCTCGTTCTCGGGAATGCGGATCTCGCCCAGGCCCGAGCGCGGACCGCTGGCCAGCCAGCGCACATCGTTGGCGATCTTCATCAGGCCGGCGGCCAAAGCCTTCAGCGCGCCGTGCGCGAACAGCAGCGCCTCGTGCGAGGCCAGGGCCTGGAATTTATTGGGCGCCGACGCAAAAGCCGAGCCCGTGTCATGCGCCAGTTCGGCGCAGACCTTGGCGCTGAAAGCCGGATGCGCGTTCAGCCCGGTGCCCACCGCCGTGCCGCCGATGGCCAGCTGGTGCAGGCCCGGCAGCGCGGCGCGGATCTGCTGCTCGGCCAGATCCAGCTGCGCCACATGGCCCGACAGTTCCTGGCCCAGCGTCAGCGGCGTGGCGTCTTGCAGGTGCGTGCGGCCGATCTTCACGATGTCGTAGAACTCCGCGCTCTTGGCCGCCAGCGTGGCGCGCAGCGCCTTCAGGGCCGGCAACAGCGCGTGCTCGACCTGCAGCGCCGCGGCCACGTGCATGGCGGTGGGAAACGTATCGTTCGACGACTGGCCGCGGTTGACGTGGTCGTTGGGATGCACCCTGCGCGCTTCGCCGCGCACGCCGCCCAGCAGTTCCGAGGCGCGGTTGGCCAGCACCTCGTTCATGTTCATATTGCTCTGCGTGCCCGAGCCGGTCTGCCAGACCGACAGTGGAAACTCGTCGGGCCATTTGCCCGCGATGACCTCGTCGGCCGCGCGCACGATGGCGTCGGCGATCTTGCCGTCCAGTTCGCCCAACTCGGCATTGACCTTCGCCGCCGCGCGCTTCAAGCGTGCCATGGCCGCCACCAGCGGCTGCGGCATGCGCTCGGTCGAAATGGCGAAGAACTGCAGTGACCGCTGCGTCTGGGCGCCCCATAAGTGATCGGCGGGCACTTCGATGGGGCCGAAAGTATCTTTTTCGGTACGGGTAGTCATGGCGAGGGATGTCCTGGCTGGGCCCGGACCGGCGTGGCCACGGGCGTGGCTTAAACGAGAATAAAAATCAGTACGATGATAGCAGACGGGCGGCTTCCTATAATCCCGGCACGTTCATCCTGTTTTACCACTCCATCCCCGCCATGTCCGTCCCGCTGCGCAGCCTGACCCTGTCCCTGCCCGACGAAACCGCCACCGAGGCGCTGGCCCGCCAGTTCGCGCCGTTGCTCACTGGCGCCCGAGGCGTCCCGGCGGGCGGCCGCATCCACCTGCAAGGCGAGCTGGGGGCCGGCAAAACGGCCTTCGCCCGGGCATTGTTGCGCGAATGCGGCATAACGGGCCGAATCAAAAGCCCAAGCTATGCGCTGCTTGAATCCTATAAAGTTTCTAACTTATACTTCTATCACTTTGATTTTTATAGATTTAGTGATTCGCGTGAATGGCTGGACGCGGGATTCCGAGATTTACTGCGCGATGACGCAGTCGTCCTGATCGAATGGCCCGAGCGTGCCGAGGGGGTCTTGCCCCCTCCGGACATGCAAATTTCCCTGGCCTATGCCGGCCCGGGCCGCGAGGTCACCCTGACTGCCTATACCGCACGAGGACAAACATGGTTGAACGCGATTGTCCCTCCGACCCAGGTGCCCTCTCTGCCAGCGGCGCCCAACGCCGACGCCTGATCAGCGTCGCCACCACCCTGCTTGTCCTGCCGGTTCTTCCCCGGCTGGCGCAAGCGGCCACCATCCTGGCCGTGCGCACCTGGCCGGCCGACGAATACACGCGCGTCACGCTCGAACTCGATAGCGAGCTCAAGGCCGAACACTTCACGCTCGAGAACCCGCACCGCCTGGTCGTCGACATCGAAGGCCTGCAGGTCAGCAGCGCGCTGAACCAGCTGGTGTCCAAGGTGCGGCCCGACGACCCGTACATCCAGGCCCTGCGGGTGGCGCAGAACCGCCCCAATGTCGTGCGCCTGGTCTTCGACCTGAAACAGGCCGTGGCGCCCCAGGTGTTCACCTTGAAGCCGGTGGCCGACTACCAGTACCGCCTGGTGCTCGACCTGTATCCCAAGGTGGCGCAAGATCCGCTGATGGCCATGCTGAACAAGCAGGCCGGCCCCGACGTCGACGACCCGCTGGCGCGCATCCTGGAAGACATCGCGCGCAACCCCGTCACGCCTACCGCCCCCGCGCCGCAGGCCCAGGGGCAAGAGCCACCGCCCGCCATCGCCATGCCCAAGCCCGCTCCCGAGCCGGCCCGGCCGTCGCGGCGCAAGCGCATGGTCACCATTGCCATCGACCCAGGCCACGGCGGCGAAGACCCGGGCGCCATCGGCGGCAGCGGACTGCGCGAAAAAGACGTGGTGCTGCGCATCGCGCGCCGCCTCAAAGCGCTGATCGACGACCAGCCCAACATGCGCGCCTACCTGACGCGCGACGACGATTACTTCGTGCCGCTGCACGTGCGCGTGCAGAAAGCGCGCCGGGTGCGCGCCGACCTGTTCATTTCCATTCACGCCGATGCCTGGATCAAGCCCAGCGCCAGCGGCTCGTCGGTGTTCGCGCTGTCGCAACGCGGCGCCTCCAGCGCCCAGGCGCGCTGGCTGGCCAACAAAGAAAACGCGGCCGACCTGATCGGCGGCGTGAACATCGGCAGCCATGACAAACAGGTGGCCAAGGTGCTGCTCGACCTGTCCACCACCGCCCAGATCAACGATTCGCTGCGGCTGGGCGCGGCGTTTCTGGACGAAATCAAGAAAATCAACCGCCTGCACAAGCGCGATGTCGAACAGGCCGGCTTCGCGGTGCTGAAAGCGCCCGATATTCCGTCGATCCTGGTGGAGACGGCGTTCATCAGCAACCCGCACGAAGAAAAGCTGCTGCGCTCCAGCAGCCACCAGCAAAAATTGGCGGTCGCCATGATGACGGGCATCCAGCAGTACTTTGTCGCGAACCCCCCGCTGGCGCACATTGCCGACGCCAGCTGACGCGCGGCAAGGGTAACAATTATTCAAAGCCGGACGCCCGCCGGCACGCTGCTTCTATGATGGGGACTCCTGCCGACCGGAAGGAGCACCCCGATGACCGCACATACCGCAGGCGAGCCGCCTTGCCTGTTTCCCACACTACGCTGCCACGACGCCGAAGCGATGATCCGCTGGCTGGTCGACACCTATGGCTTCACCGAACGGGTCGTCTACCGGCATGCGGGCGAAGTGCAGCATGCCGAACTGGCCCTGGGCTCGTCGATTCTGATGCTGGGCCAGCATCGCGATGACGCCTACGGCAAGATGGTCGGCAGCCTGGACGGCCGCCGCACCGATGCGCTGTACGTGGCCGTGGCAGATCCCGACGCGCTATACGAACAAGTCAAGGCGGCCGGCGCCCGGATCGAATCCGAGCCCGCCGACACCAGCTACGGCAGCCGGGAGTTCTCGTGCCGCGATCCGGAACTGAACCTGTGGGTGTTCGGCACCTATTGGCCGAAGGCCAGCGACCCCGCCCCGCACGACTGAACGCTCGGGCCGCCGCCGGCGCTTGCGCGGTTGCGGGCCTTCAGGGGTGCGAATCCTTGCCGGCGTGCCGGCGCCCGCGCGCCAGCTTCACCAGCCCGGCCAGCACCACCGGCACGATGGCCGCCGCCAGGCCGATCAGCACGATCGTGTTCAGGTGTTCTTTCACCAGGGGGATGTTGCCGAAGAAATAGCCGGCCGTGATCAGGCCCGCCACCCAGAGCACGGCGCCGCTCACGTTGAACAACTGAAAGCGCAGCAGGTTCATTTCGGCCACTCCCGCCACGAATGGCGCGAAGGTGCGGAAGATGGGCAGAAAGCGCGACATCACGATGGTCTTGCCGCCGTGCCTTTCGTAGAACATGTGCGTGCGCAGCAGCGCCGCGCGATCCAGGAAACGCACGTTCATGGTGAACACGCGCGGCCCGATGGCGCGGCCGATGGCGTAGTTGACCGTATTGCCCACGACCGCCGCCACGATCAGCAGCGCGCCCAGCAGCAGCGGGTCGAGGCTGCCCGTGGCGCCGAACGCGCCCGCGATGAACAGCAGTGAATCGCCGGGCAGGAAAGGCAGCACCACCAGCCCCGTTTCGGCGAAGATGATCAGGAACAGAACCAGGTAGACCCACGACCCGTATTGTTCGACCCAGACGCCCAGCGTCTGGTCGATGTGCAACACCATCTGGAAAAATTCGAGCATGCAATAACCGTGTGAAATTAGCGGCGCCGCGACGCCAGGCCGCGCAACCAGGTGTCTGGCGTCGCAGGTGCCAGACACCGAAGCGGCCAGAGGCTGTCTCAATAGCACGGCGTCAGGCACCCTGGCGGGAGCCAGACACCTGGCAAATCCTGGCAAATACCGAACCGGCTTCGACTATAGCGCACCGGGCTTGCCGCCCGCAGAACCCCCGGGCCGCTTTCGGCGCGGACGGGTCCGGAGGCTAAAATCGCCACATGCCCGATTCCCTCCCGCCGCCCGCCATGTCCGAACGCCGCGCCATCGCCGCCCTGCCCGACCTGCTGATCAGCCAGATCGCCGCGGGCGAGGTCATCGAGCGGCCCGCGTCCGTGCTGAAAGAAGTGCTTGAAAACGCCATCGATGCCGGCGCGCGCGCCATCGAAGTGCGCCTGGAAGGCGGCGGCATCCGGCGCATTGCCGTGTCAGACGACGGCGTGGGCATTCCGCCCGAAGAATTGCCGCTGGCCCTGGCGCGCCACGCCACCAGCAAGATCCGCTCGCTGGGCGAACTCGAATCGGTGGCTTCGATGGGGTTCCGCGGCGAGGCCCTGGCCTCTATCGCTTCGGTGGCGCAGGTCACGCTGATCTCGCGCACGCGCGACGGCGAACACGCCTGGCAGATCGACGGCGGCAGCCTGCAAGTGACGCCGGCCTCGGGCCCGCCGGGCACCACTGTCGACGTGCGCCAGCTGTTCGACTCGGTGCCCGCGCGCCGCAAGTTCCTGCGCGCCGAGGCCACCGAATTCGGCCATTGCGTCGATGCGCTGGAGCGCATCGCGCTGGCGCATCCCGACATCGCGTTCCGCCTGTTTCATCACGACCGCGCGCAGCGCCAGTGGCTGCCGGCCGATCCGGGCCAACGCATCCGCGACGTCCTGGGCGCCGAATTCACTGAACACGGCCTGCCGGTGGAAGCCTCGGCCGGCGCCATCGGCCTGTCGGGCATGATCACGCGCCCCACCGCGGCCCGCGCGCGAGCCGACCGCCAGTACTTGTACGTCAATGGCCGCTACGTGCGCGACCGCACCGTCAGTCATGCGCTGCGAGCCGCCTATGCGGACGTGCTGCACGGCGACCGCCAGCCGGCCTATGTGCTGTACCTGGACATCGACCCCGGCGCGGTCGACGTCAATGTGCATCCGGCCAAGCATGAAGTGCGCTTCCGCGACAGCGGCGCCGTGCACCGGTTCGTATCGCAAGTGGTCGGCCAGGCGCTGGCGCAGACCGGCGGCGCATCCGCCGTTCCGGCGGCGGCCGGCATGGCCCCGGGCGCGCCAGCCGCCGCATCCGACACAGGCGCACCCGCCCTGACGGTCGAAACCACTCCCGCCGCCATGCTCTCTGCCGGCGGCGGCAGCGCGGCGGCCTGGCCTGCCGCGCCAGACCGAACCGCCCGGCCGCACGCGCAAGTGCCCTTCCGCCTGCATACCGAACCGGCCGGCATTCCCGCCACCGATTGGCGCACGCTGTACCGGCCGCTCGACAACACCGCGCCGGCGCCTGCCACGCTGCGCGAGCCAGCGCCGGCATCCCCCCGCGCCCTGCCCGCCGATGAAGAACACCCGCTGGGCATGGCGCTGGCGCAATTACACGGCATTTACATCCTGGCGCAGAACCGGCGCGGGCTGGTGCTGGTCGACATGCATGCCGCCCACGAGCGGGTGGTGTACGAACAACTGAAGCAGGCGCTCGACGCGCGCGACCTGCCGCGCCAGGACCTGCTGGTGCCCGTGGTATTCCACGCCCAGGAAAAAGACGTGGCCCTGGCCGAAGAACACCAGCAAGAACTGGCCGGCCTGGGTTTCGACCTGCGCCCGGCCGGCCCCACCTCGATCGCGGTGCGCTCGGTGCCCGCGCTGCTGGCGCGCGGCGACATCGAAACCATGGCGCGCGCCGTGCTGCGCGACCTGGCCTCGGTGGGCGTGTCGCGCCTGCTCACCGAGCAGCGCAACGAACTGCTGTCCACCATGGCCTGCCACGGTTCGGTGCGCGCCAACCGGCGCCTGAGCATCGAGGAAATGAATGCACTGCTGCGCCAGATGGAAGTGACCGAGCGCGCCGACCAGTGCAATCATGGCCGCCCCACCTGGGTGCAATGGTCGGTGTCCGACCTGGACAAGCTTTTCCTGCGCGGGCAATAACATCATGCGCGCATTGCCTTGCGGGCGCGCCGCGCCCGGGCCGGCATGAGTTCCGCCGCCCCCATCGTCTGCCTGGCCGGCCCCACCGCGGCCGGCAAGAGCGCCGCCACGCTGGCGCTGGCGCAGCGCTGGCCGCTGGAGGTGGTCAACGTCGATTCCGCCACTATCTACCGCGGCATGGACATCGGCACGGCCAAGCCCTCGCCCGCCGAACAGGCCCGCGTGCCCCAGCACCTGCTGGACATCCGCGACCCGGCGCAGTCGTATTCGGCGGCCGAGTTCCGCGCCGACGCGCTGCGCCTCATCGACGAGATCCGCGCGCGCGGCCGCATGCCGCTGCTGGCCGGCGGCACCATGCTGTACTACAAGGCGCTGCGCGATGGCCTGGACGACCTGCCGCAGGCCGACCCGGCGCTGCGCGCCGAACTGGAAGCGCGGGCCGCGCGCCTGGGCTGGCCAGCCCTGCATGCCGAGCTGGCGCGGCTGGACCCCGCCACGGCGGCGCGCCTGGCTCCCAATGACAGCCAGCGTATTCAGCGCGCCCTGGAAATCTGCACGCTCAGCGGCCAGCCCATGTCAGCGTTGCTGCACGGCCGGCAGCGCGCGGCCGACGCCACGCCGCACCGCTATGTGACGCTGAGCCTCGAGCCCTCGGACCGCGCCGCCCTGCATGCGCGCATTGCGCAGCGCTTCGATGCCATGCTGGCCGGCGGCCTGCTCGATGAAGTGCGCGCCCTGCGCGCGCGTGGCGACCTGCACCCCGGCTTGCCGTCAGTGCGCTGCGTGGGCTACCGGCAGATGTGGGCGCACCTGGATGGCGCGGTCGATCTGGAAACCGCGCGCGAACAGGCCATCGCGGCAACGCGGCAGCTGGCCAAGCGGCAGCTGACCTGGCTGCGGGCGCAGCCGGAACGCCTGGTGGTGGATTGCCTGGCGGGGAATGCCAGCGGGCGGGTTGTTGACCGAGTGGCCGAGATACTGGCGGACTGACCATTGCCATGCGTCTTTGCCTGCGGCGCCTGGCAAGGGCCGATTGAGCCAGGTGTCTGGCTCCGAAGGTGCCAGACACCGAAGTGGGCAGCGGCTGTCTCAACAGCACGGTGTCAGGCACCTGGCGGAGCCTGACACCTGATTGAAGGCGATTGTGGCAGGTGTCTGGCTCCGCAGGTGCCAGACACCGAAGCGCGTAGCGGCTATCTCAATAGCACGGTGTCAGGCGCCTGGCGGAGCCTGACACCTGGGCAATACGCAGACAGGCCGCCGACTAGACGACGACCGTCTGTGCCTCGCCGTCTTTCTGGGCAACGATCTCGCCGATCCGGCTGACCGTCTCGCCCTGGGCAGCCAGCGTGGCGGCCACCGCGTCAGCCTGCGCGGCATCGACCACGATCACCATGCCGATGCCGCAGTTGAAGACGCGGTGCATTTCAGTGTCGGCTACGCCGCCCTGCTGCTGCAGCCACTGGAACAGCTGCGGCATTTGCCAGGCGTCGCGGTGCAGGCGGGCCGACAGGCCGGGCTGCAGGATGCGCGGCACGTTGTCGAGCAGGCCGCCGCCGGTAATATGCGCCAGCCCCTTGATGCCGCCCGTATGCGCCGCCAGCGCGGCCAGCACCTGCTTCACATAGATGCGCGTGGGCGCCATCACCACGTCGGCCAGCGGCTGGCCGTGGAAGTCCTGGTCGGGACGCGCGCCGGCGCGGTCCAGGATCTTGCGCACCAGCGAATAGCCGTTGGAGTGCGCCCCGCTGGACGCCAGGCCCAGCACCACGTCGCCCGGCTGGATCGACTTGCCGTCGAGGATGGCGGACTTTTCGACCGCCCCCACCGCGAAACCGGCCAGGTCGTATTCGCCGTCGGGATACATGCCGGGCATTTCGGCGGTTTCGCCGCCGATCAGGGCGCAGCCGGCCAGTTCGCAGCCGCGCGCAATGCCACCCACCACCGCGGCCGCCGTGTCCACCGACAGCTTGCCGCAGGCGAAGTAGTCCAGGAAGAACAGCGGCTCGGCGCCCTGCACGAGGATGTCGTTGACGCTCATGGCGACCAGGTCGACGCCTACCGTATCGTGGCGGTTCCATTCGAACGCCAGGCGCAGTTTCGTGCCCACGCCGTCGGTGCCGGACACCAGCACGGGCTCGCGGTACTTCCCGGGCACCTGGAACAGGGCGCCGAACCCGCCGATGCCGGCCAGCACGCCGGGACGCATGGTGCGCGCAGCCAGAGGCTTGATGCGGTCGACCAGGGCGTCGCCCGCGTCGATGTCGACGCCGGCGTCGCGGTACGTCAGGGGGGCGGAAGGTTGAGTAGTCATGAGAAAAACCGTGGGGTATGTAACAATTGCAGGGTTGACGGGGTGCCGCGCCAGCATTTTACGATGCCCGCGCGCCTGCTATCGTTCAGCCCGGCCCGCAAGGGCCGCGCCACCCCGCCCTGTACCTATCGCCACCCATGAATCGCCAGCTGCTGCTCGACGTTCTTCCCGCAACCGCCCCCACGCTGCAGAACTACATCGCCGGTCCCAATGGCGAAGCGCTGGCCGCCGCGCGCGCGCTGGCGCCGGGCCGGGCCGTATACCTGTGGGGCGCCGCCGGCTGCGGCCGCAGCCACCTGCTGCGCGGGCTGGCCGCCGTGCCGGGCGCCATGTATATCGACGCGGCGCAAGGGGCCCAGGCGCTGCGGCAGCTGGCCGGCGCCGACTCCGCCGCCGCCATGCCGACGGTGGTAGCCATCGACGACGTGCACCGCATGGACGACGCCCGGCAGGCCGGCCTGTTCGCCCTGTACAATCGGTGGCGCGAATGCGCGGCCACCAGCCGCGCATTCGCCTTGGCGGTGGCCGGCGACCGCGCGCCCCTGTCCATGCCGTTGCGCGAAGACCTGCGCACCCGCCTGGGCTGGGACCTGGTCTTCCGGCTGGAACCGCTGTCCGACGCCGACAAGCGGGCCGCGCTGGCGGCACAAGCCGCCGAACGCGGCCTGCAGCTGGCGCCCGAAGTCATCCAATGGATGCTCACGCACCGCGAACGCGACATCCGCAAGCTTGCCGCCCTGCTCGACGCGCTAGACCGCTATTCCCTGGCCACCGGCCGGCCCATTACCATTCCGCTGCTGCGCGCCATGCTGGCAGACCCCGATACGCAAACGCCATGACGCCCCGACGACTCGCGCTGTTCGACCTGGATCACACGCTGCTGCCGCTCGACAGCGACTACCAGTGGGCCGATTTCCTGGCGCGCACCGGACGCGCCGGCGATCCCGACGAAGCGCGCCGCCGCAACGACGACCTGATGGTGCGCTACAACCAGGGCCAGCTCACCGCCGAACAGGCGGCCGAGTTCATGCTGGGCCTGCTGGCCGCGCATACGCCGTTCGACCTGGCAGCCTGGCACGAAGAATTCATGGCGCAGGTCGTGCGCCCCGACATCACCCCGCAGGCCCTGCAGCTGGTCGAGCGGCACCTGTCGGCCGGCGACCTGTGCGCGCTGGTCACGGCCACCAACAGCTTCGTCACGGCGCCCATTGCGCGCGCCTTCGGCGTGCCGCACCTGATCGCCACCGATCCCGAATACCGCAACGGCCGCTACACCGGCCGCATCCAGGGCACGCCCAGCTTCAAAGAAGGCAAGGTCGTGCGCGTCAAACAGTGGCTGGCCGGCATGGGACTGACGCTTGCGGATTTCTCCGAATCGTTCTTTTATAGCGATTCGGTCAACGATGTACCGCTGCTCGAGGCCGTCAGCCGGCCCGTGGCGGCCAATCCCAGCCCGTCGCTGCGCGACATTGCGCGCACGCGCGGCTGGCAGGTGCTCGACCTGTTCGAGCACATGGAAGACGCCAAATCCTAATGATCACCGACACCATAAAAAAATTTGTCAGCCGGCTGTTCACGCCGGCGGCCCGAGGGCCTCAGCGCATCACGCGCGACAAGCACGGCATCGACCGGCGCAACGTTTCCCGCCACGCCATCAAGGTCTGTGAAGTGCTGCGCCAGCACGGCTATTCGGCCTACATCGTGGGCGGCGCCGTGCGCGACCTGATCGTGGGCCTGGAACCCAAGGATTTCGACGTGGCCACCAACGCCACGCCCGAACAGATCCGCCCGCTGTTCCGCCGCGCCCGCATCATTGGCCGGCGCTTCCAGCTGGTGCACGTGGTGTTCGGCCAGGAGATCATCGAAACCTCTACGTTCCGGGCTCCTGCCTCGCAAGACCAGGAGACCGACGAGCACGGCCGCATCCTGCGCGACAATGTGTTCGGCACCCACGAAGAAGATGCCGCGCGGCGCGATTTCACCATGAACGCGCTGTACTACGATCCGCACACCGAAGAGGTCATTGACTACCACAACGGCGTGCAAGACCTGAAAAAACGCCAGGTGCGCATCATTGGCGACCCGGCCCAGCGCTACCGCGAAGACCCGGTGCGCATGCTGCGCGCCGTGCGTTTCGCCGCCAAGCTCAATGGCAGCATCGACCCCGCCACACGCAAGCCCATCGGCACCATGGCGCCGCTGATCGAGAACGTGCCGGCCTCGCGCCTGTTCGACGAAATGCTCAAGCTGCTGACCTGCGGCCATGCCATGGACTGCCTGCGCCAGTTGCGCGCCGACGGCCTGCATCACGGCCTGCTGCCTCTGCTTGACGTCGTGCTGGAGCAGCCCGGCGGCGAACACTTCGTCGAGCTGGCGCTCGAACGCACCGACTCGCGCGTGCGCGCCGGCAAGAGCATCAGCCCCAGCTTCCTGTTTGCGTCGCTGTTGTGGCAGCAAGTGGAATCGCGCTGGAAGCAGCTGCGCGCCCAGGGTGAACACTCGGTGCCCGCGCTGGTGCGCGCCGCCGATTCGGTGCTGGACGAGCAGACCGAAAAGCTGGCCATCCAGCGCCGGTTTTCGGCCGACATGCGCGAAATCTGGTTCATGCAGCCCCGCTTCGAGCGCCGCATGGGCAAGACCATCTACCGCATGATCGAGCAGCCGCGCTTTCGCGCGGCCTGCGACTTCCTGCAATTGCGGGCCGCGGCCGGCGAGTTCGACAGCGTGCTGGCCCAGTGGTGGATGGACCTGGCCAATGGCGACGACGCCACCCGCGCCGACATGATCGAAGAACTGGGCCGCCTGCCGCGCGACCCGGCCGAAGCCGGCGCCCCGCGCAAGCGGCGCCGCCGTCCGCGCCGCGCCGCCGCGCCGCGCGAGGCCGAATGACCCACACGGCGCGCGCCTACATAGGCCTGGGCGCCAATCTGGGCGATGCCCAGGCCACGCTGCGCGCCGTATTGCACGAGCTGGCCGCCACGCCGGGCATCCTGGCCTGCCGGTCTTCCAGCCTTTACCGCAGCGCGCCCGTGGATGCCGCCGGCCCCGATTTCATCAATGCCGTGGCGGCAATCGACACTACCCTGGCGCCACTGGCGTTGTTGGACGCGCTGCAGGCGCTGGAAACCCGCCACGGCCGCGAACGGCCCTACAAGAACGCCCCGCGCACGCTGGACCTGGACCTGCTGCTATACGGTGACACCGCCATGGACACGCCGCGCCTGTGCCTGCCCCACCCGCGCATGCACCAGCGCGCCTTCGTGCTGGCGCCGCTGGGCGAGCTGGCGCCAGAACTGGTGCTGCCTCAGGGGCCACTGCAAACATTGCTGGCGCAATTGGCCGACCAGTCAATAGAACGGCTGCCTGGTTGAGTTCGCAAAGGACAACGAGTCCGGCCGCCGAAGGCGTCTGATTCCGAAGGTGCGAGTCCGGCCGCCGAAGGTGTCTGACTCCGAAGGTGTCAGACACCGCAAAACACCACGAACATCTCACCCACACAGTGCCTGACACCCTGCGGGAGTCAGGCACCTGAAGCCAGATCGCGGCTGACAATGAAATCGCAGCTGGCCAGGTGTCTGACTCCGAAGGTGTCAGACACCGCGAAACGACACGAATATCTCACCCATACGGTGCCTGACACCCTGCGGGAGTCAGACACCTGGCGCCAGATCGCAGCTGACAAGGTGTCTGACTCCGAAGGTGTCAGACACCGCAAAACACCACGAATATCTAACCCACACAGTGCCTGACACCCTGCGGGAGTCAGACACCTGGCGCCAGATCGCAGTTGACAAGGTGTCTGACTCCGAAGGTGTCAGACACCGTAAAACACCACGAACATCTCACCCACACAGTGCCTGACACCCTGCGGGAGTCAGGCACCTGGCGCCAGTGCCCCGCGCGCCAGCCCGACCGCTTAGGCCTGCTCGCCGGCGCGCTGCAATAGCTGGCGGGCGCGCGCGATGACGGGTGCGTCGACCATTTTGCCTTCAAGCATGAACGTGCCGGCGCCGCTGTCGCGATGCACGGCCACCACGCGGCGCGCCCATTCGAGATCGGCCGCTGGCGGCGCGAAGGCGCCGTGGATGATGCCCACCTGGGTGGGATGGATGCACAACATGCCGCCAAAGCCCATGTCGCGGGCGCGGCAGGCGGCCGCCTGCATGCCGGCGGTGTCTTGCACGCCGGGAAATACGCCGTCGAGCGCCGGCGCCAGCCCGGCCGCGCGGCTGCGCAGCAGCACCTGGACGCGGGCGTGGTCCAGCACCACGCCCGCGCCGTCGGAATCGGTGGTCAGGCCGAGGTCGAGCCCGTAGTCGAGGCTGCCGAACGCCAGGCGCTGCACGCCGGGTGTGGCGGCGATTTCGGCCGCGTTGAGAACGCCGTCGGCGGTTTCCAGGATGGGCACGATGTCGATGCCAGTTTGCGCGGCATGCCGCACATGGGCCTGGGTTTCGGTCTTGGGCAGGACGATGGCCGCCACGCCCGGATGGTTGTGGCAGGCCTTGAGGTCGTCGTCGTGCCAGGGCGTGGAGGCATCGTTGATGCGCACCCACAGGCGGACCTCGGGGTGGGTGCCCAGGAAATCGCACAGGGCTTCGCGGGCGCTGTCTTTGGCCAGGTGCTCGACGGCGTCTTCGAGATCGACGATGACGGTGTCGGCGCCGCTGGCCAGCGCCTTGGGAATGCGTTCGGGCCGGCTGGCCGGCACGAACAGGGCGGTACGGACGGTACGGGCTATGGCTTGCATTACACGACCTCGGCAGCACGCAGGCGCGCCACGTCTTCGGGCGCATACCCTAACGATGCTAGCACCGCATCGGTGTTTTCGCCCACTGCGGGCACCGGATCCATGCGCGGCGTGAAGGCGTTGCTGGAGGCCGGCGGCAGCAGCGCGGGCAGCGTGCCGGCGGGGCTGGAGATTTCGCGCCAGCGCTGGCGCGCCTGCAACTGTGGGTGAGCCCAGACGTCTTTCATTTCGTTGACGCGGGCATTGGCGATCTGAGCGGCTTCGAGGCGTTCGGTGACCTGGTCGATGGTGAGCCCGGCAAAGGCCTGCACGATCAGGGCGCGCAGCGCGTCACGGTTGGCGGCGCGGCGCGAATTGGACGCGAAGCGTTCGTCGTCGGCCAGTTCGGGCTGGCCCAGCACGCGGTCGCAGAACACGCGCCATTCGCGCTCGTTCTGCAGGCCCAGCATGATGGTGGCGCCGTCGCCCACCGGGAACGGGCCGTACGGATAGATGCTGGCATGCGCCGCGCCCGCGCGCATGGGCGGCGCGGCGCCCTCGAACGCGTAGTACAGCGGGAAGCCCATCCATTCGACCATGCTTTCCAGCATGGAGACGTCGAGCCGGCTGCCCAGGCCCGTGCGCTGGCGCAGCAGCAGCGCGTTCAGGATGGAAGAATAGGCGTACATGCCGGCGGCGATGTCGGAAATGGAGCAACCGGCCTTGGCGGGCTCTTGCGCCGAGCCGGTAACCGACACGAAACCGCTTTCGCTCTGGATGAGCAGGTCGTAGGCTTTCTTGCGCTCGTAAGGACCGCCCTGGCCATAGCCCGAGATGTCGCAGACGATCAGGCGCGGATGCCTGGCATGCAGGGTCTCGAACGACAGGCCCAGGCGCTCGGCGGCGCCGGGGGCCAGGTTTTGCACCAGGACGTCGGCGGAATCGAGCAGACGCTGCATGACCTCGGCGGCGTCGGGGTGTTTGAGATCGAGGGTGAGGCTTTCTTTCGAGCGGTTGGTCCAGACGAAATGCGAAGACAGGCCGCGCACGCGCTCGTCGTAGCCGCGCGCGAAGTCGCCCACGCCGGGACGTTCGATTTTGATGACGCGCGCGCCCATGTCGGCAAGCTGGCGCGTGCAGAACGGGGCGGCGATGGCGTGTTCGAGGCTGACGACGGTAATGCCGTCGAGCGGGCGGACAGGTGTGGCGGAATTCATGGGGGTACCTTCGTGCTGCGCACTGCGGAACCGGCCGCCCGGGGCGGCCGGCGTGTTCATGCGGAAAACTTCAGCTGCGCCTGGTGCGCCAGCGTGCCGTCTTGCTCGGCCCACAGCTCGGCCAGGCCGGCTTCATTGATGCGGCCCGCGACATCGAAAGGCTTGGGCGCGATGAGGGGCCGCAGGCCCCGGTACGACAGGTGGTCAAGGCGCGCCGAGGGATGGGCGGCGCGAAACGCCGCGACCATCAGGGTGGCGATCATGGGGCCGTGCACCACCAGCCCCGGATAGCCTTCGGTGCCCGTGACATAGGGGTGGTCGTAGTGAATGCGGTGGCCGTTGAAGGTAACCGCCGAATAGCGGAACAGCAGCACCGGCGATGGGTCGACCTGCCGGCGCCATTGCGAGGCGGGCGGGGCGTCGGTGCCCGCCAGCTTGGGCGGCGACGGCTGGCGGTAGACGATATCTTGTTCTTCCTGGATGGCCAGGACGCCATCCTGGTGGTATTCGTGGCGCACGGTCACGAACAGCAGCGCGCCGGTACGGCCGGTTTTCTCGCGCACGTCGGCCACGGTGGAGCGGCGTTCGGCCGGCACGCCCACGCGCAGCGGAGCATGGAAAGCCACGCGCCCCCCCGCCCACATGCGGTTGCGGTCGTCGGCGGGCGGCAGGAAGCCGCCGCGCGCCGGGTGGCCGTCGGCGCCGATGCCGTCCATGCCGACCGGACTGATGAAGAAGGCCCAGTGCCACAGCGGCGGCAGGGACGCCCCGACGGCCGGCGCGGGCTCGCCCAGGGTGGCGGCGATGCGCCCGGCATGGCCGGCGTCGAGGTTGTCGGCCACGGACTCGCCGCGGCCGATCCAGGCCGCGGGGTTGGAAGACGTCATGTTGGATTCCTTGGCGGTGTCGTTGCAGCCGCAAGAATGCCCTGCCCCTCCGGTTTTGTGAATTCGTATTTCTACAAGACGGGGTTCAAGAGGCCGGAATCCGCGCGTGCGGCCGCGCCACTATTTGCCCTGGAACGCCGGCGGCCGCTTCTCGGCGAAGGCGCGCATGCCCTCCAGATAGTCGTCGGTGTAGCCCAGTTGCTGCTGCAAATCGCATTCCAGATCCAGTTGCTGCGCCAGGGTGTTGCCGCTGGCGGCCTGCAGGGCCTGCTTGGTGGCGGCATAGGCCCGGGTGGGCCCACCGGCCAGGGTGGCCACCACCTGGGCGCGGGTGGCGTCGAGATCGCCATCGGGAATGCAGCGCCAGATCAGGCCCCACTGCTCGGCCTGGCGCGCCGACACCGTGTCGCCGAACAGGGCCGCCCCCATGGCGCGCGCCGAGCCCACCAGGCGCGGCAGGAACCAGGTTCCGCCGGCGTCGGGCAACAGGCCGATCTTGCTGAATGCCTGGATGAAGCGCGCCGATTCCACCGCATAGACCACGTCGCAGGCGAACACCAGGCTGGCCCCCGCCCCCGCCGCCACGCCATTGACCAGGCACACGACCGGCACCGGCAAGGCCCGCAGGCGCAGCACCAGCGGACGATAGAAATTGCGCAGCCCCTCGCTGAGATCGCGGCGCTGGCCGGCCGGCAGCGGCTTGCGCTCGCTCAGGTCCTGGCCGGCGCAGAAGCCGCGCCCCGCGCCGGTGATCACCAGGCCGCGCAGTTCGGCGCAGGCCTCGAGGGTATCGAGGGCGCGCGCCAGTTCGGCGTGCATGACCGCCGTGAAGCTGTTGAGGCGGTCGGGGCGGTTCAGGGTAATGACGCCCACGCCGTCTTCCAGCGTGAAGCGGATCTGTTCGTAGGCCTGGGTCATGCAAGTTCCTCGAGCACCGCGAGCTGCTCGGCGCTGTCGCCCAGCAGCTGGTCGATCATGGTCAGCCGCTTGAAGTAGTCGCCCACTTCGAGTTCGTCGGTCATGCCCATGCCGCCATGCAGCTGCACGGCGCTCTGGGCCACGAAGCGGCCGGCGCGCGCGGCCTCGATCTTGGCGGCGGCAAGCATGCGGCGGCGCTGGGCCGGGTCGGGCTCGCTGAGCGCGGCGGCCGCCACATAGGCCATGGACAAGGCCATTTCCTTGGCGACCAGCATATCGGCCATGCGATGCTGCAGCACCTGGAACGAAGCCAGCGGCTGGCCGAACTGACGACGCGTCTTGAGGTAGTCGATAGTGATTTCGAGCAGGCGTTCCATGGCGCCCGCGGCATGCGCGCACAGGGCGGCGGTGCCCCAGTCGACGGCCGTGGCCAGGGCCGCGCGAGCCGCCGGCCCCTGCGCCAGAATGGCATCCGCGCCCAGCGGCGTACGGTCGAAATCGATGCGCGCGCAACGCGCGCGGTCGAGCGTGGGCGTGTCCAGCACCGTGACGCCCTGCGCATTGGCGGGCACCCGCAGCAGCACGGGTTCGTCGTCGATGTCGCGGGCCGACACGATCCAGGCGTGCGCGGCCGCGCCGTGCCACACCAGGTGCTTGGCGCCCGACAGTTCCAGGATGCGGTCCGCGGCAGGGCGCACCCGGCACAGTTCGGGTTCGGCGTCGTAGCGCCGGCCGGGCTCCTGCCAGGCCAGCGAAACAATGGCCTGCCCCGACGCCAGCGCCGGCAGCCACTCGCGCTGCGTGGCGTCATCGGCGCAGGCGGCCAGCAGGGCCGCGCCCATTACCGCGCTGGGAATCACCGGCTCGGACACCAGGCCCCGGCCCAGTTCCAAGTGCACCGGCAAGAGGCTGGCGGGCGCCTCGCCGAAGCCGCCATGCTCGGCGGCGATGTTCAGACCCAGCACGCCCAGCTCTGCCAGCTGTTCCCAGGCGCGCGTGTCCAGCTGCGGCTGCGCGGCGCGCGCGCGGCGCGCGGCGAAGCCCCATTCGTCTTGCACCAGGCGCCGCAGGCTGTCGGCCAGCATGCGCTGTTCTTCGGTATACGCGAAATCCATAGTCGTGTTCCGTTGCGATGGCCGGCCTTACAGGCCCAGCATCATGCGGGCGATGATGCCCTTCTGCACCTCGGTGGTGCCACCGTAGATGGTGGTCTTGCGCATGTCGGCATAGCCGGCGCCGGCCGCGGCCGTCATGTCGGGACCGGGACCGTGGAAAGCCGCATCGGCATGCATCCAGTCGGGATCGTACGGCCAGGCATCGGGGCCGGCGATTTCCATCTGCAGCATCGCCAGGTCTTGCTGGATTTCGGAGCCGCGGATCTTCAGCACCGAGGCCTCCGGCCCGGGCGCGTCGCCGCGCGCCGCGGCCACGCGCAGCAGCAGCATTTCCAGCGCCATGATGTCGACCTCGATGCGCGAGATACGGTCGCGCATGCGGCTGTCGTCGAGAATGGGGCGGCCACGCCGCTGGGTACGCGCGGCCAGGTCTTTCAGGATGCCGAGTTCGCGATGGCAATGGCCCAGCCCGGCGATACCGGTGCGCTCGTGGCCCAGCAGGTACTTGGCGTAGGTCCAGCCCTGGCCGGCTTCGCCCACGCGGTTGGCCACCGGCACGCGCACATTTTCGAGCCACACTTCGTTGACATCGTGCCCGCCGTCGAGCGTGCGGATCGGGCGCACGCTGACACCGGGTGTGCGCATGTCGATCAGCAGCATGGAGATGCCGCGCTGCGCCTTGGCATCGGGGTCGGTGCGCACCAGGCAGAACATCCAGTCGGCGTATTGCGCCAGCGTGGTCCAGGTTTTCTGGCCATTGACGACGTAATGGTCGCCGTCGAGCTCGGCGCGCGTCTTCAGCGAGGCCAGGTCGGACCCCGAGCCCGGCTCGGAATAGCCCTGGCACCACCAGTCGTCGACGCGGATGATGCGCGGCAGCAGCCGCTGCTGCTGCTCGGGACTGCCGTATTTCATGAGCACGGGGCCGATCATGCTCAGGCCGAACGGCAGCAGGCGCGGCGCGCCTGCCTTGAAACACTCGACCTCGAAGATGAGGCGCTGGATGGGGTTCCAGCCCGTGCCGCCGAATTCTTTGGGCCAGGTGGGCGCGCCCCAGCCCTGGTCGTCGAGAATGCGATGCCAGCGGATGTAGTCGTCGCGTTCGAGGCGCTGGTGGCGCAGCACCTTGTCGCGGATGTCGCCGGGCAGTTTTTCTTGCGCGAACGCGCGTACGGTTTCGCGGAAGCTGCGTTCTTCCGGGGTCCAGCTCAGATCCATGTGCGGTCTCCTTCTGCCCGTATCTAGCCACGGCCCGGCCGCCAGGGCAATCTGCCTCTGTGGAAGCGGGGGTTTTGTGCAAACGAAGCATGGCCGCCGCAAAGCCGCTGTGGGGCGCGCGCGTGGACGCCCGCTACAGCGTACCGTCCGGCAAAACCCCTGCTTCGGCAATGAAGAATGGTCAACCGCGCCAGCTCGCCCGACACTGCCAGCACCCATCGTCCGCCGATAGGCGCGGACGACGCGGCCGCTGCGGGAGCGGCCGCAATGCAGCAGGCAAACCCGCGAAACAGCACACATAACAACGGAGACTATCCATGCAGATCACCTCTTTGCTGCGCGCCAGCGCCCTGGCACTGGCCCTGTGCGCTACCGGCGCCGCCCAGGCCAGCGACAACTACCCGGACCGGCCGCTGCGGCTGCTGGTGGGCTACGCGCCCGGCGGCCCGGTGGACACCACCGCGCGCGTGTTCGCCAAGTACCTGGGCGAGAAACTGGGCCAACCCGTGGTGGTGGAAAACCGCGCCGGCGCCAGCGGCATGATCGCGTCCGACGCCACCGCCAAGGCGGCGCCCGACGGCTACCTGCTGGGCTTCGCGGCCAGCCCCTCGCTGACCATCTCGCCGCTGGTGCAGAACAGCAAGCTGTTCGATCCGCATAAAGACTTCACCCCCATCGGCATGGTGGTCGACTACACCAACGTGCTGCTGATCGGGCCGCAGATTCCGGCCAAGAGCGTGGGCGAGCTGATTTCGTACGCCAAGGCGCACCCCGAGGCGGTGAGCTTCGGCTCGGCGGGCGTGGGCGCCTCGAACCACCTGTCGGCCGAACTGCTCAAGCTGCAAGCGCAGGCCCCCATGCTGCATGTTCCGTACCGCGGCAACTCGCCGGCGATGATGGACGTGGTCAGCGGCAAGATCACCTTCATGTTCGACATCACCAGCACGGCTATTCCGTTCATCAAGAGCGGCAAGGCGCGCGCCCTGGCGGTGACCTCGCGCGAGCGCAACCCCGAACTGCCCGACGTGCCCACCATGATCGAGGCCGGCCTGAAAGACTATGAAGTGGTCGGCTGGTATGCGCTGATGGCGCCGCCCAAGCTGCCCGACGCGGTCAAGGCGCGGCTGTCCAAGGCGCTGTCCGCCGTGTCGAAAGACCCGGCGTTCCGCAAGGCCATGGTCGACGGCGGCTACACCGTCGACGAAGGCGACGGTGTAGCCGTGCAGGGACGCATCGATCGCGAATACGCCATGTGGGCGAACGTGATCAAGTCGGCCAACATCCAGACCAACTGACCCGGAGAATAGTGCCGATGCCTGCATTGCAATTCCTGCGTTCGACCACCCGCCTGCCGGTCATCGGCGCGCCCATGTTCCTGGTGTCGGGTCCCGACCTGGTCATCGCCCAATGCGCCGCGGGCATCGTCGGCACGTTCCCGTCGCTGAATGCGCGCCCCCAGGAAGCCCTGGACGACTGGTTGACGCGCATCGAAACCGGCCTGGCGGCCTACCGCCAGGCCCACCCCGGCGCCGTGGTGGCGCCCTATGGTGTCAACCTGATCGTGCACCCCACCAATGCGCGCTGGCGCGGCGACCTGGACACTTGCGTGGCACATCGCGTGCCGCTGGTGGTGACGTCGCTGCATGCGCCCGATGCGGTGGTGGAAGCCGTAAGACCGTACGGCGGCCTGGTGTTCCACGACGTGACCACGGTGCGCCATGCCCGGCGCGCGCTGGATGCCGGCGTGGACGGACTGATTCTGGTGGCGGCGGGCGCGGGCGGACACGCGGGCGCCATCAACCCCATCGCGCTGGTGAATGAAATCCGCGCGTTCTACGATGGCCCGCTGGCGCTGTCGGGCTGCATCAGCCACGGCAAGGATGTGCTGGCGGCCCAGGCGATGGGCTGCGATTTCGCCTACATGGGCACGCGCTTCATCGCCACGCACGAATCGCTGGCGCCAGACCGCTACCGCGAAATGGTGCTGCAGGCGGGCGTCGATGATGTCCTGTACACCCCGTTTTTCTCGGGCGTGCCGGCCAATTACCTCATCCCCAGCATCGCCGCCGCCGGCCTGGACCCGGCGCGGCTCGCCGAAATGGACGCCAACCCCGTCGACCTCGACAAGCGCAACCGCCCCAAAGCCTGGAAAGATGTCTGGAGCGCGGGCCAGGGGGTGGGCGCCACGCAGGAACTGCTGTCGACGCAAGCGTTGGTGGAGCAGTTGGCGCGGGAATACGAGGAGGCGCGGCGGGCGTTGCTTCAGTAGGATTCGGCGGGGGCGGTTTCTGGGGGGCGTCGGTTCTTTTGGCGTCGTGTCAGGCGGGGGCGGGGGCCGTGGCTTCACGGTGCCGTCCGGGCGCCCCGCGCGCCCGGGTCCGGCCCCGAGGCGCCACGGCCCCCGCCCCCGCCCGACACGACTCGCATTAGATGACGTTTGCCATGCTGCTGGGACGGCCGGGGTTCTTGCCTTCTCGCCCGCGGTGGGGTGAGGGAAAAACATCTTGCAGGGCCGGCTTTCGGCGCCGCCCTGCGCGGCGTCGAAAGCCATTCGGACAACGGCTGGCGATGCTTTGTCGGGTAATGGTAGCGGCCAATGGCGTCGGGTAATGGTGGCGCGGTCATGTCGCTGTTTATCCCAGGTGTCAGGCTCCCGACAGGGTGCCTGACACCGCATGAGGGATAGTTGTGGCTGGCAGCGCATGGCTGAGATAGTTGTGGCTGACAGCGGTGTCGGGCACCTGCGGAGCCCGACACCTGGGCGCGCCATCTGATCCCTTCAACCGCTATCTGATCCCTTCAACATCAGTGCCCCCCAGGCCATTACTCCAAACACCCCACGGCCAGCCCCTTCATGAATGGCTTTCAGCGCCGCGCAGGGCGGCGTCGAAAGCCATTCCGGCAATGGCTGGCGATGCTTTGTCGGGTAAAGGTAGCGGCCAATGGCGTCGGGTAATGGTGGCGCGGTCATGTCGCTGTTTATCTCAGGTGTCAGGCTCCCGACAGGGTGCCTGACACCGCATGAGAGATAGTTGTGGCTGACACCGCATGACTGAGATAGTTGTGGCCGACAGCGGTGTCGGGCACCTGCGGAGCCCGACACCTGGGCGCGCTTATCTGATCCCTTCAACATCAGTGCCCCCCAGGCCATTACTCCAAACACCCCACGGCCAGCCCCTTCATGGATGGCTTTCAGCGCCGCGCAGGGCGGCGTCGAAAGCCATTCCGGCAATGGCTGGCGATGCTTTGTCGGGTAAAGGTAGCGGCCAATGGCGTCGGGTAATGTTGGCGCGGTCAGGTCGCTGTTTATCTCAGGTGTCAGGCTCCCGACAGGGTGCCTGACACCGCATGAGAGATAGTTGTGGCTGACACCGCATGACTGAGATAGTTGTGGCCGACAGCGGTGTCGGGCACCTGCGGAGCCCGACACCTGGGCGCGCTATCGGATCCCTTCAACATCAGTGCCCCCCCGGGCCATTACTCCAAATACCCCACGGCCAGCCCCTTCATGAAGGCTTTCAGCGCCGCGCAGGGCGGCGTCGAAAGCCATTCGGACAACGGCTGGCGATGCTTTGTCGGGTAATGGTAGCGGCCAATGGCGTCGGGTAATGGTGGCGCGGTCAGGTCGCTGTTTATCTCAGGTGTCAGGCTCCCGACAGGGTGCCTGACACCGCATGACTGAGATAGTTGTGCCTGACACCGCATGACTGAGATAGTTGTGGCCGACAGCGGTGTCGGGCACCTGCGGAGCCCGACACCTGGGCGCGCTTATCTGATCCCTTCAACATCAGTGCCCCCCAGGCCATTACTCCAAACACCCACGACCAGCCCCTTCATGAATGGCTTTCAACGCCGCGCAGGGCGGCGTCGAAAGCCGGCCCCGCAAGATGCTTTTCTCTCACCCCGCCGCCGGCGAGAACGCAAGAACCCCACCCGCCCCAGCAATGCAACATTCCAGACCTGCTGCAAGTCGCGGGGTGGCGGCGCGAGGGCTGTGGCGCCTCGGGGCCGGGCCCGGGCGCGGGGGGCGCCCGGACGGCACCGTGAAGCCAAGGCCCTCGCGCCACCACACCACGACGCCAGAAGAACCGACACCGCCACGCCTCACAACGCCCCGCCCAGCCCCCCGTAACGCCGCCCTCCCCCTCACTCCACTTTGATGCCCGCCGCCTTGATCACTTCCCCCCATTTGGCGATCTCGGCCTGCAGGAAGGCGCCGAATTCCTCGGGTGTGCCCGGCTTGGGTTCGGCGCCGGCTTTCAGCAGGCCCTGGGCGGTGGCCGGGTCGCGCAGGGCGCGCACCATGTCGGCGTTGACCTGCTTGACAATGGCGGCCGGGGTGCCGGCCGGCGCCAGCAGGCCGCTCCAGGAATACGCCTCGTAGCCGGGCACGCCCGATGCGGCGATGGTGGGAATGCCAGGGAACAGCGCCGAGGGTTCGGGGTTGCCCACGCCCAGCGGACGGATCTTGCCGCCTTCCAGGTGGGGCCGGGCCGAAGGGCCGTCGGCGAACATCACCTGCACCTGGCCGCCCAGCAGGTCTTGCATGGCCGGCGCGCTGCCTCGGTACGGCACGTGCTGGATGCGCGTGCCCGTCATGCTGTTGAACAACTCGCCCGCCAGGTGCGTGCCGCCGCCCGTGCCCGACGAGCCGAACGACAGCTTGCCCGGATGCTGTTTCGCGTAGGCGATCAGTTCCTCGACCGTCTTCACCGGCAGCGATTCATGCACCACCAGCACGATGGGAAACACCGCCGCCATGCCGACCGGCACAAAATCGGTGGTGACGTCATAGCTGAGGTTGGCCCGCAGGCTGGGCAGCACCGCGTGGTGAATCGACGCGAAGAAATAGTGATAGCCGTCGGCCCCGGCCTTGGCCGCGGCCTGTGCGCCCACGATGCCGCCCGCGCCGGCCTTGTTGTCGACCACCACCGGCACTTTCCACGCTTCGCCCATCGGCTGCGTGGTAAAGCGCGCGGTGGTATCCACCGGCCCGCCGGGCGGGAACGGCACAATGAAGTTGACAGGATGTTCGGGCCACTTGGCCGCGCGGGCCTGCAAAGGCAAAGAAGCTGCCGCCCAGGCGGCGCCCAGCCCCGCCATCAGGCGGCGGCGTTGCGGATCGTGCATAGGTGTGTCTCCGGTTTTCTTGTTGGCGCGCCACAGGCGCACGGCCTTGCGCGGTGCTCGTATTATTTGCGCGCCGGCCCAGCCTTGCCGATTCTTTTTTGCCGAACCCCCTGTTCAGCGCGGCCGTTCCGGCGCGCCTGCCGCCCATAGGTAAAACCCCGGAAAAACCCCTATTACACGCTTGCCTGAACACTTTTATCGTATTCGCTAATTATCGAATAAGAGAATTTTTGACGTGACGATGAGCGAACGACAGACTTACGACTACGCTGTCGTAGGCGCGGGCATAGCGGGAGCCTCGGTGGCCTACCGGCTGGCGGACACGGCGTCGGTAGTGGTGCTAGAGCGCGAGTCGCAGCCCGGCTATCACTCGACGGGCCGCTCGGCCGCCATGTTCATGGAGACCTACGGCACCGCGCACACGCGCGCGCTCACCCGCGCCAGCCGCCAGTTCTACGAAAGCCCGCCCGCCGGCTTCGCCGACCATCCCCTGCTGGGCGCGCGCGGCGTCATGTATATCGCCACGCACGCCCAGCAGGCGTTGCTCCGGCAGGCCTACGACGAATATCGCGCCCAGTCTGCCGAAGTTGCCCTGATCAGCCCTCATGAAGCGGCCGCCCGCGTGCCCTGCCTGAAAAGCGAACGCTTGTGCGGCGCCATTGCCGAACCCGAGGCGCGCGATATCGACGTGCATGCGCTGCACCAGGGGTTCTTGCGGGGCATGCGGCAACGCGGCGCGATACTGCGGCCCGACTCCACCTTGACGCAGGCCCGGTACGCCGCCGGTCGCTGGACCCTGAAGCTGTCCGACGGGCAGTCCGTGCACGCCCGCACCCTGGTGAACGCCTCGGGAGCATGGGCCGACCAGGTCGCGCAGGCGTGCGGCGCCGCGCGCATCGGCCTGCAGCCGCGCCGCCGCACCGCCTTCACGTTCGCCGGACCGGAAGGCGTGGATTTTTCCGCCTGGCCCGCGGTGGTCGGCGTGGACGAGAGCTTTTATTTCAAGCCGGATGCGGGCCAGCTGCTGGGCTCGCCGGCCAACGCCGACCCCGTGGCCCCGCATGACGTGGCGCCGGAAGAGCTGGATGTGGCTACCGGCATCCACCGCATTGAATCGGCAACATCGATGACCATCCGGCGCCCGCGCCATACGTGGGCCGGCCTGCGCTCATTTGTTGCCGATGGCGACTTCGCCATCGGCTGGGACCCGCGCGCGCCCGCGTTTTTCTGGGTGGCCGCCCAGGGCGGCTATGGCATACAGACCGCCGCCGCGGCGTCGGAACTGGCCGCCGCCCTGCTGACCGGCCAGCCGCTGCCTCAACACTTGCGCGAGCATGGCGTGAACGCCGAGGCCGTGCGGCCGGCCCGCCTGTGCGAAGCGTGACCAACCGACAAGACAGACGTGGAGCCACCGTATGAAGATTTTCTCAGGATCCCTGGCAACCGAGACGAATACGTTTTCTCCCATCCCCACCGGGCTGGGAGCATACCGGGCGCGCGGCTACTTTCCGGCCGGGCAGCATCCCGACCAGATGCAGATGTTCTCGGGCCCGCTATGGGCGGCCCGCCAGCGCGCGCGCGGCAAGAACTGGACTCTGGTCGAAGGCATGGTAGCCGGCGCCATGCCGGCCGGGTTGACCACGCGCCACGCCTATGAAACGTTGCGCGACGAGCTGCTGGACGACCTGCGCCGCGCCGGCCCGGTGGACATCGCGCTGTTCGGCCTGCACGGCGCCATGGTGGCCGACGGCTACGACGACTGCGAAGGCGACCTGCTGCGCCGCGCGCGCGAGATCGTGGGCCCGGACACCGTCATCGGGGCCGAACTGGACCCGCACTGCCACCTGAGCGCGACCATGACACAGGCGGCCGACTTCCTGGTGTGCTTCAAGGAATATCCCCACACCGACATCCTGGACCGCGCCTACGACCTGGTCGACCTGTGCGTGGCCAGGGCCGAAGGCCGCATCCGTCCGGCCTGCGCGGTGTACGACTGCAACATGATCTCCATCATGCACACCAGCCGCGAGCCCATGCGCGGCTTTGTCGATCGCCTGCTGGCGATGGAAGGCAAGGATGGGGTGCTGTCCATCTCTATCGCGCACGGGTTCCCCTGGGGCGATACGCCAGACATGGGATCGAAGGTGCTGGTCTATACCGACGGGAACGCGGCGCAGGCCGACGCTCTGGCACGCCGTCTCGGCGAAGAACTCATCGGCCTGCGGGAGCAACTGGCGCCGCCTTACCCCGGCGTGGAAGAAGCGCTCGACCAGGCCCTGGCCCATGGCAAGTACCCGGTCGTGCTGGCCGACTCGGCGGACAACGCCGGCGGCGGCGCGCCCAGTGACTCGACATTCATCCTGGAACACTTGCTCGCGCGCGGCATCGAAGCCGCGGCGATCGGGCCGATCTGGGACCCGGTCGCGGTGCAGCTTTGCTTCGAGGCGGGCGAAGGCGCCCGAATCCGGTTGCGGATAGGCGGCAAGGTGGCGCCCGTGTCGGGCCAGCCGCTGGACCTGGAATGCACCATATTGGCCCTGCGGCCGGACGCCGTCATGACGGGGCTGGCGGGCACCCCCGCGCAGCTGGGCCATTCGGTGGCCGTGCGCTGCCAGGGCGTCGTGCTGGTTCTGACTTCGTATCGCAACCAGGCCATGGGCACCGATCTCTTCACCCAGTTCGGCGTGAACCTCGCCGCGATGAAGCTCATTGTGGTGAAGTCGTCGCAGCACTTCTACGCGGCCTATTCGAAGATCGCCGAGCGCGTCATCTACGTCGAAACACCGGGCGCGATTACCCAAGACTACAACGCACTGCCGTACACCAAGGTCGCGCGGCCGAAATGGCCCTTGACCGCCTGAAGCGTTTTTCCAGAGGCCCGCGAGGCCGACCTGCAAGGGGAACCACTATGATCAAGCAATTAAGCCTGGTGGGCGCTGCCGCGCTGCTGGCGATGGCGGCGGCCACGTCAGCCGCGACCGAGCCTCGCACGCTGCGGCTGGTGCCGCACGCCGACCTGAAGACGCTGGACCCGCTGTTCAATACGGCATACATCACGCGCAACCACGGCTACATGGTGTTCGACATGCTGTTCGCGCGCGACAGCAAGGGCGAAGTGCGGCCACAGATGGTGGACACCTGGACGCGCTCGGATGACGGCAAGACCTGGACGTTCAAACTGCGCCCCGGCCTGAAATTCAGCGACGGCACGCCGGTGACCGCCGAGGATTGCATCGCATCGATCCAGCGCTGGGCCAAGAAAGATACGCTCGGCCAGGCGATGTTCGCGGCCGGGGCCAGCTTTACCGCCGACAGCGCCGATTCGTTCACGCTGACGCTCCAGGAACCCTTCGGCCTGGTGCTGGACGCACTGTCCAAGCCCTCGGGCCTGCCGCCCTTCATCATGCCGAAGCGGCTGGCATCCACCGACCCGACCACGCCCGTGACCGAGATGGTGGGATCGGGCCCGTTCCTCTTCAAGCGCGACGAATGGGTTCCGGGCAACAAGGTGGTGTATGTCAAGAATCCCGACTACGTGCCGCGCGACGAGCCGGCCGACGGCCTGGCCGGCGGCAAGCGCGTCAAGGTGGATCGCGTCGAGTGGATCTACATCCCAGACGGCAATACGTCGACCGCCGCGCTCATGAACGGCGAGGTGGACATGATCGAACAGGTGCCGCCGGACTATCTGCCCGTGCTGGAAAGCAACGACAAGATCCAGCTGAGCACCTCGGTGGCTTCGCAGGGAATGGCGGTCCTGAATGCCCTGCACCCGCCGTTCAACGACCCGCGCGCGCGGCAGGCCATGTATTACCTGGTCAACCAGAACGAAATGGTGGCCTCCATGGGCTACCCTGAACAGTACCGGGTGAAGTACTGCCCCACGCTGTATATCTGCGGGTCGCCGCTGGCCACCGACGCGGGCGCCGCCCCCTACGCCAAGCCGGACGTCGCCAAAGCCAGGCAGTTGCTGCAGCAGGCCGGCTACAAGGGCGAAAAAGTGGTCATGCTGTATCCCACCGACCACCTGAGCGCCTCTCCCGTCACGGTGCTGGCTCAGCATATGAAAGAAGCCGGCATCAATGTCGACCTGTTATCGATGGACTGGGCCTCGCTCGCGGCGCGCCGCCTGAAGAAAGACCCGCCGGCGCAGGGCGGCTGGAACGTTTTCCTGACCTGGGGCGGTTATTACGACGCCAGCACGCCCGTCACCAATCCCTGGCTGTCGGCCGCGTGCGGCAACAGCCTGCCCGGCTGGCCCTGCGACAAGGAGCTCGACGCGCTGCGCGTCAGCTGGATCCGCGAGCCGGATGCCGGCAAGCGCAAGGAAATCGCCGCCCAGATGCAGGCCCGCGCCTACGAGAGCGTGCCGTACGTCATGTGGGGCGAATTCAAGCCTGTATTCGCGGTGCGCGGCCTGCAGCACACCGAGCTGATCAAGGGGGGCATCCCGGTCATGTGGAATATCGAGAAACCGTAGCGGAGCCTTGCCATGTCCACATCCTCTACCGACCCCTACGACCTGATTCTGGCCGGCGGCACGCTGATCGACGGCAGCAACGAGCCGCGCCGGCGCGCCGACGTCGGCTTGCGGGGCGACCGCGTGGCCGCGACGGGCGACCTGGCCGGCCAGCAGGCGCGGCGCCGCGTCGATGTCACCGGCATGATCGTGGCGCCCGGCTTCATCGATTCGCACACGCACGACGACAACTATTTGCTGGAACACCCCGACATGACGCCCAAGATATCGCAGGGGGTCACCACCGTCGTTACCGGCAATTGCGGCATCAGCCTGGCGCCGCTCAGGCATGACTCGCCGCCCGCTCCCCTGGACCTGCTGGACGCGGGCGGCTCGTACCGTTTCGGGCGGTTCAACGACTACCTGGACGCGCTACGCGACCACCCGCCGGCCGTCAACGCGGCGTGCATGGTTGGGCACTCGACGCTGCGCGCCGCCGTGATGCCGGACCTGGACCGGACAGCTACGCCGGCCGAGATCGACACCATGCAGGCGCTGGCCGAAGAGGCCATGGCGGCCGGCGCGATCGGCATTTCCACCGGCACCTTCTACCCGCCCGCCGCGCGCGCCAGTACCGAAGAGATCATCGAAGTCTGCCGCCCACTCAGTTCACGCCAGGGCATCTACGCCACCCACATGCGCGACGAAGGCGAGCACATCGTCGCGGCCCTGCAGGAAACCTTCCGGATCGGCCGCGAGCTCGATGTGCCGGTGGTCATTTCGCATCATAAAGTGATGGGCCAGCCGAACTTCGGACGCTCGGAAGAAACGCTGGCCATCATCGAGGCGGCCATGGCGCGCCAGGACATCGCGCTGGATGCCTACCCATACGTGGCCGGATCCACCATGCTGAAGAAAGACCGTGTCCTGCTGGCCGGCCGCACCATCATCACGTGGTGCAAGCCACGCCCCGAACTGGCCGGCCGCGACCTGGACGAGGTGGCGGCCGAGCGCGGCATGGCCAAGTACGACC
Source organism: Bordetella petrii (assembly GCF_000067205.1). NCBI lineage: Bacteria > Pseudomonadati > Pseudomonadota > Betaproteobacteria > Burkholderiales > Alcaligenaceae > Bordetella > Bordetella petrii. The sequence goes on along the minus strand of NC_010170.1, from coordinate 891,475 downwards.
TGGTGGAAGAACTGCAGCCGGCCGGGGCCATTTACTTCATGATGGACGAGCCGGACGTGCGGCGCATTCTGGCGTTCCCGCCCACCATGATCGGCTCGGACGGACTGCCGCACGACCAACGGCCGCATCCGCGGCTGTGGGGCACTTTTCCACGCGTGCTGGGACACTACGCGCGCGATGTGGGGCTGTTTTCGCTGGAAACCGCGGTCTGGAAAATGTCGGGCCTGACCGCCGCCCGGTTCGGCCTGCCGGACCGGGGGCTGGTGCAGCCCGGCTGCTTTGCCGACCTGGTGGTGTTCGATCCGGACACCGTCGCCGACGTGGCCGATTTCGACAATCCCACCGAACGCGCGGCCGGCATTCATTCGGTGTACGTCAACGGCGCGCCGGTGTGGGAAAACCAGGCGTTCACCGGCCAGCTTGCCGGCCGCGTCCTGCCACGAAGCCCCCGCTGAGCGCCGGCCGGCAGGCCTTACAATAGGCGCCTGCATGGCGGCGGCCCTGCGGGCGCCGCCGCCCAGCCAAAACAAGATCCAGTTTTCCATGGCCCCTGCCGCTACGCCTGCCCCTCCCGGAATCGTCGGAAAAAAAGAAATGGGCGCCCGGCTGCGCGCCGAGCGCAAAGCCCGGAAAATGACGCTGCAAGACCTGTCCCGCGCCTCGGGCATCGCGGTATCCACTATTTCCAAGGCTGAATTGGGGCAGATTGCGCTGAGCTACGAGAAATTCGCCTCGCTGGCGCGCGGCCTGAACATCGACATGACGCGGCTGTTCATGCTGGGAGACGCGCCCCAGGCCTCGATGGCGCCCACCTACGTGAAAACCACGCTGCACGATGCGCGCGACTACGTTACCGACAACTACCACTACCGACTGCTGCTGGGGGAATACCCCGGCAAGAAAATGACGCCCATGATGGGCATCATCGATTCGCGCCACCTCGATGAGTTCGAAGACTACATCCGCCACCCCGGCCAGGAGTTCGTCGTGGTGCTGGCAGGCAAGGTCCGCATCCAGTTCGAGAACGGCGAAAGTGTCGTCTTGCGGCGTTTCGAGTCGGCCTATTTCGACAGCAGCATGGGGCATGTGTATCTCACCCTGAGCCGGTCGCCCGCGCAGGTGCTGGCTGTGTGCACCGACCTGGACGCCGTGCCGCAACGCCGGCGCAAGCCCCGCTAGACAGGGCCGCCCCGCAGCGCTCAGGTCGCCCGCGCCGCCGTGCGCACGTGCTCGATGAAGTCTTCCACGAAACGCGGCAGGTCGCGTCCGCGCTGGCGGCACAGCAGGCGGTCGCGCTGCGCCCAGCTGTCTTGCAGGCGCAGCACATGCAACGCCTGCGGGCGGCTGTAGCGCGCCGCGCAGGCGCGCGGCACCACGGCAATGCCCGCGCCCGCCTCGACCATGCGGCATACCGCCTCGAAGCTGCCCACGTGCACCCGCTGGCACAGGCGCTTGCCCAGGCCAGATGCGATGTCTTCCAGAAAGGTCTGGATGGCGCTGTTGGGGTGGATACCCACGAACTGGTAGGCGTCGATGACGTCGACGAAACGGACTGACTCCTGCTGCGCCAGCGGATGGCTCAGCGAAGTCACGATGGCCAGCTCGTCGCGGAACAGCGGCATGACGTCCAGCCCGTCGACGTCGATGTTGCCCGCCACGATGCCCAGGTCGGCCGCGCCGGCGCGGATGGCCAGCACGATGTCGCCCGAGATTTTTTCTTCGAGCTCGATGTCCACATCGGGGTTTTCCGCCAGGAAGGTGGACATGGCGTCGGCCAGGAACGAGTTGGTGGCCGTGGTGTTGGCCAGCAGGCGCAGGCGGCCCTTGATGCCGCTGGAATACGGCTGCAGGTCGGCGTTCAGGCATTCCAGCTGGCGGAACACGGCGTGGGCGTGCTTGAGCAGCACCTCGCCGGCCGGCGTCAAGGCCACGCCGGTCGCCTGGCGCACCAGCAGGCGCGCCTTGAAGGCCTCTTCCATGTTCTTGATGCGGGCGCTGGCCGCGGGCAGCGACAGGAAGGTGCGCTCGGCCGCGCGGGTCAGGTTCAGGGTTTCTCCTACGTTCACGAACAAACGCAGGTCGGTCAGATCGTGTCTCATGTTCTGCCACGCAAAAGGGGGGTGTCTTTAATTTTGAATTCCGCTGCCCTGCCCTGAAATCTACCATGCAGAGAGTCGGGGCCGGCGCGCCCCCTATGGAGGAATCATCATGAGCGGTATCGTGGCAGGAAAAGTAGTGGTTGTGACGGGCGCCGGCGGCGGCATCGGGCGCGGCGTCGCGCTGGCGATGGCGGCGGCAGGCGCCAAAGTGGTCGTCAACGACATCGGCGTGTCGCTGCAGGGCGAAGGCGGCGGCGACGGGCCGGCGCAGGCAGTAGTGCAGGAAATCCTGGCCGCCGGCGGGCAGGCCTGCGCCAATACCGACAGCGTGGCCAGCTATGAAGGCGCCCACAACATCATCAAGACCGCGGTAGATGCCTTCGGGCGCATCGACGCCGTGGTCAACAACGCCGGCAACCTGCGCGACCGCGTCTTCCACAAAATGAGCGAAGAAGAATGGCGCCAGGTGCTCGACGTGCACCTGAACGGCACCTTCTTCATGAGCCGCGCCGCCGCGCCGTACTTCCGCGAACAGGAATCCGGCGCCTTCGTGCACATGACATCCACCTCGGGCCTGATCGGCAACTTCGGCCAGGCCAATTATGCGGCCGCCAAGCTGGGCATCGTGGCCCTGTCCAAGTCCATCGCGCTCGACATGGCGCGCTACCACGTGCGCTCGAACTGCATCGCGCCGTTCGCCTGGAGCCGCATGACCAGCTCGATCCCGGCCGAGACCGAAGCCGAAAAGGCGCGCGTCGAAAAGCTGAAGAAAATGGAAGCCGGCAAGGTCGCGCCGCTGGCGGTGTTCCTGGCCAGCGATGCCGCCAGCGAGGTCAACGCCCAGATTTTCGCGGTGCGCGCCAACGAAATCATGCTGATGAGCCAGCCGCGCCCGGTGCGCAGCGTGCACTACAGCGAAGGCTGGACTCCCGAGCTCATTGGCGAGATCGCCATTCCCGCCATGCGCAAGCAGTTCTACGCGCTGGAACGATCGCCCGACGTGATCGACTGGGACCCGATCTGAGGCCGCCATGGATTACGACACCATCAAGAACTGGCGATTCGACGACGTACATCACCACTACGACGAAAAAGACACCATGCTGTACGCCCTGGGCATCGGCCTGGGGCACGACCCGCTCGACGCCGGGCAACTGCGCTACGTATACGAACGGGGCCTGCAAGCCTTTCCAACCCAAGCCACCGTGCTGGGCTACCCCGGCTTCTGGATGAGCGATCCGCGCGCCGGCATCGACTGGGTGCGGCTGGTGCACGGCGAGCAGCGCCTGGCCCTGCACGCGCCGCTGCCCGCCAGCGGCAACGTCATCGGCAAGAGCCGCGTCACGCATGTCATCGACAAAGGGGCCGACAAGGGCGCGCTGGTAATCACCGAGCGCACGCTGCATGACAGCGCCGGCGCCTGCCTGGCCACTCTGCAGCAAACCACCTTCTGCCGGGGCGACGGCGGCTTCGGCCGCGGCGACGATGCCCCGCCGCCCTTGCCTGCCGCGCCCACTCGGGCCCCCGACCAAAGCTGCACCCTGGCGGTGGCGCCCAACGCGGCGCTGCTGTATCGCCTGAGCGCCGACCGCAACCCGCTGCACGCCGACCCCGAGGTGGCCCGCAAGGCCGGCTATGCCCAGCCCATTCTGCACGGCCTGTGCACCTATGGCATGGCGGCTCACGCCATCGTCAAGACCTGGTGCGGCTACGACGCCAGCCGGCTGGCCAGCCTGAACGCGCGCTTCTCGTCGCCGGTGTACCCGGGCGAAACGCTGCAGTTCGACATGTGGCGCGGCGAAAGCAACGCGCTGCAATTCACCGTGCGCGCCGTGGCGCGCGACATCGTCGTCATGAGCCACGGCACGGCCACGATCAACGCCTAGGCGCAAAGGGCAGTCACGCATGGATTCACGACTTCCGCCCCTGGAGGGCATTCGCGTACTCGACCTCAGCCGCATCCTGGCCGGGCCGTGGTGCACCCAGAACCTGGCCGACCTCGGGGCCGACGTCATCAAGGTCGAGCGCCCCGGCACCGGCGACGACACGCGCCATTGGGGCCCGCCCTACTTGAAAGACGGCCAGGGCCGCGACACGGCCGAGGCCGCCTACTATCTCAGCGCCAACCGCAACAAGCGCTCGCTGGAAGCCGACATCGCCACGCCGCAAGGCGCGGCGCTGATCCGCGAGCTGGCCGCGCACTGCGACATCCTGGTCGAGAACTTCAAGGTCGGCGGCCTGCGCAAATACGGGCTCGACTACGACAGCCTGCGCGAGATCAACCCCCGCCTGATCTACTGCTCGGTCACCGGCTTCGGACAGGACGGCCCCTGCGCCCAACTGCCCGGCTACGATTTCATGATCCAGGGCCTGGGCGGCCTGATGAGCATCACCGGCGAACGCGACGACCTGCCCGGCGGCGGCCCCCAGAAGGCGGGCGTGGCCGTCACCGACATCATCACCGGCATGTACGCCAGCGTGGCCATCCTGGCCGCGCTGCAAGAGCGCCACCGCAGCGGTCTGGGGCAGCACCTGGACATCGCCCTGCTGGACTGCCACGTGGCGATGCTGGCCAACCAGAATTCCAATTACTTCGCCTCGGGCGTCGCCCCCACGCGCGCGGGCAACGCGCACCAGAATGTGGTGCCCTACCAGGTGTTCGCCGCCAGCGACGGCCACCTGATCGTGGCCACCGGCAACGAGTCGCAGTACCGGGCCTACTGCAAGGCCATCGGCGCGCCCGAGCTGGGCGACGATCCGCGCTTTGCCACCAACCGGCTGCGCGTCACCAACCGCGAAGAACTGATCGCGCTGCTGTCGGACATCATGAAACAGGGACGCCGCGACGACTGGATCGCCAGGCTGGAGGCGGTGGGCGTGCCCTGCGGGCCGATCAACAACATTGCGCAGGCATTCGCCCATCCGCAGGTGCAGGCGCGGCAGCTGCGCCGCGAGCTGCCGCACCCGCTGGGCGGGACGGCCGCCGTCACGGCCAGCCCGCTGCGGTTCTCGGCCACGCCCGTGGTGTACCGGCGGGCGCCGCCGCTGCTGGGCGAACACACGGCAGAGATCCTGCGCGAAGTGCTGGGCAAGAGCGACCCGGAAATCGCCGCGGCCACGGCTCGCTGACACGGGGCAGCGGCGGCGTGGCGCGCCGCCCCTCAGCCGCCGCCGCGCCGCCGGCCACGCCGTCAGTTGCGCGGCCGTTCACACTGCCCTGGCCGCGGCCAGTCGCACCCGCCTGCGCGTAACCGCGCCCGCAGCCACCGGCGGCCCGTGCCAAACGCGGCGCGGCAGCCGCCCACCAGGTATTTGTCCAGGGCATAGACGATCAGCCCCGTCAGCACGGGCAACGCTCCAACAACAATAGCGGCCAGGCATAACCCCAACACGATCCGCATTTCCGCTCCTTGTGTGGCCCTCGTGGCGCCGGCCGGCTCCTGTTTGATGACACCGCCGCGCCTGCGTTCCATGGGACGCCTGGCCGTACCCGTATTGGGCGGGAAAACCCGCAGTTAAGCAAATCCGAATAGGTCGCATCATTCAGACTGGCTAGCATTTTCGGAGCCGCCAGCCGGCCGTCCTGACGCTGCGGCGCACAATAACCTCGAGACCGTGCGGAGACATACGATGAAGAAGCTGCTTGCCGGCCTGGCGCTGTGCCAAGGCCTTACCCTGACGCCGTTGGCCAGCGCGGCCGACCTCACTATCGGCGGCCTGCTGCCCATGAGCGGCAGCAACGCCGAATACGGCCAGATCTTCAGTTCGGGCGCCAATCTGGCCGTCGAACACATCAATGCCTCCAAGATGCTGTCGGGCAAGCTGTCCATCGTCTACGAAGACAGCCAGGCGCTGCCCATGCAAGGTGTAATCGGTATGAACAAGCTGGTCAACGTGGCCAAGGTGCCGTTCGTGCTCAGCGCTTTCACCGGGGTATCAAAGGCTATCGCGCCCATCGGCACCCGCAGCAAGACGGTCATGGTCAACGGCGGCGGCGTGGGCCCCGACCTGGCCGAGCTGGGCGACTATTTCTGGAACACCATTCCCCTGGTCGACTTCGAAGTGCGCGCCGTAGTGCCATACCTGGTCAAGGAGCGCGGCCTCAAGCGCATTGCCCTGGTGTACGTCGACGACCCGCTGGGCCAGTCGGTGGTCAAGGAACTGAAGACCGAACTGGGCAAGGCCGGCGGCGAACTGGCCGGCAGCTTCTCGGTGCCAGCCACGGCGCAGCAGTTCTCGGGCATTGCCGCGCGCGTGCGCGACGTCAAGCCGGACGCCGTCTACATTGCCTCGTACGGCAGCCAGCAAGGCCAGATCGTCAAGCAGCTGCGCGACAACGGCGTATCGCAGCAGATCGCCAGCTATTCGGCCTTTGCCATCCCGTCCACGCTGTCGCTGCCCGAGTCCAAAGGCGCGATCTTCACCAGCCAGAAGGTCGACTGGGAAAAAAGCGACGACATCACCCGCCGCATGCTCGATGATTACAAAAAGCAGTACGGCAAGGCGCCCAATATGTACGTGCTGAACTACTACAACGCCGTACGCACCTTCGGCGTGCTGGCCGCCGCACTGGAAAAGGCCGGCAAGCCCGTCACGGGCGAGAACCTGCTGGCGCAGCGACGGGCCACCAAGACCTTCGACTTCGTCGGCGCCACGGTGTCGTTCGCGGACAACGGCACCATCCAGGCCCCGATCCAGATCAACGAAATCGGCGACCAAGGCCCCAAGCCCATCGCCGACGCCAGCCACTGACGCCGCGCACCGCTTCAGGCCATGCTGTTCATCCAGCTTTTCGTCAATGGCATACAGACCGGTGCCCTGTACGCCCTGATCGCAGCGGGGTTCTCGCTGATCTTCGGCACCACCCGGGTTTTTCACGTCGCGCACGGGGCCACGTTCACCCTGGCCGGCTTCGTGTTCTACGAGCTGTACACGGTGCTGGCCTGGGCCTGGCCGCTGGCGGCGCTGGGCGCGGGCGTGGTGGCCGCGGTGTTCGGCATGTTGGTGGACCGTTATGTGTATTCGGTCATCCAGCGCCATGAAGGGGCCTTCTTCACGGTGTTCGTCGCCTCGTTCGGGCTTGCCATCGTGGTGCAGAACCTGATCACCATCGGCTTCGGCCGGGGGCTGGTCACGGTGCCTACGCCACTGAGCAAAAGCCTGGAGCTGCTGCCCGGCCTGTATGTGGCGCCCATGGCGGCGGTGGCAGTGCTGTGCGCCGTCGTGGCCTTCGGGCTGCTGCACTGGCTGCTGACGCACACCAACCTGGGCCTGGCGCTGCGCGCGCTGGGCGAAAACCCGGACCTGGTGCGCGTGTACGGCATGACACCACGCCGGCTGTCGCAGTATGTGTTCCTGATCGGCTCGCTGCTGGCAGTGCCGGCGGCGATCCTGACGGCGGCGACCTCGGGGCTGAACCCGTCCATGGGCCACCACATCATGCTGATCAGCATCGCCGCCACCATCGTGGGCGGCGTGGGCAGCCTGCGCGGCGCCGCCGTGGCGGGCCTGCTGCTGGGCATGGCCGAGAACCTGTCGCTGGCGTGGATCGACCCGCAATGGAGCGAGGCCGTCACCTTCGTAGTGCTGTTCCTGTTCATCCTGTTCCGTCCCGGCGGCGTGTTCGGCCGCGCCGTGGCGTCATAGCAAACAAGGCCCCGGCCTGTCCGACGAGGCAACGCATGCTGGCTTATCTGCAAAACATTGCCGTGCTCTTCTGCGTGAACGCGATGCTGGCGGTCACGCTGAACTTCATCATGGGCTACGCGGGCATCTTTTCGCTGGCCCATGCCGTCTTCTTCGGCGTGGGCGCCTACGTGGCCGCCAACATCGCCATGCACTTCAGCGATTCGCTGCTGCTGTGCGTGGCCGCCGCCGTGCTGGTGGCCGGCGCGCTGTCGATGGTGCTGGCCCTGCCCGCCCTGCGCGTGCGGGGCGAGTACTTCGTGGCCGCCTCGCTGGGGCTGCAGGTGATCGGCGTGACGGTGTTTTCCGAATGGAAAGGCGTCACCGGCGGCCTGGGCGGACTGGTGGGCATTCCGCCGCCCACGGTGTTCGGCCACGCGCTGGCCACGCCCGGCGAGTTCCTGGCCCTGGCCGTCGCGGGGCTGGCCGCCGTGTTGCTGATCACCACCGCCCTGCTGCGCGGCAGCTTCGGCCGCAGCCTGATGGCCATCCGCGACAGCGAATCGGCCGCCCAGGCCGCGGGCAAATGGGTGGCCGCCATCAAGACGCTGTCGGTGGCGGTATCGGCCGGCCTGGCGGGCGTGGCGGGCGCCATCTACGCGTTCTACATGAGCTTCGTCAACGTCGAGGGCTTCATGCTGGAAACCTCCATCCTCTTGATGGCCATGGTCATCATCGGCGGCACCGGCACCGTATTCGGGCCGATCATCGGCGCGGCGCTGCTGATGCTGCTGCCGGCCGCGCTGACCTACCTGCCGTTCCTGCCGCCCTCGGAACTGGGCACCGTGCAGCAGATCGTGTACGGCGCCATCATGGTGCTGCTGATGATGTACCGCCCGGGCGGACTGGTAGGCGGACGCCGCAAAGGAGGCCGGGCATGAGCGCGCCGGGCCGCATCAAAGACGCCTACGGCGGCGCTGTCTACGAGGGCGCGCTGGCGGACGCCGACTCCGCCGTGCCCGCCACGCCCGGGGCCCCGGTGCTACTGCGCATGCAGGGGCTGTCCAAGCGCTTCGGCGGCCTGCAGGCCATCAGCGACGTCTCGCTCGACCTGCCGGCCGGCATGATCACCACCCTGGTGGGCCCCAACGGCGCGGGCAAGACCACGCTGTTCAACATGATCACCGGCCACCTGACGCCCAGCGCCGGCACCGTGCACCTGCACGGCAAGCCGCTGGCCCGCCTGGCGCCCTGGCAGATCGCCCGCCTTGGCGTGGGCCGCACCTTCCAGGACCTGCGACTCTTCACGCATATGAGCGTGCTCGAAAACGTGATGACCGTAACGGAACGCAGCAGCTGGCTGTGGCAGCGGCGCACCGAGCCGGCCCGCATCGAGGCAGTGCTGCAGGAAGCCGGCTTGTGGGACAAACGGCACGAACGCGCGGCCGACCTGGCCTACGCCGAGCGCAAGTTCCTGAGCCTGGCGCGCATCATGGCCAGCGACGCCTCGCTATGGCTGCTGGACGAGCCCGCCTCGGGCCTGGACCCGCGCTCGTTCGAACGGTTCGTGGCACTGCTGCGCAACTACGCGGCGCGCGGCATCACCATCTGCATCATCGAACACAACCTCGATCTCGTCACCCAGCTGTCCGACCGCCTGGCCTTCCTGGACCAGGGCAAGCTGCTGGCCTGCGGCGATCCGGCCGGCATCCTTAAAGACCCGCAGCTGGCCGCCATCTACTTCGGAGAACGTGCATGACCGCCGCCCCGCCCCCGGTGCTGGAAGCACGCGGCCTGCGTGCCGGCTACGGCGAACGCCCGGTGCTCGACGGCCTGGACGTGCGCCTGGATGCCAATGAAGTGCTGTGCCTCATCGGCCACAACGGCGCCGGCAAGTCCACCTTGCTGAAGGCCCTGTTCGGCCTGATCGTCCCCGAAGGCGGCAGCGTGATGCTCGACGGCCAGCCCGTGGCGCGCCCTGATCCACGCCGCCTGGCCGCCGCCGGCATTTCCATGGTGCCCGAAGGGCGCGGCATTTTCCCGGGCCTGACCGTGGCCGAAACCATGCGCCTGGGTCTGTGGTCGGCCGGCGTGCCCAAGGCCGACCACGCCGCGCGGCTGGATTGGGTCATGCAGGTGCTGCCGGCCTTGCGCAAGTTCTACGGGCAGCGTGCGGGCACCCTGTCGGGCGGCCAGCAGCAGATGGTGTCGCTGGGCCGGGCCCTGCTCAGCCAGCCGCGCTGCCTGCTGCTCGACGAGCCTTCCATCGGTCTTGCGCCCAAGCTGTTCCAGGACCTGATGGGCCCCATCCGCGCCCTGCAGCAGCAGCGCGGCATGTCGATCCTGATCGTGGAACAGAACGTGCGCGAGGCCCTGAAAATCGCCGACCGCGTCATCGTCATGAAGTCCGGGGCGCTGATCCGCTGCGGCGTACCGGCCGATTTCGCCGACAACGCCGAACTGATGGAGCTGTACTGATGCCGGCCGATGCCGCGCCAGGGCCCGCGGCCCTGGCAGATCTGTATGCCGCGCACCTGCGCGCGCGCCCGGATGACACCGCGCTGATCGACGAAGCCGGGCCGCTGAGCTACCGCGATTTCGATGCCCTGTGCGCCGGCGCGGCGCGCTGGCTGGGCGCGCAGGGCGTCGCCGCGGGCGACCGGGTGGCGGTGTGGCTGCCCAACCGCCGCGAATGGCTGGCCCTGCTGTTCGGCCTGGCCCGCCTGGACGCCACCCTGGTTGCCATCAATACCCGTTACCGCAGCGCCGAGCTCGAATACATTCTGGCGCGTTCGCGGGCGCGCATGCTCATCATGCAGCCGTCGTTCCGCAAGATCGACTTCCCGGCCGTGCTGGCCGGCGTGGCGCAAGACGCCCTGCCCGACCTGCAGGCCATCGCCCTGGTCGATGCCGGCGACGATCTTCCCGGCCCGGTCTTCGGCCGCCGTACGGTCGCCTGCCAGTTCGCGTCCGGCGCCCCCCCGGCCGCGCTTGCGCCGCCCGCGGCCGACCCCGCGCGCCCCGTCATCCTGTTCACGACCTCGGGCACCACCAAAGGCCCCAAGCTGGTCATGCACAGCACGGCGACGCTGCTGGCCCACAACCGGCAGGTATCCCGCGCCTGCGGCCTGGACCAGCCCGGCGCGCGCCTGCTGGCCGCGCTGCCCGTGTGCGGCGTGTTCGGCCTGAACGGCGTGCTGGCGGCGCTGCACGGCGGTGCGCCGGTAGTGACGATGGATCTGTTCGATGCGCCGCGCGCCGCCCGCTTGCTGCGCGACGAGCGCATCACCCACACCTTCGGCAGCGACGAAATGATGCGCCGCATCGCCGACGAGGCGCCGGGCAGCCGCCCCTTTCCGCATGCCCGCGTGTTCGGCTTCGCCAGCTTCAGCCCGGGCGCGGCCGAACTGGTGGCCAGCCTGCAGCAGCGCGGTTTTCCGTTGCGCGGCCTGTACGGCTCCAGCGAAGTGCAGGCGCTGTTCTCGCTGCAAGACGCCGCGCTGCCCGTGGCCGAGCGCGCCCTGGGCGGCGGCGTGCCGGCATCGTCCCAGGCGCAGGTGCGCGTGCGCGACCCCGCCGGCCCCGGCCTGTGCGAGCCCGGCATGCCTGGCGAAATCGAGATCCGCGCCCCGGGCAACTTCATAGGCTACCTGGACAATCCCGACGCCACGGCGCAGGCCCTGACCGCCGACGGCTACTTTCGCACCGGCGACCTGGGCTACCTGCGTCCGGACGGCAGCTTCGTCTACCTGGCGCGCATGGGCGACACGCTGCGCCTGGGCGGGTTCCTGGTCGACCCGGCGGAAATCGAACACGCCCTGGCCGCGCAGCCGGGCGTGTACAACGCGCAGGTAGTGGGCATCACCATCGATGGCCAGCCCCGCGCCGCGGCGTTCGTCATTGCCGAACCCGGGCTGGACGAGCAAAGCCTGCTGGCGCCGCTGCGCGCCACGCTGGCGCCGTTCAAGGTGCCGGCGCGCCTGTGGCGCGTCGATGAATTTCCCACCGCGGCCAGCGCCAACGGCTTCAAGATCCAGCGGGCCATGCTGCGCCAGATGGCCGACGAACGCCTGCGGCAAGAGCAGGCCTGACGGGCCAGTCGTCTCCGAAGCGCTGCGCGCGGCGAAACACGGACACCTGCATTTCCCCACCCGCATACCAAACCGCCATGACAGACCACTCCCTGTACTTCGAGGATTTCCAGCCCGGCCAGACGTTCGAAAGCGGCGGCCGCACCATTACCGAAGCCGACCTGACGATGTTCTCGATGCTGTCGGGCGACTGGAACCCTATCCATGCCGACGCCGCCTACGCCGCCGGCACCAAGATCGGCCAACGCCTGGTGCATGGCGCGCTGGGCATCGCCATCGCCACCGGCATGATGCACGAGCTGGGCATCTTCCATCGTTCGGTGGTGGCCATGCTGTCGATACGAGACTGGAAATTCGTCAAGCCCATACTGGTGGGCGACACCCTGCATCTGGTGCTCGACATCCTGCAGGCCAAGCCGGGCACCAGCGCGCGCGTGGGCGCGGTAGACCGCAGGCTGCGGCTGGTCAACCAGCATGGCGACACCGTGCAGGACGGAACCAGCGAAGTGCTGGTGCTGAAAAAGGCAGGCATGGCCGCGCGCTGACCGGCGCGGCCCGAGCTTGCGGCAGTAACAGCGGCCGGTTCACCACGGCGGCAGCGACAACACGACGAAGACCGCTGCCAGCAAGGCGAGGACCACTAGAATGTGCTTTGTGCGCATGGCGGGTTCCGGTGCGTTGCAGACTGGCCTGCATGCCCGCAAGTACCATGCCGGCCCCGGCATCTGCGCGGTGCCTGCCCCTTCTGTTCGGTGCCGATGAAAGATCATTCCCCGTCCGGTTCGTCTTTGCTGCTGGCCCAGGTGCTGCGCACGGTCGCGCGGCCCTACCGCCTGCCGCCGGCGCTGCATGCCTCGCCAGACTGGCGGCAGGCCGGCACGGCCACCGCGCTGGCGGCATGCATCGAACAGGCGCGCCTGGCCATGGCCCGCAATGCAGCGCCCGCCGCGGCGCTCAAGCGCCATTTCACCGCGGCGCTGGGGCAGTTGATCCGCGAAGCCATGTTGCCCGACCACGGCGACCCGGCGTTCCAGGCGATGGTGTTGCGGCACGGCGCGGCGCACGTGCGCGAATATGCGTCTTTAGCCGCCCATGCCGGCCGCGACCGCCGGGCCATACGCACGGCGGTCGACGCGATGGCGCACCCGGCCCGGCAGCAGCGCGTTGCACAGCCCCGGCTGCGCGAGGCGCTGGCGCGGCTGCACGCCGCCGGGTCCTGGACGGCGCTGGCCGATGCCGCGCGGCAGGTGCGCAATATGCCGGAAACGGCGGCGCAGCCCACCTTGCCGCCCAGCCTGGACCGGCTGCTGCACGACCCCGCCCTGTCGCGCCTGCAACGCCTGGACGCCTTGCAGGCCGATGCGCTGGTGCAGCGGTACCAGGCGCTATGGGACCGTCAGGGTCCGCGCCAGGGCAGCCCTTCCGCTATCGCGGCAGGCTCGGCCGCCAAACAGCGCGGCGCCGCCGTAGAGGCCATGGCCGCGCAGGCGCTGCAAGCGCTGGCGCAGCGGCTGGACCAGGCCGGCGACAACGGCCGGGCGCATCGCGTGGTTACGTCCCTACGCGTGCCCGCGGCCTTGTCAGCCGGCGCCGGACGCGCCAAGACCGAATGGGACGTGGCGTTGCTGCGCCAAGGCCAGGCGGCCGGCACGGAACCAGGCTGGGATATCTGCCTGCTGGTGGAAGCCAAGGCATCCGCGGATGCCGCCATTACCGACCTGCCCCGCCTGCTGCGCGGCCTGCGTCTGCTGGCGCAGGCCGACCCCGGCCGACGCTACGCATTCCGCACGGTGCAAGAAACCGTGAATCTGCGCGGCGCATCGCTACACGCACTGGAGGCCGGTGAAGACGTGTCAGACACGGTGCTGTACTGCTGCGATGCGCCCGCCGATACGCCCCCGCGACTGCTCGGCGCGGCCAGCCGCATGCAATTGCTATCCGCGCCGGCCAGCCTGGACCACGCCGGCATTCTGGCGCAGGGGCGAGACGCCGGCGATGCCAGTCTGGTGGCCGTTTGGGAAACACTGCTGTCCGCGCCCGGCTGGCATGCCGTGCTGCACCAGTACCCCATGCTGTGCCAGGTGCGCGCCCTGATGGTGCGCCCCGCGGATCTGCTGGCCGCGGTCCGGGCGATTCCATAGCCACACCCGGCCGCTGGCCTTGGCGTACCAGGGCGTCTGGGGGTGCCTGCCGACAAACCAGAGCGTCATCCCGTCACGCTTGATCGGGCGGGCCCAGGCCCGGAGACGATCGAAGAGGCGCATGGTGTAGGCTGGAGAATCAGGATGGGCGGGCCAACTCGAAAACGTGCATTTCGCGCCAGCGGCCGGACGAATTCTCGAATAGAGAAACCGTGTCGCACACGGCGCGGACGGCAGGGCCGCTGCGCAGCCGCGCCTGCAACTCTGCCGCGGCACGCCGCGCGTCTTCAACATTTCCGTGCGCCACCGTCAGGTGCGGAATAGTGCCGTCATGCTGCCCGGCATAAGGTGGAAAATCCGGAAACTCGCCGGCCACCGCTGCCGTCAACGCGACGGAACGGCCCGCAGCGCGACCTGCACGCGCTGCAATACTGCCTGTGTCACCTGATCCGGTGCCATGAAAGGAAACAGGATCGTGATGTGCGCGGGCACCCCAAGCTGCGACACCGCGTCGAACCGCGCACGCAAATCACCGACCATGGCCTCGGCCTGCGGCACTTTGACGATGAGCGCTGTGCTTGCCATTTTTCACCTCTGTGCGTGGCATGCGGATCGGCTACATTTCACAGGCGGCAGCCGCGGCAGGCCGCGCGCCGCGCGACGGCTCGTGCCGATTACCCATTATGGCAACCCCGCACCAAAGAATATCTCGCAAACCCACATATGGCACGGCATGTCGACCCGCAGGGAAAGCGCTCTCGAGACCCAGGCCCGCCAACCGGACAATCTCGGCGCGCCACGCGTAAACCCGCGCCCGCAAAAGGTCTCCTAGGCCTGCTTGCCGCCGCCCTGCTCCTGGGCGTGATCGCGGCGGCTGACCTGCTGGGCCGGCCGACATGGTGGATGGCGTGGGTTTACCCGGTAGCCAGCGCGCTGGCTTTCCTGGTGTACGCGATCGACAAATCCGCGGCGCGAGCCGCGGCCCGGCGCATTCCGGAGAACACCTTGCATCTGCTAGCGCTGGCCGGCGGCTGGCCCGGCGCTTGGGCAGCCCAGCGGATGCTGCGGCATAAATCGTCCAAGACCCGGTTCCTGGCCGTGTTCTGGTGCACCGCGCTGATCAATGTCGCGGCATTTGTGCTACTGGCCTTTCCCGAGGCGTGGCCGAACCTCAAGGCCTTGCTGTAGCAGGGACGGCGGTCCATCAATGGCAATGGCGAGCAGGTTCAGGCCGCGCGCATGCCGATTCTGGCCGAGAAACGCAGCAGATATCCATCCGGGTCCTGCACCAGGAACTGTCGCACACCCAGTGGGCCGGTTATCCAGTAATTGTCGCCGCGCACTTCTTCCAGCATGAACTGCGCGCCATCCAGGTCCAGGTATACAAAACCCTCGGCTTCGCGGCGGTATGCGATCTTGAAGCCGCACAGGTCCATCCAGAATGCCAGGCTGCGCGGCAAATCGGTGACCAACAGCTCGGGAACCATAGGCGCGCGATGTAGATCTTCCATAGGGCTGCTTTCAAGAGGAGCGGGCAATGGTACTTGCCTGCCCCAGGCTGGCAAGCTCCAGCGTCCGTGCCCCGCAAGCCCGCACCAACTCGGCGTCGTGGCTGGCGAACAGCACCACGCGATGCTTACCCCAGTGCCTGAACACGTCGGCCAGTACTTGGCGCGCCTGCGCATCCAGCCCATTGCTGGGCCCATCGGCGACCACGACAGCCGGATCCCCCAACGCCGCGGCTGTGAGATAAACCTTGCGGCGCGTGCCCGTGGACATCTGTTCGAAGCGCTTGTCCAGGTGCGGTTCCAGCCCCAGGCGGCGCGCGAGATCCAGGGTGCCGTCGTCCAGCGCGGCATTTTTTTGCGCCGCAACGTGCTCAAGCAGCTCGCGGCCCGTCTGCGCGGGTTCGGCGAGGCAGTTGTCCGGCACGTAGGCCAGGCGGGCCAAGGCCTGCGCGGGCGCATGAGCCAACGAGTGGCCGTCGATACGAACATCGCCGCCATCCGGCGCGAGCACGCCCGCGATGATGCCCAGCAAGCTGGACTTGCCGGTGCTGTCTTCTTCGCAGAGCGCCGTGCATCCCGGGGAAAAAGTGCGGGTCAGCCCCTGGAACACCAGATGGCCGCCATAGCGTTTGCTGAGATTTTCGATTTGCAGCATGGTCGTTCAACTCTCGGCGGCGGTCTTGCCGGCGCTTTTCCTGGCTCGGGCGGGGGGCTTGGACAGGTTCAGCGCCACGGCCGCGCGAATCAAGGCCTGCAAGGCGGCCTCATCGATGTCGTCGCCTTCGTGAAAGTCGATGGCCCGCCGGGTGCCGCCAGCCAGGCTGGCATTGAACAGGCCCGCCGGGTCTTCCAGCGCGGCGCCCTTGGGAAACGTCATTTTCACCGCGTTCTTGTAGGTTTCGCCGGTGCAGAGAATGCCGCCGCGCGACCATACCGGCACACGCCACTTCCATTCTTCGACCACGCCGGGATCGGCCTGCCTGATCAGCGTGCGCAGGCGCGCCAGCATGCGGCCCCGCCAATCGGGCAGTTCAGCGATACGGGCGTCGATCAGCGCGGAAGCCTCCTGGGCCTGTTCTTGTGGCGTGCTGCGCTTGGTGCCATGCATGATGATTTCCTGGTAATTGGCCGGCGCCGCGCGGCCGGCCTTGCCTTTTTACGCCAGCCGCGCGATGCTGCCTAGTCCGCCACCGTCTTCGCAACAGAGCTTCTCGTGCAGTCCGCTTTCACTCTTCGGCGCCTGGATACCAACGACGCCGCCCGCTACCGGCAACTGCGGCTCGAATCGCTGCGAGACTCCCCCACTGCCTATGGCAGCTCCTGGGAAGAAGAAAGCGCGCAGCCGCTGGAATGGTTCGCCCGCCGCCTGGAGCAAGGCTGGACACTGGGCGGCTGGCAGGGCGAGCGCCTGTGCGGCATTGCCACCGTCGTCGCGCACGAACTGGTCAAGATGCGGCACAAGGGCGTCATCGTGGGCGTGTATGTTCATCCTGATGCCCGTGGGCGGGGCTTGGGCCAGGCCCTGATACGCGGGCTGATCGCGCATGCCACCGGCCGGTTCGACAACCTGCTGCTGAGCGCCGAAGCCGCCAACATGGCGGCCTGCCGTTTATACCGGAAGCTGGGCTTCGTCGAGTACGGGCGCGAGCCGCGCGCCATGAAAATCGGCGGCCGCTTTTACGACGAAGTGCTGATGGCCCTGCAACTGCCGGCCGCTACTCCGGACGCGGGCCAACCGGCGCCGCCATCGGCGGGGCAGCCGACGCCGAACGCGTGACCAGCACCTGGTCGACCCGGTAGGTGTCGACGTCCAGCACCTCGAACTGGTAGCCGCCCAGCGCCACCACGTCGGTGCGGCGCGGCACGCGGCGCAGCGCATCCATCAGGAAGCCGGCCAAGGTTTCGTACTCTTCGCCGTCCAGGTGCTCTTCGATGCCGAGCACACGGCCCACGTCCTGGATAGGCGTGGCGCCGTCGATCAGCCACGAGTTGTCATCGCGCTGGATGATGAGCTCTTCGTCCCAGGGCGACACCAGCTCGCCCATCACGGTGCTCATCACGTCGTTGAGCGTGACCAGCCCCACGATCAGGCTGTACTCGTTGACGATCATGGCGAAATCTTCGCCCACCTGGCGGAACTGCTCCAGCACTTCGGCCAGGGTCAGGCGGTCGGGCACCACCAGCGCCTTGTGGATCAGCTTGCTGTCGGTCAGCGCGATGGGCTGGCCGTTCAGCAGCCGCTGGTACAGGTCGCGCGTATCCACGTACCCGATAACGTGGTCGATGTCGCCGCGGCACACGGGGTAGGTGGAAAACGGCTCTTCGGCGATGCGGGCCCGTATGATTTCTTCGGGGTCGTCTTGCAAGAACCAGGCGATGCGGTCGCGCGGCGTCATGGCGCTGGACACCGTGCGCGTATCCAGCTCGAAGATGTTCTCGATAATGCGCTGCTCGCCGCGCGCCAGGGCGCCCGACAGCGCGCCGGCCTCGGCCAGCGCCAGGATGTCATCCGACGTAACGCGCTCGTCGCGCCGCGTGGGCAGGCGCAACAAACGCATCAGCAGTCCGGCGGCGTGCGAATATATCCAGACCAGCGGCGAAAGCACGCGCACCAGCACGCGCATGGGGCCGACGACAGCCAGGGCGAAACGCTCGGGCTCGGCCATGCCGGCCTGCTTGGGAATGAGGTCGGTCAGGATGATGAACAGCGACGTGACCAGCACGAACGAGCCCAGAAAGCCCGCCGACGCCGCCATGTCGGGCGGCAGCCAGTTGGACAGAAAGCGCGTGAACCCCGGGCTGAACATGCCTTCGCCCACGATGCCGCCCAATATGCCCAGCGCGTTGACGCCGATTTGAATGGCCGTGAAGTAATGGCCCGGCTGCTGCTGCACGCGCAGGATTTCCTCGGCGCGCGCGTCGCCGTCGTCGGCAAGCTGCCGCAGCCGCAGGCGGCGCGAGGCGGCGATGGAGATCTCGGCAATGGCGAAAAACGCCACCGTGACCAGCAGCACCACCAATAACAACAGGCTCTGTCCGAAGGTCATCGGCGAAGGCGAACCCCGTGCGGCCCGCAAGAGCAAAAGACGTTACATATTCTACGCTGCCCGCCCCGGCCGAGCGCCGGGCGCGCAGGCAACGCCAGACGCCAGGCCGCCTCAGGCAGCGCCCGGGTGTCAGGCTCCGCAGTGAAGTGACCCCACAAAGTTGGACAGTTTTGGCCGTTATGTGGCCAGGAGCTGAGTCCGGTATTGCACCGGACTCAACCCGTTAAGTTTGAGCTTAATGCGGTGATGATTGTAGTAGTGGATATATCGGTCGATCCCGTCCTTGAGCTGTTCGATGGTCTGGAAGGTGTTCAGGTGGAAGAACTCGGCCTTCAGGGTGCCGAAGAAGCTCTCGATGGCGGCATTGTCCAGGCAATTTCCCTGTCGTGACATGCTCTGGGTGACCGCGTGCTGCGCCAGGAGCTCGCGGTAGGCGGGCATCTGGTATTGCCACCCCTGGTCCGAGTGCAGGATGGGCCGCTCGTACGGGCTGAGCCGGGCGCAGGCTTGCCTGAGCATGGCTGCGACCATGGCGAAGCTGGGGCGGCAGGCCATTTCGTAGGCGATGATCTCGCCATTGCACAGGTCCATCACCGGCGAGAGGTACAGCTTCTGGGTGCCGACCCTGAACTCGGTCACATCGGTGGCCCACTTCTGATTCGGGCGAGCAGCCCTGAACTGGCGTCGCAGCACGTTCGGGGCGAGCTGGCTCAGCGTGCCTCGGTAGGAGCGATACTTCTTGACCCGTACGCAAGACTTCAACCCCAACAGGCCCATCAGGCGCTGCACCGTCTTGTGGTTGACCGGCCAGCCTTGCTGGCGGATCGCCTCGGTGATGCGTCGATAGCCGTAGCGGCCGTGATGCTGGGCAAAAATTGCGCAGATCCGGGACTTCAATGACGCGAACTTGTCTTCGGCTTGCCCGGCCCGCCATTGGTAGTAGAAGGTGCTGCGTGACAGCCCCACCACCGACAACAAGCCCGCAAGAGGGAATTGCTGCCTTAGTTCAAGCACTATTTGCGCTTTTTCTGCTGCGCCGATTTCTGTTTGGCTTGAACCAAGGCATCGAGCTTTTTTAGGTACGCGTTCTCCATGCGCAGAAACTGCAGTTCCTTGAGCAGATCTTCGCGTGTACGCGTGGCATCGGGCGATGCCGGTTTCACGGGCGAGGTCATTGCGGGGGGCTGTCCTGTAGATAAAGCGGCTAGACCCTGTACATCATACTGGCGTGCCCAGCGGGCGATGATGTTGAAGTTGCGGATGTCGAACCGCGCTGCCGCCTGCCGATACGACAGGCCCTGCTGTTTCATCTGTTGCAGCACCGTCTGCTTGAACGAGGCGCTGTAGCGGCCGCGCTTGGCGCGCACGCCCGAGGCGCCATGCTCCCGGTAGGCCGCCGCCCAGCGTCGCAGCGCATGCGGGTTCACGCCGTGGCGTTGCGCCACGGCTTCCAGTCCCAAATCGCCCCGGCAATACTCCTCGACCGCTGCAAACTTGGTCTGTTCGCTGTACTTCACCATAAAAATACCCCCATAAGTTGGTATCCAACTTTTGGGGGTCACTTCACGCAGGTGCCTGACACCGCTGTGTACAGCAACCGCTTCGATCGCCAGGCGCGCGCCCCCCGTGGGAGCCGGGCGCCTGGCAAGCGAGAAATTACCGCCTTCAGGCCACGGCCACCGGGATCTTGCCGATGCGCGCCTGCCATTCTTTGGGGCCGGTGGTGTGCACCGAGGTGCCCTGCGAATCGACCGCCACGGTGACGGGCATGTCTTTCACGTCGAACTCGTAGATGGCTTCCATGCCCAGGTCTTCGAAGGCCAGCACGCGCGCCTGGCGAATGGCCTTGGACACCAGGTAGGCCGCGCCGCCGACGGCCATCAGGTAGGCCGACTTGTGGTTGCGGATGGCCTCGATGGCCACCGGGCCGCGCTCGGACTTGCCGATCATGGCGATCAGGCCGGTCTTGGCGAGCATCATGTCGGTGAACTTGTCCATGCGGGTGGCGGTGGTGGGGCCGGCCGGGCCGACCACTTCGTCGCGCACCGGATCGACCGGGCCCACGTAGTAGATGACGCGGTTGGTGAAGTCGACGGGCAGCGGCTCGCCCTTGGCCAGCATGTCCTGGATGCGCTTGTGCGCGGCATCGCGGCCGGTAAGCATCTTGCCCGACAGCAGCAGGGTCTGGCCGGGTTTCCAGCTGGCCACTTCTTCAGGGGTGAGCGTGTCCAGGTTGACCTGCTTCGACTTGTTGTAGTCGGGCGCCCAGTGCACTTCGGGCCATTCGGACAGCGACGGCGGATCGAGGCGGGCGGCGCCGGAGCCGTCGAGCACGAAGTGCGCGTGGCGCGTGGCCGCGCAGTTGGGGATCATGGCCACGGGCTTGGACGCCGCGTGCGTCGGGAAGGTGTTGATCTTGACGTCGAGCACGGTGGTCAGGCCGCCCAGGCCTTGCGCGCCGATGCCCAGCGCATTGACCTTTTCGTAGAGCTCGATGCGCAGCTCTTCGAGCTTGTTCTGCGGGCCGCGCGCCAGCAGCTCGTACATGTCGATGTCGTCCATCAGCGACTGCTTGGCCATCAGCATGGCCTTTTCGGCCGTGCCGCCCACGCCGATGCCCAGCATGCCCGGCGGGCACCAGCCCGCGCCCATGGTGGGCACGGTTTTCAGCACCCAGTCGACCAGCGAATCGCTGGGATTGAGCATGGCGAACTTCGACTTGTTTTCAGAACCGCCGCCCTTCGAGGCGATTTGCACGTCGACCTTGTCGCCGGGGACGAGCTCGACGTGCAGGATACAGGGGGTGTTGTCGCGGGTGTTCTTGCGGGCGAAGATCGGGTCGTCGAGCACCGAGGCGCGCAGCGGGTTGTCGGGGTTGGTGTAGCCGCGGCGCACGCCTTCGTCGCACAGCTCCTGCAGGGTGCGGCGGGTGTCGAAGCGCACGTCCATGCCGACCTTCAGGAAGACGTTGACGATGCCGGTGTCCTGGCACAGCGGGCGCTTGCCTTCGGCGCACATGCGCGAATTGGTGAGGATCTGCGCCATCGCGTCGCGCGCGGCCGGGCTTTCTTCGCGCTCGTAGGCGCGGGCCAGGTGGCGGATGTAGTCGACGGGATGGTAGTAGCTGATGAACTGGATGCCATCAGCAATAGACTGGATGAAGTCTTC
Organism: Bordetella petrii; assembly: GCF_000067205.1. Taxonomy (NCBI): domain Bacteria; kingdom Pseudomonadati; phylum Pseudomonadota; class Betaproteobacteria; order Burkholderiales; family Alcaligenaceae; genus Bordetella; species Bordetella petrii. The sequence continues at coordinate 869,796 of NC_010170.1, read as the reverse complement.
TTCTTTGATGAGAACGGACATGGCAGTAAAGGCAGAAGCGGGAAAAGAGGAATGCGGGGAACGCGCGGCCGAATAGCCCAGCCGCGCGCGATCGACAACTTATTTTATGACCGTGGCGGAAAAGCCTACTTGCCCTGCCACACGGGTTTGCGCTTTTCGGCGAAGGCGGTCGCGCCTTCCTTGGCGTCGGCCGAGGTGAAAATGTGCGCGATCAGCGGGCGCTGGCGGTCGAACATGCCGTCCTGCTCCCAGTCGATGGCCTGGGCCACGATGCTCTTGGCGGTCTGCACCGCCAGCGGGCCGTTCTCGACGATGACGCGGGCGAGTTCCAGCGCGCCTTCCAGGGCCTTGCCCGGTTCGGTCAGGCGGTTGACCAGGCCGTAGCCATGGGCCCGCTCGGCATCGAGCATGTCGCCGGTAAGAATGATTTCCATGGCGATGTGGTACGGCAGGCGGCGCGGCAGGCGCAGCATGCCGCCCGAGCCAGCCACCAGCCCGCGCTTGACTTCGGGCAGGCCGAACTTGGCATTGCGGGCCGCCACGATCAGGTCGGCGGCCAGGGCCATTTCACAGCCCCCGGCCAGCGCGTAGCCTTCGACGGCGGCGATCAGGGGCTTGCGCGGCGGCCGCTCGTTCAGCCCGGCGAAGCCGCGGCCTTCGATCAGCGGGCGCTGGCGGCTTTGCGCGAAGGCCTTCAGGTCCATGCCCGACGAAAACGTGCCGCCCGCGCCCGTCAGGATGCCGATGCCGATGTCGTCGCGGCTGTCCAGCTGGTCCAGCGCGGCGGCCATGGCCTGGGCGGCTTCCAGGTTGATGGCGTTCTTGGCTTCGGGACGGTTGACGGTGATGATCTGAATACCGTCAACCACTTCCACTTTGATCAGGTCGGACATGCGGGTCTCCTGGGCGGGCGCACGGGCCCGCGGTTATCTATAAGACTGGGGGATACCGAATCATACGACCATCCGGGAATGCGGCGGGCCGAGGCCCACTTCGGTGTCCGACACCCTGCGGGAGTCGGACACCTGATCAGCGGCATCCATCAGGGGTCTAGCTCCCGCAGGGAGTCGGACACCTGACCAGTGGCATCCATCAGGGGTCTGGCTCCCGCAGGGTGCCTGACCCCGACGGGAAGTGACGCTGTTTGCCCACTTCGGTGTCCGACACCCTGCGGGAGTCGGACACCTGACCAGCGGCATCCATCAGGGGTCTGGCTCCCGCAGGGTGCCTGACCCCGACGGGAAGTGACGCTGTTTGCCCACTTCGGTGTCCGACACCCTGCGGGATTCGGACACCTGACCGGCGGCATCCATCAGGGGTCTGGCTCCCGCAGAGTGCCTGACCCCGACAGGAAGCGACGCTGTTTGCCCACTTCGGTGTCCGACACCCTGCGGGATTCGGACACCTGACCAGCGGCATCCATCAGGGGTCTGGCTCCCGCTGGGTGCCTGACCCCGACAGGAAGCGACGCTGTTTGCCCACTTCGGTGTCCGACACCCTGCGGGAGTCGGACACCTGACCAGTGGCATCCATCAGGGGGCTGGCTCCCGCAGGGTGTCGGACACCTGGCCGGGCCGTCCGCGCTGCTGCCGCCGGTTCAGCGCCGCGCCAGTTGCGCCACGGCGGCGACCAAGCGGTCGATTTCGGCGCCGGAAGTCAGGTAGCTGACCGAGGCCCGCGCCACGGAATCCAGGCCGCGCGCCTGCATGTCCAGCGGCGTGTAGGGCACGCCGTTGACGGTGATATTGATGCCCTGCCGCGCCAGCGCCTGGCGCACGTCGGCGGCGACGAGACCTTCTACGTTGAACGACACCAGGGCCGAGCAGGGCCCGCCCAGGTCGTGCAGCGTCACGCCCGGAATGCGGGCCAACCGCTCGCGCAGCGCGCCGGCAGTGGCGTCGATGCGGGCGCGGATCGCATCGATGCCCAGGTCCAGCGCTTCCTGCAAGGCGTTGGCCAGTCCGCAGACCAGGGCCACCGGCTGCTCGCTGGTTTCCAGGCACTGCGCGCCCGCGCACAGCACCGAGGCGCCGTCGGCGCCGATGGGAGCAGACGAGGTATCCACGAATGCCGGCGCCAGGCGCCCGGCGAAACCATCGCGCACATACAGCAGCGAGAGCCCGCGCGGCCCGCGCAGGTGCTTGCGCACGGGCGCCACCAGCACGTCGCACCCCACCGCGGCCACGTCGATGGGCAATTGCCCCAGCGCCTGCGCGGCATCCACGATGTAGGGAACGCCGTGGCGGCGCGCCACGGCGCCGATGGCGGCGGCCGGATTGATGAGACCGCCATTGGCGGGCAGCCAGGTCAGCGACACCAGCCTGACCCGTTCGTCCAGCATGACCTGCAGCGCCGCGGGGTCGACGCGGCCTTCGGCGTCGCACGGAATCGACTCGATGCGGGCGCCAGCCCGGCCGGCCACCTGCTGCATGGTGGCCAGGTTGCCGCCCCATTCGTGCCGGCCCACCAGAATGCGATCGCCCGGCTTCCATGGCCCCAGCGCGGCGAAAGCCCGACCCCAGGCGTCGGAGCATCCCGAGGCAAAGGCGATTTCGCCGGGCTGGGCGCCGATCAGCCTGGCCGCCCGCTGGCGCGCGGCCGCCAACGTATCTTCGGCGGCCCGTGCCGCTTCCATGGGACCCGCCGCCGCTTCCCGGTGCAGATGGTCGATCACCGCCTGCACCGTGGCGGCCGACGGCAGCGACGCGCCTGCATGATTGAAATGCACGACCTGCGCAACGCCGGGCGTGGCCTGGCGCAGGCGCTCGACATCGGCATCGGATAATGCGGCATGGGGCATGGACGCTCCTAGGGCTTGATCTGGATGATGGCCTCGACCTCGACCGCCACGCCGCGCGGCAGCGATGCCACGCCCACCGCGGTGCGTGCGTGGCGGCCGGCCTCGCCCAGCACTTCGACCATCAGGTCGGACGCGCCATCGGCCACGGCGCTCTGGCGCTGGAATTCCGGCGTGCAGGCCACGAACACGCCCAGGCGCACCACGCGCGCCACCCGCGCCAGGTCGTCGCCGACCGCATCGGCCAGATGGGCCAGCACACCCAGCGCGGCCTGGCGAGCGGCCTGGCGGCCTTCCTCTTCGCTCAGCGTGTCGCCCACCCGGCCCAGCCATGCGGGCTTGTCGCCCTGGCGCGGCACCTGGCCCGACACGAACAGCAGGTCGCCCACCTGCACCTTGGAAACGTAATTGGCCGCGGGGCCGCCGGCCGGTTCCAGGGGCAGGCCCAGGGCCTGGACGCGGGCAGTAATCGTGGAAGACATGAAACACACCTCTGCAAATACATGGACAAGGCCTGATGCTATCTGCCCCGCCGCCGTCTTGACCAATGAAAAATCGGGGCCGATGCATGAGCGGCATTCATGCGTTGGCCATATGCTCCCGGGCGGCCTGGGCCTGTATCCATTGGCAAAAGGCCGCCGCCGGCGCCGGCAGCGCCGAACGCGGCAGCACCAGCCACCAGCCGGTGTTTTCATCCTGGCAGTCTGCCTGCCCGGCCGGCGGCACCAGGGCGCCCGCGTCCAGCAGCGGCTGGATCAGGCGCAGCCTTCCCATCGCGATGCCCTGCCCCGCCAGGGCCGCCTCGATCACGATGTTGTAGTCGTGCAAATGCACTGTGCGGGCGCTGGACAAGTCCACCCGCTGCGCCTGCGACCACAGGTCCCATTCGAATGGCTGGCGCGAGTGCGAGACCAGCAGCGGATAGCGCAGGATCTCGCCGGGCGACTTGAACCGCCGCCTCCGCCCCAGCAGGGCGGGCGCGCACACTGGCGCCAGGCATTCAGGCATCAGCTTGACCAGGTGCACGCCCTGCCAATGGCCGCGGCCATAGCGTATGGCCAGGTCCACGTCGCCGGCCGCCACATCGGCCAGCCCGATATCGGGCACCAACTGCAGGCCGATGTCGGGATGGGCCTGGGTGAAGGCGGGTAGCCGCGGCACCAGCCAGCGCGCCGCGAACGAGGCCAGCAGGCCGATTTTCAGTTGCGGCGCCGCGGCGTGGGCCCCGCGCGCCTGCCGTGACGCCTGCGCCAGCAGGTCCAGGGCCGCGCGCACGTGCTGGTAGTACGCCTGGCCGCGCGGCGTGAAGGCGATGGCCCGGGTGCGGCGCACGAAAAGCGGGCCGCCCAGCGCGTGCTCCAGCTTGCGCACTTGATGGCTGATGGCGCCCTGCGTCACGAACAACTCTTCGGCGGCGCGGCTGAAGCTCAGGTGCCGCCCCACCGCCTCGAAGGCGCGCAGCGTCATCAACGGGGGCAGGTGGCGGAAGGGGTCCATGCGGGGCTGGCGGCCAAAGTAATCATCGTAGCGCAGCGGCTCGGCGGCGGCGCCGCGCAGGGTCTGGCCGCCCGGCCTGCCCCCGCCGCGCCCCGGGCCAGTTAAAATGGCCGGTTTCCCGCGCCAGGCGGCCGGACCCGCCCGCGCGGACTTCCCGCACGGCGTTCCGAATTCCAAGAATCCTATGCTCACTTTTCAGCAAATCATCCTTACGCTCCAGGACTACTGGGACAAGCAGGGCTGCGCCCTGCTGCAGCCATACGACATGGAAGTCGGCGCCGGCACCTCGCATACGGCCACCTTCCTGCGCGCCATCGGGCCCGAGCCCTGGCGCGCGGCCTACGTGCAGCCCTCGCGCCGGCCCAAAGACGGCCGCTACGGCGAAAACCCCAACCGCCTGCAGCACTATTACCAGTACCAGGTCGTGCTGAAGCCGGCGCCCCCCGAAATCCTCGACCTGTACATCGGTTCCCTCAAGGCGCTGGGCATCGATCCCACCCGGCACGACATCCGCTTCGTCGAAGACGACTGGGAAAACCCCACGCTGGGCGCGTGGGGCCTGGGCTGGGAAGTCTGGCTCAACGGCATGGAAGTCACCCAGTTCACCTACTTCCAGCAGGTGGGCGGGCTCGACTGCACGCCCACCACCGGCGAAATCACCTACGGCCTGGAACGCCTGGCCATGTACCTGCAGGGCGTGGAAAGCGTGTACGACCTGGTCTGGACCGAAGGCGCGCACGGCAACCGCGTGCTGTACCGCGACGTGTTCCACCAGAACGAAGTCGAACAGTCCACCTATAACTTCGAACACGCCTCGGCCGACATGCTTTTCGCGCACTTCAACGACTACGAAACCGAAGCCAAGCGCCTGATGGACGTGCCCCTGGCGCTGCCCGCCTACGAGGCCACGCTGAAAGCCGCCCACACCTTCAACCTGCTCGACGCGCGCGGCGCCATCAGCGTCACCGAGCGCGCCGCCTACATCGGCCGCATCCGCAACTTGTCGCGCGCCGTGGCGCAGGCCTACTACGATTCCCGTGAACGACTGGGCTTCCCCATGCTGACCGGACGCCGCGCCGGGGAGGCTGCCTGAATGACAACGAACACCCGCCCCCTGCTGGTCGAACTGCTGACCGAAGAACTTCCTCCCAAGGCCCTGCAAAAGCTGGGCCAGGCCTTCGCTGAAGGCGTGCGCGCCACGCTGCACAAGCATGGCCTGCTGGCCGATGGCTGCCAGGCCACCGCCTTCGCCACGCCGCGCCGCCTGGCGGTGCGCCTGTCGCAGGTGCGCGAGCAGGCTCCCGACCAGGACTACGCCGAGAAACTCATGCCCGTGAAAGTGGGCCTGGACGCCGACGGCAACGCCACGCCCGCCCTGCTGAAAAAGCTGGCCGCCAAGGGCTTGGAAGGCATCGCCCCCGCCAGCCTGGCGCGCGAATCCGACGGCAAGCAAGACTACCTGGTCGCGCGCGGCACCGCTCCGGGCGCCAAGCTGGCCGACGGGCTGCAAGAAGGCCTGCTCGCCGCCATCGACGGCCTGCCCATTCCCAAGGTCATGCGCTACCAGTTGGCCGACGGCGTCACCACCGTGAAATTCGTGCGCCCCGCGCATGGCCTGGTCGCCCTGCATGGCGCCGACGTGGTGTCGGTGTCGGCGCTGGGCCTGTCGGCCGGCCGCCGCACCCTGGGACACCGCTTCATGGCGGATGCGCCGGTCGACGTGGCCGACGCCGACGCCTATGAAACCGTGCTGGCCGAACAGGGCCGCGTGGTGGCCTCGTTCGAGGCGCGCCGCGCCGAAATCGACAGCCAGCTGCAGGCGCATGCCGCGCGCCTGGGCGCCACCCTGGGCACCGACCCCGAAGTGGCCGCACTGCTGGACGAAGTCACCGCCCTGGTCGAACACCCCACGGTGTACGTGGGCCAGTTCGACGAGCAGTTCCTGCAAGTGCCGCAGGAATGCCTGATTCTCACCATGCGGCTGAACCAGAAGTACTTCCCGCTGTTCGACCCGGCCTCCGGCAAGCTGACGCACCGCTTCCTGATCGTCAGCAACATGCACACCGACGACCCGGTCAACATCGTCGAAGGCAATCAGCGCGTGGTGCGCCCGCGCCTGGCCGACGCCCAGTTCTTCTTCGACACCGACCGCAAGACCCCGCTGGCCGCCCGCGTGCAGCAGCTGGGCAGCATCGTCTACCACAACAAGCTGGGCACCCAGCTCGAGCGCGTCGAACGCGTGCGCGCCATCGCGCGCGGCGTGGCCGGCCTGCTGGGCGGCGACGCCGCGGCCGCCGATCGCGCGGCCCTGCTGGCCAAGGCCGACCTGGGCACCAACATGGTGGGCGAATTCCCCGAGCTGCAAGGCATCATGGGCGCCTACTACGCGGCCGGCGACGGCGAGCCCGGCGACGTGGTGCGGGCGCTGCGCGAGCAATACCGCATCCGGCTCGACGCCCCGGTCACCGCCGACTCGCTGACCGCGGCCGTGCTGTTCATCGCCGAACGCGCCGAAACCCTGGTGGGCATCTGGGGCATCGGCTTGGCGCCCACCGGCGAGCGCGACCCGTTCGGCCTGCGCCGCGCCGCGCTGGGCCTGATCAGCGCCTTCGAGCAACTGGCTGCCGGCGGCCTGCTGGCTGCCAGCGCCAACGGCCCGCTGTCGCTCGACGGCCTGCTGGAACTGGCCGCGGGCACCTTCCCCGCAGGCAAGATCGCGACCGCCACCGTGCCCGAGGTGCGCGCCTTCATCTACGAACGCTATCGCAACCAACTGGCCGCCGAGTTCGACCGCAATGCCGTCGACGCCGTGATCGCGCTGGCCCCGCCGCTGCACCAGGCCGCCGCGCGCGTGCGGGCCGTGACGGCGTTCGGCCAACTGCCCGAAGCCGCCAGCCTGGCCGCCGCCAATAAGCGCATAGGCAACCTGCTCAAGAAGGCCGAAGGCGACATCGGCGCCGTCGATGCCAGCCGCCTGGCCGAACCCGCCGAACAGGCGCTGGCCGCCGCGGTCGCGGCGCTGCGCCCGCAGGCCGAGGCCCAGCTGCAGGCCGGCGACTTCGCCGGCAGCCTCAGCACGCTGGCCCAGGCGCGCGAGCCGGTCGATGCGTTCTTCGCCGACGTCATGGTCATGGCCGACGATCCGGCCGTGCGCGCCAACCGGCTGGCGCTGCTGGCGCAGTTGCACGGCATGATGAACCAGGTGGCCGATATTTCCAGGTTGGCACAGTGAAGCTCATCGTCCTCGACCGCGACGGCGTCATCAACCAGGACAGCGACGCCTTCGTCAAAAGCCCCGATGAATGGATCGCCCTGCCGGGCAGCCTGGCTGCCATCGCCCGGCTGTCGCAGGCCGGCTATACGGTGGTGGTGGCCAGCAACCAGTCGGGCGTGGCGCGCGGCCTGTTCGACATGGCCACGCTCAATGCCATTCATGCCAAGCTGCACCGCGAACTGGCCCAGGCCGGCGGCGCCGTCGACGCCATTTTCCTGTGCCCGCACGGCCCCGACGACGGCTGCGCCTGCCGCAAGCCGCTGCCGGGCATGTACCACGACATCGCCCGCCGCTACGACATCGATCTGGCCGGCGTGCCCGCCGTGGGTGACTCGCTGCGCGATCTGCAGGCGGCCGCCGCCGTCGGCTGCACGCCCTGGCTGGTGCTGACCGGCAACGGCGGCAAGACCCGCCAGGGCGAGCTGCCCCCCGGCACGCGCGTTGCCCGCGACCTGTCGGCCGTGGCCGACGCCCTGTTGCAGGAAGCCTGACCCATGGCCTGGCTACGCTCGCTGCTGTATATGGTGTTCCTGGTGGTTACGGTGATTCCGTACGCCATCGCCTGTATTCTCTGGGCCCCGCTGCCGCTGCACTGGCGCTACAAGCTTACGGTGGGCTGGCCGCGCCTGGCTATCTGGGGCGCGCGGGTGTTCTGCGGCATCCGCTGGCAGATCAAGGGCGCGGAAAACCTGCCCGACGGCGGCTGCATCCTGCTGTCCAAGCACCAGTCGGCCTGGGAAACCCTGTTCTTCCCGGCCCACATGCCGCGCGAAGTCTGCTACGTGTACAAGAAAGAACTGCACATGCTGCCGTTCTTCGGCTGGGGCCTGGCGCTGCTGCGCATGATTCCCATCGACCGCTCCAAGGGCCGCGACGCCTTCGAGCAGGTCATCCGCCAGGGCAAGGTGCGGCTCGAAGAAGGCCGCTGGCCGCTGCTGTTTCCCGAAGGCACGCGGGTAGCCCCCGGCAAGACCGCGCGCTTCAAAATGGGCGGCGCGCTGCTGGCCTCGCGCACCGGCGCGGTGGTCATCCCGGTAGCCCACAACGCTGGCGAATGCTGGCGCCGCAATGCGTTCGTGAAGCGGCCCGGCATGATCACCGTGTCCATCGGGCCCGCGATAGAATCGCAGGGAATCTCCCCCGACGAGCTCAACGCCAAGGTACAGGACTGGATCGAAGGGGAAATGCGCCAACTCAATCCCGAAAGGTATGCCCAGCAACGGCCAGCTTGAGCTTTTGTTCGCCGAACCCGCTGCCCCGGCGCCCCGCGCGCCCGAGGCCGCCCCCCTGCTGACGCCGCCGCCCGCTTCCGCTCCTGCCGCCACCGTCGCCACGCCGCGGCCCGATCCGCTGCCGCCAGGCGCCCGCTGGCGCGAGGTCGTCACCGAACAACAGGCCATCGGCTTCGTGCTGCTGCGCTCCCGCCGACGCAGCATCGGCTTCGTCGTGGCCGACGACGGCCTGCGCGTCACCGCGCCCAACTGGGTCACGCTGGCGCAAATCGACGACGCGGTGCGCGAAAAATCTCGCTGGATCCTCGCCAAGCTGCGCGACTGGCAGGCCCGCAAAGAACAACTGGCCCTGGCCCAGACCCGCTGGCAGGCCGGCGGCGAACTGCCCTACCTGGGCAAGCGCATCGTGCTGGGGGTGGGCGCCGAGTCGCGCCAGGCGCGCCTGTCGGGCGACGCCGATGCGCCCAACGACGGCGACACCCTGTGGCTGGCGCTGCCCGCCGACGCCGACGCCTCGCGCATCCGCGATGCCGCCCAGGCCTGGCTGCAGCAGCGCGCCGGCACGCTGTTCGGCGCCCGCCTGGCGCATTTCCTGCAGATCAGCGGCCTGAAAATCCGCCGCTGGCGGCTGTCGTCGGCGGCCACGCGTTGGGGCTCGTGCACCAGCGACGGCAACATCATGCTGAACTGGCGCCTGATCCACTTCGCGCCCGCCATCATCGACTACGTCATCGCCCACGAGCTGGCGCACCTGCGCGAAATGAACCACAGCCGCGACTTCTGGGCCGAGGTCGGCAACATCCTGCCCGACTTCGAAGAGGCCAAGAACGTGCTGCGGCGGCACGATCCGGCCAGCCTGCCGCAGTTCTAGGCGCCGCCCATGGAACTGCGCCAGCTCAGGTACTTCGTCAAGGTGGCCGAATCGGGCAGCATGGGCCGCGCCGCCGCCGAACTGGGCATGGTCACGTCGGCGCTCAGCCAGCAGATCAGCCGCCTGGAAAGCGAGCTGTCCACCCGGCTGCTGACGCGCACCTCCACCGGCGTAATGCCCACCGACGCGGGCCTGGCCTTCCTGCGGCAGGCCCAGCTGGCCTTGCGCCATGCCGACGGCGCGGCCCAGGCCGCCAAAGAATCGCGCCTGACCGGACAAGTCAGCATCGGCCTGCCGGCCACCACGGCCTCGGTACTGGCCCTGCCTTTCATGCGCGCCATGCGCGAACGCTACCCCGACGTGCGCGTGCGCCTGGTCGAGACCCTGTCGGGCTACCTGACCAGCATGCTCAACGCCCGCCAGCTCGACCTGGCCATCGTCTTCCAGGCCGAGGCGGCGCGCCGCTGGAGCGTGCTGCCCCTGATCGACGAACGCCTGTTCCTGATCGCCCGCCCCGACCTGCCGGGCCTGCCGCCGGAGGGCCCGGTGCGGCTGCGCGACGTCGGCGGCCTGCCTTACCTGCTGCCCGGCATCGCCCATGGGCTGCGCTCGCTGGTCAATGCCGGCTTCAGCCGGGTGCGCGTCGAGCCCAACCTGGTGGCCGAGATCGATGGGCTCGACGTGCTGATGGACCTGGTGCGCAACGGCTTCGGCGCCACCATCCAGCCCGGCGCGGCCACGGTCCGCCTGCAGGGCGAGCCCCTGGCGCTGCGGCTGATTTCCGACCGCCATCTCAGGCGCCACAACCTGCTGGTCAGCCTGTCCGACGACGAACTGTCGCCCGCTGCGCTGGCGGCGCGCGTGCTGCTGGCGCGCACCGCCAGCGAACTGGTTCATTCGGGCGCCTGGCCCGGTGCCAGTCTTCACAAACCGTGAACAGCCATTGACGATCCCGGCGTGGCGGGCGCGGCCCCCGCGCCCTATAGTCATGCGCTGACTTCAGGAACTTTCCCAATGATCGACGTATTGGTAATCGGCGGCGGCAACGCGGCGCTGTGCGCGGCCCTGATGGCGCGCGAGGCGGGCGCCAGCGTGTTGCTGCTGGAAGCCGCGCCCCGCGAATGGCGCGGCGGCAATTCACAACACACGCGCAACCTGCGCTGCATGCACGACGCGCCGCAAGACGTGCTGGTGGAAGCCTACCCCGAAGAGGAATACTGGCAAGACCTGCTCAAGGTCACGGGCGGCATCACCAACGAACACCTGGCGCGGCTAGTAATCCGCGAATCGTCCACCTGTCGCGACTGGATGCGCAAGCATGGCGTGAATTTCCAGCCGCCACTGTCCGGCGCGCTGCACGTGGCGCGCACCAACGCCTTCTTCATGGGCGGCGGCAAGGCGCTGGTCAACGCCTACTATCGCAGCGCCGAAGCGCTGGGCGTGCAAATCCGCTACGACACCCTGGTCGATTCGCTGGAACTCGACAACGGCCGCTTTGTGGCGGCGCGCGCGGGCGGCGAGCGCTACACCGCCCGCACCTGTGTGCTGGCCGCCGGCGGCTTCGAGTCCAACCGTGAATGGCTGCGCGAGGCCTGGGGCCAGAACGAGCGCGGCGAATGGCCCGCCGACAACTTCCTGATCCGCGGCACGCGCTTTAACACCGGCGTGCTGCTGAAGTTCATGATCGACGCCGGCGCCGACACCATCGGCGATCCGTCGCAGTCGCACTGCGTGGCTATCGACGCGCGCGCGCCTCTGTACGACGGCGGCATCTGCACGCGCATCGATTGCGTGTCGCTGGGCGTGGTGGTCAACCGCGAAGCCGACCGCTTCTACGACGAAGGCGAAGACTTCTGGCCCAAGCGCTACGCCATCTGGGGCCGCCTGACCGCCATGCAGCCCGGGCAAATCGCCTATTCCATTATCGACAGCAAGGCCGTGGGGCGCTTCATGCCCCCGGTGTTCCCCGGCGTGCAGGCCGACACGCTGCCCGAACTGGCGCGCAAGCTGGGCCTGGACGAAGCCCGGTTCATGCAGACGCTGTCCAGCTACAACGCGGCCTGCCGCGTGGGCACGTTCGACCACACCACGCTCGACGACTGCCACACCGAAGGCGTGCAACCCGCCAAGACCCACTGGGCCCGCCCCATCGACACCCCGCCCTACTACGGCTACGCGCTACGGCCGGGCATTACCTTCACCTACCTGGGGCTGAAGGTGGACGACACCGCCGCCGTGCGCTTTAACGACCGTCCCAGCGACAACCTGTTCGTGGCCGGCGAAATGATGGCCGGCAACGTGCTGGGCAAAGGCTATACCGCCGGCGTCGGCATGTCGATCGGCACGGCCTTCGGCCGCATAGCCGGCACGCGCGCCGCCGCGGCGGCGCTGGCCCAGCGGGCAACGGGAGCATAACGTGAAGCAGCTTGAAGAACTCACCCGCCAGGCGCGCGGCGTCCTGAGCAACAACGAAACCGAAGTGGCGCGCGTCATGCAGATATGCAATGCGTGCCGTTATTGCGAAGGCTTCTGCGCCGTCTTTCCGGCCATGACGCGCCGCCTGGAATTCGGCAAGGCCGACATCAACTACCTGGCCAACCTGTGCCACAACTGCGGCGCCTGCCTGCACGCCTGTCAGTACGCGCCACCGCACGAATTCAGCGTCAATGTGCCGCAAGCCATGGCCAAGGTGCGGGTGCAAACCTACACCGACTATGCCTGGCCGGCCGCGCTGGGCAAGCTTTACCGGCGCAACGGCCTGACCCTGTCCCTGGCGGTGGCCGGCGCCCTGGCGCTGTTCCTGGTGCTGGCGGCCGCCATGGCCGGCGGGCTGCTGCATGAGCCGCTGGCCGGCAATTTCTACGCCATCTTCCCCCACAACACGCTGGCGCTGATGTTCGGTCTGGTGTTCCTGTTTGCCATCGTGGCGCTGGGCGTGGGCGTGGCGCGCTTCTGGCGCGACGTGTCGCCCGGCGCGGCCAGCGGCGCGGCGGTGGCCGAGGCCACCCACGACGCGCTGCGGCTCAGGTACCTGGACGGCGGCCACGGCAAGGGCTGCAACAACGCCGACGACGCCTTCACCCTGGCCCGGCGGCGCTTCCACCACCTGACGTTCTACGGCTTCATGCTGTGCTTTGCCGCCACCTGCGTGGCCACGCTGTACCACTATGCCTTCGGCTGGCAGGCGCCCTACCCGGTTACCAGCCTGCCCGTGCTGCTGGGCACGGTGGGCGGCATCGGCTTGCTGGTCGGTCCGGCCGGGTTGCTGTGGCTGAACGTGAAGCGCCACCCCCTGCAGGGCGACGCGGCGCAGCGCCCCATGGACCGCGGCTTCATCGCGCTGCTGTTCCTGGTCAGCCTTACCGGCCTGCTGCTGCTGGGCCTGCGCGACACGCCAGCCATGGGCCTGCTGCTGGCCATTCACCTGGGCATGGTCATGGCCCTGTTCCTGACCTTGCCCTACGGCAAGTTCGCTCACGGCATCTACCGTTGCGCGGCGCTGCTGAAATGGGCCATCGAAAAGCGCCAGCCCGACCCGCTGAAACTGGGAGCCGACTGACGGCCACGCGGCAGGAGACCGGGCGGTTTGCTACGATGTAAGCTTGGCCGCAAGGCCCTGCCTCTTCTAGCACAAGGAATTCCCCATGCGTCTCCTGCACACCATGCTGCGCGTCGGCAACCTGGACAAATCCATCGATTTCTACACCAATGTCCTGGGCATGCGCGTGCTGCGCCGCAAAGACTATCCCGATGGCAAATTCACGCTGGCCTTCGTGGGCTACCAAGACGAATCCGAAGGCGCCGTCATCGAGCTGACCCACAACTGGGACACCGACCACTACGACCTGGGCAACGGGTACGGGCACATCGCCCTGGAAGTCGACGACGCCTACGACGCCTGTGAGAAGGTCAAGCAAAAAGGCGGCAAGGTCACGCGCGAAGCCGGCCCCATGAAGCACGGCACCACGGTCATCGCCTTCGTGGAAGACCCCGACGGCTACAAGATCGAATTCATCCAGCACAAGGGCCGGGCCGACTGACTCGCCAGCCGCGCACACCATGATCCACGCCATTCTCAAGATGGGCGACCCGCGCCTGTTGCGGGTTGCCCAGCCGGTCGGGCAATTCGACACCCCCGAGCTGCACGAACTGGTTGCCGACATGTTCGAAACCATGGTGCATGCCAAGGGCGTGGGCCTGGCCGCCCCGCAGATCGGCGTCGACCTGCAACTGGTGATTTTCGGGTTCGAGCACAACGAGCGCTACCCCGACGCCCCGCCGGTGCCGCTGACGGTGCTGTGCAACCCGGTGATCACGCCGCGGTCGGACGAACGCGAAGACGGCTGGGAAGGCTGCCTGTCGGTGCCCGGCCTGCGCGGCCTGGTGCCGCGCTACCGGCATATCCGCTACAGGGGTTTCGACCCGCACGGGCAGCCCATCGAGCGCGAAGCAGAAGGCTTCCATGCGCGCGTCGTTCAGCACGAATGCGATCACCTGATCGGCCGGCTGTACCCGTCGCGCATCGAGGATTTCTCGAAGTTCGGGTTCACCGAAGTGCTATTCCCCGGCATGGACCCCAACCGCGACGACTAGCCGCAGATACAGGCGCTAGACGATCGGTGCCTGACCCGTTGCGCATCACAGCTGTCGCAATCGATCGGTGTCAGGCACCCCGCCGGGAGCCTGACACCTGCGTTACGCCGAAGCCCTGCAGGGGTCAGGCTCCGCGGGTGCCTGATCCCGTTGCGCACCACAGCTGTCTCAATCGATCGGTGTCAGGCACCCTGCCGGGAGCCCGACACCTGCGTTACGCCGAAGCCATGCAGGGGTCAGACTCCGCAGGTGCCTGACCCCGTTGCGCGCCACAGCTGTCTCAATCGATCGGTGTCAGGCACCCTGCCGGGAGCCTGACACCTGAGTTACGCCGAAGCCCTGCAGGGGTCAGACTCCGCAGGTGCCTGACCCCGTTGCGCACCACAGCTGTCTCAATCGATCGGTGTCAGGCACCCTGCCGGGAGCCTGACACCTGAGTTACGCCGAAGCCCTGCAGGGGTCAGGCTCCGCAGGTGCCCGACCCCGTTGTGCGCCACAGCTGTCTCAATCGATCGGTGTCAGGCACTCTGCCGGGAGCCTGACACCTGCGTTACGCCGAAGCCCTGCAGGGGTCAGGCTCCGCAGGTGCCCGACCCCGTTGTGCGCCACAGCTGTCTCAATCGATCGGTGTCAGGCACTCTGCCGGGAGCCTGACACCTGCGTTACGCCGAAGCCCTGCAGGGGCCAGACTCCGCAGGTGCCTGACCCCGTTGCGCGCCACAGCTGTCTCAATCGATCGGTGTCAGGCACCCTGCCGGGAGCCTGACACCTGCGTTACACCGCAGCCATGCAGGGGGCAGGCTCCGCAGGTGCCTGACCCCGTTGTGCGCCACAGCTGTCTCAATCGATCGGTGTCAGGCACCCTGCCGGGAGCCTGACACCTGCGTTACACCGCAGCCATGCAGGGGGCAGGCTCCGCAGGTGCCTGACCCCGTTGTGCGCTACAGCTGTCTCAATCGATCGGTGTCAGGCACTCTGCCGGGAGCCTGACACCTGCGTTACGCCGAAGCCCTGCAGGGGCCAGACTCCGCAGGTGCCTGACCCCGTTGCGCACCACAGCTGTCTCAATCGATCGGTGTCAGGCACCCTGCCGGGAGCCTGACACCTGCGTTACGCCGGAGCTATGCAGGGGTCAGGCTCCGCAGGTGCCTGACCCCGTTGCGGACCACAGCCGTCTCAATCGATCGGTGTCAGGCACCCTGCCGGGAGCCTGACACCTGCGTTACGTCGCAGCCATGCAGGGGTCAGGCTCCGCAGGTGCCTGACCCCTGGGTTACAGCAGAGTTCCCGCGGCGAGGGAAACAAGCGGCCTACGCTGCCCCGCGCTCGAACGCGCCTGGCGCGAAATCGTCTACCGCCACCACCTGCGCCACGGCCTGCTCGGCAGCCTCGATCTGGCGTGCCTGATCGTCGGTGATGGCGCCGCCGCGGCGGGCCTCGCGCCAGTCGCGCACGCCTTCGCGGCGCAGGCGGTCGTGCAGGGGCTGCACGGCGTTGACCAATGCGAAGGCGCGTTCTAGTTGCGCCACCGGGTCGGCGCCGTCGCCGCGCTGCAGGTCTGCGGCCAGGCGGTCGCGGGTGGCCGACGGCGCCAGCAGCAGGTCGGCGCACTCGCGCGTCAGGGCGTCGCTGGGCCCGCGATTCAGGCGCACCGGCAACACCATCGCTCGTAGCAGCCAGGCCAGCGGCCGGGCGGGCAAGTTGGCCAGCACCTGGTCGATGCGCGTTTCGATGCGGGCGCAGCCGTCATCCATGCACCAGTGCACCAGCGGCAGGTCGACATGGCGCCGGCCTTCGTCTTCCCAGCGCTTGAGCACGGCGGACAGCAAATAGAGCTCGGCCAGAATGTCGCCCAGCCGCGCCGACAACATTTCGCGGCGCTTCAACGCGCCGCCCAGCGAACCCATGGCCGCGTCGGCCAGCAGCGCGAAGGCCGAGGCGTAGCGGCCCAGGCGCCGGTAGTGCCGGGCCGTGGGGCCGGTGGCGGGCGCGCGGGCCAGCAGGCCGCCCGTCCAGGCGCGGCCCCAGGCGCGCAAGGTATTCCTGGCGGCATGCCCCATGTGCTTCCAGAAGACCTCATGAAAAGCCTGGGCGCCGCGGGTTTCGTCGCTGTCGCCCAGCGCCGTGACTTCGCGCATCAGGTAGGGATGCGCGCGGATGGCGCCCTGGCCAAAGATGATGAGGCAGCGCGTAAGAATGTTGGCGCCTTCGACGGTAATGGCAATGGGCACGGCGCGGTACAGCGAACCCAGGTAATTCGCAGGCCCGTCGATGACCGCCTTGCCGCCGTGCACGTCCATGGCGTCGTTGACGGACTCGCGCATGCGTTCGGTAGCGTGGTATTTCATGATGGCCGACACTACGGCCGGCTTCTGGCCCTGGTTGAGCGCCGCGCAGGTCAGCCGGCGCGCCGCCTCGACCAGGTAGGCATTGGCGGCCAGGCGGCCGAGCTTTTCCTGGACGCCTTCGAAGCGGCCCACCGGAATGCCGAACTGCTGGCGCACGCGCGCGTACATGCCAGTGACATGGGCGCAATACACCGCCGCCGCGGCCGACAGCGACGGCAGCGAAATGCCGCGCCCGGCGGCCAGCGCGCTCATGAGCATTTGCCAGCCGTGGCCGGCCTTGGCCGGGCCGCCGATCAGGGCGTCGAGCGGCACGAACACGTCTTTGCCCTGGTTGGGACCGTTCTGGAACACCTGCATGGACGGCAGGTGGCGGCGGCCGATGGTGACGCCCGGCGCGTCGGTGGGCACCAGCGCCACCGAAATGCCGATGTCGGCCGGCCCGCCCAGCAGGCCGTCGGGGTCGTGCAGCTTGAACGCAAGCCCCAGCACCGTGGCCACCGGCCCCAGCGTGATGTAGCGCTTGTGCCAGTTGAGCCGGATGCCCAGCACTTCCTGGCCATCGACGACCTGGCGGCACACGACGCCGGTGTCGGTCATGGAGGCCGCGTCGGAGCCGGCCTCGGGGCTGGTGAGCCCGAAGCAAGGCACTTCGGTGCCGTCGGCCAGGCGCGGCAGCCAGTAGTCGCGTTGCTCGGGCGTGCCAAACTGCAGCAGCAGCTCGCCCGGCCCCAGCGAGTTGGGCACCATGACAGTGACGCCCGCCGTGACCGAGTACGCCGAAATGCGCCGCACCACTTCGGAATGCGCGTAGGGCGAGAAGCCCAGCCCGCCGTACGACTGCGGGATGATCATGCCGAAGAAGCGCTGTTCGCGCATGAAGCGCCAGACGGGCTCGGGCAGGTCGCCATGGGCCCAGGTGATGTCCCATTCGTTGAGCATGGAGCACAGTTGCGCCACCGGGCCGTCCAGGAACTGCTGCTCGGCCTCGGTGAGCGTGGCCGCGGGCACGGCCAGCAGCTTGTTCCAGTCGGGGTCGCCGGTGAACAGGTCGGCATCCCACCAGACGTCGCCGGCCTCGATGGCCTCGCGTTCGGTGTCGGACAGGCCGGGCATTGCGTCGCGGGCCCAACGGTAGGCGGGATCGGAAATGCGGCGGCGGCGCCAGGCGTTGAAATCCATGTTCAACCTATTATCAAGTGCACGTACCAGGCCAAGTTAACAGAATTGACGAACGGCTGACATCCCCCGCGGGCCAAGTCTGCGACAATGGGCGTCGCCGCTGCCGGCCTTTTTCACGCAGCCCTTGTCTTCCGTCATGCTCAATAAACTCTGGTTGGGTTTCTTCCTGGTTGCAGCCGCCGCGGGCTTGTACCGCTGGCTGGCAGTGGGCGATGCCGACGTGTTCCGGCAGATCGTGGCCAGCCTGTTCGACATGGCGCGCGTTTCGGTCGACGTCATGGTGCTGCTGTTCGGCACGTTGACCCTGTGGCTGGGCTTCCTGCGCATCGCCGAGGCCGCCGGTCTGGTCGAGAAGCTGGCCACGCTGCTGGGACCGCTATTCTCCCGCCTGATGCCCGAGGTGCCGCGCGGCCATCCCGCTATCGGCCTCATCACCCTGAACTTCGCCGCCAACGGGCTGGGCCTGGACAACGCCGCCACGCCCATCGGCCTGCGCGCCATGCGCGAGCTGCAAACGCTCAACCCCACGCCGGACACCGCCAGCAACGCGCAGATACTGTTCCTGGTGCTCAATGCCTCGTCGCTGACCTTGCTGCCGGTCACGCTGTTCATGTTCCGGGTCCAACAGGGCGCGGCCGACCCCACCCTGATCTTCCTGCCCATCCTGCTGGCCACCAGCGCGTCCACCCTGGCCGGCCTGCTGGCCGTGGCGGCCTGCCAACGCCTGAAGCTGTACGACCCAGTGGCGCTGGCCTGGCTGGGCGGCGCCGCCCTGCTGCTGGGCGGCTTCATGGCCCTGCTGGCGGGCATGTCGGCCACCGCCATCGCCAGCCTGTCGTCGCTGCTGGGCAACATCACGCTGTTCGGCGTGCTGCTGGCCTTCCTGCTGGTGGGCGCCTATAAGCGCGTGCCGGTCTACGAGACCTTCATCGCCGGCGCCAAGGAAGGCTTCGACGTCGCCAAGAGCCTGCTGCCCTACCTGGTGGCCATGCTGTGCGCGGTAGGTGTGCTGCGCGCTTCCGGCGCGCTCGACATGGCGCTCGACGGAGTGCGCTGGCTGGCCCACGCGGCCGGTTGGGACACGCGTTTCGTCGACGCCCTGCCCACTGCGCTGGTCAAGCCGTTCTCGGGCAGCGCGGCGCGCGCCATGATGCTGGAAACCATGAACCACTTCGGGGTGGACAGTTTCCCGGCGCTGTTGGCCGCGGTCATGCAGGGCAGCACCGAAACCACGTTCTACGTGCTGGCGGTGTACTTCGGCTCGGTGGGCATCCTGCGCGCGCGCCATGCCGTGGGCTGCGCGCTGGCGGCCGACCTGGCCGGCGTGCTAGCGGCCATCGGCGTGTGCTACTGGTTCTTCGGGTGACAGCGCAGGCCGCTGGCGCGAAACACCGGCGCATCCGTAATGCGCTGCACCAGGTCCGCCACCACCCGCAAGAACCGGGCCGACGCGGCGGGTGGCACCATCACGCGCTCGAGCAAGGTCTTCAGGTCGATCGACAATGACCGCAGCACGGGCTGCGGCTCGCCCCGTGTCGGGCCGTTCGAAAAACAACTTGCCGAATGTCGTGAGCTCGACGAGCTCATAAAAGGTGAACACCCTGCGGATGCGTTGGCCGGGATCCAGACTGGGATTGACGTACAGGCTCATAGCGATACCTCGATACCGAACACGCCCCTGCTGCGCGTTTTCCCGCATCTTAGCCAGTTCGCTGCAAGCGTGTATTACCCCAGCCTTACCATTTCGTAATGAAGCCTGCGTGATGGCCGCCGGCGCGCGCTATTCCGCTATATTGCAAGGCCCTGGGCCGTGACGGGCCCGCGGCGGGATGTAATGATGTGGCAATGCCTGATTATTGAAGACGACAAAGACAACGCGCGCTACCTGGCCAATGGCCTCGTGGAATTGGGACATGCGGTGAAGGTCTGCCCGGATGGCGTCAGCGGACTCGATCACGCCATGAAAGAACACTGGGACATCATCGTCCTCGACCGCATCCTGCCCAATAACGTCGACGGCCTGTCCATCCTGTCGACATTGCGCGCGCTGGGCAAGACGACTCCGGTGCTCGTCCTCAGCGCGCTTTCCGCGGTAGACGATCGTGTGGACGGCCTGCGCGCGGGCGGAGACGACTACCTGGTCAAACCCTTTTCATTTTCTGAATTGGTGGCCCGCATGGACGCGCTGGTCAGGCGGACACGTCCGCGACCGGAAATCAAGGAACTGAGGGTGGCCGACCTGGTGGTGAACATGGCCACGCAGAAGGTCACCCGCGCTGGCCGGCCCATCACCCTGCAGCCCCAGGAATTCCGGCTGGGATCGCCGTGCACGCATACGGCGTCTATTCGGCAGGCGTTCAGCACGACGTTGCTGTCTTCGGCCAGCGACGATATTCTCGTGGCCGACGAAGCCGTATCCGCCCTGGACGTGTCTGTCCAGGCACAAGTGCTGGCCCTGCTCGATGAAGTCCGCGTGCGCACGGGCATCGCCGTGCTGTTCATTACCCACGATCTGCGCGTCGCCGCGCAAGTCTGCGACTCCATCATGGTCATGCAACATGGACGCATGGTCGAGCGGGGTTCTGCGGCGCAGGTCTTGACCACGCCGAAAGACTCTTACACGCGGGCATTGATCCACGCCGCCCCCGGCCGCGACTGGGATTTCCGCCATTTCCGCCCCATGCCGGCTACCGCCATCCAGGCGACCGCCGGAACCTGATTCCGAGAACGGAGCTAGTCAATATGCAAGCCACTTATGATGTTGTGATCCGCCATGCCGAGATCGTCGATGGCACTGGGGCGGCGCGTTTCGAAGGCGACATAGGCATAGATGGAGACCGTATTTCCCGCATTGGCGACCTGAGCCATGCGCGGGGCCGCCGGGAGATAGACGCGGTCGGCCTGGTAGCCGCCCCGGGGTTCATCGATGCGCACACCCATGACGACAGGGTGATGCTGTCGGCCGGCGATATGACCCCCAAGGTCAGCCAGGGAGTAACCACCGTGATCGGGGGAAACTGCGGCATTTCGCTCGCGCCCATGCCGCAGCCCGCGCCCGCCACGATCACGCCGCCGCTGGACCTGCTGGACGCGTCAGGCCAATGGTACCGGTACGCCCGCTTCGGTGATTATCTCGATTCGCTGCGCACCCAGCCCGCGGCCACCAACTGCGCGATGCTGGTAGGTCACTCGACACTGCGAGTCATCACCATGAGCGATCTCGGGCGCCCCGCCAACGAGGCGGAGATCGCCGCCATGCGGGGCCATGTCGCCGAAGCGATGGAGTCCGGCGCGATCGGCGTCTCGACAGGCCTGGCCTACGCCCCGGCCATGGCCGCGTCCACGGAAGAGGTCATTGAAATCTGTCGCCCGCTTGCCCATCACCACGGGTTGTATTGCACGCACATGCGCGACGAAGGCGACGATATTATGGAATCCCTGGACGAGACCTTCCGCATAGGCCGCGAGCTTGGCGTGCCCGTCGTCATTTCCCACCACAAAGTCACCGGCGTGAACAACTTTGGTCGTTCGCAGGAGACGCTTGAACGCATCCGCCACGCGATGGCGCGCCAGCCGGTGTGCCTCGATTGCTATCCGTATCCCGCTTCGTCAACCATTCTGACCTATTCACATGCAGTGGGTTCGTCGCGCACCATCGTGACCTGGTCGCGCGCCCTGCCCCAATACGCCGGCCGCGATCTTGCCGATATCGCGCAAGAAATGGGTTGCTCGCTGGAAGATGCCGTGCAGCGGCTGCTTCCCGCCGGGGCCATCTACTTTCGCATGGACGATGCGGACGTGGAGCGCATACTGCAATTCGACGAAACCATGATCGGGTCGGATGGACTGCCTCATGATGAGCAGCCTCACCCACGGCTTTGGGGAACCTTTCCGCGCATCCTTGGCCACTATTGCCGCGACCTGGGGCTGTTTCCGTTGGAAAAGGCCATACACAAGATGACGGGCCTGACCGCTGAGCGCTTTGGCCTGGCCGATCGAGGCGTGGTGCGCGAGGGCGCCTACGCCGATCTGGCAATATTCGATGCGGGCACCGTCTCTGACCGTGCAACCTTCGCCAAACCTGTCGCGCCCTCGGACGGCATCCACACCGTGCTGGTCAACGGCGAGGTCGTGTGGCGCGATGGGCGATCGGCCGGCGCACGGCCCGGCCGGGTGCTGCGCCGCGCAGTTCCGGCATAGGGCGACTACCCCACCCGCCGGCCCCTGCGCCGGCGATTCACTCCACCATCAGTATCTTCATGCCGTTGGTGCCGCCGCTGTCGCGGTAGAAATCGCCCTTGGTCAGGATGACCCAGTCGCCCGGCTGCACGCGGCCGCGTTTTTTCAGTTCGTCGATGGCGGCGTTGCTGAGTTCGGCCGGGTCGTAGGCCGACGGGTCGAACGGCACGGTGTAAACGCCACGGAACATGGCCACCCGGTGCTGGGTCTGGCTGTGCGGGCTGTAGCAGTAGATGGGCACGCCCGAACGGATGCGCGACATGATCAGCGGCGTGTGCCCGCTTTCGGTAAGGGCGATGATGGCCTTCACGCCCGGGAAATGGTTGGCCGCGTACATGGCCGCCAGGGCGATGGTTTCGTCGCAGCGCGAAAACGTTTCGCCCAGCCGGTGGTGCGAATGCGTGGTGGTGGGGTGTTTTTCGGCGCCCAGGCACACGCGCGCCATGGCCTGCACCGCCTCGGCCGGGTACTGCCCCGACGCGCTTTCGGCCGACAGCATCACCGCATCGGTGTAGTCGAGCACCGCGTTGGCCACATCCGAGACTTCGGCGCGGGTGGGCAGCGGGCTGGAGATCATCGACTCCATCATCTGGGTGGCGGTGATCACCACTTTGTTCAACGTGCGCGCATGCTGGATGATGCGCTTCTGGATACCCACCAGTTCGGCGTCGCCCACTTCGACGCCCAGGTCGCCGCGCGCGACCATGACGCCGTCGCTGGCGCGGATCAGCGAATCGAGCGCCTCGTCGTCGACGACGGCCTCGGCGCGCTCGATCTTGGCGATGATCCAGGCCTCGCTGCCGGCGGCGCGCACCAGTTGGCGGGCCTCGTCGATGTCGCGGCCATAGCGCGGAAACGAGACCGCCACGTAGTCGAGATTGAGTTCGGCCGCCACCAGGATGTCGGCGCGGTCTTTGTCGGTAAGGCTGGGCGCCGACAAGCCGCCGCCGCGCCGGTTGATGCCCTTGTTGTTCGACAGCGGGCCGCCCACCGTGACCGTGGTGTGCACGGCATCGCCGGCGATGCGGTCGACCAGCAGCACGACCCGGCCGTCGTCGAGCAGCAGCTCGTCGCCCGGCTTGCAGTCTTGCACCAGCTCGGGGTAGTCAATGCCGACGATGGTGGCGTCGCCCGCGTCCTTGGGATGGCTGTTCGACAGGACGAAAGGCTGCCCGGCATGCAGCGTGACCTGCTTGTCGGCAAAGCGCGCGATGCGGATCTTGGGGCCTTGCAGGTCGCCCATCAGCGCCACGAAACGGCCTTGCTTGGCGGCAATTTCGCGCACCAGGCGCGCGCGCTCGCGGTGATCGTCGGCGGTGCCATGCGAGAAATTCAGGCGAGCCACGTCGACCCCGGCGCGCACCAGCGCTTCCAGCTGCGCGGGCGTGGAGGTGGACGGCCCGAGCGTGGCGACGATTTTGGTGCGGCGCAGTACGGACATGGGGATAAGCCTCTCGCAGAAAGACGAAAGCGCTATGGTACGACGCGCGCCCCGGCCGCGGGTATTATGCGCATACCCGATCCCATTACGTTGCGCGCCTGCCACCGACCACCGTGAAAATCATCATCGCCCCCGACTCTTTCAAAGAAAGCCTCTCTGCCCCCGATGCCGCCGCGGCCATCGAGCGCGGCGTCAAGCAGGCCTTTCCCGGCGCGCGCACCCTGTGCGTGCCCATGGCCGACGGCGGCGAAGGCACGGTGGCGGCGGTGCTCGCCGCCACTGGCGGCCAATGGCGCACCACGCCCGTCAGCGGCGCGCTGGGCGAACCCATGCAGGCGGCGTGGGGCTGGCTGGACGACAGCACCGCCGTCATCGAAATGGCGGCCGCGGCCGGGCTGGAACAAACGCCCCCCGAGCGGCGCGACCCGCTGCGCGCCAGTAGCGGCGGCGTGGGCGAATTGCTGCGCGCGGCGCTGGACGCCGGCGCGCGTCGCATCATCCTGGGGCTGGGCGGTTCGGCCACCAACGATGGCGGCGCCGGCATGCTGGCGGCCCTGGGCGTGCGCTTCCTGGACGCCAATGGCCTGGACCTGCCGCCCGGTGGCGCTGCCCTGCAGCAGCTCGCGCGCATCGATGTACAAGGCCTGGACCCGCGCCTGGCCGGCGTGCAGATCGACATCGCCTCCGACGTCGACAACCCGCTGTGCGGCCCGCAGGGCGCATCGCACACGTTCGGGCCGCAGAAAGGCGCGTCGCCCGAACAAGTCGCCCTGCTCGACCGCAGCCTGGCCCGGCTGGCCGATGTCTGTGCGCGCGACCTGGGACGCGACATGCGCGATGCGCCCGGCGCCGGCGCGGCCGGCGGGCTGGGTTATGCCGCGCACGCTTTCCTGAACGCGCGCTTTCGCCCCGGCGTGGAGCTGGTCGCCGAACTGGGCAAACTGGCCCAGGCCATGGAAGGCGCGGCGCTGGCCTTCACCGGCGAGGGCCGCATGGACGCGCAAACCCTGCGCGGCAAGACCCCGGCCGGGGTTGCGCGCATCGCGCGGCGGGCGGGCGTACCGGTCGTGGCGCTGGCCGGATCATTGGGCGAAGGCTATCAAGACCTGCACGCCGGCGGCATTACCGCGGCGTTCAGCCTGGCCCCGGGGCCCGTCAGCCTGCAGCAGGCCTGCGAGAACGCGGGCCAGTACCTGTGCGACCGCGCCCGCGACGTCATGCAGCTTTGGCTGGCCGCCGAAAAGCGCATGCTGTAGGCACGGGGAATAACCGCGATCAGGCCGGCACCGCGCCGGCCTGCAGCAGCGCATCGGTCAGGCGAATGAATTTCTCGACAGAGATTTCTTCGGCGCGCGCCGTCGGCGCGATATCCAGGGCATCCCAGGGCACCAGCGCGGCCCAGTCACCCAATCCGCGGCGCAGCATCTTGCGGCGTTGGGCGAAGGCGCGCGCCACCACGGCCTGCAGGGCGGCTTCGCTGGCCGGACGCAGGCGGTCGGCCGGCAGCGGCACCATGCGCACCACCGCCGAAACCACGCGCGGCGGCGGGTCGAAGGCCTCGGGTGGCACGTCGAAGAGCTTGTCCATGCGGTAGCGCGACTGCAGCATCACCGACAAGCGGCCGTAGTCGGCGCTGCCTGGCGCCGCGACCATGCGGTCGATGACTTCGCGCTGCAGCATGAAATGCTGGTCGCGCACCGTATCGGCCGCCGCCATCAGGTGGAACAGCAGCGGGCTGGAAATGTTGTACGGCAGGTTGCCTACCACCCGCAGGCGCTCGCCCAGGCTGGCGAAATCGACGGTCAGGGCGTCGGCTTCGATCACGGTGAGCCGGCCGGGAGCATGCGCGTTGCGCAGGCGCGCCGCCAGGTCGCGGTCGATCTCGACCACCGTGAGGTGGTCCAGGCCGCGCAGCAGGGGCTGCGTCAGCGCCGACAGGCCCGGGCCGATCTCGACCACACGGTCGCCGCGGGCGGGCGCGATGGCGCGCACGATGGCCTCGACCACGCTGTCGTCGGTCAGGAAGTGTTGCCCGAAGCGCTTGCGCGCCTGATGCCTGCTCATGATGGCTCGCGCCGTGGTCAGCGGTTGTTCTGCTCGATGCGCTCTTGCTTCTCGAGGCGGTTGTCGATGTAGGCCTCGTTGCGCAGCTGCGCCAGCCAATCTTCGAAGGCCGGCTCGGCGCGGCGCTCGAACAGGATCTGGCGCGCCTGCATGCGCTGCAGTTCGTCGCTGACGTCGTGCTCGCGCCGCTCTTCGACCTGGATGAGGTGCCACCCGAAGGGCGACAGCACCGGCTGGCTGACGCCTCCGACCGGCAGCGCGTTCATGGCCTGCTCGAAGGAAGGCACCATCTCGCCGGGGTTGACCCAGCCCAGGTCGCCGCCCTGCGGCGCGTTGGCGTCCTGCGAATACTGGCGCGCCATGTCGGCGAACGAGGCGCCGCCATTGACGATGCGCTGGCGGATCTGTTCGAGCCGCTGGCGTGCCTGGTCGTCGCTCATGACGGCCGAGGTCTTGATCAGGATATGGCGGGCGTGCGTCTGCGTGACCTGCACCGGCCCCTGGTGGGCCGGCATGCCGGCGCCGGGCTGCGGCGCTACGGGCGGCTGGGGCGCCGCGGCCTGGGCCGGCGCGGGGCGGTTGCCGCCGGCTCGGTCCAGCACCTTCAGAATGTGAAAGCCGTTGCCGCTTTGGATCAGGCCGCTGACTTGGCCGGGCTGCAGCGAGGCAATGGCCTTGATGAACAGGTCGGGCCAGCCATCGAGCGGGCGGGCGCCCATGACGCCGCCCTGCAGGGCCTCGGGCCCGTCGGACGACGAGGCCGCCAGGTTGGCGAAATCGCCGCCCTGCTGCAATTGCGCCAGCAGACCCTCGGCCTTCTTGCGCAGGCGCGCCACCTCGCTGGAGCTGGCGCCCTCGGGCACGCGCACCAGGATCTGCGCCAGCGCCACTTGCTCGGGGCCTGACTGCGTGGGCTGCGGCGCGCGCTGGCCGGCTGG
Source organism: Bordetella petrii (assembly GCF_000067205.1). NCBI lineage: Bacteria > Pseudomonadati > Pseudomonadota > Betaproteobacteria > Burkholderiales > Alcaligenaceae > Bordetella > Bordetella petrii. Next base: position 843,323 of record NC_010170.1, on the reverse strand, counting down.
CTGACCGCTGAAGCCCGTGCCGGCGGCGGGATTGTGCGCGCGGTCTTTCAGGAAGGCGTCGACTTCGGCGTCGGTGATGATGATGTTCGAATCGACCGCCCGCTGGCGCAAGCGGTTCATGCGGATGTCGTTGCCCAGCGACTGGCGGTACTGCGCCCAGGTGACGCCGGATTTTTCAATCTCTGCGCGCATCTGCGCCACCGGGATGCGGTTGCGGCCGGCGATGGTCTCGATGGCCTGGTCGATCTGCGCATCGTTGACGCGGATGCCGAGGCGGTCGGCCTCCTGCTTCTGCAGGCGCTCCATGATCAGGCTTTGCAGCACCTGGCGGCGCAGGACGTCCGGCGGCGGCACCTGGATGCCGCGATGCTTCAGGTCTTCGGTGGCGCGCGCCGCGCCGCTTTCGACTTCGCGCAGGGTAATGACGTCTTTGTTGACCACCGCCGCAATGCCGTCGACGAATTGCTCGCCCTGCGGCGCGGGTTGGGGCGCCGTGGCCGGGGTCGAGGCAGGCTTGGCGGCGCGGCTGCCGGCCGGCTGCTGGGCCTGGGCGGCGGACGCGCCCGCGCACAGGGCCAGGATCAGCAGATTACCGGGCAGCCGGCGCAGGAAGTGCAAGCTACGCATCATTCATACCTTTCAAATGTCGTGCCCTGAGGCGTCGGAGGCGTTACGGACTGGTAGCCCGGTATGCTCTTGTTCAGCAGGCTCATGGGATCGGTGCCCAGCGAACCCAGTCCGGTCAGCTCGAGCTGGAAGAACACCGCCGTGTTGGCATCGGTGGCCGACACGGCATAGCGCTGGAATACGACACGGCCGGTCCAGCAGCAATCGCCCTTGTACTCGAGGCCGGCGATGGCCTGCGTGACACGGGGCGACTCTTCGGCCGCGGTGGCGGTGGCACGCTCGGTGCGCAGGGAATAGTCGATGCGGCCCACGCCGTACCAGCGTTCGCTGAACGGCCATTGGAACGCCAGGCTGATCTGGTCTTGCCCGCGCGGCTGGTAGGCCACGCCCGGCAGCGGATCGCGCTGGTAGCGGTACGACAACGCCACCGAAGTCAGGCGCTGCGGCCGCCAGCGCGCGCTGATCAGCCCGCGCGACCAGTTATTGCGGTAGGGGTCGTACTGCGCGGCCACTTCGGTGCTGAGGGTGTCGGTCAGGGCGGCGCTGGCGGCCACCAGGAAGTCGGAGCGCACGTTGTCGCGTGGCGTTTCGCCCGGCAGCGTGACGCGCTGGTCTTCGAAATACAGGCGCTGCGCCGCGGACAGCGACAGGCGCTCGAAGCCGGTGTCGGCATCCAGCCAGCGCGTCGTCAGCGCGGCCGTCAACTGGTTGGCGTTGGCGATGCGGTCCCAGCCGCCAGTGTAGATGTTTTCCTGGAAGGCCTGGTCGAAACTGAAGTTGGCCAGCGTGGTGTCGTAGACCGGAATCTCGGACTGGTCGCGATACGGCACGCGCAGGTAGTACAGACGCGGTTCGAGGGTCTGGATGGAATCGTTGCCAAATAGCGTGGTGTCGCGCTCGAACACCATGCCGGCGTCCACCGAGAAGATCGGCAGGGTGCGCGAGATGGAGCGCGGATTGTCGGATAGCCGGTACCAGTCGGTTTGGTACTGGGTGTAGTTCAGGCCGATTTTGGGCGTCAGGAACCAGCCTGGGCGCACGATGGGATAGGCCGCCGTGGCGTAGGTCTGGAAGCGGTCGCCGTTGGGACCCAGGCGCACGCCTTCGAGCAACGGCCGCTTGAAGCGCACCGCGGTGTTGGTCCATTCGAGGTCGAGGCCGCCCACGTCGTAGCGCGCGCCCTTCAGGTAGAGTTCGGGCACCTTGTCGTAGGGCGGCGCCAGCGGGGCGTCCGGGTCTTGCAGGGTCTGGTACTTGTAGACCTGCGCATACGATTGCCAGTAGCGGCTGGACCAGCCCACCCGGCCGCGTTGCGGCAAGTACGTGGTGGACGCCTCGTTCAGCCCCAGCGTGGAAAAATCGCGGAAATAATCGTCATCGGAAACCTTGGCGAAATCCCAGTCGGTGTAGAACCCGCCGCCCAGCAACTGCTGGTGGCGCGACCGGAACATCCAGCGGTGGTCACCGGTTTCGCGGTCGCTGGACAGGTACGTGCCCACCAGGCTGCCGTTGTACGAGCGGCCCAGGTAGCGGAACTCGCCGCCCAGCTGCGGACCGCGCTTGCTCAAGAAGCGCGGCTGCAGCGTCAGGTCGTAGTTGGGCGCCAGGTTGAAGTAGTACGGCAGCGACAGGTCGATGCCGCTTTTGCTGGTAAACCCGTAGGTGGGCACCAGGAAGCCCGATTTACGCTCTTTCTTGACCGGAAAGGTCAGGTACGGCGACGCCAGCAGCGGCACGTCTTTGAAGTACAGCACGCCGTTGCGCGCCACGCCCTCGTTTTCGTCGAAATCGAGGTCGACGCTGTCGGCCTTGATGTACCACGACGGCTTGGGACACGGGCAGCCGCTGTACTGCACGGTGGTCAGCCGCATTTGCGAGCGGCTGAAGATCTGGGCCCGTTCGGCGCGGGCAAAGCCGCCGCTGGCGCCGATCCAGAAATCGGGAGACTCGATTTCGCCGCTGTCGGTGTCGATGTTGAACTGCGCCGACGGGCCGGTGACCAGCGTGCCGTCACGCATCAGGCGCGCGTTGCCCTGGATGTCGACCGCGCCCGTGTCGCTGGCGTAGTCGATGTGGTCGCCCTTGACCACGCCGTCGATGCGGCGCACCTGGGCGCTGCCGGTGAGCGTGACATTGGAATCGGGATCGCCCTTCAGGTGATCGGACTCGGTGAAGACGGGAATCTGGTCGTCTTCGAGCCGGTGCATGCGCAAGCCCGGCGACGTGCGCAGCCGGGCCGATTCGCGCAGCCCCGGCGCAGCGTTGTCGGCAGGCGGGACGGTTCCCTGGCTGCCTTGGGCATGGACGGCCCCGGCCAAGCTGACAGCAGAGAGGATCAACCACCGGACCATACACACCGTGAACGCAAACCTTATCGACAGAAACACCCGCCCCGGCGCGGACGCGCATGGCGGCGGTGGCGGCCCGGGCAGGCCGCGCGGAAAGCCGCGTGCCAACGGGAACGACCCGGTATTATAGAGAAGCCGCGCGCCATCGCCGCCATCGGCCGCGCGCGCGCTTCGCAACCAAACCCTACCGCACTCCGAGACGGCCCTCTTGAGCACCCACCACGACCCGCGCCTGGACCAGGTACATGCCTGGCTGGGCACCCTGCCCGCCAGCCTCGAACTGGCGCCCGAAACCCTGCGGCCCGCGTCCAGCGACGCCAGCTTCCGCCGCTATTTCCGCCTGAACGCCGGGGCCCGCACCCTGATCGTCATGGACGCCCCGCCGCCCCATGAAGACGTCGGCCCGTTCCTGCATGTGGGCGGCCTGCTGGCCCAGGCCGGCCTGAACGTGCCCCAGGTGCTGGCGCAAGACCCGGCCCAGGGCCTGCTGCTGCTGTCCGACCTGGGGCGCGACACCTACTACCAGCGCATCCAGGCCGGCCTGCCCGACGCGCAGCTGCAGTCGCTGTACCGCGACGCGCTGGCGGCTCTGGTGCGCATGCAGCAGGCCCGCACCGACGGCCTGCCCGCCTACGACCAGGCGCGCCTGGCCGCGGAACTCGAACTGTTCCCCGAGTGGTATGTGGCGCGCCACCATGGCGTGCAGCTCGACGACCAGACCGCCGCCGCGCTGCGGCAAGTTTTCAACCTGTTGTCGGCGGCCAACGGCGCGCAGGCCCCGGTGCTGGTGCACCGCGACTTCCATTCGCCCAACCTGATGGTGTGCGACGACCCCGCCTTCGGCCCCAACCCCGGCATCCTCGACTTCCAGGATGCGCTGGCCGGCCCGGTCACGTACGACCTGGCTTCGCTGGTCACCGATGCGCGCACCACCTGGGAAGAGCCCCAACAGCTCGACTGGGCCGCGCGCTACTGGGAAATGGCGCGCGCCGCCGGCCTGCCGGTCGACAGCGATTTCGCGGCCTTCCACCAGGCCTACGAATGGATGAGCCTGCAGCGCAACCTGCGCATCCTGGGCGTGTTCGCGCGCCTGCATCACCGCGACAACAAGCCCGCGTACCTGGCGCACATGCCGCGCGTCAACGGCTACGTGCGGCAGGTGGCGCAGCGCTACGGCGTGTTCAAGCCCCTGCTGCGCCTGCTCGACAAACTCGACAACCGCGAAGTGCGGGCCGGGTACACCTTCTGATGCGCGCCATGATCCTGGCCGCCGGGCGCGGCGAGCGCATGCGGCCCCTGACCGACCATACCCCCAAGCCGCTGCTGCCGGCCGGCGGCAAGCCCCTGATCGTGTGGCATATCGAGCGCCTGGCCGCGGCCGGCATTCGCGACATCGTCATCAACCACGCCTGGCTGGGCGAGCAACTGCCCTCGGCGCTGGGCGACGGCAGCCGCTACGGCGTGCGCATCGCCTATTCGGCCGAGTCCACCGCGCTCGAAACCGCCGGCGGCATTGCCCAGGCCCTGCCGCTGCTGGGTCCGCAGCCGTTCCTGGCCATCAACGGCGACATCTGGTGCGACTGGCACCCGGCCCAGGCGGCCGGCCTGGCGCGCAACCTGGACGCCGCCCGCGCCGATGCCTGGCTGCTGCTGGTGGACAACCCGGAACACCATCCGCAAGGCGACTTCACCTTGTCTGGCGATGGCCAAGTCGGCACCGGCACGGCCGGCCGCCTGACCTTCGCCGGCATCGGCGTGTACCGGCCGGCCCTGTTCGATGGCCTGGCGGCCGGCACGCCAGCGCCCCTGGCGCCTTTGCTGCGCGAGGCCATGGCCCGCAGCGCGGTGCTCGGCGCGCATCACGCCGGCGCCTGGACCGACGTGGGCACGCCGCAGCGCCTGGCCGCGCTGGATGCCCGGCTGGCCGCCGCGCGGCCCGGCTGAAAAGGTGTTTCCAAGCCGTACGTACGCAACGAGAGTTATCTGGCGTAACCTGTCGATGCTGTCACACGGTATCCTCTAGGGTTTTGGCCGGTTGCTTACCGGCAGACATATATCAACACAGGGTTCTCGCATGGGGATGTTCGGACGCTCGCAACGGGCCGTTTTCAAGCCTTCGGTCTACCAACCTGGCAAACGCACGCGGCGCATGCCGCGCTGGCTGGTGCTGCTGCTGGTGGGCATCGGCCTGGGCGCCGGCGGCGTGCTGTTCCTGCAGGCCAACTACGGCCCGCCACGCCTGACCGCCGAACAATCGGAGCAATTGCAGTCCGAACTCAACACCGCCAACCTCGACCGCCAGCGCTTGCGTACTCAGCTGGCCGAAGCCGTGGCGCAGCGCGACGCCAACCAGGCCACCCGCGACCAGGCGTCGGCCGATCTGGAGCAGGCCCGCGCCCGCATCCAGGCGCTGAACCAGGAATTCAAGATCTTCCAGGACGCCATTCCGCCCGACCCGCGCGGCACCGACATCGGCGTGCGCTCGGGCTCGTTCAGCCGCGATCCCGGCAAGCTCAACTACCAGGTGTTGCTGATGCGCGAAAGCAGCGACGGCCCGGCCTTCAAGGGCACGCTCAATCTGGCGGTAACGGGCGTCTACCGCAATGGCCGTTCGGGCACCATCGAACTCGATCCCATCGACGTCAGCCTGGGCCGCTACCAGGTCGCGCAGGGCGCGGCCGAAGTGCCTGAAAACTTCACGCCGCGATCGGTACGCATCCAGGTGCTTGATCCGTCCGGGCGCCAGCAGGCCATGCGCATTTACTACGTGCGCAACTGAAGCCCGCCTTCTCTGCCCCCTAACCGGCCGCGCCCATGGACGCGGCCGTTTCGTTCATGAACCGCGCCATCCGCGCGTCGAGCTCGGTGACGCCGCCGGCCGAATGCGTGGCCAGCACCACATCGACGCGGTTGTACACATTGAACCATTCGGGATGGTGGTCGAGCTTTTCGGCCTGCATGGCCACGCGCGCCATGAAGCCGAAAGCGGCATTGAAGTCCTTGAACTGGAATGTCTTCTGGATGGCATCGCGCCCGGCGTGCGCCTGCCAGCCGGGCAGGCCCGGCAGCACGGCCTGCGCGCCCAGGCGCGGCGGCGATGGCTCGCTCATGGTGGGGTTCTCCTGAAAAAAGCGGCCGCGCGCCCCTGCGCCCGGCCGCCGTGCCACGTTGTGCGTCTACTGCTTGACCGCGTACAGATAGACTTCCACGCGCCGGTTGGCGGCGCGCCCTTCGGCGGTGGCGTTGTCGCCGATGGGGTCGCGCGCCGCGCGGCCCTCGATCGTCATGCGGGCCGGCGCCACGCCCTGTTTGCCCAGGTAGTCGGTGACGCTGCGCGCGCGGTTTTCCGACAAAGTCTGGTTATGAGCGGCGCTGCCGGTGCTATCGGTGTGGCCCACCACCTTGGCGCGCAGTTCGGGATGCTGGTTGAGCGCGCGCGCCACGCTATCGAGCACGGGCAACAGGGCGGGTTTGAGCACGGCCTTGTCGGTGTCGAACGACACATTGCTGGGAATGTTCACCTTCAGGCTGCCGTCGGGCATTTCGACCACGTCGATGCCGAGCGAGCTGGCGCCCGACTGCTGCACGTCTTTTTTCACGCCCGACCAGTTGTAGCCGATCAGGCCGCCTGCCACCGCGCCGATGCCGGCGCCAATGGCCGCGCCTTTGCCGTGGCCGATCAGGGCGCCAATGCCCGCGCCGGCCGCGGCGCCGGCGCCAGCCCCGACCGCGGTGTTGGTTTGCTGCGGGGTCGCGCAGCCGGCCGCCAGCAACGTGGCGGCCGCGACGGCGGCGATACGGGGGAGTGTTCTTCTTGCTTGCATGGCAGCCTCCTGTGACGCTGTTTATCAGTGCCGGGGGACCCGGCTGAACCATGCTAGCAAGGCCGTCGCGGACATCTGCAACTTTTTGTACCGGACCGCCTGCCTTTTAATGCGAACAACTGCCCCTGGCCTAAGCGCTGGCGCGCAGCTTGCGCAGCAGGCCCGGCAGGAACAGCACCGCCAGCGCCAGCACAATCAGCGTCACCGACAGCGGCGACGACAGCAGCACGGCCGGATTGCCTTCGCCGATGGACAGCGCCCGGCGCAACTGTGTTTCGGCCGACGGCCCCAGGATCAGGCCGATCAGCACCGGCGCGATGGGAAAGTCGTATACGCGCATCACGTAGCCCATCAGGCCGATGCTGAACATCAGCAGCAAATCCATCCACGACGTGCCTACGCCCCAGATGCCCACCATGGCGAACACCAGGATGCCCGCATACAGGTACGGCCGTGGAATCAGCAGCAGCCGCACCCACAGGCCGACCAGCGGCAAATTAAGAACCAGCAACATCAGGTTGCCCACGTACAGCGAGGCGATCAGGCCCCACACCAGGTCGGCGCTGTTGATGAACAGAAACGGCCCAGGCTGCAGCCCGTAGCTCTGGAACGCCGCCAGCAGCACGGCGGCGGTGGCTGAAGTGGGCAGGCCGAGCGTCAGCAACGGCACCAGGATGCCGGCGGCCGCCGAATTGTTGGCCGCCTCGGGCCCGGCCACGCCCTCGATGGCGCCACGGCCGAACTCGTCGCGATGGCGGCTGAGCCGGCGTTCGATTGTGTACGACAGGAAAGTGGGCACCTCGGAGCCGCCAGCCGGCAGCGCGCCTATGGGAAAGCCCAGCAAGGTGCCACGCAGCCAGGGCTTCCACGAGCGCCGCCAGTCGTCCCGCGTCATCCAGTGTCCGCCCGCCAGCGGGTTCACCGCGGGCGGTGCGCTGCGGTAGCGGCTGGCCACGTACAGAATCTCGCCCACCGCGAACAGCGACACCAGTACCACCGTAATGTCGATGCCGTCGAGCAGGTCGGGCGAACCGAACGCCAGGCGCGCCTGGCCCGACGGGCCGTCGATGCCGACCACGCCCATTGCCAGCCCCAGGAACAGCGCGATGAAGCCGCGCACGCGCGAAGTGCCCAGCACCACCGACACCGACGTGAACGCCAGCAGCATCAGGGCAAAATAATCGGCCGGCCCGAACACGAAGGCCAGTTCGGCGATGGCCGGCGCCAGGAAGGTCAGCGCCAGGGTGGCCAGTGTGCCCGCCACGAACGACCCGATGGCGGCCGTGGCCAGCGCGGCCGCGCCGCGCCCGGCTCGCGCCATTTTGTTGCCTTCGAGCGCCGTCATCATCGAGCCGCTTTCGCCAGGAGTGTTCAGCAGGATGGACGTGGTAGACCCGCCATACATCGCGCCGTACAGCACCCCCGCGAACATGATGAAGGCCGCCGTGGGCGCCACCTTTACGGTCACCGGCAGCAGCAGCGCGATGGTCAGCGCCGGCCCGATGCCCGGCAGCACGCCGATGGCGGTGCCCAGCAGCGCCCCCACGAAAGCCCACATCAAGTGAGCCGGCTGCAGCGCCACGCCGAAGCCGGCCATCAGGGAATGAAAGGCGTCCATGTCACCACCCCGCCAGCGGCAGCGCGCCGCCCAGCGTCACGCCCAGGCGCGTGAACCCCAGCCAGCAGATCGTGCCCAGCGCCAGCCCAATGGCGCAGTCCAGCAGCACGCGGCGCGACCCGAATGCATGCGTGACCAGCGCGAAAGCCAGCATCGCCGTCAGCGGAAAGCCCAGCGGCCGCATGGTCAGCAGCGGAATGGCCGCCCCCGCCGCCGCGAACAGCAAGGCCTTGCGCGAGGGGCGCGCGCCGGCTTCGGCGCTTTCGGCCTCTTGCGGCTCGAAGGTATCGCCGCGCGCGATCTGCGCGAGCAGGGCCAGGCCCAGTACGATCAGCGCGGCCCCCACCAGCATGACGAAGTCGCCGGGCCCCACGCCGGCATAGCCGCCCGATTTGGGCAGCGCGTATCCCTGCTGCAGCCAGACCGCCCCGATGGCGATCACGGCCAGCCCCAGCCACCAGGGGCGGCGCTGCGGTAATGCGGACATGGCGGTTTCTCCTGGTGCGTTACTTGACCAGGCCCAGGTCCTTCAATACCTGTTCCTGCCGGACTTTTTCGTCGTCCAGGAACTTAGCGAACGCATCGCCGGCCAGGTAGGCATCCGACCAGCCGTGGTCGGCCAGCGTTTTTTTCCATTGCGGCGAGGCATGCAGCTTCTGGTAGCGATCCAGCCACATGTCGCGCCCCTGCTTGCTCATGCCAGGCGCGCCGATAATGCCGCGCCAGTTGCCGATGACCACGTCCACACCCGACTCTTTCAGCGTGGGCGCGTCCACCCCAGGCAGCCGCTGTTCGGACGTGACGGCAATGATGCGCAGGCGTTTCTGGTCGGCATAAGGCTTGAATTCCGACAGACCCGACAGCGCCAGCTTCAACTGCCCGCTGACCAGCAGCGGCACCAGCTCTGCGCCGCTGGGATAGGGAATGTAGTTGAGCTTGCTGGGCGCCACGCCGGCCGACTTGGCGATGAGCCCGGCGGCCACGTGGTCGACGCCACCGACCGAGCCGCCGCCGATGGCCAGCGCGCCCGGGTTCTTGCGCAGTGCGTCGACCACGTCGGCCACGTTCTTGATGGGCGAGTTCACCGGCACCGCGAGCACGTCGGCATCGTCGGTCAGGCGCACCAGCGGCGTGATCGAATCGAGCGTGACCGGCGACTTGTTCAGGATGATGCCACCCACCAGAATCGACCCCATCGACATGATGGCGTTGTCGTCGTTCTTGCTGGTATTGATGAATTCGGCCAGCCCGATGGTGCCACCCGCTCCGCCCTTGTTGGTGACCTGGTAGCCATCAGTGAAGATGCCGGCTTCCTGCATGACCTGCAACGGCACACGCGCGGCGGCATCGTAGCCGCCGCCGGGGCCGCCGGGGGCCATGACCTTGGCCGGGGCGGCGCCGGCCGCCAACGGCAGCGCGGCAACGACCAATGAAACCAGAACCTGTTTGATGCGTAGCATGGATGTCTCCTTGGAGGCGCGGCACCCGCGGCGGGTATCGGCCAACTGCTTGTTATTGGGTGTGGTTCAGCAGGCTTCGATACTAGACAGTTTCTTGCGCCGCGCCAAGCGAAGCGCGAGGCCTCCATTCAGCATGCCGACAGCAGCCGCGCCGCCATGGCCGCGCGAGCGCCGGCATCAACGCGCGCACAAGCGTCCCAGGATGGCGGCCAGACTACGCGCGGCCGGCCCCAGCGGCGCGTCCAGCCGATGGGCCAGATAGATTTCCGACACCGCGGCGCTGTTGCGCCCCAACACCGGGGTGCGCACCCGCACCAGGCGCGCCTCGTCCAAGTCGCGCCGCACTTGCCATTCGGGCAGGCGGCCCCAGCCCACGCCCGCCAGAATCAATGCATGCTTGGCGTCTTGATTGCCAACCCGATACGTGCGCGGCGACATCACGCCGAAATCGCGGCCGCTGGAGTGCGGCGTGGGATCGGCCAGCACGATCTGCACATGGTCGGCCAGTTCGGCGGCGCCGATGTGCTCGCCTTGGGCGCGCGCGGCAAGCGGATGACCGACCGCCACGACCGCCACCTGGTTCACTTCGGACAAGGCCTCGAAGGCGATGCGCGGATCGCGGAAATTCTCTCCGGCCATGATGGCCAGGGTGCAGCGTTGTTCGAGCAACGCCTGCAACGGCCCGCCCAAGGGCTCGATATCCAGCCGGATCGCCACCGAGGGGTAGGCGGCCTGCAGCTCGGCCAACGCCGCGCCGATCTGGTGCAGCGGGAACAAGGTGTCGACCACCAGCGCCAGCTCGAGTTCGACCCCTTCGCCAAAGCCGCGCGCACGGGCGCGCATGGCGTCGACGCGCAGCAGGATGTCGCGGGCATTGACCAGCAACGCACGCCCTTGCGGCGTGAGCGCCGGGCGATGGCCCGCGCGGTCGAACAGGGCAATGCCCAGCTGGGCTTCCAGGTTGGCGATGCTGGCGCTGACGCCGGACTGCACGCGCCGCAGCCGGGCGGCCCCTGCCCGGAAGCTGCCCTGCTCGGCCACCGCCACGAAGGTGCGAATCTGGTCCAGCGTCAGTGCGTCGAGCATGATCGTTTTAGATGATCAAAACAATCTCAATTATGTCACTTCTTCTGCTCGACTCCCAACGCTAGTATTTCACCAGAATCGCTCAACCCTCCGCCGCCATGACGCCTGCGCCAGCCTCCAATTTCCGTACCCGTTGGGCCGCCGTGGCCATAGTGGTCGGCTGCGGCGTCGTGGCCGCCATGCAGGTCGGCAAGGCTGCCATCGCCGGGCCGATGCTGCAGTCCGACCTGGGCCTGAACCTGGATGCGCTGGGCTGGCTGACCGGCATTTTCGCCGTGCTGGGCGTGGCGGGCGGCATCCCCGCCGGCGTCGTCATCGGCAGCGTGGGCGGGCGGCGCGCGCTGGTCGGCGGCCTGCTGGCCACGGCTGTCGGCGCCGCCGTGGGAGCCGCCAGTCCGGTCTATGGCTGGCTACTGGCATCCCGCGTCATCGAGGGCGCGGGCTTCCTGTTCATTACCGTGGCCGGGCCCGCGGTGCTGCAGCGGCAAGACATGGTGCGCGCAGACCGCCGCGACCTGGCGTTCGCACTATGGAGCTGCTTCATGCCGGCCGGCATGGCCATCGCCATGCTGGTTGGCCCATTGCTGGGCGGCTGGCGCTCGCTGTGGTGGGCCTGCTGCGGGCTGGTCGTGGCGGCCGCCGTGGCCGTGCTGGCCACCGTGCCCGGCGACGGCCCTCGCGCGCCGCTGGGCTGGCGCGCCGCGCGCCGCGATGCCGCCCGCGTGGCGCGAGCGCGCAATCCCTTGCTGCTGGCCGCCGTCTTTGCCTGCTACAGCTTGATGTTCATTGCCGTGTTCAGCTTCCTGCCCGAACTGCTGATGGAACGCATGCAAGCCTCCTGGCGGACGGCTGGCCTGCTCAGCGCGCTGGCCTGCGCCGTCAACATCCTGGGCAACCTGGCCGCCGGACATCTGCTGGCGCGCGGCGTGGCGCGGCCGCTGGTGCTGTGCACGGCCAGCGTCGCCATGGGCGCGGCTGCGCTTGGCATCTTCCTGCCGCTGCTGCCCGACGCGGGCGTGTTTCTGCTGTGCGTGGTGTTCTCGGCGGTAGGCGGACTGATCCCCGCCACCTTGTTGTCGAGCGCGCCGCTGGCGGCCCCCGCCGCCGCCCTGACCCCGATCGTGGTGGGCCTGGTGATGCAAGGCAACAACCTGGGCCAGATCGTCGGCCCGATAGCGATGGGGGGAGCCATCGACGCCTACGGCTGGCATGCCGCCGCCTGGGTCGTGGCGGCAGCGGCGCTACTTGCCGCAGCCTCTGCCGCCGCGTTGCCCGGGGCGCCGATCCGCGCGCCGGCCAAATGACCCGGCCTGGAAACGGCGACATAGGTTGCCATGGCGGCCATGCGGTCCATGCCGATCTTCTTGAATACGCGCGCGGCTCACCCGGCCTTGTAGCTTTTGAGGTGCAGGCTGGTTTCAGTAGCCGCGATGCCTTTGATCAGCCGCACCCGCTCCAGGACTTCCGACATTTCGGCAATGCTTTGCGCGCGCAGTTCGGCCAGCAGATCCCAGCGGCCGTTGGTGTCGTGCAGGGCCGCCACGCCCGGCTCGCCCAGCAGCATACTGATGACACGCCGCGTTTCGTTGCCGTCGATGGCAATGCTCATCCAGGCTGATATGTGCACGGGCTGCGCGTCGGGACGCAACTGCACGGTATAGCCCACAATGACGTTCTCGGCTTCCAGGCGAGCGATGCGGTTGTTGATCGTGCCGCGCGACACATTCAGGCGCTTGGCCAACGTGGCCACGGACTCGCGCGCGTTGGCCCGCAACAGCCCCAGCAAGCGTTGATCGAGATCGTCCATTCTCATTTCGTCAATTCCGGGCGCCGGTTTGGCATCTTATCGTGGTTTTTTGCGCAGGATGCAAGCTGTTTCTTGACAGTGCGGCAACGCAGAATCAAGGCATGCGCCACGGAGATCGCCATGACCCTGCTGCTTACCACTCCCGATGTCGCCGCCCTGGTCGAACGGCGAACGCTGCCCGGCTTGCTGAAGCGGCTCGAACAGGCCATCCACGCCGACTTCCTGCGTTGGCCGGAGTTCGATAAATCAGCGCGCCTGGCCACGCACTCGCCCGACGGGGTCATCGAGCTGATGCCCGCCGCCGACCACGCGCTGTACAGCTTCAAGTATGTCAACGGCCATCCGAAGAACCCGCGCTGCGGCCTGCCCACCGTCATGGCTTTCGGCGCGCTGGCCGAGGTCGCCACCGGCCGCCCGCTGCTGGTCAGCGAGCTGACCCTGGCCACGGCGCTGCGCACCGCCGCCACCTCGGTCATGGCGGCACGTGCGCTGGCGCGTCCGGGCGCGCGTTCGATGGCATTGATCGGCAATGGCGCGCAAAGCGAATTCCAGGCGCTGGCGTTCCACCACCTGCTCGGTATTGCAGAGATACGCGCCTACGACATCGACCCCGCGGCCACCCGCAAGCTGGCCGGCAACCTGGCCGCCACGCCAGGCCTGGCGGTGATCGCGGCCGACAGCATCACAGAGGCCGTGCGCGGCGCCGACATCGTGACCACGGTCACGGCGGACAAGACCCGCGCCACCATCCTGACGCCCGGCATGATCGAGCCGGGCATGCACTTGAACGCCGTGGGCGGCGACTGCCCCGGCAAAACCGAGCTGCACCCCGCCATCCTGGCCGCGGCCTCGGTCTTTGTCGAATTCGAGCCGCAAAGCCGCATCGAAGGCGACATCCAGCAAATGGATGCCGCCTTCCCGGTTACGGAACTATGGCGGGTGCTGCGCGGGCAGGCCGCCGGCCGCGCCAGCGATGCCGGCATCACCGTGTTCGATTCCGTGGGCTTCGCCATGGAAGATTTTTCCGTGCTGCGCGTGCTGTACGAAGAAGTCACCGCGCTGGGGCTGGGCCGCGACGTGGCGTTGATTCCCGCCCTGCCCGACCCCAGAAACTTGTATTCCATCCTGCTTGCGCCGGGCGCCGCAGATTCCGCCCGCCACCGCCCCGGGCACGCTACTTGCTGTCCGCGCGTGCAAGTCGAGTTCTCAACCTGAACCAGGAGAAGGATATGAACAGCAAGAAATGGATGGTCGTAATGGCTCTGCTCGCCGCCAGCGTGACGGCAGGCTGCAACACCATGCACGGCGCCGGCCAAGACATTGAACGCGGCGGAGAGAAGATTCAGGAGAATGCGCGGTAAAGAGCGAAGCGCCCGGATGAAACCATCCGGGTCGTTCGAGCAGGTGAGCGCACTAACAAAATAGCGGGCCGACTGAAGCGGCACCGGTAATCAACCCGGTGGAACACGACGCAAGCCCTACCCCAAGAGGTCCAGCGTCAGCCTGTCCGGCCCTTCCGGATAAAACCGGTCCAGCGCATCGCTGAACCGGGACTCGCCGGGCGCGACCGCGGCAAAAAGCGTCAGGCACGACCTGAACTTCAGGTCGTCGGGCGAGCCGAAAATGGCGTGGGGGTCGGTCTGTCCCAACCCAAGCAGCAGATCCACACATTGGCGCAGCCGCTCGCCCAGCACGGGGTGCCGCAGGTAGGCCGCCGCCTCTTCCTTGGACGCCAGGCCGTAGTGGCGGGCCGTGCCGCTGCGGCCCAAGGCTTGCAGTTGCGGAAAGATAAACCACATCCAGTGGGTCGTCTTGCGGCCACGGGCCAGTTCATCCAGCACCTCGGCATAGACGCTAGTCTGCGCATCGACGAACCGCTGCAAATTGAAAGGGTCCGGATTCATGGATGCATCCTGGCGCTAGGGCGCCGATGTGCTGAAGGCGTGCGGGAAACTACTCGTTGATCCAGTGCTGCGCATCCCGGACGAACCAGGGCAGGTTCAGCTTTTCGCCCTCGCCCGCCTGGATCGTCAGCCGGGGTTGCGGTCCGGCGGCGGGCTGCGCCTGCGGCTCGGGCGGCGGCGATGGCGTATTGGCGCAGCCCGAGACCGACGCGCACACAGCCGCGAACAGGGCGGCGAGGAATATCGAGCGGAAAATCTGCATGATGCTGGGGCTCCGGATGACAACGCTGGCGGACACGCCAGACGCCCGGACCGCCGGATCTACTGAAGCGTGATGATTCGATCAATCAAGATAATAAAGCGTCAGGGCGCGGATTGGATTGCAAAACCGGCCCGACCATAGCAACCTGTCGCCGTGGTGTTTGCCTCGGCACTGACCGGCCCCTGGCGTGGCGGCCGACCAGACCGGCAAGGGGCTTGAGGTACCCGTTTCGATGCCGATGGCCGAATGGCAGGTTGCTGGATCAGCGGAGAGGTTATGTGGAGCGGTCAGAAGTCTTGACAGACCCGCGTCGTGCGAAGGCGGCTGCGAGCCTGCAAAGACAAAGCCCTTACGGCAGATACCGTAAGGGCTTTGTCTTATTGAATTCTGGTGGGCTGTGAGTGGCTCGAACACTCGACCTACGGATTAAGAGTCCGCTGCTCTACCAACTGAGCTAACAGCCCGCTAGCCGCGAAACGCCCCGTGTAAAAGGCAGCCCCGCCGCGAGAAGAACGAGATTATACATGGTTTTTTCTCGCCCACCATCCACCCTGACCGCCCTCGGCCCAGCCTGGGGACAAGGCTGTGGATAAGCCCGTGCAAACCACGTGTATAACCCGGTGCACAAACCGTGGACAACTTATCGGCCATCGGCTCCGGGCGGGCATCGCGCGCGTATGGCGGCGACCTTGGCCTGCGCGCCCGCCAGCAGGAACCCGGTATCGGTGCCGGCCGACACGTAGCGCACGCCCGCCGCCACGACTTCGGCCAGCAGGTCGAGCTGGCCGGCCAGCCCCCCTGCCCCGGCCGCCTTGCCGTGCCGCTTGCACGCGGCGATGACGGTATCGAACGCGTCGCGCAGCGCCGCCTGGACGGCCGGGCCGGCGGCGCCCAGGTCGGCCGCCAGGTCGCCGGCGCCAACCAGCAGCATGTCGATGCCTTCCACGGCGGCGATCTCGTCGGCATGCCACAGGCCCTGGCGGCTTTCTATCATCGCCACCACCAGCGTCTCGCGATTCAGCAGGCACTGCGACTCGGCCGCCGGCATGGCCTGGTAGGCCAGTTGCGGCAAGGTGGTGGACACCGAGCGCTGCCCTAGCGGCGGATACTTGGCCAGCGCCACGGCGGCGCGGGCCGTGGCCGCGTCTTCGACGTGCGGCACGATCACGCCCATGGCGCCGCCGTCCAGCGCGCGCGACACCCAGGCCGCGCTGGCCTGCGGCACGCGCACCAGGGGCGTGACGCCTGCCGCCTGGCTGGCAATGCAGAGCATGCTGGCGGTATCCAGCGACAGCGGGCTGTGCTCCAGGTCGATGTACAGCGCGTCGAAGCCGCTGCTGCGAGCCACCAGCGCAATCTCGGGGCCACGCGCGCTGCGCACGATCAGCGACATGGCCAGCTCGCCGCGCGCCAGCCTGGCTTTCAGCGCACTGTGCGCGCAGGGCGTGGCGCGGCTCATGCGGACGGCTGCCCGGGACGCGGCGAGAACGGCGCCAGGCGCAGTATTTTCACTTCTTGCGCGATGAACGCGCCGCGATTGCCCTGCTTGAAGGCGATCCAGTCCGGGTCGGCGTCCAGGGTGGCGCGGCGCTGCTCGCGATCGGCCAGGCTGTCGTAGGCCCAGATGTGCAACACCTGGTTCAAAGGGCCGATCTCGCTGACATACACGCCCACCAGGTGGCCGAGATGGTGCCGCAGCACCGGCAGCGCCTGCCGCTCGAAGCGCGCCAGGTAATCGTCCAGCGTGCCGTGCGGCACGGTATAGGTGCGGTGTTCAATGATCATGAGGCAGGCAGGTCGTCAGGCGGGCGGGGTCAGCACTTTGCCGGTGGCGAAGAAGGCGGCCAGGTTGTCGAGCACCAGCTGCTCCATGGCGTGGCGGGTTTCGCGCGTGGATGCCGCCACATGCGGCAAGGTCACCACGCGGTCGGTGCCCAGCAAGCCGGCCGGCACGCGCGGCTCGTCGGCATAGACGTCCAGCCCGGCGCCCGCGATGCGGCCGTCCTGGATGGCCTCGACCAGCGCGTCTTCGTCGACCACGCTGCCGCGCGCGATGTTGATCAGGTAGCCCTCGGGGCCCAGCGCCTGCAGGACGTCGGCCGATACCAGGTGGCGCGTCTGCGGCCCGCCGGGGCAGGCCAACACCAGAAAATCGGCCCAGCGCGCCAGCGCGTGCAGGTCAGGCTCGAACTCGTACGGCACGCCGGCGCGCGCGCTGCGCCCGTGGTAGCGCACCGGCATGTCGAAGCCGCCGGCGCGGCGCGCGATGGCCTGGCCGATGCGGCCCAGGCCGACAATGCCAACCCGCTTGCCGCTGACCCGGGTAGCCAGCGGAAAAGGCCCTTGCAGCCAGGCGCCTTCCTGCACATGCCGATGGGCCGCCACCAGTTGGCGCGCGCAGGCCAACATCAGGCCCAGCGCGGTATCGGCCACGCAATCGGTCAACACGTCGGGCGTGGTGCTGACCTGCACGCCGTGGCGGCGGGCCGCGGCCAGGTCGATGCCGTCATAGCCCACGCCGAAACAGGCCACCACGCCGGGACGCGGCGCGGCGGCCAGGCATTCGATGACGGACGCCGAGCAGCCATGGCGCGACATCATGATGGCCCCGTCGAAGGCGCCCTGCTGCTCGGCCAGGAACCGCGCGGGCTCGGGCTGGGTCCACAGCGGCTCCAGCACATACCGGCTGGCGGCCTCGCGCTGCAGGCCGGGCGGCAGTGGGCCGAGCTGCAGCAAACGATGCACGGGCGTGAAAGCGGCGTCGCTCATTTTTTCGCGCTCAGTCCGACGTCGCGCAGGAACGGCACCCAGCGCTCGAACTCGGCGTCCAGTTTCTTCCGGAAGTCGGCCGTGCCCATGGGGCCGCGCAGGCCGGCTTCGGACAGACGCTGCGCGATGTCGGGCCGGCGGATCGCGGCGAGAAACGCCTGCTCTAGCTTCTGCTTCGCTGCCTGCGGCGTGCCGGCGGGCACCATGGCGCTGTACCAGTTGCTCATGAGCAGTTGCGGGTACCCGGCTTCGACGGCGTCGGGCACGTCGGGCAGTTCGACGGAATGCTTGGTGTCGTAGATCACCAGCGCCTTGACCCGGCCGCTTTTCACATAGGGCTGCAGCACGGGCACGTCGGCGTTCACCATATCGACTTCGCCGGCCATCAGCGCGGTAATGGCTGGCGCCGCGCCGCGATACGGCACATGCAGCGCCTGGATGCCGGCGGCGTGGTTCAGCAGTTCGCCGCCCACGTGCATGGTGCCGCCCACGCCGGTAGAACCGAACGACAGAGGCTTGCCGGACTTGGCCAGTTTCACCAGTTCGGCCAGGGTATTCACGCCCAGCGAGGGCCGCACCACCAGCAATGTCTGCACTTGGCCCACCAGCGCCAGGGGTTCCAGGTCTTTATGCGGGTCGTACGGCAGGTTGGCGGTGGTCTGCGACGAGATCACGAAGCCTGAAGTCGCCATCAGTACGGTACGGCCGTCGGGCGGGGACTTGGCCACGTAGTTGGTGCCAACCGTGCCGCCCGCGCCGCCGCGGTTCTCGACCACCACGGTAGCGCCCAGCGCGTCTTCCAGGCCCGGCGCCAGGATGCGCGCCACCTGGTCCACCGGCCCGCCCGCCGAAAACGGCACCACCAGCCGCACCACATCGTTCGCCGCGCCCGGCGCGGCCACCAGCATGCTGGTCAGTGCCAGCATCAAAGTCAGGATACGCATGAGATCTCCTCTGTGCGTTCAGCCGGCAAAGCGCGGCTCGGGCAGGCCTTTCACGCCAACATCCAGAGCCAGCAGCGCGCCGGCCCAGGGCTCGGCCGCCAGGCGCTCGGGCGGAATGCGCTGCGAATGGCTGGTAACGTACAGCGTGGCCAGGTCCGGCCCGCCGAACGCCGGGCAGGTGGGGTTGGTGACCGGCAGCGCGATGACGCGGTCGACGCTGCCGTCGGGCGCCAGGCGCACCAGCTCGCCGCTGGCGACCATGCAGTTCCACAGGTAGCCTTCGCTGTCCACCGTCGAGCCGTCGGGGCGGCCGTGATGGTGGGTCCAGTCCTTGAAGACGCGGCGGTTCGAGATCACGCCGTCATCCACGTCGAAGTCGAACGCCCAGATCAGTTGCCGATGCGTGTCGGCAAAGTACATGGTGCGGTCGTCGGGGCTCCAGGCGATCGAGTTCGGCACCACGATCTCGTTGAATTGCGCATGGCAGGCATAGTCGGGGTCGAACCGGTACAGGGTGCCTTCGGGCAGGCGCTGGGCATCGCGCATGCTGCCCACCCAGAAACGCCCGCGCCGGTCGCACTTGCCGTCGTTCAGGCGATTGGCCGGCTTGTCGGCCTCGGGGTTGGCCAGGAACGTCGGGGGCTGCGGCACGTCGGGATCGTAGCGGTACAGGCCGGTGTTGGTGGCCAGCAGAAAGCCGCCCGCCTCGCGCAGCGCGATCGACCCCACCAGCATGCCTTCAGGCAGGCGGCGCGCCTGGTGCCGGCCCGTGGCGGGGTCGTACGACTGCAGCGCGCTGCGCCGCACGTCCACCCACCACAACCGCAGCGTGCGGTCGCACCATAGCGGCACTTCGCCCAGGATGTCGGCTGCGCCGACCACGCATTCAATACTTGTCTCCATGGCTCCCTCTTTGAGGAACGTTTATCGGACTACTTGTATTTGGTGCTTGCCAGCGTCTGCAGGTCGACGCCGGCGGCGATATCGCGTTGCTGCCGGTGATCACCGGCCTGGATGTGTTCCATTTCCTGCAGCACGGCCTGCGCCTGCGCATACGGGACGAAGGCCACGCCGGATTCATCGGCCAGCACCAGGTCGCCGGCCTCGACCGCCACGCCACCGATGCGCACGCGCCCGTTGATCTCGGCCGTTTGCAGGCGCCACTTACCAGTAATGGGCGTAACGCCGCGCGCCCAGATGGGAAAGCCGAGCGCGCGCGCCATGCGCGGATCGCGGAACCCGCCATCGACGATGGCGCCCGCGCAACCCGCGCGATGGGCCACGCTAGCCGACTGGCCGCCCAGGTTGGACACGCCGGGCAGGCCTTCGATGACCACCACGTTGCCGGGCTCGGCCAGGTTGTAAGCCTCGTGCTCGCCCATGCGGCTCTGGCCTGCCTGCGCGGCGGCGCCCACGGCTTCCGGCCGTTCGGTATTGCGCACGGTGACGGCCTGCCCCACCAGGCGCGCCGCCGGTAACTGCGGCGCCAGCACCGAGGCCGGCACCACGCCGGCCAGGCCCAGCTTGTCCATGGCGTCGGACGCGGTGGCGGTCAGGTCTTCAATGCGGGCGTAGCGCTGCAGTATTTCGGCCGGCAGAGCCGGAAACTCGCGGCGCCGCACCGCTTGCGGCGGCACGCGGCCGGTAAGGGGTTTCTGCGGGCGCGTCGTAGCGGGATCGGCCATGGCGGTGGAGGGCTTGCGGCGGAATGGGCCGCGTTGTCATGAACAATATCCCGCTATTTTGATAAAGTCAATATTCCCGTATTTTGGGATTTTTTAATATTCTCGAATAGACAGACGCGTTACGGCGCTTATCATGTGGGGCGTCGCCTGTTCGCTTTATCGATTCACCCTGTTCGGACTGCCTCCGTGACCGCCAAGGAAAATGCTTCCACCAGCCTGGACAAGGCTTTCGAGATACTCGACCTGTTCTCGCTCGCCCGGCCTATCCTGCGCATCGAAGAGATCTCGGCGCTGCTGGGCTATACCCGCTCGACGGCGTACCGGTACCTGAAGGCCCTGTGCGATGCGGGCCTGCTGGCGCCCTCGTCGGGCGGCACCTATGCGCTGGGGCCGCGCATCATCGAACTCGAACACCTGCTGCAATTGACCGACCCGCTTTACCTGGCGGGCCGCAAGGTGCTGCGCACGCTACACGCCGAGAACCGCGTGCTGCTGTTGCACAACCTGTACCGCGACCAGGTGCTGTGCATCTACAAAGAAGGCCCGGACATGCTTACCCACAAGGGCCGCCGCATCATGGTGCGGCGCGCGCGCGGCGTGCCGTTTCCGCTGTTCCAGGGCGCGGCGTCGCTGGCCCTGCTGGCCTATCTGGCGCCGCACCGCGTGCGGCAGACCTACCTGCGCAACGGCGCCGCCATCGCCGCGGCCGAGCTGGGCGATTCGTGGGATGCGTTCCGCAAGAACCTGGCGGCGATCCGGCGGCGCGGCTATGCCCTGAGTCGCGAACGCATCACGCCCAGCCTGGGCGGCGTGGCCGTGCCCATCTTGCTGCCCGGCGACAAGCGTGTCGTGGGCAGCCTGGCGCAAACCCTGCCGTCGGAGTCGATGACCGATGAAGTCATCGACGAAAGCGCGCGCCGCCTATGGACAGCCAGCGAACAGATCGCCACGGAATACGCGCGCGCCAGCGAGGGCTAAGCCCGGTCTGTTCGCCAGGCCCGACGGCCTGTTCGTTTAAGCAGCGAACCCGCCATCTACCGAGATTTCCGCGCCCGTGACGTAGCCCGCGGCCGGACTGGCCAGGTAGCCCACCATGCCGGCGATGTCGTCGACGTGGCCATAGCGCTGCAGCGCCAGGCGCGCGGCGCTTTCGGCGGCGCCTTCGCGCTGGGCCGGATTCATGTCGGTATCGATGGGGCCCGGATGCACCACGTTGACGGTAATGCCGCGCGGCCCAAGGTCGCGCGCCGCGCCCTTGGTCAAGCCCGCCACCGCCGCCTTGCTGGCCGAATACGCAGCCAGGCCGGCGTCGCCGGCTCGGCCGGCCAGGCAGCTGCCGATGTTGATGATGCGCCCGCCGCGCGGCAGGTGCGGCAGCGCGGCCTGGGTAGCGGCGAATACGGCGCTTACGTTGACATCGAGCGTGCGCTGGAAATCGGCGTGCGACAGGGTGTCCAGCCCGCCCGCGATGAAGATGCCGGCGTTGTTGACCAGGATGTCCAGGCCGCCCAGGTCGCGCACGGCCTGTTCGACAGCGGCGCGCACCTGCTGGTGGTCGGCGGCGTCGGCCGCGTAGGCGTGGGCGCGCCGGCCCGCGCCACGCAGTTCCGCCACCAGCTCCTGGGCGCGCTCGGGCGTGCTGACGTAGGTAATGGCGACATCAGCGCCGCGCGCGGCCAGGTGGCGCGCGATGGCCGCGCCAATACCCCGGCTGCCGCCGGTAACAAAAGCGATCTTGCCTTGCAGGTCTGACATGGTGAGTCCATATTTGTAGTAATCAATACAAATATCATCGCTCCAATCCCATGCGGCCGTCAAGCCCGGCGTGCGACGAGTAGAATCGCGCTTATGGCAGACCGAGGACGCCCCCGCTCTTTCGATCGCGACACGGCCTTGCAGAAGGCCATGGATCTGTTCTGGGAAAAGGGCTACGCAAGCACGTCGCTGGCCGACCTGACGGCCGCGATGGGCATCAACGCGCCCAGCCTGTACAGCGCGTTCGGCTCAAAAGAGCAGTTGTTCCGCGACGCCGTGGCGCTGTACGGCAGCCGCGAGGGTGGCTGCACGCAAGCCGAGCTACTCAGCGCACCCACGGTCCGGGCCGGCATCGAGAACATGTTGCTGGCCGCGGTCCGCGCCGGCACTCAGCCGGGCCGGCCCAAGGGCTGCCTGATCGTGCTGGGCGCGCCCACGGGCACCGACGAACATGCCCCCGTCCAGAAAATGCTGTGCGACAGCCGGCGCCACACCCAGGCGCTGATTCTGCAGCGGTTGCGCGAGGCCGTGCGGCACGGCGAACTGCCCGCGCACACAGACCTTCCCGCCCTGGCCTCCTACTACGCCACCGTGCTGCACGGCATGGCGATCCAGGCTCGCGACGGCGCGTCGCGCAAAATGTTGCAGCAGTCGGTGCGCCTTGCCATGCTGACCTGGGACGCGCTGGCCGGCACGGCCTGAACCGCTTCCGGCGCGCGCCCTACCTGCCGCCCCTACCGGCCGCCCCTATTTGCCCGCCCCCTGCCCGTTCGCGCGGCCCTGGGCCGGCGGCGCCTTGGGCGGTTTTTGCATCTGCTGCAGCAGCGTGGCGCACTGGTTGTCGTCTTCGCCGGCGCTGGGCGCCACCAGGGCCAGCAGGCCGGCCACCGGGGTCAGCAACACGCCCAGCGCTACCGCCCCGGCGCCGCGCGCGGCCAACGGCAGCACGTGCACGCCAGCCTGCGGGTCGCCGAACGTGCCTCGCACATACAGCGGTGAACGCAGCGAAAAAACCCGCACGCCCTTGCTGCGGGGCTTGATGTCCAGGTCCAGGGTCTCGTCCTTGAAGTTGACGGTGCCGTCCACCTGCACCAGCGCGTTCTCGGTATCGAACACAAACACCCGCGGCGTCATCACGCCGCGCTGCATATGCAGGTCGGCCGCGCCGCAGTTGATCTTGACCTCTTCATCGCCGAACAGCTTGCTGACCACGTAGTTGCCCACGTTCAGGCCCGCGATTTCCATCAAGGCGCGGCTGATCACGCCATCATTGACCAGCAGCCGGGTATCGCCGCTGGCGCTGCCCAGCAGCGCCGCCACGGAATTGCCGGTACCGCTGAGCGCCGCGTCGCCGTTGAGCTGACCCAGGGCGCGCTGCATCGATTCCACTTTCGGAAACAGCCGCTTCAGGCGCAGGCCGCGCGCCGCGATCCGCGCCTTGCCGGCCATGGGCGTGCGGCTGCCGTCCAGCCGCAATGTCGTGTCGATGGTGCCGCCGGCCATGCCGAAACGCAGCGGGTCCAGCGTGAGCAGGCCGTTGTCCATGACCAGGTGCACGCTCAGCTTGGTAATGGGCAGGTCTTCGTCGTAGACGATGCGTTCGGCGGCCAGCGTGACGTCGGCGTCCATTACGCGCCAGCGCTCGGTGCGGAACTCCTGCGTGGGCAGCACCTTGCCGCCGGGCGGGCGCTTCGGGCTGTCCTTTGAAGCGCTCTTGGCCTGGCCCGCGGGCGGCACGCCCACCAGCGGCCCGAGGTCCCGCATGCGGAGCAGGCGCGAATTCAGGTTGCCCGCCAGTTTGGGCCGTGGTTCGCCAGCCGTGAACGTCAGGTCGCCATGCAGATCGCTGGCGCCCACTTTGCCGTTGAAATCGCGGTAATGAAACACCGCGCCGCCCGGCTCGCGCAGGCGCGCGCTCAGCCGGCCGTCGGTGGAATAGCGCGGCGTGTCGGGCAAAGTGACTCCGATCAGCGGATACAGGTCGGACATGGTGGCGCCGGACAGTTCCAGCCGCAGGTCGAGCGCGCCCAGGTTGGCCGGGTCGGTCAGCGTGCCCGCCAGCGCGATGCGCGTGTCGCCCACCGACACATCGGCCTGCAGCGGAAACGGACGGCTGGCGTCGCGCACGGCCAGCATGCCACCGATCTTGCCGTCGCCGCGCAGCGGCAGGCCCTTGTAGCGCCCTTTTACCTTCCAGCCGAACACGTACTCGGGCGCAGCCGCCGCCTGGGCCTGCTGCGGCGGCGCTTCATCCGCCTGGCTTGCCGGCGCCTGGCCGGCGATGGCGGCAAACGGCACCGGCTTGCCCAGCGGGTCGATCTGCGCCTCGATGTCGGCGCGCAGGGTTTCGTCGCGAAACTGCACCTGCCCCTGGTCGAAGCCGATTTCGTCGATGTCCATCACCCAGGGCGACGGTTCGCCGGTGTCCGGCAGGGTGAACACCCAATTGGCGCGACCGTCTTTCAGGCGCAGCAGACTCGCGGCCGGCCGGGTCAGCTGGATCTGGCGGATGACCACATGGTGGCTCAGCAGCGGCAACGGCGACAGGCTGAACTCGGCCCGCTGCAGCGTGGCCATGGCCGGCTCCTCGGCCCAGTCGGGATTGCCGATCGATACATCGTCCATGCTGATGTGCGGCCAGGGTACCCACCCGCGCCAGCCCGGCTCGTCTACGGGCCGCCGCCACTGCACGGTCAGGTCGCCATTGACGGCGAACGGCCGGCCCAGGGCGGCGGAAACGCGCTCATTGATGGTGGGCTTGAGCTGGTTCCAGTCGAACAGGGCGATCACCAGCACCAGGGCCGCCAGCAGCAAGACAATGGCTCCGCCCAGCCCGATCAGTACTTTTTTTGTGCGCGTCATGGCCACGGTTCCTTTGCCGGGCCGTCCCGATGCCGCCCGGCCTGGCTATCAGGGTATAGGCGGAAGCGGAAATCTGTGACAAGGAATGTGTACGGATTTTTCCAAATCTGCCCGACCAACGATGGTGTCGAAGCCCCGCCGCGTTGCGCCAAGCAGGTGCGACACTACCGAAGGCAAGCCTTAAGGACGCACGAAGCGTGCCCGGGCCTGTTCGCATTCGGCATGATGATGGCAATGCGGGCTGTGGTCGTTGACCATGCCGACCGACTGCATGAAGGCGTACACGGTGGTGGGGCCGACGAACTTCCAGCCCAGCTTCTTCAGGTCTTTGGACAAGGCCAGCGACTGCGCCGACTGCGACACGGGTCCGGCCGCGCCCGTGGCGGGCGGCGCTTCGTAGCGCCAGAAATAGGCGGCCAGCGAGCCGTGCCGCTCGCGCATTTCGCGGGCGCGCCGCGCGTTGTTGATGACCGCCTCGATCTTGCCGCGATGGCGCACGATCGCCGCGTCGGCCACCAGTTTTTCGACGCGCGCCGCGGTATAGCGGGCCACGGTATCGATGTCGAAATTGGCGAAGGCGCGGCGAAAGCCTTCCCGTTTGTCGAGAATGGTGCGCCAGCTCAGGCCCGACTGAAAGCCCTCCAGGCTCAACTGCTCGAACAGGGCGCGGTCGTCGTCCACCGGTCGGCCCCATTCTTCGTCGTGATAGCGTCGGTAATCAACCGACCCGTCCACCCAGGCGCACCGCGCCAGGCCATCCGGGAAATCTGTGCGCACCGCCATGCCTGTGTCTCCTGAGCTGCCGTAGCGCCGATGCTACTACGGCCCCCCGCCAGCGTCAGCCACGGCTGTGCCTTGCGGCTTGCTTCAGGCAGCCGCTGGCTGGTGGGGGTGCACCGGCCCCTGGGGATCGTTCTCGGCGTCGGGGCGCGGCGCCAACGGCGGCAGGCCCAGCGCGGCCCGCAACCGCTGGCAGTCGGGGTTGACCGAGCCATCGGGCTGCCACACTTCGAATTCGCGGCAAGGGGTGGGCCGCTGCAGGTAGATGGCACAGTGGATGCCGGGCTGCCCCAGTTCGCCGCGCAGGGCCACGCAGCGTCCCCCGCCCTGTTCGGTGCCGGCCATGCAGACGCGCAGCGGGCTGATGGGGCGCACCAGATCCACGGGCACCGTGCCGCCGTTCTCGCCCGCGACTTCGCCACAGTAGAACGAGACGCGAAAATGGGCGCAGCAAGCGCCGCAGCTCAGACAAGGGTTGGCGGCGTCGTGTCCGCCCAGCGTGGCGGGCGAGACCAGGTCGACGGAATACGATGGCAGGCGCGGCATGGAGACGCCAAAGGAAAGTTGTGGGCCAAAAAGCCGCGCAAGTTTAGCCAAGTTTGGCCGCCCGCGGAACAGGCCCGGCGGCCATTGCGCCGGGCGTCTGGCCAGGCGTCAACCTGGCACCCCAGGCCGCCCGCCGTCCCGCTCAGTTATTTACCGTGATGCCTTCCGCGCGGATCAGGTCGCCCCATTTTTTCGTGTCATCGCGCACGATGTCGGCGAACTGCTGCGGCGTGGTGGGCGAAAGCTCGACGCCGGTCGATTGCTCGTAGGCCTTCAGTTCAGGCGAGGCCAGCACCTTGCCGATAACTTTGTTCAGCGCAGCCACGGTATCGGCCGGGGTGTCCTTGGGCGCGAATACGCCGTACCAGTTGTTGGCGTAGACATTCGGCACGCCCAGCTCGTCGAAGGTCGGCACATCGGGCAGCACGGGCGAGCGCTTGGGCGCGGCAATGGCCAGCGCGCGCGCCTTGCCCGACTTAATGTGCGGCATCAGGCCCGAGACGTCGCCGATGAACCCGCCCACCTGCCCGCCGATGGTGTCGGTAATGGCCGGCGCGGCGCCCTTGTACGGCACGTGCAGGATCTTCGCGCCGATGGACTTTTCCAGCTGCACGATCGCCATGTGCGGCATGCTGCCCACGCCCGACGAGGCCATCGACACGTCGCCGCTCTTGGCCTGCGCCACGAAGGCCTTAGCGTCCTTGGCGGCGCTGCCGGGGCCCACGATCAGCACTTCGGGCACCGATACCAGCAGCGACACCGGCACGAAATCATTGGCGGGATCGTAGATCAGCTTGGGGTACAGCGACGGGTTGATCGAGATGGCGCCGACCGAGCTCAGGAACAGCGTCTGGCCGTCGGGGCGCGCGCGGCCCACGAAGGTGGCGGCGATGGCGCCGTTGCCGCCGGGCTTGTTCTCGACTACCACCGGGTGCTTCAGTTCTTTTTCCAGCTCCGCGGCCACGACGCGGGCCAGCGAATCGGCGGGGCCGCCCGCCGGGAACGCCACCACCAAACTGGTGCTGGTTTGCGCGTGCGCGCCGGCCGCGGCCAGCCCGAGCAGGCCGATGGCCAGACCCTTGATTATCCGGGTATACATGCTTTTCTCCTCAGTGTGCTTATAGGAAGGAATAGTCGCTCAGGGGGCTGCCGCCCCTTGCGTGTTGACGAACAGGGAATAAATCGACGTGCAGGACGCCATGAACAAACGGTTGCGGTGCTTGCCGCCGAAACACAGATTGGCGCAGCGCTCAGGCAGCGCGATGCGACCCAGCAGCTCGCCCTGCTGCGAATAGACCCGCACGCCATCCAGCTCGGGCGTGCCCATGCCCCAGCCGCACCACAGGTTGCCGTCGACGTCCACGCGAAAACCGTCGGGTGTGCCGTCGGCCGCGTCGAACAGCACGCGCGACGGGCCCAGCGCGCGCCCGTCGTTCGACACGTCGAACACCAGCACGTTGCGCGGACGCGAGCGCGACTCGATGACATACAAGCGCTTTTCGTCGGGCGAGAACGCCAGGCCATTGGGGCCGTTGACCGTATCGCATACCCGTTCGACCGCGCCGCTGTCGGGACAGACGCGGTAAATGGCCGCCGGCAGTTCCTGCTCGGCCTTCTCGCCCTGGTAATAGCCGATGATGCCGAACGGCGGATCGGTGAACCAGATCGAGCCGTCCGACTTCACCACGACATCATTGGGCGAGTTCAGGCGCTTGCCCTGGTACCGGTCGGCCAGCACGGTAATGCGGCCATCGTGCTCGGTGCGGGTCACGCGGCGCCCCAGGTGCTCGCAGGTAATCAGCCGCCCCTGGCGATCGCGCGTATTGCCGTTGGCGTGGTTGGACGCATGACGCCATACGTGGGTCTGCCCGGAGACCTCGTCCCAGCGCATGATGCGGTCGTTGGGCACATCGCTCCACAGCAGGTAGCGGCCGTCGCCGAACCATACCGGCCCTTCGGCCCAGCGGCTGCCGGTGGCCAGCCGCTCGATGGCGGCAAGCGGCAGCACCAGTTCCTTGAAGCGCGGGTCCAGCGCGATCACCGCCGGGTCGGGATAGCGGGTGGGCATGGAGCCTTCAGTCGCAGCGTGCACTCATGCCTCCGTCGACGACGATTTCCGTGGCCGTAATGAAACGGGCCTCGTCCGAAGCCAGGAACAGCGCCGCATTGGCGGTGTCCAGGCCGTCGCCCATGAAGGGCAGCGGAATGCGGGCCTGGCGCTGGGCCAGCAACTGGCTCACGTCGCCGCCGGTGCGCTGGCCGGCCAGCCGCACTTCGACCATGGGGGTGTGCATCTGGCCGGGAATCACGCTATTGCAGCGGATGTTCTTCTTCGCATATTCCAGCGCCACCACGCGCGACAGCTGGATGACGCCGGCCTTGGCGCTGGCATAGCCCACCTGGGCCGAGCCGGTCCAGCGTATGCCCGAGGTCGACGCAATGTTGACGATGGCGCCGCCGCCCTGCTGCTCCATCAGCGGCAGCACGTGGCGGCAGCCCAGGTAGACGCTCTTCAGGTTGAAATCGATCTGCTTGTCCCAGGCGTCTTCGTCCAGGGTCACCGGACCGCCCTTGCGCGAGCCGCCCACGTTATTGACCAGGATATCGATGCGCCCCCAGGCATCGACGCACGCCTGCACCATGTCGCGCACGGCGTCCGACGACGTCACGTCGGCCTGCCAGGTGGCGATCTGGCCGCCGGCCTCGCGCACGCGGGCCACGGTTTCTTCCATGGCGTCGGCGTTCATGTCTACCGCGAACACGCGCGCGCCTTCCTGCGCGAAACGATAGGCGATGGCGCGGCCATTGCCCCAGCCCGGGCCGACGCTGCCCGCGCCCGTCACGATCGCCACTTTGCCCTGCAATCGACCTGTCATGATTGTTCCTTCTGCATAAGGTTGCGGCGGCTCAGCGCCCGAACTGCACCGTGCTGCCATCGCCTGGCGGAATATCGAAGACGTTGATGGTCATCGATATCAACGTGTAGTAGCCCGCGATGCCGACCAGGTCGACCACGCTCTCGGCGCCCAGCACCCGCACCGCCTCTTGGTACAGCTCGTCGGGCACCTGGCGGGTTTCCAGCAGCGCGCGCACGAAGCGGTACACGACCGATTCATCGTCCTGCTGGAAAGACGGCGTGTCGCCCAGGCGGATCTGTTCGGTAATGGCGGCATCCAGCCCCGCTTTGACGGCAATGGGCTGATGGGCCCACCACTCGAACGACGACCGCCACCAGGCCGCCATGGTCAGGATGGCCAGCTCGGACAGCCGCGGACTCAGGCTCGAGTCGTAGCGGCAATACTGGCCCAGCGCCTGCGCGTGCTCGGCCAGGCCCGGGCGGTGCAGCCACACCGCCAGCGGCCCGCGCACGCGGCCGCGCGGGCCGCTGGCGATGGCGTCGTAAATGCGGCGCTGGTGCGCCGACATGCCCTCGACGTCCGGGGGATTCAGGCGAGGCATGCTTCAGGTCTCCTGGTTGACGGGCGCCCGGCGGAACATGGTGCGCTTCGTATTGATGAAATTGGGCCGCACGCGGCTGCTCCAGTCAGTGGCTCGCACCGCCAGCCAGGGCGGCGAACCGAAGGTTTCCCGGCTGGCCAGGTCATAGCAGGCGTAATAGCGCGGCGATCCCTCGCGGGCCAGGTAGCGGCGCGCGCGCACCGTGCCCGGCACCGCCGCCAGGCCGGGCAGGTGTTCTTCTTCGTACCAGCGGTCGAAATCAATTTCCGCGCCCGCCTTGATATCGGTTTCCACCACATAGAACCACGGCGCCGGCTGGCCCGCGGCCTGCCCCGCGACATCGGTGGTCAGCGCCAGCGCCACTGCCTGCGCGCGCGGATGCCTGGCACGCAGCGCGTCGCGCAAGGCCTGCGGATCGGCCGGGGTGTCCAGCAACGCATAGGTTTCGGTGTGGTCGGCCGCGTGGTAAAGCCACGCACTGCCCTGGCCGGCGCCCGGCAAGGCGCGCAGGGTGGCGGCATCGATCGTCTCTTCCGGAAATTTGATCAGCATTTGTTCCATGCTTGTGCTCGTCAGGGAAATCAGGGGGAATCGACGGACTCGAAGCGATAGAGCCGGTCGGGGTTGTCCACCAGAATCTGGCGCCGCAGGTCCGCATCGGGACACAGGCGCAGAAAGGTGTTGAGCAGTTCGCCATCGTCGGGCATGGCGCCGGCCACATTGGGATGCGGCCAGTCGGTGCCCCACAGCAGGCGCTCGGGCATGGCGTCCAGCAAGGCGGACACCAGCGGCTCGCCATCTTGGAAGGGGCGCACGCCACTGCTGGACACCCGGTCCAGCCCCGAGATCTTGACCCACGCGCCCGGGTGCCCGCGCAGCGCGAGCAAGGCCCGGAAGGCCTCGCTGGTGGTGCCCTGTGCGGCCGCCGCCCGCCCCATGTGATCGATCACGAACGGCACGGGCAGGGTTTTCAGGCGCGTCAGCAGTCCGGGCAGTGAAGCCTGGTCGGAATGGATGCACACATGCCAGCCGAACGGCGCAATGCGCGGCGCCATCGCGGCCAGTTCGTCCCAACCCGCGTTGGCCAGATGCGCCACGAAGTTGTAGCGCACCCCTCGCACGCCACGGCGGTCCAGCTCGGCGATGCGGCGTTCGTCGGCATCGGGCGCCAGCAGCGCCACGGCACGGTATTGGCCGGCGCCCCGGTCCAGCGCATCCAGCGTGGCCGCCATGTCGTAGCCATGGCACCCCGGCTGCACGATGACGCCGCGGCTGATGCCCAGCTGCCGATGCAGGCGGCGCAATTGCTCGAACGGCGCGTCTGGCGGCGTATAGGGACGCTGCTCGGCATATGGAAAGACGTCTGCCGGGCCAAAAATGTGGAAATGGCTGTCACAGGCATGCGCCGGCAGCGTTTGGCCGACGGGCGTGATCTGGGCTAGCGGAGGTGCGCAATCAGGCATGGAAGCAACTGAATAACCGTGAATCCCGCATGATGCGCAGCCCGCCCGCGCTCGGCAATGGCGGGAAGCTGACTTCTGATATAGAAAAAACGTATACCATTGCCGCTATGGATCTGAAACAAATCCGCTACTTCATCATGGCCTGCGAGATGCGCAGCCTGTCCCGCGCCGCCGAGGTGCTGGGCCTGTCGCAGCCATCGCTCAGCCGGCAGATCCAGCTGCTCGAGGCCGAACTGCGCCACCATCTGCTGGCGCGCACCGGGCGCGGCGTCGAACCCACGCCGGCGGGCCTGCGCTTCCTGGCGCACGCCAAGGCGCTGGATGCCCTGGCCCAGCACGCCCGGCAGGACATGCGGGCCTACGCGTCTACAGAGCAGGACAAGGTGCGGCTGGGCATGCCGCACCGCGTGGCGCGCCGGCTGGCGCCGCAAATCGTGCAGGCCTTCCGGCGCCAGCATCCCGAGGCGGCGCTGACGCTGGCCGAAGGCCTGAGTTCTGAAATGAACGAATGGCTGGCGAAAGACCGCGTCGACCTGGCGCTGCTGTACGATCCGCCGCCTTCCACGCTGGTGCGGTTCGAGTCGGTATACCGCGAAGACCTGGTGCTGGCGTACGCCAGGTCATCCCGCCCCCTGCCGCCTGCGCGCGTGCGCGCGCGCGACTTGGGCCGCTATCCGCTGGTGCTGCCCAGCGTGCCCAACACCATACGCGCGCTGGTCGACAAAACCTGCCGTGACCTGGACGTAGTGCTGGACATCGTCGCCGAGGTCGACGTGGTGCACACCATTCTGGAAACCATGACGCAGGACACGCTCTACACTATTCTGCCGCGCTCGGCCCTGCACGATATGCCGGGGCGCAATTACCTGGTGTGCTCGGAAATCGTCGACCCCACCATCATGAACAACCTGACGCTCGCCACACCGTTGCGGCATCCGCTGCCGGCGCTGGTCGAAGCCACGGCGGCCATCATCCGCGGGCTGGACATGCGGCAGCTGTTTGCCTGAACCGCCCGCCGCCGCGGCGCGCGCCGCTCAACCCAGTACCGACACGGCCTTAATCTGCGCCCACGCCGGCATGCCCGGCGCCAGCTTCAGCTGGTCGCGCGAATAGCGCGTGATGCGGGCCAGCAGCGCCGTGCCGTCGGCGTCCAGGCGCACCAGGATGTGGTCGGGGTTGTCCGCCGGCGCCATGTCCAGCACGCGCACGGGAATCACATTCACGATGCTGCTGCCCTGCGGGCGCTCCAGCGCCACGCTGACATCGCGCGCCTTGATGGCCAGCCGCGCCGCATGGCCGGCCGGCAGCCCGTCGTGCACTGTGCGCAGGCAGGACGCGCTGCCGGGCAAGCGCACCGACATCAGCCGGTAGGCCGGATCGAAGTCCGCCACGTGCCCCGCCACCATCACCGATGCGTCGTCGCCCATCGCCAGCGGCAGGTCCAGGCGCGACAGTATCTGCCCGATAGGGCCGCTGGCGGTGGCGCGGCCGTTTTCCAGCAGCACCAGATGGTCGGCCAGCCGCGCGACTTCCTGCGGCGCATGGCTGACGTACAGCACGGGAATATCCAGCTCGCCGTGCAGGCGTTCCAGGTACGGCAGAATCTCTTGCTTGCGAGCGACGTCCAGCGACGCCAGCGGCTCATCCATCAGCAACAGGCGCGGGCTGGTAAGCAGCGCGCGCGCCATGCCCACCCGCTGGCGCTCGCCGCCCGACAACCCGGCCGGCATGCGCCGCAGCAAGTGCGCGATGCCCAGCAGTTCAACCGCCTGGTCCAGGTCGACGCAGCGCTGCCCGGCCGGCACCCGCGTCAGGCCGAACTGCAAGTTGCGCAACACGGTCAGGTGCGGGAACAGGCTGGCCTCTTGAAATACATAACCCAGGGCCCGCCGGTGCGTGGGCACGTTGATGCCGGCCTGGGTGTCGAGCCAGACCTCGCCGTTGACCCGCAGATAACCTTGCGCCACCGGCGTCAGGCCGGCCACGCCGCGCAGGCAGGTGGTCTTGCCCGACCCCGAATGCCCGTACAGCGCCGTCACGCCGCGGCCCGGCAGGCGCAGGTCCAGTTCCAGCGAGAATTCGGCGTAGTTCACGCGCAAGCGCGCTTCGATGCCCGTTGTATCGTTTGCTACGCGCTGCGTCACGGCCATCATCGGGCTACCACACCGTGGCGGCGCGCCGCCGCGTATAAAGCAGCAACAGCACCACGAACGAGAACGCAACCATGCCGCCAGCCAGCCAGTGCGCCTGCGCATATTCCAGCGCCTCGACGTGGTCGTAGATCTGCACCGACACCACGCGCGTGCGGCCCTCGATGTTGCCACCTATCATCAGCACCACCCCGAACTCGCCCACCGTATGCGCGAACCCCAGGATGCCCGCGGTAATGAACCCGGGCCGCGCCAGCGGCAGCACCACCGAGAAAAAGCAGTCGCGTGGGCTGGCGCGCAAGGTGGCGGCCGCTTCGAGCGGGCGCGCGCCAATGGCTTCGAAGGCATTCTGCAAAGGCTGCACCACAAAAGGCAGCGAATACACCACCGAGCCCACCACCAGGCCCGCAAAGGTAAATGGCAATACGCCCAGCCCGAGCGCCTGGGTGGCCTGCCCTACCGGCCCCTGTGGCCCCATGACCACCAGCAGGTAAAAGCCCAGCACCGTGGGCGGCAATACCAATGGCAGGGCCACCACCGCCCCAACAGGGCCTTTCAGGGGCGAACGCGTGCGCGCCAGCCACCAGGCGATGGGTGTGCCTATCAGCAGCAACAGCAGGGTCGTCAGCGACGCCAGCTGGATGGTCAGCCAGATGGCGGCCAGGTCCGATGAGTCCAGGGGCATGCGGCGGCACGGCTCCTCGTGGTTATTGCGCCGCGACCTGGTAGCCGTACGACTTGATGATGGCCGCGGCCTTGGGACCCTTCAGGTAGTCGACGAACGCCTGGGCGGCGGGGTTGTCTTTGCCTTTTGCCAGAATAACAGCGTCCTGTTTGATGGGGTCGTGCAGTTCGCCCGGCACCAGCCAGGCCGAGCCCGCGCTGAGCTGGCCGTCTTTGTACACCTGCGACAGGGCGACGAAACCCAGTTCGGCGTTGCCCGAGGCCACGAACTGCTGGGTCTGGGCAATGCTCTGCCCTTGCACGATCTTGGGCTTGACGGCGGCGGCCAGGCCCAGCCTGTCCAGCACCTGCGTGGCCGCCAGCCCATACGGCGCGGCCTTGGGATTGGCAATGGCCAGGTGGCGGAACGCGTTCTGCTTTAGCACGGCGCCCTGGCCGTCGACATAGCCGGGCTGTGCCGACCATAGCGCCAGCGAGCCGGTGGCATAAGTAAAGCGCGAACCGGGCACGGTTTGCCGCTCGGCCTCCAGGCGCGCAGGGCGGACGTCGTCGGCCGCCAGGAACACTTCGAACGGCGCGCCGTTCTTGATTTGCGCATAGAACTGGCCGGTGGCGCCGAATGCCGCCACCGCCTTGTGGCCGGTGTCTTGCTCGAACTGGCGCGCAATGGCCTGCATGGCGGCCGTGAAATTGGCCGCGACGGCGACCTGCACCTCGCCCGCGACAGCGGACGCGGCCACGCTGGCGGCAGCCAGGCCAAGAACAATTCGCAGGACGGGCATCGCGGCTCCGGTGTCGAGTGGCTCTCGCTATAAACTGAACTATATAACGAATTCCGGGCCGCTTGCGCGTTCGTGGTTGCGGCGCGTCAACCCGCCGCCATCCCCGTGGCTTCTGATACTGTGTGCGCTGTTGGCCCAGCCGCGGCATCCGTGGCATGCGGGCCGTATTTGCCGCTATTTTCCATGACCCAATCCATACCCGACGGTTTCGAGCCCTGGCGTCCCAGCAGCCCCTTCATGACCCACCTGGCCGATCTGGGCGCCTTCTACCGGCGCACCGACAGCAACATACTGGCCATGCGCGTGGCCGAGCCGCATA
The DNA here is from genome assembly GCF_000067205.1 of Bordetella petrii. Lineage (NCBI taxonomy): Bacteria > Pseudomonadati > Pseudomonadota > Betaproteobacteria > Burkholderiales > Alcaligenaceae > Bordetella > Bordetella petrii. The sequence continues at coordinate 808,189 of NC_010170.1, read as the reverse complement.
CCAACATGCACAACATCGCCCATGGCGGGCTGCTGGCCACGCTGGCCGACACCGCGCTGGGCTACTGCATCGTGCAGCAGGCGCAGGTGTCGGTGGTAACCGTGCAGATGTCGGTCGAGTACCTGAACGCGGTCAAGCCGGGCGACTGGCTCGAGGCCCACGTAACCATAGACAAGCAAGGCCGCCGCCTGCTCTACGCCACCTGCCTGCTGCAAGTGGAAGGCAAGGTCATGCTGAAGGCGAACGCGGTATTTGCGGTGCGGGCGTCGGCCCGGCCGGCGTCCGACGGGTGACCGCCACCCGGCCTTGCCGGGCGACCCAAACCACCCCGCCTTGCCAGGCGGCCCAAGCAAAAGCGCCACCCGGCAAGAAGCGGGGTGGCGCCAGTATTTTGATGCTTGGGGCAAGATGCCCGGGTATTCGTGGTGGGTCGTGCGCGACTCGAACGCGCGACCAACGGATTAAAAGTCCGCTGCTCTACCAACTGAGCTAACGACCCGACCGAAGCGCGAGATTATGACGCACTTGGGCCGGGCTGTCAAAAAGCCTTACCAGGCGGCTACCACCGCGCCCTTGAATTTTTCGGCGATGAAGGCCTTCACGACCGGGCTCTGGTAGATGCCCACCAGCTTTTGCAGGTCGGCGCGGTTCTTGTCCTGTTCGCGCACCGCCAGCACGTTGGCGTACGGAGAATCGGCCGATTCGCGGGCGATGGCGTCCTTGTTGGGGTCCAGGCCGGCTTCCAGCGCGAAGTTGGTGTTCACGGCCGACGCATCGGTGTCGTCCAGCGAACGCGGCAGCTGGGCCGCGTCCAGTTCCACGAAGCGCAGTTTGCGCGGATTTTCCACCACGTCGATGGGCGTGGCCTTCAGGCCGGCATCCGGGTTCAGCTTGATCAGCCCCTGGGCCTGCAGCAGCAACAGGGCCCGGCCGCCGTTGGTGGGGTCATTGGGAATGCCGATCTGGGCGCCCGGCTTCAGCTCGTCCAGGCTCTTTACCTTCTTGCTGTAGATGCCAATGGGAAAAATCACCGTCTTGGCAATGCTGGCCAGCTTGTAGCCGCGGTCGGCATTGGCGGCGTCCAGGTAGGGCTGGTGCTGGTAGCTGTTCATGTCCAGGTCGCCGGCCGACAGCGCCGCATTGGGCTGCACATAGTCGCTGAACTCGATGATCTCGACCTTCACTCCCTGCTTGGCGGCCTCTTGCTTGACCACTTCGAAAATCTGCGCGTGCGGCCCGGCGGTCACGCCGACTTTCAGCGGCTTGTCCTGCGCCAGCGCGGGTTGCGCGAAAACGGCGGCGCCCAGGGTCAGCGCGGCCAGCGACTTGAAGAACGTGATGCTCATGTTGCGTGAGATTCCAGGTGAAAAAACGTGGCGTGAATTCAGTTCAGCGGTGCGACATGCGGCGTACCAGCCAGTCGCCGAAGCCCTGCACGACCTGCACCAGCACGACCAGCACCACCACCACCGCCAGCATGACTTCCGGCAGGAAGCGCTGGTAGCCGTAGCGGATACCCAGGTCGCCCAGGCCGCCGCCGCCAATGGCGCCCGCCATGGCCGAGTAGCCGATCAGGCTGATCACGGTGACGATGGTGGCGGCCACCAGGCCGGGCAGCGATTCGGGCAGCAGCACTTTCATGATGATCTGCAGCGGGCTGGCGCCCATGGCACGCGCGGCGGTCAGCAAGCCGGCATCCACTTCGCGCATGGCGTTCTCGGCAATGCGCGCCATGAACGGAATGGCGGCCACCGACAGGGGCACGATGGCCGCCGTGGTGCCGATCGAGGTTTGCGCGATCAGCCGCGTGAACGGAATGATGGCCACCATCAGGATGATGAAGGGCACCGAACGGGTGATGTTGACCACCGCCCCCAGCGAGCGGTTGACGGCCAGGTTCTGCAGCATGGCGCCGCGGGCCGTAACTACCAGCACCACGCCCATGGGAATGCCCACCAGCACGGCGATGAGACTGGGCACGCCCACCAGCAACAGGGTGTCAAGCAGCGAGGTGGCGAGCAGTTCGATCAGTTGCGGACTCATGTGCGATTTCTTCTACAGATATGTCTTGGGCGGCCAACGCCGCCAGGGCTTGCCCCAGAGCCGGGGCCGTGCCTTGCGCCAGCACGAACAGCGTGCCGACGGCGACGCCCTGGATGTCGTCGACACGGGCCTGCACCAGGCTGACATCGAGCGCGTGCTGGCGCGTCAGGTCGGACAGCAGCGTGCCGGCCGAGGCGCCGCCGGCCAGCCGGATGCGCAGCAGGCGCACCACGCTGCCCGGCCGCTGGGCCTGCAGGTCGGCCATGCGCTCGCGGGTGGCGGCCAGCGTGGCGTCGGTCAGGTCAGACGCGGTGGCGGCCGACACCATGGCGCGCGTCACCTCGTGGCGCGGCGTGGCGAAGATGTCTTGCGTGCGGCCCATTTCGACGACCTCGCCCTGCGACAGCACGGCCACGCGGTCGCAGATCTCGCGCACCACTTCCATCTGGTGCGTGATCATCACCACGGTAATGCCGGTCTGCCGGTTGATGTCGCGCAGCAGCGCCAGGATGTTATGGGTGGTTTCCGGGTCCAGCGCCGAGGTGGCCTCGTCGCTGAGCAGCACGTCGGGGTCGTTGGCCAGCGCGCGGGCAATGCCCACGCGCTGCTTCTGGCCGCCGCTGATCTGGCTGGGATAGCGGTCGCGCAGGTGCTCCAGCCCCACCAGCGCCAGCAGCCGCTCCACCTTGGCCGGAATCTGCGCGGCGGGCACGCCGGCGATTTCCAGCGGCAGCGCGACGTTGCCATACACCGTGCGGCGCGCCAGCAGGTTGAAGCCCTGGAACACCATGCCGATGCGGCGCCGCTGGCTGCGCAGTTGGGCCTCGCCCAGGCCGGTCAGGGCGGTGCCGCCGATGACGATCTTCCCGCCATCGGGGCGCTCAAGCAGATTGATGCATTGGACCAGGGTGCTTTTGCCGGCCCCGCTGGGGCCGATAATGCCGAACACCTCGCCCTGCTCGACGTGCAGGCTGATGTTGCGCAATGCCTCAAAGCGTCCGTGCGGCGTGGCGTAGGTCTTTGAGAGGTTTTCGATGTGAATCATGACGTTGCGATTGTGGCGGAGCGCGCTTCCAAAGAGAACGACAGTTTGTTCTCTTTTTAATAGCTTTTAGTTATATAAAAACCGCCGAGGAGCGCGATGCGCGCCGAACCATAGCACACCGAACCCGCCCGGATGGCGGGCACCCGCAACAGAGGGCTATTGCGCACCCGGTGTCTGTCCCCCCGGGAGTCAGGCACCGGGCCTGAGCGGGCACTCTGCAGTTCGAACGGCTGTTGCACGCTTCGGTGTCCGACACCCTGCGGGAGTCAGACACCTGATCCGGGAACGCCGCCCCATTGAGGGGGAAGCGCGCAGCGCTTCGGCGGTGGGCCTACCGCGCTCGCGAAATGCGCACTTCGGCGCCGCGGCGCTTGACCTCCAGCCCTTCCGACGGAAGAATGCGCAAGCCCTCGAGGCCCTTGATGTAACTGGAGCCCTGCATCTGCATCACGCGGATCTTGTTGCGCATGACCACCGGGTTATGGACCGGCATGCCGAACATCCAGACTTCGTCCAGGATGCGCGCCGAATTGAATTCGCCCGCGTGCTGCGCCACCGGCCCCAGGCACAGCATGTGCCCTTCGCGCCCGAACACCGGGAACTTGTCGGTGCCGCATTCGATGGTCCAGGTGGTGCCGCCTTCGTAGCGATGGCCGGTGTTCAGGTCCCACCAGGCGTCGCCCTTGGGCAGATACACGCGCACGCTATTGCCCGGCTGCGTCACCGGGGCCACCAGCAACGCGGGCCCCAGCAGGTATTGCAGGTCCCAGTCGTGGGCGTCGGGATCGTGCGGAAAGCTCAGCGCCATGGAGCGCTGCACCGGCAGGCCGGTGCGCACCGAATCTTCGATGGCGCCCAACACGTAGGGAACCAGGCGATAGCGCCACTGCAGCCACATGCGCGCCTGTTCCAGCACGGCGTCGCCGAACGACCAGGGCAACAGGGCAGGCACCCCCTGGAAGCAGAAATTGGCCGAGAACACCCCGGCCGTCAGCCAGCGCAAGTAGAGCTCGGGCGTCATGCCGTCGAGCGGCGCGGTGGCCGAGCCGATGGAATGCACCTGCACTGGCACGCCGCTGGCGCCGATGGACAAGGCCGTGCGCAGAGTGTGCTGCAGGCCGGCCCAGTCGTTGGTGACCTGGGGGCCGATTTGCCACGGCAGGCGCTGCGCCGCCGGGAACAAATCGGTGCTGGGCACCACGCCCTCGGGCGGCACTTTGTGGCCGGCCACGGCGTCGAACAGCGCGCGCCGCGCCAGCAGCGGATACATGGTGCGCAGCGCGGCGCCGCTTTCGCCGTTGCGCGCGCTGACGCCATCGGGAATGGCGATCTGGGCATCGCAAGCGGGCGCATCCAGGCCGTCTTCGAGCAACTGGCGATGGCGCTCGATCCACAAGTTGTAGACGTCGCGGTAGGTCAGGTCGAGCAGGCCGTAGGGCCGGCCGGCGGTGGCGGCATTGCCGTCGAACACCTGAGCGCTGCCGTCGTCGCGGGTCAGCAGCCAGCCGCGATCTTCAAGTTCCTCGAACAGCGGGCTGGACTTGATGACGCCCGGAAAGCCCGTGGCCGCCACATGCACATGATGCTTGTGAAACAGGGCCAGCATCTGGCGCGCGTCGGGGAAGCGCTGGGCGTCCCATTCGAACACGGTTTTGTCGGCCTGGAAGCCCCACGCGGCCGGCTGCGCCAGCTTGACGGCGTCGAGCGGCAGCTGCATTTCGCGCATCTGGGCAACCAGCGCGGCGGTTTGCGTGGGCATCTCGCCTTCGGCCTGCTGCAGCCACGCGCCCATGGCCCACAGCACCGGCTGCCCGGCCCGGCCGGTCAGGGCGGTGTACTGGTTGAGGATTTCGCCGGGCTCACCGGCGAACAGGAACAGGTCGAGCACGGGGTCTTCGACCGACACCGTATACGCGGTCTCGACGGGCGCCACGCCCACGCCATGCTGCACGCGATGCATGGTGTTGACATACACGCCCCAGCCGCGCGGGCTCCAGGCCAGCGGCAAGGCGCGGTGCTCGGGATCGTCGGACACCACCGATTCGTCGCGGCGGTTCAGGTCGCCCGGGGTTTCGCCCAGGCCGTAGACGCGCTCGCCGGCTTCGAGCCCGAAGGCGGCGTTCCAGACAGCATGTTCGGCTTCGTCGAGCGCGTTGTGGCCAAACGCGGGCTCGTGCGGCGAGACGTCGGAAGACAGCAGCCGCGCATCGCCGCGATACAGCGTGACGCGCACCGGGTCGGACTGGATGTCGAGCGCGACGTCGCCCTGCGCAATTCGCCAGCCACTGCCGTCGTCATGCGGAGAAATCGTGCACTCGCCCACGGCCTCTTGGCGCGCCAGCAACATTTCGGCGACGGCCCGGGCGCGGGCGCCGGGTTTATCGTCGGTGAGGAGATTCGCCTCGCCGCAGCGCAGGCGAAACACACCAGGCGCATGCGCCTCGACTACCAGACGCAATCCATCGCCCGCATCGAAATCGATGCGGCTGGAGCGCGACGACAACAGCTCGACAGAATCGAGCTGGGTAGTATGGGCAAAGTCGAATTTGGGCGGCACAGAGCATCCCCCGGCTTAAGCCAAAAAACCAATTAAAAGACGCTATTTTGACGGATTTGGCCCTCGAAATAAACTCGGTCCCTTTTTTCGTTCGGAATTGACTCCCCGGGCAAGCCACAAATGCCCACGCCGGCAAGCGCAGCAACCACTTACTTACCTACCAGGCGCAAGCCGCGCCCCGGTGCCTACGGCGCGGTTTTGCGGCCATCGTCCGGCAACGCGGGCTCTTTTACGGGCAGGCGAGGCCTAGCGCGGCGCGACGGCAGCAAGCAGATCGGCCGGCAACGGCAGCGGTTCGCCGTGCAGGCAGGCGGCGATCAGATCGCCCGCCAGAGCCGACCAGCTGAGCCCGCGAGAGGCATAACCGGCGGCCAGCCACACGCCGGGAGCATGACCCAATGGGCCCACGGCCGGCAGGCGGCCGGGTAGCACGGCGCGCCAGCCCGCCCAGCCCGGCAGTTGGCCTGGCGCCAGCGCCGCCCAGGCGGCAGGCAGGCCGCCCAGCAGCCCGGCCGCCTTGCCCAGGTTGGTCTGCTGGCCGGCCGGGCCGACCCGGGCAGTGGCCGCGCCGTGTTCATACGTGCTGCCCGCCACGCACCAGCCGTCTACCGGCGGCAACAGGTAACCTTCGCCGCCGACAATGCAGCGCGGCCCGCCGCCCAGCCCCTGGCCCGGCAGCAGCGTGATTTCGCCCGCCAGCGCGTGCATCTGCGCCACGCGCGGCAGCGGGTCGAGCAGGCCGCTGTCGCGCAGCAGCGCCTGGGCGCCGAACGCGTTGGCCAGCACCACGGTGGCGCCCTGCCCCAACAGCTGGCCAGCGTCGTCCAGCACCTGCCAGCCGTGCGCGACGCGGCGCAATACTGCCGCGCAACCCGCGACGCGGCGCACGCCGGGCATGCCCAGCAAGGCGGGGATAAGCGCCGCGGGCTGCACCAGCAGGCCGTCCGCAAAGAACACGCCGCCACGCGCCAGCGGCACGCCCGCCAGCCCCGCCGCCTCGTCGCGGTCGACGGCACGCACCCAATCGGCCGGAAACTGCAATTGCTGCAGGGTTTCCGCCAAGGCGGCGCTGCGCCCGGCATCGCGTTCCAATTGCAGCGTGCCGCAACGCCGCGGCGCCGCGCCGGGCCGCAAGCCGGCCCAGCGCGCCAGCGCCCGTTGGCTGCCGGCGCGCGACAGGCGCGCGCGCGGGTTGTCGTCGCGCGCGATCACCGGCGTCAGCGCGGCGGCCACATGGCCCGCGTGAGCGGACGCAGGCCCCGCGGCATCGATGACGCACACCGGCCGCCCCCGCAGCGCCAGCGCCTGGGCAATGCCGGCGCCAGCCAGCCCGCCTCCCACCACTACGACCTCGTCCTGCCCTTCGCCGTCGGCGGCGCGCGCCAGGGCCCACGCATCGGCCGGCGCCTCTGGCTGGGCGGATTCGCGCACACCCACGGTCATGTGCCATTTGCCGCCATAGCCAGGCTGCTTGCGCACCCGGAAGCCCGCATCGCGCAAGGCCTGCCGCACCGATCCGGCGCAGGCCCAGGTGGCCAGCGTGGCGTCAGGGGCCGCCATTCGCGCCAGGTCGCGCATCAGCGCCGGCTGCCACAGCTCGGGGTTGCGGTCGGGCGCGAAACCGTCCAGAAAATACGCATCGACGCGGGCGCGCAAATGCGGCGCCAGCGCCGATGCCGCGCCGAACGCCAGGGTCAGCGTCACCGCGCCGCCCTCGAATTCCAGGCGGTGCAGGCCGGGCAGGCAGGCGGGCCACTGATCGGCCAACTGGCCGGCCAACCCCTGCAGGATGTCGGGCGCCAGTTGCCGCAGCCAGTCGCGCAACGCATCGCGGGCAAACGGATGAGCCTCGATCGACACCATGTGCAGGCAACGCGGCCGCGCGGGGTCGTTGCGCCAGGCATCCCACAGCGCCAGGAAATTCAGGCCCAGCCCGAAGCCCGTCTCGCACACGGTGAATGCCTGGCGCCCGCGCCAGCGTTGCGGCAGGCCGTTGCCGCGCAGGAACACGTGCTCGGCCTGGCCCAGCGCGCCGGACAAGCTGTGATAGACGTCGCCGTACGCGACGCTGCGAAAGCGCCCGTCGGCGTCGAAGCCGGCGGCGGGGGGAACCAGGGGCGAATAAGATGACATGACTGCAAAAGGAAAAATCCGGCCGGGCGGCGCCGTGCGCGCCAGCATACCCAAAGCGACCAGGCCGTGACGTTGGCTGAAAGCCACGTTGAACGTCCCGATTTGCAGCCAACCGATAGGCTGGCCGCCACAAAGGCTTACACTGGGTTTCATGCCGACGACAGAAACCACCACGACCCAGGCTGCACCGCTGGACCTGGCTGCCGCCATCGACACCGCTGTATCGGCGGCCCACACAGGGGCCGCCATCCTGCAATCGTACGCGCACCACCGCGCCGACCTGGTGATCGACCACAAAGCTCGCAACGACCTGGTTTCCCAAGCAGACCGCGAGGCCGAGGCCGCCATCATCGAATCGCTGCAGGGCCGCACGCCCGAGTTCGGCATTGTGGCCGAAGAAACCGGCGGCGCCGAGCAAGGTCCAGCCACCTGGTATATCGATCCGCTCGACGGCACCACCAACTTCCTGCACGGCATTCCTCACTATGCCGTATCGATCGCGCTGGTCGCTCACGCGGGCACGCGCGTAACCGGCGGCGGCCCATTGGCCGAAGACACGCCGGTGATCGGCGTGGTCTACGACCCCTGCCGCGAAGAACTCTTCACCGCCGTGCATGGCATCGGCTCGTGGCTCAATGGCCGGCGCATCGCGTGTTCGCGCACGCAGTCGCTCAACGATGCGGTGCTGGCCACGGGCTTCCCGTTTCGCGATTTTTCATTCGCCAGCCAATACATGCCCATGCTGCAAGACGCCATCTGCACGGCTCGCGGCGTGCGGCGCATGGGCGCGGCGGCGCTCGACCTCGCCTGGACGGCTTGCGGCCGCTACGACGGCTATTGGGAAATGGGCCTGGCGCCGTGGGACGTGGCGGCCGGCACGCTGATCCTGCGCGAAGCGGGCGGCGTGTGCCACGACATGCACCGCCAAGACCCCTGGCCCGTGGGCGGCCGCGTGGTGGCCGGCAACCCGGCCATTGTCGAGGCGCTGCACAAGCTGGTGGCGCCGCACCTCCACGCCCCCTGAACGCCCCCCCCCGCGGCGCCTTGCGCGCCGCTACTGCCCGGGGCGCAACTCGCGACGCAAGATCTTGCCCACGTTGCTCTTGGGCAGCTCGTCGCGGAACTCGACCGCGTGCGGGCGCTTGTACCCCGTGAGTTTTTCCCTGCACCAGTCGATGACCTGAGCTTCGGTCAGCGCGGGGTCTTTCCTGACAACAAAGGCCTTCACGGCCTCGCCGGAATGGTCGTCGGGCACCCCCACCACCGCGCATTCCAGCACGCCGGGATGCGCCGCGATGACGGCCTCGACCTCGTTGGGATACACCTTGAAGCCCGACACGGCGATCATGTCTTTCTTGCGGTCGACGATGCGGGTATAGCCCTTTTCGTCCATGATGCCGATGTCGCCGGTGCGGAAGAAGCCGTCGCTGGTCATGCAGCGCCGGGTTTCTTCGGGCTTGTTCCAATAGCCCAGCATGACCTGCGGGCCGCGGATGCAGACCTCGCCGCGCTCGCCCAGCGGCACGGGATTGCCGTCGTCGTCCAGGATGGCCACGTCGGTGGACGGCAGCGGCAGCCCGATGGACCCTGAATACTCGCGCGCATCGGTGGGGTTCACCGTGGCCACGGGCGAGGTTTCCGACAGCCCGTAGCCCTCGATGAGCGGGCGCCCGGTGATCTGCAGCCAGCGCTCGGCCACCTGCCGCTGCACCGCCATGCCGCCCCCCAGCGTCAGGCGCAGGCCGGAAAAATCGAGCTTGGCGAAGTCGGCATTGTGCGCCAGCGCATTGAACAGCGTGTTGACCCCGGGGAAGATGTTCACGCCGGCCTTGCGCCACGCGTCGATCAGGGCGGGCTGGTCGCGGGGGTTGATGATGAGCAGGTTGCGCATGCCCGCATAAATGCCGAAAAGGCCGCAGACGGTCATGGCGAACACGTGGTACAGCGGCAACGCGCTGATGATGGTGAGCTGCCCGTGTTCCAGGTCGCGCAGCGCCGGGCGCGCCACGGCCTGCAGTTGCAGCACGTTGGCCACCAGGTTGCCATGCGACAGCATGGCGCCCTTGGGCACGCCCGTGGTGCCGCCCGTGTATTGCAGCACGGCGACGTCGTCCAGCCCCAATGCGGGCGGCGTGAACGGTGCGGCCGCCCCGCGGGCCAGCGCCTGCGGCAGGCGCAGCGCGCCGTCGATGCGCCAGGCGGGAATCATGCGCTTGATGTAGCGCGCCGCCAGGTTCACCAGCGGCGCCTTCAGGCCGCCCAGCAGGTCGCCCGGACCGGTGACCACCACGTGCCGCAGCGCGCCCCGGTCGCCGACGTCCTGCAGGGTGCGGGCGAAGTTTTCCAGAATGACGATGACCTCGGCGCCGCTGTCGAGCAACTGCCGCTGCAGTTCGTCCGCCTTGTACAGCGGGTTGACGTTGACCACCACATGACCGGCGCGCAGCGTACCCAGCATGCTCACCAGGTAGGCCGGCACGTTGGGCATCATCAGGGCCACGCGTGCGCCCTTCTGCAGCCCCAGCCCCTGCAGCCAGCCCGCGAAGGCGTGCGCGTGGCTGTCGAGCTGGGCGTAGGTAATATCGGTGCCCATGGCGGTGCACGCCACGCGGCTGGCGTGGCGCAGGCAGGCCTGGTCGAGCAGTTCGGTCAGCGACGTGTGGGGTTCGATGGAAATGTCGGCCGGGACGCCATCGGGATAGTGCGCGAGCCAGGGACGTGACATGGGGCAGCCTCCGTGCATGTTATCGGTGATTTTGCTTGATAATACCTTTGTTGCCTTTGGCCCAATTCAACGAGACCCCGATGAATCTGCTCGAACCCATCGTTGCCTGGCATCGCGATATCGCCAGCATCCGGCGCGACATCCACGCCCACCCCGAACTGGCCTTTGAAGAATTCCGCACCGCCGATCTGGTCGCGGCGCGCCTGCAGGAATGGGGCATCGAGATCGATCGCGGCCTGGGCGGCACCGGCGTGGTCGGCATCATTCGCGGCAACACCGCGAGCCCGCGCGCCGTGGGCCTGCGCGCCGACATGGACGCGCTGCCCATGCAAGAAGCCAACACCTTCGAGCACGCCAGCCAGATCCAGGGCAAGATGCACGCCTGCGGGCACGACGGCCATACCGCCATGTTGCTGGCGGCCGCGCGCTACCTGGCGCAGCATCGCGACTTCGCCGGCACCGTCTATGCCATTTTCCAGCCGGCCGAAGAAGGCGGCGGCGGAGCCAAGCGCATGATCGACGACGGCCTGTTCACGCGCTTTCCCATGGAAGCCGTGTTCGGCATGCACAACTGGCCCGGCCTGGCCGTGGGCCAGTTCGGCCTGACCGCCGGCCCCATCATGGCCTCGAGCAATGAGTTCGTCATCACCATCCAGGGCAAGGGCACGCACGCCGGCATGCCGCACCTGGGCATCGACCCCGTCATGACAGCCGTGCAACTGGCGCAGTCGCTGCAAACCATCATTACGCGCAACCGCAATCCGCTCGACGCCGCCGTGCTCAGCATCACGCAAATCCACACCGGCAGCGCCGACAATGTGGTGCCCAACCAGGCGGTCATGCGCGGCACGGTGCGCACCTTCACGCTCGAAACCCTCGATCTCATCGAGCGCCGCATGGAAGAAATCGCGCGCCACACCTGCGCCGCGCTCGACTGCGACGTGGAATTCGATTTCCGCCGCAACTATCCGCCCACCATTAATCATGCGCCCGAAGCCGCGTTCTGCGCCGAGGTGCTGCGCGGCATTGTCGGCGCCGACAACGTCAACGAGCACGTGCAACCCACCATGGGCGCCGAAGACTTCGCCTTCATGTTGCAGGAAATGCCGGGCTGCTATGTCTGGATCGGCAACGGCGAAGGCGGGCATCGCGACGCCGGGCACGGCATGGGGCCCTGCATGCTGCACAACGGCAGCTACGACTTCAACGACGAGCTGCTGCCGCTGGGCGGCACGTACTGGGTCGAGCTGGCGCGCCAGTGGCTGGCGCGGCCGGCCCCCGGCCGATAGCCGGCCGGGCCCGCATCAGTCGTCGGCGGCTCGCAAGGCCAGGCAAGCCTCCAGGAAGCGCCCGGCCGCGCGCGCCGAGGCATGGGCATGGGGCACCAGAATGCTCAGCGTGCGGGTCCAGGGCCGCGGCAGCAGGCGTATCACCGCCAGCGTGCCGTCTTCGTGCCGCATCGACATCAACGATACGAAGCCGATGCCCAGCCCGGCGCGCACGGCCTGCTTCACGCCTTCCACGCCCGCCAGTTCCAGCCCGACCGAAGGCGCCAGCCCGGCGCTGTCGAAGGCGCGCTCGACCAATTGCCGCACGCCCGAGCCCGGCTCGCGCATCACCAGCGGTTCGCCGGCCAGGTCGCGCATGCGCGCGGCGCCCTTGGCTGCCAGCGAATGATCGGCGCGGGCAATGGCCACCACTTCATCTTCACGCCAGCCGTGCACTGCGGTGTCGGCGGGCAGGCCGGGCGGCACCTCGCCCTCGATGAATGCCAGGTCCAGCGCCGGCAGCCGCTCCACAATCTGACGCGTATTGCCGTCGGACAAATGCAGGCTGACCGACGGAAAACGCCGGCGGAAATCCGCCACCAGCGACGGCAGCAAGTAGCTGGCCGGCGTGGTGCTGGCCCCCAGGCGCAACGTGCCGGTTTCCAGTCCGCGCCACGCATCGCGCGCGGCATGGGCCTGGCTGTACACCTGGCGCAACTGGCGGGCTTGCTCGGCCAGGCGCTCTCCGGCGGCCGTCAGGGCCACGCCGTGGCCACTGCGGCGGTACAGGGGCTCGCCGAACCAGTCTTGCAGCAAGCGCAACTGTCCCGACACCGCGGGTTGTGACAAATGCAGCAGGCTGGCGGCCCGGCTGATATTTCCCGTGTCGGCCACATAGGCAAACGTCAACAGCTGGTCTGGCGTCATGGCGGAGCCTCGATATTGAATTTTCTTATATTTAATATCGAAATTAAAAATTTCCCAAATAATATGCGCGGATTTAATATTGCTGAAAGTTATTTAGATATACGCAACCCTGAATGTCTACTTCTACCGCCCTGCCCCTGGCCACCCCCTGGCGCGACAAACTCAACGGCGTGCTGTTCGTGGCGCTGATGACGGTCGCCGTCATGCAATTGAGCGACCTGCCGGCCATCCGCCAGCTGGGTTTTTCGCCGCTGGTGGTGGGCATCGTGTGCGGCATGCTGTATGGCAACTTCCTGCGCGGCACCATGCCGGCCGACTGGGCGGCGGGCGTCAATTTCACGGCGCGGCGCCTGCTGCGCATTGCCGTGGCGTTCTACGGCCTGAACATCAGCATCCAGCAAATCGCCGCCGTGGGCCTGCCGGGGCTCGCCGTGTCGGTATCGGTGGTAGTGGGCACGCTGCTGCTGGGCACCGTGGTGGGCCAGCGCCTGCTCGGCCTGGACCGCGACACCGCCATGCTGACGGCGGCCGGCAGCGCCATCTGCGGCGCCGCGGCCGTGCTGGCGTTCGAGCCGACCCTGCGCGCCGCTCCCCACAAAAGCGCCGTGGCCGTGGCCACCGTCGTGCTGTTCGGCACGTTGTCGATGTTCCTGTACCCGGTGCTGTACCACGCGGGCTGGCTGTCGCTGGATACCCAGGCCCTGGGCATCTACATCGGCGGCACGGTGCATGAAGTCGCCCAGGTCGTGGGCGCGGCCAGCAACATCGACCCGGCCACCACCGAAGTCGCCACCATCGTCAAGATGACCCGCGTCGCCCTGCTGGTGCCCGTGCTGCTGGTGCTGGGCCTGTGGCTGCGCAGCGCCGCCGCGCGCGCCGAACCGGGCCAGGCCAAGGCGCGGCTGCCCATCCCGTGGTTCGCGGTCGGCTTCCTGGTGCTCGCCATCGTCAACTCGCTGGCCATCCTGCCGTCTGACGCGGTCACCGCCATCCGCCGGCTGGACGTCTTTGCCCTGACCATGGCCATGACCGCGCTCGGCATCGAGACCCGCTTCAGCCAGATCCGCAAAGCCGGGCCGCGCGTGCTGGCGCTGGGCCTCGTCCTGTATGCCTGGCTGCTGTTCGGCGGCTACGGCATCGTGCAGCTGGCCACCTGACCCCCGGGCCGCCGCAAGCGGCGGCGTTTTCCTGCATAATCGGCCCGTCTTCATCCCAGACAGGAGCGGGCCATGACCACCGCTGACCACTCTTCCGCCACCTTGCCCGAGGGGCGCGACCCCGTACTGCGCGTCATGCCCATGCCGGCCGACGCCAACATTCATGGCGATGTCTTCGGCGGCTGGATCATGTCCCAGGTCGACATCGCCGGTTCCGTCCCGGCGGCGCGGCGCGCGGCCGGGCGGGTCGCCACCGTGGCGGTCAACGCCTTCCAGTTCAAGCAGCCGGTGTTCGTGGGCGACCTGCTCAGCTTTTACGCAACAATCACAAAGACCGGCAAGACTTCGGTTACCGTATCGGTCGAGGTCTACGCCGAACGCCATCGCCTGGATGCGGAAGTCGTCAAGGTCACCGAAGCCACCCTGACCTACGTCGCCACCGACGAAGCCCGGCGCAGCCGCCCCCTGCCCACTCTTTAAGCCTTGCCACGTATGACGCAGCAGCCCGCCGCCGCGACCAAGCCTGTAGCGACGCCCCGTCGGCTAGACCCCGAAGACGCCCAGCACGCACTGGCCGAGGTCCAGGAAAGGCTGCGCCGCCAGCAACTCGTCGAAGACCTGGTGCACCGCCAGGAGCAGGGCGACAGCAAGGCCACCCTGGTCGAAGACCTGGTGCATCGCCAGCACGAGGCCGAACTCAAGGCGCTGGTCGATGCCCTGCATCCGGCCGACATCGCCTTCATCCTCGAATCGCTGCCCAAAGACGAGCGCCAGGATGTCTGGCGCCTGGTCAGCCCCGAGCACGACGCCGACGTGCTGCTCGAAGTCGAAGACTGGGTGCGTGAATCGCTCATCGAAGCGATGGACCGCCAGGACCTGGTGGCCGCCACCGGCAACATGGATGCCGACGAGCTGGCCGACCTGGCGCCCGACCTGCCGCCCGACGTGGTGGCCGAAGTCCAGAAGGGCCTCACCGAAGAAGAGCGCGCGCAGCTGCTCGAAGCCATGGGCTACCCCGAAGACAGCGTGGGCGCCATCATGGACTTCGAAATGGTCCGCGTGCGCGAAGACGTCACGCTCGAAGTCGTGCTGCGCTACCTGCGCCGCCTGCACGAGCTGCCCGACCACACCGACCAGGTCTTCGTGGTCGACCGGCAAGACAAGCTGCAGGGCGTGCTGCCGCTGTCGAGGCTGCTGGTCAGCGAGCCCGAAACCGAAGTCCGCGCCGTCATGAGCACCGACTTCCTCACGCTCAACCCGCTCGATTCCGACGCCGACGCGGCCGGCGCCTTCGAGCGCTACGACCTCGTCTCGGCCCCCGTCATGGACGACCAGGGGCGGCTGATCGGCCGCGTCACCATTGCCGACGTGGTCGACGTCATGCGCGAAGACTCGCAAGAGCAGGCGCTGTCGCGCGCCGGCCTGCAAGAAGAAGACATTTTCGCGCCGGTGGTCATGGCGCTGCGCAACCGCGCGCCATGGCTGCTGTTCAATCTTTGCACGGCGGCCACGGCGTCGTTCGTGGCCTCGCGCTTCGAAGACACCGTCAGCCACATCGTGATCCTGGCGTTCCTGATGTCCATTGTGGCCGGCATTGGCGGCAACTCGGGCAACCAGACCATGACCATGATCATCCGCGCGCTGGCAATGGGCCGCATCACCGGACGCAACCTGTGGCAGCTGGTCAAGCGCGAGATGCTGGTCACCCTGCTGGTGGGCTTGTGCGGCAGCGTCGTGGCGGCCCTGTTCGCCTGGGGCATATCCAACTCACTGGCGATCGCGGTGGTCATGATGGCCGCCATGATCTGCAACATGCTGGTTGGCGCGTCGGTCGGGGTGCTGGTGCCCATGGTGCGCACCCGCTTCGGCAAAGACCCGGCCATCGGCTCGTCGGTGCTGCTCACCTTCGCCACCGATTCGCTGGGTTTCTTCATCTTCCTGGGCCTGGCCACCATCTTCCTGCTGTAGCGCGGCCGGCGGCGCGCGTCAGCGCTGGCCCGGGTCGAGCGGCAGCTCGGTGGTGCTCTTGATCACTTCCATCGAAAAGCTGGCGCTGACATCCAGCAGGTCTACCGCCTCGATCAGCCGACGGTAAAAGCGATCGTACGCCTGCATGTCTTCGACCACGACCTTCAACAGGTAATCCAGGTCGCCCGCCATGCGATGGAATTCCACGACGTTCGGCAGCGCCATGACCGCGCCGATCAGGTTCTGCGTCCATTTCACGTTGTGCTGGCTGGTCTTGATGGTGACGAACACCGTCAGGCCCAGCCCCACCGCCTGGGGGTCGAGCAGCACCGCGGTGCGCTCGATGACGCCGTCTTCTTTCAGCTTCTGGATGCGGCGCCAGCAGGGCGTGACCGACAGGTTGACCTGCTCGGCGATCTCGGCCACGGGGCGCGTCGCGTCTTTCTGCAGCAGGCTCAGAATCTTCAGGTCTGTCTGGTCCATGGCATTTTTCCTGGTGGCGGCCGGCGGCAAGGGCGAGCCTCAGGCAAAGCGCTCTGCGGTCAGGCCTTCCAGATCCACTTCCGGCTCGCGGCCGGCGACAATGTCGGCCACAATCTTGCCCGTTCCGCAGGCCTGCGTCCAGCCGTTGGAACCATGCCCGCAATCCAGGTACAGGTTGTCGTAGCGCGTCTTGCCCAGGATGGCCGGCCCGTCCGGCGTCATGGGCCGCAGCCCCGCCCATGCCTGCGCATGATCCAGGTCGATGCCCTCGGGAAACCACTCGCGCACCACGCTCTGCAAAAAAGCCACGCGCGCCGGGTCCACCGCCGTGCCATAGCCCTTCAGTTCGGCCATGCCGGCCGCCCGGACCCGGTCGCCCAGGCGCGAGATCATCACTTTGTTGTATTCGTCCATCAGGGCCGCGCGCGGCGCACGCGCGGCATCGTCGATGCGGGCCGTAATGGAATAGCCCTTCAAGGGATACACCGGCAGCGCCAGCCCCAGCGGTCGCAGCAGAAACGGCGCCTGCGGCCCCAGGGCCACCACATAGGCATCGGCGGTAATCAGCTCATGGCGGCCCTCGGCCTGCACGCCCTGGATGCGGCCGCCCTCTTGCGCCAGCGCGCGAATCTGCAGGCCGTACTGGAACGACACGCCCTGCTCCGCCAGGTAGGCGGCAAGCCCGGTAGAGAACTTGTGGCTGTCGCCCGAGCCGTCCAGCGGCAGGTACAGCGCGCCTGCGATGGGCGCGCGCGCGGCCGCCAGGGCGGGTTCCAGGCGGCGCGCGCCGGCGCCATCCAGCAGTTGCCACGGCACTTCGTATTCGTCCAGCGCCCGGGTGATGCCCTGCGCGGCCTTCAGGTCGGCTTCCGTGCGAAACACCTGCAGCGTGCCGTCCTGGTGGTAATCGAAATCGACCGGCAGCCCCGAACCCGCCAAGTCCCGCAGGCACGCGGCGCTGTAATGGGCCACGCGCTGCATGCGCAGCTTGTTGGCGCGGAACCGCTCGGCATTGCAATTGCCCAGCCAGCGGGCCAGCCAGGCCAGCTTGCGCGGGCTGGGCGACAGCGAAAAACGGATCGGCGCCTGGCGCTGCAGCGCCATCTTCAACACCTTGCCGACCATGCCAGGCGCGGCCCAGGGGCCCGCGAAGCTTGGACACAGGCCGCCGGCATTGCCGAAACTGGTTTCCAGCGCAGGCCCGGGCCGGCGCTCCAGCACCACGACCTCATGGCCGTCGCGCCACAGATAATAGGCCGCGGCCACACCCGCCACCCCTGCACCCAGTACTGCGACTTTCATGCATGCTCCCCTATGTCTGCCGCCCTTGGCCGGCCGAGTGCGCGCATTATGGCCCGTGCGCCCCAGGCCTGCATAGGACCCGCTGCAATACGCAAAATTTTTCCAAACCCGGGCCCGGCGGGGCGCCATTTGGCAAAACCATTTCCCGTCCCGGCACTTAGCATGGAAAGCATTGCCGACTTAAACCGCTTCCTGCCATGCAGACCAGCCGCCAGCCCCTGACTTGCCTCGATTCCCTGTGCGCCACGGTGCGCGCAGCCCAGCGCAACGCCGAACGGCAACTGCTCGACGAACTCGCCGGCAGCGCGGCCCACGCCGAAAGCATGCTGGCCCACCTGCCCATGCCGCTGCGCGAGGGCCGCGCCGACACCTACCTGCGCCACATCGCCTATAGCGACCCGTACGGCAGCTTCACGATCTTCTATCTGGTGTGGCGGCCGGGCCAGGCAACGCCGGTGCACGGCCACAAGACCTGGTGCACATACCGGGTGCTACAGGGCGAACTGCACGAAACGCACTACCAATGGGATGCGCAGGCGCAACTGGCGCGCCCCGTGGGTAGCGCCGTGCGCCGCCCGGGCATGGCGGTCACGGCCGCGCCGGGACTGGAACAGATCCACCAGTTGCGCAATGCCAGCGACGGCATCGCGATCTCGCTGCACATCTATGGGGTGGCGCAGGCCAATGCGCAAACGGGGGTCAACCAGTTGGTAGAGGCCGCCTAGCGACAATGCCGGGCTACAGGCCCGTGTCGAGCGTGTAGCTCGCGCCGTCGCGGTTTTCCAGCACCAGGGCCGACAAAGCCGGCTGCGTGGCAGCCGGGTCGGCCGCCACATGCAGGCGCAGGTTGCCCAGCGGCAGTTCCCAGCCGTCGCCGGCCGGCTCGGCCGCGACATCCGTCACCAGGGCCAGCCGCTGCGCCACCGCCTGCGCATCGGCGGCGCGCGCCTCGATGCGGCGAATACGCAATGCGCCGTTGGGGTGCGCCATCAGCGATGGCGTCCAGACGCATTCCGGCGTCAGGTGACGGCAGAAATACATGCGAATGCCCGGCACGGGCTGCTGGGCAAAACGCACGGTGTGAAAACGCGCCTGCATTTCGCGGCCGTCGACGTGGGCGAGGCGGGTCAGCTCTTGCACGGGATTGACCGCAAAGCCGGCGTCGCGCAGGCGGCGATAGGTACCCTCGGCGTCGTGGGTGCGGAACACCAGGGCTTCCAGGCCGAGCGGAGAATCGGCGATTTCCTTGCGGGCCGGCGGCGCGCCCGGCGGCCAACCCAGCAGTTCGATGTACGTGTTGTCCAGCACGACCAGCCGGTTGCACGACCCCAGGTTATGCACCGCCAGGTCGCTCAGGCGGAACCCCTGCCGCTCGAAGTGCGGCGCCACCGCATCGAGCCGGTCGCGCACCATGACCACGGCATGGTCAAACTCGGTACGGTCGACTTCAGGCTCCCCGTCGGAAATGAACTCAGCGCTTCGGGGAGAGGATTTCACGCCAGCTTACCGTGGCAATGCTTGTACTTCTTGCCGCTGCCGCAGGGGCACGGGTCGTTGCGGCCGACCTTCGGCATGAAGTTGCGCACCGGCTGCTGGGCCGGCTGGGCGTCGGCGTCAGTGCCGGCCAGGGCCTCGTCATAGTCGGAGTGGTGATACTGCACGTTCTGCACGTGCGGCTGGCTGGCCTCGGCTTCGGCGGCCTGCTCGACCTGTTCGGCCGATTGCACGCGCACGGTCAGCAGCACGCGCACCACGTCGTCGCGGATGCGGTCGAGCATGCCCGAGAACAGCTCGAAGGCCTCGCGCTTGTATTCCTGCTTGGGGTTCTTCTGGGCGTAGCCGCGCAGGTGAATGCCCTGGCGCAGGTAATCGAGCGCCGACAGGTGCTCGCGCCAGTGGGTGTCGATGGCCTGCAGCATGATCGAGCGCTCGAACTGCGCCCAGGCCTCTTCGCCCACCAGGGCGATCTTGCCGGTGTACACGCCGCGCACGGCTTCCAGCACGCGTTCGAGAATGTCGTCGTCGGTCAGGCTGGATTCTTTTTCCAGCATGTCGGACAGCGACAGGTGAATCTGCCAGTCGGCGGCCAGCGCCTGCTCCAGGGCAGGAACATCCCATTGCTCTTCGACCGAGTCAGCCGGAATATGCTGACGCACCAGATCGGTGGCGGCGCCTTCGCACAGGGCTTCGACCGACGGGCGGATGGACGAGGCCTCGAGCACTTCGTTGCGCTGGGCGTACAGTACCTTGCGCTGGTCGTTGGCGACGTCGTCGTATTCGAGCAGCTGCTTGCGGATGTCGAAGTTGCGGCCCTCGACCTTGCGCTGGGCGGTCTCGATGGAACGCGTAACCATGCCGGCCTCGATGGGCTCGCCCTCGGGCAGCTTCAGGCGTTCCATGATGCCGCGCACCCGGTCGCCCGCGAAGATGCGCATCAGCGGGTCTTCCAGCGACAGGTAGAAGCGCGATGAGCCCGGGTCGCCCTGGCGGCCGGCGCGTCCACGCAACTGGTTGTCGATACGGCGCGACTCGTGGCGCTCGGTGCCGATGATGCGCAGGCCGCCGGCCGCCTTGACCTGCTCGTTGGCGGGTTTCCAGTCGGCGCGCACTTTCTCGATGCGGGCTTCCTTTTCAGCCTCGGACAGCGACTCGTCGGCGCGGATCAGGTCGACCTGCTTGTCGACGCTGCCACCCAGCACGATGTCGGTGCCGCGGCCGGCCATGTTGGTGGCAATGGTAATGTGACCCGGCTTGCCAGCCTCGGCCACGATCTCGGCTTCGCGCGCATGCTGCTTCGCGTTCAGCACTTCGTGCGGCAGCTTGGCCTGCTTCAGCAGCCCGGACAGCAGCTCGGAGTTCTCGATGCTGGTGGTGCCCACCAGCACCGGCTGGCCGCGCTCGTGGCAGTCGCGGATATCGTTCAGGATGGCGTTGTACTTTTCTTGCGCCGTCTTGAAGACCTGGTCGTTCTGATCCTTGCGGATCATCGGCTTGTTGGTGGGGATGATGACGGTTTCCAGGTTGTAGATTTCCTGGAATTCGTATGCTTCGGTATCCGCCGTGCCGGTCATGCCCGACAGCTTGTCGTACATGCGGAAGTAGTTCTGGAAGGTGATCGAGGCCAGCGTCTGGTTCTCGTGCTGGATCTTCACACCTTCCTTGGCCTCGACTGCCTGGTGCAGGCCGTCGGACCAGCGGCGGCCCACCATCAGGCGGCCCGTGAATTCGTCGACGATGACCACTTCGCCGTCTTGCACCACGTATTGCTGGTCGCGGAAGAACAGCGTGTTGGCGCGCAGCGCCACCATCAGGTGGTGCATCAGGGCAATATGGCGCGGGTCGTACAGCGACTCGCCTTCGGGCAGGATGCCTTGCTGGCTGAGGATGCGCTCGGCGTTCTCGTGGCCCCGCTCGGACAGGAAGACCTGCTGGGATTTCTCGTCGACCCAATAGTCGCCCTCGGGCTCGGGCTCGTGCGGCTTGGGTTCGGAGGCCATGCGCGTAAGCAGCGGCGGCACGGCGTTCATGCGCACGTACAGCTCGGTATGGTCTTCGGCCTGGCCCGAGATGATGAGCGGCGTGCGGGCCTCGTCGATCAGGATGGAGTCGACTTCGTCGACGATGGCGTACGCCAGCGCGCGCTGGCGCCGGTCTTCGACGCGGTACTCCATGTTGTCGCGCAGGTAGTCGAAGCCGAATTCGTTATTGGTGCCGTAAGTAATGTCGGCGGCGTAGGCGGCGATTTTCTCGTCGTTGGGCTGCTGCGGCACCACCACGCCGGTGCTCATGCCCAGGAAGCGGTACAACCGGCCCATCCATTCGGCGTCGCGGCGGGCCAGGTAATCGTTGACCGTGACCACGTGCACGCCCCGGCCAGCGATGGCGTTCAGGTACACCGGCAGCGTGGCCATCAGGGTTTTGCCCTCGCCGGTGCGCATTTCGGCGATCTTGCCGTTGTGCAGCGCAATGCCGCCCAACATCTGTACGTCGAAGTGGCGCATGCCGAACACGCGCTTGCCGGCCTCGCGGACCACCGCGAAGGCTTCGGGCAGCAGGTCGTCGAGCGAACTGCCTTCGGCGTGGCGGGTGCGGAATTCCTGGGTCTTGGCCGCCAGTTCCTGGTCGGATAGCGCCGCGGTTTTGGATTCCAGCGCGTTGATCTGGGTAACCAGCTTGCGATACTGCTTAAGCAACCGGTCGTTGCGGCTGCCTATGAGTTTTTTGAGCAAAGAAACCATGCGTGTCGGTGGCGGCCACCGGCGGCGCCCCGCCCCCTGGGGCCGGACTCCGCCCGGGGCGGATTGTTATCTGGTTGAGCGGGCAATTCCGCTGGGAAACAATCGAGTTTAACGCACCTGCGCCCCGGTGGTCCGCCCGGCCGCAAAAGCGCGGCAGATGGCTTCAGCGGGTGACCGGCTGCCCAGCGATGGCCTCGTGCGCCTGCGCCTGCGCCACCACGGGCGGCCGCGCGTCGGGCGATTGCAGGAACAGGCGCGGATCGAGCGGCTGCCCGGCCAGCCGGACCTCGAAGTGCAGATGCGGCCCGGTGGACCGGCCCGTGGACCCTACCCGAGCGATTTCCTGGCCGCGCCCGACCAGGTCGCCGGGCTTGACCAGCAGCTTGGAGGCATGAGCGTAGCGGGTGATCAGGCCATCGCCATGGTCGATCTCGACCGTATTGCCGTAGCCCGTCTGGTAGCTGGCCTCCAGCACCACGCCGCCCGAGGCCGCCAGGATGGGAGTGCCGGACGGGGCGGCGAAATCCAGGCCTTCGTGCATGGCATAGCGGTGCGTGACCGGGTTACGCCGCCAGCCGTACGACGAACTGAGGAACGGGTACTCGGTAATGGGCGGCGTCGAGGGCAGGCGCGCCTGGTCGGCGGAACGGCGCGTCAGCGCGACGTCCAGCATGCGCAGGTTGTCGGTTTGCTGCGCCAGGCGGGCTTGCAGTTCGTCGAGCTGGCGGCCCAGCTGTTCGGCGGATTCGTGCGACGGGGGCTGGCGGTCGGTGAACAGGTCGTCCATGACCTGGCCAGCCTCGGTTGGCGCGTTGATTTCAGCGGCCAGTTCAGGGTCGGTGTAGGCCACCCCGGCCACCTGGGCAACCCGCCGGCCCAGGCCATCGATGCCCACCAGCTTGGCCTGCAGCTCGCCGACCTTGGCGGCAAGCATCCCGACGTTCTCGCGCAGGAAAGCCGCTTCGCGCGCGGGCTGGGTGTCCTGGGCATAGGTCGCCCAGTCGACGGAATACGCGGGAGGCGCAACGGGTGTAAGGTAGCGCTGTACCGTGGCGCCTACCAGGGCCGCGGTCGCGACCACGGCCGCCAGTACCAGGGCCAGCCGCGCGCCGCCCAGCGCCACCTGGCCGGCCTGCCCGTCGCGGGCGTGCATAATCACGATTTTCAAGGTACGTAATCCTGTTTATTCGAGCCGGCATGAACAAACCCGCGCCACACCGCTCACGTTCTTCCGCCAGCCGGCGGGGAAGCAACACCGCGCTGAGCTGGCTGGGTCATGATGCGCGCGGCGCTGGCGTGCTGGCCACCGCGCGCGCGCATCTGCAAATACAGTATGCCGTGGCCAAGGTGCTGCCGCCGGCATTGGCGGCCGTGTGCGTCGTGGCCAAGCTGGAGGGCCAGCGTCTGCAACTGGCAGTGCCCAGCGCCGCGCATGCGGCCAAGCTGCGCCAACTGGCCCCGCGCATCGCACAGACACTCTGCGCCCAAGGCTGGAACCTTAACGAAATTGCCGTCAGGGTTCAAGCGGGAATGCCCAAGCCCGGCGCAAAAAGTCCGCGCCCGCCCAAAGAGGCCGAGCCACTGGGCGACACCGCCCTGGGGGCGTTCGAGCAATTGCGCGAGGAGTTGCGGCCGGGGCCGCTGGCAGATGCGGTAGCCAGGCTGCTGGCGCACCACAAGGGCAGCTAGGGCCTGCCCGTACTAACTAATTAATCGTAAAAGCGGCCACATCGTGGCCGCGCATCGAGCCTCAGGCCAGCTTCCACTCGTGGCGGAACGCCTGGGGCGCCGCCGCCTGCGATTCGTAGGTGACCAGTTCCCAGGCATCGCGCTGGGCCAGCAGCGCGCGCGCCAGCTGGTTGTTCAGTCCGTGGCCCGACTTGCACGCCACGTAGCGCGCCACCAGGGGCTTGCCCAGCAGGTACAGGTCGCCGATGGCGTCGAGGATCTTGTGCTTGACGAACTCGTCGTCGTAGCGCAGGCCATCGCTGTTCAGCACCCGGTATTCGTCCATGACGATGGCGTTGTCGAGGCTGCCGCCGCGGGCCAGCCCCATGGAACGCAGAGCCTCGACTTCGTTGACGAAGCCGAAGGTGCGCGCGCGGGCGATTTCGCGCACGTACGAATGCGTGGCAAAGTCGATCTCGGCGAAATTCGCGGTGGAATCGATGGCCGGGTGACGGAAGTCGATGGAAAACGCCAGCGCGAAACCTTCGTGCGGTTCCAGGCGCGCCCATTTCAGGTTGCGGCCCTCGCCTTCACGGATTTCGACGGGCTTGAGCACCTTGATGAACTGCTTGGGCGCGTTTTGTTCGACAATGCCGGCCGAGCGCAGCAGGTACACGAAGGTGGCCGCGCTGCCATCCATGATGGGCACTTCTTCGGCGGTAAGGTCGACGTGTAGATTGTCGATGCCCAGGCCCGCCAGGGCCGACATCAGGTGTTCGACGGTGGACACGCGCACGTCGCCCTGCTGCAGCACCGATGCCATGCGGGTGTCGCCCACGCCCATGGCCTGCGCAGGCAGGTCGACGACCTGCGGCAGATCGACACGATGAAAGACGATACCGGTATTGGCTTCGGCAGGGCGCAGGGTGAGCTCGACCCGGCGTCCCGAGTGGACACCGACGCCGGTAGTACGGACGAGATTCTGGATGCTGCGCTGTCGAAACATGGAGATATGTGCGGTAGGCGGGCGCCGGTAAAAATCAATGAAATCACCGGCATAAGTGCGTATTGTAACCTCGCCGGCGAGCTTGGCGCCATGTACGCGTAACATTTGCCGACAAGCCTGTCCCCTTTATGGGCGGCGCACGCAGGCGCCGCCCCGCGACCGGCCCACCCGGGGAAAGGCAGGCCGGCGCCGAGGGAGTCGGGCCGGTTCCCCGGCCCGGTGCTGCTACATCAATCCGCCTGCTTGCGCAGGAACGCCGGGATGTCGAAGTGATCCATGCCCGAGCTTTCCAGCGCGCGCACCTGGGCCGACGCCTGGGTGCGCGGGTTGCGCATCACCGACGGCATGTCCAGGTTGCGGTAGTCGCCCTGCTGACCCATCCCGCCCATCATGGGCAGGTTGTCGGTGCCGGTGCGCAGCCCTTCGGCGGCGTTCTGCACCAGTTGGGGACGCGCGGCGTTGCGGCCCAGGCCGGTGGCCACCACCGTCACACGCAGGCTTTCGCCCATCGACTCGTCGTAGGCCGTGCCGAAGATCACGGTCGCGTCGTCCGAAGCGTAGCTGCGGATCGTTTCCATGATTTCGCGCGTTTCGCGCATCTTCAGCGAGCGGCTGGCGGTAATGTTGACCAGCACCCCGCGGGCGCCGTTCAGGTCCACGCCTTCCAGCAGCGGGCATGCGATGGCCTGCTCGGCAGCCACGCGGGCGCGGTCGGCGCCGCTGGCGGTCGCCGTGCCCATCATGGCCTGGCCCTGCTCGCCCATGATCGTCTTGACGTCTTCGAAGTCGACGTTGACATTGCCTTCGACGTTGATGATCTCGGCAATGCCGGCGCACGCATTGTGCAGGATGTCGTCGGCGGACTTGAAGCAGTCTTCCTGCGTCGCGTCCTCGTCCATCAGCTCATACAGGTTCTCGTTGAGCACCACGATCAGCGAATGCACGTGCTTGGCGAGTTCGGCGATGCCGTCCTCGGCCATCTTCAGGCGCTTGTTGCCTTCGAAGCTGAATGGCTTGGTGACCACGCCGACGGTGAGAATGCCAAGTTCCTTGGCAACCTCGGCCACGACGGGGCCCGCGCCCGTGCCGGTGCCGCCGCCCATGCCGGCGGTAATGAACACCATGTGCGCGCCGGTCAGGGCCGAACGGATTTCCTCGCGCGCGGTTTCCGCCGATGCGCGGCCCTGTTCGGGCTTGGCGCCAGCGCCCAGGCCGGTGCGGCCCAGGCGGATCTGCACCGGCGCATTGGTGGCCGCCAGCGCCTGCGCGTCGGTATTGGCGCAGATGAAATCCACGCCGTTGACGCCGCTGCGGATCATGTGGGCAACGGCGTTGCCGCCGGCGCCGCCAACACCCACGACCTTGATAACGGTCCCTTTGGTGTTGTTCTCAAGCATCTCAAAGTTCATCATGATGACTCCCTCACAAGTCTGAATATGCAAATCACAAAAATTCCCCAACAACCTATCTTTTGTGAATCGCCTCAAAGCCGAAGCCGGCCGGATGGTCCGCAACGGGTTTGAGACGTCTCCCCTTTCGCCCGTTCCGCCCTCTCGGGCGGCGCGGGCCAGGGACAGGCCCCAGTCTGTCCCTGCAAATCAGTTCATGAACCACTCCTTCATGCGCGCCAGCAGCGACTTGAAGCTGCCGGTCTGGGCAGCCACCTTGCGGCCCCGCACGCGCTGCATGCGCGCCTCTTGCAGCAGCCCCATCACCGTCGAGAAACGCGGGTTGCGCATCACATCGGACAGGCTGCCTTCGTAATCAGGCACCGCCACGCGCACCGGCTTCAGGAACACGTCTTCGGCCAGCTCGATCATGCCGGGCAGTTGCGCCGTGCCGCCGGTCAGCACCACGCCCGAGGCCAGCAGGTCTTCGTAGCCCGAGTCGCGCACCACCTGCTGCACCAGCGAGAACAGTTCTTCGACGCGCGGCTCGATCACCGCGCCCAGCGCCTGGCGCTTGACCTGGCGCGGGCCACGGTCGCCCAGGCCGGGAACCTCGACGGTTTCGTCGGGCCGCGCCAGCACTTGCTTGGCCACCCCGTAGCGCAATTTGATTTCCTCGGCATCCGGCGTGGGCGTGCGCAGCATGGCCGCGATGTCGTTGGTGATCTGGTCGCCGGCAATGGGCAGGACCGCGGTGTGGCGAATCGCGCCGCCGGTGAAGATGGCCACGTCGGTCGTGCCGCCGCCAATGTCCACCAGCACGACGCCCAGCTCTTTCTCATCGGCCGTCAGGCAGGCCAGGCTGGACGCCAGCGGCTGCAGAATCAGGTCCTGCACTTCCAGGCCGCAGCGGCGCACGCACTTGACGATGTTCTGCGCCGCGCTGACCGCGCCGGTCACGATGTGCACCCGCACTTCCAGGCGCAGGCCGCTCATGCCGATGGGTTCGCGGATGTCTTCCTGGCCGTCGACGATGAATTCCTGCGTCAGCACGTGCAGCACCTGCTGATCGGTGGGAATGTTCACTGCCTTGGCGGTCTCGATGACCCGCGCGACATCGGTGGCGGTGACCTCCTTGTCTTTCACGGCCACCATCCCGCTGGAATTGAAGCTGCGGATATGGCTGCCGGCGATGCCGGTATAGACGTCGCGGATCTTGCAGTCGGCCATCAGCTCCGCTTCTTCAAGCGCTCGCTGGATGGAATTGACGGTGGTCTCGATGTTGACGACCACGCCCTTGCGCATGCCGCGCGACTCGTGCTGGCCCAGGCCCAGCACTTCGAAGCGCCCTTCCGGCAGGATTTCGGCGACCACGGCCACCACCTTGCTGGTGCCGATATCGAGGGCGACGATGAGGTCCTTGATGTCACGGGTCATGGCGTTAACGCTTCTTCGAAGAAGTGGATGGAGATTTCGGTTTGGATTGCCCGTCGGCCAGCGGCGCCAGCGACAGCGCGAATCCGTTCGGGTAGCGCAGGTCGGCCTGCGTGACGTTGCGGCCTTCCAGGCGGCTGGTCACCGCGGGCCAGGCCTGCACGAAGCGCTGGATGCGCGCGGCAAACGGCAGCGCGCCGGGCAGGCCATGCGGATCGGGCGCATCGGCCCCCGGGTCGCGGCCCAGGTCGAGCACCATGCCGTTGGACAGCGTGGCCTTCCAGGCGTAGCGGGCGCTCAAGTCCAGCTCGCGCACATGCAGGTCCAGCGGGGCGAACCAGCGCGCCAGCTCGGCGTAGCGCTGCACAACCAGCCCCTCGGACCCCTCCGGCCCCGAGAACTGCGGCAGCACCGTATCGTCGTCCAGCTCGCCGGTATTGGCCGTGAACGCTTCGCCCCAGGTATTGATCATCTGGTTCTCGTTCCACAGCGCCAACGGCTGCTGCTCTTCGATGCGCACACGCAACGTGTCCGGCCAGATGCGCCGTATTGACGCCCGCCGCACCCACGGCACCGACTCGAACACCTCGCGCGCCTGGTCCAGGTCGACCGTGAAGAAATTGCCCTCGAAGCGCCGCGCGATCACCGCGCGCACCGCTTCCGCAGACACATAGCGCAGCTCGGAGTCGGGCGCCGCCTCGAGCTCGATGGCCGACAGCGTGAAATACGGACGATGCGCCACCCACACCACGCCAGCGGCGAGCATGGCCACCACCGCCAGCACGGCCAGCGTGTTGGCGATCAGGTTGGTGGTGCGCGCGTCGTTCCACACAGATTGTCCCGGTCAAGAGTTGCGCGCGGGGCTGTGCACTTTGCATGCAGCCTCCGACACAATGGATACACATAATTCGGCGTAGCTCATGCCTATGGCCTTGGCCGCCATGGGCACCAGCGAATGGCTCGTCATGCCGGGCGAGGTATTGGCTTCCAGCAGCCAGGGGCGGTTGTCCGCGTCCAGCATGAAGTCGATACGTCCCCAGCCGGCGCAGCCCAGTGCGCGATATGCGCGCACCGCCAGGTCGGCCACCTCGGCGGCCACCGCGTCGGGCAGGTCGGCAGGGCAAAAATACTGAGTCTCGTCCGAAAAATATTTGTGCTCGTAGTCGTAATTGCCGCCAGGCGCCACGATCTCGATCACCGGCAGCGCGTGCGCCGCGGCACCCGTGCCCAGCACGGCCACAGTCAGTTCGCGCCCGGCGATGAACTGCTCGGCCAGCACCTCGTCGTCGAACTTGGCGGCCTGGGCGTAGCCTTCTTTCATGTCGGAATAGCCCGCCACCTTGGTGATGCCCACGGTCGAACCCTCGTGCGGCGGCTTCAGGATCAGCGGCAGCCCCAGCCGGTCGGGCACGGTGCGCAGTTCGGCCTGTGCGTCCAGCACCTCGAAGGCAGGCGTGCGCAGGCCGTGCTGCAGCCACACGCGCTTGGTCATGATCTTGTCCATGGACAAGCTGGAGGCCATGGGCCCGCTACCCGTATAGGGCAGGCCCAGCAGCTCCAGGGCGCCCTGCAAGGTGCCGTCTTCGCCGTAGCGGCCATGCAGCGCAATGAATACACGGTCGAACCCGGCCGCCGCCAGCTCGGCCAGCGTACGCTCGCCGGTGTCGAACAGGTGGGCGTCCACGCCCGCCGACAGCAGGGCCTGGTGCACGCCTTTGCCCGACATCAGCGAAACGTCGCGCTCGGCCGACCGGCCGCCGTACAGAACGCCCACTTTGCCCAGCGCCTTGGCGTCGGGACGGGGCCGGGTCACGGATTGGTTCATGCCAGTTCTCCCACCAGGCCGGGCACCTTGCTGATCGAGCCCGCACCCATCACCACCACCACGTCGCCGTCGCGCACGAAGTCCAGCACGGCTTGCGGCAGGTCGGCCACGTCTTCGACGAACACCGGCTCGATGCGGCCCGCCACCCGCAGGGCGCGTGCCAGCGCCCGGCCGTCGGCCGCCACCAGCGGCGGCTCGCCGGCCGCGTAGACTTCGGTCAGCAGCACCGCGTCGGCGCCGCCCAGCACGCGCACGAAGTCTTCGAAGCAATCGCGCGTGCGGGTGTAGCGGTGCGGCTGGAACGCCAGCACGATGCGCCGATCGGGCCACGCGCCACGCGCGGCTGCCAGGGTGGCCGCCATCTCGACGGGATGATGGCCATAGTCGTCGATCAGGGTGAACGTGCCGCCGCCATGGGCAGCCGGCACCGGAAATTCACCGGTTTGCGTAAAGCGGCGCCCCACCCCCTTGAACGAGGCGAGCGCCTGGGCGATGGCCTCGTCGGGCACGCCCAGCTCGGTGGCCACGGCCACCGCGGCCAGCGCGTTGCGCACGTTGTGCAGGCCCGGCAAATTCAGCTCGATGGCCAGCGGCGGCAGCGCCGTGGCGCGGTCCTGGCGCTGCACCGTGAAGCGCATGCGGGTGCCGTCGGCCTGCACGTTTTCGCCGCGCACATGAGCGTCGGGGCTCAGTCCGTAAGTGGTGATCGGCCGCGATACGAACGGCATGATCTCGCGCACGTTGGCGTCATCGGCGCACAACACCGCGCTGCCATAGAACGGCAGGCGTTGGGTGAACTCGATGAACGCGCTCTTGAGCCGGGCGACGTCATGGCCGTAGGTGTCCATGTGATCGGCATCGATGTTGGTCACGATGGCCATCACCGGAAGCAGGTTCAGGAACGAGGCGTCCGATTCGTCGGCCTCGACCACGATGTACTCACCTTGACCCAACCGCGCGTTGGCGCCGGCCGACGTCAGGCGGCCGCCGATCACGAAGGTCGGGTCCAGGTCGCCGGCGGCCAGCACGCTGGCCACCAGGCTGGTGGTGGTGGTCTTGCCGTGCGTGCCAGCCACGGCGATGCCGCGCTTCAGGCGCATCAGCTCGGCCAGCATGATGGCACGCGGCACCACCGGAATGCCGGCAGCCCGTGCGGCGATCACCTCGGGGTTGTCGCCCGCCACCGCGGTGGACGTGACGATGGCGCCAGCGCCCGCCACGTTGGCGGCCGTGTGGCCGATGGCCACGTGCGCGCCCAGGCCCGCCAGGCGGCGGGTGACAGCCGATTCCTGCAGGTCGGACCCGCTGATGGTGTAGCCCAGGTTGAGCAACACCTCGGCAATGCCGCTCATGCCCGATCCGCCGATGCCGACGAAATGAATATGCTGGATTCTGTGTTTCATGATGGACGCCTCGCTGCCTGTTCGCAGACATCGGCGATATCGGCCGCCGCCTGGGGACGCGCATGCTGGCGCGCCCGTTCGGCCACCGCCAGGAGTTCGGGCCGGGTGCGCTGGCGCAGCCAGTCGGCCAGCCACTCGGGAGTCAGTTCGCCCTGCGGGCACAGCCAGGCAGCCTGCGCATCGCTCAGGAAGCGCGCATTGGCGGTCTGGTGGTCGTCGATGGCGTGCGGGAACGGCACGAACAGCGCGGCCACGCCCGCCGCGGCGACTTCAGCCACCGTCATGGCGCCGGCGCGGCACACCAGCAGATCGGCCTGGCCCATGGCGTCCGCCATGTCTTCAATGAAGTCGCGGCAATCGGCCGGCACGCCGGCCTGAGCATAGGCCTCGCGCAAGGACTGCTGGTGCTGCGCGCCAGCCTGGTGAATGACCTGCGGACGCGCCTGCGGGTCGATCAGGGCCAGGGCGCGCGGCAGGGTCGTATTCAAAGCGTGCGCTCCCAGGCTGCCGCCCACCACCAGCATGCGCAGCGGACCCGTACGTCCCGCATAGCGGTCCGCCGGTCCGGGCAGCGCGCACACATCCCGGCGCACCGGGTTGCCCAGCACTTCGCCGCGCGGCAGCACATCGGGAAAGCCGCTCAGCACGCGGCGCGCCAGGCGGGCCAGCCAGCGGTTGGCCGTGCCGGCCACGGCGTTCTGCTCATGCACCACCAGAGGCAGGCCGCGCAGGGCAGCCATCATGCCGCCCGGGAAGGCCACATAGCCGCCCATGCCCAGCACCACATCGGGGCGCACGCGCGTCAGATGCCCCCAGGCCTGCGAGCAGGCGCGCAGCAGCAGGAACGGCAGTTTCAGCATGGCGGCCACGCCGCGGCCGCGCACACCCTGGAAATGCATGGGCACCAGGTCGATGCCGCGCGGCGGCACCAGCCGGCCTTCCATTTTGTCGGGGTTGCCCAGCCACAGCACGCGCCAGCCGCGCTCGCGCAGCACGTCGGCCACCGCCAGCCCGGGCATGATGTGCCCGCCGGTGCCGCCAGCCATGATGAGAACGGTGGGCGCGTTCATGTGCGGCCTCCGCGCATCATGATGCGGTTTTCGATGTCCACGCGCAGCATCAGGGCCAGTCCGCAAAGGTTCATCACCACGCCCGAGCCGCCATAGCTCATCAGAGGCAATGTCAGCCCCTTGGTGGGCAGCAGGCCCAGGCACACGCCCATATTGATGAACGCCTGCACGCCGAACCAGATGGCCACGCCGTGCGCCACCAGCCCGGCGAACGTGCGCTCCATGGCGATGGCCTGCCGGCCGATGTCGAAGCCGCGCTGGACCAGCACGGCAAACAGCATGATCACGAGCAGCACGCCGGCAAAGCCGAGTTCTTCGCCCACTACCGCCATCAGGAAGTCGGTGTGCGCCTCGGGCAGGTAATGCAGTTTTTCCACGCTGGCGCCCAGGCCGACGCCCAGCCATTCGCCACGGCCCAGCGCGATCAGGGAGTGCGACAACTGGTACGCGCTGCCGTACGCATTGGCGTCGTTCCAGGGGTCCAGGTAAGCGAACAGGCGGGCGCGACGCCACGGCGACAGCCAGATCAGCGCCAGGAAGGTGCTGACCAGCACCGCCAGCAGGCTGCTGAAGTACTTGCCGTTGATGCCGCCCAGAAACAGGATGCCCACGGCGATCGCCACGATCACGATGAACGCGCCCAGGTCGGGCTCGAGCAGCAGCAGCATGCCCACCCCGCCCAGCGCGCAGGCCATCGGCAGGAAGCCGCGCGAGAAGGCCTGCATGTGCTCTTGCTTGCGCACCGTGTAGTCGGCGGCATACAGCAGCGCGGCCAGCTTCATCAGTTCGGACGGCTGAAAATTCAAGGGGCCCAGCGGTATCCAGCGATGGGCGCCGTTGACTTCGTGGCCCACGCCGGGAATCAGCACCAGCACCAACAGCGCCAGCGACGCCATGAAGCCGGGCATCGCCAGCCGCTGCCAGACCCGCATCGGCACCACCAGCACCACCGCGCCCGCCATCAGTCCGGCGCACAGGAACAGGCCGTGCCGCAGCACGAAATAGTAGCGGCCGTACGAGGCATAGCGCGGGCCGTCGGCCAGCGCGATGGAAGCCGAATACACCATCAGCAACCCGAGCAACAACAGCGTGGTGGCGGCCAGCACCAGCGGCGCATCGTAGTTGCGCATGCGGGTGCGCCCGGGGCGCACGGCGTTGACGCTGGCGGTCAGGTCGGCGATCAGGCTCATCACACCTCTCCCCGGTCGCGGGCCAGGTCTTCGACCTCTTCCGCGAACACCGCGCCGCGATGCGGGTAATTGCGGAACATGTCCATGCTGGCGCAGGCCGGCGACAGCAGCACCGCGTCGCCCGGCTGCGCCAGCTCGGCGCCACGGCGCACCGCGTCGCGCATGTCTTGCGCGGCTACGCAGGGCACGCCCGTATCGGCCAGCACCCGGCCGATCTCGGGCCCGTCGGTGCCGATCAGCACCACGGCGCGCGCATGGCGGGTCACCACGGGCGCCAGCGGCGAGAAATCCTGCCCCTTGCCCAGGCCGCCCGCGATCAGCACCACCGGCTGGCCCAGTCCTTCCAGGGCCGCCACTGTGGCGCCCACGTTAGTGCCCTTGCTGTCGTTGATGTAGTCGACCTCGCCAATCGTGCGCACGAACTCGGCGCGATGGGGTTCGCCGGTGTACTCGCGCAAGGCGCGCAGCATCGGGCCCCAGCCGATATTCAGCACGCGCGCCAGCTGCAGCGCCGCCAGGGCATTCAGGCCGTTGTGCTGGCCGCGGATACGCAGCGCGTCGAGCGGCATCAGCCGGCTGATGCGCCCGGCGCCGCGGCGCGGCGGCGGGGCGTCTTTCTTGCGCCGCGCGGGCGGCGCGGGTTCGTCGAAATCATTGGGCTCGCAGGCCACCAGCCAGGCCATGCCCTGGCCCAGCTCCAAACCCATGTCGCCCACCAGTTCCGGCAGGTCGCGGCCGAAACTGCGTACGTCCATGGCGGGTAGCGCCTCGACCATGCCGGCCACGCGCGGGTCGTCGCGGTTGACGATCGAGACGCGCGCCATCTTCAGCAGGCGCGCCTTGGCCTGCGCATAGGCGTCCATGCCGCCGTGCCAGTCCAGATGGTCTTGCGTCACGTTGAGCACGACAGCGGCATCGGCCATCAGGCTGCGGGTGGTCTCGAGCTGGAAGCTGGACAGCTCCAGCACCCACACCTGCGGCAGGTCGTCAGCATCCAGCGCATCGATCAGCGCGGCCAGCGCGGCCGGGCCTATGTTGCCGGCGGCGCGTACTGTCATGCCGCCGGCCTCGACCAGCTGGCGGGTCAAGGCGGTGACGGTGGTCTTGCCGTTGGTGCCGGTCACGGTCAGCAGACGCGGCCGGTAATCGCGGGACTCGGCCAGTTCGGCCAGGGCGCGGGCAAACAGTTCGATCTCGCCCACTACCTCGACGCCGCGCGCGGCGGCCTGCTCCAGCAGGTCGCGGGCCGGCGCCTGCCCGGGCGCCAGGCCGGGGCTCAATACCAATTGTGAAACCCCATCGAGCAGCGCGGCATCGAAGGCCTCGCCGCAACCCAGGCGGTAATCGACCTGCGCATCGGCCAGCGCGGCGCGCACGGCCGCCAGCCCGCCGGGCTCGGCACGGGTATCGGCCACGCGCAGGGCAGCCCCTTGCCGGGCGCACCAGCGCGCGGCAGCCACGCCCGTCTCGCCCAATCCCAGGATCAGGACAAGCGGCGCGTCGGCACGAGGGGTTTCGGAACTGTTCATCGCAACTTCAAGGTGGAAAGGCCGATCAGCACCAGCATCATGCTGATGATCCAGAAACGCACGACGACCTGGGTTTCTTTCCAGCCGCCGACTTCAAAATGGTGGTGCAGCGGCGCCATGCGGAAAATGCGCCGCCCCTGGCCGTACTTGCGCTTGGTGTACTTGAACCAGGTCACTTGCATCATTACTGACAGCGTCTCGACCACGAACACGCCGCCCATGATGAACAGCACGATTTCCTGCCGCACGATCACCGCGATAGTGCCCAGCGCGCCGCCCAGCGCCAGCGCGCCCACGTCGCCCATGAACACCTGGGCCGGGTAGGCGTTGAACCACAGGAACGCCAGGCCGGCGCCCGCGATGGCCGCGCACAGCACCATCAATTCGGCGGCGCCGGGTATGTACGGGAACAGCAGGTACTTGGAATAGTCGACCCGGCCGACCACGTAGGCGAAGATGCCCAGCGCGCTGCCCACCATGACGGTGGGCATGATGGCCAGGCCGTCCAGGCCGTCAGTCAGGTTCACGGCATTGCTGGTGCCCACGATCACCGCCCAGGTCAACGCCACGAACCCCAGCACGCCCAGCGGATAACTGACCGACTTGAAGAACGGCACGATCAGGTCGGCGCGGGTCGGCAAGGGCATGGCAAAGCCGCTGCTCACCCAGGCCTTGAACAAGGGCCACAGTTCGGTGTTGGCCGGCGCCGAAACCGCGAAGGCCAGGTACACCGCCGCCACCAGGCCAATGGTGGCCTGCCAGAAGAATTTCTGCCGGGCCGGCATGCCCTCCGGGTCGCGATAGACCACCTTGCGGTAGTCGTCCATCCAGCCTATCCACCCGAAGCCGAAGGTCACCAGCAGCACGACCCACACGAAGCGGTTGGTCCAGTCGGCCCACAACAGCGTGCTGATGGCAACCGCGATCAGGATCAGCGCGCCGCCCATGGTGGGCGTGCCGGTCTTGACCAGATGCGACTCGGGGCCATAGGCGCGCACCGCCTGGCCGATCTTCATTTCGGTCAGCTTGCGTATCACGCGCGGGCCCGCCACCAGGCCGATCAGCAACGCGGTGGCGCAGGCCAGCACCGCCCGCATGGTGATGTATTCCAGCACGCCGATCGCGCGCACGTCGTCGGACAGCCAACGGGCGATTTCAAGCAGCATGCGGATCTCCCTGGCGCTCGGCCGTCGTCTTGTTATTGTTGGTCACCAGCACCTTCACCACCCGCTCCATGCGCATAAAGCGCGAACCTTTCACCAATAAGCTGGCTGGCCGCGCGCCACGCAGCGCCGCCACGATTTCATCAACCGACGCGCAAGCCAGCGCGCCCGGGCCAAATGCGGCCGCACTGTCGCGGCTGGCCTCGCCCAGCGTGTACAGCGTATCGATGCCGTGCTGGCGGGCGTACTCGCCCACCTCACGATGCATGGCCGGCCCGTTGTCGCCCACTTCGCCCATGTCGCCCAGCACCAGGGCCCGTGGCGCCGGCAGCCGAGCCAGCACGTCCACCGCCGCGCGCACCGAATCCGGGTTGGCGTTGTAGGTGTCGTCGATCAGTATCGTGCCGTCGTCCAGCGTCTGGCGCTGCATGCGTCCGGCCACCGCGCTGAAGGCCGACAGCGCCCGTACGGCGCCGGCCAGCGGCGCGCCCGCGGCCAGGGCCGCGGCGATGGCCGCCAGCGCGTTGCGCAGGTTGTGCAGGCCCGCCACCGGCAAGACCAGGTCGGCGCTACCAGCCGGCGTGACCACACGGCAGCGCGTATCGTGCGGCGTGGCGTCGATCTGCTCGGCATAAACGTCCAACCCCGGCTGCAGCCCGAAGCGCAGCACGCGGCGAGCGCCGGCCTGGGCTTCCCAGATGCCGCAGTGCGGATCGTCGCCAGGGAACACCGCCACGCCGTCTTCCGGCAGGGCCTCGATGCTGGCGCCATTTTCTTGCGCCACGGCCTCGACCGAATGCATGAACTCCTGGTGCTCGCGCTGGGCATTGGTGACCAGGGCGACCGAGGGCGCGGCCAAAGCGGCCAGCACCGCGATTTCGCCGGGATGGTTCATGCCCAGCTCGATCACCGCGGCGCGATGCTGTGCGCGCAGGCGCAGCAGCGTCAGAGGCACGCCGATGTCGTTGTTGAAGTTGCCCGCCGTGGCCAGGCGACCCGCCTCACCCTGCCAGTCGGCCAGGATGGCTGCAATCATTTCTTTAGTAGTGGTCTTGCCGTTGCTGCCCGCCACGCCGATCACCGGCAGCGAGTAGCGAGCGCGCCATGCCGCGCCGATGCGCTGCAGCGCCTGGCGCGTGTCGCCCAGCACCAGCTGCGGCAGCGACGCGCCATCGACCGGATGCGCCACGATGGCCGCGCATGCGCCAGCGGACTCGGCCTGCGCCAGATAGGCATGGCCGTCGAACTGCTCGCCAGTCAGCGCCAGGAACACTTCGTTGGCGCCGATGCTGCGGGTATCGGTGGACAGCGCCCCGGCGTGCGGCAGCAACAGAGCCAGCCGCGCCCATTCCCGGTCATCGAAGGGCAGCTTGACGCCACCCGCGTCCTGGTAGGTTTCGTGGCCCTTGCCTGCCAGCAGGACGACGTCATCCGGGTCGGCGGCCCAGATGGTCTGCATGATGGCGCGCGCGCGGTCGGCCTCGACCTGCAGGCGCGCGCCACGCGGAATACCGGCAACGATCTGCGCGATGATGGCGGCCGGATCTTCGCCGCGCGGGTTGTCGCTGGACACCGTGATCTTGTCGGCCAGATCGGCGGCAATGCGGCCCATTTCCGGGCGCTTGCCCGTGTCGCGCTCGCCACCGCAGCCGAACAGGCACACCAGCCGGCCGCCGCGCGCGTCGGCCACCGGCCGCAGAGCCGCCAAGGCCCTAGCCAGCGAGTCGGGCGTATGGGAATAATCAACCACGACCAGCGGCCCCCGGCCCGTGGCCCCAAGGGCGCGCAAGGGCAGCGGCGAGACCACCTGCAGGCGGCCGGCAACCGGCCGGGTAGCGGCCAGCGCGCGGGCAAGCTGCGCCAACGGCCAACCCAGCTTGTACAGCACGCCGGCAACCAGCAGCAGGTTCGATACGTTGTGACGGCCCAGCAGCGACGTCACCACCTGCGCTTCGCCGTCGGGCGTGGCCAACGTAAACACCTGGCCGTGCGCCGTGGCCTGCAGTTCGCGCGCCTGGAAGGCCGTGGGTACATCCTGCTGGGTGTAGCCCAGCGCCAGGCCGCGCGGCAGCGTGCGCAGCAGGCGCTCGCCGGCCGCATCGTCGGCATTGATGACAGCCGCGGCCAGGCCGGGCCATTGGAACAAGCGCGCCTTGGCTTGCTCGTAGCGCTCCATCGAGCCGTGGTAGTCGAGATGGTCGCGCGTCAGGTTCGTGAAGCCGGCCACGGCAATGCGCACGCCGTCCAGCCGGCCCTGCTCGATGCCGATAGACGAGGCCTCCAGCGCCACTGCCTGGGCGCCGGCGGCGCGCATGGCAGCCAGGATGCGGTGCATGCTCAGCACGTCCGGTGTGGTCAGTTCACCGCCCAGCGTGCGTCCGTCCGGCAACATGGCGCCCAGGGTGCCGATGCTGCCGCAGGGCTTGCCGGCATCGGTCAGCGTCTGGGCCACCCATTGGACGCAGGAAGTCTTGCCATTGGTGCCGGTAACCGCGACCACGCTCAGGGCAGCCGAAGGGCGGCCGTACCAGTCGTCGGCCAGTTCGCCCAGCAACTCGCGCAGGTCGGGCACGGCGCGCACGCGCGCGTCGGTGGCCACATCGCCCGGCGCCGGCGCCTGGCACAGCACCGCGGCCGCGCCGCGCGCCAGGGCCTGGCCGATGAACGCGCGGCCGTCTGCCGAACCGCCGGAGCAGGCAACAAACACATCGCCCGCCGCCACGTCGCGCGAATCCAGCCGCAAATGTGCGCCGGCCGCCACGCGCGCGCGCAGCCAGGCCAGCGCATCGGCGGCCGCGGCGGCGAGAGGACGGACCGTGCTCATCGCGAAGTCTCCTGCACGCCGGCCACAATCGTGGACTCGAACGGCGCATCGGGCTGCACGCCCATCATGCGCAGGCTGCCACCCACAATGGTCGAAAACACCGGCGCGGCGATGGCCCCGCCGTAGTACCCGCCAACCTTGGGCTCGTCGATGGACACGGCCACGACGATGCGCGGATTGGATACCGGCGCGAAACCGACGAACGAACTGCGGTAGCGCTGGGTGCTGTATTTGCCGTCGACGATCTTGCGCGCGGTGCCGCTCTTGCCCGCCACCCGGTAGCCTTGCACTTGCGCCGCCTTGGCGCCGTCAGGGCCTGCCGCGGCCTCGAGCATGGAACGAATCAGCTGCGCCACCTTGGGGCTATACACCTTGACGCTGGTGGGATCGCTGTCGCGCTTGACCAGGGTGGGCGACACCATGTCGCCGTCGCGGGCAAACACCGTGTAGGCGCGCGCCACCTGCAACAGCGACACCGACAACCCGTACCCGTAGGCCATTGTGGCTTTTTCGATCAGGCGCCAGCGATCCCAGGGGCGCAGGCGCCCCGGCGCCGCGCCGGGGAACCCCAGTTGCGGCGCGCGGCCGAAGCCCAGCTCGGTGAAGCGCTCCCACATTTCGCGCGATTCGAGCTTTTCCGAGATCAGCGTCATGCCGATGTTGCTGGACCGGCGCAACACGCCGGCCACGTTCAACGTGCCGTTGCGACTGACGTCGTGGATGGTGGAGCCCTGGTAGCGGAGCGCGCCATTGCCCGTCTCGAATTGCGTGCTGGCATTGATGCGGCCCAGGTCGAGCGCCAGCGCGGCGGTAAACGGCTTCATGATCGAGCCTGGCTCGAACGTATCGGTGATGGCGCGGTTGCGCAGATTGGGCGCGTGGAAGGTCTCGCGGCGGTTCGGATCGAAAGTGGGCAGGCTGGCCAGGGCCAGGATCTCGCCGGTATGCACGTCCATGACAATGGCGCTGGCCGCGCCGGCCTGGTGCTTCTGCATGGCTTCGTTCAGCTCGCGAAACACCAGGTACTGCAGCCGGGCATCGATCGACAAGTTCAAGTCGCGGCCATTGACCGGCAGGGTCACTGCCTGCACGTCTTCAATGACGCGGCCCAGCCGGTCCTTGATGACCCGGCGGCTGCCCGGCGTGCCGGACAGCAGGTCGTTGAACGCCAGCTCCACGCCTTCCTGGCCTTTGTCCTCGATGCTGGTAAAGCCCACCAGGTGGGCCGTGACTTCGCCATCGGGGTAGTAGCGGCGCGTTTCGGGCTGCTGGTGAATGCCCGGCACGTCCAGTTTCTTGATCTGGTCGGCGACTTCCATGGGCACCTGGCGCTTCAGGTACACGAAGTTGCGGTCTTCGTCGGCCAGCCGGCCGCGCAGATCGGCCACCGAAGTTTCCAGCAGCTTGGCCAGGTCGGCCAGCTGTGCGCCGGTGGCGGGCTTGACGTCCTCGGGAATGGCCCAGATGGCGCGTGCCGGCACGCTCGAGGCCAGCACGACGCCATTGCGGTCCAGGATCTTGCCGCGGGTGGCCGACAGGGTCAGGGTGCGCTCATAGCGGCGCTCGCCCTGCTGTTGCAGAAATTCGGTAGACAGGCCCTGCAAGTACAGGGCGCGCCCGGCCAGCACGGCGAAACCGCCGAACAGCATCAGCAGCACCAGGCGCGCACGCCAGGTGGGCAACTGCCCGCGCAGCACCGGGTTGTCGAAGAACGGCACGCGCTTCATTGCGCGCCTCCGGCAGCCGGGATTGGCGGCTGGTTCAGGTACAACGTGCGGTCGGGCACGATGGGAATCATTTTCAGGTCCGCGCGAGCGGCGTGGTCCACGCGGGCGTTGCGCGCCAGCTCGGCGCGCTCGAGCTGCAGGCGGCGCCAGTCGGTGTCCAGCGTGCGGGCCTGGGCATTGCTGCGGTCGAGCTCAATGAACAGTTGGCGCGACTGGTACCGGCTGGTAACCAGCGAAATCGCCGACAGCATCAGCAGGGCGGCCAGAAGCAAAGCGGTGCGTCCCATCAGTGCGGCCTCCGTCGAGCGCCGCGCCGCGCCGGGGCGGCTTCACCCGGCACGCGCATGGCCGGCACGAACGCGGCCGCGCCATCAGCGCCCAGCGGTTCCGTGGTGCGTTCGGCTACGCGCAGCACGGCCGAGCGAGCCCGGGCGTTGCCGGCAATTTCCTCGTCGTCGGCCTGGACGCGGCCCAGAGAGCGGTACAGCGGCTGCGGCAATTCGCTTTCGCGCAGGGGCAGGCGCGCATGCGCGACGGCCGGCCTGGCCGCCGCCGCGATGCACTGCTTGACCATGCGGTCTTCAAGCGAATGAAAGCTGATCACCGCCAACCTCCCCCCCGGGGCAAGCAGCTCTAGAGCTGACGCGAGGGCGCGCGAGAGCTCTTCGAGTTCCCGATTGATGTAAATCCGTAGAGCCTGAAAGGTGCGTGTGGCCGGATGCTGCCCCTTTTCGCGCGTGCGGACGGCGCTGGCGACGCACTCGGCAAGCTCGAGCGTGGTGCGCAGCGGCCGTGTTGCGCGGCGAGCAGCAATCGCCTTTGCAACCTGAAAAGCAAACCGTTCTTCGCCATAATCTGCTATGACCTCCCGCATTTCATCCACGCTGGCTTGCGCCAGCCAATCCGCCACCGTCGGGCCGCGGGTCGTATCCATTCGCATGTCGAGCGGGCCTTCGCGCATGAACGAAAAGCCCCGCCCGGCGTCATCCAACTGAGGGGACGACACCCCCAGGTCCAGCATCACGCCATCGATCGACTCGATACCGCGCGCCGCCAATTCTTCGCGCATGGCGGCAAAACCGCCGTGCACCACTGTCACCCTGGCATCGCCAGCGGCCAATTCGTTGGCCACCGCGATCGCCTGGGGATCTTTGTCGAACACCACCAGCCGTGCCTCGGGACCCAGCCGCCGCAACAGCTCGCGGCTGTGGCCGCCACGCCCGAAGGTGCCGTCGACGAACACCCCGCGCTGCGCCCTTGCATCGGCCTGCGCGCCATCCTGCCGACCCGACCGTGCCGCGCCCTTGCCGGCGAAATCAGCCAGCAGCAACGCATCCACCGTCGGCGCCAGCAGCACGGGCCGATGTTCGAATTCCATACTCGGTTTCAGAACGAAAACTGGTTCAACACGTCCGGCATCCCCTGAGCCAGGTCTTCCGCCTCGCGGCGGGCCAGGGAAGCGGCATCCCAGAGCTCGAAGTGCGCGCCCATACCGAGCAGCATCACGTCGCGCGTCATACCGGAAGCGTTGCGCAGTTCAGGCGCGATGAGCACCCGGCCAGATCCGTCGAGTTCGACGTCCTGGGCGTTGCCCAGCAGCAACCGCTGGAGCGCGCGGGCAGACATGGGGAAGGCGGCGATCTGCTCGCGCTTCTTTTCCCACTCTTGCCGCGGATACACCAGCAGGCAGCCGTCAGGGTGGCGGGTCAGGGTCAGCCGGCCTTCGGCCTGCGCGATCAGCGCGTCACGATGCCGGGTCGGAATCGAGATCCGTCCCTTGGCATCGAGCGTCAGCGCGCTGCTTCCCTGAAACACCACATTCACCCCACTTAATTGCACAATTTCCTACTTTTTCCCACTCTACGGTAATGGGCAAACGGGGTCAAGCGCACGGTTGCAATTTTTTCAATCACAACAAGGACTTAGAGCACTTCCGCGATTTTGGAAAATAAAAACCCCCTGATAAATCAGGGGGTTGCGGTAACAATTAAAAGTCCTTCTTCAGAAGTGGCCCGCGCGGGGCGCCTTTTCATTGTTTACGTTCGGTCTTGTCGTGGCAAGACCGGCCATAAGGCCCGGATTCAGTTGCAAGACAGGCCTGTAGGCCGGATTCTGTACGCCGGGCGAACCCGGCGGGCAATCATTCCTCTGCGCGGGCCATTGCTGGACCGCTGTAGCCACCTACCCGCATGCTCGGGCGGGCCGCCCTTCGGGCCCAGGGGCCCACACATGCCTATTTGGTGTTGCTCCGGATAGAGGTTGCCGCGTTTCACCCTGCGATGCCGCCGCCCGTTGCCGGACCGCGCGGCACGGAGATGGCCGTGCCGGTGCGCGACTGGCGCGCCCGCCCCGCAGACTCGTCTCTGTGGCCCTGTTCCTCGGTCGTGCCTGCAGGCAAGCCTGCCGGCACGGCCGGACGGCCGTTAGCCGCTACCCTGCCCTGTGGAGTCCGGACCTTCCTCGACGGATTTGCATCCACCGCGATTGCCCGGCCTGTCTTGCGCTGTCATTTTAGTACAGCGGCCATCGGTGCGCTTCCTGCGACAATATGGGTTGCACCGCAATAGGCAGTCTCTCATTCATGGCTTCGGCAACCCTCATTACCCTTACCGGCGTGCAACTGGCCTACGGCCACCACGCGCTGCTCGATCACGCTGACTTCACCATCCAGGCCGGCGAACGCATCGGCCTCATCGGCCGCAATGGCGCCGGCAAGTCGTCGCTGCTGCGCCTGCTCGACGGCCGGGCCCAGCCCGACGACGGCGACCTGGCGCGCCTGTCCGGCCTGCGCGTGGCCACGGTCGAGCAAGAGCCCCTGCTCGACGACGCCTTGACCGTATTCGACGTGGTGCATGCCATTGGCGACGACCACGAAGACTGGCAACGGCCGGCGCGCGTGCGGGCGGCCCTCGAGCGCCTCGGGCTGCCGGCCGATGCGCCCGTCGCCGGCTTGTCCGGCGGCATGCGCAAGCGGGTGGCGCTGGCGCGCGCGCTGGTCGACGAACCCGATCTGCTGCTGCTCGACGAGCCTACCAACCACCTGGACTTCGACGGCATCGCCTGGCT
This sequence comes from Bordetella petrii, assembly GCF_000067205.1. Classification (NCBI taxonomy): domain Bacteria; kingdom Pseudomonadati; phylum Pseudomonadota; class Betaproteobacteria; order Burkholderiales; family Alcaligenaceae; genus Bordetella; species Bordetella petrii. The sequence goes on along the minus strand of NC_010170.1, from coordinate 765,050 downwards.
GGAAGAACTGCTGCGCAACTGGAAGGGCGCCGCGGTCATCATCACCCACGATCGCCGCTTTCTCGACGCCGTCGCCACGCGCATTGTCGAACTCGACCGTGGCCGCCTGCTCAGTTTTCCTGGCAACTTCTCGCAATGGCAAGAACGCAAGGCGCAGTGGCTGGAATCCGAACGCCTTGAACAAGAGCGCTTCGACAAACTGCTGGCCCAGGAAGAAGTCTGGATTCGCAAAGGCATCGAGGCGCGCCGCACGCGCAACGAAGGCCGGGTGCGGCGGCTGGAGCGGCTGCGCGTCGAACGCGCCGAGCGCCGCGAGCGCATGGGCAACGTCAGCCTGGCCCTGGCCGAAGGCCAGCGGTCGGGCAAGCTGGTGGCCGAACTGAAAAACGTCGACAAGGCCTTCGGCGACAAGATCGTGGTGCGCGACTACAGCACCACGATACTGCGCGGCGACCGCATCGGCATCGTGGGTCCCAACGGCGCGGGCAAGACCACGCTGCTCAAGCTCATCCTGGGCGAACTGGCGCCCGACAACGGCTCGACGCGCCTGGGCACCAATGTCGCCGTGGCCTACTTCGACCAGATGCGCGCGCAGCTCGATGAAGACGCCACGCTGGCCGATGTCATCAGCCCGGGCAGCGAATGGGTCGAGATCGGCGGCGCGCGCAAGCACGTCATGAGCTACCTGGGCGACTTCCTGTTTTCGCCGGCACGCGCTGGCTCGCCGGTGCGCAGCCTGTCCGGCGGCGAGCGCGCGCGGCTCTTGCTGGCGCGGTTGTTCGCGCGCCCGGCCAACGTGCTGGTGCTCGACGAGCCCACCAACGACCTGGACATCGAAACGCTCGAACTACTCGAAGAACTGCTGCAGGAATACGCCGGCACCGTGCTGCTGGTCAGCCACGACCGCGCCTTCTTGAACAACGTGGTCACCCAGACGATCGCCAGCGAGGGCGAGGGCCGCTGGCGCGACTACGTGGGCGGCTACGACGAATGGGTCGCGCAGCGCCCTGCTCCGGCCGCAACCGCGGCCAAGCCCGCACGCGCGGCGGATGCCGGAACCGAAGCCGCGGTTGCGCCGGCGCCTCGCGCGCGCCCGGCCCGGGTGGCCCGGCTCAGCGCGTGGGAATTGCGCGAACTTGAAGAACTGCCGGATGCCATCGCCGGCATCGAAGCCCGCCAAGCCGCGCTGTCGGCCCAACTGGCCGATGGCAGCCTGTATCGCGACGCGCCGGCCGAAGTCGAGCGCATCAACAAAGAACTGGCCGCGCTGGATACCGAACTGGAAGAAAAATTCGCGCGCTGGGAACTGCTGGAAAGCCGGCGGGCCGATACCTGAGCCGCGGGCGCGGCCGTTGGCCCGCGCCTGCGCTCTTGCCCGCGCTGGCTACGCCATGCGCCACTCCAGCGACTCGCCTGCCGCCAGCGGCACCAGCGATGTGTCGCCGAACGGAACTTCTTCGGGAATGACGAACGGCTCGCGCCGCAGCGTCAGGGTGTCGGTGTTGCGCGGCAGGCCGTAGAAGTCGGGGCCATGGAAACTGGCGAAGCCTTCCAGCCGGTCCAGCCGCCCCGCCCGCTCGAACGCCGTGGCGTACAGCTCCATGGCGTGCAAGGCGGTATAGCAGCCGGCGCAGCCGCAGGCATGCTCTTTCAGGCCGCGCGCATGCGGCGCGCTGTCGGTGCCCAGGAAAAACCGCGGGTTGCCGCTGGTCGCGGCCTCTACCAGCGCCTGGCGATGCACTTCCCGCTTCAGAATCGGCAGGCAGTACCAGTGCGGCCGCACGCCGCCCGTGAAAATGGCGTTGCGGTTATATAGCATGTGCTGCGGCGTAATCGTCGCGCCGATCGGGCCGTCGGCATCGCGCACATATTCCGCGCCGTCTTTGGTCGTGATGTGCTCGAACACCACCTTCAGGCCAGGATACGCCTTGCGCAACGGCTGCATGACGCGTTCGATGAACACCGCCTCGCGGTCGAATACGTCGATCCCGGGATCGGTGACTTCGCCATGCACCAGCAGCGGCATGCCGCAGCGCTCCAGGGCCTGCAGGGCCTTGCCGCATTTGCCCAGCAGATCGGTCACGCCAGCGTCCGAGTTGGTAGTGGCGCCAGCCGGGTACAGCTTCACCGCATGCACCTGGCCCGACTCATGCGCGCGAACGATTTCTTCGGCCGGCGTGTTGTCAGTCAGGTAGAGCGTCATCAGGGGCGTGAACGCCGGAAGGTCGTCGCGCTGGGCCAAGGCGGCCTCGATGCGTTGCCGGTAGGCCAGAGCCTGCCCGGTGGTGGTCACCGGCGGACGCAGATTGGGCATGATGATCGCGCGCGCGAACTGGCGCGCGCTGTCGCCCGCCACAGCCTGCAGCGCCGCGCCGTCGCGCAGGTGCAAGTGCCAGTCGTCGGGACGGGTAATGGTGAGTTGCGTGGGATTCTGGGCAGAAGACATGAACAGGGAACAGTGGCGGTTTACTCGGCCAGGGGCATGCCGCGCTCGGCCAGCGCGCAGAACATGGCGCTACCCAGCGGAATCACGGCGTCATTGAAGTCGAAGCGCGAATTATGCAACACGCAACCGGATTCGGCGCCGCCCTGCCCAAGTCGAAAATAGGCGCCGGGCCGGGCTTGCAGCATGAACGAAAAATCTTCCGAGCCCATCGACGGCACCAGGTCGCGCACCACATTTTCTTTGCCCACCAGGTCAGTGGCGATGTCGGCCACCAGGTTGGCGTGCTGCGGCGTGTTCAGCGTGGCCGGGTAAATGCGCTGGTACTCGATCTCGGCGGTGGCGCCGAAACCGGCCGCCACCGCGCCGACCAGTTCACGCATGCGCGTCTCGACCATCTCCTGCACCGACTTGCGGAACGTGCGCACCGTGCCGACCATCTTGGCCTCGCGCGGAATCACGCTCATCGCGCCAGGGTGGCCGGCCTGCAGCGAACCGATCGACAGCACTGCCGAATCCAGCGGGTTCACGTTGCGCGACACGATGGTCTGCAGCGCCGTGATCACGTGTCCGGCGATCGTCACCGGGTCGATGGTCTGGTACGGATGGGCGCCATGGCCGCCGCGGCCAGTAATGGTGATCTCGAAACGGTCGGCAGCCGCCATCATGGGGCCCGGGTTGATGCCCACCGTGCCCGGTTTCAGGCCAGGCCAATTGTGCAGGGCATAGATGGCGTCGCACGGAAAAGTGTCGAACAAGCCATCTTCCATCATGGCCTTGGCGCCGCCGCGCCCTTCTTCGGCGGGCTGGAAGATCAGCACGGCCGTGCCATCGAAATTGCGGGTTTGCGCCAGGTAGCGCGCCGCGCCTATCAGGATGGCAGTGTGGCCGTCATGCCCACAACCGTGCATCAGGCCCGACTTGCTGGACTTGTACCCGAAGTCGTTGTCTTCGGTCATGGGCAGGGCGTCCATGTCGGCGCGCAGCCCGATCATGCGGCCGCTATCGTTGCCGCGCCCGCGAATTACCCCGACCACGCCGGTTTTCCCGATGCCGCGATGCACCTCCAGGCCCAGCGCCTCGAGCGCGCCCGCCACGATGCCAGAGGTGCGCACCTCTTCGAAGCCCAGTTCAGGATGAGCGTGAAGATCGCGGCGCAAGGCCGTTAATTCGTCATGGAATAGCCGGATAGACTCCAGCGCAGATCTTGCGTACATGTGCGGTTACACACCTTGATCGGGGGTGTTGAAGTCCCCATTTTAGTTGCTACAGAGCATAAATGGCTTTGTCTTTGCTGGGGAGACACGTTATGCTCCGCCCGCAGGACAATTTTTCCAACAGCCAGAGAAGGAGCGCCGTATTATGGCTACAACCTCCAAACCCGCGACCGCACGCAAGCCGAATGCCGCATTCATGAAACCCCTGACCCCCAGCGCCGAGCTGGCCGCCGTCATCGGTTCCGAAGCCGTGCCGCGCACCGAGGTCACCAAAAAGATCTGGGAATACATCAAAAAGCACAACCTGCAAGACGCCAGCAACAAGCGCAACATCAATGCCGACGCCAAGCTGCGTCCGATCTTCGGCAAAGATCAAGTCACCATGTTCGAACTGACCAAGCTGGTCAACGCCCACCTGAAGTAAAGCAGGCAAAGGGCGTACCCCGTACGTCCCTGCTTCCGGCGCCGCGCATGCGTGCCAGCGCGGGCTGCGCAGGGCCATCCAGGCCCGCTCCTTTCCGTAGAACGCGTTACCGCGCGGGCCCCGCCCGGCCCGACAAGTTGTTCCCCCAGAGCAGCTACCCCAAACGAAAAAAGGCTGACCACACTGGTCAGCCTTTTTGCATGGCGGGTGTCCGGCTCAAGCGTAGGGCGTGGGCGCGGTGCCCTCCAGCAGGGCCAGCCAGCCTTTGATAAGGCGATACAGCACCCACACGACCGTGGCCGCCAGGCCGATCCAGCCGATGAAAATCAGCGTGGCGATGGCACTGATGGCCAGCCACAGCAAGGCCCACCAGAAAGTGCGCAGCAGCCAGTCGAAGTGGGCAGCGTACATGGTGCCGGCGGTATCGGCGCGCTTGACGTACATGAGCACCACGGCCGCCAGGGTGGCAATGCCCAGGAAGCCGCCGGTAAGGAAGCCCAGGGCGTACAGGCCATAGGCCACGTGGGTCAGCGTGCGCAAATCGGGCGACATGCTGGATTGGGGAATCTGGGGATCGCTCACGATAACCGCTCCATCGAATAGATTTAGCCAATCTTACCGCACAAAGGCACCTGAACGCGGCCTGTCGGCCACCCCTTAAACAGGTTGTGGCGATGTCGCGACGCTGCCGTTCGTCAAGCGAAACTGGTAGCCACAAAGACAAAACCCCAGCACGAAGGGTGCTGGGGTTTTGGGGGATAAGAGCCTGACGATGACCTACTTTCACAGACGGGAAGTCCACTATCATCGGCGCGAAGGCGTTTCACTGTCCTGTTCGGGATGGGAAGGAGTGGGTCCACCTTGCTATGGTCGTCAAGCGTAGCTGGTTGGGGCGTTGCGGTCAGGCGCAACGCCACCGAATTGGGAAGAAGCACAGCGACCTGGGCAAGGTTGAAGTTGCGCAGGGGTTGTGAAGAAAGTTGTTGGAACGGCACTTGTATCGCTACGCGCTCATACCAGGTCTACAAAACCCGCAGAGTTATAGGATCAAGCCGCACGGGCAATTAGTATCGGTTAGCTCAACGCATTACTGCGCTTCCACACCCGACCTATCAACGTTCTGGTCTCGAACGACCCTTCAGGGGGGTCTAGCCCCCGGGATACCTAATCTTCAGACGAGTTTCCCGCTTAGATGCCTTCAGCGGTTATCTCTTCCGTACTTAGCTACCCGGCAATGCCATTGGCATGACAACCGGTACACCAGAGGTACGTCCACTCCGGTCCTCTCGTACTAGGAGCAGGCTCCGTCAAGTATCCAACGCCCACGGCAGATAGGGACCAAACTGTCTCACGACGTTTTAAACCCAGCTCACGTACCTCTTTAAATGGCGAACAGCCATACCCTTGGGACCGGCTACAGCCCCAGGATGAGATGAGCCGACATCGAGGTGCCAAACACCGCCGTCGATATGAACTCTTGGGCGGTATCAGCCTGTTATCCCCAGAGTACCTTTTATCCGTTGAGCGATGGCCCTTCCATTCAGAACCACCGGATCACTATGTCCTGCTTTCGCACCTGTTCGACTTGTCAGTCTCACAGTCAAGCACGCTTATGCCATTGCACTATCAGCACGATTTCCGACCGTACCTAGCGTACCTTCGAACTCCTCCGTTACGCTTTGGGAGGAGACCGCCCCAGTCAAACTGCCTACCATGCACTGTCCCCAATCCGGATAACGGACCAAGGTTAGAACCGCAAACAAACCAGGGTGGTATTTCAAGGTCGGCTCCACCGAATCTGGCGACTCGGTTTCTGCGCCTCCCACCTATCCTACACAGGCCGGTTCACAGTCCAATGCAAAGCTACAGTAAAGGTTCATGGGGTCTTTCCGTCTAGCCGCGGGTAGATTGCATCATCACAAACACTTCAACTTCGCTGAGTCTCAGGAGGAGACAGTGTGGCCATCGTTACGCCATTCGTGCAGGTCGGAACTTACCCGACAAGGAATTTCGCTACCTTAGGACCGTTATAGTTACGGCCGCCGTTTACCGGGGCTTCGATCAAGAGCTTGCACCCCATCACTTAACCTTCCGGCACCGGGCAGGCGTCACACCCTATACGTCGACTTTCGTCTTGGCAGAGTGCTGTGTTTTTAATAAACAGTCGCAGCCACCGATTCTCTGCGGCCCCTTCAAGCTCTGCGCGCAGGCGCATCACCCTACCGGGGCATACCTTCTCCCGAAGTTACGGTATCAATTTGCCGAGTTCCTTCTCCTGAGTTCTCTCAAGCGCCTTGGAATATTCATCCCGTCCACCTGTGTCGGTTTGCGGTACGGTCTCGTACAGCTGAAGCTTAGAGGCTTTTCTTGGAACCACTTCCAATCACTTCGCGAGACTTGCTCGCTCGTGCCACACCCTTGAATTTCGCGCCCGGATTTGCCTAAAGCGCCTTCTCCAATGCAGCAACAGGGACATCCAACACCCTGATGACCTTCCGCGATCCGTCCCCCCATCGCACTGTACGACGGTGCTGGAATATTAACCAGCTTCCCATCAGCTACGCATCTCTGCCTCGCCTTAGGGGCCGACTCACCCTGCGCCGATGAACGTTGCGCAGGAAACCTTGGACTTACGGCGAGGGGGCTTTTCACCCCCTTTATCGCTACTCATGTCAGCATTCGCACTTCTGATACCTCCAGCAGCCTTTACAAGCCACCTTCGCAGGCTTACAGAACGCTCTCCTACCGCGTGTACAAAGTACACACCCGCAGCTTCGGTTTATCGCTTGAGCCCCGTTACATCTTCCGCGCAGGACGACTCGATCAGTGAGCTATTACGCTTTCTTTAAAGGATGGCTGCTTCTAAGCCAACCTCCTGACTGTCTATGCCTTCCCACTTCGTTTCCCACTTAGCGATAATTCGGGACCTTAGCTGGCGGTCTGGGTTGTTTCCCTCTTGAGTCCGGACGTTAGCACCCGGTGCTCTGTCTCCCAAGCTGGACTTGCGGGTATTCGGAGTTTGCCATGGTTTGGTAAGTCGCCATGACCCCCTAGCCATAACAGTGCTCTACCCCCCGCAGTCATACTTGAGGCACTACCTAAATAGTTTTCGGAGAGAACCAGCTATTTCCAGATTTGTTTAGCCTTTCACCCCTATCCACAGCTCATCCCCTAGTTTTTCAACACTAGTGGGTTCGGTCCTCCAGCACGTGTTACCGTGCCTTCAACCTGGCCATGGGTAGATCATCTGGTTTCGGGTCTACACCCAGCGACTGATTCGCCCTATTCGGACTCGCTTTCGCTACGCCTTCCCTATTCGGTTAAGCTCGCCACTGAATGTAAGTCGCTGACCCATTATACAAAAGGTACGCCGTCACCCCATAAAGAGGCTCCGACTGTTTGTATGCATACGGTTTCAGGATCTATTTCACTCCCCTTCCGGGGTTCTTTTCGCCTTTCCCTCACGGTACTGGTTCACTATCGGTCGATCACGAGTATTTAGCCTTGGAGGATGGTCCCCCCATCTTCAGACAGGATTTCACGTGTCCCGCCCTACTTCTCTTACGCCTAGTTCCACCAGCCAGATTTCGTCTACAGGGCTATCACCTGCTACGGCCGGGCTTTCCATCCCGTTCGACTACCTGATTGGCTAAATCGTAAAGGCTACTCCGATTTCGCTCGCCACTACTTTCGGAATCTCGGTTGATGTCTTTTCCTCGAGCTACTGAGATGTTTCAGTTCACCCGGTTCGCCTCCACTGGCCTATGTATTCAGCCAGGGATACTGCTTGCGCAGTGGGTTTCCCCATTCGGACATCTGCGGATCAAAGCTTGTTTGCCAGCTCCCCGCAGCTTTTCGCAGGCTACCACGTCCTTCTTCGCCTGTGATCGCCAAGGCATCCACCATATGCACTTAGTCGCTTGATCCTATAACACTACCGTCTTATAGGACGCTGATATGTTTCGCGTTTGTGCCGTTCATAAGTTTCAAAGCAGCTCTGACAATACTGCCGCCAGACCTTGAGACTTGGAACTAAATCTATGCAATCACAACCCGTGCTCATTTTTCATCGGCTCGCGCCAATTACTACATGAACACACTTTCGTTGTGCTTCTTCCACTTTGTTAAAGAACTATGTATAGCCTTCCATCGGGTCCTAAAACCCAACGCCCAGCACTGACTCGCAGCACTCGCCGTTGGACTCTCGCAAACGTCGTTGGTGGAGGTGAACGGGATCGAACCGATGACATCCTGCTTGCAAAGCAGGCGCTCTCCCAGCTGAGCTACACCCCCATACCCGCCGCAATCACGACAGCAACCTTGCGGCCACCACCACCTCCTGCGCAGATACCTGGTGGGTCTGGTTGGATTCGAACCAACGACCCCCGCCTTATCAAGACGGTGCTCTAACCGACTGAGCTACAGACCCAAAACCCTCTTCGGATCAGCAGTCAGGATCGCAGCACGGCAGAGGATCTCTCCCGCACCCCACGCTCACAACCGATCCCTCGCTACACATTTCAACAACCGATAAGCGTGGACGCTTCAAGCCATGCCGCCTTCGCTCTTAAAGGAGGTGATCCAGCCGCACCTTCCGATACGGCTACCTTGTTACGACTTCACCCCAGTCATGAATCCTACCGTGGTAATCGCCCCCCTTGCGGTTAGGCTAACTACTTCTGGTAAAACCCACTCCCATGGTGTGACGGGCGGTGTGTACAAGACCCGGGAACGTATTCACCGCGACATGCTGATCCGCGATTACTAGCGATTCCGACTTCACGCAGTCGAGTTGCAGACTGCGATCCGGACTACGATCGGGTTTCTGGGATTGGCTCCCCCTTGCGGGTTGGCAGCCCTCTGTCCCGACCATTGTATGACGTGTGAAGCCCTACCCATAAGGGCCATGAGGACTTGACGTCATCCCCACCTTCCTCCGGTTTGTCACCGGCAGTCTCATTAGAGTGCCCTTTCGTAGCAACTAATGACAAGGGTTGCGCTCGTTGCGGGACTTAACCCAACATCTCACGACACGAGCTGACGACAGCCATGCAGCACCTGTGTTCCGGTTCTCTTGCGAGCACTGCCAAATCTCTTCGGCATTCCAGACATGTCAAGGGTAGGTAAGGTTTTTCGCGTTGCATCGAATTAATCCACATCATCCACCGCTTGTGCGGGTCCCCGTCAATTCCTTTGAGTTTTAATCTTGCGACCGTACTCCCCAGGCGGTCAACTTCACGCGTTAGCTGCGCTACCAAGGACCGAAGTCCCCAACAGCTAGTTGACATCGTTTAGGGCGTGGACTACCAGGGTATCTAATCCTGTTTGCTCCCCACGCTTTCGTGCATGAGCGTCAGTGTTATCCCAGGAGGCTGCCTTCGCCATCGGTGTTCCTCCGCATCTCTACGCATTTCACTGCTACACGCGGAATTCCACCTCCCTCTGACACACTCTAGCCCGGTAGTTAAAAATGCAGTTCCAAGGTTAAGCCCTGGGATTTCACATCTTTCTTTCCGAACCGCCTGCGCACGCTTTACGCCCAGTAATTCCGATTAACGCTTGCACCCTACGTATTACCGCGGCTGCTGGCACGTAGTTAGCCGGTGCTTATTCTGCAGGTACCGTCAGTTGCCCCAGGTATTAGCCAGAGCCGTTTCTTTCCTGCCAAAAGTGCTTTACAACCCGAAGGCCTTCATCGCACACGCGGGATGGCTGGATCAGGGTTGCCCCCATTGTCCAAAATTCCCCACTGCTGCCTCCCGTAGGAGTCTGGGCCGTGTCTCAGTCCCAGTGTGGCTGGTCGTCCTCTCAAACCAGCTACGGATCGTCGCCTTGGTAGGCCTTTACCCCACCAACTAGCTAATCCGATATCGGCCGCTCCAATAGTGCGAGGCCCGAAGGTCCCCCGCTTTCCCCCGTAGGGCGTATGCGGTATTAGCTACGCTTTCGCGTAGTTATCCCCCGCTACTGGGCACGTTCCGATACATTACTCACCCGTTCGCCACTCGCCGCCAGACCGAAGTCCGCGCTGCCGTTCGACTTGCATGTGTAAAGCATCCCGCTAGCGTTCAATCTGAGCCAGGATCAAACTCTTCAGTTCAATCTCTGTAGTTCGCGCACCACTGCCGAAGCAGCGGCACTTCGCTCAAAGAAAATGAGGTTCCTTGAATGATCCAACATCTCTGTTTGACATTCTTGGTACTTCACTTCTATGTGAGCGCCTGATTTCTCTTTGGCTCGCAGCCTTTCGAAAAAGACCGCGCGGCCGCATCACTCAAGCGCCCACACTTATCGGTTGTTTTGTTGTTAAAGAACGAGATACTGCGCTTGCCGATCGCTGCGGTGCAGTTCGATCAGCACAGAAACGAGATTATGAGGCCTTTTTTTGACCCTGTCAAATCAGCATCACTGCTTTGACCGACTCGCTCCTGCTTACTGCTCTTGCCAACTTCGCTTCGCCAAGCCCACAATTTGTAAGGGTTAACCCGAACAACATTGCTAACTGCGAAGCCCGAAATCTTAACACGATTTTTGCAGCTTGTGCAACAACCCCTGGGCTATCGCACCGCCGCCGTGTCTTTGACTGCGGCCCCGCTGCCTGGACAAAACCGCGTCTCGGCAGCGAAGGAGCGAGACTATAGCACACCTGCCGGGGCCGTGCCGCCAACTGCGACACTATTTTTTGAAACGCCGAAAATAAACGGGGACAGACCGTGGCCCTAGTCCGCCGCCCAGCTCCTCAGGCTGCCCCGCTACCCGCCTCTTGCTGCCCGCCTCTTACCGCCCACCTTATCTGCTTGCAGCCCGTACTTATAGTCATAGGCGCAACTCCGTGGTTTCTTTGATTTGCTGCAGGGCGAAGTAGGACTTCATGTCCACCACTGCCGGGTGGCGCATCAGCGTGTCCATGGCAAAGCTGGAGAAATGGGCAAGATCGGCCACCTGGACGCGCAACAGGTAGTCCATGTCGCCGGACATGGCGTAGCACTCGACCACTTCCGGCCAGCGCTGCACATCGCGGGCGAATTCACCCATGGGCGCGTGGCTGCCGCCCACATGCTTGTCCAAACGGATGGACACATAGGCCAGCAGGCCCAGCCCGACTTTTTCAGCGTCGACCAGGGCGACGTAGCGCTTGATATAGCCCCGCTCTTCAAGCCGGCGCACGCGCCGCAGGCAGGGACTGGGCGACAGCGAAACCCGGTCGGCCAGCTCCTGGTTGCTGAGGCGGCCGTCGCGCTGCAGTTCGGCCAGGATTCTGCGATCTGTCCGATCCAGGTCTAGTTCAGCCATTTTTGTTCCCAATCAATAAGTACTGAGCAATATTATTGTCCAACTTATGCTTTATCAGGGCAGGTTTGCAATCACCTGCTGGCCTAGGCTGCCTACAATCTCCGTCCTAGACTTGAATTTCCGAGTCACATGAAAGACGAGACAAGGAGCGCCCCCATGAGCACCACTTTCCAGACCTGGGACAACCCGATGGGAACCGCCGGGTTCGAATTCATCGAGTACGCGGCGCCGGACCCTGCCGCGTTGCGCAAGGTATTCGAGACGCTGGGCTTCAAGGCGATTGCCCGGCATCGCCATAAAGACGTGACGCTGTATCGCCAGGGCGGCGTGAACTTCCTGATCAATGCCGAGCCGGATTCGTTCGCGCAGCGCTTCGCGCGGCTGCATGGCCCGTCGATCTGTGCGATTGGCTTTCGCGTGCAGGATGCCGCCCGCGCCTACAAGCGCGCCCTGGAGCTGGGCGCCTGGGGCTTTGACTCGCATAGCGGCCCCATGGAGTTGAACATCCCGGCCATCAAGGGGATCGGCGATTCGCTGATTTACCTGGTAGACCGCTGGCGCGGCAAAAACGGCCACGGCGGCATTGGCGACATCAGCATCTACGACGTGGACTTCGAACCGCTGGACGTGCAAACCGCCGCAAGCGACCTGACCCACGCCGGCGCGGGCCTGACGCTGGTGGACCACCTGACCCACAATGTACACAAGGGCCGCATGGCGGAGTGGTCGGAGTTCTATGAGCGGCTGTTCAACTTTCGCGAGATTCGCTATTTCGACATTGAAGGCAAAGTGACCGGCGTGAAGTCGAAGGCGATGACTTCGCCTTGCGGCAATATCCGCATCCCGATCAACGAGGAAGGCACTGAAGAGAAAGGCCAGATTCAGGAATACCTGGATCTGTATCGCGGTGAAGGCATCCAGCACATCGCCCTGGCCACAGAAGACATCTACGCCACCGTAGAGGCCCTGCGCAGCAACGGAGTGACTTTTCTGGATACGCCAGACACGTACTACGAGCTGCTGGACCGCCGCCTGCCGAATCATGGCGAAGACGTGGCGCGCCTGCAGCGCAACCGCATCCTGCTCGATGGCGCGCCCGGCGGCGGGCTGCTGCTGCAGATTTTCACCGAGAACCAGATCGGCCCGATCTTTTTCGAGATTATCCAGCGCAAGGGCAATGACGGCTTCGGCGAAGGCAACTTCAAGGCGCTGTTCGAGTCCATCGAGCTGGACCAGATGCGGCGCGGAGTGGTCAAGGCCGTCGAATAAAGCAATGCCCGCCGTGCGCCCTACTGCGGCGCACAGGCGGGCGCCTGCTTCAGGTAAGCGATGAGATCGGCGCGCTCCTGGGGGTCGGGGATACCGGCATAGCCCATGGACGTGCCCGGCACCGCCGTCATCGGGCTTTTCAGGAACACATCCAGCGTCTGCTCGTTCCACACGATGCCGGAATGCTTCATGGCCTCGGAATAGTCAAAGCCAGGCACACTGCCGGCGCGGCGCCCGAACAGGCCGCAATGCCGAGGACCGGTGCGATCGTAGGCAATCGCGTGGCACGCCAGGCAACGCTCGTAGACCGACTGGCCGCGCATGGCATCACCCGTGTAGCCGGCCGCGGCGGCCCTTGCCGCGCCGCCGGCCAGTGCCGCCGCCACCAGGCAACTGGCGCCGACGATGACGCGCGGCTTCATGATACGAACGCCCCCGGCACGGGGTCTTCGCCCAGCGCCTGGCGCAGCACGGCCCAGTGCATGGCCTCGTCGCCCAGGATGCTGGCGGCCGCCTTGGCCAGATCGCGGTTGTCGAACACAGGCACGGCCCCCAGGTAGGCGCTGACCGCGCCCTTTTCAAGCGAGGCGGCAAAGCGCAGCACGTCGGCCTGGGATTTCAGGGTGCTGGTGGGAAACACATACCTGTCTTTCGCGGCCACGGGCTTGCCGCCCAGCGAGGCGACGGTCTTGGACAGCAGGTCGGCGTGCGCCTTGTGATGCCCCTGGAAAGCCAGCGCCAGGTTCAGCGCGGGCTTTTGCAGCAGGCCGCTTTCGGCACCTGCCTGATAGGCCGCGATGGCTTCGAGTTCGGCGCCCAGGGCGGTGTTGAGAATGCGCACATCGGACTCTTGCGCCTTGGAACCCTTGGCCAAGGCGTCGCGCCCGGCCAGCAGCGCCACGGCCGCGCCAGACAACAATAGGCCGCTTTGACCCAGAAATGCGCGCCGGGCAGAGGGCGCGCGCGGACACGCCCCTATCGCTAGAAACGACATGGTGATCCTCCGGTAAGAGAAAAATCAGCGTGGCGGCGAAGCGCCGAGCCGCGCCATGACGGCCGCGACGATACGGTCGCAGCGATCGCCTGCGAACGAGAATGCCCCGTTCAGTTCGGCGGACATTTCGCGCTCGAGCGCCTTGCGCAACAGGGCGCGCGCACGGAAATAACGGGTGCGCACGGTGGCGCTGGGAATATCCAGGCAGTCGGCGACTTCGTCGACGGTCATTTCCTCGACGGCGCGCAACATGAACACCGTGCGGAATGCGTCGGGCAGCTGGTCGATCTGGTATTCGAGCAGTTTGCGCGTTTGCGCCCGCAATACGAATTGCTCGGGCAACGACCCGATGGCGGCTTCGACCATGCTTTTCTCCGGCAGGCGGGGATCGTCGGCGGGGAAATCTACCAGGGGCACCAGGCGCAGCCGGCGTTCGCGCTGGCGCAGGCGCTGCTTGGACTCGTTGATCACGATGCGCGTGAGCCAGGTGGTGAGCGAAGCATCGCCGCGAAATGTGGCCATGACGCGATAGGCCTTGAAGTAGGCCTCTTGCACGGCTTCTTCGGCGTCGGCGTCGTCGCGCAGGATGCTGCGGGCGGTGCGATACAGGGTCTGGTTGCAGCGCCGCATGAGCGTATGCAGCGCCTCGCTATCGCCTGCGGCGATGCGCCCGGCGAGTTCAGCATCGGTCGATGCCGCGCCGGCGGGCTTCAGCAAGGTCAATGACATATCCGCAGCTCCTGCCCCGCATTATTCGGGAGTATGCCGCATTAGATGGCGCGACGGCGCCTGGCGTTCCCGCCAGCCCGCCGAACCTGGATCAGCCGGTAGCCGGTCGCGGAATTGCTTGCGGAAGGTGGCCGGCCCGCATCGCTATTGCGGCTTGCCGGGCGGCAGCGACAGTATCCACTGCGCCAGCTGCCGCGCCTCGTCTTCGCTGACCTGCGATTGCGCGGGCATGGGCACCGCGCCCCAGACGCCGCGACCACCCGAACGGATTTTGCCCGCCAGGTACTGGACCATGGCGTCGCCCTGGCCCGCGTAGCGCTCGGCCACGCTGCGCAGTGGCGGGCCGACCCGCTTGCTGTCGACCTGGTGACAGGCCATGCAGGCCTTGCGCTGCGCCAGGGCCAGGCCGTCGGCTGGCTGCTGGGCACCGGCCCAAGCCGGCCAGACGGCCCACAGGCCGCAGGCGGCCAAGGCCGCCAGACTATGCTTCAAATGCATCGGTAACTGCCCCGCGACTGGCGGTGCCGGCCAGCTTGCCGAACTTGGCAAGCACGCCGCGCGTGTACCGCGGCCGGGGCTGGACCCAGGCCTTGCGGCGCGCCGCCATTTCGTCGTCAGAAATATTGAGCTGCAACAACAATTGGTGAGCGTCGATGGTAACCGAATCGCCTTCGCGGATCAGGGCAATGGGGCCGCCCACATAGGCCTCGGGCGCGACATGGCCCACGACCATGCCCCAGGTGCCGCCCGAGAAGCGGCCATCGGTAATGAGGCCGACGCTTTCGCCCAGGCCCTGCCCCACCAGCGCCGAGGTGGGCGCCAGCATTTCGCGCATGCCGGGACCGCCCTTGGGCCCTTCGTAGCGGATGACCACCACGTCGCCAGCGCGAATGCGCCGTTCCATGATGGCGGCCATGGCGTCGTCTTCTGAATCGAACACGCGCGCCGGGCCGGTGATGACGGGATTCTTCAGGCCCGTGATCTTGGCCACGCAGCCCTCGGGCGACAGGTTGCCCTTGAGGATGGCCAGATGGCCCTGCGGGTACAGCGCGCGGCCGATAGGCCGGATGACATCCTGGCCGGCCGGCGGCTCGGCGGGCACGTCGGCGAGCGTTTCGGCGATGGTCTTGCCGGTGATGGTCATGCAATGCCCATGCAGCAAGCCGGCAGCGAGCAGCAGCTTCATGACTTGCGGGACGCCGCCGGCGCGGTGCAGATCGGTGGCCACGTATCGGCCCGAAGGTTTGAGGTCGCAGATGACCGGCACGCGCCGGCGGATGCGCTCGAAGTCGTCGATGGTCCATTGAACTTCGGCGGCGTGGGCGATGGCCAGGAAATGGAGCACGGCATTGGTGGAGCCGCCCGTGGCCATGATGACCGACACGGCGTTTTCGATGGATTCGCGCGTGATGATGTCGCGCGGCCGCACGTCGCGCCGCACGGCATCGACCAGCACGCGGGCGGACTCGGCGGCCGAGGCGATTTTTTCGTCGTCTTCGTTGGCCATGGTGCTGGAATACGGCAGGCTCATGCCCATGGCTTCGAAGGCCGAACTCATGGTGTTGGCGGTGTACATGCCGCCGCACGAGCCCGAGCCGGGAATGGCGCATTTTTCGATCTGGCGGAAATCTTCGCCGTCCATGCGCCCCATGGTGTACTCACCGACGGCTTCGAACACGGACACGATAGTGAGATCTTGCCCTTTATAGCGGCCCGGCTTGATGGTGCCGCCATACACGTAGATGCCTGGCACGTTCATGCGGGCCAGCGCGATCATGCCGCCGGGCATGTTCTTGTCGCAGCCGCCGATGACCACGACGCCGTCCATCCACTGGCCCTGCACGGCGGTCTCGATACAGTCGGCAATGACTTCGCGCGACACCAGCGAGTATTTCATGCCCTCGGTGCCCATCGACATGCCGTCGGATATGGTGGGGGTGCCGAACACCTGCGGATTGGCGCGGGCCGCGCGCACGGCATCGATGGCCGCGTCGGCCAGCCGCTGCAGGCCGCTGTTGCAGGGGGTGATGGTGGAATGGCCGTTGGCCACGCCGATCATGGGGTTGTCGAAATCGGCTTCCTGGTAGCCCAGCGCGTAATACATGGCCCGGTTGGGCGCGCGGGCGACGCCTTGCGTGATGTGGCGTGAACGTTCGTTGCTGGGCATGGTCTGTCTCTCCGGAGTGTGGCGCGGCCCGCGCGGCGGCTGGCCGCCCGTCGCTGCGTGGCGACACGTTCGCCGGTTATTATCGATCCAATCTTTTTTTGCGTGGCGGAATATGCTGCATTATCCCGAATTCGATCCCATCGCCCTGCGCATCGGTCCGCTGGCCATTCACTGGTACGGGCTGATGTACCTGGTGGGTTTCGCGCTGGTCTACGTATTGGGGCGCATGCGCCTGGCCCGCGGCCACACGCCGGCGCTGGGTCCGCGCGACCTGGAAGACCTGATTTTCTATAGCGTGCTGGGCGTGGTGCTGGGCGGGCGGCTGGGCTACGTGCTGTTCTACAAGCCGGGCTACTACCTGGCGCATCCCCTGGAAATACTCTACCTGTGGCAGGGCGGCATGTCGTTTCACGGCGGCCTGATCGGGGTGATTCTGGTGATGCTGCTGTTCGCGCGCAAGAAGGGGCTGTCTTTCTTCACCGTCAGCGATTTCATCGCGCCCCTGATTCCCCTGGGCCTGGGCGCGGGCCGGCTGGGCAACTTCATTAACGGCGAATTGTGGGGCCGCCCTACGGATGTCCCGTGGGCCATGGTGTTTCCGCAGTCGGGCGACGGCCTGCCGCGCCACCCGTCGCAGCTGTACGAGCTGGGGCTGGAAGGCATTGCGCTGTTCGCGCTGCTGTGGTGGTTTTCGGCCCGGCCGCGCCCCACGGGCCAGGTAAGCGCGCTGTTCCTGATTGGCTACGGCACGTTCCGCTTTCTGGTGGAGTTCACCCGCGAACCGGATAATTTCCTGGGCCTGCTGGCCGGCGGCATGAGCATGGGACAGTGGCTGTCCCTGCCCATGGTGGCGCTGGGAATTGCCTTGTACGTGTTCAGTGCAAGGCAACCGTCCCGTTGACGGAAATACTGACGGTGACCTTGCCAGCCTCGAGCGGCACATCGGCGGCTTCGGCCTGGCTGCTCTTGGCCATCATCTGCATGCCCATGGGGCGCGGCACCGGCGTGGGTGAACCGCCGCCGCTGAGTTCCAGGCTGCGCACGCGGTAGCCGCTGAAGCCGAACGCGGTGGCCGCCGCCAGGGCGCGGTCGCGGAAGGCCTGGGCGGCCTGGCTGAGCAATTTGCGCTCTTCAGCTTCGCGGGCTTCGCGCGACAGCAGGAAGTTGATTTGCGAGATGGCGGTCTTGTCGGACAGCTTGGACGCCAATGCCGACGCCGCGGCGAAATCTTTGGATTCGAGGGTGATTTCACCGCGGCCGCGCCAGTTCTGGATTTTGCCTTTCTCGTTGGTGTTGGGCCACACGTTGTAGCCCCCCGTGCGAACCTCTACCCCCTTGACGCCCTGGGCGCGCTTGACCGCGTCGTCGAGCGCCGCGGTCAGCGCCTTACCGGCCGCGGCTTGCGAGGCGGCCTCGAGTTCGGCGGCCAGTGTGATGCGCACCGTGTCTTGCTGCACGTCGGATGAGGCGGAGGCCTGCAGCGTCAGCTCGGGCGCATGCGCGCCGGTGTCCTGGGATTGCTGTTCCTGTTGCTGCGAAGGCTGTTGCGCCAGCGCCGGCTGCGCGGCCGCCAGGGCCAACGCGGCGCAGCACGCGGCCGCGATACGGTTCAACGAAAGCACGGGATGGGAGTGCATCATGGCAAACCTGTAGGGGGAAGGGAAGGAGGAAGAGACATCCGGCGCGGACCTGCATGAAGCAGGCCCGCCGGAAAAGATGCCCCACCTGTGCCGTCTAGGCCGGCATCTCGAACCGTGAGGTTCAAGGTGGTCGCGTTCCGTTGAGCGTCGGGTTCATCTGCAAAGAGACAAGCGCTCCAGCTCACCATTCGCGCAACCAATATGCCGTAAGACATAGGTTCAGAGAATGTATGGCCAAGTCACGAACACGGCAGGGACAAACTGAAAACCATCGCGTGATACCGACACGCCGGGGGCTTGCGCCCTACAACAATTTTTCCTGCCCGGACAAGGCGTCGTCGAGCAGGGAATTCATGTCTTCAATTCTACGCTTGAAGTCGCCGACCGCCAAACCGCCAAGAGGACCATCGGGCGCTTTCATGGCCAACAGTTCGCTGGCGATTTGCAGTGCCGCCATGACCGCGATGCGTTCGTTGCTGGAAACCTTGCCCGAACCCTGGATACGCAGCATGAGCTGATCGACGTGGCGCACGGCGGCCATGAGGGCGGGTTTTTCTTCGGTGGAGCAGGCGAGCGAGTAGTCGCGCCCCAGAATAGTGACATCGACGCGTTCCATCAGGGTTGCTCTCCGGTGGGGGCGCCGGGCAGGCGGGCCAGCACGGTGTCGATGCGCTCGCGCGCGGCCGAGGCCGCGACGCGCAGGCGCTGCAGATCGGTGTCGCGCGCATGGAGGCTGCCTTGCAGTTCGGCCTCGCGGGCGCTGGCACGACTTTCGAGTGACTGGCGGTCGGCGGTGGCGCGGGCCAGTTGCTCGCGCAGGTCGGATTCGGTCTGGCGGGCCTCGTTGAGCATGCCGGCCACGGCACTGTCGTGCTCTTGCAGCTTGGCCTGCAGGGCCTGGATTTCAGCCTGGTGATCGGCGCAGCGCTGTTCGAGCGCGCGCTGGCTGGATTCGCTTTGGCTCAGGCGGACACGCAACGCGTCGCGCTCGGCATGAAGTTGCCGGGTGCGTTGCACCAGTTGCCCGATACGGGCGGCGAGTTGATCGAGGT
This sequence comes from Bordetella petrii, assembly GCF_000067205.1. NCBI lineage: Bacteria > Pseudomonadati > Pseudomonadota > Betaproteobacteria > Burkholderiales > Alcaligenaceae > Bordetella > Bordetella petrii. The sequence goes on along the minus strand of NC_010170.1, from coordinate 745,822 downwards.
CTTGCAGCATGGGCGCTATCGTAAACCATCCGTGCGCTGGCCGGGCGGCCTGACGCACAACGTGAGAAACACGGCAATATTCGGTAGGACTTGGCCCCGACACGGGGGCCGGCCAACCGGAAGAATAAATCGTCCGGCGCGCTTGCGGCAGCTTTCGCCCGTCTTTCTATTAACTTTCACTTTGCTTTCATTTTCGGGCCGATCGAGCCCGGGGTTACAACTTGGCCGCCCGATCTAGGGAAAACCCCATCTGCACAGCCGATGGCTCGGGTTTGCAGGCCCATGCCCCTTCGCTACCATGCGCGCTGCCCAAAAGGCGCCTCCCCGATTCCACAAGAACCAGCGGCATTTCCAAGTGCCCTTTTTGTGCTGGCCCGCAACGGGCGGCACCTCAACTCACATGCTGTAAATAGGAGTAGACCATGCAGCTACGCAATCGACAGGATTTCTGGTCGGGGGTGATGTTCATCGCCCTCGGCCTGGGATTCGCCTGGAAAGCGACGGGCTACCAAATGGGTACCGCCGCCCGGATGGGACCAGGATATTTCCCCTTCGCGCTGGGACTGGTCCTGGCCATATTGGGCGCCATCGTGCTGCTCGGCTCGATGACCAAGAGCGCGACCGAGACCCACGTAGACAAATTCGATTGGCGCATCGCCTTCCTGGTGATCGGTTCGGTCATTCTGTATGGCCTGATCCTGAAGCTGCTGGGCATCTATATCTCGGTCTTTGTGCTGGTGGTGGTCAGCAGCCTGGCCAGCCACGAGTTCAACCTGAAGGTCGCCGCCGCCAATGGGGTGTTCCTGGTGGTGTTCTCGTACCTGGCGTTCGTCAAGGGGCTGGGGCTGATTTTCCCGCTGTGGCCGTCGTTTCTGGGCTTGAACTGAGGAGTTAACGGCCATGGAATTGTTTGATCACCTGATGTTGGGTTTCTCGGTGGCGTTCACGCCGGAAAACCTGCTGTACGCCCTGCTGGGCTGCGTTCTGGGCACCCTGATCGGCGTGCTGCCCGGGATCGGCCCCGTGCCGACCATCGCGATGCTGCTGCCCATCACGTACGTGCTGCCGCCGGTAGCCGGCCTGATCATGCTGGCGGGCATTTATTACGGCGCACAATACGGCGGCTCGACCACTGCCATTCTGGTGGCGCTGCCGGGCGAGACATCCGCCGTGGTGACCGTGCTGGACGGGCACCAGATGGCGCGCAACGGACGGGCGGGCGCCGCGCTGGCCATTGCCGCGCTGGGCTCGTTCTTCGCCGGCTGCGTGGCGACCCTGCTGCTGGCCGGGTTCGCGCCCCCGCTGGCTGAAGTGGCGTTCAAGTTCGGCCCGGCCGAGTACTTCTCGCTGATGACCCTGGGCCTGGTGGGCGCCGTGGTGCTGGCCTCGGGCTCGCTGCCCAAGGCGATCGCCATGATCATCCTGGGCCTGCTGCTGGGCATGGTGGGCACCGACGTCAACTCGGGCGTGGCCCGCTACGACTTCGGCATCCCCGAACTGCAAGACGGCATCGACTTCGCCATCGTGGCCATGGGCGTGTTCGGCTTCGCCGAGATCATGACCAACCTGGAACAGAAAGAGAACCGCGTCGACATCACTGACAAGATCGGCTCGCTGTATCCCAACAAGCAGGAATTCCGCGAGGCGGCCCCGGCGGCGGTACGCGGCACCATTCTGGGTTCGATGCTGGGCATTCTGCCGGGCGGCGGGGCGGTGCTGTCGTCGTTCGCGTCGTACACGCTGGAAAAGAAGATCTCGAAGAACCCCGAACGCTTCGGCAAGGGCCACCCGGCAGGCCTGGGCGGCCCTGAATCGGCCAACAACGCGGCCGCGCAGACGTCGTTCATTCCGCTGCTGACCCTGGGCATTCCGGGCAACGCCGTGATGGCGCTGATGGTCGGCGCCATGACCATCCACAACATTCAGCCCGGCCCGCAGGTCATGACCAGCCACCCGGACCTGTTCTGGGGCCTGATCGCCTCGATGTGGATCGGCAACCTGATGCTGGTGGTGCTGAACCTGCCGCTGATCGGGCTGTGGGTCAAGCTGCTGAAGGTGCCCTACCGCATCCTGTTCCCGGCCATTCTGGTGTTCTGCACGATCGGCGTGTATTCGCTGAACTACAACACCTTCGACATCTTCACGACGGCCATCTTCGGCGTGGTGGGGTATGTGTGGTCGAAGCTCAAGTGCGAAGGCGCCCCGCTGCTGCTGGGCCTGGTGCTGGGCCCCATGATGGAAGAGAACTTCCGGCGCGCCCTGCTGCTGTCGCGCGGCGACTTCCTCACCTTCGTCGACCGCCCGCTGTCGGCCTCGCTGCTGGCGGTGGCGATACTGCTGGTGGTGCTGGTGGCCCTGCCGTCGATCCGCAAGAAGCGCGAAGAGACATTCGTGGAAGAAGACTGATCCGCGAAGGCGGCGCGCCCCTCGAAAGCGGGGCGATGCCGGCGGGGCCTGGCTGTCGGCCCCGTCTCGCCAGGTGCCTGACTCCCGACAGGGTGTCAGGCACTTTTCATTTCGCGTGGCGGTTTTTACCGCGATGCCAGGCGATTGCGGTAACGTTCAGGTTTCACCATCGTTCAACCCGGAGACTCTGCATGGCATCGATCGGTTCCAGGGACTACGACAAGGTCGTGTCCCAGAAAGTCGCTTTCCTTGGCCTGGGCGTCATGGGCCTGCCCATGGCGGGCCACCTGGCGCGAGCCGGCCACGAGGTCACTGTCTATAACCGCACCGCCGCCAAGGCGCAGGCCTGGGCCGAGGAATTCGGCGGCAAAAGCGCCCCCACCCCCCGCGAAGCCGCAGCCGGCGCGCAAATCGTATTTGCCTGCGTGGGCAACGACGACGATCTGCGCAGCGTGGTACTGGGCGATGATGGCGCGTTCGCGGGCATGGCGCCCGGCGCCATTTTCGTGGACCACACCACGGCATCGGCCGACGTGGCCCGCGAACTCTATGCCCTGGCCCGCGAGCAGGGACTGCAGTTCGTCGACGCGCCCGTCTCCGGTGGCCAGGCCGGCGCGGTCAATGGCGTGCTGACGGTAATGTGCGGCGGCGAACAGCAGGCCTTCGACACCATCAAGCCGGTGGCCCAGGCCTATGGCCGCGCCGTGACGCGCGTGGGCGCGCCGGGCGCGGGCCAACTGGCCAAGATGGTCAACCAGATCTGCATTGCCGGCATCGTGCAAGGGCTGTCGGAGGCCATTGCGTTCGGGCAGGCGGCCGATCTGGACATGAAGCTGGTGCTGGACGTGATCAGCAAGGGCGCCGCCCAGAGCTGGCAGATGGAAAACCGCGGCAGCACCATGGTGGACAACAAGTTCGACTTCGGCTTCGCGGTGGACTGGATGCGCAAGGACCTGGGGCTGGTGCTGGCCGAAGCCCGCCACAACGGCGCCCGCCTGCCGTTGACGGCGCTGGTGGACCAGTTCTACGGCGATGTGCAGAAGATGGGCGGCGGACGCTGGGATACGTCGAGCCTGATCGCGCGCCTGCGCGACTGACTTGCCGGGGCGCCGCCCCGCCAAGGGGCGGCCGTCAGGCCGCCACTTGCTGCGGCGCCCCCGCCACCAGCGCGTCGATGCGCTGCCTGGCCAGCGCCAGCCCGTCCTGGGCAGCCAGTTCTCCCATCGCCATGCCTTCGGCGGAAATAAACACCGGATCGACCAGGCCCACGAAGCCCAACACCTGTGCCAGATAGGGGGTCAGGGTGTCGGCCGGCGTGCCTTCGGCCTTGCCGCCGCGCGCGCTGAGCACCACTACCTGCTTGTTCTTGAGCAGGCCCTCGGGCACGCCCTGCGCCGTATAGCGGAATGTGACGCCGGCGCGGGCGATTTGGTCGATGTAGCTCTTGAGCTGGGCCGGCAGGCCGAAGTTATAGACCGGCACGGCGAACACGATGCGGTCGGCGTCAAACAGTTCGGCCACCAGGGCGTCGCTGCGGGCGACGATGGCGGCCTGCTCGGCCGTGCGCTGATCGGCGGGGGTAAACAGCGCCCCGGCGGTCGCGCCGTCGAAATACGGAACCGGATCGGCGGCCAGGTCGCGCACGCGGATCGAACCATCGGGTTCGTGCTGGCGCAGGCGCTGGATAAGATGGTCGGCCAGTTGCTTCGAGTGCGAACGGTCTCCAAGAATGGAAGAGAGAATAACGAGGGTTTTCATAAGAGGTTCTCCGGTTTCGCCGGGTGGGGCGCGTTGGACATGCCTCACTGTAGTCAAGCTGATTAGAACCAAAAACCCGGTTATGATGAACTACTCGTTCCATTTACAGAACAATAGCCGGAGCCGTCGCCATGCAAGATCTGAATGACCTGTTCTATTTTTCGCAGATCGTGGAGCACGGCGGCTTCAGCGCGGCGTCGCGGGCGCTCGATATTCCCAAGTCGCGCTTGTCGCGGCGGATTTCGCAACTGGAGGCGACGCTGGGCGTGCGGCTGTTGCAGCGCACGACCCGCCGCCTGCGGCTGACCCTGGCGGGCGAACGCTATTTGCATTATTGCCGTGAAATGACCGCCTCGGCGCGCGCCGCCGAAGACGCCATGCGCCAATTGCAGGCGCAGCCATGCGGGCCGGTGGTGGTGAGCTGCCCGATTGCCATCGCGCAGCAGATGCTGGCTCCGCTGTTGCCCGAATTCCTGGATGCCTGGCCGTCTGTGTCGGTGCAGGTGCTGGCCACCAACCGCCGCGTGGACCTGATACGCGAAGGGGTAGATCTGGCGCTGCGCGTGCGCACCCGGCTGGACACCGATGCCGAACTGGTGGTGAAGCACCTGGGCATGGCCAGCAGCAGCATCGTGGCCAGCCCGGCCTATCTGCAGCGCCATGGCACGCCCCAGACCCCGCAGGACCTGGCCGCGCACACGACGCTCAGTTTCAGCGAGCCGCAATCGGAAGTGCGCTGGCCGCTGCGCAACCGGCAAGACGAAGAACTGGTGGTCACGCTGCGTCCGCAACTGTGCTGCAACGACTTCATCGTGCTGACCGAGGCCGCCGTGCGCGGCCGCGGCATCAGCCTGCTCCCCACGGTTGCCACCTATGAAGAAGTGCGCCGCGGGCAACTGGTGCGGATATTGCCCGACTGGCTGTCGCCGTCGGGCATCGTGCATTGCATTTATCCGTCGCGGCGCGGCATGGCGCCGGCGGTGCGGGCCTTGCTGGACTTCATTTCCGACCGGCTGCCCAGCATGTACGCTCGCATGGAGCACGGCGCCGAGTAAGCCGCCCGGCCTCAGGCCGGGCCGGCCGCGCCGCCGGACGCGGCCGTGCCGGGGTCGGCCAGCGGTAGCCACAGCACGGCCGCCAGGCCCACCCCGCCCTGTTCGTTGGGGTCGCCGTCGCGCAACTCGATATCGCCGTCGTTGCGGCGCGCATAGGCCCGCGCGATGGACAATCCCAGCCCCGAGCCCGGCGACACCGAAGCACGGCCCTGCTCGAGGCGGTCGAAGCGGGCGAATGCCCGGTCGCGCGCCAGAGCGTCGATGCCCGGGCCGTTGTCGGAAACAGCGACTTCGGCCCGGCTGCCGCGCCGGGCGACCGATACGGTGATGCGCGCCCCGGCCGGCGCATAGTGGATGGCGTTGTGCACCAGGTTGGACAGGGCCTCGTGCAGTTCAACGTCGCTGCCCATCACCGGCACGGCGGGACGATCCGCGGACGTGCCGCCCTGGTAGGCGGCCGACCAGCCGAGGTCTTGCCGCTTTTCGTGCGACAGCGGCAAGTATTGCAACACCACGTTGCGCGCCACGTCGTTCAGGTCCAGCAATTCGCGCGGAGTCGCATCGGCCTGGCTGGCATGCGCCAGCGACAGCAACTGCTCGGTAAGCCGGCGCGTGCGTCCCAACTGGTCGACAATGGCGCGCAGGCCTTCCTGGGCCCGCTTGGGGTCGGGCTCGCGCAGGGCATACTGGGCCTGGGTCAGCATGATGGCCAGCGGCGTGCGCAACTGGTGCGACGCATCGGCCAGGAACTGAGATTGTTCATCGAGCACGCGCCGGTACCGCGCCACGTGGTAATTGATGGCCTCGACCAGCGGAATGACCTCGCCGGGAACCCGCGAAGCATCGAGCGGAGTGAGGTCGTCGGGGCGCCGCGCCCGGATATCGTTGCGCAACCGCGCCAGCGGCCGCAGCGACCAGGCCACGCCCCACCAGACCAGAATGGCCACCAGGGCCAGCATGCGGGCATCGCGCAGCAGTTCCTGGCGCCGGGCGGTGGTTTCCGCCTGCAGGCGCCGGCCGATGCTCTCTGCCACCAGCACCAGCACCTGGCGATGCTGGCCATGGTAGTGCAGGTCGCGCAAGACGGCCACGACGCGCACCGGGTCGTGGCGATAGACGCTATTGAAAAACACCGGGTCGCCGCGCACCGCCGGCCATGCCGGCGGCCGCGGCAGCTCGGGCATGCCCGCCACGGTGCGTCCGGGCGGTGGCACGGCGGCCGCGCCTTCCGGCAAAGGCGGATCGATTTCTTCGATGCGGAAGTACTTGCGCAGGCCGGCCTTGGATTCGAGGATGACCTGTGCGTACACCGGAGTGGCCACGACCAGGCGGCCGTCGGGCGCGAACTCGATGCTGCTTTCCAGTACGCGCGCCGGTTCGAGCAGCGCGCTGTCGTAGGCTTCGTTGGTGATGTCGGCCAGGGTACGGTAGTCGTTCCAGCTGTCGATGACCAGCAGGACGATCACGCCGGGCAGCAGCAGCGTGATCAGCAGGGTGCGGATGCCGACCAGCGGAAAGCGGAAGCGCTCAGGTTCCGGCGGGTTCACTGGCGCTGCTTTCCAGCATGTAGCCCAGGCCGCGCACGGTGACGATGCGCACGTCGCTGCCGGCCAGCTTCTTGCGCAGGCGGTGCAGCACGACCTCGATGGCGTCGAGATTGGCCTCGCTGTCCTGGGTGAACACCTTGCCGAACAGCTGCGCCTTGTCCACCGGGTAGCCGCTGCGCGTCAGCAAGGCCACCAGGGCGGCATGCTCGCGCGGAGTCAGGAACAGCAGGTTGCCGTCGAGGGTGAACGCGCGGCTTTCGCCGTCGTAGGCCAGCGACCCGCACTGCAGGCGCGGAAACTGGCGTCCCCGGCTGCGCCGCACCAGCGCGGCCACGCGCGCTTCAAGTTCTTCGAGGGCGAATGGCTTGGTGAGGAAGTCGTCGGCGCCCAGGTTCAGCCCGCGCACCCGGTCTTGCAGGGCTCCCTGGGCGGTGAGCAGCAAAACGGGCGTGCGGTCGTCGCGGCCACGCATATCGCGCAGCACCACCAGCCCGTGTTTGTCGGGCAGGCGCAGGTCCATGACGATGGCGTCGTACTCGTTGGCGGCCATGAGCGCCTCGGCGCTGCGGGCGTCGGGCGCGTGGTCGGGTGTAAAGCCGCTTTGCGCCAGCGCCCGGACCAGCCATGACGCCATTTCGAGTTCGTCTTCAACCAGCAATATGCGCATGGCCGTCGGGCTCGGCGGGCAGGCCCTCGGCCGGACGGCCCTGGCCATGGACCCGCTGGCGCAGATACCGGGTTTCGTGCTGGCGCCGGAACAGGATGCCGGAAAGCTCGTTCAGCGCCAGGGTATAGACCTCGCGCTTGAACTCGATGACGGCATCCAGCGGCACCCAGTACTGGCTCCAGCGCCAGGCGTCGAACTCGGGATGCTGCGTAGCGCGCAGGCATACGTCGCAGTCGCGGCCGACCAGGCGCAACAGGAACCAGATCTGTTTTTGGCCTTTATAGTGACCACGCCATTCGCGCCGGACGAAGTGATCAGGTACGTTATAGCGCAGCCAGTCGCGTGTGCGCCCCAAAATGCGGACATGTTCGGGCTTCAGGCCCACTTCTTCATGGAGCTCGCGATACATGGCCTGCACCGGGCTTTCGCCATACTTGATGCCACCTTGCGGGAACTGCCAGGCGTGTTCCCGGATACGCTTGCCCCAAAAGACCTCGTTTTTACTGTTGACGAGAATAATGCCGACATTGGGACGGTAGCCTTCACGATCGAGCATGGGCCACCCCCACCGAATTCAATACAATTACGGTCGATTATACGTATCTGTAGCCACCTTTAAATATGCGCGCATCCACCTACCATCTGAACACCCTGAAAGAGGCCCCCGCCGAAGCGGAAGTCGCCAGCCACCGGCTGATGACCCGGGCCGGCATGATCCGCAAGCTGGCGGGCGGCATCTACACCTATATGCCGCTGGGGCTGAAAGTGATCCGCAAGATCGAGGCTATCGTGCGCGCCGAGATGGATGCCGCCGGCGCCATCGAGCTGCTGATGCCGGTAGTGCAACCGGCCGAGCTGTGGCAGGAGTCTGGCCGCTGGGAACAATACGGGGCGGAGCTGCTGCGCATCAAGGACCGCCACCAGCGCGACTTCGTGCTGCAGCCGACCTCGGAAGAAGTCATCACCGACATCGCCCGCAACGAAATCCACAGCTACCGGCAGCTGCCGCTGAATTTCTATCACATCCAGACCAAGTTCCGCGACGAACGCCGCCCGCGCTTCGGGCTGATGCGGGGCCGCGAATTCACCATGAAAGACGCCTACTCGTTCGACCGCGACGAGGCCGGCGCCCAGCAGAGCTACGACAAGATGTATGACGCGTACATGCGCATCTTCGAGCGGCTGGGGCTGCAATTCCGCGCCGTGGCGGCCGACACAGGCTCGATCGGCGGCTCGCGTAGCCATGAGTTCCAGGTCATTGCCGACACCGGCGAAGACCTGCTGGTCTACAACCCCGACAGCCAGTACGCCGCCAATATCGAACTGGCCGAGGCGCCCGCGCTGCTGGCCGAGCGCGCCGCAGCCACCCAGCCGCTGGAAGCCGTGCCCACCCCCGGCGCCGCCAAGTGCGCGGACGTGGCCAAGTTGCTGGGCCTGCCGCTCGAACGCACCCTGAAATCCATCGTGCTGGCCACCGAGCCCGAGCCCGGCAAGGTGCAGGTGTGGCTGCTGCTGCTGCGCGGCGACCACGAACTCAACGAGATCAAGGCAGGCAAGCTGCCCGGCCTGGCCGGCTTCCGCTTTGCCACCGAAGACGAAATCGTGGCGCATTTCGGCTGCAAGCCCGGCTACCTGGGCCCTATCGGCACCGCCCTGCCGGTGCGCGTGGTGGCCGACCGCACGGTGGCCAACATGGCCGACTTCGTCTGCGGCGCCAACCGCGAAGACTTCCACTACCAGGGCGCCAACTGGGGGCGCGACCTGCCCGAGCCCGAACTGGTCGCAGACCTGCGCAACGTGGTCGAGGGCGATCCGGCCCCCGACGGCGCCGGCCGCCTGGCCATCCAGCGCGGCATCGAAGTGGGTCACGTGTTCTTCCTGGGCACCAAGTATTCCGAGGCCCTGAAGGCCACCTTCCTGGACGAAACCGGCAAACCCGCCTTGCTGCAAATGGGCTGCTACGGCATCGGCATCACCCGCATCGCGGGCGCGGCCATCGAGCAGAACCACGACGAACGCGGCATCATCTGGCCGCGCGCCATCGCGCCCTTCGAAGTGGTGATCTGCCCCGTCGGCTGGGGCAAAAATGAAACTGTACGTAACGAATCTGTAAAATTATATGACGCGCTACGCGCCCGCGGCGTGGATGTCATTCTGGACGACCGCGACGCCCGGCCGGGCGTCATGTTCGCTGAATGGGAGCTGATAGGGGTGCCGCTGCGCGTAACAGTTGGAGAACGCGGCCTTAACGACGGTGTGGTGGAATTGCAGGCCCGTCGCGAAAGCACGGCTGCGAAAATCCCCGCCGGATCAGCCCTGGAACAGGTGCTTGCCAAGCTGGAAACACTGTAGACTGCCCGGCCCCGTGCCCGGCAACCGAGAGGCTGCCATACCCATTGTGATCGAACCGAAGTCCGCCGAATCCGTCCTGAATGTCCGTGTCTACTATGAAGACACGGACGCAGGCGGCGTGGTGTTCTACGCCAACTACCTCAAGTTCCTGGAGCGAGCCCGCACCGAATGGCTGCGCGCCCTGGGAGTCGAGCAATCGGCCCTGGCCGAAAGCGAGGGGAGGCTGTTCGTCGTCCACTCTCTGGACATGTCTTACCGCAAGCCGGCGCGGCTGGACGACTACCTGACCATACGCAGCCGGGTTACACGAGTGGGCCGCGCTTCGATACACTTCGCGCAGCGCGCCGAACGCGACGGGGAACTGCTCGCGCAAGGCAATATCCAAGTCTGCTGTGTCGATGCCGTGCACCTGCGGCCGGCGGCCTTGCCCGCCGTCGTCCGTACCAAACTGGAATCCCTTCAGGAATAACCCATGCAAGTCACCAACGACATGTCGTTGCTTTCGCTGATCGCGCACGCCAGCGTTCCCGTCCAGCTCATCATGCTGCTGCTGCTGGGCATCTCCATCCTGTCCTGGACCTACATTTTCGCCAAGCGGCTGGCCATCAAGCGCGCCCACGCCCAGACGCGCCGCTTCGAAGACGACTTCTGGTCGGGCGGCGACCTGTCCATGCTGCAACAGGCGGTGGCCAGCCGTCGCGACGAACAAGGCGCGCTGGCGCGCATCTTCGACGCCGGCATGACCGAATTCCTGAAGGCGCGCCGCACCAATGTGAACGGCGACATCAATACCCTGCTGGACGGCCCGCGCCGCGCCATGCGGGCGGCCTACCAGCGCGAAATGGATTCGCTCGAATCGCACCTGAACTTCCTGGCCTCGGCGGGTTCCGTCAGCCCGTACATCGGCCTGCTGGGCACGGTCTGGGGCATCATGCACGCGTTCATCGGCCTGTCGAACATGCAGCAGGCCACGCTGGCCTCGGTGGCGCCAGGCATCGCCGAAGCGCTGATCGCCACCGCCATCGGCCTGTTCGCCGCCATTCCCGCGGTGGTGGCCTACAACCGCTACACGCACGACATCGATCGACTGTCCATCCGCTTCGACAGCTTTGTCGATGAATTCCTGAACATCCTGCAACGCCAGGTGCGCTGATGCCTTCTGTACGGTCGCACGGCCGCGCGGGCCGACGCATGAAGGCCGACATCAATGTCGTGCCCTATATCGACGTGATGCTGGTGCTGCTGGTGATTTTCATGGTTACCGCGCCGTTGATCACGCCCGGCCTGATCAATCTGCCCTCGGTGGGCCAGGCCTCGGAAGTGCCGGCCACTCCCCTGGAAGTGCAGATTTCCGAAGACGGCCAGGTGGCCTTGCGCATGCGCGAGGCGGGCGCCACGCCGCAAGACATCGCCCGCGACCAGCTGGTCGACCAGGTGCGCCAGCGCATTACCGCCGAAACGCCGGTGGTGATCGCCGCCGACGGCAAGGTGCCGTATGAAACAGTGGTGAAAGTCATGGACGAACTGCGCAGCAACGGCGTCACCCGCCTGGGCCTGCTGGTCGACCAGGGCCAGGGCGCGGCCGCGCAGGAACCGAAGAAGCGCTGACGCGCCGCCGCCTGCGCCGCTATTGCCACGCCTATGACCCCACCCATTTTCCGACACGACGACACCAAGCCGGTCACCCCCGCCGCGCAAGACAACCGCAAGGCGCTGGGGCTGGCCATCCTGGTGCATATCCTGCTGTTCATCGCCCTGGTGTTCGGTGTCAATTGGCGCTCGGAAAACCCCGGGCCGGTGCAGGTGGAGCTGTGGGCCGAAGGCGATACGCCCGATTCGCCTCCGCCTGACGTGCAGCCCGACGAGCCCAAGCCCGAACCCGAGCCGCCTAAGCCCCAGCCGCAACCCGAGCCTGCGCCGCAGCCTGAACCGCAGCCGCAGCCCGAACCCCCTCCGCCCCCGCCGCCGCCGGTCGAAAAACCGCAGCCGCCCCAGCCCGACCCCGAAATCGCGCTGGAAGAAGCGCGCAAGAAGCGCGAGGAAGAGGAAAAAGCCCGCCAGGAGGCCGAAGCCGCCAAGGAAAAGGCGCGCCTCGAAGAAGAACGCAAGCAGGCCGAGCTGAAAGAAAAGCAGCGTCTCGAACAGGAACGCAAGGCGGCCGAGAAAGCCGCGGCTGAAAAAGCGGCCGCCGAAAAAGCCGCTGCTGAAAAAGCCGCCGCCGAAAAAGCGGCGGCCGAAAAGGCGGCTGCGGAAAAGGCGGCGGCCGAAAAAGCGGCCGCCGAGAAGAAAGCCAAGGAAGAAGCCGCCAAGAAGGCGGCGGCTGAGAAGGCCGCTGCCGAAAAAGCCGCGGCTGAAAAAGCGGCCGCCGAGAAGGCCGCGGCGGAGAAAGCCGCCGCCGAGAAAAAGGCCAAGGAAGAGGCCGCCAAGAAAGCGGCTGCCGCCAAGAAGGCCGCCGCCGACAAGGCGCTGCGCGAAGCGTTCCGCAATGACGCGCTGGGCGCCGCCGGCATTCCGGGCGGCACCGCCGACCGCAATCAGCAGGGCGGCGGGCGCGATGACGGCTATGGCGCCAAGGTGCGCGCCTGCGTGCGGCCTGGCGTGGCCTACCCGACACCACCGCGCAGCGGCTCGGAAAACCCCACCGCGCAATACCGGGTACAGTTGAGTTCAGACGGCAAGGTTACCGGCGTGAGCCTGACCCGCTCGTCGGGCAACACCGGCTTCGACCGCGCTGTGGAAACCGGCATCCGCCGCTGCAACCCGTTCCCCAAACCCTCGACGGGCCGCTACGAGTCCGTCATCGATGTCGTGTACCGAATGTATGACTGACAGGAGATTGCCGACCATGACTCCCGCCCCCAGCCGCCCCTTTCCAGCGGGGCTCGCACGCGCCTATGGCGCGCTGTTCGCCCTGCTGACGGCAGCCGCCCTGCTGGTGTGGCAGCCGGCCCACGCGCAGCTGCGCGTCGACATCTCGGGCACCGGCGCCACCCAGTATCCGGTGGCGATCGCCGATTTTGCCGTGGACGACGTGCATGGCCGCGCCATCGCCGAAGTCATCCGCGCCGACCTGACCCGCACTGGCCAGTTCCGCCTGATCAGCGCCGCCGGTTCGGGCCTGAACGTCGATTCGCCGGTGGCCTACGATGACTGGCGCACCAAGGGTGCCGACTTCCTGGCCTACGGCAGCATTACCCGTGGCGCCGATGGCCGCTACGACGTGCGCTACCGCCTGGCCGACACGGTCAAGAAAGGCCAGCTCGACGGCGTGGCGTTCTCCGGTTCCGAACAAGAACTGCGCCGCGTGGCCCACCAGATCGCCGACCGTATCTACGAAAAGATCACCGGCGTGCGCGGCGTGTTCTCGACCCGCATCGCCTACGTGCTCAAGCGCGGCAATACCTACGAACTGCAGGTGGCCGACGCCGATGGCCAGAACCCCCAGGTGGCGCTGCGCTCGCGCGAACCGGTGATTTCGCCGGCCTGGTCGCCCGATGGCAGCAAGCTGGCGTACGTCAGTTTCGAGTCGGGCAAGCCCGTGGTGTATGTGCACACCCTGGCCACCAGCGCGCGCATTCCGGTTGCCAACTTCAAGGGCAATAACAGCGCGCCCGCCTGGTCGCCCGACGGCAGCAAGCTGGCGGTTGCCCTGACGCGCGATGGTTTGTCGCAAATTTACATCGTCGGAGCCGACGGAAGCTCGAATATGCGCCGCCTGACGCGCTCCCCGGGCATCGACACCGAGCCGATCTTTACGCCTGATGGCCGTTCCATTATCTTTACCAGTGATCGCAGCGGTGGACCGCAAATCTATCAAACCAGCCTCGACGGAGGCGATGCCCGTCGGCTGACATTTAACGGTAGTTACAACATCTCACCCCGAATTTCCCCCGACGGTTCCACGCTGCTGTACGTTGCAAGACGCGACGGCGCGTTTCGCATCGCCTCACTCCAACTTGCCACCGGCAACGAAACACTGCTGACCGATGGTCGCGACGACCAGGCGCCGAGTTTCGCGCCGAATGGCATGCAGATCCTGTATGCAGCGGTCCAGAACGGCCGCAGCGTACTGGCTGGCGTATCCAGTGATGGGCGCGTGCGGCAAACGCTTTCGGTACTGAATGGGGAAATACGTGAACCGACTTGGGGACCTTTTACCCGCTAACACGTATGACCCTCTTTGCAAAGGAACAATCATGAAAATACGCATAGCCAAAAGCCTTACCATCGCCGCCCTGGCAGCCGCCCTGGCCGCTTGCAGCTCCGTACCGCTCGACGACCAGGCCGGCCAGACGGGTTCCGGCACCGCCGGCCAAGGCACCGGCACCGGCCAGATCATGGACCCCTTCAACCCGCAGAGCGTGCTGGCCCAACAGCGCTCGGTGTACTTCGACTTCGACAGCTACACCGTGCCCGACCAGTACCGCGGCCTGGTTGAAACCCATGCCCGCTACCTGGCGTCGCATCAACAACAGCGCGTGCAGATCCAGGGCAACACTGACGAACGCGGCGGCGCCGAATACAATCTGGCCCTGGGCCAGCGCCGTGCCGACGCCGTGCGCCGCATGATGACCCTGCTGGGTGTCAGCGATGCGCAAATCGAAACCATCAGCTTCGGCAAGGAAAAGCCCCGCGCCACCGGCACCACCGAAGCCGATTTTGCGGAAAACCGCCGCGCCGATATCGAGTATCAGCGCTAAGCATTTCCCGTAACAGCTCTGCCGCGCGTCGGGACGGTCCAAGCGGCCGTTCCGACGTTTTTGTTTTCAGATCCTGGAATTTCTTATGCGCGCTCAAGTCCTGCCCCTGCGTACCCTGGCCGTGACGGTCTTCCTGGCTGTGGCCGCCCCCGCCCATGCCTTTTCCGACGACGAGGCCCGCCGGGCCATCCTGGATCTGCGCCAGCAAGTACAGCAGCAGAACGAGCAAAACCAGCGCGCGCGCCTGCAACTGGCCGACCAGATGCAGGCCATGCAGCAGGAAATCATGCAGTTGCGCGAGCAACTGGAACTGGTGTCGCGCCAGCAGCCCAACACCCAGCCGGGCCAGGGCGGCGCCAACAACCCACCGGGGGCCACCGCCGCCGACCCGCGCGAGCAGGCCGCGTACGATGGCGCGATCGACCAGTTCCGCAAGGGCCAGTACAAAGAAGCCGCCGAATCGCTGGCCGCCTTCGTGGCCTTGTATCCCAACAGCCAGCTGGCCCCCACCGCCAAGTTCTACCTGGGCAGCAGCCGCTACGCCGCCAAAGACTACAAGGGCGCGATCGAACAGTTGAACCAGCTGGTGCAGGAATCGCCCGACAACGCCCGCGCGCCCGACGCCCTGCTGGTGATTGCCGGGAGCCAGATCGAGCTGAACAACCGCGCCGGCGCCAAGGCGTCGCTGCAGCGCATTGTGAAAGACTATCCCAGCACCCCCGCCGCCGAAACGGCCAAGAGCCGGCTGCAACTGCTGCAGTAAAAGGTTGGCCCTAGCCGCTGGACGCCAGCAGCAGGCCGACCCCCAGCACGATCAGGGCAACGCCGGACAGTTCGCGCCGGCTGCCCGCATGCGAGAAAAGGCGGCGCGACAGCAACTGCGCCACCAGCACTTCCACCAGCCCCAGCGTGCGGACGTTGGCGGCCGCCGTCAATGCAAAGCCCAGGAACCAGCATTGCGAGGCCGTCGCGCCCAGCAAGCCACCCCAGATCGAAGCCCGCCATGCCCGCAGGCAGGCCGACAGCAGCGCACGGTTGAACAGCGCCATCCACAGCACCAGCAGCAGGGTCTGCACGCCCAGCGACCAGGCCAGGGTCCAGGTTGCCGTGAGCA
Organism: Bordetella petrii; assembly: GCF_000067205.1. Lineage (NCBI taxonomy): Bacteria > Pseudomonadati > Pseudomonadota > Betaproteobacteria > Burkholderiales > Alcaligenaceae > Bordetella > Bordetella petrii. Next base: position 730,223 of record NC_010170.1, on the reverse strand, counting down.
CAAAGCCGCCGCTGTCCAGTGCCAGGATGGCGCCGCGAAAGCCGATGGCGGACAGGGCGAAGAACGCGCCCGATACCAGACCCAGCAAGGCCGGGCGCAGGCTGCCGCGGCCGGTGGCCGATGCCGGGTCGACCGACATCAGCACCACGCCCAGGGTGGCCAGCAACACGGCCGCCACCCCCATGACCGACAGCGGGTCGCCCAGCACGGCGAAGCCGAACAGGGCCACCTGGATAGGCTCGGTCTTGGTCCAGGCGGTGACCACCACGAACGAGCGTTCACGCATGGCGGCGAGCATCATCGCGGTGCCGACAATCTGGGCCACCGCCCCGCCCAATACGAAGCCCATGAAGTCTGTGCCCCCGACGGGCGCGGGCTCGCCGCCGACGATCAGCACCAGGGCCAGGAACAGCAGCGCGAAGGGAAAGCCGAACAAAAAGCGCACCTGCGTGGCACCAAGGGTGCCCAGCGTGGCGGTGAGACTGCGTTGCACGGCATTGCGGCCCGCCTGCGCGGTAGCCGCGGCCAGCGTGGCGGGAATCCAGACCCAGGTCCAATCCATGTGAATGCTCGCTTGGTTCGGGGGTCAGGCGCGCAGCGCGACGTCCGCGACCGGTGCGCCGGTCATGGCCACCAGTTGCTGCGGGCTGAGTTGGAACACGGCGTGCGGGTGGCCGGCGGCGGCCCACAGCGTGTCGTACTGGAACAGGTCCTGGTCGATCAGCATGGCGGGCTTGACCGCGTGGCCTATGGGGCAGACGCCGCCAATGGCATAACCGGTCATGTCGCGCACATAGCGGGCGTCGGCCTTGGCCAATTCACCCACCAGCCCGGCCACCTTGGCTTCGTCGACGCGGTTGACGCCGCTGGCGATGACCAGCACGGGCACGTCGTCGGCCCGCCGCCGGAAAATGATCGATTTGGCGATCTGGGCGACCTGGCAGCCCAGGCCTTGAGCGGCTTCGGCGGACGTTTTGCCGGTTTGCGGCAGGATGACGATGGAGTGCTCGTGGCCCAGTTCCTGCAACAGGCGGGCGACCCGCTGCGCCGACTCGGGCAGCGGGGTGGCGGATTCAGCAGACATCTCGACGGTTCCGTGCAATCGGATAGGCGCGAGCGGCGCCAGGGGGGCAAGGCCACCGAGTGTAGCAGCAGCGTAGCGCCTGGCCAGGGGCGCTAGAATCACGCGCTGGACTTTCCGGCACGGCCCGACATGCGCTCAGAACCTCAATTGCCCCTGCAAACCGCCAGCATCAACGGCTATGCCATGACGTATACCGAGCATGGCGACGGCACGCCGCTGGTGCTCGTGCATGGCTCGCTGTGCGACTGCCGCTACTGGAAGTCGCAGATGGGGCCGCTGGGCAGATCGTTCCGCGTGCTGGCTCCCAGCCTGCGCCATTACTGGCCGCAGCAATGGGACGGCGTCGATTTTTCGATGGACCAGCATGTGGATGACCTGCTCGCTTTCATCGACACCGTGGGTGAAGGCGCGGCCCATGTGGTGGGCCATTCGCGCGGGGCCCGGGTGGCGCTGGAAGCGGCCCTGCGCGCGCCGGCCCGCGTGCGGTCGCTGACGCTGGCCGACCCGGGCTTGCCCATGCCCGGGCGCGAAGGCGATACGCGCGGCGGCTTTCGCCAGCGCGCGCTGGCCCTGATCGAAGCCGGCGAAGTCGATGCCGGCCTGGCGCTGTTCGTCGATACCGTGTCGGGCGCCGACACCTGGCGCCGCATGGTGCCCTGGTTCAAGGACATGGTGCGCGACAACGCCTCGACGCTGGGCGGCCAGGCCACCGAGCACCTGCCGCCGGTGCCGCGCGAGCAAGTGGAGCGGCTGGCGCTGCCCACCCTGCTGATCGGCGGCGCCCTGAGCCCCGCCCCCTACCCGGCTGTGCTGGACATGCTGGCCGAATGGCTGCCGGCGGCGCGCAAAGAGGTGATCGCGGGTTCGTCGCACGGCATGAACCTGGGCAACCCGCGAGCCTTCAATGCGGCCATCGAGGGCTTCCTGGCCTGAGACGCGGCGGGCAGGCGTCAGGCTCCGCAAGGCGCCTGACACCAAAGTGTGCAACGAAGGCCTCTGCAATACGGTGTCAGGCACCTTGCGTGAAGTGACCCCCAAAAGTTGGATACCAACTTATGGGGGTATTTTTATGGTGAAGTACAGCGAACAGACCAAGTTTGCAGCGGTCGAGGAGTATTGCCGGGGCGATTTGGGACTGGAAGCCGTGGCGCAACGCCACGGCGTGAACCCGCATGCGCTGCGACGCTGGGCGGCGGCCTACCGGGAGCATGGCGCCTCGGGCGTGCGCGCCAAGCGCGGCCGCTACAGCGCCTCGTTCAAGCAGACGGTGCTGCAACAGATGAAACAGCAGGGCCTGTCGTATCGGCAGGCGGCAGCGCGGTTCGACATCCGCAACTTCAACATCATCGCCCGCTGGGCACGCCAGTATGATGTACAGGGTCTAGCCGCTTTATCTACAGGACAGCCCCCCGCAATGACCTCGCCCGTGAAACCGGCATCGCCCGATGCCACGCGTACACGCGAAGATCTGCTCAAGGAACTGCAGTTTCTGCGCATGGAGAACGCGTACCTAAAAAAGCTCGATGCCTTGGTTCAAGCCAAACAGAAATCGGCGCAGCAGAAAAAGCGCAAATAGTGCTTGAACTAAGGCAGCAATTCCCTCTTGCGGGCTTGTTGTCGGTGGTGGGGCTGTCACGCAGCACCTTCTACTACCAATGGCGGGCCGGGCAAGCCGAAGACAAGTTCGCGTCATTGAAGTCCCGGATCTGCGCAATTTTTGCCCAGCATCACGGCCGCTACGGCTATCGACGCATCACCGAGGCGATCCGCCAGCAAGGCTGGCCGGTCAACCACAAGACGGTGCAGCGCCTGATGGGCCTGTTGGGGTTGAAGTCTTGCGTACGGGTCAAGAAGTATCGCTCCTACCGAGGCACGCTGAGCCAGCTCGCCCCGAACGTGCTGCGACGCCAGTTCAGGGCTGCTCGCCCGAATCAGAAGTGGGCCACCGATGTGACCGAGTTCAGGGTCGGCACCCAGAAGCTGTACCTCTCGCCGGTGATGGACCTGTGCAATGGCGAGATCATCGCCTACGAAATGGCCTGCCGCCCCAGCTTCGCCATGGTCGCAGCCATGCTCAGGCAAGCCTGCGCCCGGCTCAGCCCGTACGAGCGGCCCATCCTGCACTCGGACCAGGGGTGGCAATACCAGATGCCCGCCTACCGCGAGCTCCTGGCGCAGCACGCGGTCACCCAGAGCATGTCACGACAGGGAAATTGCCTGGACAATGCCGCCATCGAGAGCTTCTTCGGCACCCTGAAGGCCGAGTTCTTCCACCTGAACACCTTCCAGACCATCGAACAGCTCAAGGACGGGATCGACCGATATATCCACTACTACAATCATCACCGCATTAAGCTCAAACTTAACGGGTTGAGTCCGGTGCAATACCGGACTCAGCTCCTGGCCACATAACGGCCAAAACTGTCCAACTTTGTGGGGTCACTTCACTTGCGGAGCCTGACACCTGGCCATGCCTGCGGCGATGCCCGGCTAGCGGCCCCCGCCGCCATGGGCGGCGATAACCTGCTCGGCCACCTGGTTGGGCGCCTCGGCGTAGTGCTTGAATTCCATGGTGTAGGTGGCGCGCCCCTGGGTCAGCGAACGCAGCGAGGTGGAATAGCCGAACATCTCGGCCAGCGGCACCTCGGCGCGCACCAGCTTGCCGCCCCCGCCCGCGATGTCTTCCATGCCCTGCACCATGCCGCGCCGCGATGACAAGTCGCCCATGACGTGGCCGGTAAAGTCTTCGGGCGTCTCGACCTCGACGTGCATCATGGGCTCGAGCAGCACCGGCCGCGCGCGCCGCATGCCTTCTTTGAAAGCCATGGAGGCCGCCGTGCGGAAGGCGTTTTCGTTGGAATCGACATCGTGGTACGAGCCGAACACCAGCGTGACCTTCACGTCGACCACCGGATAGCCGGCCAGCACGCCGGCATTGAGGCTTTCGCGCACACCGCGCTCGACGGCGGGAATGAACTCGCGCGGCACCACGCCGCCCTTGATAGCATCGACGAACTCAAAACCGCCCCCGGCCGGCTGGGGCTCGAGCTTGAGCACCACGTGGCCGTACTGGCCGCGCCCGCCCGACTGCTTGACGAACTTGCCCTCGACCTCGTCACAGGTCTTGCGAATGGTTTCGCGATAGGCCACCTGCGGCTTGCCGACCGTGGCCTCGACGTTGAATTCGCGCTTCATGCGGTCGACGAGGATTTCCAGGTGCAGCTCGCCCATGCCCGAGATGATAGTCTGGCCGGACTCCTCGTCGGTGCGCACGCGGAAGGAGGGATCTTCCTGCGCCAGCCGGTTCAGCGCCAGGCTCATTTTTTCCTGGTCGGCCTTGGTCTTGGGCTCGACCGCCTGGGAAATGACCGGCTCGGGGAACGACATGCGCTCAAGGATGACGACGTGGTTCGGATCGCACAGCGTGTCGCCGGTGGTGACGTCTTTGATGCCCACGGCGGCGGCGATGTCGCCGGCGTAGACTTCGCTGATCTCGCGCCGCTCGTTGGCGTGCATTTGCAGCAGCCGGCCCAGGCGCTCTTTCTTGCCCTTGAGCGGGTTGAACACGGAATCGCCCGACTTGACCACGCCCGAATACGCGCGGAAGAACACCAGCTGGCCGACGAACGGATCGGTCATGATCTTGAAGGCCAGCGCCGAAAACGGCTCGTCGTCGGCAGGATGGCGCTCGATTTCGCGGTCTTGTTCGTCGTGGCCCTTGATGGCGGGCACATCGGCGGGCGACGGCAGGTAGTCGATGACGGCGTCCAGCATGGCCTGCACGCCCTTGTTCTTGAAGGCGCTGCCGCACAACATGGGCACGATTTCGTTGGCAATGGTGCGCAGGCGCAGGCCGCGCTTGATGTCGTCTTCGGACAGTGTTTCGCCCGACAGGTATTTTTCGAGCAGGGTTTCGTCGGCCTCGGCGGCCTTTTCGACCATGCGGTCGTGCCACAGCCGGGCCTCGTCGGCCAGTTCGGCGGGAATGTCCTGGTATTCGAAGCGCACGCCCTGGCTGGCGTCGTCCCAGATGATGGCCTTCATTTTGACCAGATCCACCACGCCCAGGAAGTGGTCTTCGGCTCCGACCGGAATCTGGATGGGCACGGCGTCGCCCTTCAGGCGCTCGGCGATCTGCCGCTGCACACGGAAAAAGTCGGCGCCGACGCGGTCCATTTTGTTGACGAAAGCCAGCCGCGGCACGCCGTATTTATTGGCCTGCCGCCAGACAGTTTCGGACTGCGGCTGCACGCCGCCCACGGCGTCGTACACCATGCAGGCGCCGTCGAGCACGCGCATCGAACGCTCGACCTCGATGGTGAAGTCGACGTGCCCCGGGGTATCGATGATGTTGATGCGGTGCTCGGGATAATTGCCCGCCATGCCGCGCCAAAAGGCCGTGGTGGCCGCCGACGTGATGGTGATGCCGCGCTCTTGTTCTTGTTCCATCCAGTCCATGGTGGCCGCGCCGTCATGGACTTCACCCAGTTTATGGGTGATGCCGGTATAGAAAAGAATGCGCTCGGTGGTGGTGGTTTTGCCCGCGTCGATATGGGCACTGATGCCGATATTGCGGTATTGGTCGATGCGCGTCTTGCGAGTCATGGCTGCCCCTGGATCAGGTGAGTCCTTGAGTGCGGCCGGTAGGCCGCAGCTTCGCAAATATTACGCGCGCCCGGTCACGGAACGCCAGATAGCCCTGTCCGTGCCACAGGTATGGCGCCCGCCGCCGGCCGCAGGCAGCCGACGGGCGGGCGCGACCGCCTCGGGCGAGGCGGTTATTTCTTTTCTTTGTCTTCTTTGACGCGGTAGACCAGCACCGCGATGGTGGCCAGCGACAGCACCTTGGCGGTGACGCTGCCCAGCAACAGGCGCGACAGGCCACTGCGGCCGTGGCTGCCGATGAAGATGAGGTCGCAGCCGTTTTCGCTGGCGGCCTGCACGATGCCGTCGGCAACGTTGAAGTTGGACACGGCGCGCGACTGCGCCTTGACGCCGGCGGTATCGGCGCGGTCGAGGATTTGCTTCAGGTATTTTTCAGCCTGCTCGGCCGAGGCTTTTTCGTAGTCTTCGTCGGTGATGGCGTAGGCGGCAGCCATGCCATCGAAGCCGATGGTGGCGGCGAAAGGCTGGGTGACATGCAGGGCGACGACTTCGGCGCCCACCGACCGGGCAAAGCAAATACCCGCGTTGGCGGCCTGTGCCGAAAGCGGCGAACCGTCGGTGGGAATCAGGATTTTCTTGAACATGTTGCCTGCTCCTGTCTGCTTGGTAAGAAAGCCCATGCTACCGGAAAACCCATGCGAGCCGCATTGCGGTCTTCCCGCAGCCATTGAGAGCCATCAAGGCATCTGCTGCGATGCCACGAACAGATTAGTGCACCGCGTGCCGGTGCGGCAATACGCCAGCACGGGGCCCGGCAAGGTGCGCAGCAGCTCGGCGAAGCGGGCCACGTCGGCCGGGGTCATGGCGCTGCCGATGACGGGCTGGTATTCGACCTGCAGGCCTGCTTCACGGGCCGCGCGAGACACATCGGCCGCGGTGGGCTGGTCAGGGCCGCCTTCGAAATCGGGCCGGTTGATGATCACGCTTTTGTAGCCGGCAGCGGCCACACCTGCCATGTCGTCGGGCGCCAGTTGCGGCGCTACCGCGAAGTGTTCGGTGAGAGGCTTGATGGGAACGTCGGCCATGGGGATTCCTTGGGTGATATAGCCTGAAAGAGAAGAACAGTATATGTCGTTCGCCCCCGGGCAGGCATGTCAGTTGCCGGGCGCGGCCAGCACCCTCGCCACGGCCTGCCAGATGCCGGGCGTGTCGACCATGGACACCGAGAAGCGCATCATGGTGGAAGGCGCCTGGCTGGGCGAAAACAGGCTGCCGGGCGCCAGCAGCAGACCATGGTCGACCGCGGTGCGCGCCAGGCTTTCGGAATCGCGTCCGCAATCGGCCCATACAAACATGCCGGCGTGCGGCTCGTGCGGCACCGCCAGTCCCAACCCGACCAGCGCCGACAGGCACTGCTGGCGGGCAACATTGACGCGCGCGCGCACCCGCTCGATATGACGGCGGTACTGGCCCTCGACCAGCACCCGGTGCACCACCCGCTCGCCCAGCTCGGGGGTAGTGAGCCCGGCCAGCATTTTGAGGTCGGCCAGTTTCTGCAGCAGCTCGGCATTGGCGGCCAGGTAGCCGACGCGCAGGCTGGCGGCCAGCATCTTGGAAAACCCGCCCGCCAGGATGACGCGATTGAGGCGGTCGAGCGATGCCAGCTTCATGGCCCCGCCGGGATGCAGTTCGCCATAAGTGTCGTCTTCGACGACCAGGAAATCGTGCCGTTCGGCCAGGCGCAGGATGTCGTATGCGGCGCCGGCCGACAAAGTGTGCCCGGTGGGGTTGTGCACGGCGCCGTTGATGATGAACAGGCGCGGCTTGTGCAGCGCGGCCAGCCGGTCGAGCTGTTCGAGATCGGGGCCATCGGGCCCGCGCGGCACGCCGATGAGCCGGGCGCCGAAGGCGGCCAGGCGGCCGAAGATCACGAACCAGGCGGGGTCTTCGACCAGCACGGCGTCGCCGGGGCGGACCAGGTGGCGGGCCACCAGGTCCAGCCCGTGGGTGACGCCGTTGGTGGTGAGCAGGTTGTGGTCGGGATGGGCCGGCACCCCATCGGCCTGCAGGCGCGAAGCCAGCTGCTGGCGCAGGGGCGCGTAGCCCAGCGGCGAACCGTAAGCCACCAGATGGCCCCGCACGGCGCGCCCTACGGCCCGCACGGCGGCAGACACCATGCCGGGATCGAGCCAGTCGGCCGGCAACAGGCCGGCGCCGCCCGGCATGGCCGACGCTTCGGGCTCGCGGAACATGTTGCGCAGCAGCCAGGCCACGTCGATGCGCGCCGGCGGCGCGGCGATGTCGCCGGCCGACGCGGCGCGGGCGGCGGCGGCCAGCGGGCCGCGGCGCGCCCGCACAAAAAAACCCGCACCGCGCCGCGACTGCACCAGCCCGCGCGCCACCAGGCGGTCGTAGGCCTCGACGACGGTGAAGCGGCTGACGCCGGCCTGTTCGGCCATTTTTCGGATAGAAGGCAGCCGCGTGCCCGGGCGCAGGCCCTGGTCGTCGATGCGGCGCGCCACGTCGTCGGCCAGTTGGGCCACCAGGGTGGCGTCGGCCTGCCGCACGGGCCGCCAGCCGGCCGCGGATTCGGAAGCAAGGGTAACTGTCATGGCGGTTCTACCAGGCCAGTAATCAAGGTGATATGGAAAAGTGTACCGGTACTGTACTGACCTATTTGCGTAGAGTGGCAGGAATCCCGCTTGCCCGCAAGCCCCGCCCTGCACTGGAATCATGTCGCGCCCCACTGCTTACGCTTCCCCCGCCCCCGCCGCCGCCCCCCTCTGGGAGGGCTATGGCTATGGCCTGCTGGGCGTGCTGGTGTTTTCGCTGACCCTGCCCATGACGCGCGTGGCGGTGGCCGAGCTGTCGCCGGTGCTGATCGGGCTGGGCCGCGCCCTGCTGGCGGCCGTGCCGGCTGCGCTGCTGCTGTGGCTGACGCGCAGCCGCCTGCCGAGCCGCCACGAATGGCCCGGTGTGCTGCTGGCGGCCACAGGCATCGTGGTGGGGTGGCCGATGGCCTCCACGCTGGCAATGGCCACCGTGCCGGCCGCGCACGGCGCCGTGTTCAATGGCCTGTTGCCGCTGTCCACGGCCGCGTTCGCCGCCTGGCGCAGCGGCGAACGCCCGTCGCTCGCCTTCTGGGCCTGGGCCGTGGCCGGCGCCGTGCTGGTCATGGGATACGCCCTGCGCCAGGGCCACGGCGCTCTGCAGACGGGCGACCTGTGGCTGCTGCTTGCGGTGCTGCTGGGCGGCATGGGCTACGCCGAGGGCGCGCGCGCCTCGCGCACATTGGGTGGCGCGCGCACGATCTGCTGGGCCCTGGCGGTCAGCGCGCCGGTCATCGCCGGCCCCGTGCTTTGGCTGGCCGCGCATACGCCGCCGCCCAGCGCCACCGTGGCGGCTGCCTTCGCCTACCTGGCGTTCGGCTCGATGTTCCTGGGGTTTTTTGCATGGTATCGTGGCCTGGCAGTAGGCGGCATCGCGCGCGTGGGCCAGGTGCAATTGCTGCAGCCGTTCCTTACCGTCGTGGCGGCCGCGCTGCTGTTCCACGAAACGGTCGAGCCGCTGACGTTCGTGTTTGCGCTGGCCGTCGTCGCCATCATCGCCGGCGGACGCCGCGCCATTGTCCGGAAAGCACCATGACGGCCTTACCTTTCAACGAATCCACTCTGTTGTTGCTGGGCCCGCTGGCGCTCTTCGCGCTGGTCAGCTCGATCACGCCCGGGCCGAACAACATCATGCTGGCCTCATCCGGCCTGACCTTCGGCTTCCGGCGCACCATCCCGCACATGCTGGGCGTGAACTTGGGTTTCACCTTGATGCTGGTGCTGGTGGGGCTGGGCCTGGGAACCATGTTCCAGCAATTGCCGTGGCTGTACACAGTGCTGAAGTACGCCGGGGCGATGTACCTGCTTTATCTGGCCTGGAAAATCGCCATGTCGGGCCCGCTGGAAAGCGGCGCCCAGCGCGGCCGCCCCTTCACATTCATGCAGGCCGCGCTGTTCCAGTGGGTGAACCCCAAGGCCTGGGTCATGGCGGTGGGCGTCATCGCCACCTATACGCCACAGGCCGGCTTCTATTGGAACCTTGCCCTGGCCGCCGCCGTCTGCTGCGTGGTCAACCTGCCCAGCATCGGCATCTGGGCCGCCTTCGGAACCGCCTTGCAACGGTGGCTGCACCGGCCGCTGGCAATACGGGCATTCAACGTCGGAATGGCGGCGCTGCTGGTGGCGTCGCTGTACCCGGTGGCGGTGGATGTGGTGCGGGGCTGATGACCCGGCGGTGGACACACAACGGTGTCTGACACCTGAGGAGTCAGACACCTGGCCGCCGCACTGCCAGGTTGCATAGACACCTACACAGGGCCGCCGCACTGCCAGGTTGCATAGACACCTACACAGGGCCGCCGCACTGCCACCTTGAGCCGGCTACCCATTCCACCGCAAACGACCAAGCCCACCGCAAAAATCCAGCGGCCATCCGAATTCACGCATCCGCAGTCCCGCGTCGGCCGCTCGGACGGGTTCGGCGCGTTGGGCGGCGGGGCAGCCTGCGCAGCAGGCCTCGGGCGCCTGGTTGCGCCGAGCCCGGCGCACGGGCGCCGAACCCGTCCGAGCGGCCCACGCGGGACGGAGCCGGAACTCAGACACGCACGCACAGAACACCCAGCCAAAGCAACCGCAGGGAACCCCTCCACGCCGATACGGTCATACCCGACATGCCGTTGCTCCCCCGTTTTCCGCTACGCCGCCTGCTGGGCGTTGGCCTGGTGGCCGCCGCCAGCGCGGTTGGCTGCACCCAGCTCGACGCCTGGCAACGGCAGGCCATCTTCTCCCCCGAGCCCGACCAGCAGCGCTGGTGGCGCGAGCCGCCGGCCGACACCGAGATCTTCGACCTGGCCCTGCCCAGCGGCGACAAGGTTCACGCCTGGTACTGGCAGCATCCCCGCCCGGGCGCACCCGCCGTGCTGTACCTGCACGGCGCGCGCTGGAACCTGAACGGCAGCGCCTTCCGCATGGAAGGCTGGACCCGCATGGGCTATTCGGTGCTGGCGATCGACTATCGCGGCTTCGGCGAATCCACCCCCCTGCTGCCATCCGAAGACACCGCGTTCGAAGATGCCGCGGCGGCCCTGCGCGAACTGGCGCGGCGCCAGCCCGACCCCGCGCGCCGTTTCGTCTATGGCCACAGCCTGGGCGGCGCCATCGCCATCGACCTGGCCGCGCGCGACGACATGCCACCCTTCGCCGGCCTGATCGTCGAATCCAGCTTCACCAGCATCGCCGCCATGCTGGGCACTCTGAAATGGGGCAAACTGCCGGGCGCCAGCCTGCTCGTCACGCAGCCGTTCGCCTCGGTCGAGAAGCTGGCCACACTGACCACGCCCATGCTGTTCCTGCACGGCACCGCCGACCGGGTGGTGCCGCACACCATGAGCGACGAACTGTTCGCCGCCGCGCTGAAAGTGCCGCCCCACTTGAAACGGCTGGTGAAAATCGACGGTGCGTCGCATTCGGGTTCGATCCGTAGCGGCCAGGCCTACGAAACCGCGGTGCGCGACTTCGTTCGCGACGCGCGCCAGGCCTACCGCCCGGTGGCGGCCGGCAACGTCGCCGCCCCGCCTCTATAGCATTTCAGACAGCTGCGCTGCCACCGGGCGCGCCACGCACACGCCATTCAACCGCATCCAGTCGCCCAGGTCGGCGCGCGCCAGCACTTCGAACTCGGCAGCGCGCTGGCCGGCGAGCGTGTCGCCGGCGCCCGACACGGCCGGATGGCACATCAGCAGATCGCCGTCGCGCGCATTCAGCAGCCAGCGCTGCAGCAGGTCGGCGTAACGGCGCGCGCCGCCCTGCAAGCTGTATACGCCCAGCAGCCGCCGGTTGGTGCGCCAGCCATCGCGGCGGGCCACGCGCGCCACCGTCTCGGCGCCCAGCGCGCCAATCAGGCGCGCCTTGGCCGATTCGCGCAACGGAATGCCTTCCTGCATGCCGGGCGCGGTATAGCGCAGCCACGGCGTCTGGCGCCCGTAGCGCTGCTCCAGCAAGCGCAGCAGGCGCGGCAATACGCCGGGCAGCTGATGCACGTGCTGGTGGCCATCGACATAATCGGGAGCGCGCCCCAGCACATCTTCGAACGCGTCGAACTGGCGGGTCAGCTGGTCGTCGATCCAGGCCTCGTCGAGCCGGCCGGTGTAGGCGCGCGCGATCAGGGCGCGCAACGGCGCCACGTCGGCCTGGCCGGGATGCCCCAAGGCTTCGGTCAGGTTCAAGTGCACGCCCAGATCCAGGTCGGCGTCTTGCAGGCCGGCGGCATGGGCGGTAAAGGTCGGCCCTTGCGTCAGGCAGCTGATGGCGCTGAGCCGGCCCAGCTTCGCCAGGCGCAGCATGCCCGCGTCGATGCCCGCATTCATGCCAAAATCGTCGCCGCATACTACGATGCGCTTCCACCATTGGCCCATTCCCGATTCGCCATGCGCGCCTTGCTCAAACAAATTGGCTGGTTCATCGCCGTGGGCTGCGCGGCCGCGGCCACACACTGGCTGGCCGCCGTGGCCTGCGTCGAATTGCTGGGCATGCCCCCGCTGGCCGCCAATGCGGCAGGCTGGCTGATTGCGTTCGTCGTATCGTTCACGGGTCATTATCGACTTACCTTCCGCCACCTGGCGTCACGCTGGACCATAGCCGGGCGGCGTTTCTTCTTGATTTCAGCGTGCGGATTCGCCTTGAATGAGGCGGCATACGCATGGCTGCTCCACGTCACGCGCGTACGCTACGACGTGCTGCTGGCGATCATCCTGCTGGGCCTGGCCGTGCTGACGTTCCTGGCAAGCCGGCTGTGGGCGTTTCGCCACAGACCCGCTGCCTGAACGCCGCGTCGACGTCCACCCGCCAGACCCGGTAGTGCGCGTCGGCAAGCGGCGCCTGCATGCCGTGCAAGATGCGAAAGCGCCGGCCATCGTCGACGCCGCCCCACACCCAGAACCGGCTACCGGGCGCCGCCGCGCACAGGCGGGCGGCCAGCCCGCCATGCGGCACCAGTACGCGGCGCGCCACCTGGGGCCCGAACTGGCCGGCGTCGTAAAGCTCTTTGCGCCAGTTGTCCCGTAGCGCGATCTCGGGATCGCTCCAGTCGTCCACCACCCAGCCCGGCCGGCGCGCGCCCGTATAAAAACCCAGGTCAAAGGGATACGAGTGCAGCGTCACCAGCGTGTCGGCCGGGCCCATCTCGGCCGCGATACGGCGGCCCAGCGCTTCGGCGCTGCGGCGCGGATTGGCGGCGAACACCCCCACCAGCACGACGCAGATGGCGGCCGACGCGGCGGCGCAGCCCCATGCCATGCGCCGCGTGCGCCGCGGGTCGCCGCGCTGCAGGGCCTGCTGCAAGACTTCGGCCAGCAACACCGCCAGGGGCGGCAACGCCGGCAGCACATAGCCGATCAGTTTCGAGCTGGGAATCGAAAAGAAAACCAGCACGACCCCCGCCCATATCGCCATCAGACTGCGCAGCCCGAAGGCATCGGCGTCCGTCCAGAAAACCTTGCGCAGGGCGCCGCCGCCCCACAGCGACCAGGGCAGTGCCAGGCCGACCACCACAGGCACGTAAAACCAGAATGGCTGCACGTTGTTAAAACCCGACTGGGCAAAGCGCTCGAAGTGCTGATATACGAAGAAGTAATGGAAGAAACCCGGAAAACGCTGCTGCATCAGCCAGAACCACGGCACGGCCACCAACGCGAACGCGGCCAGGGCGGGCGGCCACAGCAGCACGACAAAGCCGCGCCAGCGGCGCGTGTACAGCAGCCACAGGCACAGCGCGGCCCCCGGCAGCACCAGGCCGATCAGACCCTTGGCCAGCACCGCCAGCGCCGCCGCCACGGCCGCGGCCAGCGACGGCACCCGATAACGCTCGCCCGCCTCAGCGCGCAGCACCGCGTCGGCGCCAGCCAGCACGGCCAGCGTCACCAGGCCTGCCACCAGCATGTCGGTATTGGCGAACTGGGCCGCGCCGTAATAGAACGGCATGGTGGCCAGGATGACGACGGCGGCGGTGGCGCACGCGGCATCGCGATAGCGCCGCACGAATGCGTACAGCCCGGCAAGCGCGGCCCAGGCGGCCAGCCACGACGGCATGCGGGCCGCCCATTCGTTCAACCCGAACAGGCGGAAACACAGCTCGGCCATCCAGTAGTACAGCGGCGGTTTGTGGAAATACGGCATGCCGTCCAGCAGCGGCACGGCGTGCGAGCCGCTGCGCAGCATTTCCCAGGCCACGCCGGCGTAGCGGCCCTCGTCGGGCAGGGTAAGCGGCCGCATCCAGGCCAGCCAGCCCAGCCAGATGCCGGCGGCCAGCAGCAAAAGGCCGGCCGGCGGCACCCCGGCACGCAACTGCTTCAAGCGGTATGCGTTCATGCCTGGCCCCGCCTGGCGCCGGTTCGCTGGGCCCGGCCCCGCCGTTGGCGCACGACATACAAAGGCCGGCCCTTTACTTCGTCGAAAATGCGGGCGACATACTCGCCGACCACGCCCAGCGAAATCAGGTTCACGCCGGCAAAAAACAACAACGCGGTGATGATGGTGGTCCAGCCCGACACCTGGTTGCCGTTGAACCAATAGGCCAGCACCAGGTAGGAGCCGTAAGCGAACGACGCCAGCGAAAATGCGCAGCCCAGCAGGCTGACCAGGCGCAGCGGCCAGGTGGTGAATGCCGTCAGGCCGTCCAGCGCCAGGCGCACCAGCCGCCACGCGCCGTAGCGGCTGGCGCCGTGTGCGCGCGCGTCGGGCGTATAAGGCAAGGGCTCCGCCCGGAAACCCACCCAGGCATACAGCCCTTTCATGAAGCGCGTGCGCTCGGGCAACGCCACCAGGGCCTCTACCACGCGGCGGTCCATCAACCGGAAATCGCCGGCATGGGCCGGCACCTCTACCCCGTGGGCGCCGCTGAGCAGCCGATAAAACACACGCGCGCCAGTCCGCTTCAGCCACGATTCGTCGCCGCGGTGCGTGCGCACGGCATAGACCATGTCGGCGCCCTCGCGCCAGCGCTGCAGCATGGCGCCGATCAGGGCGGGCGGATGCTGCAGGTCCGCATCCAGGCAGATCACCGCGTCGCCGTCGGCGGCCTCGAATCCGGCTGACAAGGCGGCTTCCTTGCCGAAATTGCGCGACAGCTGCACATAGCGCATGCCGTCCAGCACAGTCCATTCGGCCATCAATTCGGGGGTGGCATCGGTGCTGCCGTCATCGACGACGATAATCTCCCATTGGGCGCACAGCCCCTGCAGCTGCGCCCGTAATGCGGGCAGCAGCAGGCGCAGGTTGTCGCACTCATTCAGGCAGGGAATGACACAGCTGACGTGGCAGTCGCCGAGGGCGTCGGCACGGGCAGGCAGCGCGCGCAGCGGCGCGGCAGCCTGGGAAGGCGGCACGGCGGCCGCGGGCGCTTCTGAACGGAACTCGATGGGCATATACCGGGTACTTGCAGAACCAGAGCGCCCAGTATGCGCAGCCCCACGTCGAATTTTCGTCGAACCGCCGGCACGGCGGGCACGGGGCCATGTGTCAGCCCATGCACGCGGCTGATGCACGCGGCGTTCACGCGGCCGATACAATCCCCTGGTCACTTACGGAGTTTCCATGACCGACCGCCCGCACGTGCGGCCGATGCAGGCCGACGACATCGAGCCCGTGCTGCGCATCCAGGCCAGCGTGTATCCGGCCACGCTGCTCGAAGACGCCGCGCTGTTCCAGAACCGGCTAGAGATTTCGCCCGGCACCTGCCAGGTAGCGGAAGGCCCGGCCGGCCTGCTGGGCTACCTGGTGGCCTACCCCTGGCTGGCCGATCACCCGCCGGCCTTGAATACTCCGCTGGATGCCGTGCCGCGCGATGCCGACAGCTGGTTCGTGCACGACTGCGCAGTGCTGCCGGCCGCGCAAGGCCTGGGCGTGGCGCAGGCCCTGCTGCAAGGCGGGCTGGAGCATGCCCGGCGCCGCGGCTTGTGCCACACCAGCCTGGTGGCGCTGCGGCCGGCGGTGAGCTACTGGGAGCGCCTGGGCTACCGGGCGGCGGCCGCCCATGCCGGCTTGCGAACCAAGCTGGCGCAATACGGAGCGGGCGCCCGCTACATGGTGCGGTCCCTGGAAAAGCCGCGCGGCTGAGCCCCGGACGGGGCCCGGCCGCTCAGGCGGCAATCAACGCCAGGCCGGGCTGTTGCCCGCCCGACGGCTTGCCCAGCATGGCACGGCCTTCTTTGCGCAGCGCCACGGCGTCGACTTCAGCCAGCGAGGAGTCCTGATCGGTCAGCCGGAAGACGCGAATCGTGTCATGCACCACGCTGACCTGCTCGTCCAGCGAACTGGCGGCGGCGGCCAGCTCTTCTACCATGGCGGCATTCTGCTGGGTGATCTGGTCGAGCTGGGTAACGGCCGTATTCACCTGGCCGATGCCGGACGACTGCTGCTGGCTGGTATCGTTGATATGCTCCAGCGAATCCGTGACACGCTGGATGGCGTCCACCACCTCGTCCATGCGGGTGCGGGCCTCGCCGGCGCGCTGCTCGCCCAGGCGCACCCGCTGCCCCGACTCTTCGATGAGCGCGCGGATTTCCTTGGCGGCCTGGGTAGTGCGTTGGGCCAGCGCGCGCACTTCGCTGGCGACCACGGCAAAGCCCTTGCCCTGCTCGCCCGCGCGCGCGGACTCGACAGCGGCATTGAGCGCCAGGATGTTGGTCTGGAAGGCCACGCCTTCGATCACCTGAATGATGTCGCCGATGCGCTGCGACGCCTGAGAAATCTCGTGCATGGTCGTCACTACGTTCTGCACGGCCTCGTGGCTGCGCTGCGCGGCTCCCACCGTTTCGCGTGCCATACCGGCGCCCGATTCGGCCATGCCGGTGGTCTGGTGCACCGTGTGGCTAATCTGTTCGATGGCGGCGGCGGTTTGTTCCAGGCTGCCGGCCTGCGACTCGGTGCGCGCCGACATGTCCCGGTTGCCGCTGGCGATTTCGCCCGCGCCGCTACGCAGCTTGACGACTTCCTCGCGCACATCGCGCACCACCGTGCGCATGGACACGGCCAGCTGGGCCAGGCCCAATTGCAGTTGGCCGATTTCGCCCTTGCCGTCAACCCGGACATACTGCGTCAGATCGCCGGCCGCCAGCAAGTTGGCAGTGGAAATAACTTCGCGCAGCGGCGCGACGCCAATGCGGACGAGCCGCCGGGCCACCAGCGCGGCGGCCGCGAGGCTGGCCAGGGCCGGCACCCACTCGGGCGCGCCGTAGGGCTTGCCGATGACATAGGCCAGCGGCGCAACCGCCGCCATGAACAAGGTCGACAGGATGATCTGGCCGCGCAACCCGAAAGAAAACAGGCGGCCGACCCGGCCTAGCAGGCTGTTGTTCAGCACCGCGCCGCGATGCAGCACATGCACGCGCTGGCCGCGCTCGGCGTCGCGGCGCATGGCGGCGTAGAGGGCCTCGGCCTCCTGGATCTCGTCCTGCGGCGCATGAGTGCGCACAGACAGATAGCCGACAATGCGCGCGCCGTTGCGCATGGGTGTGGCGTTGGCCCGCACCCAGTAATAATCGCCGTTCTTGCGGCGGTTCTTGATCAGCGCCGTCCAAGGCATGCCGGCCTGGATGGTTTCCCACATATCCCGGAATGCTTCGTCCGGCATGTCGGGATGCCGCACCAGGTTGTGCGGCTGGCCAATCAGCTCGGCGCGCGTGAAGCCGCTGACCTCGATGAAGTTGGGGTTGCAGTAAGTGATGCGGCCTTTCAGATCAGTTATCGAGATAAGCGTCTGGTCCGCGGGAAAGTCATAGCAATTCTGGGTGATCGGAAGGTTGATGCGCATTCGGATACTCCACAAAGTACAGCGCGGCCTTCCAGAGCTTCGGAAGGCCGTCAGATTGCCATGGATTGTCACTGATCTTATACAGAATACATATTTTGTCTAATTTATTTTCTTTTTTGTTTCAATTTATCAGGAATGAAGCTCAACTTTGCCGTGCGCGGACAACACGGGCTGCCTTGCTGGATGGCAATCGAGGGCGCGCGCGACGCACCTGGATGAAACCGGGAGTGTTTGCCTGGTAAGGCGGTGCCGGGAAAACTGCGCCGGGTACTGGACGACGCCCCAGCCCTCACCCAACAAGTGAGCCCCCTGCTGCGCTACGGCGTCCTGGCCAAGGCTTCGGCAGAGATCATCGCGGGCGCTACCGTGGGCAAGATCCAAGGGCTGGCCACCCAGGCCACGCAGCACCAGGTCCCGGGAACCATGGCCCTGGCCGATGCCATTGGCAATGCTGCCACTGCGCTGGACGTGGAGGGCTGGAATGCTGACACCGTGATCATCCATCCCAATGACCTGTTCGCCATCCGCAGCGAGCGCACGACCGACGAGGGTTATGTGGCCAGCGGCTGGGTGGGCGGAAACAAGCAAACCATCTGGGGCTTGCGTGCCATGTCTGATCCGAGCGTGACCGAGGGCGAGCCTCTGGTGCTGGATAGCTCGCAGGTGGCGATCCTGGACCGCATGGACGCCCGGGTAGAGTTCGGCCGCTCTGGTGACGACATGATCAACAACCTGGTTACGGCGCTGGCTGAAGGCCGCCTTGGCCTGGCTGTGTTCTCCCCCTCGGCCGTGAAGATCATCAGCTTCGGGAGCGAGTGATGATAGCCCTCCCGCCGGGCTCGGTGTACCCGATAAGGGCGGCCTCGGATTACTGGGCGAGTGCCGAGATCCAGCAAAACCCCCAGAGGCGGCGCGGGGACCAAGACGTGTGTCGACCTGGCACACGATCGGCCTTGCCCCGGCGGCCGTCACCCTTCTCGGACAGACGGGAGGGGCGGGTTGAAAGTCGACAAGCGGGGGTCCGGAAACCGCGTGGGGGGCTTTCTTTTCATAAACGTCCAGAAAAAAAGGTAAATCGAATGGCGAAACGAGGCAGGAAATCGCCGCTGAGCAGTCAGTAGCCGCCCTACTGGCGCAGGCATCAACGGATGACCTGCTAGGAGCCCCCCTATCGCTTTCCGACCAGGAGCTGGGGTATGGAGGGCCGTGGTGGGGAACCACCCCGAGGGGGCTTTTACGCCCATTCATGCGCCCCTGCTGGCCCACCGAAACCGGCCCCAGGACCGCAAACCTTGGGAAGGGGCGTAGAAGACGCTCCACCTCCGACACCAAAGAAAACCGCCCGGGAGGGCGGTGGGGGACGGAACCTTGCGGCAAAAACGCAATCTATGCGTACGTCGATACTCAAATTTGAGCATTTCGGCCTATACTTCGATTGTGCGTTGTTGTCCTTGAGGACAATAAGCCGCCCCGGGGAGAACCTGGGTTCGCAGTAGCCGATGAGGCAAAACCATCCCCTCTGAGGTAATGATGAAAGTATCTAAAAGCCCCCTGATTAAAGAAGTTTTGTCTAGCCGTGAAGCTACCAGCAAGCTGCGCGAGGCTATGCGTAAGACGCAGGCGAATGAGGCCGGGAAAAGTTCTTTCACGTTCAAGAGTGCCTCTGGGGCTGAACGCACGGTGGTCATTTCTTCTGTGCCCAAAGCGGCATAGCCTTCCGGTTTCACTGAAACCCTAGATGAACCTTGCTGTCCCGGCGATTGTTGTATTTTTCGTTCTCTTGCCGGGCTTCATCTTTCGATCTAGGCTCAAGCTTGTTGAGAAAGAGTCTCAGGATTTCTCTCCCTTTGGTCAAGTGGTCGCGGGAGGGGTAGTTTGCGCTGCCCTTTTGCACGGTGTGGTCTTGGCTGGCGCTTATTTTCTTGACCGTACTGCACGCCTAGATCTCTTTGTTCATGTCCTGGTTTCACCCTCGACGCTCGCTGCTGAAGACTTTCGGGCGATTGCGGGGAGCGCTTGGCAAATCGCTCAGTACTTCGGCGCGTTGTATGTTCTTGCTATCCTGGTCCCGACGGCTATCCGAGCGTGCATAGTCTATTTCGAGCTAGACCGGTTCGATTCTTGTCTGTCGAAGCTATTTCGATTCCACCGCGCGCCATGGTACTACCTACTTTCCAAGGCGGACTTCAAGGCCTCTGAGCGCCCCATGCTCCTCATTAGCGTGTCCGCTATAGTCGAGGTAGCGGGGCAGGCATATCTCTATCACGGTTTTCTGGACGAGTACTTTACCGACAAGGATGGCCAACTAGATAGGATCGTTTTAACCGCCACGGAGCGAAGAAGGATCGAGCAAGATAGGGCAATAGAGAAGCCTATCCAGAGTGCCGGAGAAAACGAGCCGGATGTCGGCCCACAGGACGTGGCTGTGCGATTCTATCCAATCACGGGTGATTACTTTGTACTCCGCTATTCGGAGATCATCACTCTGAATATTCATTACTATCGGGCCGAGGTCCCCACTCAGAAGGAGACCCAACAAAGTTAAAGCCGCCCTCGGGCGGCTTCTTCGTTGGGGCTAGCCTTTGGACGCGGGTACCTGCAATCGAACCTGGTTCGGATCGATTGAAACGCGCACGTTCGCGATGTCGTCTGCCTTGGCTGGCGAGATGACCAACTCCGCCCGGTTCCAAGAGCCTGGCAAGAACCGCTGGGGCAGATCGATATCCTTGGTTTGATCGGGCCCATTGGCGTTGCTGGCTGTCTTCCAGGAAAGCTTGAACTTCAAGCCCGCATACGTCATGGCCTGAGGGTTTCCAACGTCGAGCTTCAGCTTCACCCCGTTGGCGAACGGAGTGACATCCTGCACCGACACCAGGAAGATCCCCAGGCCGGTACGAACAGTTGAAAAGCTCTGGTCGGTGAGATTAAGTGGAGCTGTGTAGGATGCTGATTCGAGATTCAGCCTCAACGAATTGAATGAGGTGTCCAACTTCACGGAAGCTAACTCGGCTTTGAGCGCCTCGCTTGACCGCTTCAATTCTTGGATCGCACTGTCTTGCTGCGTAATGTGCTGCTTCAATTGAGCGACTTCCTCTGCAGTCTTGGTATCCAGCCTGCAGCCGCTCAGGAAGAGAATGGCGAGCACAAAAAGATAAGAAATTCTCATTTAGTCACTTTTCCAGCCAAACGCTACCCGGCTCTTTTGTTGGAATTCATCGTAACGCAAAGTACGCGACCGGTATATATACGCTCACTTCTGCAATAGTCGAGGCGAACTTTGCATGGGCCATTGACGGGCCCGGATATAGGCCACTACGAGCGGCGTGAGCGGTTTTGAGTACTTTTTGAATACGTAAAGAAAAAGGGCCTAGCCAATTTGGCTAAGCCCCTGATTTCTCTGGATATTCTGGTGGGTGGTACAAGGTTCGAACTTGTGACCCCTGCCGTGTGAAGGCAGTGCTCTACCACTGAGCTAACCACCCAAAGAGGCGAAATTCTAGCACACGTAAACAGCCCTGCGCAAACGCGTGCGGCGATGCCCGCCCGGCCGCTCAGGCATCGACCGCGACCGGCGCATCAAGCTTGCGCCATACGCATGCGCCACCCACGGATTTGTCGAGACTGGCCAAGTACTCTTCGTGTTCGGCCAACTCGTCGGCCGTGGCCGCCAGCACCGGCAGCACCGAGCTATCGAACGCGCCCAGCGCGATGCCGGCCCCGCCCCCCTGGCTGGCGTCGTCCACGTCGATCAGCAGCGCATCCTGGCCGCGCGTCATGGCCAGCCAGACTTCGGCCAGCAATTGCGAGTCGAGCAAAGCGCCGTGCAGCGTGCGGTGCGCGTTGGAAATGCCATGGCGGTCGCACAGCGCGTCCAGCGAGTTGCGCTTGCCCGGGTACAACGTGCGCGCATGCTGCAGCGAATCAGTCACCAGGGCGCAGTATTGGGAGAGGTCGCCGCGGCCGATCATGGACAGCTCGGCGTTGAAGAATTTCACATCGAAGGCGGCGTTGTGGGCGATGAGTTCCGCCCCCTGGATGAATTCCAGAAACTGTTGCGCCACATCGGCGAAGCGCGGCTTGTCGGCCAGGAATTCGGTGGTCAGCCCGTGCACTGCCAGGGCTTCCGGATCGCTGTCGCGATCGGGGTTCAGGTAGATGTGCAGGTGGTTGCCGGTCACGACGCGGTTGACGATTTCGACGCAACCGATCTCGACGATGCGATGCCCCTGCGAAGGGTCCAGGCCGGTGGTTTCGGTATCGAAGATGATTTGACGCATGGCAGGCTATTCAGTAGCGGGGGGCGCGGCATGGCCTGCGCTTTCGGCGGCGTGGCCCGGCTTGCGGCGCACGGTTGCGATCAGCGTGTAGGCCACAGGCACCACGAACAAAGTCAGTAGTGTACCCAGCATCAGCCCGCCCACCAGCACCCAGCCGATCTGCTGGCGCGATTCGGCGCCGGCCCCATGGGACACCGCCAGCGGCAGCGTGCCCAGCACCATGGCGCCGGTGGTCATCAGGATGGGGCGCAGGCGCAGCACGCTGGCTTCGACCACGGCATCGACCAGTTCGCGGCCCTGGTCGCGCAGCTGGTTGGCGAATTCCACGATCAGGATGCCGTGTTTGGTGATCAGCCCCACCAGCGTGATCAGGCCGATCTGGCTGTAGATCGACAAGGTGCCGCCGCTGGCCCACAAGGCCAGCAACGCGCCGGTCATGGACAGCGGCACCGACAACATGATGATGAACGGATTGCGCCAGCTTTCGAACTGGGCGGCCATCACCAGGTAAATGAAGGCCAGGGCCATGGCGAACACCAGGTAGATGCTGCCCGACGAATCACGGAACTCGCGGGCCTGTCCGTCCAGGTCGGTGACGACCGTATGCGGCAGCACCTGGCGCGCCACCTCGTGCATGTGCTCGAGCACTTCGCCCAGCGCATAGCCGGGCGCCACCGCCGCTTCGACCTTGACGGCGCGCAGGCGGTTGAAGTGGTTGAGCGACTGCGGCGACACGCTTTCGTGCACGGACAGCAGGTTGTCAAGCTGCACCATGCTGCCGTCGCGGGTGCGCACATAAATGCCCGAGATGTCGGCCGGGTTGGCGCGATCGCGCGGCAGCACCTGCACGATCACATCGTACTGTTCGCCTTCGTCTTTGAACCGGGTAACCTGGCGACCGCCCAGCATCGATTCCAGGGTGCGGCCCACCACGTCCACGCCCGCCCCCACGTCGGCCATCTTGTCGCGATCGACCTGCACGCGCAGCTCGGGGGTGTTCAGGCGCAGGTCGGTATCCAGGTTCTGCAGGCCCGGATAGGAACGCAGCGCGTCAACGAACACATTGACCATTCTGGCCAGCTCGGGATACGAGGCCTGGCTCATGATGACGAACTCCACCGGCTTGGAGCGCGCCGACTGCCCCAGCGAGGGCGGATTGGTGGGAAACGCCTTCACGCCCGGCAGCCCGGCGAACTTGGGCTGCAGCTCGCGGGCAATTTCCTGCTGCTTGCGCTCGCGCTGTTCCCAGGGCTTCAGGCGCAGGATCGCCGTGGCGTCGCTGACCGTGGGGTAGCCCACCGACACCTGGTTGGCCTCGGCCTCGGGAATCTGGCTGTAGAAGTGCTCGATCTCGAGCATGCTTTCCAGCGTGTAGTTCAGGGTGGCGCCTTCCGGCGCGCTGACCGTGCCGAAGATCACGCCGCGGTCTTCAATGGGCGCCAGCTCGCTCTTGACCACCGAGAACAGCACCCCGCTGGCGCCCGCCACCAGCAGGCCCACCACGACCACCACGCCGCGATGGCGCAGCGCCAGGCCCAGCGCGCGCCTGTAGCCGCGCGCCAGGGCCTCCAGCCAGCCTTCCACCAGGTTGTACCAGCGATTGTGGCGCGGCTCGTGGCGCAGCAGCACCGAGCACATCATGGGCGTGAGGGTCAGCGCCACGAAACCGGACACCAGCACCGCGCCCGCCAGCGTCAGCGCGAATTCGATGAACAGGCGCCCGGTGCGGCCGGTGGCGAACGCCAGCGGCGCATACACAGTAACGAGCGTCAGTGTCATGGCCACGACCGCGAAGCCGATTTCCTTGGCCCCCTGGAACGCCGCCTGGCGGCGCGGCATGCCTTCTTCGATGTGGCGGAAGATGTTTTCCAGCACCACGATGGCATCGTCGACCACCAGGCCGATGGCCAGCACCATGGCCAGCAGGGTCAGGGTGTTGACCGAGAACCCGAACAGGTACATCAGCCCGCACGCGCCGATCAGCGATACCGGAATGGTGACGATGGGAATGATGCTGGCGCGCAGGTTGCGCAGGAAAAAGAAGATCACCAGCACCACCAGCACGATGGCCTCGCCAATGGTGCGAAAGACCGACTGGATCGAGCGCTCGATGAACACCGACGAATCGTAGGCGATGTTCAGCTTCATGCCGGCCGGCAGGGTTTCGTTAAGCTGCGCGACTTCGGCCCGCACGGCCTTGGACAAGTCCAGCGGGTTGGCGGTGGACTGCCGGGTCAGGCCGATATTGATAGCCGGCCGGCCATTGAACCGCGACAGGATGCGGTCGTCGGCCGCGCCGATCTCGACCTTGGCCACGTCGCCCAGCCGCACCGGATAGCCCTTGACGTTGGCCACCACGATGGCCGCGAACTGCGCCGGCGTTTGCAGGTCGGTGGACGACACCACCGAGAACTCGCGGTCGCGCGATTCGATGCGGCCGGCCGGAATTTCGACGTTCTGGCTGGCCAGCGCGGTTTCGACGTCCTGCACTGTCAGGTTGTAGGCGGCCAGCTTGTCGCGGTCGACATAGATGCGCATGGACGGCAGCCGTTCGCCGTACACGCGCACCTCGGCCGCGCCCGGTAGCACCGACAGGCGGGTCTTGATGTAGCGGTTGATGTAATCGGACGTCTGGATGGCCGACAGCGAACCCGACTCCACCGCAATGTAGATGATCGGGTAGGCATCGGCCTCGACCTTGCCGATGATGGGCTCGTCGATTTCGTCGGGTAGGTAGCGGCGCGCCCGCGAGACCTTGTCGCGCACCTCGGCGGCGGCGGCGTCCGGGTCGCGCGACAGGTCGAACTTGATGTTGATCTGGCTGCGCTCGGTGCGGCTGCGCGAGGTCATGACGTTCACGCCCTCGATGCCGGCCAGCTGGTCTTCGAGCGGTTTGGTGACCTGCGACTCGATCACCTCGGGCGATGCGCCCTTGTAAATCGTGTTGACCGAAACGATGGGCTCGTCGATGTTGGGGTATTCGCGCACGGTAAGGCGCGAATACGAAATCAGGCCCACCAGCACGATGATCAGCGACAGCACCGATGCGAACACCGGCCGCTTGATGCAGATCTCGGACAGGATCATGACCGTTCCGCCCCGGACGCGCCGGCAGCGGGCGCCGGCACGATCTCGACCGGCGCGCCGTCGGTCAGGCGCTGGAAGCCGGCCACCACGACCTGATCGCCGGCGGCCACGCCGGTCAGGATCTCGACCTTGCCGTCGCGGCGCTCGCCCAGGGTGACTTCGGCGCGGTGGGCCCGCCCGTCACGCACATTGAACACGTACTGCGACTGGCCCGACGGCGCCAGCGCCGCCTCGGGCACCGCCAGCACTTGGTCGGCGCCGAACAGCAGCTGCACGCGTGCGAACATGCCGGGCCGCAGCCGCGAGTCGGCGTTGGGCACGGTGGCGCGCAGCAAGATGGAACGCCCGCCCGCGTCCACCAGCGGACTGACCGCGTAGACCTGCCCCTGGCGCACTTCGCCCGGCAGAGCATCGAGCCGCACCGTCAGCGCCTGGCCCACCTTGACCTTGCCGAAATACATCTCGGGCACACGGAAATCCACCTTGAGCGGGTCTATGGCCTCGAGCGGGGCAAGATCCTGGCCCTGGTCGACGTAGTCGCCCACCGACATGCTGCGCAGGCCGACAATGCCGGCAAAGGGGGCGCGGATGGTCATCTTGTCGAGCCGCGCCTGGGCCAGCGCGGCGGCCGCCTGCTGCACCTTGAGATTGCTGGCCGCCTCGTCGCGCGCCTGCTGGCTGACGAAGCCGCGGCCCTGCAGGTCGACGGCGCGCCGGTAGTGACTTTGGGCCAGGGCCAGGTTGGCGCGCGCCTGGTCGAGCTCGGCGCGCGGCACAGAGTCGTCGAGCCGGATCAGCACCTGCCCTTTCGTGACCGGCTGCCCTTCCTGGAAATCGATATGCTGGATGCGGCCGGCCACTTCGGGGCGCAGCACTACCGACTCATCGGAGCGCAGGCTGCCCACCGCCGAGATGCCGCGGGTGAAGGTCAGTTGCTGCACCTTGGCGGTTTCCACGCGAATGGCAGAGACGGGCGCAGCCGTGGCGCTTGCCCGCGCAGGCGTATCGGCCGGAGGCGCCGTCAGCCAGCGCGGCGCCCAGAACCCCAGGGCCGCGCCCGCGGCGACCCCGGCCGCGGCAGCGGCCAGCAGAACAGCTTTTTTCATGCGAATTGGTGGCGGTGCATAGGGACGCCCGGCCATGACATCGCCCCCGGGCGCACTGTGAACACAAATGGCGGCATGGCACTGTAGCACCAGCTTTTACATACTGGCACAAATACGCGCGCGCCGGTGTGCCGGACAGAACACTTATCGGGTATTCCCCAATACAGAGCGACACCTGTATGGCGCTACGCCCCCGCCCGACGCTTGCGCAGACTCTCCACGCCCAGGTTGGCCAGGGCGTCGGCGCGCTCGTTGCCAGGGTCGCCGGCGTGACCGCGCACCCACCGCCACGATACCTTATGGCGGGCCACCTGCTCGTCCAGGGCTTGCCACAGCTCGGCGTTCTTCACCGGCTTCTTGTCGGCGGTCAGCCAGCCGCGCCGCTTCCAGTTGGCCAGCCATTCGGTCATGCCTTTCATGACGTACTGCGAATCGGTGTGGATCACCACCTGGCAGGGCCGCTTCAGCGTGCGCAGGCCTTCAATGACGGCCAGCAGTTCCATGCGATTGTTGGTGGTGCCCGCCTCGCCGCCGTGCAGGGTTTTTTCATGGGCGCCGGCGCGCATCAGCACGCCCCAGCCCCCCGGCCCGGGATTGCCCTTGCAGGCGCCATCGGTCCACATTTCGACCTGCGGGCCGTCTTCATTGCTATCTGTCTGCATCATCTTGGTATGTAGGCGGGCCCACGCGGGCGGGCCCCTCAGGTTTCGCCGGGCCCCGCCTGGCGGTTGACCACCACCGAGCCCGCGCGGGCGCGCTTGCGCCGCGACTTTTTCCAGGCAGGGCCGATCAGGCGCATGCGGGCCACCCGCTTGACGGCCGACACGACATACACCGCGCCGCCCACCGCCCACCAGCGCCGGCCGTAGGTTTCCATGAAGTGCCAGCGCCGCAGCCATTTTTCGGTGCGGCAGGCCGGCGTGTAGCAGCCGAAACGGCCGGGCGCGACATCGAACGACATCAGCTTCAGCCAGTCTTTCAGGCGCGGCAAGGATACCTGAGCCGAGGGCGCATGCGGCAGCCACGGCTCCATGCCCGGCATGCGCGTGCGGGCTCCCCAGAGGCTCCAGGGATTGAAGCCGGAGATGACCAGCCGGCCTTCGGGCACCAGCACGCGCTCGGCTTCGCGCAGCACTTCATGCGGCGCGTCGGTGCATTCGAAGGCATGCGGCAACACCAGCAGGTCGACGCTCTGCGACTCGAATGGCAGGGCGTCGGGACGGGCCACCACGCAGCCCTGCCATTGCGCCGCCTGCTCGGGGGTGGGCATCTGCGAGCCCACCCAGCCCTTGAACGGCATGCGGTTGGCCCGCAGCAAATTGATTTCGGACAATCCCGCCTGCCAGGCGTAATATCCGAAAACATCCGCCACCATGGCGTCGAACTGCGCGCGCTCCCAGGCCAGGACGTATTCGCCTGGCGGCGTCTGGAACCATTCGGCCAGTTCTACAATCGGCGGAGTTTCTTCGCTCAAGTCGACGTTCCTGAAATGATGCAAGCCATGCCTGCCCCGGGCGGCGACGGCACTGTAGCGCCGCTGCCAGCCTTTTCCGACAACTATATATGGGCCATTGTGCGCGATGGCCAGGTTGCCGTGGTGGACCCGGGCGAGGCCGGCCCGGTGCTCGAGCTGCTGGCGCGGCGCGGGCTGCAGTTGCGCGCCATTCTACTCACCCATCATCACGGCGACCATGTCGGCGGCGTGCTCGAACTACTGCGGCACGCGCCGGCCACAGTGTACGGCCCGGCGCAGGAACGTCTGCCACACTGCGACGTGCGCCTGTCCGAAGGCGACCGCGTCACTCTGCCCGAGCTCGACCTGGACCTTTCGGTGCTCGACGTGCCCGGCCACACCGCCGGCCATATCGCCTATTACGGCCGGGCCGCCGGCCGGCAGCCGCTGCTGTTCTGTGGCGACACGCTGTTTGCGGGGGGCTGCGGACGGCTGTTCGAGGGCACGCCTGCGCAGATGCATGCCTCGCTGGAAAAATTCGCCGCTTTACCGGCCGATACACAGGTTTGCTGCGCACACGAGTACACTCTAGCCAACTTGCGCTGGGCCATGGCGGTGGAACCCGCCAACCGCACCCTGCAACAGTGGTATCAGCGGGCCCAGCAGTTGCGCGAGCAAGGTCGTCCCACCCTGCCGTCCACCTTGCGGCTGGAACAGGACACCAA
Organism: Bordetella petrii; assembly: GCF_000067205.1. Classification (NCBI taxonomy): domain Bacteria; kingdom Pseudomonadati; phylum Pseudomonadota; class Betaproteobacteria; order Burkholderiales; family Alcaligenaceae; genus Bordetella; species Bordetella petrii. The sequence goes on along the minus strand of NC_010170.1, from coordinate 702,030 downwards.
CCCCTTCTTGCGTACACAGCAGGCCAACGTTGCCCAGGCTGCCGCAGTCCAATCCGGACGTGTCCTCGACACGCCCGTGGCCGTGTTTGCAGCCCTGCGCGAATGGAAGAACGATTTCAAGTGACAACCGACCGATGATCCTGTCCCGACTCCTGCTACCCCTAGTTCTCGCCATGCTCGCCGGCTGCGCCGGCACCGCGCGCCAACCGGTACAGGCCATCGACTCCGCCAAACAGCAGTACACCGCCAAAGATACTTCCCGCACTGTCGACCTCACCAATCCGCCCGTCGATGCCTGGGACCGCATCCGGCGCGGTTTCGCGATCCCCAACCTGAACACCCCGCTGGCCCAGGAATGGACCGACTACTACGCGGCGCACCCGGAGTCGGTGCAGCGCATGGCCGCGCGCGCCGGCAAGTACCTGTACTTTATTGTCGACGAGATCAACCGCCGCGGCCTGCCCACTGAACTCGCCCTGCTGCCCTTCGTGGAAAGCGCCTACAACCCCACCGCGCTGTCGCGCTCGCAGGCCTCGGGGCTGTGGCAGTTCATACCCACCACGGGCCAGTATTTCAACCTGAAGCAAGACTGGTGGCGCGACGAGCGCCGCGACCCCATCGCCTCGACCTACGCCGCGCTCGACTACCTGGAAAAGCTGTTCGAAATGCAGGGCGACTGGTACCTGGCCCTGGCCTCGTACAACTGGGGTGAAGGCTCGGTGCAGCGCGCCATCGCCAAGAACGAAGCGGCCAACCTGCCATCGGACTACCTGTCGCTGGACTTGCCCGAAGAAACGCGCAATTACGTGCCCAAGCTGCAGGCCATCAAAAACATCATCGCCAACCCGCGCAAGTACGCGGTGGTGCTGCCGCCCGTGGAAAATTCGCCGTACTTTGCCATGGTGCGCAAGAACCGCGACATCGACCTTGAAGTCGCGGCCCGGCTGGCCGAGATGCCGCTCGAAGAATTCAAGGCGCTCAACCCGTCGTTCAACCGCCCGCTGATCCGCGGCGAACACCAGCCGACCCTGCTGCTGCCCACCGACCGGGTCGACATCTTCAACGCCAACCTGCAGGCCTACCAAGGCGACCTGAGCTCCTGGAAGGTGTACCAGCCGCGGCGCGGCGAATCGTATGCTTCGATCGCCAAGCGCTTCGGCATTTCCGAAGCCGAACTGCGCCGCGCCAACGACATCTCCAGTCGCCGCAGAACCGCCAGCGGCGGCAGCCTGCTGGTGCCCAGCGGCGGCCGGGCCGGCGTGCAGCTCGCCTCGCTGGAAACGCCGGCCGGCGCGCTCGACTCCCTCGACGCGGCGCCCTCGCGCGCCAAGCCCGCCACGCGCGGCAGCCGGCGTCCCAACGTGCGCACCCACAAAGTGCGGGCCGGCGACACCCTGTTCGGCCTGGCCAAGCGTTACGGCACGTCGGTCGATACTCTGCGCGCGCTCAATAACCTTAAGGGCAACAACCTTAAAATCGGCTCGCAGTTGCGCCTGCCCGGCACTGGCGCGCGCGGCTGAACGCCGCGGCCGCCGGCCAGGGCCGGCGCGGCCCCGGATACACTCCTCTAAAATAGCGGCCATTCGCACGGAATTCTAAGGACAAGACACATGGGTTTTCTCGCCGGCAAGCGCATCCTGGTCACCGGGGTGCTTTCCAACCGATCCATTGCCTATGGCATTGCGCAAGCCTGCCACCAGCAGGGCGCCGAACTGGCTTTCACCTATGTGGGCGATCGCTTCAAAGACCGCGTCGGCGAGTTCGCCGCCGAATTCGGCAGCGATATCGTGCTGCCCTGTGACGTTGCCGAAGACAGCCAGATAGACGCCGCGTTCGCCAGCCTGCGCGAGCGCTGGGACGGCCTCGACGGCCTGGTGCATTCCATTGGCTTCGCGCCGCGCGAAGCCATCGCCGGCAATTTCCTCGACGGCCTGTCGCGCGAGAACTTCCGCATTGCCCATGACATCTCGGCCTACAGCTTCCCGGCCATGGCCAAAGCCGCCCTGCCCCTGATGCAAGGCCGCAAGGCCTCGGTGCTGACCCTGACCTACCTGGGCGCCGAACGCGTGGTGCCCAACTACAACACCATGGGCCTGGCCAAGGCCTCGCTGGAAGCCAGCGTGCGCTACCTGGCCTCGGCGCTGGGTCCGCGCGGCATCCGCGCCAACGGCATCTCGGCCGGCCCCATCAAGACGCTGGCCGCCAGCGGCATCAAAGACTTCTCGGCGATCCTGAAATTCGTCGAAAGCCATGCCCCGCTGCGCCGCAACGTCACCATCGAAGAAGTCGGCAACGTGGCGGCATTCCTGCTGTCCGACCTGGCCGCCGGCATTACCGGCGAAATCACCCACGTCGACGCGGGCTTTTCCACCGTTACCGCCGGCATGGAAGACTGATCTTCCCGGCCGCTGGCGGGGCGGCTTCGCCCCGCTATGCCGGCCGCACCACCAGGGTCGACACCTGCACGTCGACCGCGGTCATCAGCTTGTGCACCGGGCACTTCTCGGCCACCGAAAAAAGCTCGTCGATCTGCGCGTCGCTTAGCGGCCCGTGCAGCGTCAGTTTGGCCGTCAGGCGGTAAATGCCCTTGCGCTCTTCGCCGGCGTCGCGCACCACGTCCACATCCACCGATTCCAGCGGAATTTCCTTGCGCTGCGCGTACAGCATGACCGTCATGGCCTTGCAGCCGCCCAGCGAAGTATCGAAATAATCGTGCGGGTCGGGGCCCTGCCCTTGCGGCCGCGGCATGTCCAGCGGCAACTCGTGGCCTTCGGCCGTGGCGGTGAACTGCAGGGTTCCAGGGGCGTTCTGGCGTACGCGAATGGTCATGGCGCTGTCTCCGGCAAAGCGGCCCGGCGGGCCGCCCGCCCTTTGTAGCACTTCCCTGGCGCGCCAGGTTGCTGACCGGCGCAGGCGCCATGGCCGACGTCCGGCCGGGGTCAGCTGTCCAGGCCAATATCCAGCACCCGGGCGCTGTGCGTCAGCCAGCCCACCGCGATCAGGTCGACCCCCGTGGCCGCCACCTCGGGAGCCGATTCCGGGGTAATACGGCCCGACGCCTCGGTCACGGCGCGGCCGCCCACGCGGCGTACCGCCTCGCGCAGCGTAGGCAGGTCCATGTTGTCGAGCAGTACCACGTCCACGCCGATCTCCAGCGCCTGGTCCAGTTGCTCCAGCGTATCGACTTCCAGCTCGATCTTCACCATGTGGCCGATGCCGGCCCGGGCGCGCTGCACGGCCTGGCGCACCCCGCCCGCCACGGCCACGTGGTTGTCCTTGATGAGCACGGCATCGTCGAGCCCGTGGCGATGGTTGCTGCCGCCCCCCACCCGCACCGCGTACTTCTGCACGGCCCGCAGCCCGGGCAACGTCTTGCGGGTGCAGGTGACCCGGGCGCCGTGCGGGCGAATGGCATCGGCGATGGACGCCGTGGCCGTGGCCACCCCGCTGAGGTGGCCCAGGAAATTCAGCGCGGTGCGCTCGGCGGTCAGCATGCCGCGCGCCGGGCCGCTGATCACGGCGATTTCCGAGCCCGGCCGCAGCCGCGCCCCATCGGCCAATACCGGCCGGAACTCGATGCCGGCGTCCATCAGCTGGAAAGCCAGGCGGGCCAGATCCAGCCCCGCCAGCACGCCCTCTTGCCGCGCCACCAGGCGGGTGCGCGCCTGGGCGTCGTTGGGCACGATGGCGTCGGTAGTCAGGTCGCCGGCGCGGCCCAGGTCTTCCAGCAGCGCGGCCCGCACCAGCGGTTCGAGCATCACGGCGGGCAGCGGCGCAACCGGCAGGGCAAGGTCAGGGGCGGATTTCATAATTATGCTCACAAAGAGTATTTATAGGGCAAAAAAAACGGCAAGACTGCCTTGCAGTTATGCTATTGCTGAGCATAAGTCGTGTCAAGAGGAGGCCTTCCGCCGGGAAAGCGGCGGCGGCCTATTTAGGCTGGCGCGCCAGGGGCAGCTTGCTGCCGGCAATGGCGCGTTCCAGCAGCACGTCGCGCCGGAAGCGGAACAGTTTCGCGGGCCGTCCGGCGGTGCCGGTTGCCATGTCGCCAGTTTCTTCGACCAGCGCCTGCTGCTCGATCAGGCGGCGGAAATTCTGCTTGTGCAGCCCGCGGCCGGCCAGGGCCTCGACGGCGGTCTGCAGTTGCAGCAGCGTAAAGGCCGGCGGCATCAGTTCGAACACCACGGGCCGGTACTTGATCTTGGCGCGCAGCCGGGCGATGCCCGTGGCCAGGATGCGGCGGTGGTCGTGGCGCATGGCCTGCCCCGGCACCATCGGGCCGTCCACAGCGGGGGCCTGGCGGGCAGCCTCGGGCACCAGGCCGGCTTCGAACAGCAATTCGTAGCGCTGCAGCACCATGTCTTCATTCCAGGCCGCGCCGTCCAGCCCGAAGGTCAGGGCCGCGCGCTGGCGGCGGTGCGCCTGGGCCGCGCGGCCATCCGCCGCGCGCACCCAGGCTTTCAGGCGCGGCGCAATCAGCTCGCCGATCAGCGCTGGCGGCCCGTCGCGGTGGTCTTCCCACGGGAAATAACGGTACCAGTCCTGCCAGCCCACCTGCGCCACGCCGGTAGCGCCGGCTTCACGCGTCAGGCCCAGGTAACTGACCGAAATCGCGCGCCAGCCACCGTCATCGGAGCGGTCGCGGTCGGCAAAGGTGTAAAGCTGCTCGATGTATCCCAGCGGGTGATGGGTCTGGGCTTCCACCCAGGCCCGCAGGCCGGCCTGCAGCGAACGGTGTTCCAGCTCGAATGGCCCGGCCGGCAAGGCGCTGGCGTCTTCGGTGGTCAGCACGCGAGGCTGGCCCTGGGTAACGGCCACGAGCACGGCGACGAGTTCGGCGGAAACAGAGCGTTCGGTGGGATCGGTCAAGGCGGGCGCGGCAACAGTGCAGAAGGCTGGATTATAAGAGCCGGCGCCAGCCGACATCAGCCCGGCGCAGGGCATGTTCCCGCCGGCGGTGGTCAGGCGGAATAAATAAAAAACAGTAAATCATGGATCAGAAACTTTCTCTCCGGGTTTCATTCGTGTTGAAATAAATTCGCGCGCACGGGCAACCGCCTGGTGCGCCACGACAAACCAGAAGGGAGAAGCCTCATGCTGCAAGACGGTAGCCGCATCGCGTATCTCAGTGACCAATTGACCATATGGGGTCCACGCATATTGGTCGCGATCCTTATCCTGATTGTCACTCACTTCGTCGCACGCCTGGTCCGCTGGGGGCTGATCAAGCTGGTAGACAAGATTCCCCTGCTGACAAAAGCGTCTTCCGAGTCGGATAGCGATCTTGCAGGTTCGATGGGCACGCTGGGCTATTGGGTCATCTGGCTGGTGGGCCTGCTGGTGGCCTTGCAGCCGCTCGGGCTGACCCAGGCCATGGCGCCCATCAACGCGCTGACGCAAGAGGTATTCACCTACCTGCCCCGCATTATCGGCGCCGGCATTATCTTTTTCGTGGGCGTGCTGATCGCCCGCATTGCCCGCACCATCGTGGAAACCGCGCTGGGGGCCGTGAAATGGGACCGGCTGTGCGCCCGCCTGGGCAAGACGGCGGCCGCCCCGGACACGGCCGCTACCGAAACCATCGAGCCCCCGCCGTCCGCCGGCGGGCGTTGCGGCGCCCTGGTGCGCACGGCGGGAATGCTGACGTTCACAATCATCGTCATCCCCGTGGCCATTTCAGCCCTGCAGACGCTCGGGATCTCGTCCATTGTCGAGCCGACGGTATTTGTGCTGCAAACCATCCTGGACGCCATTCCGCGCATCTTCGCGGCCGCGCTGGTGCTTGCTATCGCCTACTTCATTGCCCGGTGGGTGCGCAGCCTGCTTGAACAGCTGCTTGTCTCCACCGGCTTCGACCGGGCGCTGACCGGCTTCGGCGGGTTGTCCACGCAAACCACGCCATCGCGCGTAGCCGGCTGGATAGCGCTGGTTGCCATCATGCTGTTCGCCGCCATCGAGTCCGCCAGCCTGCTGAAGTTCGACATCGTGGCGGCAATGCTCAGCCAGGTCACCGAACTGGGCGGGCAAGTGGTGTTCGGCAGCGCGATCGTGCTGGTCGGCGTCGTCATGGCGCGGCTAGTGGCCCGCCTGGTCGGCGACGCAGTGGGAGAAAGCGGCCTGCCCTCCATCCTGAAATACGCCATCATCGCGCTGGCCGTGGCGATGGGCCTGCGCTTCATGGGCCTGGCCAACGAAATCGTGAACCTGGCCTTTGGCCTGATCCTGGGTTCGGCCGCCGTGGCATGCGCCCTGGCGTTCGGCCTGGGCGGGCGCGAGACGGCGCATCAGTTGCTGCAGCGCTGGATCAATGAGCGCAAAAACAAGAACCCGCCGACGAACCGGCCGGAATAACGGCACCGGGCCCGCGCAACAGCCCCTTGCAAACGACACATGCCGTCAACCCCGGCGGGCCGGCGCGGGCCTAACATGAAAGACAAGCGACACGGGCCGCGGCATCAAGCCGCGGCCCGCAACAGGAGGCTTTCATGAACAAGACAGCCCGACAGAATGTTCCTTCGGAACACGCCGACGACCGCTGGCCGAAGGCGCCCACCCACGCCGACAAAGGCACCGGCGTCATGCCCATGCCGGACGAGGCCCCCGACGTGGCCGGCCGCGCCCGCCGCGGCCGCGCTATCGCCGAGCCGGGCGACCCGGGCGTGATCACCCCCGAAGACGACGTGCTGGACACCTCGCACCTGCATCGCCACGACCGCTGAAGGCGTGCCGACGCGCACGGGCCGGCGCTACCGGACCAACCGCCGGGCCCCTGCTACTTGGCCTCTACTGCCGGGCGCGCCGCTCATCCAGCGCCTGGCGCAGGCGCAGATAGGCGGTGCGCCCCAACTGCAGCGGCGGGGCCTGGTTGATGAACTCGACCTGGGCGGCCAGGCTGCTTTGCGCCACGACGTGGCCCACCTGATCAAGGTTGACCACCACCGAGCGCGACACCTGCGCGAACGGCAAAGCGCCCAGCTGCGGCAGCACGCTCTTGAGCGTGGCGTACATCAATAGCGTCTCGGCCTGCTCGACATGCAGCCTGACGTAGTCGCGCTGGGCCACCAGGGCAGCCAGCGCCTGCGCCCGGACCAGCCGGTTGTGCCGCAGGCTGCGCACCGTCAGGAATGCCGCATCATCCGCGCTGCGATTGAGGCGCGTGTACAGGCGCTGCACGGCCTGGCGCAGACGCTCGATGCCCACCGGTTTCAACAGGTAATCCACCGCATCCACCTCGAACGCGCGGGTGGCATAGGGCGCATGGGCGGTCACGAACACCAGTTGCGGCTGGCAGCTCAGCGCCGACAGCACATCGAACGCAGTGCTGTGCGTCAATTCGATATCCAGGAACACGGCATCCGGCCGGTGCTGGTTGATGGTGTCGATGGCGCTGTGCAGGCAGGCCGCCTCGGCCACTACTTGCGGGCCATCCAGCGATTCGATCAGGCGGCGTAGATAGCGGCGCGCCGGCGCTTCGTCATCAACGACGACTACGCGCAGCATGGACAGCTCTGCCGGCCGGACCGGGGCACGTGCGGCGCGTGGCGCCGAATGGGAAAGGATTCGTGCAGATGATCGTGCAACGCGAAGATTCTCCCAACAGGTTTACTTGGGGCGCCTGGCGGCGCGCGGCCGGCCGGTTCGCCCGCGCATCGGCGCATCGGGCATGGCGGGATAGCCAAGCTTGAATTGTCGTCGAATATTGGGCGGCTGGAAAAGTGGCGCCGGCGGCCTTGGCACTAGCTGGATGGCGCGTCTACGGTCAGCGGCTGCGCAAACTGGTACCCCTTTCCCCGCTGCGTGAAAATCGGTACAGCCAGCCCGAGCGCCGAGCATTTGGCGCGCAGCCGGCTGATGACGACGGCGAGCGATCGCTTTTTCATGGGCGGCCCCTCTGACAACAACGGGCTGCGCTCATGCACGGGTATGAAACCATCTTCGGACTGACTGAACCAGACCAATATCTGCCGTTCGGAGGCAGACAGCGAAATCGCATGCCCCTTCGGCGACTTCAGCACCCAGCCGCTGCAGCTCAATACCCACCCCATGCTGCTCAGGGCGGGGGTGGGCGCCGGCGGCCGAATCTCCTCGAAGCAGCGTGCGTGTCTCCGCGAATACGGGAACTCGGCCCGCGGGTAGCCCTGCAGCCGGTCGTAGATTTCGTGCGTGGGGCAGATCCGCTTCACGTACCGCTGCTGATTCGAGCCTGGAACAGCATGCAGCCATTGCCGCAATCGGGAGGTAAACAAGGCGGCGGCGGCGGCGGGCTCGAAATAGGCCGGAATCTGCAGGTCAACAGCCGAGGCCATCCGGTCGTACTGCCAATCTTCCGGGTCCGAAACCCTCATCGCGATGTAGGCCGAGCCATAACTACGTAGCGCGTGTACAACAACAGGCAGTTCACTGTTGAACACATCGGTGACCGCCAGCAAGTAGGCGGCCGGCTGCTCTTTGTGGGCGCCTATCAATAGCTCCAGGGGGTGAGTCGCCAGCCGGCAATCCATACCCTCCCCCTTGATCGTCTTGTAAAGGCCGAGCATATATTCCACCGCGCAACTATCGTGCACCAACAAGGTGACCGTAGGCAGCCCGGTGCTGGACGGCTCTGTCTCGTCTTGGTGATTCATTTGCGTTCCAATTGGTGACAGAGCAACCATATTTCACGGCAATTGTTATGTATCGTTGTACATTGTTAACATAGGTTAGCGGATCACCCCTTGAGAAAACGCGTGTTTCGTGGGGGGGCGTAATCGGCAAAAACCGCCCCGGAAAGCAAAAACCCCCACAAAACCATGATTTTGTGGGGGTTTTTGCTTTTCCTGGCGAGTGCCGGGAAGAATTCTTGGCGGACAGAGGGGGATTCGAACCCCCGATACGCTTATCACGTATACACGCTTTCCAGGCGTGCGCCTTCAACCACTCGGCCACCTGTCCTGATCTGGAACGCACCAGCCTGGCTACCGGGCTTGCCGGGCAAGGCGCAAATGCGAATCCGCGATTCTAACAGAATGGCGTGGCCGCTGGGCAGCCCGCCGCCTTCAACTCCCTTCGCGCAGGGAATTGGCGGGGTTCACTTCCCGGTACGAGCTGACCGTGCCGTCGGGTTCGGTTTCTTCCAGCCGGACCTTGAACCCCCACAGCCGCCCCAGGTGCTTCATGACCTGGTCGGCGTCGTCGGCGACCAACGGGCGCCCCCGGGTCTGCAGGTGGCGCAACACCAGCGACCGGTCGGATTCGCGGCGGTAGCGCACGATCTGGATGTCGGGCACCTGGTTGTCGCGGTTGTGCTGCTCGGCCAGCAGCTTGCGAATGTGGCGGTAGCCCTCTTCGTCGTGGATGGCGGCCACTTCCAGCACCGGGCTGGCCTGGTGGTCGGCAATGGCAAAGAAGCGGAACTCGCGGATCAAGCGCGGCGACAGGTATTGCGAAATGAAAGACTCATCTTTGAAATTGCGCATCGCGAAGTCGAGCGTCTTCACCCAGTCGCTACCGGCGATGTCGGGAAACCACTTGCGGTCTTCCGGCGTGGGCGCCTCGCAGATGCGGCGAATGTCCTGCATCATGGCGAAGCCCAGGGCGTACGGATTGATGCCGCCGTAGCCGCGTTCGTCAAAGCCGTGCTGGCTGACCACGTTGGTATGGCTTTGCAGGAATTCCATCATGAAGCCGTCGGTCACCAGGCCTTTCTGGTGCAGCCGGTTCAGCAGCGTGTAGTGCCAGAAGGTGGCCCAGCCCTCGTTCATGACCTTGGTCTGGCCCTGGGGGTAAAAGTACTGGGCGATCTTGCGCACGATGCGCACCAGCTCCTTCTGCCAGGGTTCGAGCTTGGGCGAGTGCTTTTCAATGAAATACAGCAGGTTCTCTTCGGGCTCGGGCGGAAAGGCAATGCGCCGCTTTTCTTCCGCCGTATCGGGCTCGGTGCGCGGCAGCGTGCGCCACAGGTCGTTGTACTGCAGGCGGGCGTGCTCTTCGCGCTCGGCCTGGCGCTGGGCTTCCTCGCGGTACGACACCGGCGACGGACGCTTGTAGCGGTCGACCCCATGCGGGGTCAGCGCGTGGCACGAGTCCAGCAGCGCCTCGACCGCATCGATGCCGTAGCGGCTTTCGCAATCCATGACGTACTTGCGCGCGAACACCAGGTAGTCCAGGATGCTGTCCGCGTCGGTCCATTGGCGGAACAGGTAGTTGCCCTTGAAAAATGAATTATGGCCATAGCAGGCATGCGCGATCACCAGCGCCTGCATGGCCATGGAATTCTCTTCCATCAGGTAGGCAATGCAGGGATTGGAGTTGATCACGATCTCATAAGCCAGCCCCTGCATGCCGCGCCGATAGAACTGTTCGTTGCGGATGAATTCCTTGCCGTACGACCAGTGCGGGTAGCCGATGGGCAGGCCCGCCGACGCATAGGCGTCGAGCATCTGCTCGGACGTGATGACCTCGATCTGGTTCGGGTAGGTGTCCAGACCGTACTCTTCGGCCACCTCGGCAATGGCCTCGTCATAGCGCTGGATGAGTTCGAACGTCCACTCGGAACCTTCGGAAATGGGCCGGGCCCGCCCAAGAGCCTCCAGCTCGGCACGAGAGCCCACGATGGCATTCATGCTGTTTCCTTTTTGAACAGGTCATGGAACACGGGGTAGATCTCGCCGCGTTCGCAGATGCGGCGCATGACGAAATGCGGCGCCGTTTCCTGCTCGTATTCGGCCCACAGGCTGCTCTTGCGGGCCTCTTGCGAGTCGGGAACCTCGATGTACGCAAAGTAGCGGGTGGCCGGCAGCAGGTTCTCGGCCAGGAAGCGCGCGCTCTTGCCCGCGTCCGCGCCGAACGAGTCGCCGTCGCTCGCCTGCGCGGCGTATACGTTCCAGGCGCTGGGCGGGTAGCGCTGCTGCACGATCTCGTGCATCAGTTCCAGGGCCGACAGCACGATGGTGCCGCCGCTCTTGGGGTCGTAGAAGAAGGTCTGCTCGTCCACCTCTTCGGCATTGTCGGTGTGGCGGATGAACACTACGTCCACGTGCTCGTACTTGCGCGACAGGAACAAGTACAGCAGTGTGAAAAAGCGCTTGGCCAGGTCTTTCTTGCCCTCGTCCATGGAGCCGGACACGTCCATCAGGCAGAACATCACCGCGCGCGCCATGGGCATGGCCACCGACACGCGGTTGCGGTAGCGCAGGTCCAGGTCGTCCAGGAACGGCAGGCGCGCCAGCCGGTTGGCGCAGTCTTCCACCTCTTGCCGCAACGCGTCGATCTCGGCCTGCGGCGCGCCCGCCGCAATGGCGGCGTCCAGCTTGGCCTGCGCGGCTTCCAGTTCGGCGCGCGCCGCCACGCCCAGCGCCACGCGGCGCGATAGCGAGGCCTTCAAGGTGCGGCTGACGCTCAGCAGGCTGGGCGAGCCGGTGGTGGTATAGCCCGCGCGCTGCCATTTTTTCTGGGTAACGTCGCCCAACTGCGTGCGGATCAGGTGCGGCAGTTCGAGGTCTTCGAAGAACAGGTTCAGGAACTCGGCGCGCGACAGGCTGAAGGTGAACTGGTCTACCGACTCGCCTTCGCCGGGCTCAGAGCCGCCCTCGCCATCGGACCCCGATGGCCGCGGAAACGTGTCGCCCTTGGCGAATTCGCGGTTGCCGGGGTGAACCAGCTCGCGATCGCCCCCCTGTCCGTGCCGGAAGTGCGGCTCGGAAATGTCGCGCGCGGGCAGGTTGATCTCCCCGCCCTGGTCCATGTCTTCGATGGACCGTTCGCGCACCAGATCTTGCACGGCCCTGCGGATCTGGTCTTTGTATCGCCTGAGAAAGCGCTCGCGGTTGACCGCGCTTTTATTGCGGCCGTTCAGACGCCGATCGATCAGTGAATTCATGATTCACCTCGCTCAGGATGATTTCCTCACTCTCAGGTACCACTCGCACAGCAGGCGGACCTGCTTCTCGGTGTAGCCTTTGTCGACCATGCGGTCGACAAAGCTCTGGTGCTTGCTCTTGTCCTCGGCCGAGGCCTTGGCGTTGAAAGAAATGACCGGCAACAGGTCTTCGGTGTTCGAGAACATTTTCTTCTCGATCACTTCGCGCAGCTTCTCGTAGCTGGTCCAGGTGGGATTGCGGCCGGCGTTGTTGGCGCGGGCGCGCAGCACGAAGTTGACGATCTCGTTGCGGAAATCCTTGGGGTTGGCGATACCCGCGGGTTTCTCGATCTTTTCCAGCTCGTCGTTCAGGGCGCTGCGGTCGAAGCTCTCGCCGGTTTCCGGGTCGCGGAATTCTTCGTCCTGAATCCAGCAGTCGGCAAACGTGACGTAGCGGTCGAAAATGTTCTGCCCGTACTCGGAATACGACTCCAAGTAGGCGGTCTGGATTTCCTTGCCGATGAACTCGGCATAGCGCGGCGCCAGGTAGCCCTTGATGAAATCCAGGTAGCGCCGGCGGATTTCCTCGGGGTAGTCTTCGCGCCCGATGCGCTGCTCCAGCACGTACATCAGGTGCACCGGGTTGGCGGCGACTTCGGTCTGGTCGTGGTTGAACACGCTGGACAGTATTTTGTAGGCAAAGCGGGTAGACACCCCCGTCATGCCTTCGTCGGTGCCGGCGTAATCTTTATATTCTTGCAGCGCCTTGGCTTTCGGGTCGACGTCTTTCAGCGTTTCGCCATCGTACACGCGCAGCTTGGAATAAATACTGGAGTTCTCGGGCTCTTTCAGGCGGGTCAGCACCGAGAACTGCGCCATCATCTCGAGCGTGCCCGGCGCGCACGGCGCGGTGGCCAGCGAGCTGTTGCGCAGCAGCTTGCGGTAGATCTCGACCTCTTCGGTTACCTGCAGGCAGTACGGCACCTTGACGATGTAGATGCGGTCAAGGAAAGCTTCGTTGTGCTTGTTGTTGCGGAAGGTCTGCCATTCGGATTCGTTCGAGTGCGCCAGGATCAGGCCGTTGAACGGAATGGCCGAAAACCCTTCCGTGCCCTTGAAGTTGCCTTCCTGCGTGGCGGTCAGCAAGGGGTGCAGCATCTTGATGGGCGCCTTGAACATCTCGACGAATTCCAGCAGGCCCTGGTTGGCCAGGCACAAGCCGCCCGAATAGCTGTAGGCGTCGGGGTCGTCTTGCGAATGGCGGTCGAGCTTGCGAATGTCGACCTTGCCCACCAGCGAGGAGATGTCCTGGTTGTTTTCGTCGCCCGGTTCGGTCTTGGCAATGGCGACCTGGCGCAGCACCGACGGGTTCAGCCGCACCACGCGGAACTGGGAAATGTCGCCGTCGAATTCTTTCAGGCGCTTGACCGCCCACGGCGACATGATGCCGCTCAGGTAGCGCTGCGGGATGCCGTATTCTTTTTCGAGCGTGGCGCCGAAGCGATCCGGGTGAAACAGCCCCAGCGGCGACTCATTCACCGGCGAGCCCTTCAGCGCATAAATGGGATAGGCTTCCATCAGCGCTTTCAGGCGTTCGGCAATCGACGACTTGCCGCCGCCCACCGGCCCCAACAAATACAGTATTTGCTTGCGCTCTTCGAGCCCCTGCGCCGCGTGCTTGAAAAACGCCACGATCTGATCGATGACGTCCTCCAGGCCGAAGAACTCTTTGAACGCGGGGTACCGCCGCACGATCCGGTTGGAGAACAAACGGGACAGCCGTGGATCGTTGCGGGAATCGATCAGCTCTGGCTCGCCTATTGCCGCCAGCATGCGTTCCGCCGGGCTGGCATAGGCCATCGGGTCTTGCTTGGCCAGTGCGAGGTATTCCTCGAGGGAAAGTTCGGTTTCCTGGTCTTTCGCGTAAAGCGACTTGAAGCCTTCGACGATGTTTTGCACGGATAACCTCCTACAGCGCATGGTCGGTTAATAAGTCCGTCGTCCCATTGTGTTCCTCATTGACCGATGTCGCTAGACTTTATGGTAATGGGGTCATGCACATCATCTTGATATGTTGCTTTCGCCACACACCACAAATTGGGTTGATGGACTTATTAAGGGTTAGGCTGCCAGGCCCTGAAACAGTTCCACGAATCACGCAAACATTCATGCATACGCGTTTCAATGCGTAGCGCGCCAGCACGCTTGCCGTTTGCACAGCAAGCGGCGGACCCGCTACGATTTTCGGTGTAATAATCTGGCAGCCAGGCGCCGCAAGCGCTAGCAATGCGCCACGCGCCAGACGGCGGCGCGCGGCTTATTTCAAGCCATCGGGCCGCGGCGCGGCCAGCATGCGCTCGACATATCGCGCAATAGTGTCAATTTCGAGATTAACGCGGTCGCCGGGTTTTACATTGCGCAGCGTCGTGACCGCCTGAGTGTGCGGAATAATGTTGATACTGATGTCGCAGCCGTCGGCAACATCGGTAACGCGATTGACCGTCAGGCTGATGCCATTGACGGTAACTGACCCTTTGTAGGCCAGGAAACGCGCCAGGTGCGGCGGCACCCGGATGGCCAACTCGCGCGATTCGCCCACGTTGTCAAACCGCAGCACGGTTCCCAGGCCATCGACGTGGCCGGACACCAGGTGCCCACCGATCTGATCGCCCACGCGCAGGGACTTTTCCAGGTTGACTTCACCGGCGCGGTCGAGCCCGACGGTCAGGTTCAGGCTTTCGCGCGACACATCGACCTGGAAATGACGGTCGTCGAGCGCGACGACCGTCATGCAGGCCCCTTGCACCGCGATGGAATCGCCTATGCCAACGTCGCCCAGGCCCAGTTCGCCGGCGTCGATGTGCAAACGCACGCCGCCCTGCGCAGCGTCGGCCAGGGGTTTCACGCGGACAATGCGGCCCACTGCCGCTACCAGGCCAGTAAACATGTACAAGTCTCCTGCGATCAATACGATAAAGGCAACATTAACGGCACATGGCCGCCTCGCGCAGCGCCTGCCAGCGCGTCGAGTCGCGCGCGCGCAGGCGCAAGTCGGGGCCGATGCGCGCCGTGTCGGTGAATTCGAGCCGCCGGGCGTGGTCAAGATGTTCGATAAGCGGCAGGCGCAGCATGGCGGCTGCGTCGCCCAGCAGCACCGGCGCAAGGTACACCAGCAGTTCGTCAATACAGCCCGCCGACATCAGCGCGCCGCCCAGCCCGGCGCCGGCCTCGACGTGCACTTCGTTGAACTCGTGTTCGCCCAGCCAGCGCATCATGGCCGGCAGGTCTACGCGACCGGCTTGCTGGCCCGGCAGGGCCACCACGCGGGCATTGCGCGCGGCCAGCCGGGCCGCCTTGCCCGCATCGGTTCGCGCCGTAAAAATGATGACCTCGGCGCCGTCGAACAGCCTGGCGTCTTCCGGGATGGCGAAGTCGCCGTCCACCACGGCCTTGCGCGGCGCGCGCGGAGTCTCGACGGCGCGCACGTTCAGGCGCGGATTGTCTTTCAGCACGGTGCCCATGCCGGTCAGTACCACGCAGCTGCGGGCGCGCCAGGCATGGCCGTCGGCGCGCGCTGCCTCGCCGGTAATCCATTGCGATACGCCGTTGTGCAGCGCGCTGCGGCCATCCAGCGAGGCGGCCATCTTGACCCAGGCCCAGGGAATGCCGCGGCTCATGCGCGCGACAAAGCCGGCGTTGATTTCCAGGGCCTCGTCCAGGCATACATTGCTGGTGACCGCGATGCCGGCCGCGCGCAGCCGCGCCAGGCCCTGGCCGCGCACCTGCGGGTTGGGATCGCCCATGGCCACCACGACCCGCGCCGGCCCCGCCGCCGCCACGGCATCGGCGCAGGGCGGCGTGCGGCCATAATGGCTGCAAGGCTCCAGGGTGACATACAGGGTGGCGCCCTGCACCGATTCGCCGCGCGCGGCGGCGTCGCGCAAGGCGCAGATCTCGGCATGCGGCCCACCGGGCGGCTGGGTGGCGCCCTCGCCCAGCACCCGGCCATCGCGCACGATCACGCACCCGACACGCGGGTTCGGCGTGGTGGTGTACATGACGGTGCGGGCCAGCGCCAGGGCGCGGCGCATCCAGATGAGGTCGTCGGGGTCGGTCAGGGTGGTCACGCCTGCGATTGTATGCCGGCGCGGCGCGCCTATTTGCGCAGCTTGCCCGGCAGCATGGGGCCCTGCATTTCGCGGATGGCGTCGACGAACTCGCCGATGTCTTCGAAATTCTTGTACACCGAGGCAAAGCGCACGTAGCCGACCTTGTCGAGCTTCTTGAGCTCGGCCATGACTAGCTCGCCGATGCGCTCGGTAGAGACTTCGCGCTGGCCGCTGGCCAGCAGGGTTTCTTCGATGCGGGCGACCACGCTGTCGACCTGGTCGGTGCTGACCGGCCGTTTGCGCAGCGCCAGCGACAGGCTGGCGCGCAGCTTGGCGGTGTCGTAGTCGCTGCGGCTGCCATTGCGCTTGACCACCGAGGGCATGGCCAGCTCGATGCGTTCATAGGTGGTGAAGCGCTTGTCACAGGACAGGCAGCGGCGACGCCGGCGGATGGTGTCGCCTTCTTCGGACACCCGGCTGTCTACCACCTGTGTGTCGGCATTGCCGCAGAATGGGCATTTCATATTGCCGGCCCCCGAGAATAATTTGGCGTATTGTAATGACGCCGGCCCGCAACGCGGAGCCGGCGTGGGGAAAATACGCCAAACGGCAGCCCTGGGGCTGCCGAGCAGGCGCCTTAGCCGCCGTAGACCGGCAGGCGGGCCGTCAGTTCGTTGACGCGCGCGCGTACGGCGGCGATGTTGGCCTCGTCGCGCGGGTTGTCGAGCACGTCGGCGATCAGGTTGGCAGTGAGCTCGGCCTCGGCTTCCTTGAAGCCGCGGGTGGTCATGGCCGGGGTGCCCAGGCGGATGCCACTGGTCACGAAGGGCTTTTCCGGGTCGTTCGGAATGGCGTTCTTGTTGACCGTGATATGCGCCTGGCCCAGCACGGCCTCGGCTTCCTTGCCGGTAATGCCCTTGGGGCGCAGGTCGACCAGCATCACGTGGCTTTCGGTGCGGCCAGACACGATGCGCAGCCCGCGCTTGACCAGGGTTTCGGCCAGCACCTTGGCGTTCTTGGCCACCTGCTGGGCGTACTGCTTGAACTCGGGCGACAGGGCTTCCTGGAAGGCCACGGCCTTGGCGGCAATAACGTGCATGAGCGGGCCACCCTGGATGCCGGGGAAGATGGCCGAATTGATGATTTTTTCGTATTCGGCCTTCATCATGATGACGCCGCCGCGCGGGCCGCGCAGCGACTTGTGCGTGGTGGACGTGACGAAATCAGCGTGCGGCACCGGGTTGGGGTAGGCGCCGCCGGCCACCAGGCCGGCATAGTGGGCAATGTCGACCATCAGCAGCGCGCCGTTATCGTGGGCGATGCGCGCCAGGCGTTCGAAGTCGATGTGCAGGGCGTAGGCCGACGCGCCGGCCACAATGAGCTTGGGCTTGTGTTCTTTAGCCAGTTGCTCAACCTGGGCGTAGTCGAGCACTTCGTTGGCGTCCAGCCCGTACGAAATGAAGTTGTACAGCTTGCCCGAGGCATTGACCGACGCGCCGTGCGTCAGGTGGCCGCCTTCGGCCAGGCTCATGCCCAGCACGGTATCGCCCGGCTTGAGCACGGCCATGTACACGCCCTGGTTGGCCTGCGAACCCGAATTGGGCTGCACGTTGGCGGCTTCGGCGCCGAACAGCTGCTTCAGGCGGTCGATGGCCAGTTGTTCGACCACGTCGACGTACTCGCAGCCGCCGTAGTAGCGCTTGCCCGGATAGCCTTCGGCGTACTTGTTGGTGAGCTGCGTGCCCTGGGCCTGCATGACCGCTGGGCTGGCATAGTTTTCGGAAGCGATGAGCTCGATATGCTGTTCCTGGCGGACGTCTTCTTTCTGGATGGCGGCCCAGACTTCGGGGTCTACCTGGGACAGGGTGAGTTTGCGGTCAAACATGACGGGAGGTTCCTGGAGCGTGAAAAGAGAATAGCCGGGATGGGGGATGGCCGTTAGTTTACCGCGCCGCCGCCCCGCCACCGGCCTTTGCGGCCGGAAAAACCACGCAAAATGGCCCCAGCCCCGCCGAAAACGCGCGCAACCCCGCGCAACCCGCAAGCCGGCTCAAGTCAGCTTGAGGAATATTCAAAGTATTGAAGCATCTCGCTGTAAGGCAGGTGTCTGACACCCGTAAAGTGCCGGACACCGCGCCATGGAGGCGTGCCTGGCCGTTTTCGGTGTCTGACACCCTGCGGGAGTCAGACACCTGGCTGATACCTGGCCAAACCGGAGGCGGGTGTCGGACCCCTGGCTGATACCTGGCCCAACCGGAGGCGGGTGTCAGACCCTTGGCTGATACCTGGCCCGACCGGAGGCGGGTGTCTGACCCCTGGCTGATACCTGGCCCGACCGGAGGCGGGTGTCTGACCCCCTGGCTGATACCTGGCCCGACCGGAGCAGGCTAGGTGTCTGACTCCCGCAGGGTGTCAGACACCTGGCGGGTGGCTGACCAGACCGCGCGTGCGTCAGGCCGAGGTGTCGCCGATTTGTTTGGGCGCCAGTTCGGGGTTCAGGGTGTATATGCCGGTGATGCTGGCCTGGGCCAGCACGTGGCCCTGCAGAGCCTTCAGGACGTCGTTGCCGCCGAAGTTGCCCTGCACGTCGAGCCTGGGCACGTCCAGCGCGTACAAGGTGAATACGTAGCGGTGCGGCAGCGCGTCGTTCCAGGGCGGGCACGGGCCGTCGTAGCCGAAGTAGTCGCCGCTCATGTCGCGGTCGGCGGCGAACCACGAGGTGTAGTCGTTGATGCCCTGGCGCGCGTCGCCGGGAGCCAGCGGGCCGCCCTTGCCGCGCGGGGTGATGCCGCTGGAGAAATCGCCTTCCTGGATGTCGCGCTTGTCGGCGGGCAGGTCGATGAGCACCCAGTGGAAGAAGTCGACGCGCGGCAGATCGGCCGGCACGACGCGCCCTTCCTGGTTGACGTCGTCGGGCTTGGACGGCACGTCGGGATCGTGGCAGATGAGGACGAACGAACGCGTGCCCTCGGGGACGTCGTCCCAGGAAAACTGCGGATTGAAGTTTTCCGCCAATGCGACGTGCGACTGCGGGTCGATCTTGCCGAAAGCGTAGCGATCGGGAATCGATTCGTTATCGGAAAAAGACAGACTCGAGAGTTTCATGTCGTGCTCCTGCGGGACCGTAGGTGCTTCCTACCCTGCCAAGTTAACACGGGCAAACTTGCGCTTGCCCACCTGCACTACATACGTACCGGCCTGTAATTGCAACGATTTGTCTTCGATGCGGTCGCCATCGACGCGCACCCCGCCCTGTTCGACGTTGCGCTGCGCTTCGGCGCCCGATGCCACCAGGCCCGCTTCGCGCAGTACCTTCAGGATACCCAACGGCGCGCCGGCGATATTGATCTCGGGCATGTCGTCGGGCATGGCGCCATCGCGAAAGCGCGCCTGGAAGGCCGCAAGCGCCGCCTCGGCGGCCTGGGCCGAGTGAAAACGCGCCACGATTTCCTGGGCCAGCGCAACTTTCGCGTCGCGCGGATTGGCGCCGGCTTCGATGCCGGCCTTCAGCGCCGCAATGTCTTCGAGCGAACGGAACGACAGCAGCTCGAAATAGCGCCACATGAGCGTGTCGGAAATCGACATCAGCTTGCCGAACATCGAGTCGGGGCTTTCAGAGATGCCGATGTAGTTGCCCTTGGACTTCGACATTTTCTCGACGCCGTCGGTGCCTTCGAGCAGCGGCATGGTCAACACGCACTGCGGCGCCTGGCCGTATTCTTTCTGGAGTTCGCGGCCGACCAGCAGGTTGAATTTCTGGTCGGTGCCGCCCAGTTCCAGGTCGGACTTCAAGGCCACCGAATCGTAGCCCTGCATCAGGGGGTACAGGAATTCGTGCACGGCGATCGGCACGCCGCCCTTGAAGCGCTTGGTGAAATCTTCGCGCTCCATCATGCGCGCCACCGTGTAGCGCGAGGCCAGCTGGATCAGCCCGCGCGCGCCGAGGGGATCGCTCCATTCGGAGTTGTAGCGGATCTCGGTGCGGGCCGGGTCCAGCACCAAACTGGCCTGAGCGTAATAGGTCTTGGCGTTGGCCTCGATCTGCTCGCGTGTCAGGGGCGGGCGCGTGGAATTGCGGCCGCTGGGGTCGCCGATCATCGAGGTGAAGTCGCCGATCAGGAAAATGACGTTATGGCCCAGGTCTTGCAACTGCCGCATCTTGTTCAGCACCACCGTGTGGCCCAGGTGGATGTCGGGCGCGGTGGGATCCAGCCCCAGCTTGATGCGCAGCGGCACGCCGGTGGCACGGCTGTTGGCCAGCTTGCGGGCGAACTCGGATTCGACCAGCAGTTCATCGCAGCCGCGCTTGGCGACGCGGAGGTCGGCTTCGACTTCGGGAGTGATAGGGGCTTCGGATTGGGACATTTCGGGGCGAAACAGGGCTGGGAAGCGCAAAAAAGATGAAAAAAGTGCCAAAAAGGCCTGAAAATCGGTCGAAAATTCTAGCTGAATCAGCTAGGATACTGCCCTAATCATACGCAACTGTGGCCGTTACAGTTGCTGTCCCGGCTAAACACCCGTTGTTCACAAGATGTGTCGCAGGGCGCAAGCCCGCCGCGCGCCGCCATGCGCGCCGTGGAAACCTGCACCCCGCGCAAGCATCCTGGGGACTCACGCCACCCTGAAAGGTCCTGCACGATGAATCGTGGCTCAAACAGCCCGGCTGGCTTCCGAAGCAAAGTTGCCGCCCTGTTCGCCCCCCGCTCCGAGCCCACGTCCCACCGCGGCGGCCTTGTCCGCCGCACTCTCATGGTTACCGCCATCGGCCTGTTCGCCGGCGCCGCCGCGCTGGGCATGGTGCAACAGCCCGACCACAGCGAACTGCCGCCCTCGCGCCAGATCCAGAGCATACTGCCCCTGCAGCCCGACCAGGTCAGCCTCAGCACCGACGACAGCAGCGCCCCGTACATCAGCGAAACCCGCATCCGGCCGGGCGACACCCTGGCCGCCGTGCTGCAGCGCCTGGAAATCGACGCCCCCGGCCTGCAACGCTTCCTGACCCAGGCCCCCAGCGCGCGCAGCATCTACAAGCTGTACCCCGGCCGCGCCGTGCAGGCCGCCACCGACGCCGAAGGCAAGCTGGTATGGTTGCGCTACATCCATACCCCCGGCGACGAAGAAAACGGCCAGGTCACCACCCGCATGCTGCTGGTCACGCCGTCCCAAGAGGGCTACACCGCCCGCGAAATCGCCGACAACACCGACCGCCAGACCCGCGTGGCGGTCGGCACCATCCGCTCGTCGCTGTTTGGCGCCACCGATGCCGCCGGCGTGCCCGATTCGGTCACCCTGCAGATGGCCGACATCCTGAATTCCAAGGTCGACTTCCTGCGCGACATCCGCCGCGGCGACCAGTTCCGCGTCGTGTACGAGGTTCGCTCGCACCAGGGTCGCTATGCCGGCGCCGGGCGCGTGCTGGCGCTGGAATTCGTCAACAACGGCAAAACCTACAACGCCGTCTGGTTCAGCCCCGACGGCAAGTCGGGCAGCTACTACGACTTCGACGGCGTCAGCCTGCGCGGCGCGTTCCTGCGCACCGCCCTCAAGTTCTCGCGCATCAGCTCCACGTTCGGCATGCGCATGCACCCCATTCACAAAACCTGGACGGGCCACAAAGGCGTCGACTACGCCGCGCCCAGCGGCACGCCCATCCATTCCACCGCCGAGGGCACGGTCGAATTCGCCGGCCAGCAGCGCGGCTACGGCAATGTGGTCATCATCAAGCATTTCGGCAAGTACTCCACGGTCTACGCGCACCAAAGCCGCATCGCCGCCGGCATCAAGCCCGGCGTCAAGGTGTCGCAGGGCCAGTTGATCGGCTACGTGGGCTCCACCGGCTGGGCCACCGGCCCGCACCTGCACTACGAATTCCGCATCGACAACCAGCCGGTCAACCCGCTGGCGGCCGACCTGCCCGTGTCGCGTCCGCTGGACGCGGCCGAGGCCCGCAAGTTCAAGGCCGCGGTACTGCCCTACAAGCAGCAGATCGCCCTGCTGACCCAGTTCCAGCAGACGCTGCCCGAATCCACCACCAACGTGGCCAGCCGCTGACGCGGCGCCCTCGTGCCATGACCCGATCAGGCGGCCCGCGCGTTTCCACGCCCGGCCGCCTTTTTATTGGCCTGATGTCGGGCACCAGCCTGGATGGCGCCGATGGGGTGCTGGTGCGCCTGGCTGCCGGGCAGGCGCCGCAAGTGCTGGCCACTGCGGGGCTGCCCATGCCCGACGCGCTGCGTGCCGAACTGCTTGCCCTGAACCGCAGTGGCGCCGACGAACTTCACCGGGCGGCCCTGGCCGCTCAGGCGCTGGCGCGGGTGTATGCCGATGCTGTGCAGGCGCTGCTGCAGCAAGCCCGCCAGCCTGCAACGGCCGTCACCGCCATAGGCGTGCACGGCCAGACCGTGCGCCATCGCCCTGAATTGGGCTACACCCTGCAGCTCAATGCCCCCGCCCTGCTGGCCGAACTGACCGGCATCGACGTGGTGGCCGATTTCCGCAGCCGCGACGTGGCGGCCGGCGGCCAGGGCGCGCCCCTGGTACCGCCTTTTCATGCGGCCATGTTCGCGGCGCCACACGAGCGCGCCGTGCTGAACCTGGGCGGCATCGCCAACCTGACGCTGCTTGTGCCCGGCCAACCGCCGCGCGGGTTCGACACCGGCCCGGCAAACGTGCTGCTCGACACCTGGTGCCGGCGCCATACCGGCCAGCCGTACGATGACAACGGCCGCTGGGCCGCTACCGGCCAGGTGCAGGCAGCACTGCTGGAACACCTGCTGGCCGACGAGCCCTGGCTGGCCCTGCCGCCGCCTAAATCCACCGGCCGCGACCTGTTCGACGCCGCCTGGCTGGACCAGCGCCTGCAAAGCTACGACGGCCCCGCGCCCGCGCCGCAAGACGTGCAGGCCACCCTGCAACGCTTCACCGCCCGCACGGTGGCCGATGCCCTGGAAGCCGCGGCGCCCGCCACGCGCGACGTGCTGGTGTGCGGCGGCGGCGCGCGCAACCAGGGGCTGAAGGCCGAACTGGCCATGTGCCTGCAACGCCCGGTGCAAGCCACCGACGCCGCGGGCGTCCCCGCGCAATGGGTCGAGGCCATGGCGTTCGCCTGGCTGGCGCAGGCCTTCCTGGACCGTACGCCAGCCGGCGTGCCACAGGTTACCGGCGCGCGCGGGCCGCGCGTGCTGGGAGCGTTGTATCCGGCTTGATCAGGAATTCAGGGTCTGCTGCAGGCTCGTGCCCTTGCGCAGAAACACATAGCGATGCCGAAAGCCGTCCGTGATCTCGTAGGCGGGGCTTTTTATCCCGGCGATAGCCGGCACGAATGGCTCGAACAATCCGCAGCCCGCAGGCCGCACGACAAAGAACGGTAATCCCCCCATTTATAGCGATTGCCAGAAGTAGGAATGCTATACGGTCATGGCCAACCGCTGTTTCGGGGTAAATCCGCCCAGAGCCATGTTTGGGCGCTCGTGATTGTAGGACCACATCCACTGAGTAGCGGCGCGCTGAACGTGGTCCAGGTCGTCCCAGTGATACTGGGACAGCCACTCGTAGCGTACGGTTCTGTTGAACCGCTCCACATAGGCATTTTGCTGCGGCTTGCCTGGCTGGATGTGACCTGCCCCCAGACTTAGTACGGCACCGACATAGAGTCCAGGGTTAAAAACCGTTGTTGTCGATGCGCCTGAGCAAACTGCTCCGGCGTTAAGTATCTCAGCGCGCTATGCGGGCGTTCGGTGTTGTACTCGACGCGCCAGTCTTCGATCAAGGATTTGGCTTGGCGCAGCGACATGAACCAATGCTCATTGAGGCATTCATCGCGGAATTTACCGTTGAAGCTCTCGATGTATGCATTCTCCACGGGTTTGCCTGGTCTGATGAACGACAGCTTCACGCCGACCTGATAGGCCCAAGCGTCCAGGGCCCTGCCGGCAAACTCTGGGCCGTTGTCTACGGTGATGGATTTGGGCAGCCCATGCAGTTCCGCAAGCCGTTGCAGCACCTGCGCCACCCGCAATCCCGGCAGTGATGTATCGACCTCGATGGCAAGACACTCGCGCGTGTAGTCATCGACGATGTTCAAGCACCGGAACCTGCGGCCATAGGCCAGACCGTCGGACACGAAGTCCATCGACCAGCTCTGATTCGGCGCCGTCGCAACGGGACGAACTACCCGCTCTGCGGGAGCGATGCGCTTGCCGCGACGCTTACGAACGCTCAAGCCGGCTTGGCTGTAAAGCCGCCAGACCCGCTTGTGATTCGTCTGCCAGCCTTCACGGCGCAGCAGAATATGGATGCGCCGATAGCCGTAGCGTCGCTTGAGCGCTGCCATCTCCTTCATGCGCTCGGTCAATGCTACATCGCCCGTACGCTTACTTTCATAAGCGAATAGCGACCGGGAAATGCCTACCAGCCCGCAGGCCCGGGTGACACCCATGCCGCGCTCGGTCATCAACGTTCTGACCGCTTCGCGTTTGGCCTGCGGGCTTGCTACTTTCGGCTCAAAAGGTCCTGAAGCGCAGCCTTGTCCAGCATCGATTCAGCCAACAGCTTCTTGAGCTTGTTGTTCTCTTGCTCCAGTTCCTTCAGGCGCTGGACGTCCGAGACGGTCATACCGCCGAACTTCGCCTTCCAGTTGTAGTAGGTGGCCTCCGAGATCCCGTGCTTGCGGCACAGTTCGGCCACCTTGGCCCCCCCCGCTGTCAGAATAGTTGGAACCTCAGTTGCTGTTAGAGTCCCAAACCATTGGGGGCAAAGAGAAGGTTCCGATGAAGTATTCCGCAGAACGCCGGGAAGCCATCCTGAAGAAGTTACTGGCCCCGCACAACCGCACGGTCTCCGACCTGGCACGCGAAGAAGGCATTTCCGAGGCCACGATCTATAACTGGCGCAAACAGGCCCGCGGCCAGGGCCGTTTGTTGCCAGACCAGGCGTCGGACAGCGAGGGCTGGAGCTCGCAGGACAAGTTCAACGCCGTGCTGGAAAGCGCTGCGCTGTCCGAAGTGGAGCTGGCCGAGTACTGCCGGCGCCGGGGACTGTATGCCGAGCAGTTGCGCCGCTGGCGAACGAGTTGCGAGCAGGCCAACGCGCAGAGCCAGAGCGCCGCCCGGCAGGAGGCCGACGCGCTCAAGGCTGAACGTCGCCGCACGCGCGATTTGGAGCGCGAGCTGCGCCGCAAGAACGCCGCGCTGGCTGAGACGGCAGCATTGCTGACCTTGCGAAAAAAAGCCCGGGCGATCTGGGGGGACGAGGAAGAATGACCAATGCCCAGGATCGCCGTCAAGCTGTAGCGTTGGTCGATGAGGCTCGCCAGGCCGGTGCACGCTTGCAGAGCGCATGCATCGAACTCGGTATCGGCTTGAACACTTATCGTCGCTGGGCGACGGGCGATGAGGACAGACGCCCGCACGCCATACATGCCACGCCATCGCATGCACTGACAGACGCCGAGCGCCAGGCCGTGCTGCAGGCCTGCCACCGTCCCGAGTTCGCCAGCCTGCCGCCGGCGCAGATCGTGGTACGGCTGCTCGATGAAGAGGGCCGGTACCTGGCGTCGGAGTCGACCTTCTATCGCGTGCTGCGCCAAGCCGATGAGCAGCACCGCCGTGGCCGGGCGCGCGCGCCACGTCACGCTGGAGCACCACGGCGCCACTGTGCCGACGCACCCAACCAGCTCTGGAGCTGGGACGTCACGTACCTGCATACGCGTATCCGCGGCCGGTTCTATTACCTGTATCTGATCCTGGACATCTACAGCCGGAAAATCGTCGGGGCCGAGGTGTTTGAATCGGAGAACATGGCCAACAGTGCCACCATCATCCAGCGCGCCGTGCTGCGCGAGCAGTGTCAGCACCGACCCCTGGTATTGCATGCCGATAATGGTAGCGCCATGAAAGGCTCGACCTTGCAGGTCACGCTCGAGAAGCTGGGCATTACCGCCTCGCACAGCCGACCCCAGGTATCCAACGACAACGCGTATTCCGAGGCCCTGTTCCGCACCTGCAAGTACCGGCCCGGTTACCCGATCGACGGCTTTGCAAGCGTGCAGGCCGCACGCCTGTGGGTGCATCAGTTCATCCACTGGTACAACCATGAGCATCGCCACAGCGCCATTCGCTACTTGGCTCCGGCGCAGCGTCATGCGGGCCTGGATGCCCCCATTCTGCAAGCCCGACAGCGCCTGTACCAACAAGCCAGGCAACGCCACCCAGCACGATGGTCGGGAAAACTACGCAACTGGCAGCCCATCGGCAGCGTCTGGCTCAACCCCGAGCCGGATCAACATGAGCAAGACACCGATCCAGTATTAGAGGCCGCATGAATCAGGTTCCAACTGCCTTGACAGACGCCGCAGCGTCGTGTTCTCGCCCACCTTCACCTGGAACCCGCCATCGCCGGCCCACAGGCCCGCCTGCTGGGTGACCGAGTCGTACTCGCTGTGCATCTTGCCCGCGCCGGCGTTGGCCGACACCGACCCGCCCACGCAGCCCGTCACGCATGCCGAGGCGCCGAAGCCGACGCTGGTCTGCTTGCTGTCGTAGCGGCTGCTGTCTTGCAGGCTTTGCACCAGCAGGTCGCCGCCCACGTCGGCAACGATCTGCGCGGCCTTGCCCGCCGCGCCCACCAGCGACGTGTCGCCGCCCGACTGCAGGGCCAGCGTGTTGCCGGCCTTGATTACCTAACGATTTATTAAAGAGCGGTAGAGATTTTCAATTCTCAAATTTGAACTCAGGCGTTCCGTATACATGCCCTGAAAATTGCAGGAATTGAGAAAATATCATCACCCAAGTGACTATGGTCACCCGCAAAACCATTTTTACCAAATGAAATCTGAACAACTTCAAGTTGATTTATTAGCCAAGACATATTCCAAACATGGCCAGAATTAGCCTGCACCTTACTTTTGCAACATTAATCGCGACCACGATTATTAAATGAAAATCACCCAACCGTGCTTTTTCATTGATAGAAAAAATCTTTATTGTCTTATCCGCCTCAGCTATTTGGATATTATCCCTTCTACCAATTTGCACACTTCAAATCTTAGTTGCTCATCATCGAACTCATATTCCTCTCGAGATTCGCTATCGGAGTTGTACATATCTGCCGCACAAAATATACTAGACAATCTCTCGCTCAATGCTGACTCATCTCTAATGAGTGACCCACTGTCTCTTTCAATTTTCCAAAGCTCCATATATGCTTCGGAGAATACGGGGGCAGAAATTCTACCTTCGACAAAAGATTTTGCAAATTCCAGAAGAACAAAGCTCATCTCAACACACCGTTCTTTATAAAGTTTTCAAACTGCTTTGTACCAGGCGATAATTTGAATCCCGTAACAAAATTTCCTGCGCCATCAATAACAACAGCATTGTTGGTCTCCGAATTGAAAAACACTTTCGAATCTTTAACAAAACCATATGTTCCTTGCTGAACAGTAGATGCAGAGCTTATATGAGTCTTGATTTTTGACTCAAATAGAGCGAGAGTTTCAGAATTCTTCTTCGTTGTCGAAATACCAAAATCGGATGCATGCTTGAATTTTTTATCGAGTTGTTTCTGACTAATCTTGATGAGAGTTCCACCAAGATTATTGCCTTTTTGACCACGAGTGACTCCCACAGCAGCGGCAGCGATTGCAGCCCATTGCGCCGCAGCCTCTGACGTCAGACCATACTTTTCCTGCAGTTGCTCAGCAATCTCAGTATTCAGCGCTACGCCTATGGCTTCCTGGTGCTGATACAGATAGATGGCCAAGTCGGCTTTCAGGCCGGGCGGGATGTCCAGACCAAACGCCGCGTCGAGCTCTTTCCGGTAATCCGTCACCCCCTCAACAAAGTCCCCATACTGCGTTCGGCAGGCTACCGGGTCTTGCGCGCACAGCGCAATCATCTTCTCCTGATTCTCGACGCTCAGATCCCGGTACTTTTGCTGGATCTCGTCGCAGGTGCCCAGCGCGCGGCACGTGCTGGCCTCGGCGGCAAAGGATTTCAGCTCGCCCAGCGACAGTGCATTGTTGGCCAGTTCCGTTGCCGCCGACGAGGCGCTGGTTGCTGCATCCATGGCCAGACCGGTAGCCGTACCTGCCACGATGCTCTGGATCAGATTGCTGCGCGCCTCTTTTTCTTGCGCTGACAGGTCATCGCCTGCAACGCTCGCAAGCAGCGTGGCCAACACTGAGCTTGCCCCGGCTCCCAACGCGCCGGCCCCGCAGCTTGCACCGCCACCCGCCGCCCCTGCGCAACCGACAATAGCGTGCAGCGCGGCCCGCGCCGCCTCGGCGTTGGCGCCTGATCCCATCCCATCCGCAATGCGCTTGACCTCGGTAGCCGCCAGCCCCTGCAGATAGTTCACCACCGCCGCTTGCACGATCTCGCCCGTCGCGCCTGTCACGTTGCCGCTTGCAGCGCCCATCACCGCCGTCATCCAGCGCCGATAACTGCCTCCCGGCCCCCATTGCAGTCGCAACCGTTCTGCTTCGGCCCCGGCCTGATCACGTTCGGCCTTCGACAGATCGGCGTCATTCGCCCGATCTTCCAGCGCGTCGATCTCCTTGGCCCGATTCGTCAGAAACTGCCCCAACTGCCGGCTCGCCTCGGACACGATCTCGAAGCCCGCTTCGATCTTCTCCTTGTCGAAAATCGGATCCAGCACGTTCAGCGTATTCGACGTGTCCCGGTTCACCGACGCCACCGCCTCGGCCGCCGTCTGCCCTGTCAGCGCTTGCTGGCCCGCCTCGTCACGGATCTCGATCGCGCCGCCACTGATCGCGCTTTGCGTGGTCGAGCGGGCGTCACCGCTGGCAGCCGCCACAACCGGCGTGCCCAGGCCCAGCCCCCCGCCGGTGCTGGGCACCGAAGTGCCGTGCTCCTTGGTGGCGCCGCCCGCGACTTCGTTGTCCTTGGTGGTGCCCAGGTCGTCGCCGCCGCCTCCACCAAAACCCATGCCCCCGCCCAACGCGATCTGGCTGGCGCTGTAGTCGGCCCGGTTCTCGATGTCGCGCACCACCAGCGTGCCCGTCGACAAGCTGTTCAGCGCCTCGGCCACCGCCTGCTGGCTGCTGGCGATCACGCCGCCCACCAGCGTCGTGTTCTCGCCCACCTTCACCTGGAACCCGCCATCGCCGGCCCACAGGCCCGCCTGCTGGGTGACCGAGTCGTACTCGCTGTGCATCTTGCCCGCGCCGGCGTTGGCCGACACCGACCCGCCCACGCAGCCC
The DNA here is from genome assembly GCF_000067205.1 of Bordetella petrii. Taxonomy (NCBI): domain Bacteria; kingdom Pseudomonadati; phylum Pseudomonadota; class Betaproteobacteria; order Burkholderiales; family Alcaligenaceae; genus Bordetella; species Bordetella petrii. The sequence goes on along the minus strand of NC_010170.1, from coordinate 672,863 downwards.
GTCACGCATGCCGAGGCGCCGAAGCCGACGCTGGTCTGCTTGCTGTCGTAGCGGCTGCTGTCTTGCAGGCTTTGCACCAGCAGGTCGCCGCCCACGTCGGCAACGATCTGCGCGGCCTTGCCCGCCGCGCCCACCAGCGACGTGTCGCCGCCCGACTGCAGGGCCAGCGTGTTGCCGGCTGCGATGGTGGTGGGAGTCCAGGTGGTGTCTTTGCCGCTCGCCTTGCCGCGCGAGGCCGACACGCCCGCCTCCGCCGTGATGCCGGCGCCGTTCGCGCCCAGGCTGATGCCAACACCGATGCTCGCCCCACTGCTCTTGCTGTCAGTCTTCTGCGACGCGCTGTTCTTGGCCGCTTGCAGCAGGATGTCGCCTTCGGCCTGCAGCACGGCGTTGTTGCCCGCCGACAGCCCCGAGCCGGTGACCGTAATGCCGGATGCCTGGCCGCCGCCCTGTGCGACGATGGCCAGGTCGCGGCCGGCGGCCACGGTGGAACCCATGGCCGTGGACGATTTGCGTTCAGTGGTGCTGCTGGTCTTGCTGGTGCCGAGACTGATCTTGATGCTGACGCCGCCCGCGCTGGCCGGGTCTTTCATGACCGCGTCATAGGCGTTGGCGGCGGCCAGCGCAGTGGTGGCGCCCGCCAGCCCCTGCATGACCGCATTGTCGGTCTTGCCGGCGGCCTCGCCCATGCGCTGGGCAGTCTGCATCGCGCTGACCAGCGGCGTGCTGGCCGTAACCGTCAGGCCGGTCTGCTTGATTTCGTGGAATTCGCGTTGCCACGTCGTGTCGGTAACCGACGTGATGTCGATGTTGCGGCCGATCAGGGTGACGTCGCCCTGGCGAGCCAGCACGTTGCTGCCGGCCACGGTCAGCGTGTTGCCGGCGTTGAGCAGTGCGTCGCCTTCCACGCTGCCAACCGTGCTGGCGGTGTGGAACACGCGCTTGCCGTCCAGGCTGTCGGTCTGCTCGTACTTGCCGTAGCTGATGCCGCCCAGGGCGCCGAAGCCGGACTTCTTGATTTTTTCGTACTGGTAGTCGTCAGTGGTGTTTTTGCCGGCCACTATGTTGACGTCGCGGTCGGCGGACACTACAAGGTCGTTCTGCGCGGCAAGGTTGGAGCCCGCCACATTGACGTCGCGCCCCGCCATTACGACCGCGGTATCGCCTGTCAGCGTGCTGCCCTGGGCCTGGGTCCAGTCGGTGGACTTGACCGTGTGCGTGCTGCTGCTGGACATGAACCCGCTGGTTTTGTAGTAGTGCTCGTCGCGCGCGTAGCCGCTGGCCTGGCCGGCACTGATCGCGACGTCGCGGCCGGCGGCCGCGGCCAGTTGGCCGCCGGCGGTAACGTCGGCGGCGCGGGCCTTGATGTCCTGGCCGGCGACCAGCGCCACGTCGCCGCCGGCGGCAATGGTGGTGCCGATTTCAGAGGCGGTGCGCACCTTGGAGTCGTTGCGCTTGCCGTACACATATGCTTCGCTGTGGCTTTGCTTGACGGTCCCCAGGTCGATGTCCCGGCCGGCTTGCAGGCGCGCATCGCCCTCGATGGACAGGTCGGCGGCGGCCAGGCGCAGGTCACGCCCGGCGGCCATGTCCAGGCTGCCGGCGTCGATCTGCGACAGCCCGCCCAGGTTCACGCCCGACGTGGCGCCGTGCTTGAACGACGTGGTGGTAGAGGTCAGTGCAATGTCGTTGCCGGCTGCCAGGACCACGGTGTCGCCTTTGATCAGGGCCGCGATATTGGCCAGGTCCTGGCGCGCGTTCAGGTCGACGCTGGCGGCCTGGATGCGCCCGCCGGCCTGGTTGACGATGTTTTCGGCGGTGATCACCGTTGCGCCGCGCGCGCCGATGGTGCCCGAGTTGGCCACGTCGCCGTCGGCGTTCAGGCTGACATCGCGGCCCGCCATGAGCGTGCCGTCGCCTCGCAGGTCGCCGTCGCGCACCAGCAGGTATACCTGCGGCACCAACACCTGCTCGGTAGTGCCATCGGGTAGCGTCACGGTTTGCGCCACCAGCCACACCAGGTCGCTGGTCAACTGGCGCTGTTGCGCATCGGTCAGGGCCACGCCCAGTTGGACGCCGTGTTGCGCGGCGAAATCGGCGCCGGCCTGCAGCAATGCCTGGTATTGCGCGCCGGCATCCGCGTAGTTTTCCAGGAAGCGCTGGCCGGTGGTGGCGAGTATCTGGTCGGACACCAGTTTCTGTTCATAGAAGCCGTCGCCCAGGCGCCGGGGTTGGCCCGACGGGGTGAGGAACGGCGCGCCGTCGGGTATGCCGGTCAACGCGCCGGCCTGGCGCAGCAAGTCCAGCAGATAGTCGCTGGACACGAACGGGCGCTGGCCGGTGAATTGCGGGTCGGTCGCCACCAGGTACGGCGCGTCGGCCTCGCGGTCCACCACGAAAAGCTGGCTGTCGGGCAGTTGGGCCGGCGAGGTGACGGTACGCACTTCGCCGTCACCCGGCAGCGGCAGGCTGCCGATTTCCACCGGCGGCAAGGCCGTGCCGATATCGCTGCCGGCCGGAGCAGACCCTTGCGGCGCCACCGTCTGGTTGCCGCCCGCGCCCGCCACCGCAAGCTCGACCGGTGTCACGGAAACGGCGCCGGTGTAGGGCTGGGCGGGCTCGTACTCGCGTTCGTCGTCTTCTTCGTAGCTGCGGGTGGCGGTGCCTTTGAGCACGACGCGGCGCTCGCCGGTAGCGCCAATGTTCTGTATGGCCGGGCCGTCTACGGCCAGGGTGCCGCCGGCGGCGATCTGGCTTTTGTCGTTGATGACGGCGCCTGCCAGGCTGGCGTCGCCGCCTACCAGTATCTTGCCGGGGTCGGTCGAGACAGTGCGGCTTTCGGTGATGATTTCATTGACGCGATAAATGGTGATGTTCTTCACCATGCGCGCATCGAAATCGGCGTTGAACGCAGAGATGCGCTGGTTCAACTTGGCATAGGGCGCCTGGTAGGCCGCCAGCTCCTTCTCATACACGGCCAGCGCCTGCTGGTAGGCCGCCTGCGCCTTGTAGCCCGCGGACTCGCCGGGAGGTGTGGGGGCCACGGGCGGTTTCGAGGCCGCGGGCGGCGTCACGCCGAACACGCTCCAGATGCGGGCGCTGGGCGAGTAAAAGTACTCGGCAGGCTGCATGCCGCACCAGTCGTAACCGGCATCGCCGCCCGGCCCCGTGCACGTGTACTTTTCGGGCGCGTAGGCGGGATAGACGGGCGAGGTCTCGCCGCGCTTGCCCCGTTTGTTCAAGGCGTAATCGAAAGGCGGGCCGTACTGCGCCTCGGGATACTTGGACGAGGGCTTGAGCATGCGCCGCTCTTGATCGTCTCCCAGCCAGTTGGGATCTTTGCTGCACTGGGGAGTAACCAGATCGCACAACCAGGTGGTGGCGGCGTCATACATGTCGGTGCTGCCCTCGGGGCGGTAGAACACCTTGGGTGTCGTGCTGACCTGCACCAGTTCGCTGGCGAAATGGTTGTTCAGGTTCTGGATGGATGCCGCCGATATCGAGGCATCGCCGGCTGTTTCGATGGTGGCCGACGCGTTGACCAGGCTGTCGGCTTGCCCCGCCGCCCTGCCGCCGGCATCGAGCGCGCCGCCTACACGCAAGTCGCCCCCGGCGTAGATCAGCGCATGCTCGCGGTTCATCAGCGACTTCACGCCCAGGTCCAGGTCTCGGCGGGCGGCGATCACGGCGGCGCCGGAAGCGCCAGCGTCGTTAAGCAGGGTGTTTGCCTGGATGGCGATGTCGTCGCCGTAAATGCGCCCCAGGTTGGTCACGTCGGCGGCGGTAATGCGCGTGGTAGCGCCGTCAATCAGGCCGGCGTTGTTCAGGGCCTGCGCCACGTGCAGCGTATTGACGCGGCCCGCCAGCAATTGCGCGCCGGCGGCATTGTCCAGGTTGGCCGCTGCCACCGTCAGGTCGCGGCCCGCGGACACCTGGCCCTGGTTGTCCAGCCTGTCGCCCACGGCCAGGCTCAAGTCGCGCCCGGCCACCAGGGTGCCGTCCTGGGTTAGAGACCCGGCCACGCTCACGGCCAGATCGCCGCCCGCGTGCACTGTGCCGACGCCGTCGATCTCCTGGGCCTGCAGTGCTAGCCTGTCTTCAGCCAGCAGACGCCCATCGGCGTTGCGCAAGGACGCGGCGTCAATGTCGGCCGACCCTTGCGAAGACACCAGGCCGCTGGTGTTGAGCAGTTCGGCGGTATCCAGGTTCAGCGAGCGGGCGGCGGCAATTGTGCCGTCGCCGCTGTTGTGTACCTGGTCGAGTGCCTGAATGGATATGTCTCCGGCCGCGAGAATGCCGGCCTGGTTATTCAATGTGCGCGCCTCGATGGTGGCGGCGCCGGTCGCGGCCAGGGAGCCTCCCGTGTTGTCCACCGCGTCGGCGGCCAGCAGCATTTCGGTGCTGGCCAGCACCGCGCCGCTGTTGACGATGCGCCCGGCGCGCAAGGCCAGGCTGCCGGTTTGGGTCAGTCTGCCGTCGGCATCGACGCCAGCGGCCAGTTGGCCGCTGTTTCGCAGGATGCCGGCACTGGCTGCAAGATCGCCGCCCGACAAGACCGTGCCGGTGTTGTCGAATGCGGTGCCGGCGGACAATGTCGCAGTTGTTGCGCCAGCGGCAACGCCGGCATTGCTTAGAGCCCCGCCCGCGGCCAACGCCAGTGCGCCGTCAGCTTGCACGCGCCCCGCCGCGGCCACCGACAAATCGCCCGCGGCAGCCGCGTCCAGGGCGCCTTGCGCCGCGGCTATGCCGTCCAGTTGGACATGACGGCCCGCCCGCAGGCGCATGTCTTGCCCGGACGCCAGCGTGCCGGCCGCGATCAGGTCGCGGCCCGCCTCGGCCACCAGTTCGCCGCCCGCCTGGACGTGCGCCTGCGCCCCCAGACGCACGTCGCCCACGGTGCTGCGCACGGCCACATCCCCCTGCAGCGCGGCCGCCGTGCCATCGAGCTGTACATCATTGACGGCCCCCAGCGCGAGGGCTTGCCCGGCGACCAGCGTGCCCGCGAGGGTCATGCTGTCTTGCGCCTGCGCCGCCAGACGCTGGCCGGCCTGCGCCAGCCCGTGCTCGCCCATGCCAAGCCGGCGGCCGGTCCAGGCAAGGTCGCCGTCGGTCGCGGCAGAGCCGTTTATCCAGGTATCGCGCGCGGTAGCCAGGGTGAGGCCGTCGATGGCGGTGACGGCGCCGTCCAAACGCAGATCTTGCCCCGCTTGCATGGCGGCCGCGCCGGCCGCCTGCACCCGCGCCAGCCGGCCCACCGAAATGTCTTGCCCGCTGGCGACGGTCAGGCCACCAGTGCCGGCGCCGCCCAGCGCGGCGATGAGTCCATTGATCTCGGCGGATTGGCCAGCCCGCAGCGCCACGGTGTCGCCTGCCGCGACGATGCCGTCTACTGCCAGCCCCGCGCCGGCATCGGCGACTAGGCGGTTCGATGCCTGCGCGCGGCCGTGCTCGCCCACGGCCAGTTGGCCGCCTGCCTGCAGGTCCAGGTCGCCGGCCAGCGCGACGGCAATGCCGTCCAGCCGCAGATCGCGCGCGGCGGTGATGATGGCGGGCGAACTGGCGGTGACAATGCCACCCGGCGCGACGGCAAGATCTCGGCCCGCCGCCAGTTGCAGCAAGCCGCCTTGCGACGCGGCGGTTTCCGCGGTGCCGGTCGTACCCGCCACATGCAGGTCACGGGCGGCCGTCATGGCCAGGGTCTGGCTGCCTTGCGCCAATGCATCTTCCCGCAGCACGATGTCGGCGCCGGCATTCACTCGCAGCATGCGGTCGGCCACGGCGGTGCCGGCCAGATCGACGGCGCCGTCGGCGGACAGGCTCAGGTCGCGGCCGGCCAGCAGCTGGCCGGCAACGGATACATCGCCGCCCGCATGCAGGAACATGTTGCCCGCCGCGCTGGCATTGCCGCGGGCCTCGAGCGCGCCGCCGGCCGCCAATGCCATATCGCCGCCGCTGCGCGCGTCGCCAGCCAGGATAAGCCGGTTGCCCGCCCGGGCATCGATGGCGCGCGCGGTTTCGATCTGCGCCGCCGCCGCGAGGTCCAGGTGCCGGCCGGCCTGCAAGACCGCGCCGCCGTCCACGCCCAGTTTGCCGGCGGTGGCAATGTCGCGCCCCGCTTGCACCGACACATCGCCGGCGGAGGACAGCGTGCCATCCAGCCGTGCATCCTGCCCGGCCACGATAGCCACGCCGACGCCCTGCAGGCGGCCGCCGGCCGCCACGTCGACATTCGATCCGCTATGCAGGCTGAGGCCCGCCCCCGCCTGCAACGTGGCGGTCGGCCGTATGCGCACGTCGCCGGCGGCGGAAACCTGCAGGTCGCCCGTCAGGGCCACCAGGTTGTTGCCGATATTCACGCCAACGCCGGCTTCGGTGCCCACCAGGCGGATGCTGTTCGCATACATGCCGCCCAGCGCCGCCGTGTCCAGCGCGAATTCGGGCGCGGGCTCTTGCGCGGCGCCCGCGGTCACCTGGCCGCTACCGAAATCGACGCGGCTGGCCCCGGCGACCACGTTCAGTTTCTTGGCCCAGACGCTGGCGTTGATTTGCAGTGAACGCGCCAGCAGGTCCACTTGCGCGGCCTCGCCGCCATACAGGCCGTCGCCTTCGATGCGCAATTGCCCGGCCGACACATCGAAGTCGATACCGCCGGAACCGATTTGCGGCCGGCCCGTCGTCAGGGTGGCGCGGTTGGCATTGAGAAAACCGCAGCCGTCGCAAGTAATGCCCGCGGGGTTGGCAACGATGACGTTGGCGCGATGGCCCGCCACTTCCAGGGTTCCCAGCAAGCGGCTGGGATTGGGCGCGGTGACCTGATTCAGAATCGTCGTGGCGCGCTGGTTGCCCAGCATGGGGTTGCCACCGATCTGCCCGGCCAGCTGCGTCTGGCTGGCGCCGCCGCTGTTGTTCAGCACGACGCCGGACGGCCCGACGTTGAACTGGATGTACCGGTTGTTCGATACCCCGCCAGCGGAAGGCGGCGCGATGTTCACCACGGGTACGCCATTGCTGACGCCCACGACAGGCTTGGCGCCGGACACGCGCTTGTCTACCGATATGGGCAAGGTCTGCGCCAGCACCGGCGTCCATACCTGCGTGATCAGTACCAGCCAGATAGTGAGAGAACGGAACTTGGACATAAGGCGGACAGAAATCGAAAAAAGCGCCACGGCTACGGGCCGCCACGCGCGAACGGGTCAGAACTCAAACATCAGGGCAGCCGCGAATACGGTGGACGCGGTCTTCAATGAATCGGGCTTGTGTAGCGGCCAGCCTGCCGAGAAGTCATAGCTGGCGTTGAGATAAGGCATGGGCAGGCGGCCGCGCAGACCCAGGACCGCGCCTACCAGGGTGCGCCCCGACAGGTACTCGGCCGATGGCCCGCCGACCCGGCCCACATCCACGCCGGCATACAGCTGCTGGCCCGGAATGCCCAGGGGCTCCAGGTTCAGCGACAACTCGTTGCGCAGGCTCCAGCCGTCTTCGGCGGCCAGCGTCATCTGGCCGTCGAAGCCGCGCACCGTGTACCGGTTGCCGATCGCGAAGTAATCGGCGGGCACAATGGCCGTCTTGGCGTGCTGGATCTGCCAGGTTCCCTGGTAGGCGAAGTGCTGGCCGGCTATCTGGAATGGCGCATAAAGGCTTGCATTGGCGGTGACGATGGTGCTGCGGCCGTCCCAGTCTGGATCGCCATAGACATAGCCCGGCCGGTCCGACAGGCTGGGCAGCGTGCCCTGCACGCCGCCACCCACGTCCAGAACCACCGGGCCCAGGTATTGCCGATGGCCCAGGTTGAAGCTGTATCCCGTGACGTCGCGGCGCTGCACTTCGATGTCTACATCGTTCAGCGTGCTGGAAACCCGTTTGCGCGACAGGCTGAACGATGCGCTGCCTTTATAGGTGGCGCCCCGGTACGGCACCACCGACACGCCCACCTGCGCTTGTCTGGTGGTGCCGCCATAGACGATGGGTTCTTCGAAACCCGCCACGGTCTGGCGATACGTCGACTTGCTGGCGCTGGCGAACAAGGCCCAATAGCCGAATGGGAGGTTGTAATTGACCGATGCCGCGCGCGTATTGGCCTGGCTGTCGCGCCAATGCGCATTGCTATTCCACGACACCGATAATTGGTCGTACAGAAACAGCGGAGAATCCAGCGTCAGCCCGGCATTGATCTGGTATTTGCCAATGGCGTCCAGCCCGGCGTTGTCGCCCCCCACGTAGGCATGCCAGCGTTTGCCGGTGCCGGGGCGGATCAGCAGATCGGATTCGCCCATGCCCGGCCCGGGCGCGACGTCGATGGTGGCATCGGCCTGCCCGCCCAAGCGCCGGATGTTTTCCAGCGCCTGGTCGAGGTCGCGCTGGTTGAGGGCATCGCCAGGCCCGCCCGGCACTACCGTACGCCACCAGCCGATGCCGCCCGTACTCTGGACGGCTGAGATGCGGCCCGGCACGTAGTGCAGCGTCAATTCGCCGGCCGCGAGCGATTGTTCGGGCACCAGCACACGCGAGGTGACCAGGCCGTCATCAATCAGCAAACCCAGCAGGTGAGTTTGCAGGTTGCGCAGGCCGCTGGCGCCCACGCAATGGCCCACCGCTGCCTGGCTTGCCGCGCGTACCCGGCCAGGCGGCAAGTCGCCGTCCCAGGTGACTTGGACGATGTTGAAGCAGGGCTGTTCAGCAGGAAATTGCACCGGCCCCGAAGCGCCCGGCAGCTCGGCCGGAAGGACATCGGGACGTTGATTGGCACGGGCGCGCTGGGCGTCGAGTTCCTGCGCCTGTCGCCGTTCTATGTCAATGGCTCGAGCGGCGGCATCGGGCAACGACTGGGCCACGCTGCTTGCGGCCATCGCCACTGCCAGGACACCCATGGCCGCGGCGCCCAGCCATGGGCTGCCACGCGCCATCTCAGTGCGCATCGCGTCTGCCTCCTTTGTAAGTTGCGGGAGACTAACGCGATGAACGGCAACCTGTACCTAAACTTAACTATTATTAACTTATATAGTCACAATCATTGATTTTGCGCAGTCAACGAACGGCGGCTCGTTCGCTGGACGCTGCGTTTTGTGGCTGACTTGGCCAGCCCTGGCGCATTGCGTCACGCTACCTTCCGCACGGCGGTGGCGGCGGGCGTCAGCACTGATCCATCCCTGGCTTGCGGCGCCATGCGTGGAATCGGTTTTCCGGTGCGCGTGTCGATCAGCACCGAATGGCGTTCGCCCCGCTTGAACAGATGCTGTTCGCCCCATTGCCGCAACGCCACCACCACGGGAAACAGGCTTTCCCCCTGCGGCGTGAGCACATATTCCTGATAGGCCGTGCCATCCGAGGCGTCCTGCGTTTCGAGGATGCCCGCCTCGACCAGTTTGCGCAGACGGTCAGACAGGATATTGCGGGCCATGCCCAGCCCGCGCTGGAAGTCGCCAAAGCGGCGTGTGCCGTCGAACGCATCGCGCACGATCAACAGTGACCAGCGGTCGCCGACGATTTCGACGGCGCGGGCAACGGGACAGGGTTCGTCGTTGATAGGACGGCGTGGCATGGCCTCTCCTGGCAAATGGCGATTATCGCCAATTATCTGGTTGCATTTTAAAACTGCATCGCCTAGCATTCAATCGGTTGTTATTTGAAACTACATTGAATGAGCGATGGAGCATGAAGTCATCCCGGAAAGCCGACATGCCGCGCAGCCTGGTGCTGCTGTTTGCCGCCGCCAGCGGCCTGAGCGTGGCCAACGTGTACTACGCGCAGCCCTTGCTGGATGCGCTGGCTCGCGATTTCAGCATCAGCCGTGCCGCGGTGGGTAGCGTGATAACGGCCACGCAGATCGGCTGCGCCGTGGCCCTGCTGTTGCTGGTGCCGCTGGGCGATCGCGTCGATCGCCGCCGGTTGATGGCGGCGCAGCTGTTGGCCCTGGTGGCGGCCTTGGCAACAGTCGGCGCCGCCCGCTCGGCGCCGGTCTTGCTGGCGGGAATGACGGCCGTGGGAATGCTGGGCACGGCGATGACGCAAGGGCTGATCGCCTACGCGGCCAGCGCGGCCGCCCCCCACGAGCAAGGCCGCGTGGTCGGCACGGCGCAGAGCGGCGTGTTCATCGGCCTGCTGCTCGCGCGCGCGTTCGCCGGCGGCGTCAGCGACCTGGCGGGTTGGCGAGGCGTGTACTTCTGCGCCGCCGCGCTGATGCTGGCGATTGCGCTGCCACTATGGCGGCGCTTGCCGGCCCTGCCCGCGGCCTTGAACACGATGCCTTACCCGCGCCTGATCGCTTCCATGCTGACGCTGTTGCGGGAAGAAAGAATGCTGCAGGTGCGCGGCATGCTGGCGTTGTTGATGTTCGCGGCGCTGAACATCTTCTGGAGCGCGCTGGTGCTGCCATTGAGCGCGCCGCCGTACCGCTTTTCGCACACGGTCATCGGTGCATTTGGCCTGGTTGGCGTGGTGGGCGCCCTGGCCGCGGCGCGCGCCGGGCAGTGGGCCGACCGCGGTCGCGCCCAGCGCACCAGCGCGGCGGCGCTGGCCGCGCTGGTGCTGGCCTGGTGGCCGCTGTCGCTGATGGCATCGTCACTGTGGGCACTGATCATCGGCATCGTGCTGCTCGACCTGGGCGGCCAGGCGCTGCACGTCACCAATCAAAGCCTGATCTTGCGCACGCGTCCCGAGGCGCACAGCCGGCTGGTCGGGCTCTACATGCTGTTTTATGCCGTGGGCAGTGGAATGGGCGCAATCGGCGCCACCGCCACCTATGCCCATGCGGGCTGGCAGGGCGTGTGCTTGCTGGGCGCGGCGGTGAGCCTGCTGGCCCTGGCGTTCTGGGGGCTGACGCGGCGCGTGGCCGCCGCGAAATGCGACGCTGGACTCGCGTGAAATGAAAAGCCCCCTTGCGGGGGCTCTGGGGCAGATGGCGGCTAGCCGCCCACCAGGCTTACACCGAGAACGACGACCCGCAGCCGCAGGTGGTGCTGGCGTTGGGGTTGCGGATGACGAACTGGGCGCCTTCGAGGTCTTCTTTGTAGTCGATTTCCGCGCCGACCAGGTACTGGAAGCTCATCGGGTCGACCAACAGCTGCACGCCGTTCTTGTCGAGCACGGTGTCGTCTTCGTTGACGGCCTCGTCGAACGTGAAGCCATACTGGAAGCCGGAACAGCCGCCGCCTTGCACGAACACGCGCAGCTTCAGTTCAGGGTTGCCTTCTTCGGCCAGCAGGTCTTTGACCTTGGCCGCGGCGGAATCGGTGAAGATCAACGGCGACGGCGGCGCCTGGAGATCGACGGTTTCGGTGACTGCATTCATGGTGGAGCTCCTGGCCGCGAACGGCCGTATTGGGTGGGCGGCCACGCCGCCACTAATGTATTGACTATAGCGCAGACGCGGCGGGGTTCAAAATTCGAGCTTGACGCTGCGTGAGGCACGCACCGTGGCGCCTTCCAGCACGCTGACGGTGACAGTTTCGGGGACAAATCCCTCGGGCAGCTCGAGCACCCCTTCGCTGCGCTGGTACTGGTCGAACTGTAACGCCAGGGGCCCGCCGGCGGCGGCCTCTGCCCCTGCCCCTGCCCCTGCCGCAGGCGCCGACGCATCGGCCTTGAGCTGCATGGGCGCCAGGTCGACCGACACGGTTTCGCCCTTTAGCACGCCGGCCGCCTGGAACCGCAAGGTGCCGGTGAACGGGGTGTCGCTACGGCCGCTGCGCATGAGCAGCACGCGGTATTTCAGCCCCTGCCCCACGCGCTGCACTTCGGCGCCGCGGATGTCTACCGCGCCTTCGGGGCCGGGCGGCAGCAGCTGCTCGAAAAAGGCCAGACGGTCGCGCACGCGGCCCAGTTCGTCCTGGGCAGAGCGCAACTGGGTTTCGAGTTCCTGGCGGGCGGCGCGTTCGACGGCAATTTCGCCGTCGGCCGTGTCGAGCTGGGCGCGCAGGAAGCGGCTTTCGGCCTGGCTCTGTCGGATGGCGGCATCTTGCGCGGCCACCTGCTCGGCCGTGACCACCACGGTATTGTTGGCGGCGGCCGATTGCCGCCCCTGGCGATAACCCGCGGCGGCCCCGATGGCCAGTCCCACGGCCAGTACGCACAGCAGCGTCAGCCAGCGCATCAGAGGGCGGGAACGGGGTGCGGCAGTGGGCTCGGGTATTTGTTGCATTGCATCCGCCCGGCCGGCCCTGGCATGGGCAGGCCGGGCAACGGCTTGCGCCTACGGCAGGATGGCGACCTGGTCCAGGCCGGCCGATTCGGGCAGGCCGAACATCAGGTTCATGTTCTGCACGGCTTGGCCCGAGGCCCCCTTGACGAGGTTGTCTTGAATGACCAGCACGATAAGCAGGTCGCCGCCATTGGGGCGCTGCACAGCGATACGCAGGTTGTTGGAGGCGCGCACCGAACGGGTTTCGGGCAGGCTGCCGGCCGGCATGACGTCGATGAAATGCTCGTCGGCGTAGCGCTTTTCGTACAGGGCCTGGAAATCGGTGCCCAGGGCTTCGGGCCGGATGCGCGCGTACAGGGTGGAGAACATGCCGCGGATCATGGGCACCAGGTGGGGCACGAAGGTCAGGCCGACCTTGCCGCCGGCCAGCTTTTCGAGCTGTTCGGAGATTTCGGGATGATGGCGGTGGCCGGCCACCCCATATGCCTTGAAGTTGTCGCTGGCTTCGGAGAACAGCGTGCTGACTTCAGCCTTGCGGCCGGCGCCCGACACGCCGGACTTGCAGTCGGCGATGAGGGTTTGGGTATCGACCAGCGCGGCGCCGTTTTCGAGCAGCGGCGCCAGGCCCAGCAGCACGGTAGTGGGGTAGCAGCCGGGGTTGCCGATGACGCGCGCCTTGGACACGGCCTCGCGGTTGAGCTCGACCAGGCCATAGACCGATTCGGCCAGGATGTCGGGGCACGCGTGCGGCATTTTGTACCAGCGCTCGAACGTGGCGGTATCTTGCAGGCGGAAGTCGGCGGCCAGGTCGATGATGCGGGTGCCCGCGGCCAGCAACTCTTGCGCCTGGGCCATGGCCACGCCGTGCGGAGTGGCGAAGAACACCACGTCGCAATCAGCCAGGTTGGCTTTTTCGGGCGTGGAGAACGCCAGGCTGACACGGCCGCGCAGGTTGGGGTACATGTCCGCCACGGGCAGCCCGTCTTCTTTGCGCGACGTGATGGCGGTGAGCTCCACATGAGGATGCTGCGACAGCAGGCGCAGCAGCTCGACGCCGGTGTAGCCGGTGCCGCCGACGATGCCGACCTTGATGCGGGAATTCGATGCGTGGGCCATGGTGCAAGATGCTTCAATAGGACGAAAAAGAATTGTATCGCTTCGCGCGGCAGCAGGCGTGCGGCAACAAAAAGGCCGCTTTCGCGGCCTTTTTGCTGGACATTAGCGCTTGCTGAACTGCTTGCGCCGACGTGCCTTGCGGAAGCCGACTTTCTTGCGTTCGACTTCGCGGGCGTCGCGGGTGACGAAGCCAGCTTGCGACAGCGCGGGCTTGAGGTCCGCGTCGTAGTCGATCAGGGCGCGCGTGATGCCGTGGCGCACCGCGCCGGCCTGGCCGGTTTCGCCGCCACCGTGCACGTTGACCTTGATGTCGAACGATTCGAGGTGGCCGGTGAGCTCGAGCGGCTGGCGCACGATCATGCGGCCGGTTTCGCGCGCGAAGAATTCGTCGACGGGCTTGCCGTTGACGATAATCTTGCCCGACCCTTTCTTGATGAAAACACGAGCCACCGAGGTTTTGCGACGGCCGGTTCCGTAGTTCCAGTTACCGATCATGGCGTTTCCTTAGATATCCAGCGGCTTGGGCTGCTGAGCGGTGTGCGGGTGCTCGGCACCGGCGTACACCTTGAGTTTCTTGATCATGGCGTAGCCCAGCGGACCCTTGGGCAGCATGCCCTTGACGGCCTTCTGGATGGCGCGGCCGGGAAACCGCTGCTGCAGTTTCTCGAAGTTCGTTTCACGGATACCACCCGGGTAGGTGGTGTGGCGGAAGTACTTCTTGTCTTGCGCCTTGTTACCGGTGACGACGATTTCAGCGGCGTTGATAATGACGATGTAGTCGCCGGTATCAACGTGCGGCGTGAATTCGGGTTTGTGCTTGCCACGCAGGCGGCGTGCGACTTCGCTGGCCACACGACCGAGGACTTTGCCCTTGGCGTCGATCACAAACCAGTCACGCTGGACTTCATGCGGCTTGGCCACAAAGGTCTTCATGATTGGTTCCTAAAAGGTGAAAATTTTTCTTGCCGGAAAAGCCGGGCAAGAATTTTTTCCTGTTCCGCTGTGCCACGAGGAAATACCTGATGGCTGGCCTAAGCGTTGTTAACCGCCCGTGCTACCCAGCCGGAACGAGGGAAAGCTGATTATTCTAGCACGATTGCGCAAATATTGGGCATGCCGTGCGTAAGAGGCCTCTGACACCGCGCGGGAGCCAGACACCCGGACCCAGGCGGAGCGCCTGGTCCGGGTAGACGCCTGGGCGAAAGCGCAGCGCGCTCTCGCAGGGGGGTTTTTACTTCTTCGCCGACATGGCCACGCCCAAGTACTGGTCGTACGAGCCTTCGGCCAGGCGGAACCACGGCACCACGCTGTCGCGGAAGCCCATGTAGTTTTCGTACAGGGCCTTGAACTTCGGGTCTTTGTCGGAGAATTCCTTGTAGACCGTCTGGGCGGCGGCATACGAGGCATCCATGACCGAGCGCGGGAACGGGCGCAGTTCGGCGCCGGCGGCGATGAGCTTACGCAGCGCGCCCGGGTTCAGGGCGTCGTAGCGCGAGGTCATGGCCACGTGGGCCACGCGGCTGGCGGCCTCGACGATGGCCTGGTACGACTTGGGCAGGCCGTTCCAGGCGCCTTCGTTCAGGTACAGCGACACTTGCGGACCGCCTTCCCACCAGCCCGGGTAGTAGTAGTACTTGGCGACCTTGTTGAAGCCCAGTTTTTCGTCGTCGTACGGGCCGACGAATTCCACGGCGTCGAGGGTGCCCTTTTCAAGCGACGGGTAGATGTCGCCGCCGGCAATCTGCTGGGGCACCACGCCCAGGCGCGACAGCACTTCGCCGGCAAAGCCCGCGGTGCGCATTTTCAGGCCCTTGAGGTCGTCGACCGACTTGATTTCGCGGCGGTACCAGCCGCCCATCTGCACCCCGGTGTTACCCATGGGGAAGTTGATGATCTTGTGCGGCGCGAACATTTCGCGGGTGAGCTTCATGCCGTCGCCGTCGAACATCCAGGCGTTCATCTGGCGGGCATTCAGGCCAAACGGCACGGCCGCGTCGAAGCAGAAGGCCGGGCTCTTGCCGTAGTAATAGTACGAAACGGTGTGGCCGCATTCGATGGTGTTGTTGGACACCGAGTCCATGACCTGCAGCGCCGGCACGATTTCGCCGCCGGGGAAGTGGCGGATGGTGAATTTGCCGCCGGAAGCCTCGTTGACGAACTTGCAGAAGATCTCGCCCGTGCCGAACAGCGTGTCGAGGCTGCGCGGGAAGCTGGACGCCATGCGCCAGTTCAGGGTGGGCGCGTCCTGCGCGAATACCGGCGCGGCAACCGCGGCGCTACCCGCGACGGCGCCCAGGCCGGCATGTTTCAAAAAGGAACGACGTTGCATGTTATTGGCTCCTCGGTGGCAACTCGGTATGGGATATCGCTAGCGATACCTGGCGGATATTACACGTTGTTATAACTCCGCTCTATGGGGATTTCCGCCGGGCGGCCGGGGGATCAGGTGCCGGCGATTGCCATCTGTTCGATCAGGATCGAGCCGGTGCGCTTGGTGCCCCGCGCGATGGTGTCGGCCCCGACGGCGACGATCTGGCGGAACATCTCGGCCAGGTTGCCGGCGATGGTGATTTCCTGCACGGCGTGCTGGATCTGGCCGTTTTCGACCCAATACCCGAATGCTCCCCGGGAGTAGTCGCCCGTAACGTAGTTGACGCCCTGGCCGATGAGCTCGGTGACCAGGAAGCCCGTGCCGAGCTTGCGCAGCATGGCTTCGAAGTCGTCGCCGGGGCGGGTGTGCCGCGAAGACAGGGTGAGGTTATGCGAGCCGCCGGCGTTGCCGGTGGTGACCAGGCCCAGCTTGCGCGCGGTGTAGCTGGACAGGAAATAGCCTTCGAGCACCCCGCCGGTTACCACGCTGCGCGCCCGGGTGCGCACGCCCTCGTCGTCGAACGGCGAGCTGCCCATGCCGCCGCGCACGTGGGGGTCTTCGGAGATGTCGATGTGATCGGGGAAAACCGGCTTGCCCAGCGCGTCGACCAGGAAGCTGGCCTTGCGGTACAGCGCGCCGCCGCTGGTGGCCTGGGTGAATGCGCCCAGCAGGCCCAGGGCCAGCGGCGCCTCGAACAGCACCGGGAACTTGCCGGTGCGGATGCGGCGGGCCGACAGGCGCGACAGGGTGCGTTCGCCGGCGTAGCGGCCAATGGCCTCGGGCGAGGCCAGGCGGGCCGGGTCGCGCTCGGACGTGTACCAGTAGTCGCGCTGCATGTGGTTGCCGCGCCCCGCAATGGGGGCCACCGACAGGCTATGGCGCGAATACGGGTAGCCGCCCAGGAAGCCGCGGGTGTTGCCCATGACGAACTGGCCTTCGTAGGTGCCTACGGTGGCGCCGTCGGTATTGGTAATGCGCGGATCGACCGCGCGGGCGGCGCGCTCGGCGCGCAGGGCCAGCTCGGCGGCCTGCTCGGTGGTAACGGGCCAGCCGTAGTGCAGCGCCAGGTCGGGGATATCGGCGGCCAGCTGGTCGGCGTCGGGCAGGCCGGCGGCCGGATCGGCGGCGGTATGGCGCGCGATGTGCCAGGCGGCCTCGACCGTCTGGCGCAGGGCCGCCTCGGAAAAGTCGGAAGTGGAGGCCGAACCGCGGCTCTGGCCGGCGTAGACGGTGAGATCCAGCGAGCGGTCGCGAGTTTGCTCGACGGTTTCGATGTCGTCTTTGCGCACCGACACCGACAGGCCCAGGCTTTCGGAGACTTCGGCGGCGGCGTCGCTGGCGCCGATACGGCGGGCATGCGCCAGCGCCTGTTCGACCAGTTCGCTGAAGCGGGCGTGGTTGGCGGCCAGGGGAAGGGAGGAAGCGGGAGTGTTGACCATTGCAGTCCAGTGTACAGAGACGGTTATCATAGCCAAGTCTGTGTTTGCGCTGTTCCCATGACTTCCCCTATTCCCGATCCGGCGGCCGACGCCGATGTTGACGACAACGGCTACGACCGGCCCAGCAAGTCGCAGGTCAAGCGAGAAATGCATGCCCTGCTCGACCTGGGCAAGCAGCTGATCGACCTGCCCGACGACCGCCTGAAGCAATTGCCGCTGGCCGAGCGCCTGTACGAAGCCATACGGCTGGCGCAGCGCACGACCAGCCGCGAAGGCCGGCGGCGCCAGACCCATTTCGTGGGCAAGCTGATGCGGGATGCGCCGGCCGATGAAATCCGCGCGCAACTCGACACCTGGCGCAATGGCTCGCGCGAAGAAACCGCCGCCATGCACCGGCTGGAAACGCTGCGCGAGCGGCTGCTGGCCGACGACGACGCCCTGACTGAACTGCTGGATGCCCATCCGGGCGCCGACGTGCAGCAACTGCGCGCCACCATTCGCGCGGCCCGCAAAGAGGCGCAGCACAATGCCGCCCTGCAGCCGGGCCAGGAGCCCCTGCGCAAGCATTACCGCGCGCTGTTCCAGGCCCTGAAGGCGCTGGCCGCCTGAAGCGGCCTGCCTGAACTACCCTTTTTTTCCTGCCCGACCATGAGCGCCAACCCCGCCCTGCTGGACTGCATCGAACTCGAAACCGCCCCCAATCCGACCCACGCGGTGATATGGCTGCACGGCCTGGGGGCCGACGGCAACGATTTCGCCCCCATCGTGCCCGAACTGCGGCTGGGTGCGCACCCGCCGGTGCGCTTTGTGTTTCCGCACGCGCCGGTGCAGCCGGTCACCATCAACGGGGGCATGGCGATGCGCTCGTGGTACGACATTCTGGTTACCGACCTGGTGCGGCAGGAAGATGCGGCCGGCATCCGGCGCTCCGAGGCCGCGGTGCGGGCGCTGATCGCGCGCGAGAACGCCCGGGGCATCCCTACTTCGCGCATCGTGCTGGCGGGCTTTTCGCAAGGCTGCGCCATGACGCTGCACACCGGCCTGCGGCTGGAAGAAAAGCTGGCCGGCATGATCGGCCTGTCGGGTTATCTGCCGCTGCTGGACACGGCAGCCGCCGAACGCCATGCGGCCAACGCGAACACGCCGATCTTCCTGGCGCATGGCACGTTCGACCCGGTGGTAGCCCTGCCGCGCGCGCAGGCATCGCTGGCGCAACTGCAGGCGCTGGACTACGACGTGCGCTGGCACACGTATCCGATGCCGCACTCGGTGTGCGCGCCGGAGATCGCGGATATAGCGGAGTTCCTGCGGGAAGTGCTCTGACCAGGTCTCTGACGCAGAATTCTTGCCGGGAAGTACTCTTACCAGGTGTCTAACGCAGAATTCTTGCCGGGAAGTGTTCTGACCAGGTGTCTGACTCCGCAGGTGTCAGACACCGTGCGATCGAGACACCCATCGCGCACAGCGGTGTCAGGCACCTGCGGAGCCTGACCCCTGGCCAGGGAGCAAATCCAGCCATACTCTGCGCATGGTGGGGTCTTCGGGGTCGGGGTCGTTGGTGAAGCCCAGCCGGGTCATCAGCGTGAGCATCGGCCGGTTGTTGGCCAGCACCAGGCCGTCGATGTATTCGAGACCCTGTTCGCGCGCGGCGTCGATCAGGACTTCCATCAACTGCCCACCCAGCTTGCGGCGCTGCCAGTCGTCGCCGATGACCAGGGCGTATTCGGCGCCGCGCCCGTCGGGGTTGCGCAGGTAATGCGCGAAGCCGATGATGACCTCGCGCGGATGGCCGCGGTTTTCGGGGTTGGGCACCTGCGTGGTGGCCACCAGGGCCAGCTCGCGGTGGTAGTCGATTTGCGTATAGCGCGCCACCATGCGCGGGGTGAGCTCGCGCATCATGGACACGAAACGCATATAGCGCGACTGCTCGGACAGGCCGCGAATGAACTCCTGCAGGGTCTGGCCGTCTTCGGGCCGGATGGGGCGGATGGTCCAGGCCGTGCCATCGTCGAATTCGCGCGCACGCACCAGGCGCGCGGGATACGGATGGATGGCCATGTGCGGATAGCCGCTGGCCTGCGGCGTGGCGCAGGCGGGCTCGGCGCACAGCGTGATGCGCAGGTCCGCGGCGCGCAGCTGCGCCTCGCCCGCGTAGAGCGGATCGATGTCGAGCGATTCGATGTCGGGCAGCTCGGAAATCAGCTCTGACACGTGCACCAGCGCCTGCTGCACGGCCTCGGTTGCCGCGCCGCTGATCTGCGGCGCCAGCACGCGGCGCCAGGCGCGGCTGCGCTCGATGAGCTGGCCCGCCAGGAACCCGTTGAGCGGGGGCAGATCCATGCCCCGGTCGGTGCCGCTGGCAAGCACGGCATCGGGGCCGCCGGCGCCGAACTGGATGACCGGCCCAAAGCGCGGGTCGCGCCGCACGCGGATTGCCATGGGGCGCGATTCGGGTTCGCCGGGCAGCACGCCCGACGGCACGTCGCGCAGCGGTACATAAAAGGCATCGAGCACGCTGCGGCATTCGGCGGCGGACAGGGTCAGCCGGCCCTGCTGGCGCGCACCGTCGAGCACGGCGCGCGCGCGGGCGATGTCGGGCAGGCGGCTGGGCGGCTCGGGCGGCAGGGTTTGCAGCAGCAACTGCTGGTTGTAGTAGTGCGTGGCCAGCACGCCGAAGGCGTCGGCGGCCGATTCGGGCGTGCGGAACGCCGACGTGCCCGCGTCGTCGAGCATGCGGCGCAACGGGCGCATGCCGGCGTCGCCCATGAAACAGCTGACCACCGGCTTGGGCGCCTTGGGCGCGATCTGGGCCAGTTGGCGCGCGACGCCGTGCATGTCGGCCAGGGCGTCGGGGGCCAGCAGCACCAGCACGCCGTCGACGCCGTTGTCGTCGATGAGGCAGTCGAGCACCGCCTGGATGCGCTCGGGCGTGAGCGGCACATAGGTGATGACCGGATTGTCGATGGCGGCGTCGGGCTCGAGCAGGCCGGCCAGCGCGCGCCGGGTGGACGGCGCGAGTTCGGCCTTGAGCACGGCCGCGTCGGGGCCGATGAGGTCGAGCGCCAGCTGCGGCGGGCCACTGCCGTTGGACAGCAGCGCAACGCGTCGGCCGCGCGGCCGCCGGGTGTAGCCCAGCACCTTGACGGCCGAGAACAGTTGCACGAAGTACCGCACCCGCACCGCGCCGGCGCGGCGCAGGGCGGCGTCGAGCACGGCGTCGCTGCCGGCCGGGCCGTCGCGGCCAGCCTTGAGCACGATGACCGGCTTGACGCTGGCCGCGGCGCGCAGCGTGCTCATGAATTCGCGCGCGGTGCCGACGTCTTCGAGGTACAGCACGATGCTGTCGGTGCGCGGGTCGCTGGCCAGGAAGTCGAGCACCTGGGCCATGCCGACGGCGGCTTCATCGCCCAGCGACACCGCGGTGGAGAACCCGATGTGAACGTCTTCGGCCCAATCCATGACGGCGGCGGTGATGGAGCGCGACTGCGCCACCAGGGCCACGCGGCCGGCGCGCGCCAGGGTGGGATGCTGGCTGAGGTTCAGGCCCGCGTGCGGCCGTTGCGCGCCGAAGGCGCGGGGGCCGAGCAGCTCGCAGCCGTTTTTCTCGGCCCAGGCGCGACACAGCGCCAGGGTGCCGCCGGGATAGGGATCGGGCAGTTCGTGCGGCAGCACGATGGCCGCGCGCGGGCGCAATGGCTCGAGGCGGCGCAGGGTTTCGGGCAGCACGGCGGGCGACACGCAGACCAGCGCCAGGTCGGGCCGCTGGCCATCGGCCAGGCCGGCACAGGCTGCCGGCAGCTCGGGCGCCACGCCCGGTTCGGCGTCGACGCGCGTGATGCGCTGGCGCAGCCCGGCAGGCAGGGATTCGGCTGCCGGCAGGGGCCGGTCGGCTACGATGAGCAGCGATCGAGGCTCGAACAGCGGGGCAAGAGCGTGGCGCAGCATGAGCGGAACGGGCGCTATTCTAAAATAAGGCCATCGTAACAAAGACCGGCGCGCGGCCGCCATGATCGCGCCCCGTGCTTTCCCGCAATTCCCGCGGGCCCGCCACGCTGTTTTTCCTGTTTCCCATGACCTCTACACCTGCCACCATCCGTACCCGCTTCGCGCCCTCGCCCACCGGCTTCCTGCACCTGGGCGGCGCGCGCACCGCGCTGTTTTCCTGGGCGTTCGCGCGCCACCACCAGGGCGTGTTCGTGTTGCGCATTGAAGATACCGACCTCGAACGCTCGACCCCCGAAGCGGTGCAGGCCATTCTGGACAGCATGGACTGGCTGGGCATGCAGCCCGACGAAGGGCCGTTCTATCAAATGCAGCGCATGGACCGCTACCGCGAGGTCATTGCCCAGATGCTGCAGGCGGGCACCGCCTACCATTGCTACAGCTCGCCCGAAGAAGTCGAGGCGATGCGCGAAGCCGCCCGCGCCAGGGGTCTGAAGCCGCGCTACGACGGCACCTGGCGTCCCGAGCCTGGCAAAACGCTGCCGCCCGTGCCAGCTGGCCGCAAGCCGGTCGTGCGCTTCAAGAATCCGCAAGACGGCGCCACGGGCTGGAACGACATGGTCAAGGGCCCCATCAGCTTCGACAACACCGAGCTCGACGACCTGATCATCGCCCGGCCCGACGGCACCCCCACCTACAATTTCTGCGTGGTGGTCGACGACTGGGACATGGGCATTACCCACGTGCTGCGCGGCGACGACCACGTCAATAACACGCCGCGCCAGATCAACATTCTGCGTGCGCTGGGCGCCACCCTGCCCGAATACGGCCATGTGCCGATGATCCTGGGACCTGACGGCGAAAAGCTGTCCAAGCGCCACGGCGCGGTCAACGTCATGGAATACGACGCGCAGGGGTATCTGCCTGAAGCCATGGTCAATTACCTGGCGCGGCTGGGCTGGAGCCACGGCGACGACGAGCTGTTCACGCGCGAGCAGCTGGTGCAGTGGTTCGACACCCGCCACCTGTCCAAGTCGGCCTCGCAATGGGACCCCAAGAAGCTGAACTGGGTCAACGCGCACTACATCAAGCAGATGGATAACGCCGAACTGGCCGCCCGCGTGGCGCCGCGCATCGAGCGGCGCGGCGGCAACCCGGCGGCGGTCGACCTGGCCGCGGCCATGGGCCTGCTGAAAGACCGCGCCGAAACCCTGGAACAGCTGGCGGAATCGGCGTTGCTGTTCTGCAAGCCGTACCAGCCGGCGCCCGCCGAACTGGCCGAACAGCACCTGACCCCCGCCGCGCGCGAGGCGCTGGCCGATTTTGCGCAGCGCGCCCAGGGCGCCGACTGGACCCGCGAAGCGATTGCCGCACTGATCAAGGCGGTGCTGGCCGACCGCGGCCTGAAAATGCCGCAATTGGCCATCCCGCTGCGGGTGGCCGTGGTGGGCCAGACGCAGACGCCGGCCGTGGACGCCGTACTGGCCCTGGTAGGCAAAGACGCCGTGCTGCAGCGCCTGGCCGCGCTTTAAAGAGCACCCTCGGTGTCTGACCCCTGCGGGAGTCAGGCACCTGAACCTGCGCGGCGGCTTAGTGCGCTGCCAGGCGGCGGCGCAGGGCCCAGGCGAAGCTGCCGCCCAGCAGGGGCAGCAGCACCGCCGCCACGCCGAACAGCGCGGCGGCGCCGGCCGCATCCACCACCAGCCCCGCCAGCGCCACGCCCACGGCCTGCCCCAGGAACAGGCACGAGGCGAACCAGGCCACCGCCGTGCCGCGCGCGTTGGGCACCATCTGCGTGGCGTGGGTCTGCAACGTGGCGTGCAGCAGGTAGTAGCCGAACCCGGCCAGCATGCTGGCCGCCAGGCCCCAGCCCCAGGCCGGACCCAGCAAGTAAATCAGGAAGGCGCTGCACAGCACCAGCCCGCCGGCGGCGGCCAGGCCGCGCTCGCCCAGGCGGCGCAGCACCGGCCCGGCCACCAGCGTGTACAGCAGGCCGCCCAGGGCATACACCGCCACCACCGCGCCGGCCGCCGTCAGCGACAGCCCGAAGCGCGCATGCAGATAGGCCGGCGCGAACGCCAGCGCGCCGAACACCAGCAGGCCCTCGACGAACACGGTTGCCAGCACCACACGGGCCCAGGGCACACCCAGCACCACGCGTACCTGGGCCGCGAAGCCCTGGCGCGGGCCGGGCGCGGGACGGGCCGCCGACGCGGCGGCCTGCTGAGCGACTTCACGCCACAGCAGCAGCCCCACGATCAGGTAGCCGGCCACCAGGGCGCCGAATGCCCAGCGCCAGCCGACCGTGTCGGCGAACCAGCCGCCAGCCAGCTGGCCGGCCGCCATGCCCAGGATGGTGCCGGTAAGAAACCGCGCCAACGTGGCCTGACGCTGCTCGTAAGGCACGTTGTCGCCGATCCAGGCCATCGACAGTGGCACGATGCCGGCGCCCGCCGCGCCGGACAGCGCGCGGCACACCACCAGCACGTCGAGCGACGGCGCCAGCACCGCGCCCATGCTGCCGATCGCGCAGGCAAAAGTGGCCACGGCCACCACGCGGTACTTGCCGTAGCGGTCGCCCACCGGCCCGAAGAACATCTGCAGCAGCCCGTATGCCACCGCGAAGGCGGTCACCGTGGCCGCGGCCTGGCCGGTGGAAGTGCCGAAATCGGCGGCCAGCCGGGGCAGCATGGGATCGCAGATGCGGAACGCGCTGGCGCTGACGAAAGCGGCCAGCGCCAGCAGCGCAATGGCACGATTCTGTGAACT
Organism: Bordetella petrii; assembly: GCF_000067205.1. Taxonomy (NCBI): domain Bacteria; kingdom Pseudomonadati; phylum Pseudomonadota; class Betaproteobacteria; order Burkholderiales; family Alcaligenaceae; genus Bordetella; species Bordetella petrii. The sequence continues at coordinate 649,087 of NC_010170.1, read as the reverse complement.
GCCTGTCGGCGTCGGCATATCAGTAAGGCAGGTGGTAGCCCGGCGGCATGCGGCGCGCCGTGACCACCTGCCCGCCCGCGCGCAATTCGCGCAGCGTCAGGCGCTTGTCGTCGGCCTTTTCCACGCGGTAGCGGTTCTGGTAGATGGGGTCGGCCGTATCGACGGCTTCGCCGTTGGAGCGTGTGGTCTGCAAGGTAAGGACACCCTCGGCCAGTTGCCAGCAACCTGCCTCGCGCAGGCCGGGGCGGATGCGCTTGCCGATCTTGAGCTGGGTGGTGTAGGTCATGGTGCCGTCGGCGGCCAGGGTGTACAGCGCGCTGAACTCGCCCGACACGCCGCGCGGCCGGGTGTTCGACTGCCAGGTTCCGACCATGCGGCTGCCCGGCTCGGCCGGCGTGCAGGCCACCTGGGGCGGCGCCGCGGCGGGCGCGGCCGGCGACGGCGCTTGCCCGGTTTTGCGGGCCGCGCAGCCGGCCAGGATCAACGCGGCGCCCACGGCGCCGATACGGCGAAACCACAACACTTTATTCATGACGTCCTCGAAACAGCGCGCGCCGCCCGGTAGCAAGAAGCCGGCCCGGACGTGCGTTCGCGCAGGTGGGACTCTAATGACGGCGCCCTTGGGATGCAATGACACCAACTTGCAGATGGTGTGTAAGAGCAACAGTTCCTTGCCGAAGGGGAGTGGGAGGACATCCCGGGCATCAAGCCGCGCTGAGCGGCAAGCGCACCTCATGCTTGATCTCACGCAGCGCCACGATGGTGCGCGTCTGCCGGATGCCCGGCAGGTTGAACAGGAACCGGTGCAGAAAGCGGTCGTAAGCCTCCGGGCTTTCCACCAGAATCTTCAGCAGGAAGTCGGAATCGCCCGTGACCGCATAGCATTCGAGGATCTCGGGCGCATCGCGCACCGAGCGCTCGAAGGTTTCGACCGTGCTGGCCGAATGCCGCTCGAGACTGATCTGCGCGAACATGCAGCCCTGCAACCCGACCTTGGCGCGATCCACCTGCGCGCTATAGCCCAGGATGACCCCGGCCGATTCCAGCGCCTTGACGCGGCGCCACACCGGCGCGGCCGACAGGCCCACCTGCTCGGATAACTGCTGGGCCGAAGCCCGGCCGTCTTCCTGCAGGGCGCGCAGAATGCCGATGTCGGTCTTGTCCATGTTTGCTCCTGAGTGCCAAATAGCGCCAAACGAAATGTTCATTTCGAATTATAGGGATTACACGATCCAATAACGCAATAAACAGGCAGTTGCGCGCACCTATCATGGTAAGAACGAATAGGAGCGCCCATCATGGACGGAACCCCCGCGGCCGAACCGGCCCTGGACCTGGACTACCAGCTGCAGGACAACCTGACGCGTACACGCGGCCGCGTATTCCTGACCGGCACGCAGGCGCTGGTGCGCGTACTGCTGGCCCAGCGCCGGCTGGACCGCGAACGCGGCCTGAACACCGCCGGTTTTGTGTCGGGCTATCGCGGCTCGCCGCTGGGCGGGGTCGACATGGCCATGTGGAAGGCCCGGCCCATTCTCGATGCGCACCAGATCACCTTCGTGCCCGGCATCAACGAAGACATGGCCGCCACCGCCGTCATGGGCACGCAGCAGGCCGGCGTGCGCGCCGACCGCAAGGTCGATGGCGTGTTCGCCCTGTGGTACGGCAAGGGCCCCGGCGTGGACCGCGCCGGCGACGCCCTGCACCACGGCAACGCGGCCGGCGCCTCGCGCCACGGCGGGGTGCTGGTCGTGGTGGGAGACGACCATACGGCCGTGTCGTCGTCGATTCCGCACGCCAGCGAAGCCTCGTTGATCGGCTGGCAGATGCCGATCGTGCACCCCGCTTCCATCGAGGAATACGAGACCTTTGCGCTGTGGGGCTGGGCGCTGTCGCGCTACAGCGGCGCGTGGGTGGCGTTCAAGGCCATTTCCGAAACGGTGGAAAGCGGCCAGGCATATACGCCGGCGCCGCCCGCCCGCTACGACATGCCGGCCGATCCCGACCTGCCGCCCGAAGCGCTGGAATACACCGCGCGCGACTTTCTTTCGCCGGCGGTGGAACTGCGCATGCAGAAGCGCCTGCGCGCCGTGCGCGCCTTCGCGCGGCGCCATTCAATCGACCGCCTGGTCTGCGCCGCGCCCCACGCGCGCGTGGGCCTGGTGACCGTGGGCAAGGCACACCTGGATACCCTGGAAGCCCTGGCCCGGCTGGGCATCGACCCGTGGGCGGCCGATACGCCGGTGCGCATCTATAAGCCTGGCCTGACCTGGCCGCTGGACGCCGGCCGGCTGCATGACTTCGCGCGCGGCTTGTCGCATATTCTGGTGATCGAAGAAAAAGGCGCGGTGGTAGAGGGCCAGATCAAGGACCTGCTGTACAACTTGCCCGCGCGCCCCGGCGTGGCCGGCAAGACCGGCCTGGATGGCGAGCCCCTGGTGCCATCGGCCGGGCAACTGCGGCCGTCGCTGCTGGCTGCGCCGCTGGCCGCATGGCTGGCGCGCACGGCCGGCCTGCGCAGCGCCGCCGACCCGGCCGCGCTCGCCTGTCCGGCGCCGCTGTCCAACGACGCCGATGGCATGCGCCGGCGCCCCTATTTCTGTTCGGGCTGCCCGCACAATAGCTCGACCAAAGTGCCCGAAGGCAGCCAGGCGCTGGCCGGCGTGGGTTGCCACTACATGGCCGCGTGGATGGACCGCGATACCGGCGGCCTGACCCAGATGGGCGGTGAAGGCGCCGACTGGATCGGCCTGTCGCGCTATATAGAGATGCCGCACGTGTTCCAGAACATGGGCGAAGGCACCTATTATCATTCCGGCTACCTGGCGATCCGCCAGGCGGTGGCGGCGCGCGCCAACATCACCTACAAGATCCTGTTCAACGACGCGGTCGCCATGACCGGCGGCCAGCCGGTGGACGGCCCGATCTCGGTGCCGCAGATTTGCCAGCAACTGCGCGGCGAAAACGTGGCGCGCATCGTGGTCACCACCGACGAACCCGCCAAATACCAGGGGGTGGAGCTGCCGGCCGGCGTCACCGTGCACCATCGGCGCGAACTCGACGCCCTGCAGCGCGAATTGCGCGCCACGCCCGGCGTCACCGTGCTGATCCACGACCAGACCTGCGCGGCCGAGAAGCGGCGGCGGCGCAAGAAGCAGCAGTTTCCCGACCCGCCGCGCCGCCTGCTGATCAATAGCGCCGTGTGCGAAGGTTGCGGCGATTGCGGCGTGCAGTCGAACTGCCTGTCTATCGTGCCGCTGGAAACCCCTTATGGCCGCAAGCGCGCCATCGACCAGTCGAGCTGCAATAAAGACTATTCCTGCGCCGAAGGCTTCTGCCCCAGCTTCGTGTCGGTGCTGGACGGCACGCTGCGCAAGCGGGCCGCCCCGACGCCCGGCGCGCCGGCCTGGCGGCGGCACCTGGACGCGCTGCCCCTGCCGCCCGCCCACGCGCCCGAGCAACCCTACCGCATGCTGGTGGCGGGCATGGGCGGCACCGGCGTCATTACTATAGGCGCGATCGTGTCAGTGGCCGCGCACCTGCAGGGCCTGTCTGCCTCGGTGCTGGACCTGACCGGCCTGGCCCAGAAAGGCGGCACGGTCGTCAGCCACATCCGGCTGGCCCCGCCCCACGCCCCCGAAGGCCCGGTGCGGCTCGACTGGCAACAGGCCGACGCCGCGATCCTGTGCGACCCGGTGGCCGCGGTAGCGCCCGATTCGCTGGGCGCGCTGCGCCGCGGGCACACGCAGGTGGTGGTCAACACTTACGTGGCGCCGGTATCGGAATTCACCCGAAACCCCGATGCGGCGCTGCGGCCCGAAGCGCTGCTGGCCAAGATCCGCCATGCCGCGGGCGAGGCCCGCACGGCCGCGCTCGACGCGCACCAGGCCGCGCTGGCGCTGTTCGGCGACAGCATTCTGTCGAACATGTTCATGCTGGGCTACGCCTGGCAGCGCGGCGCGGTGCCGCTGTCGCACGCCGCGCTGGCGCGCGCCATCGAGCTCAACGGCGTGGCCGTGCAGGCCAACCGGGACGCCTTCGAGGCCGGCCGCCTGGCGGCGCACCAGCCACAGGCGCTCGAAGACGCGCTGCGCCCGGCGGCGCAGGTGGTGCAGCTGCACGTGCCCGAATCGTTCGAGCGCGCCGTGGCGCGCCGCGAGCGCGACCTGACCGCCTACCAGAACGCCGCGTACGCCCGCCAGTACCGGGAACTGGTCGACCGGGTGGCGCAGCGCGAGCGCGAGCTGGCGCCCACGGCGCGCACGCCGCGGCTGGCCATGGCGGTGGCCCGCAGCCTGTTCAAGCTGATGGCCTATAAAGACGAATACGAAGTCGCGCGGCTGTATACCGACGGCAGCTTCCGGCAGCAACTGCGCGAGCAGTTCGAAGACGGCTACACCCTGCGCTTTCATATGGCGCCGCCGCTGCTGGCGCGCAAGGACCCGCACACCGGCATTCCCCGCAAGCTTGCGCTGGGGCCGGCCGCCTGGCCGGCCATGCGGCTCCTGGCGCGTCTGAAGGGCCTGCGCGGCACCTGGCTGGACCCGTTCGGCCACAGCGCCGAACGGCGCATGGAGCGCCAGCTGATCCAGGAGTACCGCCAGACGGTAGAGACTCTGCTGAAGCACCTGTCGCCGGCCAACCTGGTCCAGGCGGCGGGTATCGCGGCGTTGCCCGAGCAGGTGCGGGGCTTTGGGCACGTCAAGGTGGCTAGCGTGACACACTACCGGCAGCGCCTGGAGCAGATGTTGCAACACTATGGTCCATCGGGCTCTCCGGCGGTTTCCGCGCGCAAAAGCGCATGAAATCGGGGCCTGAAATGCGAAAACCATGCCATACGCGCCTTACCAGCTAGCGCGTTACATTTAGTCGCAATTAATTGGGGAACGAGGATCGAGTTCTCCTTGTTCCCCCCTCCCCTCATCACTAGAATTAGTGCCATACGAGGGGTGTTACACTATATGTAGTGGTCGTCAGAATAGTCGGATTCACTTCCGCCTGGCGCAGCCGGGCGTTCGCACCGGCACCGTACGACCCCCCTCTCCAGATACATCAGCACCCGGCATGGGCACGTCCCATGCGTTATCCGCTATTTCCACAGGAGCTTCCATGCAGACTACGATCGCCTCTGTGACCCGGCCTTCCGCCGTGCCGCCCTCCCAAACCGATGTTCCCGCCGACGCCAACGGCGGCCAGTGGGCCAGCTACAACGTCATCCGGCGCAATGGCTCCGTGGTGGGGTTCGAGCCCAGCAAGATCGCCATCGCCATGACCAAGGCCTTCCTGGCCGTCAACGGCGGCCAGGGCGCGGCTTCCGCGCGCGTGCGCGAACTGGTCGAGACCCTCGCCTCGCAGGCGGTCAACGCCCTGGTGCGCAACCGCCCGGCCGGCGGCACCTTCCATATTGAAGACATCCAGGACCAGGTCGAACTGGCCCTGATGCGCTCGGGCGAGCACGATGTGGCCCGCGCCTACGTGCTGTACCGTGAAAAGCGCGCGCAAGAGCGCGCCGCCGCCGCCGAAGTGCTGGAAAAAACCGCGCCGGCCGTCGCCCAGGAAAGCCACCTGAACGTGGTCGACAACGGCGTGCGCCGCCCGCTCGACCTGGCCGCGCTGCGCGCCACCATCGAGGCCGCCGGCGAAGGCCTGAGCGAGTTCATCGACACCGAAGCGATCCTGAAGGAAACGGTCAAGAACCTGTACGACGGCATTCCCGTCGACGAGGTGTTCAAGTCCGCCATCCTGTCGGCGCGCGCGCTGGTTGAAAAAGACCCGGCCTATAGCCAGGTCACCGCGCGCCTGCTGCTGCATACGATCCGCAAGGAAGTGCTGGGCGAAGAAGTGTCGCAGGCCGGCATGGCCACGCGCTACGCCGAGTACTTCCCCACCTTCATCCAGCGCGGCATCGAAGGCGGCCTGCTCGACGCCAAGCTGGCCGAGTACGACCTGGCCCGCGTCGGCGCGGCGCTGGACGCCCGCCGCGACCTGCAGTTCGGCTACCTGGGCCTGCAAACCCTGTACGACCGCTACTTCCTGCACATCCGCGGCACCCGCATCGAACTGCCGCAGGTGTTCTTCATGCGCGTGGCGATGGGCCTGGCCCTGCGCGAGTCCGACCGCGAAGCGCGCGCCATCGAGTTCTACGAGATTCTGTCGTCGTTCGACTTCATGAGCTCCACGCCCACGCTGTTCAACTCGGGCACCCTGCACTCGCAGCTGTCGTCGTGCTACCTGACCACCGTGTCCGACGACCTGGAAGGCATCTACGACGCCATCAAGGAAAACGCGCTGCTGGCCAAGTACGCCGGCGGCCTGGGCAACGACTGGACCCCGGTGCGCGCGCTGCGCAGCCACATCAAGGGCACCAATGGCGAAAGCCAGGGCGTGGTGCCGTTCCTGAAGGTTGTCAACGACACCGCCGTGGCGGTGAACCAGGGCGGCAAGCGTAAGGGCGCGGTGTGCACGTACCTGGAAACGTGGCACCTGGACATCGAAGAATTCCTCGAGCTGCGCAAGAACACCGGCGACGAACGCCGCCGCACGCACGACATGAACACGGCCAACTGGATTCCCGACCTGTTCATGAAGCGCGTCATGGAAAACGGCGAATGGACCCTGTTCTCGCCGTCCGACTGCCCCGACCTGCACGACAAGTACGGCAAGGCCTTCGAGCAGGCCTACCTGGGCTACGAAGCCAAGGTGGCCAGCGGCGAACTCAAGCTGTTCAAGAAAATGCCGGCCATTTCGCTGTGGCGCAAGATGCTGTCGATGCTGTTCGAAACCGGCCACCCCTGGATCACGTTCAAGGACCCGTGCAACATCCGCTCGCCGCAGCAGCACGTGGGCGTGGTGCACAGCTCGAACCTGTGCACCGAGATCACCCTGAACACCAACGATTCTGAAATCGCCGTTTGCAACCTGGGCTCGGTGAACCTGGTCGCGCACATGAAGCCGGCTGCCGCTGGCGGCTTTGAGCTCGATCACGACAAGCTCAAGCGCACGGTCGGCATCGCCATGCGCATGCTCGACAACGTGATCGACATCAACTACTACGCGGTCAAGAAAGCCAAGGACTCGAACGAGCGCCACCGTCCGGTGGGCATGGGCATCATGGGTTTCCAAGACTGCCTGCAAATGATGCGCGTGCCCTACGCCTCGCAAGCCGCCGTCGAATTCGCCGACCGCTCGATGGAAGCCGTGTGCTATCACGCGTACTGGGCATCGAGCGAACTCGCGCAAGAACGCGGCCGCTATCCTTCGTACGAAGGCTCGCTGTGGTCGCGCGGCATCTTGCCGCAAGACACGCTGGCGATGCTGCGCGACGAACGCGGCGGCCATGTTGAAGTCGATGAATCGAGCACGCTCGATTGGAATGCGTTGCGTGCGCGCATCAAAGAACACGGCATGCGCAACTCGAACTGCATCGCAATTGCCCCAACTGCGACAATTTCCAATATCATTGGCGTATCTGCGTGCATCGAACCTACTTTCCAGAACTTGTACGTCAAATCGAATCTCTCCGGCGAGTTCACGGTCGTTAACGATTACCTCGTGCGTGACCTGAAGAAACTCGGTCTCTGGGACGAAGTCATGGTCGCCGACCTCAAGTACTTCGACGGCAGCCTGTCCCGTATCGATCGCGTACCTTCCGAACTTCGCGAACTCTACGCCACCGCGTTCGAAGTCGAACCGCGCTGGCTGGTCGAGTGCGCGTCGCGTCGCCAAAAGTGGATCGACCAGGCCCAATCGCTCAACATCTACATGGCGGGCGCCTCGGGCAAGAAACTCGACGACACCTACAAGCTGGCGTGGCAGCGTGGCCTGAAAACCACCTACTACCTGCGCACGCTGGGCGCCACCAGCGCCGAAAAATCCACGGGCCGCGGCGGCGAACTGAACGCCGTCAGCGCCGGCCAGGCCGCCACGGCGGTTACGGCGGCAGCCCCCAACTTGCCTGAACCCGAAGTCCTCGGGGCGGTTTGCACCATGCGGCCGGGTGATCCCGGCTTCGAAGAGTGCGAAGCCTGCCAGTAAACCACCGCCCGGAGAATTCATTCATGCTTAATTGGGAAGACGACAAACTCGCAGTGCAACCGGCGCAATCGCCCGCCCCCGCGGCGGGCGGGCAGCCGGCCCGCGCCGCCACCGGCGTGTTCGGCGACGCGGCACTGCCTACCCCGGCCGCGCCGCAGCATGCGGCCAGCCTGCAAAGCAGCGACGATGCCGCCGCGCATCGCGTCAAGGTTGCCGACAAGCGCATCATCAACGGCAAGACCGACGTCAACCAGCTGGTGCCGTTCAAATACAAATGGGCCTGGGAAAAATACCTGGCCACCTGCGCCAACCACTGGATGCCGCAGGAAATCAACATGTCGCGCGACATCGCCCTCTGGAAGAACCCCAACGGGCTCACCGAGGACGAACGCCGCATCGTCAAGCGCAACCTGGGTTTCTTCGTCACGGCCGACTCGCTGGCCGCGAACAACATCGTGCTGGGCACCTACCGCCACATCACGGCGCCTGAATGCCGCCAGTTCCTGCTGCGCCAGGCGTTCGAAGAAGCCATCCACACGCACGCCTATCAGTACATCGTCGAAAGCCTCGACCTGGACGAAGCCGAGATCTTCAATGCCTACAACGAAGTCCCGTCCATTCGCGCCAAAGACGAATTCCTGATTCCGTTCATCGAAGCCATCGCCGACCCCACCTTCCATACCGGCACCCCCGAATCCGACCAGAAACTGCTGAAGTCGCTGATCGTGTTTGCGTGCCTGATGGAAGGCCTGTTCTTCTACGTGGGGTTCACGCAGATCCTGGCGCTGGGCCGCCAGAACAAGATGACCGGCGCCGCCGAGCAATACATGTACATCCTGCGCGATGAATCCATGCATTGCAATTTCGGCATCGACCTGATCAACACCATCAAGCTGGAAAACCCCCATCTGTGGACGCCGGAATTCCGCGAGGAAATCCGCGGCCTGTTCCAGAAGGCGGTAGAACTCGAATACGCTTACGCCGAAGACACGATGCCGCGCGGCGTGCTGGGCTTGAACGCACCTATGTTCAAGTCGTACCTGCGCTTCATCGCCAATCGCCGTTGCCAGCAAATTGGGATAGAACCGCTGTATCCCCAGGAGGAAAACCCCTTCCCGTGGATGGCGGAAATGATCGACCTTAAAAAGGAACGCAACTTTTTCGAAACACGCGTGATCGAATACCAGACCGGCGGAACGCTGAGCTGGGAATGATGCGCATCGGTCGCCGCGCGCAGTGGCTTGCGTGGCGACCCGATGCCGGCTCCGTCGGCCTGGGTATTCGAATACGCAGTACCAAGCGGTAGGTCGCCCGATGTCGGGCGCCTGCCGGCGCCATTTGAGATGGCTCGCGCATAGTGCGGGGGCCATATCAAATGGCTGTGCCGAATTCATTAGCGCAAACCGTAGTAGCTGTCGCCCGCATGGGACAGCGGCATGCGCCGATGAATAGCCCGGGCGCGATCCGTTTTTCGGCGGATGGTGGCACGGGTTTAAGTTCTGGGACCCCTGAACCTAAGGAGCATGACCATGGCAACAGCCAAGAAAGCCGCCAAGAAAGCGGTGAAGAAACCCGCCGCCAAGAAGGCCGCGGCCAAGAAAGCCCCGGCCAAGAAGGCCGTCAAGAAAGTCGCCGTGAAGAAGGTTGCGGCCAAGAAGGTTGCGGCCAAGAAACCCGCCGTGAAGAAAACGGCAGCCAAGAAGCCGGCAGTGAAGAAGACCGCCGCCAAGAAAACCGTGAAGAAAGCCGCTGCCAAGAAGGCGGTGAAGAAAGCGGTTGCCAAGAAGGCTGTCAAGAAAGTCGCTGCCAAGAAGACCGTGAAGAAAGCGGTCAAAAAGGCTCCGGCCAAGAAAGCCGTCAAGAAAGCAGTAGCCAAGAAGGCCGTCAAGAAAGCGGTCAAGAAGGCGCCTGCCAAGAAAGCGGCCAAAAAGGCCCCCGCCAAGAAAGCTGCCAAGAAAGCGGTAGCCAAGAAGGCGCCGGCGAAGAAGGCTGCTGCGAAGAAGCCTGCCGCCAAGAAGGCTGCCGCCAAGAAGCCTGCCGCTAAAAAGGCTGCCCCCAAGAAGCCCGCCACGCCGCCTTCCACGGCGGCCGCCCCGGGCGCGAAAACCGCGCTGAACCCCGCCGCGTCGTGGCCGTTCCCGACGGGCGGCCGTCCGTAATACGGACGGTAGCCGTTCACTAGCGGTATCCTCAAACCGCCTGGCTTCGGCCAGGCGGTTTTTGCTTTCTGGCGGCTGTGGTATGCCGCGACGCGCTTTGTGGGCGTGCCCCCGCCCGCGCGCACTGCCGTGAGGCCGTGCGACAATAAGCAGTTACCTTTTGGCAGACTGTCCCATATGTTCGGCGATATCCTCCGCTTCCTGCTTGAAATCACTTTTACGCTGTTCGGCGCCGCCCTGATCGCGCGCGCCTGGATCCACGCCGTGCGCCTGCACCCGTTCAATCCGCTGGCACGAGGCATTTTCCAGGTCACCAACTGGCTGGTACTGCCCATTCGCAAACTGATTCCGGCCGGCCACTCTATCGACTGGTCCAGCCTGTTCGCCGCCTGGCTGACGGCGCTGGTTTATCTGGTGCTGGTCTGGATGCTGGCCGTGGGCGCGCTGATCCCAGCCTCGCTGATCCCGGCGGCGCTGGGTTCATCGCTGCTGATGGTGGCGAAGTGGGCGCTGAACCTGATCGTATGGCTGACGCTGCTGCAGGCGGTGCTGTCGTGGATCAACCCGATGTCGCCGCTGATGGCGCTGCTGCAAACCTTGACCGCCCCGCTGCTCGAACCCATCCGACGCATCTTGCCGCGCAGCTCGGCCATCGATTTCTCGCCGCTGGTGCTGCTGATTTTGGCGCAGATCGCGCTGATGATGCTGGCGCGGCTGACGTATGGGTTGGTGGGGGTATAAGGGTAGCGGCTTGCTGCCTGGGGTTGAGTTCTTGCGGTCGTCCCACGCCGCCCGCCAAAGGCGGGGGCGGCGCACGTGCGTCGGGCTCGGGCGCAACCAGGCGCCCGAGGCCTGCTGCGCAGGCTACCCCGCCGCCCAACGCACCGCCCCCGCCTTTGGCGGGCGACGTGGGACTGGTAGCCGGATTACACCTGCGGTTCTTTTCTGGGCGGTGTCTGACACCCTGCGGGAGTCAGACACCTGGGGGCATATGCCCTTCCGGTGGCGATCAGATATCTGATGACCCAGCGGTGCTGCTGAATGCGAACCAGACGCTGCGACAGGCGCCGCTGAATGCGAAATCAGCCGCTAAAACAGGCATCGCGGGAAGCGAAGTTAGACGCTAAAAGCAGGCGCCGCTGAAGCGGGGACGCCGCGGAGCCGGCTTGGCCGGTCCGCCAGCGTCGCCCCCCGGGGGAAGCGCGTAGCGCTTCGGGGGGGAAAATATCAATACGGCGCCACGCGGGTGGGGCCGGCGCCGCTGATTACCTGTACGCGCTGGCCCACGCTGATGGGCACGTCGGCCTCTTGGGCGACGACGCGGGTTTCGCCGTTGTCCAGGCGCACGGTGATTTCCAGACCGGACGCGCGGCCCGCCCGGTTTTCAACCGCGTTGCCGGCCAGCGCGCCCAGGATGGCGCCGCCTACGGTAGCCAGGGCGCGGCCCGTGCCGCCACCCACTGCGTTGCCTGCCACGCCGCCCAGCGCGCCGCCGGCGATCATGCCCACGCCGCTGGATTTATCGTCTTGAATGGTAATGGGGCGCACGCCCGTGACCGTGCCGATGCGCACGATCTGTTCGCGCTGGGCCTGGTCGTACGAATACACGCCGCTAGAGGCGCTGCGATTGGCGCAACCACCCAGCACGGCCATCGAAGCGACGACCGCCGCTACGGCCAGCCAGCGGCCGGCGCGCGGCGCCATGACGGGAGAGGACAGGGTTTGGCTCATGTGGACTCCTTCATAGGTAACCACTATTTTATGCATCTGATAATACTCTCGCGTGCGCTAAAAATACGGGTACGAAACAGCATGCAACTTTTAGAGCGCTTGCCGCAGCGCAGCGTAACGGGGCTGTAACACCCTGCGGGGCGGCCCGCCAGGATTTCTGACCGCCCTTGCCGCGCCGGGTTCCTAGGCCGGCAGGCCGATGCCGTACGCCGCGCGCAGCTGGGCATCGATCTCGCCGCGGCTGGGGGCATGGTTCTGCGGCCCGCGCGAGGCAATCTTGATGGCGCCCATCAGGTTGGCCAGGCGGCAGCTGTCCAGCCAGCTCCAGCCATTGGTCAGCCCGTACAGCAGTCCGGCGCGATGCGAATCGCCGCAGCCGGTGGGATCGACCACCGCCGCGGGGCGCACCGGCGGCACGTGCACCGTAGCGCCGTCCGTCAACAACGTGGCGCCGTCGCCGCCGCGCGTTACCACCACCGCCTGCAGCTGCGAGGCAATGTCGGCCATGCTGCGCCCGGTGCGCTGCTCGACCACGCCAGCCTCGTAGTCGTTCACCGTCAGGGCCTGGGCCAGCCCCAGCATGCGGTCGAGGTCGGCGCCATCGAACAGCGGCATGGCCTGGCCCAGATCGAAAATGAACGGAATGCCGGCGGCGTGCAGCCGTTCGGCGTGGGCAAACATGCCGGCCTTGGCGTCCGGCGCCACGATGGCCCAGTCCGCCCGCGCGCCGCTGAGGTCGTTCTGCGCCGAGAGCTCCATGGCGCCGGGGTGGAACGCCGCGATCTGGTTGTCTTCGAGGTCGGTGGTAATGAAACACTGCGCCGTGAAGGTGCCCGGCATGACGCGCAGGCGCGAGGTGTCGATGCCCAGGCCCGTGAAGCGCTCCAGATAATCGGCGGCATCGTCGCCCACCGTGGCCACGGGCACCGGGTGGCCGCCCAGCAGCTTCAGGTTATAGGCGATATTGCCGGCGCATCCGCCGTACTCTTTGCGCATGGCCGGCACCAGGAACGACACGCTGAGCGATTGGATGCGGTCGGGAAGGATGTGTTCTTTGAACCGGCCATCGAACACTGCGATGGTGTCGAACGCCATCGAGCCGCAAACCAGAACGGGAGCCGTCATGCTTGTCATCCTTCAGGGAAAGAATTTGTCGAGTTGGAAGCCGTTGACCTGCACGCCGGCCACTTCAATGGGCACCGTGACGTTGATCTCGGCGCCGGGCTCGAAGGGGCCTTCGGCCTGGCCGGGCGGCAGGTAGTCGCGGGGCTGCAGCACCTTGCGCACCACCACGGTATCGGAAAGATCGGTCAGGTCGAGCCGCAGCGCGGGCCAGTGCTGGGGCTGGTCGTAGCGGTTGCGCAGCGACACGCTCAGCACCAGGTGGCTGTGGCCGTCGGCGGGCGCCCCTGCCTGGCCGCGCGGCGGCTGCAGCGACGACGATGTAATGAAAATGCGTTCGATGCGGCGCGCATAGCCGATCTGGCAGCCCAACGGCTGGCACAGGCTGGTCAGCAGCGGGCGCAGCGGCGGCGCCGCGGTGGCGATGGCCGAGCGGTATACATACACCACCTGCAGGGCCAGCAGCAACAGGCCCAGCACGCAGGCGTAGCCCCACAGGCTGCGCACCAGATGGCGGCGAGCCTGACGGTCGGTGTCGAGGAATTCGGGCGGAGTGCGGCCGACATCGGTGGCGCCGTAGTAACGGGTGCGGGCCTCGCCCAGCACGACCGGCTCGACTTCGACGTGATCGCCGGCGTTGGCTGCCGCGTCGTTTTCGGCTTCTGCGTCGCCTTCTGCGTCGATTTCTGCGTCGGTACCGGTTTCGGCGTCCTGGTCGGCGTCCGTGCCGGCAGGGGCTTCGGCAAGGGGTTGCGGCAAGCCGGGTTCGTCATCGGCAAGGCGGTCGTCGTCGTAGGCATCGTCATCATCTTGCGATGCGTGCCCGCCGACGTAGGGATCATGCTTGCGGATATCCGGACGGCCGCGCAGCACGGCCGGCGGCAGGGTCCCCAAGGCGGGCTCGGGCCGGGCTTCAGAAATTGCGGGGGGCACCGCGGCCGGGGCGGGTGGCGCTGGCGGCCGAGACCGGTCGGGCGGCACGGCCAAGCCGGCCGGGGCCGCCTGTGGAATCTGCGCCACCAGGCACGCCCGGCCATCGAACACGGTGCTGCAGGCGCCGCAGCGCACCAGGCCGTTGCGCACCCGAAGCTGGTCGGGCACCACCTTGAAGGCGGTGCCGCATTGCGGGCAGCGGGTCGTCATGGCCATGGCGCGTACCCCATGCGGCGCGTTCAGGTCTTGCGTCCGTGCAGGCAGACCCAGCCATCGCGGGCCTGCCAGACCGACATGGCCAGCCACGGCGCGTAGGCGGCCGCCACTTCGTCGGCCTGGCGCTCGAGCACGCCCGACAGCACCAGCTGGCCGCCCGCCGCCACGCGCCCGGCCAGCATGGGGGCCAGCACCTTCAGCGGATTGGACAGGATGTTGGCCACCACTACCTGGTACGTACCATCGCCCAGCGCATCGGGCAACATGGCCTGCAGGTCGACCTGGTTGACCCGCGCGTTGTCGGCCGTGGCCTGCACCGCCTGCGGGTCGATATCGACGGCGTCAGTGGCGCCGGCCCCCAGCTTGCGGGCCGCGATGGCCAGGATGCCGGAGCCGCAACCGTAGTCGAGCACGGTGGCCCCGGCCGGCAGCTCGGCTTCGAGCCAGGCCAGGCATAAATGGGTAGTGGGATGGCTGCCCGTACCGAAGGCCAGGCCCGGGTCCAGCTCGATGTGAATGGCGTCTTCGGCCGGCGCGGACGGCCCCGGCACGGCCGGGTCGTCACGGTGCCAGCTTGGCACGATCCAGAGGCGGCGGGCGATGTGAATGGGGCCGAACTGCGATTGCGTCAGCCGCACCCAGTCGGCATCGGGCACGTCGCGCAGGGTCCAGCCGCCGGCCTGGATGGGGTCGAGCCCCGCGCCGGCCATGGCCTGTTCGTAGACCTGGGCCGGGTCGGCGCCATCGGGCAGCAGCGCCACGACGCGGTTGCGCTCCCAGGCCTGCACGTCGGGTTCGGTGCCCGGTTCGCCGAACAGGGGGCGCTCGGCGTCGGTACCCAGGTCGGCGTCTTCCACCGAGACCGACAGCACGCCGGCTTCGAGCAGCGCATCGGACAGCGCTTCGGCCTGCGCC
The DNA here is from genome assembly GCF_000067205.1 of Bordetella petrii. Lineage (NCBI taxonomy): Bacteria > Pseudomonadati > Pseudomonadota > Betaproteobacteria > Burkholderiales > Alcaligenaceae > Bordetella > Bordetella petrii. Next base: position 633,977 of record NC_010170.1, on the reverse strand, counting down.
TCGAGGCAATGAAGCACAAGTTCACGCATGGCGGGTTCTTCCGGTGAGGCGGGCCGCAGGGGCCCGCCTGGGCATCAAGGGCGCTGGGCCAGCTTGTGCTCGAGATAATGGATGCTGGTGCCGCCTTCAATGAAGCGGGCATCTTGCAGCAGTTCGCGATGCAGCGGGATGTTGGTGGAAATGCCTTCGACCACCATCTCGGACAGCGCAATGCGCATGCGGGCCAGCGCCTGATCGCGCGTGTCGCCGTACGTGATGACCTTGGCGATCATCGAATCGTAGTTGGGCGGCACGAAATAGCCGTTGAACGCGTGCGAATCGATGCGCACCCCGGGGCCGCCCGGCGTGTGCCAGTTGGTGATGCGGCCAGGGCTGGGCACGAAGCGGAACGGATCTTCGGCATTGATGCGGCATTCGATGGCATGGCCCTTGAACTGGATGTCGCGCTGGCGCAGCAGGAATTTTTCGCCCGAGGCGATGCGGATCTGCTGCTGGACCAGGTCGACCCCGGTGATGAGCTCGGTGACCGGGTGCTCGACCTGGATGCGCGTGTTCATTTCAATGAAATAGAACTCGCCGTTTTCATACAGGAACTCGAACGTGCCGGCGCCGCGATAGCCCATTTTGCGGCAGGCGTCGGCGCAACGGTCGCCGATGCGCTCGATCAGGCGACGGGCGATGCCCGGCGCGGGAGCCTCTTCGATGACCTTCTGGTGGCGCCGCTGCATGGAGCAGTCGCGCTCGCCCAGCCACACGGCATTGCGCCCGCCGTCGGCCAGTATCTGGATTTCCACATGGCGCGGGTTCTCGAGGAACTTCTCCATGTAGACTTCGGGGTTGTTGAAGGCCGCGCCGGCTTCCGAGCGCGTCATGGTGACGGCGTTGAGCAGCGCGGCTTCGGTGTACACCACGCGCATGCCGCGCCCGCCGCCGCCGCCGGCCGCCTTGATGATCACCGGATAGCCCACTTCGCGGGCCACGCGCAGGATTTCCTGCGGATCGTCGGGCAGCGCGCCCTCGGAACCCGGCACCACCGGCACGCCGGCCTCGATCATGGCGCGCTTGGCGCTGACCTTGTCGCCCATCAGCCGGATGGTTTCGGGACGCGGCCCGATGAACACGAAGCCGCTTTTCTCGACCCGCTCGGCAAAATCGGCGTTCTCCGACAGGAAGCCGTAGCCGGGGTGAATGGCCTCGGAATCGGTGACCTCGGCGGCCGAGATGATGGCCGGCATGTTCAGGTAACTTTCGCGCGACGGCGCCGGCCCGATACACACGGACTCATCGGCCAGGCGCACATACTTGGCGTCGCGGTCGGCCTCGGAGTGCACGACCACCGTCTTGATGCCGAGTTCGCGGCAGGCGCGTTGGATGCGCAGCGCGATCTCGCCGCGGTTGGCGATCAGGATTTTTTCAAACATATGCGCAATCAGCCAATGACGAACAGCGGTTGGCCGTATTCGACGGGTTCGCCGTTTTCGACGAGGATCTCTTTGATGACGCCGGACTTGTCGGCCTCGATTTCATTGAGCAGCTTCATGGCTTCGATGATGCACAGCGCGTCGCCTTCCTTGACCGACTGGCCCACGTCCACGAAGGGCGCGGCGCCGGGGTTGGGCGCGCGGTAGAAGGTGCCCACCATGGGCGCCTTGACCACATGGCCCTGGGGCACGGGTGCGGCTTCGGGAGCCGGCGCGGCGGCCGCGGGGGCCGGCGCGGCGGCGGCCGCGGGCGCTTCGGGCACATGGTAGGCCACCGGCTGCAGGGTCTGCGAGAACTTGACGATGCGGACCTTGCCTTCGCCTTCGGTGATTTCAAGCTCGGCAATGCCCGATTCCGCCACCAGGTCGATCAGGGTTTTGAGTTTTCGGAGGTCCATAGAAGCTGCTTCCCGATTAATGTTAGCGGCGCGTCTGCGTCAGGGCCGCGCCGTATCGTGTAGTGAAAGTAAAGGTGAATCCGGAGACTGGAGTGCCGCACTAATGCCGTGCCGCATAACGCACTGCCGCCTCGTAGCCGTCGGCACCCAGGCCGCAGACCAGGCCGACGGCCAGATCGGACAGGTAAGAATGCTGCCGGAACGGCTCGCGTTTATACAAGTTCGACAAATGTACTTCAATAAAAGGGATCGCAACCGCCGCCAGGGCGTCGCGCACGGCAACACTGGTGTGCGTGTAGGCTGCCGCGTTGATGATGATGAAATCGGTGCCGTCTTGCCGGGCCGCCTGGATGCGCTCGACCAGGGCGCCTTCGTGGTTGCTTTGCCACGCGGTAAGCCCCACCCCAAGTTGCGCAGCCAGCGTTTCGAGGCCCTGGTTGATCTGCGCCAGCGTGAGGCTGCCGTAGAGATGGGGCTCGCGCGAACCCAGCAGGTTCAGGTTGGGGCCGTGCAATACCAGGATCTGTTGCGCCATGTGGGTTGCGCCGGAAGGCCAGCCGCAAAGTGTCGGCAAAACTATCGATAAACCGCCTTTTTACGCCTATTCACATCATTTGTCCAACAGCTACGCGGTAGTGGCCCTATTTTAGCGCCACTGTCGCGGGAGACATCAGGCCGCCAGGTCCTGCAGCGTGCGATCGAGGTCGTCGGACTGGATCTGGCCCAGGATTTTTCGGTTAATTCGGCCATTTGCATCGAAAACCAGGGTAAATGGCAGGCCGCCGGCGGGGTTGCCCAGGGTGCGCAGGGTATCGACAGCGCCCGCGCCCATGACCAGCAAGGGATAGGACACCGGCACTTTTTGCAGGAATTGCCGCATGTTTTCGGCTTTATCCACGCCAATGCCCACAAACTGGATGGCCGGATATTTTTGATGCAATGCCTGCAATTCGGGCATTTCTTTCACGCACGGCGCGCACCAGGTTGCCCAGAAATTAACCACCATGGGCCGGCCCCGCCACTGGGACAAGCTGTGGGGCTGACCATCGAGATCGGGCAGCGACAGCGCCTGCAGCGCCGCGACGGGATCGCCGGCAGGGGCAGGGGCCGGAGTGTGGGCGGCCTGCCCGCCACGCTGGCGGTAAGCGTAGCCGCCGGCTGCGGCGACGGCCACCGCGGCGCCGGCATACAAGAAGATACGACGGTTCATGCCCGGATCATAACCGCTGGCGGCGGCGGGTGGATCGAGCCTCTACAATGCGCCCAGGAGAACATCAATGCACCTGCATATTCTTGGCATTTGCGGCACTTTCATGGGCGGCCTGGCGCTGATCGCACGGGCGGCCGGCCACCGGGTCACGGGCTGCGACACCGCCGTGTACCCGCCGATGAGCACCCAGCTGGCCGAGCAGGGCATCGACCTGATCGAAGGCTATGGGTCCGAGCAACTGGCCCTGGCGCCCGACCTGTACGTGATCGGCAACGTGGTCACGCGCGGCAACCCGCTAATGGAGGCCATTCTGGATGCCGGCGCCCGCTATGTGTCGGGCCCGCAATGGCTGGGCGACAACGTGCTGCCCGGGGCTCACGTGCTGGCGGTGGCCGGCACGCACGGCAAGACCACCACCAGCTCTATGCTGGCCTGGATACTCGAAGCGGCCGGGCTGCGGCCGAACTTCCTGATCGGCGGCGTGGCGCACGACCTGAAAGTGTCGGCGCGCTACGACCCGGCGGTGCGGCCGTTCGTGATCGAGGCCGACGAATACGACACCGCGTTCTTCGACAAGCGCTCGAAGTTCGTGCACTACCGTCCGCGCACGGCGATCTTGAACAACCTGGAATACGATCACGCCGACATTTTCCCCGACCTGGCGGCCATCGAGACCCAGTTCCATCATCTGGTGCGCACTATTCCGGAACGCGGACGCATCGTGCTGCCCACCGGCAGCGCCGCGCTCGACCGCGTCATGGCGCGTGGCTGCTGGTCGGAAACCGTGCGGTTCGGCGCCGGCGGCGCATGGCAGGCCGGCCCGGCCGACGCCGACGGCGCGTTCGAGGTGCTGCGCCATGGCCAGGCCATCGGTACGGTGCGCTGGACGCTGGGCGGCGAGCACAACCGCCTGAATGCCCTGGCGGCCCTGGCAGCGGCCGAGCATGCCGGCGTGGACCCGGCCGAAGGCGTGGCGGCGCTGAGCCGGTTTGGCGGCGTGAAGCGCCGCATGGAACTGCGCGGCACGGCCGGCGGCGTCAAGGTCTACGACGATTTCGCGCACCACCCCACCGCCATCGAAACCACCCTGGAAGGCCTGCGCCGCCAGGTGGGCCAGGCGCGCATCCTGGCCGTGCTGGAGCCGCGCTCGAACACCATGAAGCTGGGCGCCATGGCGGCCCGCCTGCCCGCGGCGCTGCAAGGGGCCGACCGGGTGTTCTGCTTCGGCGCGCGCAGCGGCAAGCATGCGCTGGGCTGGAACCCGGACGAGGTGCTGGCCCCGCTGGGCGAGCGCGCCAGCAGCTACGACGACCTGGACGCTCTGGTGGCCGCGGTGGCCCAGGCAGCCCAGCCCGGCGACCATGTGCTGGTCATGAGCAACGGCGGCTTTGGCGGCGTGCATGGCAAGCTGCTCGACGCCCTGGCGCGGCGAGGGGCGCCATGATCCTGTACCTGCACGGTTTTCGGTCGTCGCCAGCGTCGTTCAAGGCGCGCCTGATGGCGCAAGCCCTGCGCGAGCGCGGCCTGGCGGGCGAGCGCGACTGGCAGTGCCCCCAATTGCCGGCCAGCCCCCGCCAGGCGCTCGACCTGGCGCTGGGCCTGGCGCGCGGCCAACTGGCCCAGGCCGACAGCCCGCGCCGGCTTACCATTATCGGGTCGTCGCTGGGCGGCTACTACGCTACCTGGCTGGCCGAGCAACTGGACTGCAAGGCCGTGCTGCTGAACCCCGCCGTCGAAGCGGCGCGCGACCTGGCCACCCAGGTGGGCCAGCATCGCATGTATCATTCCGACGCGCCGTTCGAATTCCGAGCCGAATATGTCGACGAACTGGCCGCCGTGCGCGTGGCGGCCGTGACGAAGCCCGAGCGCTATTTCCTGGTGGCGGCCACCGGCGACGAAGTGCTGGACTGGCGCGAGATGCAGGCGCGTTACGCCGGTTGCCGGCAACGCATCGTGCCGGGCAGCGACCATGGCCTGTCGGATTTCGAGCGCTGGCTGCCCGAGGTGCTGGATTTTGCCTTCGAGGCTCCCGGCGCCTGACCTGAACCCCATTCCAGCTATATAAACAAGCAGAAGCCCGCCCCGCGCGGGCCGGTGCGGATGCCGCGCCCTCGATGGACTGATTATGTACGTGTTTTACGAAGAAGACGGCGGCTTCAAGGCTGCCAACATCCTGTCAGAAACCGACGCCAGCCTGCAGGTGGAGTCGGAATCGGGCAAGCGCAGCAAGATCAAGCGCGCCAACACGCTGTTCACGTTCGCCGAGCCGGCGCCGGCCGCGCTGTTGGCCGAGGCGGCGCAGGCCGCCGACGCGCTGGATCTGCAGTTTCTGTGGGAATGCGCGCCGCAGGAAGAATTCGACGCGGCCGCCCTGGCGGCCGATTATTTCGGGCACGCGCCCAGCGCGGTGGAACAGGCTGCGCTGCTGATGCGCCTGCACGGCGCGCCGGCGTACTTCCACCGGCGCGGCAAGGGCCGCTACCGGCCGGCGCCGCCGGACATCCTGGCCGCGGCCCTGGCGGCGCTGGAAAAAAAGCAGAAGCAGGCCGAACAGCAGCAGCAGTGGGTCGACGAGATGGCGGCGGGCCGCCTGCCCGGCGAGATCGCCCAGGCGGCCGAATCGCTGCTGATTCGCCCCGACAAGAACAGCATGCAATGGAAGGCCCTGGACGCCGCCTGCGCGCGGCAGCAGAAAAGCCCCGACCGCCTGCTGCTGGAGCTGGGCGCCTGGCCGCACCCGCTGGCTCTGCATAAGCGACGCTTCCTGGCCACCTACTTTCCGCGCGGCACCGGGTTTCCGGATGCCGCCATCCCGCCGCTGGCGCGCGACCTGCCGCTGGCCGATGCCGAACTGTATTCGGTGGACGACATCACCACCACCGAAATCGACGACGCCCTGTCGGTTACCCCCCTGCCCGACGGCAAGGTGCGGGTCGGCATCCATGTGGCCGCGCCGGGCCTGGCCGTGACGCGCGGCAGCGAGCTCGACAAGCTGGCGCGGGCGCGCCTGTCTACCGTGTACATGCCCGGCGAGAAAATTCCCATGCAGCCCGACCACGTCATCCAGGCGTTCTCGCTGGATGCGGGCCGCGAGGTGCCGGCGCTCTCGCTGTACGTGACGGCCGACCCCGCCACGGGCGAAATCTCGGCGACGGAAACGCGGGTCGAGCGCGTGGTGGTGCGCGAGAACCTGCGCCACAACGAACTCGACGGGCAGGTCACCGAAGCCGCCCTGAACGATCCGGACGCGCCGCTGCCGTACGGGCACTGGCTGCGGCCGCTGTGGCGGCTGGCCAGCGCGCTGTCGGCGCAGCGCGACATCGTGCGCGGCAAGCCCGAGAACAATTCGCGGGTGGAATACAGCTTTTACCTGGATGGCGACCCGGACAACCCCGACACGCCGGTGCGGCTGGTGCCGCGCCAGCGCAATGCGCCGCTGGACCGCATGGTGGCCGAGTACATGATCCTGGCCAACAATGTGTGGGGCGGCCTGTTGCATCAGCACGGCGTGCCGGGCATCTATCGCTCGCAGCAGGCCGGGCGCGTGCGCATGAGCACCCAGGCCCTGCCGCACGAGGCCATCGGCGTGCCCCAATATGCCTGGAGCACGTCGCCGCTGCGCCGCTATGTGGACCTGGTCAACCAGTGGCAGTTGATTGCGGCGGTCGAGCATGGCGTGTCGGCCCGCCTGGTGGCCCCGTTCAAGCCACGCGACGCCGATCTGTTCGCCATCATCGGCGCCTTCGACGCGCAATACGCCGCCTGGAACGAGTTCCAGGGCAATATGGAACGCTACTGGTGCCTGCGCTGGCTGCAGCAGCAGGGCATCACCCGCACCGTGGCGCATGTACTGCGCGAAGACCTGGTGCGGCTGGCGAACGCGCCGCTGGTCATGCGGGTGGGCGGCCTGCCCGAGCTGGAACGCGGCATGGCCGTGGAACTGGACATCCTGGGCATGGATGAACTGACGCTCGAGGTGGATTGCCGGTATGTGGGGGTAGTGGGGGGGGCCTGACGGACGCGGCGGGCGTCAGTCTGGCTGTTGGTGGGGTGCTTCTGGCGCCGGTGCGGGACGGGGTGACCGCCGAGGCGCCTCGGGGCCGGACCCGGGCGCGCGGGGCGCCCGGACGGCACCGTGAAGCCGAGGCGGTCACCCCGTCCCGCGCCGGCGCCAACGGAACCCCCGCCCCCACGCCCCCACCCAGCCGCCCACACCACCTTCAAGCCGTCTAAAATCCCCCCGTGCAACGCTCTGCTGACTCATCCTCGACGCCGGGCCGGTTTCTGTATTGGCTGAGCGCGCCCGCCCAGCACTACTTGCGGATCGGACTGGCGATCTCGCTGCTGCTGCACGCCGGTGCGCTGGCGTGGCGGTTTGCGGCGCCCGCGCCTGCCCGGCCCACGCAGGCGCCGCTGGAGATCGTGCTGGTCAATGCCCATACCCAATCCGCGCCCGTGCAGGCGCAGGTGGTGGCGCAGAGCCAGGTTGATGGCGGCGGCAATGCCGAGCGCGGCGTGGCCGCCACGCCGCTGCCGCGCACCGGCGAGTCGGCCGAGACCATCGTGCTGCAAGCCATGCGCAAGCGGCAGGCGCAGCTTGAGGCCGAGCAGATGCGCCTGCTGACCCAGTTGCAGGCGCAGGCCAAGGCCGGCACCGAGCGCCAGCCGGTGTACCCCTGGCCCGATGCCACCGCGCCCGGCGAAGACGTGCATGACCAGCCCGGCGTGGTGCAGAACGCCCAGGTCGCCACCCTGGCCTCGCGCATCCAGTCGTACAACGCCCAGCCGCGCAAGGAATTCGTCGCGCCCTCGGCGCAGGCATCGCGCTACGCCGCCTATCTCGACGCCTGGCGCTCGCGCATCGAAGCCATCGGCACTCAGCACTATCCCGAAGAAGCGCGCGGCCGCATCTACGGCTCGCTGCAGATCACCGTATCGGTGCGCGCCGACGGCAGCGTGGCCGACGTCGAGATCGACCGGCCGTCGGAACACGCCGTGCTCAACCAGGCCGCGCGGCGCATCGTGCAGATGGCGGCGCCCTTCCCTCCCTTTCCGCCCCAGATCGCGCGCGAGGCCGACATGCTGGTCATCACCCGCACCTGGCATTTCGTCAACGACACCCTGGAAACCCAAGCCCCATGAGCCAGGCCAGCCCCCTGCCGCGCTACGCGGTGATCGGCAATCCCGTGGCGCACAGCCGCTCGCCGCAGATCCACGCCATGTTCTCGTCGCAGACGGGAAAGCCGCTGCAATACGAGCGGCTGCTGGCACCGGTGGATGGTTTCGCGGCCACCGTGCAGGCGTTTCGCGAGCAAGGCGGCCTGGGCCTGAACGTAACCGTGCCGTTCAAGGAAGAAGCCTGCCAACTGGCCGGCGCACACCTGAGCGAACGGGCCCGCCTGGCCGGCGCGGTGAATACGCTGTGGCTGCGCGACGGCGCCTGGCATGGCTGCAATACCGACGGCGTGGGGCTGGTAAGCGACCTGCTGCGGCTGGGCGTGGTGCTTGAAGGCGCCCGCGTGCTGCTGGTGGGCGCCGGCGGCGCGGCCCGGGGCGTGCTGCAGCCGCTGGCCGCGGCCGGCTGCGCCCGCATCCATATCGTCAATCGCAGCGCCCAGCGCGCGCACGACCTGGCCGCGGGCTGGGCCGCGGCCGGCGCCGTGCCGGGCACGCGCGTCACGGCCGGCGCGCTGGCCGAGGCCGGTGTGGCGGGCGGATGGAACGTGGTGGTCAACGCCACCGCCAGCAGTCTGCAGGGCGCGGCGCCCGAACTGCCACGCGGCCTGTACGCGCCCGATGCCCTGGCCTACGACATGATGTACGCGGCGCACCCCACCGCTTTCATGCGCCAGGCCACCGACGACGGCGCCGCCCGCACGGCCGACGGCCTGGGCATGCTGGTGGGACAGGCCGCCGAAAGCTTCCTGATCTGGCACGGCGTGCGGCCCGACCCGTCGCCGGTGCTGACGGCCCTGCGCGCCACGCTGCTGGCCAAGGACTGACCCGGCATGCCGACGCGCCGTTCGACCATGGGCCGGATCCGCTGGGGCCGGGTCATCGGCGCGGCCGTCATGGCGCTGTTGTGCCTGCTGATCATGTACCAGCTGTGGATGTTCTGCCTGGTGGTCTGGTACGCCTACCGCGACCCGGGCAGCAGCGCCATCATGCGCCAGGAGCTGTCGCGGCTGCGCGAAACCGACCCCGATGCCGAGCTGAAGTACCAATGGGTGCCCTACGATCGCATCAGCAATTCGCTCAAGCGCGCGGTGGTGGCGTCCGAAGACGCCAATTTCACCGAGCACGACGGCGTCGAATGGGATGCCATCCGCAAAGCCTGGGAATACAACCAGCGCCAGGAAGCGCGCGGCCGCCACAAAATGCGCGGCGGCTCGACCATCACCCAGCAGCTGGCCAAGAACCTGTTCCTGTCCAGCTCGCGCAGCTACCTGCGCAAAGGCCAGGAACTGGTGCTGACCTACATGATCGAACACGTCATGCCCAAACAGCGCATCCTGGAGTTGTATTTGAATGTGGCCGAATGGGGGGTGGGCGTATTCGGCGCCGAGGCCGCCGCGCGCCACTACTACAAGACCAGCGCAGCCAACCTGGGCAGCGCCCAGGCGGCGCGCCTGGCGGCCATGCTGCCCAACCCGCGCTACTACGACAAACACCGCCACACCAGTTACCTGAATTCGCGCACCGGCACCCTGACCCGCCGCATGCGCATGGTTGACATCCCTTGACACACCTGGCGGCCAGCCGGCAGGCCGGCCGATTTTGGTAAGCTTTCACGTTTACGCGCACACCGACGCACACCCCTTCATGCGTACAGCCCGCCGTTATCTGGCCCGCGAAATCTATCGCTCTTGTGCAGTGGTCCTGCTGGCCCTGCTGGGCCTGTTCACGTTCTTCGCGCTGGTCGACGACCTGGATAACGTGGGCGACAAGTTCAGCATGCTGGCCCTGCTGTACATGCAGGCGCTCGCGCTGCCCACCCGCTTGTACGACCTGCTGCCCATCGGGCTGCTGATCGGCGCCATCCTGGCGCTGGCGGGGCTGGCACAACGCAACGAGCTGGTCATTTTGCGGGTGTCGGGGGTAAGCGGCATGCGGCTGCTGCGCATGCTGTGGCTCATTACCCTGCCCCTGATGATCGGCGCCTCGCTGCTGTCCGAGTTCGTGACGCCGGCCGCCGAAATCAAGAGCGGCGAGGCCAGCCTGATGTTCCGCGGCAAGGCCAGCGGCACCCGCATGGACAGCGGCTACTGGTTCAAGGAACCCACCCGCGACGGCGGCACGCGCATCATCAACATCGCCAAGTTGCTGGCCGACGGCAACGTCGAAGGGGTTACGCTGTACGAGTTCAAGCCCGGCCTGCAGCTGACCACGATGTCCACCGCCGCAACCGGCGCGTTCACCCGCGACAAGCTGGTGCTGAAAAACGTGGTCGAGACCCACATCGACGACCGCGCGGCGCAGGCCCTGGCCGACGCCAAGCCGCCCCGCACGCCGCCGGCCAGCGTCACCAAGCTGCCGCAACGCGAACTGGACACCACGCTGAGCCCCGAACGCCTGCTGGCGCGCGTGCTGACCCCCGAACGCATGTCGCTGAACACCCTGCTCGACTATATCGATTACCTGCACCACAACCAGCTCGACGCCGGCCGCCAGGTGGTGGCGCTGTGGCGCAAGGTGTCGTATCCCTTCACGCTGCTGGTCATGATCACCATCGCCGCGCCCATCGGCTTCATGCAGACGCGCCGCGGCGGCGTGGGCGCCAAGGTGTTCATCGGCATCTTGCTGGGCGTGGGCTTTTTCATGCTGAACCAGCTGGCGCTGAACGTAGGCATGCTGAGCCGCTGGCCGCCCTGGCTGACGGCGCTGGGCCCCAACGTGGGGGCCACGCTGCTGGCGCTGGGCGCGCTCAGCCTGATGGAGTACCGCCATGCCACCGCGCGGTTCGCGCAGGCGCGCTGGCCCTGGAGACGAAGCCCCGCATGAAAGGCAGCATCTGGATGATCGGCGACGTGCAAGGCTGCTGCGCGCCGCTGGAACAACTTCTGGCGCACCCCGACCTGGCCGGCGACCCCGATGCCCGGTTCTGGTTCGCCGGCGACCTGGTCAACCGCGGCCCGCAGTCGCTGGCCAGCCTGCGCCGCATCATCGGCCTGGGCGAGCGTGCCGTGGCGGTGCTGGGCAATCACGACCTGCACCTGCTGGCGGCGGCCGCGGGGGTGCGCAAGCCATCGAAGTCCGACACCATTGGCGAAATCCTGCAGGCGCCCGACGCTGACGACCTGGTCGACTGGCTGCGCCATCGCCCGCTGGCGCATTTCGAGCAGGGCCACCTGCTGGTGCATGCCGGCGTGCTGGCCAAATGGGACGTCGCCAAGACCCTGGCGCTGGCCGGTGAAGTGCAGGAGGCGCTGCGCGGGCCGAACTGGCAGAAGGCGCTGCAGAAGATGTACGGCAACGAGCCGGTCCACTGGAAAGAACACCACAAGGGCGGCAAGCGGATGCGCGTCATCATCAACGCGCTGACCCGCATCCGCCTGTGCACGCCGGCGGGCCATATGGAATTCGCCACCAAGGTCCCGCCCGGCGCGTGGCCGGCCGGCCTGATGCCCTGGTTCGACGTGCCCGGCCGCGCCACGCGCGACATCACCGTAGTGTTCGGACACTGGTCCACCCTGGGCCTGCTGCTGCGGCCCGACGTCATCTGCCTTGACACCGGCTGCGTGTGGGGCGGCTCGCTGAGTGCCCTGCGCCTGCAAGACCGCAAGCTGGTGCAGATCAAGTGCTCGCAGTTCCAGGATCCGCTGGCGGATTAGCGGCGCGCCGCGTCGGCGCCAGGTCAGCGCGCTACGTCAACGTATCAGGTGTCTGACTCTCGTATCAGCGTATCAGGTGTCTGACTCCCGCAGGGTGTCAGACACCGAAGTGAGCCGAACCCTCTGTACACAACGGTGTCTGACACCCTGCGGGAGTCAGACACCTGGCAAGCTTCACTCGTCGGTCTGGCTGCAGGAGTCAGACACCTGGCAAGCGTGACTCGTCGATCCGGCTTCGGGAGTCAGACACCTGGCAAGCTTGACTCGTCGGCTTGGCTCGGCGCGGCCGTTACAACGCGGCCGCGACGGCCTCGCGCGCCCGGCGGGACAGCTCCAGGCGGCTGAGGGGCCGGCCGTCGGGTTCGTGAGCGGACAGCGGCGACAGGAATTCGATTTCGACGCTCAGCCCGGTAGCCCCCAGCACGCGCCACAAGTTGGCCGCCAGGGTTTCTTCGCCCACGAACGCGGCCAGCGGGCTGCGCCGGCCATGCTGCAGGAAGCGCAGCGCCACCGGCTGGATGGGCACGCCGGCCGTGCGCGCCGGCTCGAACAGGCTGGCGTGAAAGGGGCGCACGATGTCGCCTTCACTGGTGGTGCCCTCGGGAAACAGCCCCACCGCCGCGCCCTGGCTGAAACGGGCCTGCATCGACTCGCCGACCGCATGCACGGCGTGGCGCTGGCCGCGCTCGATGAACAGCGTGCCCGCGCCAGCGACCAGCCAGCCGATCAGCGGCCAGCCGCGGATTTCGCTCTTGGCCACGAATGCCGTCGCGCGCACCGAATTGATGACGAAAATGTCGATCCAGGACACGTGGTTGGCCACCCACAGCACCGGGCCGGCGAGTATGGGCACACCGCCAGGCACCACGCGGATGCCGCATATGGCCATCAGCGTGCGCGACCAGTAGCGGTTCAGGCTGGCGCGCGCGCCCCGCCGCATCAGCGGATATGCCAGGCCCACGCACAGCAGACCGAACACGATCCACGGCAGGACCAGAATCAGGCGCAGGATGACACGCGGCAACTTCAGCAAGTTGGAGGCTCCCCGGCCGTATCGTCGCCCACCCCTGTGGCGCGCCGCCGGCCGGCCAGCATCATACCCGCGATCGGGGCCGGCGCGAGACAGGCGCGAATCATGGCAGGGCGTCGAGGTAGCGCTGCAGGATCACCGCCGCGGCCACCGCGTCGTCGGGCGCATGGGTGCCCAGCAGGCGCTGGGCTTCCATGCTGGAGCCGCGTTCGTCGACCAGTTCGACGGCCAGGCCATAGCGGCCGCGCAGTTGGTTGGCGAAGCGCCGGCAGCGCGCGGTGGCTGGCTGCTCGCCGCCGTCGGAGGCCAACGCCAGACCCACGACGACCCGTTGCGGCTGCCACTGCTGCAGCAACTGGCCGATACGGGCGAAGCGCGCCTCGCGGATTTCCGAGAAGATGATCTCCAGCGGGCGCGCCTGCCGCGTCAGCGTATTGCCGATGGCAATGCCGATTTTCTTTTCGCCGAAATCGAACGCCAGCAGGGTTTCTTCAGGCATGCCCCGCACCGCCGGACAGCATGACCGGATCGATGCCCAGCAGCTTCAGCGCGGCCGGGTAGCGGTCTTCGGGCGGCACGTCGAAGATGATGTCGGCGTCGGCGCCGACGGTCAGCCAGGCGTTCTGGGCCATTTCGCTTTCGAGCTGGCCGGCCCCCCAGCCCGCGTAGCCCAACGTGACCAGCATGCGCGCCGGGCCGTTGCCGTCGGCCACGGCCTGCAGCACGTCGCGCGAGGTGGTCAGCGCCAGATCGCCCAGCTTGATGCTGGAACTGTAGTCGCCGGCGGGAGCGTGCAGCACGAAGCCGCGGTCGGTTTGCACCGGCCCGCCGAAGAACACCGGCGAGTCTTTTACCGGGCGGATTTCCAGCGTGAGGTCGATGCGCTCGAAGAGGCTCTCCAGGGTGAGATCGGTGGGCCGGTTGATGACCAGCCCCAGTGCGCCGCGCGTAGTATGTTCGCAGACGTAGATGACCGATCCGGCCAGGCTGCCTTCGACCATCTGGGGCATGGCGATCAGGAACTGATTGGAAAAATCGGTGGCCGGCGCGTCGTTGGCGTCGTCGTCGGCCTGGGTATCGTGGTTTTGGTCGGTCATGGCAACCCCCTGGGGGCCGCACAGCGGCCGGGCCGTGAACGGCCGGGACACGCGCGCGATCAGATTTCCATCAGTTCGAAGTCTTCCTTGCGGGCCCCGCATTCGGGGCAGACCCAATTGGGGGGCACGTCTTCCCAGCGGGTGCCGGGGGCAATACCTTCGTCGGGCAGGCCGGCCTCTTCATCGTATACCCAACCACAGATAAGACACATCCAAGTACGCATAGTTCTCTTTTCTCTTGTTACATCGACGGACGCCCGCCCCCGGGTGCGGGCCAAGCGCCAGGCGCATCCATATTAGAATGGGGCAATCTTACCGAAACCCAATAGGGGTTGCCCGATTTGCCCTCGCAGCCGGCGCCGCCCCCCTCTTTCGCGCAGCATGTGGCCCCAGTGACTCCCCCTCTTATCCTGATTTTCGGGCCGGTCGACCCGTCTGGCGCCGATGGCCTGCCGGCCGACGCCGTTACCTGCGCCCGCCTGGGGTGCCACGGCCTGGCCGCGGCTACCGCCCTGACCGTCCAGGATACCGCCGGCATCGAAGAAATCCATCCCGTGTCGCCCGAGCTGCTCGATGACCAGGCCCGCTGCCTGCTCGAAGACATGCCCGTGCAGGCCATCAAGGTCGGCGGGCTGTACAGCGCCGAGGCGGCCAGCGTGGCCGCGCAGGTGGCCGCCGACTACAGCCAGGTGCCGCTGGTGCTGCACCTGGGCCAGCGCGGCCTGCCGGCGCACGATGCCGCCTCGCAAGATGACGCTGACGACCTGCTGGCCGCCACGCTCGAACTGGTATTGCCGCAAACCGACCTGGTCGTGGTCGAGCACCTGCGTCTGGCGCAATGGCACGCCGATGGCGATATCGATATCGGCGACGCTCCCAGCCCGATGCACGCCCTGGCGGCGGGCGGCGCGCAATGGGTGCTGGTGCTGGGCGCGCCGGTGCGCCCGGGCCACCACGCCAACGTGCTGCTGGGCCCGGGCGGCCAGACCGCCACCTGGCCCTGGCAGGCGCCTCCCGAACGCAACAGCGACACCGGCGGCGTGGCCGCCACCGCGGTCGCGGCCATGCTGGCGCAGGGGCTGGACATGCCCAAGGCTGTCGAGCAGGCGCTGCGGCATGCCGACGATACCGTGGGCGGCGCGTTCCTGGCCGGCATGGGCCGGCGCATTCCCAACCGCATCGGCGCGCCATGAACGCCAGCCCATCCGCAGCCCCGCTGCGCTTTCCCGCCGGCCTGTATGGCGTCACGCCCGAATGGGACGACACCGGCCGCCTGCTGGATGCCGTGCGCCAGGCCGCCGCGGGCGGCATGACCGCCCTGCAGTTGCGCCGCAAGAACGCCAGCCCCGCGCAGCGCGCCGCCCAGGCCCGCGCGCTGGCGCCGCTGTGCCGCGAGCTGGGCGTGGTGTTTCTCATCAACGACCACTGGCAACTGGCGCTGGACGTCGGCGCCGACGGCGCCCACCTGGGCCGCGACGACGGCGACCTGGCGCAGGCGCGCGCCCAGGCCGGCCCCGGCCTGATCCTGGGCGCGTCGTGCTACAACGACCTGACGCGCGCACGCGGGCTGCTCGAAGCCGGCGCCGACTACATCGCCTTCGGCGCGGTGTTTCCCTCGTCCACCAAGCCGCAGGCCGTGCGCGCGCCGCTGGCGCTGCTCGGGCAGGCGCGCGCGCTGACCGCCGACCGCGGCGCGCCACGGCCCGCCGTGGTGGCCATTGGCGGCATCACGCCGGCCAACGCGCCCCAGGTGGCCCAGGCCGGCGCCGACAGCATCGCCGTCATCACCGGACTATTCGAGGCGCCCGACATCCGGCAGGCCGCGCAGGCCTGCGCGGCGCCCTTCACCGCTTCCACTCACTTCCAGCCGTAACACCATGTCCAGCAACGCCCAACTCTTCGACCGTGCCTGCCGCAGCATTCCTGGCGGCGTCAACTCGCCCGTGCGCGCCTTCCGCTCGGTGGGCGGCACGCCGCGCTTCATCAAGCGCGCGCAAGGCCCTTACGTATGGGACGAAGAAGACACCCGCTACATCGACTACGTCGGTTCCTGGGGCCCCGCCATTCTGGGCCATGCCCATCCCGACGTGGTGCAGGCGGTGCGCGAGGCCGCGCTTGACGGCCTGTCGTTCGGCGCGCCCACGCGCGCCGAGGTCGAGCTGGCCGAAGTGCTGATCGAACGCCTGCCCTCGCTCGAACAGGTGCGGCTGGTGAGCTCGGGCACCGAGGCCACCATGACGGCCATCCGTCTGGCGCGCGGCGCCACGGGCCGGGCCAAGATCATCAAGTTCGAAGGCTGCTACCACGGGCATTCCGACAGCCTGCTGGTCAAGGCCGGCTCGGGCCTGCTGACCTTTGGCAACCCCAGCTCGGCCGGCGTGCCGCCCGAGTTCGTGTCGCACACGCTCACCCTCGAGTACAACAACCTGGCCGCCGTCCAGGCCGCCTTCGCGCAGCACGGCGCCGACATCGCCTGCGTGATCGTCGAGCCAGTGGCCGGCAACATGAACCTGATCAAGCCGGCCGCCGGCTTCCTGCAGGGCTTGCGCGACGTCTGCACCCAGCATGGCGCCGTGCTGATCTTCGACGAAGTCATGACCGGCTTCCGCGTGGGGCCGCAAGGCGTGCAGGGCCTGGCCGGCATCAAGCCCGACCTGACCACCCTGGCCAAGGTCATCGGCGGCGGCATGCCGGTGGGCGCGCTGGGCGGCCGGGCCGACCTGATGGCCCACCTGGCGCCGCTGGGCGGCGTGTACCAGGCCGGCACGCTGTCGGGCAATCCGGTGGCCGTGGCGGCCGGGCTGGCCACGCTGCGCCTCATTGCGCAACCCGGTTTCTATGAGCAACTGGCCGCGCAGACCCAGCGCCTGACCGACGGGCTGCGCCAGCGCGCCCGCGCCGCCGGCATCCCCTTCGCCGCCGACGCCATTGGCGGCATGTTCGGCCTGTACTTCCAGGATTCGGTGCCCACTTCGTTCGCCGAAGTGTCGGCCGGCGACGCCGACGCCTTCAAGCGTTTTTTCCATGCCATGCTCGACCGCGGCGTGCACTTCGCGCCCTCGGCCTTCGAGGCCGGCTTCGTGTCCGCCACCCACGACAACGCCGTCATCGACGCCACGCTGGACGCGGCCGAGGCGGTGTTCGCCGCGATGAAGGGCTGAAGACACGGCGCAGGGTGGCGTCTCAGGTGTCTGACACCCTGGCGGGAGTCAGACACCTGCCGATCTGCTGTGTCAGGCACCAGCTGAATCTCTCGGGCAGACACCTGCCGAGGCCACCAGGCGGACACTTGTTGTGACCGCCGCAGGGCCTGGCGGGACGGAAGCACTTGCGATGGGCCAAATGCCCCCCTGTCCGCCCCATATATAACTTAATATTTCTGTGTTTTACTAATTAAAATAGCCCACCAGACGGGCCATACTGGGACGCGGGCACAGGAGCGGGACATGGGCAACGAGGCAATGCTGCAGTTGACGCTGGACGCCGATAGCGGGGCGCTGGTGGCCACCTGCACCCCAAGCGACGACACGGAAACGAACCCGGGCTGGGACGAACTGGCCGCGGCCGCGCAGGCGCAAGGCTGGGGACCCGAGGTGCTGGATCATTCCGGCGTGGCGGCCTTCGTGACGCAATGCCGCGAGGCCGAGCCGGGCACGCTCGTCACCGGGCCGGTGGGCGCGGTGCTCGACGGCGCATTGCGCATCGACGTCGAACCCGACCGCATGGCGGCGCTGCTGACGCTCACGGCCGCGCGCGGCGGGCGCGCCATGGCCCGGGCCGATATCGATGCTGCCCTGGCCGCTCAAGGCGTGGTGGCCGGCATCGACGACGAGGCTGTGAGCCAGGCGCTGCAGCGGGGCCACTGCGAAGCGCTGCCCATCGCGCGCGGCGTGCCCGCCCAGCCCGGCACGCCCACCCGCTTCGAGAGCCTTGTTCCCAGTCCCCTGGCCCGGGCGCACGATGACAATGCGCCGGTCGATTACCGCGAACTGGGCACCCTGGTGCTGGTGCAGCCGGGCACGGCGCTGGTGCGCCGCCTGCCTGCCGTGCCAGGCACGGCGGGGCTGGATGTGCTGGGCCAGCCGGTGCCGCCCGAGCCGGTGCCCGACCTGCCCTTTGCCACCGGACTTGCCGGCGTGGCGCCCGACGAGCAAGACCCCTGCCTGCTGCGCGCAACCGCGGCCGGCGCGCCGATGCTGGTGCCGCAGGGCGCGCAGGTGAACTCGGTGGTGGAGGTTGCGGCGGTCGACCTGAACTCCGGCAACATCGAGTTCGACGGCACGCTGCGCGTCAAGGGCGACATCACCACCGGCATGACCGTGCGGGTCGGCGGCGACGTCGTCGTGGGCGGCACGGTCGAAGCAGCCCACATCACCGCTGGCGGCAGCCTGACCGTGAACGGCGGCATCATCGGCATGGCAGAAGCCGCGCCGGGCGACCACACCGCCGGCCCTCGCACCGCGCAAGTGCAGTGTGAAGGTTCGGTCAAGGCCCGCTTCATCGAGCATGCGGCGATCAGCGCCGGCCAGCAGGTCGTGGCCGAACGCGAGATCCGCCACAGCCAGGTGCTGGCCGGCCACAGCGTGATGGTGGGCCCGCCCGGCTCGCAGCAGGGCGTGGTCACGGGCGGCGAAGTATGCGCCCTGCACTCGGTGCGCGCCGGCACACTGGGTTCGATGGCCGCCGTACCCACGGTGGTGCGCGTTGGCCTGGACCCGCACGCCGAGGCTCGCCGCGCCGATCTGCAAGCCACGCGCACGCGGCTGGGCGAGGAGAAAGCCAAGCTGGAAAAGGTGCTGATGTTTCTGCAGATGCATCCCGAAAAAGCTGCGGCCGACATGGGCGAACGCGCCCGCAACACCTACGCGAAGGCGTGCGCCGACCTGCAGGATCTGGATCAGCACGAAGCCGAGCTGGAACGCCGGCTGGAGCCGCTGCAAACGGCCACGATCATCGCCGCCAAGCGCTACTTCGGCGGCGTGACCCTGCAAGTGGGCATGAAGGTGACAACCCTGCTGGAAGACCAGCCCGGCGGCAAGGCGCGCCTGGAAGCCGGGCAACTGGTCATCAGCTGAGGCGCCGTCCCCGGCATGGGGCCGGGGGATTGGAATCAGGCCGGGATCAGCGCGGTGACCTCGATCTCGACCTTGGCGCGGCTTTCGATCAGCCCCGCCACCTGGAACGCCGTCATGGGCGGGAAATGGCGGCCGATCACCTCGCGGTAGTGCCGGCCGATCTCGGGGTACGAGGCCACATATTCTTCTTTGTCGGTCACGTACCAGGTCATGCGCACGATGTGCTCGGGCCGGCCGCCGCCTTCGGCCAGGATGGCCACGATGTTCTCCAGCGTCTGCCGCACCTGCCCGGCAAAGTCGTCGGTCTCGAACTGCTGCTGGCCGTTCCAGCCCACCTGGCCGCCCACGAACACCAGCCGGTCGCCCACCGCGACCTGCGCCATCACGCCGTTCGAATACCCGCGCGGCGGCATCCAGCCCGGCGGTTGCAGAATCTTCATGGGATCATCCTGTAATAAGAAACGCCTGCATGCGCTGGCGCAGGTCGTCGGGAATGGCGGTGGAGCGCATGGTGCGCAAGTTCACCGTCACGATGGTCAACGCGGCCTTCAGCCGGGTTGCGCCGTCGGGGCCCACGAAGCGCACGTCGGCGCCGAACGAGGCCCCGCCGATGCGCCGCACGGCAAGTTCCTGCCGCAGCTTCTCGTGCCAACGGCTGGGCGCCGTGAAGTCGCACTGCACCGACGCCAGCGGCGTGCCGATCTGGCGGTCGACGTGCAGGGCGTGAAAAGGCAGGCCCATGCCTTTGTCGAACCATTCTTCGACAAAGTCATTGATCATCTCGAAATAGCGCGGATAGAACACGATGCCGGCGGGGTCGCAATGCCGGAAACGCACTTCCACTTCGCTGACAAAAGGCGCTGTCATGGCGGTCATAGGCGTCCGGGGTCAGGCCATTTTGCGCAGCGCGAAGCGCTGCAGTTTGCCGGTTTCGGTGCGCGGCAGCGCATCGACGAACACCACCGCGCGCGGATACTTGTACGGGGCGATCGAGGCCTTCACGAAGGCCTGTAGCGCCGCTGCCAGTTCGGGGCCGGCGTCGAAGCCGGGCTTGAGCACCACGAAGGCCTTCACCAGCTGGCCGCGCTCGTCGTCGGGCGCCCCCACCACGCCGCACTCGGCCACTGCCTCGTGGCGCAGCAGCGCGTCTTCGACTTCCGGGCCGGCGATGTTGTAGCCGGCCGAAACGATCATGTCGTCGTTGCGCGCCTGGTAGAAGAAATAGCCGTCGTCATCCTGTACGAAGGTGTCGCCCGGCAGGTTCCAGCCCTGCTGCACGAAGCGGCGCTGGCGCTCGTCGGCCAGATAGCGGCATCCGGTGGGGCCTTTGATGGCCAGGCGGCCCGGCGTGCCGTTCGGCACGGGCTGCATGTTCTCGTCGACCACGCAGGCCACGTAGCCCGGCACCACCTTGCCGATGGCGCCGGGACGCACCTCTTCGGGCGGGCTGGACACGAAGACGTGGATCATCTCGGTGCCGCCGATGCCGTCGATCATCTCGATGCCGGTGGACTGCTTCCACAGCTGGCGCGTGGCATCGGGCAGGGCCTCGCCGGCCGACACGCTTTTCTGCAGCGAGCCGATGTCGTACTTGCCGGCAAGCGCCGCCATCTGGCGATAGAACGTGGGCGCCGTGAACACGATGGTGGCGCGGAAGTCCTGAATGAGTTCAAGCAGGCTGTCGGGCGTGAGTTTCTCGGCCAGCACGGCGCTGGCGCCCACGCGCAACGGAAAGCACAGCAGGCCCCCCAGCCCGAAGGTAAAGGCCAGCGGCGGCGTGCCGCAGAAGATGTCGTCGGGGCCGGGCTTGATAACGTGGCGCGGAAACAGGTCGCACATCGCCAGCACGTCGCGGTGAAAGTGCATGCAGCCCTTGGGCAGCCCGGTGGTGCCGCTGGTGAAGGCAATGAGGCAGACATCGTCGGCCGCGGTGTCGCAGGCGGCGAAGTCGTCGGGTTTGGCGGCCGCGAGCGAGTCCAGCGCGTCGGGCGCCGGGTCGTTGAACAGCATGATCTGCCGCAGCTCGGGACAGAAATGCTCGTGCCCGGCCTGCATGCAGTACTGCGCCTCGGTGCGCAACTGGGCGTCGCACAGCATGGCCGACACCTGCGCCTTGGCGATGATCTGCTTGAGTTCCTTGGCGCGCAGCAGCGGCATGGTGGGCACGGTGACCAGCCCCGCCTTGACGGCCGCCAGCCACGCGGCGGCCATCATCGGGTTGTTGGGTCCGCGCAGCAGCACGCGGTTGCCGGGCACCAGCCCCATGTCTTCGACCAGCACGCGGGCGATGCGGTTGGTCAGCGCCTGCAGGCCGGCGTAGGTCAGCGTGGCCGCCGCGCCGTCGCGGCGCCAGCGCAGCGCCACGCGCTCGCCGTGGCCGCGCGCGACCATGGCGTCGACCAGTTCCACCGCGCAGTTCATGCGCGCCGGATAGGCCACGTCGGGGCTGTCGAGCAGAAATTCCGGCCATTCGTCGGCGGGCGGCAGGTGGTCGCGGGCGTAGTTGTCCAGGTGGGCGGAGCGTTCCATGAAATTCCCCTTGGCAATGCGGTGGTCGGCTGCCTGCTAGTCTTTCAGCAGCTCTCTGGCAATGATCAGTTTCTGGACTTCGGTGGCGCCTTCGTAGATGCGCAGCGCGCGGATCTCGCGGTAGAGTTTTTCCACCGGCATGCCCGACACCACGCCGGCGCCGCCGAACATCTGCAGCGCCCGGTCGATGACGGCCTGCGCCGATTCCGTGGCGGCCATCTTGGCCATGGCCGCCTCGCGCGTGGTGCGCACGCCCTGCACGTCGCGCAGCCAGGCGGCGCGGTAGGTCAGCAGCGCCGCCGCGTCGATGGCGGTGGCCATGTCGCCCAGCGCCGCCTGGGTCAGTTGCAAGTCGGCCAGCGCCTGGCCGAACATGCGGCGCCCGCGCGCGCGCGACACTGCCTCGTCCAGCGCGCGCCGGGCAAAGCCCAGGGCGGCGGCCGCCACCGAGGCGCGGAAGATGTCCAGCGTCATCATGGCCAGCTTGAAGCCCTGCCCCGGCTCGCCCAGCCGCTGGCTGGCGGGAATGCGGCAATTGTCGAACGCCAGCGTGGCCAGCGGATGCGGCGCCATTACCTCGATGCGCTCGGCGATGTCCAGGCCCGGCGTGCCGGCCTCGACCACGAACGCACTGATGCCGCGCGCGCCCGGGGCTTCGCCGGTGCGGGCGAACACGCAGTAGAAGTCGGCGATGCCGCCGTTGGATATCCAGGTCTTGGCGCCGTCGAGCACATAGTGGTCGCCGTCGGCGCGCGCGCTGCACGACAAGGCCGCGACGTCCGAACCCGCATCGGGCTCGGATAGCGCAAACGCCGCGATGGCCTGGCCGGCCGCCACGCGCGGCAGGTACTTGCGGCGCAGCGCATCGGAGCCCATCAGCGCAATGGCGCCGCTGCCCAGGCCTTGCATGGCCAACGCGAAATCGGCCAGGCCGTCGTGCCGCGCCAGGGTCTCACGCAAGATGCACACCATGCGCGAATCGACCTGGGGCAGCGCGCCGCCCCAGGCCCCATCGGGCCCGGCCGGCACGCAATAGCGCAGCCACCCTGCGTCGCCCAGCGATGCCACCAGTTTGCGGCAGGCCGCGTCGGTATCGTGATGATCGATGCCGGCCAGCGCATCGACGCACCACGCCTCGAGCTCGCCCGCCAGGGCGCGATGGCGGTCGTCGAAAAACGGCCAGTCCAGCCATGTAGTGTCTGCCAACTCAGTCTCCTTCGAACACCGGTTTGCGCTTGGCCACGAACGCCTCGTAGGCGCGACGGAAGTCGCGCGTCTGCATGCAGATGGCCTGCGCCTCGGCCTCGGCCTCGATGGCTTCGTCAACGCCCATGTTCCATTCCTGGTGCAGCAGCTTCTTGGTGATTCCGTGCGCGAAAGTCGGGCCGGCCGCCAGCTGCGCGGCCAGGGCCTGGGCGGCGTCCAGCAACCCGGCGCTGTCATGCAGGCTGTTGAAAAACCCCCACTGCGCGCCTTCGTCGGCGCTCATGGCGCGGCCCGTGTACAGCAGCTCCGACGCCCTGCCTTGCCCGACCACGCGCGGCAGCAGGGTGCAGGCGCCCATGTCGGCGCCCGCCAGCCCCACCCGGGTGAACAGGAAGGCCGTGCGCGCCGCCGGCGTGCCCAGCCGCAGGTCGGACGCCAGCGCCATCATGGCGCCGGCGCCAGCGCACACGCCATCGACCGCCGCCACGATGGGCTGCGGGCAGGCGCGCATGGCCTTGACCAGGTCGCCGGTCATGCGGGTGAAATCCAGCAGCTCGGGCATGCTCATGCGGGTCAGCGGGCCGATGATCTCGTGCACGTCGCCGCCCGAGCAGAAATTGCCGCCCGCGCCCGTGACGACCACCACCTTGATGTCGGTGGCATACACCAGCCCGCGGAACAGATCGCGCAGTTCGGCATACGAGTCGAACGTCAGCGGGTTCTTGCGTTCGGGGCGGTTGAGCGTAATGGTGGCCACCTTGCCGTCGGCCGATACCTGCCACAGGAAGGTGCGGGCGGCGTAGCCGGCGTACGGGCGGCGGTGGTGCTTCATGGTGTGCTCGGGGGACGCGCTGTTCATGGGGTCTCCTGGGTAGGGCTCAGCCGGGCATGACTTCACCGCCGTCCACGGCGATGGCCTGGCCATTGATCGACGCCGAGGCCGGCAGGGCCAGCCAGGCAACGGCTTCGGCCACTTCTTCGGGTTGCACCAGCCGCCCCTGCGGATTGCGGGCCGCCAGTTCGGCGCGGGCTTCGCTGGCCGTGCGGCCGGTTTTCTGCATGATGTTGTCGACCGCGCCGCGCACGATGTCGGTTTCGGTGAAACCCGGACAGACCGCGTTCACGGTTACGCCCTTGCGCGCCACTTCCAGCGCCAGCGCCCGGGTCAGGCCCACCACGCCATGCTTGGCCGCACAATAGGCGCTGACGTATGCATAGCCGATCAGCCCGGCGGTGCTGGCCACGTTGACGATGCGCCCCCAGCCGGCGGCCAGCATGCCCGGCAGCGCAGCCTGGATGCAGTAGTAAGTGCCAGTCAGGTTGACGGCCAGCATGGCCTGCCACAGCGCGGCGTCGGTACGCTCGAAACGCTGGCTGGCCGCCTGGCCGGCGTTGTTGACCAGGATGTCCACCGCGCCGCCGTCTTGCGCGGCCTGTTCGAACGCGGCCTGTACCGAGGCCTGGTCGGCCACGTCGGCCGCCACGGCGCGCACGGCGCCCAGCCGCCCCAACGCGGCGGCGGCCGCATCGAGCGCGGCGCGGTCGCGGCCCAGCAGCGTGACGGCGGCGCCGCGCTGCAGCAGGGCCTGGGCGCAGGACAGCCCGATACCGCGGGCTCCGCCCGTGACCAGCGCGTGCCGCCCTTCCAGCGGACGTTCGGATGCGTTCATTTGGCGTCCTGTTGCGCCAGCATCGCGGCGCGTTCGAAATTGGTTTCCAGCTGCCGCTTGCCAGCGGCGTATTGGCGCGGCCAGGTGGTGTCGCAATAGCCTATCCGAGCCGCCTCACGCAGTGTCCAGGAAGCGTCGGCCAGGTGCGGGCGCGCCAGCGCGCACAGGTCGGCGCGGCCGGATGCGATGATGCCGTTGGCATGGTCGGCCTCGAAAATGGCGCCCACCGCGATGGTGGGAATGCCGGCTTCGTTGCGCACGCGGTCGGCGAACGGCGTCTGGTACATGCGGCCATAGACGGGGCGCTGGTCGGGGCTGACCTGGCCCGACGAGCAGTCGATCATGTCGGCCCCCGCGTCTTTGAAGCGGCGCGCGATTTCGACGGCGTCGTCGGCCGTGATGCCGCCCTCGACCCAGTCGTGCGCCGAAATGCGCACCGACATGGGGCGGTCTTGCGGCCACGCTTCACGCACCGCGCGAAACACTTCCAGCGGATAACGCAGGCGGTTGTCCAGGCTGCCGCCGTACTCGTCGTCGCGCTGGTTGGTCAGCGGCGAAATGAAGCTGGACAACAGGTAGCCGTGCGCGCAGTGCAGTTCCAGCCAGTCGAAGCCGGCCTGCGCGGCGCGCCGCGCGGCGGCCGCGAAGTCGTCGCGCACGCGATCCATGTCGGCGCGATCCATGGCGCGCGGCACCTGCGAAACACCCGGCAGGTAAGGCAAGGCCGAGGCCGACAAAAGCGGCCAGTTGCCTTCGGCCAGCGGGTAATCCATTTTCTGCCAGCCCAGCTGGGTAGAACCTTTGCGGCCGGCGTGCCCCAGCTGGATGCCAATGCGCGCCTCGCTGTTGGCATGCACGAAATCGACGATGCGGGCGAAGGCGTCGGCCTGCCGGTCGTTCCACAGGCCCGGGCAGCCCGGAGTGATGCGCGCCTCGGGCGAGGGGCAGGTCATTTCGACCATGACCAGGCCGGCGCCGCCCAGCGCCCGCGCGCCCAGGTGCACCAGATGGAAGTCGCCGGGCACCCCGTCCACGCACGAGTACATGGCCATGGGCGACACCACGATGCGGTTCTTCAGCTCGACGCCGCGCGCACGATAAGGCGTCAGCATGGGCAGGGGCGGCCGCGCGCCGGCAGCCGCGTCGGCAACAGCGCCCCCGGCCCGCCCGGCCAACCAGCGCTCGTATCCTTCCAGCCAGCCGGCGTCGCGCACGCGCAGGTTTTCGTGGGAGATGCGCTGCGAACGGGTCAGCAGCGAGTAGGCGAACTGTTCCGGCTCCAGCCCGGCATAGCGTTGCACATTCTCGAACCACTCGGTGGAATTGCGCGCGGCGTTCTGGATTTTCAGCACCTCGACACTGCGCACGTCCTGGTAGTGCCGCAGGCCCTGCTCCAGCCCGCCTTCGGCGCCGCCCAGGCAGCGGGCCAGCTCGATGGCGTCTTCCAAGGCCAGCTTGGTGCCCGAACCCACCGAGAAGTGCGCGGTGTGCGCCGCGTCGCCCATCAGCACCACCGGCACGCGGCGCGGACCACGCGGCGTTTGCAGCGTGTTCCAGTGCACCCAGGTGTCGCAGATGACGCGCGGGAAGCGAATCCAGATGGCCGCCCCGCGCAGGTGCGTGGCGTTGCTGATGAGTTTGTGGCCGTCCAGCCAGGGCGCGAACAGCTGTTCGCAATAGGCAATGCCCTCTTCCTGGCTCATGGCGCCGATGCCGGCGGCCTGCCAGGTTTCTTCGGGCGTTTCCACAATGAAGGTCGACAGGCCGTCCTGGAAGCGGTAGGCGTGCGCCTGGAACCAGCCGTGCTCGGTCTGCACGAAGGCGAAGGTGAAGGCGTCGAACACCTTCGTCGTGCCCAGCCACACGAACCTGCAGCGCCGCGTGTCGATGTCGGGCCGGAAGGTGTCGGCATAGCGCGTGCGCACCTGGCTGTTGATGCCGTCGGATGCGATGACCAGGTCGGCGTCGTACTGCAGCGCGGCCGCCTGGTCGTCTTGCACGAAAGTCTCGAACACCAGCTTCACGCCGACCTCTTCGCAGCGGGCCTGCAGGATGTTCAGCAGCTTCTTGCGGCCGATGCCGATAAAGCCGTGGCCGTGGGTGCGCACGCTGCGGCCCTTGAAATGGATGTCGATGTCGTCCCAGTGGTTGAAGGCATCGCCGATGGTCTGGGCCGACACCGGATCGGTCTGGCGCAGGTTGTCCATTGTGGCGTCCGAAAACACGACGCCCCAGCCGAAAGTGTCGTACGGCCGGTTGCGCTCGATGACGGTGACTTCGTTGGCGGGGTCCTGCAGTTTCATCAGCAGGCCGAAATACAGGCCGGCGGGGCCGCCTCCCAGGCAGACGATTTTCATAGCGCAACAGGCTCCGTGAAACCGGGGCGCCGGCGCAACGCGCCGGCCGTCCAATTAGTTTAGGTTTCAACTATATACCGCAAGCCGGGGGCATGCAAGAAATGCGGATTTACCGGGAGAGAGAAACAAACAGATGCGGGCGGGCGCCAGGTTTCGGGGCGGTGCGGGCGCGTATCGCCGTGGCGGCGCGGGCAATGGTTGCCAGCTTCGGTGTCTGACACCCTACGGGAGTCAGACACCTGCCCAGGAGCAGCCGAGTGCCTCACTCCGCAGCAAGCCTCAGATACCTGACGCCGCAGCAACTGCCAGGTGTTTGACTCCGCAGATACCGTCTTGGCAGTCAAGCGGGTAATGCGTAATCACTGCAATAAGGCGTGCGGTTTTTAAGCACGCCGAAGCATAACTGCCAGGTGTCTGACTCCCGTAGGGTGTCAGACACCGAAGCACGCCCACACCGCCGCAATACCGCGGCATCCGGCCCGCCGACGCGAATCCGGCGCCTGGCCGCGTTGCAGGCCTGGCCGGGATCGCCCCGGCACCGATATGCGGGCTATACCCCCAGGTAGCGTTCCCACAGCCCGCGATCGGCGTCCAGCGCGGCGGAATCGCCGCTCCAGACGGCCCGGCCGCGTTCGAGAATGACGTGGCGGTCGGCCAGGGCCAGCAGGCGTTCGACATATTTGTCGATGACCAGAATGGTCTGCCCCGCCGCGCGCAGCGTGGCCAGGCACGACCAGATTTCTTCGCGCACCAGGGGCGCCAGGCCTTCGGTGGCTTCGTCCAGCACCAGCAGCCGCGGATTGGTCACCAGCGCACGGCCAATGGCCAGCATCTGCTGCTCGCCGCCCGACAGCTGGTTGCCCAGATTGCGGGCGCGTTCGCCCAGCCGGGGAAACAGTTCCAGCACGCGCTCCACCGTCCAGGGCCGCGCAATGTCGGGATTGCGGGCGGCGGTGAAGGCCGTCAGGTGCTCGCGCACGGTCAGGTTGGGAAAGCACTGCCGCCCCTCGGGCACGATGGCCAGCCCGGCGCGCGCGATGCGGTCGGGCGTCCAGCCGCCGATGTCCTGCCCGGCAAAGCGGATGCCCCCCTCGCGCAGCGGCAACTGGCCGAACAGCGTGCGCAGCAGCGTGGTCTTGCCCATGCCGTTGCGGCCCAGCAGGCTTACCACCTGGCCGGCGCCGACTTCCAGGTCGACACCGAACAGCACCTGGCTGGCGCCATATCCACTATGCACGCCCTGCATGCTCAACATATCGCGGACTCCGTGGCGGCCTCGTCTTCACCCAGATAGGCGCGGCGCACCTCGGGGTTGGCGCGAATTTCGGCCGGCGTGCCGGTGGCGATAATGCGCCCGTACACCAGCACCGAGATGCGGTCGGCCAGGCGGAACACCGCCTGCATGTCGTGCTCGACCAGCAGCATGGCAGCCTGGCCGCGCAGCGATTCGATGAGGTCGGTCAGGCGCAGGGTTTCGTCCGGCCCCATGCCCGCCATGGGCTCATCCAGCAGCAGCACACTGGGCCGCGCCGCCAGCGCCAGGGCGAACTCCAGCTTGCGCTGCTCGCCGTGCGGCAAGGTGCCGGCCGGGCGGTCGAGCAAATCGGCGTCAATGGCGCATTGGCGCGCCAGGGCATGCGCCGTATCGTGCAGCGCGACGTCGGCCGCGCGCGGCTTCCAGTAGCGGAAGCTGCTGCCGGCGTGCGCCTGCGCCGCCAGCAGCAGGTTGTCGCGCACACTGAACGACTTGAAGATATTGGTGACCTGGTACGAGCGCGACAGCCCGGCCGCCACGCGCTGGTGGGCGTTCAGCCGGGTGATGTCGGCGCCGCCCAGCGCCAGCCTGCCCGCGTCGGCGGCCAGCGTGCCCGACAGCAAGTGAATCAGCGTGGACTTGCCCGCGCCGTTGGGGCCGATCAGGGCATGGATTTCGCCCGGCGCGAGCGTCAGCGAGACATGGTCGGTGGCCAGCAGCGCGCCGAAGCGGCGCACCAGCCCGTCGGCCTGCAAGGCCGGCGCGGCGGCGGTTGAATGCGCGGTCATGGGCGCACCTCCGCGTGCGTCATTCGGGTATGGGGCTGGAAGCGGCAAGGCTGGATCATGGCCGCCCCCCGCGCGCGGCGCCAGCGAACCAGGGGCCCGCCAGGCCGGCCACGCCGCGCGGCGCGCCAAACACGACGCACAGCAGCAGGATGCCCAGCGGCAGGTGCCAGTATTCGGTCCACATGCGCAGCACCTCTTCGAGCGCCAGCATCAGCATTGCGCCCGCCACCCCGCCATAGCGCAGGCCGATGCCGCCCACCAGCACCATGACCAGCAGGTTGGCCGATTGTGTCCAATGCATCAGGCTGGGCGAGATGAACAGGTTGTGGTTGGCCAGCAGCGCGCCCGCCAGCCCTGCCGCCGCGCCGCTGAGCACAAAGGCGGTCAGCTTCAGGCGGTAGACCGGGTAGCCCAGGGCCTCCATGCGCGACTCGTTTTCGCGGATGCCCTGCAGGGCCGCGCCGAAGCGCGAGTCGACCAGGCGGCCGAACAGCCACATCAGCAGCACGAACAGCGCCAGCACCAGGTAATAGAAGCTTGTGCCGTCGGCCAGGTCGATGCCCGGCAGCAGCGAATAGCCAGACAGGTTCAGGCCGTCTTCGCCGCCATACTGGCGCAGCGAAACAAACAGGTAATAGACCATCTGCGCGAAGGCCAGGGTGATCATGATGAAGTACACGCCACGCGTGCGCAGCGACACGGCGCCCACCAGCAGCGCCAGCAACGCCGCCACCACCGCCGCCGCGGGCCAGGCCAACAGCGCCGCATGGATGCCCGCCGCGTCCAGGATGCCCACCACGTAGGCGCCCGCGCCGAAGAAGGCGGCGTGCCCCAGCGCCACCATGCCGCCATAGCCCAGGATCAGATTCAGGCTGGTGGCCGCCAGGGCGTAGATCAGCATGCGGCGCGCCACCGATACATAGAAGTCCAGCCCGAGCGCCGCCGCGGCGTACGGAAACAGCGCCAGCGCCAGCACCAGCCCGAGGGTCCAGAAGGTGGATTTGCGCATCGTTCAGCCACGCGCCGGAAACAGCCCCGCCGGCCGGAACACCAGCACGCCGGCCATGAGCAGGTAAATGGAAATGGCAGCCAGGGTGGCGGCCAGGCTGGATGCCATGGCGGGCGGCAACACCTCGCGCAACAGCATGGGCAGGAAGGCCCGCCCCGCGGTGTCCACCATGCCCACCAGCAGCGCTCCCACGAAGGCGCCGCGGATCGACCCGATGCCGCCGATGACGATGCAGACCAGCACGAGGATCAGGATTTCCTCGCCCATGCCGATCTGCACGGCGGTAATGGGGCCCAGCAAGGCGCCGGCCACTGCCGCCAGCATAGCGCCCAGCGCGAACACGCCCAGGAACAGCAGCGGCACGCGCACGCCCATCAGGGTGGCCATCTGGCGGTTCGACGCGCCGGCGCGCACCAGCACGCCGGCACGCGTGCGGGTCACGAACCAGTACAGCCCCACCGCCGCCGCCAGGCCACAGGCGATGATCACCAGCCGGTACGCGGGATACATCAGGTCGGGCAACAGCCGCACCGGGCCGGACAACGCGGCCGGCAGGTTCAGCATGACCGGCGCCGGCCCCCAGATCATCTTGACGAGGTCGTTGGCGATAAGGATGATGGCGTAAGTGCCCAGCACTTGCGCCAGGTGGTCGCGCACCGCCAGCCGGCGCACCAGCACCAGTTCCAGCACGACGCCCACCAGGCCCGTGGCCAGCGCCGCCACCAGCACCGCGGCCACGAACGAGCCGGTGCGCTGCATGGTTTCGGCCGCCACGTAGGCGCCCGCCATATACAGCGAACCATGCGCCAGGTTCATGATGTCCATGATGCCGAACACCAGGGTCAACCCGGCTGCGATCAGGAACAGCATCAGTCCGAACTGCAGACCATTCAGCAATTGCTCGACGACCAGCGTCATCTAAGGCCCATTACACGCAAGAAAGGAAAATCCGCATAGCGACGTTGCCGCGGGCGCGCCCTTGCGGCGCC
Source organism: Bordetella petrii (assembly GCF_000067205.1). Lineage (NCBI taxonomy): Bacteria > Pseudomonadati > Pseudomonadota > Betaproteobacteria > Burkholderiales > Alcaligenaceae > Bordetella > Bordetella petrii. Next base: position 603,052 of record NC_010170.1, on the reverse strand, counting down.
CCACGGCCGGGTAGCGGGGCTACAGCTTGCACTGCCCTACGTACACGTCTTGATAGCTGTCGAACACCTTGCCCACCAGCTTGTTGGTGATGCGGCCTTCGCCGTCTTTCTCGATGACGCGCAGGTAATAGGCCTGGATGGGGTAGTGGTTCTTGCCGTAGGTGAACTTGCCGCGCACCGAGGGGAAGTCGGCCTTGGCCAGCGCCTGCACAATGGCCTCGCGGTCGGAAGCCTTGCCGCCGGCCTGCTTGACCGCGGCGTCCATGGCCATGATCACGTCATAGGCCTGGGCAGCGTATACCGACGGGTAGCGCCCGCCATACTCTTTACGGAAGGCCTCGACAAACTGCTTGTTCTGCGGCACATCGAGGTCATGCGCCCATTGGGCGGTGTTGTACATGCCCAGCATGGGTTCGCCCACGGCCTGGATCACGTCTTCGTCGGCCGAGAAGCCCGGGCCGATGAGCTTGACGCTCTGCGCCAGGCCGGTGGACACGAACTGCTTCACGAAGTTGATGCCCATGCCGCCCGGCAGGAAGATGAACACGGCATCGGGCTTGGCGGCGCGGATCTGTGCCAGTTCGGCGGCATAGTCGATCTGCCCCAGTTTGGTGTAGACCTCTTCGGCGACGTCGGCCTTGTAGCCGCGCTTGAAACCGGTAAGCGCATCTTTGCCGGCCGGATAGTCGGGCGCCATGATCAGCACCTTTTTGAAGCCCCGGTCGGCCGCGACCTTGCCGGCAGCCTCGTGGAAGGCATCATTCTGGTACGACGTGCCGAACCAGTACTGGTTGCAGCGCTCGCCTGCGTACTGGCTGGGGCCGGGGTTATTCGACAGGTACGGCACCTTGGCGGCGAACAGCGCGGGCCCCACGGCCAGCGCCACGTTCGAGCCGATGGGGCCGGTGAAGAAGTCGATCTTGTCGCGCTGGATGTAGCGCGTGACCAGCTGCCGCGCCTGGTCGGGGTTGCCGCCCATGTCGGCCTGCATGAATTCGGCCTCCTGGCCGCCCAGCTTGCCGCCGAGCTGCTTGATGGCCAGGTTGAAGCCGTCGCGGGCTTCGGCGCCCAGCGCCGCGAACGGGCCCGATATATCATTGGCGATACCGACCTTGATGGGGTCGGCCGATGACAGGGCGGGCGCCAGGGCGGCGGCCACTACCAGGGAAGTCAGTAAACGCATCTTGGTGCTCCTTGCGCGTGCCGCGCGGGCGGCGTTTTTATGGAATATTGCGAATTCGGATGCTTCTGCCATCGGCTGCCCGGCATCGCCCGGACGATGCGGCAAGGGCTGGCGTGCCGCATAGTTTAGGTTTAAAGTATTCGGCAAGACAAGCCTAGGGTTTTTACCAGGGGCCTTCGCCCCGCGCCACGCCACACCATGCCCGCCCTATACCGCCAATACGACCGCGCCGCGCTGGACGTGCAATACAACGCGCGCGCCACCGTGCCCGACGTCCAGCCCATCCTGGCCCAATACACGGCGCAAAGCCAGGCCGCGCGGGCCGCGCTGCCGCACACTGCCAACGTGCCGTACGGCGACCATCCGGACGAACTGCTCGACATCTTTGCGCCGGCCTCGCAGGCGGCAACGCCCGCGGCCGGCGCGCCGGTGTTCGTGTTCATTCACGGCGGCTACTGGCGGCTGCTGTCCAAAGACGATTCCTGCTGCATGGCGCCTGCCTTCACGCAGGCCGGCGCGGTGGTGGTGGCGGTGAACTACTCGCTGGCGCCCGCCGTCACGCTGGACCGCATCGTCGACCAGAACCGCCGCGCGCTGGCATGGGTGTACCGGCATATCGCGCGCCACGGCGGCGACCCGGCCCGCATCCATGTCTGCGGCAGCTCGGCGGGCGGCCACCTGGTAGGCATGCTGCTGGCCGACGGCTGGCACGCGCAGTACGGGGTGCCGGCCGATGTGATCGCCGGCGCCGCGCCGCTGTCGGGCCTGTACGACCTGCGCCCGCTGGTGCACACGCATATCAACGAATGGATGCGCCTGAGCCCGGCCGACGCCGAACGCAACAGCCCGGCGCTGTTGCCCACCGGCGCGGCATGCCCGCTTCTGGCCAGCTACGGCGGCACGGAAACCGACGAGTTCAAGCGCCAGACCGACGACTACCTGCAGAGCTGGCGCGCGCGGGGCCGGCAGGCCCGCTACGTGCCCATGCCGCACGCCAATCATTTCGACATCGTGCTCACGCTGAACGATCCCGCCAGCCCGCTGACGCGCGCCATCTTCGACCAAATGGGCCTGCCCGCCAGCGGCCGCCCTATTCGCTGAAGCCGCCATGATCGACGCTCCCGACCTCGAAACGCGCGCCGCGCCCGACGACCACCACGCGCTGCGTCTGTGGCTGCGCATGCTGACCTGCTGCAATCTGATCGAATCCGAAATCCGCGGCCGCCTGCGCACGGAATTCGACACCACCCTGCCCCGCTTCGACCTGATGGCGCAACTGCAGCGCGCGCCGAAGGGCATGAAAATGGGCGAGCTGTCGCGCCGCATGATGGTCACCAACGGCAACATCACGGGCATTACCGACCAGCTCGAAAAAGAAGGCCTGGTGATGCGCACCAAGATGGAGACCGACCGGCGCAGTTCGGTGCTGAAGCTGACCCCGCAGGGGCGGCGCGTGTTCAACCGCATGGCGCGCGCGCACGAGAGCTGGGTCAAGGCAATGTTCAACGACCTGCCCGAGGCGGGGCGCGATGCCCTGTACCAGGCGCTGGGGGAATTGAAATTGCAGGTCGTGGCGGCGCGCAGGCACGGGCGCTGACAAGTCTCGCTGACGAGTCTATGAGTTGCTGACTGGCGGCTGGGCTGGGCTGGGTGGCTTTGCGCAGAGCTTAGGTTCTTGCGCCGTCCCGTGGCGTTCGGGCTGGCGGGGCGGCGCCCGTGCGTCGGGCTTGGGCGCATCCGGGCGCCCTCGGCCTGCTGCGCAGGCTGCCCCGCCGCCCAACGCGCCGCCCCGCCAGCCCGAACGCCACGGGACTGAGGGTGAATGAAATCGGAACGCTGTGGACTCCCCGGGGGCGAGGAGGTCGGTGTGGGCGTCAGTTTTATTCCAAGCGCCGCCGGTAACGCGCGAGCGGCATGGCCTCGGACCGTGTGCCTCATATTGCGGAACACATAAGCCTTGGCGTGGCGGGCCTGGGGCCGGGCGAGTTGACCGGCGGGGTAGCCTGCGCAGCAGGCCGAGGGCGCCTGGATGGCCCGAGCCCGGCGGGCGTCGCCCGGCCCCAGGCCCGCCACGCCAAGGCGGCAGAAGAACCCAAACAAGAACCGCCACAACCCCGCCCCGGGCCACCCCCCCATGGCAGTGGGATAATACGCACTTTCCCCGCCCCCAATGGCGCCCCCCGCCCAGCCACAGAGACGAAGTCATGGCCGTTAACCTGCAGATCCCCTCCGAGTCCGAAATTTTCCCCGTCGCCGGCGTTGAAATCGGTGTTACCGAAGCCGGAATCCGCAAAGCGAACCGACGCGATCTCACGGTATTCCAGCTGGCCCCCGGCACCAACGTTGCCGGCGTCTTCACCCGTAACCGTTTCCGCGCCGCTCCCGTGCAGGTGTGCGAAGCCCACCTGGCCGCCGGTGGTCCGATTCGCGCGCTCGTCATCAATACCGGCAACGCCAACGCCGGCACCGGCGCCGAAGGCCTGCAGAAAGCCCAGGATACCTGTGTCGCCCTCGGCAAGCTGATGGGCGTGCCGGCGCAGCAAGTGCTGCCGTTTTCCACCGGCGTCATCCTCGAGCCCCTGCCGCTCGACCGCCTGACCGCCGCCCTGCCCGCCGCCCTGGCCGGATTGGGCGCCGACCAGTGGTTCAACGCCGCGCACGGCATCATGACCACCGACACGCTGCCCAAGATCCACTCGCGGCGCGTGCAGATCGGCGGCAAAACCGTCACCTTCACCGGCATCAGCAAGGGCGCCGGCATGATCCGCCCCAACATGGCCACCATGCTGAGCTTCCTGGCCACCGACGCCGGCATCGCCCAACCGCTGCTGCGCAAGCTGGCGCTGGAAATCGCCAACCGCTCGTTCAACCGCATCACCGTTGACGGCGACACCTCCACCAACGACTCGTTCATCATCGCGGCCACCGGCCAGTCGGGCATCGACATCGCCACGGAATCCGACCCGCACTACGCCGCCGTGCGCGATGCGCTGGCCGCCGCCGCCCTGGACCTGGCCACCAAGATCGTGCGCGACGCCGAAGGCGCCACCAAGTTCATCACCATCCGCGTCGAAGACGCCCTGACCACCGAAGAGGCCCTCAAAGTGGCGTATTCGGTGGCGCACTCGCCGCTGGTCAAGACCGCGTTCTTCGCGTCCGACCCCAACCTGGGCCGCATCCTGGCCGCCATAGGCTATGCCGGCATCGACGACCTCGACGTCTCCAAGCTGCGCCTGTGGCTCGACGACGTGCTGGTGGCGTGCGACGGCGGCCGCAATCCCGACTACCAGGAGGCCGACGGCCAGCGCGTGATGAAGCAGCCCGAGATCGGCGTGCGCATCGCGCTGGCGCGCGGCCAGGCCAACGAAACCGTCTACACCTGCGACTTCTCGCACGACTACGTCAGCATCAACGCCGACTATCGTTCCTGAACCCACCGCACCCCGGAAACCGACGTGACTTCCTCCGACTTCTCTGTCCTGATCGAACGCGCCGAACGCGTGCTGGCCCAACTGGAAGCCTGGCTGCCGGCCGCGCCTCCGGAAATCGACTGGTCCGCCCACGCCTACCGCTGGCGCAAGCGCGGCGCGCGCGGCTGGCTGGACGCCGTACGCCACGTAGCGCGCATCGACCTGGCCGACCTGCAGCACATCGAGCGCCAGAAAGGCATCATCGACCGCAACACGCTGCAGTTCCTGCAGAAAAAGCCCGCCAACAACGTGCTGATGACCGGCGCGCGCGGCACCGGCAAAAGCTCGCTGGTCAAGGCCATGCTGGCCGCCTACGGCGACCGCGGGCTGCGGCTGATCGAGGTCGACAAATCCGATCTGGGCGACCTGCCCGACATCGTCGAACTGGTGGCCGCGCGGCCGGAACGCTACATCGTGTTCTGCGACGACCTGTCGTTCGAAGAAGGCGAGGCCGGCTACAAGGCACTGAAATCCGTGCTCGACGGCTCGGTGTCGGCCTCGGGCGACAACGTGCTCATCTACGCAACCTCGAACCGGCGCCACCTGATGCCGGAATACATGAGCGAGAACCTGCAGGCCAGACACCAGCCCGACGGCGAGATCCACCCCGGCGAAACGGTCGAGGAAAAAATCTCGCTGTCCGAGCGGTTCGGTTTGTGGCTGTCGTTCCATCCGTTCAAGCAGGACGACTACCTCGACATCGTGCACCATTGGCTGCGCGAGCTCGACTGCCCGGCCGAGCAAATCGAAGCCTGCCGCGCCGAAGCCCTGCAATGGGCGCTGGAGCGCGGCTCGCGCTCGGGCCGCGTGGCCTACCAGTTCGCGCGCGACTGGGCGGCGCGCCATGTCTGAGCGTATTGTCGACGTCGCCGCCGGCCTGATCCTGCGCCCCGATGGCCAGCTATTGCTGGGGCAGCGCCCCGAAGGCAAACCCTGGGCGGGCTGGTGGGAACTGCCGGGCGGCAAGCTGGAACCCGGCGAAACCGTGCTGCAGGCCCTGGCGCGCGAACTGGGCGAAGAACTCGGCATCGAAGTCACCCAGGCGGTGCCCTGGGTTACCTATGTGCACGTCTACCCGCACACCACCGTCCGGCTGGCTTTCTGCCAGGTCACCGGCTGGCAAGGCGAACCACGCGGGCTGGAGAACCAGCAGTTGCAATGGGTGGACCCGGCCCGTGCCGGCGAGGTGGGCGACCTGCTGCCGGCCACCCTGCCCCCGCTGCGCTGGCTGCAGTTGCCCGACACTTACGGCATATCGGCCATTGGCGGGCGCGCCGGCCTGCCAGACTTCCTTGAACGCCTCGAGCGCGCGCTGGCGCGGGGCCTGAAACTGGTGCAATTGCGCGAGCCTGGCTGGCCCGACGGCCCGGGGGCCACGTCGCTGCGTGACGCCTTGCAGGCCGTGCTGAAGCTCTGCCACGCCGCCGGCGCGCGCGTGCTGGTCAATAGCGCCCATCCGGCCAGCTGGTGGCGCCAGGCCGACGGCGTCCACCTGCGCTGGGCCGACGCGGCGCTGCTGCAGGCGCGCCCGGAACTGCCGGCGGATGCGCTGGTGGGCGTGTCCACGCACGACCATGCCCAGGTTGTGCATGCGCGCGAGCTGGGCGCCGATTTCGCGGTGCTGGGGCCGGTGGCTGAAACGCCGTCGCACCCGGACACGGCAGGCATCGGCTGGCAGGGCTTCGTGGCGGGCACGCGCGACGCGGGGCTGCCGGTGCTGGCGCTGGGCGGCCAGTCCGCCGACACACTGGCCGAGGCCCGCCAGCACGGCGCGCATGGCATCGCCGGTATTCGCGCCCTGATCTGAGCCCGCTCCAGCCCTTCAGATCCGGGCCTCCAGGAAGCGCCCCCGGCCCTTTCCGCGCCGTTACCGGGCGGGCCGCCGTGGGGAATCAGGAGCCCGAGGAATCGTCGGCGCCGGCATCGTCGCCGGCCCCGGCCTGCTCCGCATCCAGTCCCTCCCAGCCGCCGCCCAGCGCGGCAATCAACTGCACGCTGGCCGCCAGACGATTGCCCACCAGGGTGATCGCGTTGCGCTCGCTGGTCAGCGCGCTGGTTTCCAGCACCGCCACGTCGAGATAACCGATCAGCCCCGCCTGGTACTGGTTGCGCGCCAGGCGCAGCGACTCGCGCGTGGCGTCCAGCGCGCGCCGCTGCACCACCTGCTCTTGCTCCAGCACGCGCAGCTGGATCAGGTAGTCTTCAACCTCGCGCAGCGCGCCCAGCACGGTCTGCCGGTACAGCGCAGCCTGGGCATCGTAGGCAGCGCGCGCCTGGTCCAGCTGCGCCTGGCGCGCGCCGCCGTCGAACAGCGTCAGCGCCAATGCGGGGCCCAGCGACCAGAACCGCGCCGGCGCGGTCAACCATTGCGCGAACTCGCCGCTGCGAAAACCGCCGTTGGCGCTCAGCACCAGGTCGGGAAACCAGGCCGCCTGCGCCACGCCGATCTGCGCGTTGGCCGCCGCCGCGCGGCGTTCGGCCGACGCCACGTCGGGACGGCGTTCAAGCAGCTCGGACGGCACGCCGGCAGGAATCTGCGGGACGGCCTGGGCGAAGGGCTGCGGGGGCAGCGCGAAACGCGACGGCGCCAACCCCACCAGCACCGCGATGGCGTGCTCGAACTGGCCGCGCTGCCATTCCAGGTCGACCAGCTGGGCGCGGGCGCTTTCCAGCTGGGCCAGCGCCACCGACACATCGCCGCGGCCTGCCACGCCGGCCTGGTAGCGGTTCTGCGTCAGTTGCAACGACCGCTCGTAGGCCTGCACCGTGGACTCCAGCAGGCGCTTCTGCTCGTCGAGTATGCGCAGCTGGAAATAGTCTTGCGCCAGCGCCGACTGCGCGCTGAGGCGCGCATTGGCCAGGTCGCCCAGGCTGGCCTGGGCTTCGGCGCGGCTGGCCTCGACATCGCGGCGCACGCGGCCCCACAGGTCGAGTTCCCAGCTGGCCGTGCCGCCCAGGCTGTACTGATTGCTGACGCCCGCGCCCGACGCGCTGCTGCCGCCGCCCGCGCGCGTGACGCCGGCATCGGCGCCCACCGTGGGAAAGAACCCGGCGCGAGCCCCCTGCACCAGCGCCTGCGCCTGGCGATAATTGGCCTCGGCCTGGGCAATGCTCAGGTTGGCGGCGTTCAGCTGCGCCATCAGGCCGTCGAGCGTGGCGTCGCCGTACACCCGCCACCAGGCGCCGCGTTCGGCCGCGTCGCGCGGCTGCGCGGGCTTCCAGCCCTCGGCCTGCGCTTCTTTGTACGCGTCGCCCAGGTCGATCGCGGGCCGCTGGTAGTCGGGGCCCACCGCGCAGGCCGACAGCAGCGCGCAGCACAGCACGGCAGCCGCCCCGCGCGACGCGCGCGCGGCTGGGAAAAAGAAGAGCGATGAGGATGCGCGGCTCATGGGCGTTCTACATCAGGTTGCGGATCGGCCGCGCCGTGCGCGCCGCGGCGGCGCCGCGCCCACAGGCGGAAGCGATCCAGGTACAAGTACACGACCGGCGTGGTGTACAGCGTAAGAATCTGGCTGAGGATCAGGCCGCCGACGATGGTAACGCCCAGGGGCTGGCGCATCTCGACGCCGGCGCCGGTGGCCAGCACCAGGGGCAGCGCGCCGAAAATGGCCGCCAGCGTGGTCATCATGATGGGACGGAACCGCGTCAGGCAGGCCTCGAAGATGGCGTCGCGCGGCGACAGGCCGCGCCGCCGCTCGGCGTCGAGCGCGAAGTCGACCATCATGATGGCATTCTTCTTCACGATGCCGATCAGCAGGAACACGCCGATCAGGGCAATGATGGTGAACTCGCTGCCCACCAGCATCAGCGCCAGCAGCGCGCCGATGCCCGCCGACGGCAGGGTCGACAGAATCGTGAGCGGATGCACCAGGTTTTCATACAGGATGCCCAGCACGATATACATGGTGACCAGCGCGCCCAGAATCAGCCAGGGCTGCTGGCTTTGCACCTCTTGCTGGGCCGCCGCCGTGCCCAGGAAGCCAGCCTGAATCTGGTCGGACGGCAGCCCGATGCGCGCCACGGCGGCATCTATGGCGCGGATGGCCTGGTCCAGCGACACGCCCGGCGCCAGGTTGAACGAAATTTCGTCGGCCGCGAGCAGGCCGTTGTGCCGCACGCTGAGCGGCGCGTTGCCCGACTCGAAATGCGCGAAGGCCGCCAGCGGCACGCGCCGGCCGTCCTGGGTAATGACGTGCACCTGCTTGAGCGACTCGGCGTCCTGGGCAAAACGCTGGACGACCCCCATGACGACGTGGTATTGGTTCAAGGGGCCATACATGACGGACACTTGCCGCTGGCTGAACGAATTGTTCAGCACCGCGGAAATGTCAGACATGCTGATGCCCAGGCGCGTCGCGGCCTCGCGGTCGATCACCAGCTCGACCTGGCGGCCCTTGTCTTCGACGCTGGTGTCCACATCGGTAAGCTCGGGCAGCGCCGCCATGGCCTGCTGCACCTTGGGCATCCAGGTGCGCAGCAGCGACAGTTCGCCGGCCAGCAGGGTGTAGTCGTACGAACCGCTGCCCTGCCCGCCGCCCAGGAAAATGTCTTGCTGCGGCACCAGGAAAACGCGCGCGCCCGGGGTGTTCTGCAAGCGCCCGCGCAGCCGGTTGACCACATCGTTGGCGCTGGCCTTGCGTTCGGCCTGGGGCTTGAGCTGGATCGACATGAAGCTGCTGTTGCTGCCGCCGCGCCCGCCTGCGTGCACGGTAATGCTGGCTACCGCCGGGTCGGACAGGATTACCTTGCGGAAGTATTCCAGCTTGGGCACCGTGGCCTGGAACGAAGTGCCCTGGTCGACCCGGAAGAACCCCAGCAACTGGCCGGTGTCCTGCTGCGGAAAAAACCCCTTGGGCACGACCGCGTACAGGTACACGTTCAGGCCGATGGCCGCGGCCAGCAGCAGCAGCATGATGCGCCCATGCGCCAGCGCCCATGACAGGCTGCGTCGGTAGCGCGCCAGCACTGCGTCGAAACCGCGCCCGATGGCCCGCGACAGCCGGCCCGGCGCGCGCCCGTGGTCCTGGGTGCGCAGCAGGCGCGCGCACATCATTGGGGTGAGCGTCAGCGACACGACCAGCGACACCATGATGGCGGCCGACAGCGTCACGGCGAACTCGCGGAACAGCCGCCCCACAACGCCGCCCATCAGCAAGATGGGAATGAACACCGCCACCAGCGACAGGCTCATCGACAGCACGGTGAAGCCCACCTCGCGCGAGCCGCGCAGCGCGGCCCGCATGGGCGAGGCGCCCTGCTCGATGTGGCGCATGATGTTCTCCAGCACCACGATGGCGTCGTCGACCACGAACCCCGTGGCCACGATCAGCGCCATCAGCGAGATCGTGTTCAGGGTGTAGCCGCACAAGTACATGATGCAGAAGGTGCCCACCAGCGATACCGGCACCGCCACGCTGGGAATCAGCGCCGCGCGCCAGTGCCGCAGGAACAGCAGCACCACCAGCATTACCAGCGCCACGGCCACCACCAGCGTCAGCTCGGCCTCGTGCAGCGAGGCGCGGATGCTGGGCGTGCGGTCCTGCGCAACGGTCATGTCCACGTCGCCCGGCAGCAGCGCCGCCAGTTGCGGCAACTGCGCGCGTATGGCTTCGACAGTTTCGATGATGTTGGCGTCGGCCTGGCGGCGCAGGATCAGCAAAATGGCCTGGCGGTTGTTGTAGAAACCGGTCTGGAACAGGTCTTCGACGGAATCCTCGACCGTGGCCACGTCCGACAGCCGCACGGCCGCGCCGTCGCGCCACGCCACGACCAGCGGCCGGTACTGTTCGGCGCGCTCGAGCTGGTCGCTGGCCATGATCTGCCAGTGGTAGCGGTCGTTCTCGACAACGCCCTTGGGCCGGTTGGCGTTGGCCTCGGTCAGGGTGGCGCGCACTTCGTCGAGCGATACCCCGCGGCTGGACAGCGCGCCCGGAATAAGGTTTACCCGCACCGCCGGCAGCGAGCTGCCGCCGACCGTGACCTCGCCCACGCCGTTCACCTGCGCCAGTTTCTGCGCCACGATGGTCGAGGCCAGGTCGTACAGCCGGCCCTGGCTGAGCGTGTCGGAGGTCAGCGCCAGCACCATGATGGGCGCCGACGACGGATTGACCTTGTGATACGTGGGATTGCTGCGCAGCCCGGTAGGCAGCAGCGAGCGCGCCGCGTTGATGGCCGCCTGCACGTCGCGCGCCGCGCCGTCGATGTCGCGGCTGAGATCGAACTGCAGCGTGATGCGGGTTGAACCCTGCGAGTTGCGCGAGGTCATTTCGGTAACACCCGCAATGCTGCCCAGCGAACGCTCCAGCGGCGTGGCCACGCTGGACGCCATGGTCTCGGGGCTGGCGCCGGGCAGGTTGGCGGTGACCGAAATAATAGGCAGGTCTACCTCGGGCAGCGGCGCCACCGGCAGCAGGCGGAACGACAGCACTCCCGCCAGCACCAGCCCCAGGCACAGCAGTACCGTGGCGACCGGGCGGACGATGAAGGGCGCCGACAGGATCATGGCTGCTCCGCCACGGGCCGCGCGCGGCCGCGCCGCGCCAGGCGGTCGAACATCAGGTAGATGACCGGCGTGGTGAACAGCGTGAGCACCTGGCTGAGCAACAGGCCGCCCACCATGACCAGGCCCAGCGGCTGGCGCAGTTCGGCGCCGGTGCCGGTGGACAGCATCAGGGGCAGCGCGCCGAACAGCGCCGCCAGCGTGGTCATCAAGATGGGCCGAAAGCGCAGCAGCGCGGCTTCATGAATGGCGGCGCGCGGCGCCAGCCCTCGCTTGCGCTCGGCTTCGAGGGCGAAGTCGATCATCATGATGGCGTTCTTCTTGACGATGCCGATCAGCAAGATGATGCCGATGATGCCGATCATGTCGAGTTCGGTGCCGCTGATCATCAGCGCCAGCAGCGCGCCCACCGCCGCCGACGGCAGGGTGGACAGAATGGTGACGGGGTGGATGTAGCTTTCGTACAGCACGCCCAGCACGATGTACATGGTGATCACTGCCGCCAGAATCAGCCACAGCGTGCTCGACAGGGAATTCTGGAACGCCAGCGCGGCGCCCTGGTAGCGGGTTTCGATGCTGGCCGGCATGCCGATGCCGGCCTCGGCCTCGGCGATGGCATCGACCGCCGCCGACAGCGAGGCGCCCGGCGCCAGGTTGAACGACACCGTGGTCATGGGGAACTGGTCGAGCCGGTTGATGGCCAGCATGGTGCGGCCCTGCGAGATATGCGCCACGGCCGACAGCGGCACCAGCGTCCCCGATTCGGTGGCCAGGTGAATCTGGCCCAGCGCCTCGGGCGACTGGCGGAATTGCGGCAGCACTTCCAGCACCACGCGGTACTGGTTCGACTGGGTGAAAATGGTGGAAATAAGCCGTTGGCCAAAGGCGTTGTACAGGGCCTCGTCGATGGCCGAGGTGGAAATGCCCAGGCGCGCGGCGGCGTCGCGGTCGATGTCCACCCACGTTTGCAGGCCGTCGTCCTGCAGGTCGTGGGCCACGTCGGTAAGCTCGGGCAGTTGCGACAGGCGCTCGACCAGCTTCGGCGCCCACTCGGCCAGCACGGCGATGTCGGGGTTGGACAAGGTCATCTGGTACTGCGTGCGGCTGACGCGGTCTTCGATGGTGAGATCCTGTACCGGCTGCATGTACACCTTCAGGCCCTGCTGGGCGTCCAGCGCCTGCTGCAGGCGCCGCGTGACCTCGGCCAGGTCGCCGTCGCGCTCGCCGTGCGGCTTCAGGGCGATCTGCATGCGGCCGGTGTTCAAGGTGGCATTGGTGCCGTCCACGCCAATGAACGACGACACCGATTCAACGTCGGGGTCTTGCAGCACGATGCGCGCGGCTTCCTGCTGGCGCTGCGCCATGGCCGGGAACGACACCGAGGCCGGGGCCTGGGTAATGGCCTGGATCATGCCGGTGTCCTGCTGCGGGAAAAAGCCCTTGGGAATGGCGATATACAGCAGCGCCGTCAGCACGAAGGTGCCCAGCGCCACCAGCAGGGTCAGCCGCTGGTGCGCCAGCACCCACTGCAGCATGCGGTCGTAGTGGGCAATGGTGCGGTCGATGAAGGCGCCCGTGGCCTGGTGGAAACGCCCGTGGCGCTGCTCGGATTCGGGCCGCAGCAGGCGCGCGCACATCATGGGCGTGAGCGTCAGCGACACGACCAGCGAAATCAAGATGGCCACGGCCAGCGTAATGGCGAACTCGCGGAACAGCCGCCCCACCACTTCGGTCATGAAGAGCAGTGGAATCAGCACGGCGATGAGCGAGAAAGTAAGCGAGATCAGTGTGAAACCGATCTGCGCCGCCCCCTTGAGCGCGGCCTGCATGGGAGTTTCGCCCTGTTCGAGGTGGCGCGCGATGTTTTCGATCATGACGATGGCGTCGTCCACCACGAAACCGGTGGCGATGGTCAGCGCCATGAGCGTCAGGTTGTTGATGCTGAAGCCCGCCAGGTACATGATGCCGAAGGTGCCCACCAGCGACAGCGGCACCACCACGCTGGGAATGAACGTGGCGGTGAGGCTGCGCAGGAACAGGAAGGTCACCATGACCACCAGGGCCACCGCCAGCATCATCTCGAATTGCACGTCGGACACCGAGGCGCGAATGGTCTGCGTGCGGTCGGACACAATGCTGACGTCCAGCGTGGCAGGCAGCGCCGCTTGCGCCTGCGGCAGCATGGCCCGTATGCGGTCGACCACGTCGATGACGTTGGCGCCGGGCTGGCGCTGCACGTTCAGCAAGATGGCGGGCTGGCCGCCGGCCCAGGCCGCCTGCCGCACGTCTTCGGCGCCCTGCACGGCGGTGGCCACATCGGACAGGCGCAGCGGCGCGTTGTTGCGATAGGCGATGATGAGGTCGTTGTAGTCGGTGGGCGACTTGAGCTGGTCGTTGGCGTCAATGGTGGTCGAGCGCTCGGGGCCGTCGAGGTTGCCCTTGGGCTGGTTGACGTTGGCGCCCACCACCGCGGTGCGCAGATCGGCCAGCGACATGCCGGCCGCCGCCAGCGCGCGCGGGTTCACCTGGATGCGCACGGCCGGCCGCTGGCCGCCCGCCACGCCCACCAGTCCCACGCCCGGCACCTGCGAAAGCTTCTGCGCCATGCGGGTGTCGACCAGGTCGCGCACTTGCGGCAGCGGCATGGTGGGCGAACTGATGGCCAGCGTCAGCACCGGCGCGTCGGCGGGGTTGACCTTGTTGTAGATGGGCGGCACCGGCAGGTCGCTGGGCAGCAGGTTCGAGGCGGCATTGATGGCGGCCTGCACTTCCTGCTCGGCCACGTCCAGCGACAAATCGAGGCTGAACTGCAGCGTGATCACCGAGGCGCCGCCCGAACTGGTGGACGACATCTGGTTCAACCCCGGCATCTGTCCGAACTGGCGCTCAAGCGGCGAGGTGACCAGCGAGGTCATGACGTCGGGGCTCGCGCCCGGATACAGCGTCACCACCTGGATGGTGGGATAGTCGACTTCGGGCAGCGCCGACACCGGCAGCAGGCGGTAGGCGATGAACCCGGCGATCAGGATCGCCACCATCGACAGCGTGGTGGCGACCGGCCGCAGGATGAACAGGCGTGACGGGCTCACGGCGCCTTCGGTGCAGATTGGCCGGCGCCCAGCGCTTGGCCGGGCGTTGCCGGAATCGCGGCATCGCCAGTGACGACGTTCACCTTGGCGCCGGTGCGCAGGCGGTCGGTGCCTTCGACCACCACACGGTCGCCGGGCGCGAGGCCTTCATTTACGGCGACACGGTCGCCGTTGATGGCGCCCAGCTTTACCTGCCGCACTTCCACGGTGCTGTCCTGGCGCAGCAGGAACACGAAAGCGCCGGCCGACCCTTGCTGCACGGCCGCGGTGGGAATGACGGTGGTGTCGGGGCGCGTCTGCACCAGCAGGTGCACGTTGACGAACTGGTTGGGAAACAGCATTTCGTCGGCGTTGTCGAAGCGCGCCTTGAGTTTCACGGTGCCGGTGGCCACGTCGATCTGGTTGTCGATGGTTTCGAGCTGGCCGCTCGCAATGGCCTGGGTGTCGGCGCGGTCGTAGGCCTGCACGGTGAGGGTGCGGCCGGCGCGCACCTGTTCCAGCACTTCGGGCAGCTGGGTTTCGGGCAGCGAGAACACCACCGCGATGGGCTGGGTTTGCGTAATGACCACCAGGCCGTCGGTGTCGCCGGCGGACACCAGGTTGCCCGGGTCGACCCTGCGCAAGCCCAGCCGCCCGTTGATAGGCGCCGTAATGCGCGTGTAGCTCAGCTGCAGCTTGGCATTGTCGACCGCGGCCTGGTCGATTTTCTGCGTGCCTTCATATTGGCGCACCAACGCCGCCTGGGTATCGAGCTGCTGGCGTGCGATGGAATCCTGCTTGAACAGCGTCTGGTAGCGTTGCAGGTCGCGCCGCGCGTTGGCCAGCAAGGCCTGGTTCTGCTGTTGTTGGCCCTGTGCCTGCGCCAGCGCCACTTCGAACGGGCGCGGATCGATCTGCGCCAGCAGGTCGCCGGCCTTGACGCGCTGGCCTTCGGCGAACGCCACCCGCACCAGCTCGCCGTCGACCCGGCTGCGCACCGTGACGGTGTTGTAGGCCGTGACGGTGCCCAGGGCGCGCAGCACGATGTTGATGTCCTGGGTGCCGGCCTCGGCCACCCGCACGGGCACCGGCATGTTCATCGTGGCCGCCCCGCCGAAGCCCCGGCCGCCGCGAGTGGCGGCCTGCTGCGAACCGCCGGGTTTGAACAGCAGCCATGCCGCCACCGCGGCGGCCAGCAACAACAGAACGATGGCGGCCAGGCGGCGTTTGCGGCGTGGTGTCGGCGTAGCGGATTGGCGTTCGGGCATGGAATATGGGACGCGGACAGCGGGAGCCGCTATTGTCCCCCAACTGCGTCCGTTTACGGCGGCGGACGCCCGGCCCTGAAATACACCGCAACAGGAATCAGGCGGAAACCGCCCGGCCCTGCCTGGCCGGCATCAGGAACTGCACAGAGACATCTGGAAATCGATGTTGCGCGCCACCTGCTGGGGCTTGGCGTCGCCGTCCTGAGCCGAGAACCGTATCCAGATCATGTATTTGTTAGCGCTGATTTCAGGAAAGACGCCCTGGGCCGGGTCGATCCAGACCCGCAACAGCTGGAACAGCTTGCCCGCCAGCATTTGCTGGTAGCCGCCCTGTTCGGCCACGATTTCGGAACGCCGGCCCGATTCGCGCAACAGGCGCAGCGCCATGGCCACGGCATCGTGCAGCGGGCGCAGCGGCGCCGTCCAGGTTTGCAGGTCGGCGCAGCGTACCGCTTCGGTTCGATGCTGCCACGCATGGTACGAAGGCATGTCGACCTGGGTGGCCCCGCCCGGCACCGCCAGCCGGCCGCGCAGGCTGACCAGCCATTCGTTCTCGCGCAACGGCTGGCCGGCGCGCCCCTGGCCCGCCAGGCCGCTTACCGTGCGTTCCATTTCAGCCAGCATGGATTCGAGGGCGTCTTGCGCCACGCCGGGATGGTCGCGCAATGCCTGCAGCGCCGCGCGCTGGCGTTCGAGGTCTTGCAGGACGGAAGTCTTGATGTCGGTGCGTTCGGTAGCGTCGAGAATATCGAACAAGGTGGCGACCGCAATCTGGTGATGGCGGGCGTCGCCCTCACGTGCGAAATAGAACAATCTGTCGAACAGATACTCCAGCCGGAGATAGGCGCGGACACGCTCGTTGAAGGGATATTCGTAAAGAATCACGCTTTATACAGGCCTGTTTGTGAGCGGCCCGCGGGCCGGGTTATTCAGGGATGCCGGCCGCGCCTGGCGGAAGCCGGCGCGGTGCCGCCGCCAATCGGCACCAGCTGTCGTGCAGAGCCTTTGCCCGCGCGCGCAACTGCTGGGCAGACGTGGCGCCATCGTTGATGATGACGTCATCCGCTGCCGCGAGCCGGGTTGCCCGCGCGGCCTGTGCCGCCATGATACGCCGTATGGCCTGCTCCGTCAGCCCGCTGCGCGCCTGCACGCGGGCCACCTGGGTAGCGGGATCGCAATCGACCACGCAAATGCGATCGACCTGCTCGCGCCAGCGGCCCGATTCAACCAGCAGGGGCACCACGAAGACCAGGTAGTCGCCCTGCGCCGCCTCGGCCGCGCGCCGGGTATGCAGGCCGATGAGGGGATGCAGGATGGCTTCGAGGCGCGCGCGGGCATCGGGCTCGCGGAACACCAGGTCGCGCATCCAGGCCCGGTCGAGCGAGCCGTCGGCGGCCACGGCGGCGTCGCCGAAGGCCTGGCCGATGGCGGGCATGGCCGCGCCGCCGGGGGCGGTGAGGTCGTGCGAAATGGCGTCGGTGTCGACCACCGCCGCGCCCCATTCGGCCAGCATGTCCGCCACGCGCGTCTTGCCGGAGCCAATGCCGCCAGTCAGGCCGATTTTGTACATAGCGGGTATTCCATCAATAACATTGCCTGTGTGGGCGGCTTGAGCATACGCCCCGGCGCCGCGTCAGAACCATGCCGCCCCCCCCGCCGCCAGCAGCATCACCATGCCGGCCAGCGCCAGGTACGGGCCGAACGGCAGAGGCTGGCCGCGCCGCGCGTGGCCCGTCAGGCGCAGGATGCCGGCGCCGGCCACGCCGGCCAGCGAGGCCACCAGCAGCAAGCCGGGCAGCGCAGCCAAGCCGAACCACGCGCCCAGCGCCGCCAGCAGCTTGAAGTCGCCATAGCCCATGCCTTCGCGGCCGGTAAGCAGGCGGAACATGTGGAACAACAGCCACAAGAATACATAGCCGACCACGGCCCCCAGCACGGCCAGCGGCAAGGGCGCCAGGGCGCCGCCCAGATTGACCAGCAGCCCGGCCCAGGCCAGCGGCAGCGTGATGGCGTCGGGCAGCAGGCTGGTCTGCAGGTCGATCCAGGCCAGAGCCAGCAGCGCGGCGCACAGGCCCATGGCGCACAGCGCGATGGGGGTGGGCCCGAAACGCCACGCGCACAGAGCGAACAGCAGTGCCGCGGTCACCTCGACGGCGGGATAACGCCAGCCGATGGCCTCGCCGCAAGCGCCGCAGCGCCCGCGCAGCAGCAGCCAGCCCAGCACCGGCAGCCGGCGCCAGCCGCGCACCGGGGCGGCGCAGGCCGGGCAGTGCCAGCCCGGGCGCCACAACGTGTAGGCGGATGCCGCCGGCTCGGGGCCGGAGGCGGCGGGCCGGAACTCCTGATACTGCTGCAGCCATTCGCGTTCCATCATGCGCGGCAGGCGGTGCGCCGGCACGCTCAGCCAGCTGCCGACCACCAGGCCCAGCAACGCGGCCATGGCAATGGCCCATCCGGGATCGACTGCAAAGGGGTGCCACATGTAGTTCAGACAGGAAAATGCCCGCGCGGGACGGGGCCGGCCGCAATACCGGCGACGTCGCATTATTCCGGCATGCGGCGAATAGTTCAAACCCGGATCGCCGCACAAGCGTATCGGATGTTTGCATAAATGCGTAGAATTCCGGACATATCCAACTCCCGCCACGAGCCACCATGCCCGATCCCGTGCTTTCTCCGGCGCCCCGCCGCAGCTTTCCGACCCTGACCGTGGCCGCGCTGGCGGGCACCGTGTTGCTGGCGGCCGGCTGTGCCCAACAGCGCAGCCAGGGCTACTACAACCCGCCGGCAGCCAGCACGACGACCGACGCGCAATACCAGGGAGAAGGCGCGGGCTACCGGCCGGTGGTGCGCGCGCCCTCGCAACTGCAGATCGAACTGAAAGCGCCGCCTCCGGGCCAGACCCGCGGCCGCACCGACGCCGAAGACGCCGCGGCTGCCAAAGCCACCGAAAGCAGCGCCGACGCCGCCGCCGAAGCGGCCGGCAGCGTCTCGCCCGCGGCCCATGCGCTGGTGCCCCAGCCCCAGACCTACATGGGCACCCTGCCCTGCCTGACCCCTTCGCCGCAATGCGCGGCCCAGCGTGTCACCCTGACGCTGGCGCCCAACGGCCGCTGGCGCAGCCGCATCGCCTACCTGGACAGCGCCGGCAACCTGGGCAAGCCGTCGGCCGAACAGGGCTGCTGGGACGCCACCGCCGAACGCCCGCCGCGCGTGCTGCTGGCCGGCGCCGACGGCACCCAGCGCATCGAACTCATCGTGGCCGCCAACAACGTGCTGCGCGTGAAATCGGTGTTGGGCAAATCCCCCAACCTGAACTACAGCCTGACGCGCCAGCCCGACCTGGACGCCATCGACGAACTGTCCGGCCAGCCCGCCCCCAAATGCCTGTAAAGGCCCGTCAACGCGCTGCGCGCTAACGGACACGGATAGGCATCGCTGTTGACCCGCACGCGGCGCGCCCGCCGCGAAGAAACGGCCCGGTGTCTGACACCCTCCGGGAGTCAGACACCTGATTAAGCGTCAGCGCTTCACCACGCGCAGCGCGTCCCGCGGCCAGTGTCTGACGACCGGTGTCTGACACCCCACGAGCACCACACACCTGATCGGCATTCGCCGTCCGCAGTCCCTTGGCGTGCGGCCGGGCGGGGGCGGCGCGTTGGGCGGCGGGGCAGCCTGCGCAGCAGGCCGAGGGCGCGTGGTTGCGCCCGAGCCCGACGCACGGGCGCCGCCCCCGCCCGGCCGCACGCCACGGGACGGTGCAAGAACGCCTCCCACCACGCAAGCTCCGAACCCCAGGCCACCCCCGATAGCACCCGCGCGAGCGACCCGCTATACTCGCCGCGCACCGTATAACAACGACGTTACGCCACCAGGATACCCGGGCTGACGCAGCTCACCGCCAGGCTCCGTATCGGGTTGTCGTCCGCCTGACGATCCATGCGCTTCGTTCCGGCCCGCTGCCTGCGCGCCATCCGTTTCCTGTTGCCCGGCCTGGCCTGGTTTGCCTGCGCCGGCGCGGCCGCTGCCGCACCCGCCCTGCCGGTCGCCGCCGCCGCGCCCCCCACCCTCGCCGAATGCCGCGGCATCAAAGACCTGGCCTTCGTCGCCCACCTGGATGACGACCTGCTGTTCATGAACCCCGACATCGCCTCGAACATCGAGGCCGGGGGCTGCGTGCAGGTGGTGTACCTGACCGCCAGCGACGCCGGCGAAGGCGAACCCTACATGCTGGGCCGCGAACGCGGCGTGCGCGCGGCCTATGCCTACATGGCCAAGCAGCCCGACTTGTGGAAAGCAGACACCGTGCAGGTCGGCGCCTACCACGTCGCCCGCTTCACGCTGCAGGGCAACCCGCATGTCCAGCTATGGCACATGCGCCTGAAAGACCCCTGGCTGGGCAAAGGCTGGGGCAGCCTGACCCCGCTGAGCCAGGCCGAATCCGTGCCGGGCATGACCGCCGACACGCTGGGCCCGTACCACGAGACATACCGCCGCGCCGACCTGGTGCACACGCTGGCCGCCATCATCGGCGGCTACGGCCCCACCACCGTGCGGCACCTCGACGACACGATCAGCGTGCCGTACACAAAATTGTGCTGGCGCTGCGCCGGCCACGGACACCCCGACCACATCGCCAGCGCGCGCCTGGTGCGCGAAGCCATTGCCCAGACGCCGGGCAATTATGCCGAAACCGGCTACATCGACTACCCCAGCCAGGAACGCGAGGCCAACCTGGCCGACGCCGAAATCGCCAGCAAATCGGAAATTTTCCGGCAGTACGCCTGGAACGACTACCACTATTGCTCGGGGCCTGCCGGATGCAAGGAACCCGCCGGCCCGGCCGCGGCCTGGGTGCGCCGCTCGTACTACGTATCGCGCCACGACGTGGCGCCCGAGCTCTTTGCCGACCCGCAAGGCGGGCTGATGGTGTTCGCCGCCGGCGAAGCCAACGATGCCGTCAATATGTGGGACACCCGCAGCGGGCGCTGGAACACGCTGGGCGGGCGCACCGCCGGGCCGCTGGTGTCGTTCGCCTACCCGGATTCATCCGTGGGGATACTGGCGCGCGATACGCTGGGCGGCCTGTGGATCAACAAGCAGAATCTGGACGGCACCTGGAAGGGCTGGCAGGCCCTGGCCGGCGTGCGGGCGGCCCGGCCGCCGGCGGTGGCGCCGCGCGGCGACGCGGCCGCCGTGGTCATGGGCAACGACGGCCTGTATCACTGGACCGCGCTGCGCGGCCTGGACAGCGGCTGGACGCCCTGGCAGGCGCTGCCTCAATTGCCCCGCGCGGTAGGCAACGCGGCCATAGCCAAAGACGCCGACAGCCGCTACTGGGCGTTCGCCATCGACCGCGACGGCTGGCTGTACGTCACCCGCCAGCGCGGCTCGCAGGACGAGGCCGCCTGGGCCCCGTGGCAGCGCGTGCCGGCCCCTCGCTGCGGCGGCGGGCTGGCGGCCATACGCAACGCGCAAGGCCTGATCGAACTGTATCTGCGCGACCACGCCACCCGGCATTTGCTGCGCATTGTGCAGGACGCCGCCCCGGCGCCGGCCGATACCGCCACGCAAGTGTTGCGCTGGAGTCCGGCCGTGGACCTGGGCGTCGAATACGTGGGGCGGCCCGCCGTCGGCGCCGACCAGGATGGCGAGGTGGCAGTGGCGGTGCTGGAACGCCAGGGAGGTCCGCTGTGGCTGGTGGAAGACGGGCGGCCGACCCGGCTTGAGGCGCACGCAGCCTCGCTGCCCGCCATGCGCTTCCTGCAAGGCACGCTGTATGTCGTGGCGCGCAGCGCCGGCCAGTTGCAGACGTACCAGGTGCTGGCGCGCCGCGATGGCGTATGGGCGGCCGAAGCGGCGCTGGGCGGCCTGCCGATGGCGGGCGGCGGGCCCTTCGGCCCGCGCATCCCGACCGCGGGCGCGCTGACCGCTACGGCAACCGGGCCGGTGACCGCCGCGACGGCAACCCTCACCCCGGCGGCGGCCGGCACCGGCATCACTGCCGCGGACGGCCCGGCACGCTAGCACGCATTACCCGCGGACTAGGATCTTGAACGGCCGCCATGGCGGCACAGGGTGCAGGCGAGTTCAAGCGTGTTGCGCACGCCCAGCTTGCGGAAGATGCGCGCGCGGTGGGCTTCGGCGGTGCGCAGCGAAATGCCGAGCTCGATGGCCACCACCTTGTTGGGCTTGCCCGCGGCCAGGTACGACACAACCTGCCGCTCGCGCGGAGTGAGCCGGCCCACGACACTGCCGGACGACAGGGAATCCTGCATGAGGGGGTCTCCTGCATTGTCGAGTTGCAGGGCAGTCTGACAGGGCCACCGGGGCCGATGTAGCTGTCAAAGCTGACAGGACATGATTTCGCGCGGGGCTGGCGCCGCGCCGCCCCGCTACAGTTCGAGGTTGTCGATAAGGCGCGTGGCGCCCAGCTTGGCGGCCGCCAGGGCCACCAGCGGTTCGCCGGCGGACAGGTCTTGCGGCTGGGGAGTCTGCAGGTCGCGCTGGCGGCGCACCGCCAGGTAATCCACCTGCCAGCCGCGCGCGGCCAAAGCCTGCGCGGCTTCGCGCTCGATGGCCGGCAGGTCGCGCGCGCCCGCGGCCACTTGCTGGCGCAGCGATTGCAGCGCCTGATACAGCGCCGGCGCTTCGGCCCGCTCGGCCGGCGACAAATAGCGGTTGCGCGACGACAGGGCCAGGCCATCGTCGGCGCGCACGGTCTCGTGCGCGACGATGTCTACCGGCAGCTGGAACTGGCGGCACATGTTGCGCACGATCATCAGCTGTTGATAGTCTTTTTTGCCGAACACCGCCACGCGCGGCTGTACGCACGAAAGCAGTTTCAGCACCACCGTGCTGACCCCGCCGAAAAACCCCGGCCGGAACTCGCCTTCCAGGATGTCGCCAAGGTCGTCAGGGGGCTGCACGCGATAATTCTGCGGCTCGGGGTACATCTCGCGCTCGTCGGGGGCGAACAGCACGTAGACGTCGCGCGCTTTCTCGAGTTTTTCTATGTCGTCGCGCAGGGTTCGCGGATAGCGGTCGAAATCTTCGTTGGGGCCGAACTGCAGGCGGTTGACGAAAATGCTGGCCACCACCGGATCGCCATGCTGGCGCGCCAGCTTCATCAGGGCCAGGTGGCCTTCGTGCAGGTTGCCCATGGTAGGCACGAACGACACGCGGTTCTGGCCGCGCAGGTGATCGCGCAATTCCTGGATGGTGTGGACGACTTTCAAGGGGGGTCTCCGGGAACGATCGGCGGCCGCCGGGCCGCTCAGGCGGCGGCGGCTACGCTGGTATAGGCCAGGCGCACATAGATGGGCGCGTAGGGCTCGGCCTGGGTGATGTCCAGCAGCGACTCGCGCGCCAATTCGAGCATGGCGATGAAATGCACTACCACCACCGCCACCGGCGCGCCCTCGCGGATGCGCTCCATGAAGAGTTCGCCGAATTCCATGAAGCGCACGTCGTTCAGGCGCCGCAGGATGTGCGTCATGTGGTCGCGCACGGAAAGCTGTTCGCGCGTGATGTGGTGATGCTGGTTCAGCTTGGCGCGCTTGATAATATCGGCCCACGCGGCGCGCAGGTCGTCGACGCTGACGTCGGGCAGCATGCGCTCGGTGGTGATGTCGGCCACCGCCTGGGCGCTCTTGAAGTCGCGGCCCAGCTGCGGCAGGGCATCGAGCTTCTGCGCCGCCAGTTTCATCTGCTCGTATTCGAGCAGGCGCCGCACCAGTTCGGCGCGCGGGTCTTCGGGCTCTTCGCCGGTGTCGGTTTTCTTGACCGGCAGCAGCATGCGCGACTTGATCTCGATAAGCATGGCCGCCATCAGCAGGTATTCGGCCGCCAGTTCGAGGTTGTGCAGGCGGATCTGCTCGACGTACGACAGGTACTGCCGCGTGACATCCGCCATCGGAATGTCGAGCACGTTGAAATTCTGCTTGCGGATCAGGTACAGCAGCAGGTCGAGCGGCCCCTCGAAGGTTTCCAGGAAGACTTCCAGCGCGTCCGGCGGAATGTACAGGTCGGTGGGCAGCTGAAACAGCGGCTCGCCGTACAGGCGCGCGAACGCCACGCTGTCGACGACGTCGGGCGTGCTGTCGACCGGCGGCTCGACCAGGGCGGCCAGGGCTTCGCCGGAAACGGGGGAATTCGAGGTCATGGGCGCCGTGTGCGTATCAGGTTGCCGTCACGCTGCTCGCAGCGCTTCCGGGTGGGTTTCACCTACTCGGCCTGATATACATACGGCTTTTGCGGTACGCGAGCCGCGCGAAAGCCTTCGAGCAGCTCGGTATTCTGGGGTTTGTCCCACAACCGGGCGCGGCCTTCGCGCTGGCGCTGCTCGACGTCGGGATGCGACGCCTTGTAGGCCTTCAGGAAGCGGGTGATTTCGGATTCGTAATTGCTTGCCATGGCACCAACGTGATTTGCACAAGTTGCGGATCACCCGAGTTTACTTCAGCCCCGGGCAGCCGTCGGCGTTACAATCGAGGGGCTCCCCTGTCCCCTGCCGACATGCCTGCCGACACCGCCAGCTCTCCCTCACCTTCCTCTCCGCCCCAGGACGCCGCCCGCGCGGCCCGGATGATTCCCTTCATCGTCGGGTGCGCGCTCTTCATGCAAATGCTCGACTCCACCGTGGTCGCCACGGCCCTGCCCGTCATGGCGCAGGCCCTGGGCTCGACCGCGGTGCGGCTGAACGTGGCCATTACGTCGTACCTGCTGGCCGTGGCGGTATTCGTACCGGTCAGCGGCTGGGCGGCCGACCGCTACGGCGCGCGGCGCGTCTTCATGGCGGCCATCGCCCTCTTCACGCTCAGTTCGGTGGCCTGCGCCCTGTCACAGAACCTGACCCAGCTGGTGCTGGCCCGCATCGTCCAGGGCATTGCCGGCGCCATGATGGTGCCGGTGGGCCGCATCATCCTGCTGCGCGTGGTGCCCAAGCAAGACCTGCTCAAGGCCATGTCGTTCCTGTCCATCCCGGCGCTGCTGGGCCCGGTGATCGGCCCGCCCCTGGGCGGCTTCATGGTCACGTACATGTCGTGGCACTGGATCTTCCTGATCAATATCCCTATCGGTATCCTGGGTATTGCCCTGGTGCGCCGCTACGTGCCCGAGATCCGCGAGGCCTCGACGCCGCGGCTCGACTGGCTGGGCTTCCTGCTCAGCGCCATTTGCCTGGCCACCCTGGTGAGCGCGTTCGAGGCGCTGGGACACAGCCTGATTCCGCCGCTGGCGGTGGCAAGCCTGGCCGCCACGGGCCTGCTGTGCGGTGCGCTTTACGTGCTGCACGCCAGGCGCGCCGCCCACCCCATCATCGACCTGACCCTGCTGCGCGAGCCCACGTTCGCCATCTCGGTGCTGGGCGGCAACCTGTGCCGCTTCGCGGTGGGCGCCATGCCGTTCCTGCTGGCCGTGCAGTTGCAAGTGGGCTTCGGCCTGACGCCGTTTTCGGCCGGGCTCATCACCTTCGCCAGCGCCGCCGGCGCGCTGCTGATGAAATTCGTGGCCACGCCGATCGTGCAGCGCTTTGGCTTCCGGCGCGTGCTGACCGTCAATGCCGTGCTCACGGGGCTGTTCATCGTGGCCTGTGCCGCCTTCACGGCCACCACGCCGGTATGGCTGCTGATCGGCATCCTGCTGGCCGGCGGCTTCTTCCGTTCGCTGCAGTTCACCGGCGTAAATACGCTAACCTATGCCGACATCCCGCCCGAACGCATGAGCAGCGCCAGCAGCTTCGCGGCCATGGCCCAGCAGCTGGGCATCAGCCTCGGGGTGGGGGTGGCCGCGGTCACGCTGAACCTCAGCATGGCCGTGCGCGGCGCCGACCACGTCGCTATCGGCGACACGGTCGTGGCGTTCCTGGTCATCGGCGGTTTGTGCGCGGCCTCGCTGCTGTCGTTCCGCAGGCTGTCGCCCTCCGCCGGGGCCCAGTTGCAAGGGTAGAGCCACGCGCAGGCGGGGCTCTTTTCGGCATCAACGGCTAAACAGGTTCTACGTGACGAAATCGTTCATCCTGGCCCTGGATCAAGGCACCACCAGTTCGCGCGCCATCGTGTTCGACCGCCAGGGCCAGGCGCGCGGCGTGGGCCAACGCGAATTCCGCCAATACTATCCGCAGCCCGGCTGGGTCGAGCACGATGCCGGCGAAATCTGGCAAAGCCAGCTCGACGTGGCCCGCGAGGCGCTGCGCAATGCGGGCGCCAGCGCGGCCGACGTGGCCGCCATCGGCATCACCAACCAGCGCGAAACCACGCTGATCTGGGACCGCGCCAGCGGCCGCCCGCTGGCCCGCGCGCTGGTCTGGCAAGACCGGCGCACCGCCCCCTTGTGCGACAAGCTGCGCGAGCAGGGCCACGACCGCCTGCTGCAGGCGCGTACCGGGCTGGTGCTGGACGCCTATTTTTCGGGCACCAAGCTGGCCTGGCTGCTCGACAATGTGCCGGGCGCGCGGCAAGCCGCGCAGCGCGGCGAGCTGGCCTTCGGCACGGTCGACACCTGGCTGGTGTGGCAGCTGACGGGCGGGCAGGTGCACAGCACCGACCCCAGCAATGCCTCGCGCACGCTGCTGTACGACATCCACACGCAAGACTGGAACGACGAAATCCTGGCCCTGCTGGACATCCCGCGCAGCGTGCTGCCGTCGGTGGCCCCCAGCAGCGCCGAAGTGGGCCGCGCCTTGCCCGAGTGGTTCGGCGGCCCGATCCCCATCGCGGGCATCGCGGGCGACCAGCAGGCCGCCACGTTCGGGCAGGCGTGCTTTAAGCCCGGCATGGCCAAGAACACCTACGGCACTGGCTGCTTCATGCTGATGAACGTGGGCGACGCTCCGGTGGCGTCGCGCAACAACCTGCTGTCCACCATCGGCTGGGGGCTGCCGGGCCAGGGCGCCGGCCCGGCGGGGCGGCCCACGTATATGCTGGAAGGCGGCGTCTTCATGGCCGGCGCGGCGGTGCAGTGGCTGCGCGACGGGCTGGGCATCATCCAGCGCTCCGACCAGGTCGAGGCGCTGGCCGCCAGCGTGCCCGACACGGACGACGTGTTCCTGGTGCCGGCTTTTGCCGGCCTGGGCGCGCCCGACTGGGACCCGTACGCGCGCGGCACGCTGGTGGGGCTGACGCGCGGCACGACGCGCGCCCATGTGGCGCGCGCCACGCTGGAAGCCATTGCGCTGCAAAGCGCGGAACTGCTGACGTGCATGAATGCCGACAGCGGCATCGGGCTGTCCGAGCTGCGCGTCGATGGCGGCGCGGCGCGCAATGACCTGTTGATGCAGATGCAGACCGACTTGCTGGGCGTGCCAGTGGTGCGGCCGCGCGTGTCGGAATCGACGGCGCGCGGCGCGGCGGGGCTGGCGGGGTTGGCGGTGGGGTTCTGGTCGGGCATGGAGGAGTTTGCGGGCCAATGGGAAGCAGAGCGCCGCTTCGAGCCGCGCTGGAATGCCGACCAGCGCGCCGCGCGCCTGGCCCGCTGGCGGCAGGCCGTGGAACACGCCAAGGGTTGGGCTCGGCCGGCGTAGCACTGACGCCATGGGGGATGGGTTTTTGTGGCGTCTTGCGGTTTGGGGTGGTGCTGGTTCTTGTGACGTCTTGCGGTTTGGGGTGGTGCTGGTTCTTGTGACGTCTTGCGGTTTGGGGTGGTGCTGGTTCTTGTGACGTCTTGCGGTTTGGGGCGGTGCTGGTTCTTGTGACGTCTTGCGGTTTGGGGCGGTGCTGGTTCTTGTGACGTCTTGCGGTTTGGGGCGGTGCTGGTTCTTGTGACGTCTTGCGGTTTGGGGTGGTGCTGGTTCTTGTGACGTCTTGCGGTTTGGGGTGGTGCTGGTTCTTGTGACGTCTTGCGGTTTGGGGTGGTGCTGGTTCTTGTGACGTCTTGCGGTTTGGGGTGGTGCTGGTTCTTGTGACGTCTTGCGGTTTGGGGCGGTGCTGGTTCTTGTGACGTCTTGCGGTTTGGGGCGGTGCTGGTTCTTGTGACGTCTTGCGGTTTGGGGTGGTGCTGGTTCTTGTGACGTCTTGCGGTTTGGGGTGGTGCTGGTTCTTGTGACGTCTTGCGGTTTGGGGCGGTGCTGGTTCTTGTGACGTCTTGCGGTTTGGGGCGGTGCTGGTTCTTGTGACGTCTTGCGGTTTGGGGCGGTGCTGGTTCTTGTGACGTCTTGTGGTGTGCGGTGGGGTGCGGGCGGCGCCGTGCGTCGGGCTCGGGCGCAACCAGGCGCCCTCGGCCTGCTACGCAGGCTGCCCCGCCGCCCAACGCGCCGCCCGCACCCCACCGCACACCACAAGACTCGGATATCTCAGTGCCTATTCCAGGGGTCAGGCTCCGCAGGTGCCTGATCCCCATGTGCCCCAGGTGTCAGGCTCCGGCACGGTGCCTGACACCGAGGTGGGCCAACCGCTGCCTCAACAGATCGGAATCAAGCACCTGCGGAGCCTGACTCCTGGCAGACCGGGGCAACGCCCAGGCCGTCTTTTCTCCTCAGGTGTCAGGCTCCGGCACGGTGCCTGACACCGAGGTGGGCCAACCGCTGCCTCAACAGACCGGAATCAGGCACCTGCGGAGCCTGATCCCTGGCAGACCGGGCCAACGCCCGGGCCGTCTTTTCTCCTCAGGTGTCAGGCTCCGGCACGGTGCCTGACACCGAGGTGGGCCAACCGCTGCCTCAACAGACCGGAATCAGGCACCTGCGGAGCCTGACTCCTGGCAGACCGGGCCAACGCCCGGGCCGTCTTTTCTCCTCAGGTGTCAGGCTCCGGCACGGTGCCTGACACCGAGGTGGGCCAACCGCTGCCTCAACAGATCGGGATCAGGCACCTGCGGAGCCTGATCCCTGGCAGACCGGGGCAACGCCCAGGCCGTCTTTTCTCACACGATCGAATCGCGTTCCAGGTCGTACAGGTCGGGGTCGTGTTCCAGCAGCAGGTCTTCGAAGGCGTCGGCGCCGTGAGTTTTCAGGTAGGCCAGTTCGGCGTCGCTGATGGGAAAAGCCTGCAGCCAGTTGATGATCTGGCCGCCGAGTTCCAGGCGGCGGAATTCGCCGTCTTGCCATGAGAACGGCACGCACAGGTACAGGTGCGGCACGGTGGCGTCGGGATAGTATTCGCCCACGCAATCCGGCAACGCGCTGCCCGGCAGGGCGGCATGACCGTCGCGCATCAGCCCGAATGCGGCCGTGCTGAGGATATTGCCCCAAAACTCCTGTTCTTGCGGCGCCTCGGCGCAGAGCTCGATGCGCATCGGTAGCGGCTTGCCGTCGCCGTGGCGCAGCTCGGTTTCGAACAGGCCGACGGTGGAATACGAAACCAGGCCGTCGTCGGGGCTGTCGTCCACCACGAGGATGTCGATCGACAGGTCGATCTCGTCGTGACGGTAGGCGTGCACCACCGGCGTGCCTTCGAACACCGCCAGCGCGTGGCGCGCCACGGCCTTGCGCTGGGGCGAAACGGGGTTGGATGCATCAGAAGCCAAAGTAATCGTCCGTTTTCAGTTCGCCCTGGTGGCTGCGGTTGGATCGGGGCAGCTCGGGCCGGTAGTGGGATGGATCATTGTATTCATCGAGGAACTGCTTGCGATCGATATCGCGCTCGGCCGCGCTCTTGACGTGCTTGTGGTGCTCGTAGCCGGGCTTATGCCCCATGTCCCAGGGCTCGTCTTTTCTCATCGTCTTCTTGGTGACGGGGTCGCGCACCTGGCCGTCCTTGCCTTTCGCGGTGTCCCAGGCCTTGTCGCGCACGCCTTTGCGGAACTTGCCGCGCTTGTAGCGCGGATCGCCCTTCTGCGCGCCCGTTTTGGCGGGTTTTCCTGCCTGGGCCGCCGGGCGCGGCGAGCCTGGTGTGCCGCTGCCGGACGCGGGACCGGCCTTGCCGGGCTTGCCCGATTTGGCCGACCGCGTGGCCAGCCGGCCGGTGCGCAGGCCGCGGCCCGGCGCGCCGCCGCCTGCGGCCTTCGCGCCACGGCCCGCGCCGCCGCCACCGCCCAGCAGCACCACCTTCAACTGGCTGGGCAGCGCGCGCATACCCATGGTGTTGATGGTGTTCTGCACGGTCAGGCAGGTCAGCCGCGTGGCGGGAATGCAGCCGAACAGCACGTTGGGCACGCAGGTGACCCGGCGCGCCTGCGACATGACGGTCTGCGATATCAGCCCCAACGCCACGCCGGCGTTGTCGCCGTTGGTCATGGGAATCGTGGTCAGCAGATTGTGCGCCGGCATCATCATCAACAGCGTGTTCCACACGTTGGGAATCGCCATCGGCCCAATCGCGAAATTGGGATACGGAATGGGCAGCAATGCCGGCGGCGTCTTGCAGATGTCGGGAAAGGCAAGGTCCATTCCCATGAGCTGGCAATCGGCGAACACTCGGTCTCCTTTATCGCGTCGGGGCCGGTCGGCCCTTGCGCGCGGCAACATCGGCGCCGCGCCGCGCCGACCACAACTCGGCTTCGTACAACGCGGGATCGTTGTCCAGGACGCCGTCGCGCGAGCTCCAGCGCGCGCCATCGGCCAGGGCGCGATGCAGCTGGGTGCGCAGCAGTTGCGCATGCCGCAAGTCGGCGTCGCGCAAATCGGCATACGAAAAATCGGTGTACACAAGGCGCGCGCCGTCAAAGCGCGTGGCGACGCAACGGGCGCGGTGCAGTACGGCCTGGGTCAGGTTCGCGCCGCTCAGCACGGCGCCGTCCAGGCACGCGTCGGGCCACGCGCTTTGCTCGAATGACGCGCCGGCGGCATCGGCCTGGGTCAGGTCGGCCTGCACGAACAGGGCCCGGTCGGCGTGCGCGCCGTTCAGGCGCGCGCGGCGCAGCGATGCCCCCTTGAAATTGGCTTGCACCAGTTTTGCGCGCCGCAGGTCGCAGCCATCCATGCGCGCGTCGATGAACTGGCAGCCGTCCAGGGCCTGGCCAGCCAGCGCCAGGCCGCTCAGGTCGCTTTCAATGAAGACGGTCTTGTCCAGCGCCGCGCCCGCCAGGTCGGTGTGGCGCAGGTCGGCGCGCACGAAGGTCACCTTTGCCATGCGGGCCTTCGCGAAGCTGGCCTCGTCCAGCGCGCACTCGGCATAAGACCCTTCGTGCAGCGTCACGTCTACCAGGCGCGCGCCACTCAACGCCGTCTGCGTGAAGTGGCAAGACTTCAGCGTGTTGCCGCGGAAATCGATACGCGGCGCCCGGCATTCGACGAATGCGGTGTCGGCGCAGGCGGCCTCGCGGAAATCCGCCTGCGCCAGGTCGCAGCGGAAAAACGCGCACTCGCTGACGTCGGCGCCGCGCCAGTCGGTCCGCTCCATGCGGCATTCGCTGAAGCAGCTGTCGCGCAAATCGGCGCCTGCCAGGCTCGCGCCGGTCAGGTCGCAGCGGTGCATGACGGCGCCTGCCAGATCCAGGCCGTCGAGCGCGATGCCGCGCAGGTTCAGGTCGCTCAGCGCCTCGCCGCCCTTGATGCGCTCGCGCAGCATGGCGGGGGTCATCATGCCGACGGCCTCGTGGCCGGCCGGGTATTGGCCAGGTGCACGTAGGCCCCGCGCGTGTCGGTGCTGCGATCCAGCAGCGCCTGCGCCAGGTCGGCGCGGAACAGGTTGGCGCCGCGCAGGTCGGCCTGCGTCAAGTCGGCCTTGTGCAGCAGGGCATTCTTCAGGTCGGCGTCGGCCAGGTCGGCGCCCGCCAGACTGGCACGAATGAACAGCGATTCATCGGCGCGCGCGCCGGCCAGGACGGCGTCCCGCAGATCGGCGCCCGACAGGTCGCAGCGCTGCAACTGCGCGCCGGTGAAATCGGCGCCGGCCAGGCCAATATTGCGCAGACTGGACTCGTGCAGTGTCGCTTCGGTGAACACGGCCTCGTCCAGATCGGTCAGCACCACGCAGCAGGTGGTCAGGCGCGCGCGGGTCCAGTCGACGGGCGTGTCGCACTCCACCTGCACCCACGAGCAGCGCAGCAGCTCCGCGCCTTCGTAGGCCACGCCATCCAGCACGCAGTCCACCCAGCTGACCCGCGCCATGCGGACCTGAGTAAAGGCCAGGTCGGTCAACCGGGCCTGCTGCCAGAACGTCACGGTGTCGAACACCGCGCCGTCGAAATGGCAGCCGGCCAGCTCGACGCCCGGCAGGTGGCAATCTTGCATCGTCAGCCCCGACAAGTCGCAGCGCTGCAGCCGGATGCCGGCCAGTTCGCAATGGGCGATGTGGGCCCCCGACAGATTCGTATCCGTAAGCGTCGCGCTGCCCAGGTTGGCGTGCCGCAACGTCACATCGCGCCATGAGCCTGCCTCGGCCCGCGCGCGCGCCAGCACCGCGCGCGTCAGGTCGGCCCCGTCCAGGCGCGCGCCCGACAGGTCGGCGCATTCGAGCCAGGTGCCCACGCAGCGCGCGCCGCTCAAGTCCAGCCCCGACAGGTCGGCGCCGGTCAGGTCCAGGCCCGACAGGTCGCGGCTGCCCGCCAGCAGCGCCTGCACCCGGCGCCGCAACCGCGCGGCGCGGGCCGGCCTGGCCGCTTCGGCGGCAGGCTGCAGGTGCGCGCCACGCAAGTACATCTCGCGCAACTGGCCATCGGCGCGCGCCATCATGGCGCGCATGGAAGCGCCGTCCAGCGCCGCATCGCCCTGCCCCAGCGGTTGCCCGGCGGCCAGCTCCTGCAAGGTGGCAAGGCCGGAGTGCCCATACAGCGTGGGCGGTCCGCCCGGACCCGCGCCGGCCTGCGCGCCGTCCAGCAACAAGGCAGGCGTCATGCCGGGCGGCATGTTGCCAGCCTCGGCCTGCAGTTGCCGGGCCAGTTCGCGGCGCGCATGCAGCATGTCGATGCGCGCCTCTTCGGCGGCGTGGCGCGCTTGCCTGGCCAGCCCGGGCAGCTCGCGCAGCGACGGCGTGGCGAATGCGGGCGGCTCGGGCACGTCGAAGGCAGATGCATCCAGCCCGGCGGCCCGCGCCTCGTCGCGCATGCGCTGCCGCATCGACGCCGCGCGCGCCCGCTGGTTCCGGTTCAGCGGGCTGCTCATGGGGTTCCAGCTGTCGAGCGACTCCCAGGGGCCCAGCGATGCCTCGGGCAGCAGTTCGTCGTCCAGCAGCACATGCAAGGGTCCGTAGTCGGGGTCCAGCCGCCGGGCCAGCACCGCTTCATAGTGCGATGGCGGCCGCATGGCATCGGGCGGGTCCAGGGCCGGCATCAGCAGGTCTATATCGGCGCCATCGTCTTCGGCGATGTCGGTGGCGCCCTGGTAGATCAGCACCACCCGGTCGCGGTCCGGAAACAGCCAGGCGGTGGTCAGGCCCAGGTCCAGCGCCCGCAGCGCCTGGCTTTCGGCGTGCCTCAGGAAACAGCGCGCGCGCCAGTCGGGCACCACGCCCGCCAGGCGGGCATGCGTCGGGTGCATGTTCCAGATTTCGTAATCGACACCCGGCGCGAACTCGGGCTGGCCCGGCCACCATTGGTCGGGCGGCGCGGCATTGAAGAAATGCGGGTCCAGCGTGTCCAGGAAGCCTCGGGCGCCGTTGTCGAGCCAGCTGTCGTGATACGCGCCGGCGCGGCGGAAGCGGCGCGGCCACATGGGCGACACCGGCCCGAACCCGGCCGGCTCGGGTTGCTGGTCGGGCCGGGTCATGCGGCCGTCGAGCGGCTCGATGTTGGGCAGGCGGCGGGTGCGCACGCCGTTGACGATTTCTTCGTCGGCGCCGCGCCCGCGCGGGTTGTCGGGATACGACGGCCCTCCGTACGCGTGGCGCCAGTCCAGCGGCATGGCGTCGAACGGCAGAGGCTCGGTGGCGCGCCGGTCCAGCCAATAGCGGTCGCCCATCACCATCAGGCTTTTCCGCAGGCTGCCCACGCGCACCCGCGCCACGCATGCGTTGCGCTGCGGCTGGTGCGCGGTGTAGGCGCTGCCGCTGACCAGGAACTCGGCGCAGGGCTTGGGCACGCCCAGGTCCAGCACGCCGTCCTCGCCCAGCATCTCGCCAACCAGGGCCCACAGATCCGCCTCGGGCTGCAGCAGCGCCGTGTCGCCCAGGCTGGCCAGCGCCAGCACGCTGACACCCAGCCGGGCGCGGCCGCGCATGACATAGGGGCGGCTCATCACTCCCAGGCGCAGGGGTTTGACGATCTTCATATCGGTCGGCGCCCCGGGC
This sequence comes from Bordetella petrii, assembly GCF_000067205.1. NCBI lineage: Bacteria > Pseudomonadati > Pseudomonadota > Betaproteobacteria > Burkholderiales > Alcaligenaceae > Bordetella > Bordetella petrii. The sequence goes on along the minus strand of NC_010170.1, from coordinate 569,463 downwards.
TACTTGCCGCGCCAGGCGGCGGGAATCTCGGTGGGCGTCAGCAGCCGGTCGACCGCGACGCGGGCAGGCTGGCTGCGGTCGTAGCGCACGTGCACGGTCTGCCCGGGCATGAAGCCGGCCAGCAGCTCGCGGTCGATGTGCAGGCGCAGGTCGGCCTGCTGCTCACGGCCCTCGAAATCGGCGAAACGCAGGCTCAACTTCACCGGCAGGGCGAACGGCCGGCCGCCCGGCTGGCGGCTCAGCGCCAGCACCGTGGCCACGGCAGGCTGGCCGGCGGCCGCCAACTGGGCTGCCAGCTCGCGCTCCTGGTCGAAGAGCCGGGCGTTTTCGCGCACCACCATCGCCACGAAGCCGATGAACACCGCGGTGGCGATCGTCCCGGCTGCCCACCACGCCATGTTGCTCATTGCGCCTGCCTCGTCATGGAAAGATGTTGGCTACCCGCGAAATGATGCCGGCCACCCCACTCTTGATCTGCACGCCGATGCCCTTGATCTGCGTGGCGGCGCCGCCGAACTCGAAACCCTGGTCGCCGTTCTTGAAGGCGGCCAGGTCCAGCTTCACCGTGGACCACTGCGAGTTGATGCCGGCATACACCTGCTGGCGCACTCCCCACAGGTCGGCCGCGGCCAGCACCACGGTGGCGCGCGCCGGCGTGCCGCGCAGGAAGCTGCCAGTCCAGAATGCCTGCTTGGCGCCGCTGACCGTCCAGCTGGGCGTGTTGACCGTCATGCTGGTGTCGGCATTGACGGTCAGCGGCTCGGTCACGGTCTGGGTAAACGTTCCGTTCACCGTATGGGTGACCGCGCCGGTAATGGTCGAATCCTGGGTGCCTGTCAGGTCGTGAATGTGGTTGGCCATGATGGTCTCGGTAAACGTGCCGCCGCCCTTGATGGTCTGGGTGACGTCGCCATCGATGGTTTCCTCGAAAGCGCCGGTCACCAGGCGCTTTTCGCCGTCGTTGAGCGTTTCGTCGAACAGCCCGGTGATATTGCGGATTTCACCGTTGGCCGCCACGGTAGTGTGCAGACCCTGGTCGAATTCTTCTTTCATCAGGCCGTCGGTGACATGGACCGTGCGTTGCTGCTTGACGGTGTAGGTCTCGGCGCCGTCCACATTGACGTTGCGGGTGCTGTCGACCTGCAAGCGGTCGGTGCCGTGCACGGTGATGTCGCGGTTGCCGCCGCCCAGGGCGCCGATCACGGTGGTGTCGTTGGAACCGATGGTGGTGCAGCGGGTGCCGTCGGTGTTGTGCAGTTCGTTGCCCTCGACTTCCGATGTCAGGTCGCGCTCGGCATGCAGCCACACCAGTTCGCTGCCTGGTTTATCTTCGAACATCAGCGCGTTGGCGTTGCCCGGCGTGCCGTCGCGCGAACGGCTCAGGAAGCCGCTCTGGGTGGCGTTGCCCGGCAGCTCCCAGGGCGGCATGTTGCTGGCGTTGTAGACCCGGCCGATGACGATGGGCCGGTCGGGATGGCCGCCGATAAAATCGATGATGACTTCGTCGCCCACGCGCGGCAGCTGGATGCCGCCGAACCCCCCGCCCGCCCAGGGGCTGGACACCCGCACCCAGCATGAGCTGTTCTCGTTTTTCTGGCCGTAGCGGTCCCAGTGGAACTGCACCTTGATGCGGCCGTAGCTGTCGGTCCAGATCTGCTCGCCGGCCTTGCCCACGACGCGCGCGGTCTGGGGGCCGTGCGTGTGCGGCACGGGCGTGATGCGCGGCGCGCGGAACGGGGTGGCGGACGGCAGCACGGTAAAGCCCACGTCGAATGCCGCCGCGTCCAGGCCGCTGGCCTCGCCGGCTTCCTGGATGCGGTAGTGCGCCGACAGGATCAGATACTCGCGGTTTTCGGCCTGGCGCGGGTGGTTGCGCAGCGTGTACAGGTAGCCGGGCGCCATGCCGCGCACGTTGCAGGCGCCGTTGATCTGTTCTTGCCGGCACTGGAGTTCTTCGAGGCGGATGCGCGTGTAGCGTTCGGCGTCGGCGGGGTTAGTGTAGCCGCCCTGCCATTCGTACATTTCGAGATCGCCGTGGTCGTAGGCGCCCGGGTTGTTGCGGCGCGCCTGCAAGTCGGCTCCGGGCGTCTCGAAGTGGTAGTCCGACGTGGCGAACGCGCCCGGGGTGATCTGTTCGGCGATTTCCCAGCTCGAGATGTATTCCTGCCGCGGCACGGTGATGCGGTCGGGGCCGTAGTACGGGATGGTGTCGTAGCCCGGGCAGGTCTCGTGCTGGGTGATGTCGTCGGCCAGCACCAGGGTGTGCCGGTCGGCGTCGTGGCGAAACCAGTAGTAGATGCCTTCGTGCTCCATCAGGCGGCTGATGAAGGCGAAGTCGGTCTCTTGGTACTGCACGCAGTATTCCCAGTTGCGATAGCTGCCGGCCAGCTTGAATTCGACGGGGAAGGGGTATTCGGCCAGCACCTCGCGGATGACGTCGGGCACGCTTTTGTTCTGGAAGATTTTGCTGTCCGAGGTCTGTGTCAGGTACCACAGCCAGGGGCGCACGGTGGCGCGATAGCGGTACAGGCGCGACGTGGGGCCTTCGCGGCCGGCGAGCTTGCAGCGGGTGATGTGGCCGTTGAGGTGGCGCAGGCCGCCGGCGGCCTGAATGTCCAGCGTCAAGGGCTTGCCCAGCAGTTGCTTCATGTCGAGCGAGTGCGAGGGCGATGCCAGGTCGATGTCGAATTCGAACAATTGCGACAGGGCCTCGTGGCCCACCATGCCTCGAAACGCCAGCATGTCGCCGGGCAGCGGCGTGCGGGCGACGACGGTGCGGCGTTGAAGCGAAATAACGTTGTCCATGTCTGCTGTCCGTAGTCCGTGGGCGGCGCGGGGCGGTGCGGGGCGGAACCCGCGGCGGCCCCGGGGACGATGCTAGGCAGGCAGGATGACGGCAATACTTCAGTTCGCGGAAACGTAACCGGGGTGTCTCTAGGTGGAGGTTACGGAACTTGCTAACGGATACAACTGGGCGCGCGCGGGGGGTCTGGTGGCGGTCGCTCGTTCTTGCGGCGTTCCGCGCCGCCGGTTGGGCAGGGGCGGCGCACGTGCGTCGGGCTCGGGCGCATCCAGGCGCCCTCGGTCTGCTACGCAGACTGCCCCGCCGCCCAACGCGCCGCCCCTGCCCAACCGGCGGCGCGGAACTGGGGGCGTGCCAATTGAACGACGCGTTCTAGGCCAATGGGCGGATCGGTGCTGAGCCTGCCTGCGGCTCAACGGGGGGCGGGGGCGTGGTCGGCTACCGCCTGGCGCAGGCAGGCCATGGCGGCTTCCACGGCGGCAGGCAGGAAGGTTTCGCGGCGCCAGTACATGGCGACGGAGCCAAAGCCCGACAGGCGCAGCGGCACAATGCGCATGGCGTTCATGTGCGAAAAGCGCAGGGCGGCGCGGTGCGATGCCACGCCGATCAGGTCGCTGTTGTTGATCAGGGTAAGGTTCACGGTCACCGAGTTGGACTCCACCGCGTCGGCCGGGGCCGACAGGCCCACGGCTTCGAGCGCGGTGTCCAGCGCGTTGCGGATAGGCGTGCCCTTGGGCCACAGAATCCAGCGGTACGCCTGCACGTCGGGCCACTGCACCTGGGTCTTGGTAAACAGCGGGTGGCGCGGGCGCGCCACCAGGTGTACGGGTTCGAGGTACAGGGCCTCGGACTGCACGGCGGGGTCGTGGTGTTCGGGCGCGTAGCGGCCCACGACGATGTCCAGGTCGCCTTGCGCCAGCTGGGCCAGCAGGCGGTCGGTGGTGCCTTCGACGAGCTTGACGCGCGCCTGCGGCATGCGCTCGAACAGGCGCAGCACCGCCAGCGGCACGGTATCGGAGGCCGATGCGCCGGAAGCGCCAATGACCACCCGGCCGCCCCCGCCCTCGCGCAGCGCGGCCATGTCGCCGCTGGCGCGGTCAAGCTGGGCGTCGATGCGCTGGGCGTGCGCGATCAGGGCTTCGCCGTAGGGCGTGGGCCGCAGCCCGCGCGCATGGCGCTCGAACAGCGGCAGGCCGATGTCTTCTTCGAGATCTTTCAGCCACTTGGACAGGCCCGGTTGGGTGGTGTTCAGCATAGCCGCCGAATGGCTGATGTTGCGGGTCTGCGCCAGGCTGAGCAGCATCTTCAGATTGCGCAGGCGCAGCCGATGGGTCCAGTCCATGAGCCTCCCGTCATATTGTTTTATGTATGAATAATAAGTTTATTTCATTTTTTTTGACATGGCTGGCACAGTCATAATGGCCAAAACAAGATGCCAACGGCTGGCCGCCAGGCCCGCCCGAACCGGAGACAATCATGCCCGACGGCCACCCTTCCGCCGACGCCCGCGCCGCCTATTACGCCCGCATCGCCCGCAAGAACATGGCGCCGCTGTGGGAATCGCTGCACAACCTGGTGCCGCGCCAGCCCGCGCCGCGCTGCCTGCCGGCGCTATGGAAATACAACGACGTGCGCGCCGACGTTCTGGAGTCGGGCACGCTGATCAGCGCCGAAGAGGCCGTGCGCCGCGTGCTGATCCTGGAAAACCCCGGGCTGGCGGGTCAGGCCAGCATCACCCAGACCTTGTATGCCGGGCTGCAGCTGATCCTGCCGGGCGAAATCGCGCCCAGCCACCGTCACACGCAATCGGCGCTGCGCTTCATTGTCGAGGGCAAGGGCGCCTACACCGCCGTGGATGGGGAGCGCACCACCATGCACCCGGGCGATTTCATCATCACGCCCTCCTGGACCTGGCACGACCACGGCAACCTGGAAGCCGCCGATGGCGGCGAGCCGGTGATCTGGCTCGACGGACTGGACATTCCGCTGCTGCGCTTCCTGGATGCCGGCTTTGCCGAGAACTACCCGGCCGCCACGCAGCCGGTCAGCCGCCCCGAGGGCGACAGCACCGCCCGCTTCGGCCACAACATGGCGCCGGTGCGCTACCAGCCGGCCAGCGGCTCGTCGCCGATCTTCAACTACCCCTATGAACGCAGCCGCGAAGCGCTGGACCAGTTGTACCGCCACGGCGAACTGGATGCCTGGGATGGCGTGAAGCTGCGCTACGTGAACCCGGCCACGGGCGGCTACCCCATGCCCACCATGGCCACCTTCATGCAATTCCTGCCCGCCGGCTTCCAGGGCAAGACTTACCGCAGCACCGATTCCACGGTGTACAGCGTGGTCGAGGGCCGCGGCACCGCACGCATTGGCGACCAGCAGTTCGAGTTCGGCCCGCGCGACATTTTCGTGGCTCCCTCGTGGCAGCCCGTGCAACTGGGCGCGCTGGAAGACGCCACCCTGTTCAGCTATTCCGACCGGCCGGTGCAGGCCGCGCTGGGCCTGCTGCGCGAATCGCGCGAAGGCTGACCGCTTCATTCATTCCGTTCTATCGAAGGCGCATTCATGTCTTATGTCTTTACCCCCGCCGCCCCGGTTTCCGTACCGGTCGCCGGCAGCCAGGACCGCTACCCCGTACGCCGCGTGTACTGCGTGGGCCGCAACTATGCCGCGCATGCCCGCGAAATGGGCTTCGACCCCGATCGCGAGCCGCCCTTCTTCTTCTGCAAGCCGGCCGACGCAGTAGTGCCGGCCGAGGCCGGCGCCACACTGGAAATTCCCTACCCGCCCGAGACGGCCAACTACCACTACGAGATCGAACTGGTCGCGGCCATCGGCAAGGGCGGCGCCCGCATCCCGGTGGAACAGGCACTGGAGCATGTCTGGGGCTATGCCGTGGGTCTGGACATGACGCGCCGCGACCTGCAGATGAAAATGCGCGAAGCCGGGCGGCCCTGGGAACTGGGCAAAGCCTTCGACCACAGCGCGCCCATCGCGCCCCTGCGCCGCGCGGCCGATGCGGGCGACCTGTCGCGCGCCGCGATCTGGCTGCAGGTCAATGGGCAGGATCGCCAGCGCAGCGACACCTCGAAACTGATCTGGTCGGTTGCCGAAACCATCGCCTATCTGTCGAACTACTTCCGCCTGGAACCCGGCGACCTGATCTACACCGGCACGCCCGAAGGGGTGGGTCCGGTCAAGGTGGGCGACCTGATGGAAGGCGGCGTCGAGGGGCTGGACGCGCTGCGCGTGCGGGTGGCCTGACGCATGAAGACCGATACCGACGTCGTCATCATCGGGGCCGGCGTGGGCGGCCTGGTGCTTGCCTTGAGCCTGCACCAGGCGGGCATCGGCTGCCGCGTATTCGAAGCCGTGCCCGAGATCCGGCCGCTGGGCGTGGGCATCAACCTGCTGCCGCACGCCGCCCGCGAGCTGGATGAGCTGGGGCTGCTGCCGGCGCTGGACGCGGTGGGCGTGCACACCAAGGAATCCATCTTCTTTACCCGCCACGGCCAGTTCATCTACAGCGAACCGGCAGGCAAGGCGGCCGGCTACGACTGGCCGCAATATTCCATCCATCGCGGCGACCTGCAGATGGCGCTGCTGGCCGCCGTGCGCGAGCGCCTGGGCGCCGACAGCGTGGTCACCGACAGCCGCTGCGTGCGCGTCGACCAGGACGCCGACAGCGTCACAGTGCATCTGGTCAATGGCGCTGGCGAGGCCCTGCCGCCGGTGCGGGGCGCGATCGCGGTGGGCTGCGACGGCATCCATTCGGCGGTGCGCAAGCAGCTGTATCCCCACGAAGGCCCGCCGCGTTATTCGGGCGTGAATATGTGGCGCGGCGTTACTCGCCACCCGGCGTTTCTCAGCGGCGCCAGCATGGTGCGCGCAGGCTGGCTGGCCAGCGGCAAGATGGTCATCTACCCCATCCGCGACGCCATCGATGCCGATGGCAACCAGTTGGTGAACTGGGTGGCGGAAATCGAATCGCCCGTGCCGGCCCAGCGCGACTGGACTCGCGCCGGCCGGCTGGAAGACTTCTATCCGGCGTTCGCCGACTGGCAGTTCGACTGGCTGGACGTGGCGGCGCTGATCCGCAATGCCGATTCCATACTGGAATATCCCATGGTCGACCAGGACCCGCTGCCCACCTGGACCCGCGGACGCATGACGCTGCTGGGCGATGCCGCCCACCCCATGGTGCCGCGCGGCTCGAACGGCGCCGGCCAGGCGGTGATCGACGCGCGCTACCTGGCCGGGCGTCTCAAGCACCTGGGCCTGGGCGAGGCGGCCCTGCAGGAATACGACCGCGCGCGAGTCGAGGCCACCACGCGCGTAGTGCTGACCAACCGCAGCAACCCGCCCGACGCCATCCTGCGCGAAGTGTACGAACGCTCGGGCGACCGCCCCTACCAGCGCATCGAAGACGTCATCAGCCGCGAAGAACTGGAAGGCATCTCGCACCGCTACAAGCAGGTGGCCGGCTTCGACCCGGCCGGCCTGAAAGCGCGCGCATCGTTCCTGTAGCCGGCGCGGCAGGTGTCTGACTCCCGCTGGCCGTCAGACACCTGGCAACACGCCCGTACCGCATACCTATAAGACAACCCGGAGAGACACATGAACACTTTGATCCGCGCCATGGCCGCGCTGGCCCTGGCACTGGCCGCCACGGCCAGCCACGCCGCCTGGCCCGAGCGGCCGATTACGCTGGTGGTGCCCTTCACGCCCGGCACGGGCATCGACCTGATCGCGCGCCAGCTGGCCGCCCGCCTGCCGCAGGCGCTGGGCCAGCCGGTGGTGGTGGAGAACCTGGCCGGCGCCAGCGGCAACATCGGCACCGAGAAGGCCGCGCGCGCCGAACCCGACGGCTACACCTTCCTGGTCACGGTGAACACGCTGGTCATGAACAGCAGCCTGTACAAGGGCAAGCTGCATTTCGACCCGCTGAAAGACCTGGCGCCCATCGGCCAGACCTCATGGGGTTCGCTGCTGCTGGTCACGCATCCGTCCAACCCGGCCGCCACGGTGGCCGACGTGGTCAAGGCCGCCCAGGCCGCGCCCGGCAAGCTCACCTACGGCACGCCCGGCGTGGGCACGCCGCACCATCTGTCGATGGCGCTGTTCCTGGACCGCACCCACGCCAGCATGCTGCACGTGCCCTACAAAGGCACCGCCGGGGCCGTTACCGACATGCTGGGCGGGCGGCTGGACTATATGTTCCTGCCGGTGCACGTGGCCTTGCCGCAGGTGCGGGCCGGCAAGCTGAAAGTCATCGCGACCGGCAGCCCCAGGCGGCTGCCCCAATTGCCCGACGTGCCGACCCTGACCGAGGCCGGGTTGCAGGGCGCCGACGTGGACATGTGGTACGGCCTGTTCGCGCCGGCCGGCACGCCCGAGGCGATCGTGCAGCGCATGAACCAGTCCATCAACGTCATTCTGCAAGATCCGGCCACCGCCCGCGCATTCGACGCCCAGGGCATGGTGCCCGCCACCTCCACGCCAGCCGAGTTCGGCGCGCTGGTCGCCAGGGACGCCAAGCGCTGGGACGACATCATCACGCGCACCGGCATCAGCGCCGACTGAGCGCCCCTCTATCCGCCACCCCCCAGTAGACCTTCATGCAACTGCACAGCTTCTTCAACAGTTCCACCTCGTATCGCGTGCGCATCGCGCTGGCGCTCAAGGGCTTGCCGTACGACTACGCGCCCGTCAACATCCGCAAACTGGAGCACCGCGCCGCCGATTACGTGGCGCGCAACCCGTCCGCCAACGTGCCGCTGCTGGACGACGGCCGCCTGGCGCTGGGGCAGTCGCTGGCCATCATCGACTACCTGGATGCCCGGCACCCCGAGCCGCGCCTGATCCCCGCCGATCCCGACCAGCGCGCGCGCGTGCTGGAGCTTTCGTACGCCATTGCCTGCGACATGCACCCGGTGAACAACTTGCGCATCCTGCGCTACCTGCAGGACGTGCTGGGCGCCACCGACGAACAGAAAAACGCCTGGTACCGCCATTGGATCAGCGAAGGCATGGCCACGGTGGAATCCCTGCTGCAGCGCCACGGCAGCGGGCCGTACTGCTTCGGCGCGGCGCCGACGCTGGCCGACTGCTGCCTGGTGCCGCAGATTGCCAACGCGCAGCGCATGGGGTGCGACCTGTCGGCCTACCCCCACGCCATGCGCGTCTACACGCATTGCGGCGAGCAGCCGGCGTTCCAGGCGGCTGCGCCGCAACGCCAGCCCGACTACGCCGGCTGAACGCCGGCCTGCGCAAGAGACGATTCATGTCCACAGAACCCGACACCACCGCTGGCCCGCTGCGCCAGTACGACGACCCGGCCTATCGCCCCCTGTGCGCCAACCTGGGCGAAGTGCGAGCGCACATCGACCGGCTCGACAACGACATCGTGCGGCTGATCGCCGAGCGCGCCATGTACGTGAAAGACGCCGCCCGCTTCAAGCGCGACGCGTTCCAGGTCAGCGCGCCGGCGCGCCAGGCCCAGGTTTTCGAGCGTGCCCGCGCGCTGGCGCGGCGCCATGACCAGGGGTTCGAGAACCTGGAGGCGGTGGTCGAGGCGACCTACCGCGCCATGGTGGCAGCCTTCATCGCCAACGAGCAACACTACTTCACAAAAATGACACCCACAGGAGACCCTGATGCATGATTTCATCGCCAGCGGCTGGCGCCGCCGCCTCTTGAGCGCCGTTCTGATCGTGATGCCTTTGGCCGCGGCGCAGGCCGCCGACTGGCCGGCGCAACCGCTCAAGCTGGTGGTGCCGTTCGGCCCCGGCTCCAGCCCCGACCAGGTGGCGCGCATCGTCGGCGACAAGGCCGGCAATATTCTCGGGCAAACCGTGGTGGTCGAGAACAAGCCCGGCGCCAGCGGCAACATCGGCACGTATGCCATCGCCAACGCCAAGCCCGACGGCTACACCTTCGGGGTGTCGATCACCGGCCCGCTGGTCAACAACACCGTGTTGTTCGACAAGCTGCCCTACAACCCCTTCAAAGACCTGTCCGCGCTGACACTCGCCGTGCACCAGCCCAATGTGCTGGTCGTGCCGGCCAAGTCGGGCATCACCAGCATCGCGCAGCTGCTCGATGCGTTGAAGCAGCACCCCGACCAATACAACTTCCCCTCGCCGGGCGCCGGCACGGTGTCGCACCTGTCGGTCGAGCTGATGCTGCAGCGCATCGGCGCCAAGGCAGTGCATGTGCCCTACCCGTCGTCGCCGGCCGCGCTGAGCTCGGTCATTGCCGGCGACACGCAATTCGCCGCGCTGCCGCCCATTGCGGTCATGCCCATGGTGAAAGACGGCCGCCTGAAGGCGCTGGCCGTCACCTCGTCGAAGCGCTCGGCGCTGCTGCCTGACATTCCCACGCTGGCCGAGGTAGGCGTGAAAGGCATCGAAGGGTCTGCCTGGATCGGTTTTGTGGTGTCGTCGAAAGTGCCTGCGGACGTGCAGAAAAAACTGTCTGACGCGCTTATCCGGGCCATTCACGACCCGGCCGTGCAGCAGCGCCTGCAGGCGCAGTACATGGATCCGGTGGGCAACACGCCGGCCGAGTTCCGCGCCTACATGGACGACGAACTGCGGCGCTGGAAGCCGCTGATCGGGCAGTTGGGCATCAAGGCCCAGTAATGCACGCACACAAGGAGCCATCGATGTTCGTTACTGAACCCCCGCGCCAGATCCCGGTGCACGGCGAGTACGACGTGGTCGTGCTGGGCGGCGGGCCCGCCGGCCTGCTGGCCGCCGCCAGCGCCGCGCGCAATGGCGCCAGCGTGCTGTTGGCCGAACGTTACGGCTTCCTGGGCGGCATGGGCACGGCGGCCGGCGTTTCCAACTTCTGCGGCCTGCACGCCAACGTGTACGGCGACATTCGCCAAGTGGTGCACGGCATGGCCGACGAATTGCTCGACCGCATGCGCGCCCTGGATGGCCTGAACGATCCGCACCTGATCCTGGGCAAGATCCACGCCCAGGCCTTCGACGTGTCGGCGTTCAAGTGCGCGGCCGACGGCCTGCTGCGCGACAGCGGCGCACAGGTGCTGTTCCATGCGCTGGCCACCGGCATCGTGCGCGGCGCCGACGGCGCGGTGGACGCCCTGTTGCTGGAAACCAAGTCGGGCCCGCGGGCGGTGCGCGGCCGCGTCTTCATTGATTGCTCGGGCGATGCCGATATCGCCCAATGGGCGGGCCTGCCGTTCGAAAAAGGCGACGGCCAGGGTCACATGATGTACCCCACCTTGATGTTCAAGGTGGGCAATGTAGACGGCGAACGCGCCCGCGAGGCCTGGAAGATCATCCCCCAATTGATGGACGAGGCCGAGGCCAGCGGCGAATTCCGCTTCCCGAGGCGCGGCGCCATCGTGCGCCCGCAAAAGCACGATTACGAATGGCGCGTCAACGTCACCCAGCTCAGCAATCCCGATGGCTCGGCCGCCGACGGCACCGACGCGCTGTCGCTGTCGGCCGGCGAACTGGAAGGCCGCCGGCAGATCGTCGACTACCTGGCGTTCCTGCGCGCGCGGGTGCCCGGCTTCGAGCGCGCCTATGTGCTGGACATCGCCCCGCAGCTGGGCATACGCGAAACCCGCCGCATCGTGGCCGAGTACATGCTCAGCCGCGACGACGTGCTCGGCTGCGCCGATTTTCCGGACAGCATCGGCGTCAATGGCTGGCCGCTGGAAATCCACGTGGCCGGCGATGTGCAGTGGGTATGGCCGCCCATACCGCAGTCGCGTGGCTACAACCAGCTGCCGCTGCGCATGATCGTGCCGCGCCAGGCGGCCGCAGCCGCGTCCAACGTGCTGGTGGCCGGCCGCTGCGCCGGCATGACGCACGAAGGCCAGTCGGCGGCGCGCGTCAGCGGCAGCTGCTTTGTCATGGGCGAGGCCGCCGGCACCGCCGCGGCGCTGGCGCTACGCGCTGGCGTGGCGCCCGGCCAGTTGCCCGCCGCAACGCTGCGGGACCAGTTGCGCCGCCAGGGCGCGTTCCTGGGCGAACCGGCATGATGCAGCGATTTTCTTCATCGACTCCCGTGCAGGACCCGCGCGGGACAGCAGGAGCATGACATGAGCAACTCTACGCGCACGCAGACGGCCATCGTGGTCGGAGGCGGCATTGGCGGCCTGGCGGCCGCCCTGGCGCTGACCCGCCAGGGCATCGCCGTGCAGCTGCTGGAACAGGCCAGCCACATCGGCGAAATCGGCGCCGGCATCCAGCTGGGCCCCAACGCCTTCGCCGCGCTGGATGCCCTGGGCGTGGGCCAGACGGCGCGCGGCCGCGCCGTGTTCACCGACCACATCATCATGATGGATGCCGTGGACGCCCAAGAGGTTGTGCGCATCGATACCGGCGAGGCCTTCCGGCAACGCTTCGGCGGCCCGTACGCGGTCATCCACCGGGCCGACATCCATCTGTCCATCCTTGAGGCCGTGCAGCGCGACCCGCTGATCCAGTTCCACACCTCGACCCAGATCACCGGACTGCGCCAGGACGGCGCGCAGGTCGAAGTGCAAGACGCGCAGGGCCGCCGCTACCGCGCCGACGCGGTGCTGGGCTGCGATGGGGTCAAGTCGGTGATACGCGACCACCTGGTGGGCGACGCCGCCCGTGTGACCGGCCACGTGGTGTACCGCGCGGTGGTCGAACGCGACAACATGCCCGAAGAGCTGCGCATCAACGCGCCCGTGCTGTGGGCCGGGCCGCGCTGCCACCTGGTGCACTACCCGCTGCGCGGCGGCCAACAGTACAACCTGGTGGTCACCTTCCACAGCCGCGAACAAGAAGAATGGGGCGTACGCGACGGCAGCAAGGAAGAAGTGCTGAGCTACTTCCAGGGCGTGCATCCGCGCCCGCATCAGATGCTGGACCGCCCGACTTCATGGCGGCGCTGGGCCACGGCCGACCGCGAGCCCGTCGAGCGCTGGGGCGAAGGCCGCGCCACCCTGCTGGGCGACGCCGCGCACCCCATGACGCAATACATGGCGCAAGGCGCATGCATGGCGCTGGAGGACGCGGCCACGCTGGGCCAGGCCGTCAAAGCCTGCGACGGCGACCTGCCGGCAGCCTTCCGGCTGTACGAATCGGTGCGCATTCCGCGCAGCGCGCGCGTGGTGTGGTCTACCCGGGAAATGGGCCGCATCTACCATGCGCAGGGTGTGGAACGGCAGGTGCGCAACAGCCTGTGGAAAGACAAGACCCAGGAGCAGTTCTATGACAGGCTGCAGTGGCTGTACGGATGGAAGGTGGAAAACTGCCTGGCGTAATGGCCATGCAGACAGGTGTCAGGCCCCGAAGGTGCGTCGCCTCCCACAGGTGTCAGGCACCCTGCGGGAGCCAGACACCTGGCGGCCGGGCCAGGCGCCAAGCCCCGAAGGTGCCTCGCCGCCCACAGGTGTCAGGCCCCGTAGGCGCGTCGCCGCCCACAGGTGTCAGGCTCCCGCAGGTGAAGTGACCCCACAAAGTTGGACAGTTTTGGCCGTTATGTGGCCAGGAGCTGAGTCCGGTATTGCACCGGACTCAACCCGTTAAGTTTGAGCTTAATGCGGTGATGATTGTAGTAGTGGATATATCGGTCGATCCCGTCCTTGAGCTGTTCGATGGTCTGGAAGGTGTTCAGGTGGAAGAACTCGGCCTTCAGGGTGCCGAAGAAGCTCTCGATGGCGGCATTGTCCAGGCAATTTCCCTGTCGTGACATGCTCTGGGTGACCGCGTGCTGCGCCAGGAGCTCGCGGTAGGCGGGCATCTGGTATTGCCACCCCTGGTCCGAGTGCAGGATGGGCCGCTCGTACGGGCTGAGCCGGGCGCAGGCTTGCCTGAGCATGGCTGCGACCATGGCGAAGCTGGGACGGCAGGCCATTTCGTAGGCGATGATCTCGCCATTGCACAGGTCCATCACCGGCGAGAGGTACAGCTTCTGGGTGCCGACCCTGAACTCGGTCACATCGGTGGCCCACTTCTGATTCGGGCGAGCAGCCCTGAACTGGCGTCGCAGCACGTTCGGGGCGAGCTGGCTCAGCGTGCCTCGGTAGGAGCGATACTTCTTGACCCGTACGCAAGACTTCAACCCCAACAGGCCCATCAGGCGCTGCACCGTCTTGTGGTTGACCGGCCAGCCTTGCTGGCGGATCGCCTCGGTGATGCGTCGATAGCCGTAGCGGCCGTGATGCTGGGCAAAAATTGCGCAGATCCGGGACTTCAATGACGCGAACTTGTCTTCGGCTTGCCCGGCCCGCCATTGGTAGTAGAAGGTGCTGCGTGACAGCCCCACCACCGACAACAAGCCCGCAAGAGGGAATTGCTGCCTTAGTTCAAGCACTATTTGCGCTTTTTCTGCTGCGCCGATTTCTGTTTGGCTTGAACCAAGGCATCGAGCTTTTTTAGGTACGCGTTCTCCATGCGCAGAAACTGCAGTTCCTTGAGCAGATCTTCGCGTGTACGCGTGGCATCGGGCGATGCCGGTTTCACGGGCGAGGTCATTGCGGGGGGCTGTCCTGTAGATAAAGCGGCTAGACCCTGTACATCATACTGGCGTGCCCAGCGGGCGATGATGTTGAAGTTGCGGATGTCGAACCGCGCTGCCGCCTGCCGATACGACAGGCCCTGCTGTTTCATCTGTTGCAGCACCGTCTGCTTGAACGAGGCGCTGTAGCGGCCGCGCTTGGCGCGCACGCCCGAGGCGCCATGCTCCCGGTAGGCCGCCGCCCAGCGTCGCAGCGCATGCGGGTTCACGCCGTGGCGTTGCGCCACGGCTTCCAGTCCCAAATCGCCCCGGCAATACTCCTCGACCGCTGCAAATTTGGTCTGTTCGCTGTACTTCACCATAAAAATACCCCCATAAGTTGGTATCCAACTTTTGGGGGTCACTTCACCGCAGGGTGCCTGACACCGAAGCAGGCAGAGACTGCTCCCAACAGCCGGCGCCCCGCACCGGCCGCGCTTGCCGGGTCAGTTAAGGCTGGCGCCCGAGAGCTTGACGACTTCCTGGTATTTATTTTTTTCGTTCTTCACGAAAGCGGCGAACGCTTCCGGCGTCATGGGTTCGGCTTCGGAACCCATGGCCAGCAGGCGCTGGCGCACGTCGGGCTGGCGCAGGGCGTCGGCGTAGGCCTTGTTCAGCTTGGCCACCACTGCGGCGGGAGTGCCGCCGGTGGTGAACACGCCGAACCACGTACCCAGATCGAAGCCCTTCACGCCGGCTTCATCCATGGTGGGCACGTCAGCCAACAGCGACGAGCGCTTCAGCGTGGTCACCGCCAGGGCCTTGACCTTGCCGTCTTTGATCAGCGGCGCCGAAGCAGCCAGGTTGTCGAACATGAAATCCGACTGGCCGCCTAGCAGCGCCAGCTGCGCGGGCGAGGCGCCCTGGTACGGGACGTGCACGGCGTCAATGCCAGCGCGCGCTTTCAGCAGTTCGCCCGCCAGGTGGCCGGCGCTGCCGTTGCCGCCCGAACCGTAGTTGAGCCGGCCCGGATTTTTCTTGGCATACGCGATCAGGTCCGCCAGGGAATCGATGTGGTTCTGCTTGGCGAAGTCCACGTTCATGACCAGCACGTTGGGCACCGCCGCCACGATGGTGACCGGCGCGAAGTCCTTGATGGGGTCGTAGGGCAGATTGGCGAACAGCCACGGGTTGATGGCGTGCGTGGCCACGGCGCCCATCACCAGGGTGTAGCCGTCGGGCGCGGCCTTGGCGACCAGGTCGGCGCCGATATTGCCGCCCGCGCCCGAGCGGTTCTCGACGATGACCGGCTGGCCCAGCGAGACGCGCACCTTCTCGGCCAGCATGCGCGCCGTGGAATCGAGCGGGCCGCCGGGCGGATACGGCACCACGAAACGCAGCGGCTTGGTGGGGAAGTCGGTGTCCTGGGCAAGCGCCGGGCCCGTGCAGGCCAGGGCCGCCGCCAGGGCGACGGCGCCGCGCACCAGCGCGCGGCGGGCGGACGAAACGGGGGGTTGTTGCGGGTTGCGCATTTTTTCTGGTCTCCAGTGTGTGCTTCTGTGCGGCACGTAGCATAACCCGGCCGGACGCGCCGGCGCCCGGCGCGCCTCGCGGCAGGCCGGGCGCCGGCGGGAAAACCCGCGGTCAGTGCAGGATCTGGCTCAGGAACAGCTTGGTGCGTTCGTTCTGCGGGTTGTCGAAGAACTGGTCGGGGCTGTTCTGCTCGATGATCTCGCCGCGGTCCATGAAAATGACGCGGTTGGCCACCTTGCGCGCGAAACCCATTTCGTGGGTCACGCACAGCATGGTCATGCCGCTTTCCTGGGCCAGCGTAACCATCACGTCCAGCACTTCCTTGACCATTTCCGGGTCGAGGGCGGAAGTGGGCTCATCGAACAGCATGATCTTGGGGCTCATGCACAGCGAGCGCGCAATGGCCACGCGCTGCTGCTGGCCGCCGGACAACTGCCCGGGGAACTTGTTGGCCTGTTCGGGAATGCGCACGCGCTCCAGGTACTTCATGGCGGTGGCCTCGGCCTCGGCGCGCGGCTTTTTCAGCACCCAGGTGGGGCCCAGCGTCAGGTTCTCCAGCACGGTCAGGTGCGGGAACAGGTTGAAGTGCTGGAACACCATGCCCACGTCGCGGCGGATGGTCTCGATGTGCTTCAGGTCGTTGGTAAGCTCGGTGCCGTCGACGATGATGTGCCCCTGCTGGTGTTCTTCCAGCCGGTTGATGCAGCGGATCATGGTCGACTTGCCCGAACCCGACGGGCCGCACACCACGATACGTTCGCCGGGGGCCACGTCCAGGTTGATATTGCGCAGCACGTGGAACTGGCCATACCACTTGTTCACGTTCTGCATGCGGATGATGGCATCACTCATGCCTGTACTCCCATAAGGTGCGCCAGCCCGGCCCGCCTGCGGCGGACACGGGCCCGGCAACTATCGTTTGTGTCCGGTCGCCAGGCGTTTTTCCAGGCGTTGGCTGTATTTCGACATCGAAAAGCAGAACACGAAGTAGATCAGCGAGATAAAGACGTAGGCCTCGACCCCGAAACCGCGCCATGCGGCGTCCGACAGGGCCGCCTTGGCAGCCAGCGTCAGGTCGAAAATGCCGATGATCACCACCAGCGACGTGTCCTTGAACAGCGCAATGAAGATGCTGACCAGCGGCGGGATCACAATGCGCAGCGCCTGCGGCAGAATGATCTTGCGCATCTGCTGCCAGTAGTTCAGGCCCAGCGAATCGGCGCCTTCGTACTGCCCCTTCGGGATGGCCTGCAGCCCGCCGCGCACGGTTTCGGCGATGTACGCCGCCGCGAACATGATGATGGCGATCTGCGCGCGCAGCAGCTTGTCGATGGAAAAACCCACCGGCAAGAACAACGGCAGCATCACCGACGACATGAACAACAGGCTGATCAGCGGCACGCCACGGATCAATTCGATGTACACGACGCACAGTGCCTTGATGGCCGGCATTTTCGATTTGCGGCCCAGCGCCAGCAGCACGCCGAACGGAAACGCGAAGGCGATGCCGAAGGTCGACAGGATCAGCGTCAGCGGCAGGCCGCCCCACAGCGAGTTCTCGACATAGGTCAGGCCCAGCACGCCGCCCCACATCAGCACCGCCACGGCGGTCAGGCCGACGACCCAGATCAGGGCGAGACGCGCATTCCAGAAGCGGCGCAGGCCGCTGCAGACAATCACCCCGATCAGGATGATGGTGGCCAGCAGGGGACGCCACTGCTCGTCGTACGGGTACGTGCCGAACAGGATCAGGCGGTGCTTTTCGGCGATGAACGCCCAGCACGCGCCGGCGGCCTTGCGGCATTCCTGCGAGGTCGTCGACGTGAAGTCGGCCTGCAGGAAGGCCCACTCGACCAGGGCCGGCACCGCCATCAGCAGAATCCAGGCCACCAGGACCGTGGCCAGGATGCTCACGGGCGACGAGAACAGGCGCTCTTTCAGCCAGGGCCACACGCCGACCTGGCTGCGCGGCGGCGGCAGGCCTTCGCTGGGGATAGGCGTAGTCGTGCTCATATCAACGCTCCACCAGCGCGATGCGCTTGTTGTACCAGTTCATGAATACCGAGATCGACAGGCTGACGGTGAGGTAAGCCGCCATGATGATCAAGATGCCTTCGATGGCCTGCCCCGTCTGGTTCATGGTGGTATTGACCACCGAGACGATGTCGGGATACCCAATAGCCACCGCCAGCGAACTGTTCTTGGTCAGGTTCAGGTACTGGCTGGTCATGGGCGGGATGATCACGCGCAGCGCCTGCGGCAATATCACCAGGCGCAGCACCCGCGAGCGGCGCAGGCCCAGCGAGCCGGCGGCTTCCCACTGCCCCTGGTTGACCGCCTGGATGCCCGAGCGCACCACTTCGGCGATAAAGGCCGAGGTATAGATCACCAGCCCCGCCAGCAGGGCCGCGAACTCGGGCGACAGCGTCAGCCCGCCCGAGAAGTTGAAGCCCTTGAGCTCGGGCATGTCCAGCTTCAACGATGCGCCGCTCACCAGCCAGCCCAGGATGGGCAGCCCGATGAACAGGCCCAGCGCGACGCGTCCGAGCGGAAACACCTGGCCGGTGGCTTCCTGGCGCTTCTTGCCCCAGTGCGCGGCCACGATGGTGCCGATGATGGCCAGCGCCAACCCGCCCAGAATGAAGTCGAGCGAAGCGCCTTCCAGGGCCGGCACTTTCAGGCCGCGGTTCGAGATGAACACGCCGGGTAGCGGATTGGCCGCCTGGCGCGGGCCGGGCATGTTCTCGGTGATAAGGGCGTACCAGAAGAACAGCTGCAGCAGCAGCGGCACGTTGCGCATGGTTTCGACGTACACCGAGCACACCTTGGCCATGAGCCAGTTCTTCGACAGCCGGCCCACCCCGATCAGGGTGCCCAGCAGGGTGGCCAGAATGATGCCCAGCACGGCCGCGCGCAGCGTGTTCAGCAGGCCCACCACAATGGCGCGGCCGTAGGTGTTGGCCGGCGTGTAATCGATGGGCGTCTCGCCGATGGCGAAGCCCGCTTCGCGGTCGATGAATCCGAAGCCGGTGGAAATATTGCGCACCTGCAGGTTGTGCAAGGTGTTGGAAACCAGGAACCACACGGCCAGGGCGACCAGGGCCAGCGCGACAACCTGATACACCACGGCGCGCACGCCGGGGTCGTTCCAGCTGAGACGTCGCTTGGGCGCCGCCGCCGGGACTTGGGGGTTGTTTGTCGTCATGGAATGGATCTACAGAAGTCGAAAAGGAATGGCCGGCAAACCCTGACGCCACCTTACTCCTGCCGCCCGCCCCCGAGGGGCGGGCCTGGCAAGGCGGGCGAACCCCGCCTTGCCCGGCAGCCGTGCTTAGCGCACCGGCCAGCCGTACATCAGACCGCCGTCCTTGTAGGAGGCGTTCAGGCCGCGCTCGAGCTTCATGGCGCTGTCGGCGCCCAGCGTGCGCTCGAAGACTTCGCCGTAGTTACCCACCTGCTTGATGATGGTGTAGGCCCACTTGTCGTCCACGCCCAGGTTCTTGCCCATGCCCGGGGTCACGCCCAGGATGCGCTGGATATTGGGATTGGAGCTCTTGGCCATCTCGTCGACGTTCTTCGAGGTGATGCCGTATTCCTCGGCTTCCAGCATGGCGTTGAGCGACCAGCGCACGATGTTGAACCATTGCTCGTCGCCCTGGCGAACCATGGGACCCAGCGGCTCTTTCGAGAAGTCTTCCGGCAGGATGACGAAGTTGTCGGGGTTCTCGAGCGTGGTGCGGGTCGAGGCCAGTTGCGACTTGTCGGTGGTAAAGGCGTCGCAGCGGCCGGCCGAGAAGGCGCGGATGATTTCGTCGTACTTGTCGATAACGACCGGCTTGAATTCGATCTTCTGGCCGCGGAACCAGTCGGCCAGGTTCAGTTCGGTGGTGGTGCCCGGCTGCACGCAGATGGTGGCGCCGTTCAGTTCCTTGGCGCTCTTGACGCCCAGGTCTTTGGACACCATCACGCCCTGGCTGTCGTAGTAGTTGACGCCGGCGCCGATCAGGCCCAGCGTGGTGTCACGCGTGAGGGTCTGGGTGGTGTTGCGGGTAAGCACGTCGACTTCGCCCGACTGCAGCGCGGTGAAGCGCTGCTGCGTGTTCAGCGGCGTGACTTTGAACTTGGTGGAATCGTTGAACATGGTGGCGGCGATGGCACGGCACATGGCCACGTCGATGCCTTTCCATTCGCCCTTGCTGTCCGCCATGGAGAAGCCGGGAATGCCCGTCGACACGCCGCACTGGACAAAGCCCTTCTTTTTGACGCTGTCGAAAGTTGCGCCAGCGTTGGCCGCCGAAGACGCTGCGAACAGTGCGGCGGCAACGGCGGCTAATTTCAGTGCTTTCATCTTTTATCTCCTGTAGGGGAAGCCTTGGTGCGCAAAGGGTGGGGCGCATCAAGCATCGCCGGGATGGTAGCGGGTCAGCATATTCGGGGACATGGGGGAAATCCCTTGACGGATTAAATGAAAAAAAGGGACGGAAAAATTTGCAACCGTCGCCCCGGATCGCTGCGCGGTACTATTGCTGCTTCTTCTTTACCTGCCGCCATGATCGAATTCCAGCACGTCTTCAAATCGTATGGGCGCGGCCGAAACATCCTGGCCGACATCAACTTCCGGGTCAGCGCCGGCGAATTCATTTTCGTGTCAGGTGCATCGGGCGCCGGTAAATCCACCCTGCTCAAATTGATAGGGGGCCTCGAACCCGCCAGCCGGGGGTCCATCCAGGTCAATGGCCAGCGGCTCGACAAGCTGCCGGCGCGCGCGCGCCCTTACCTGCGCCGCGCTGTGGGCGTGATCCTGCAAGACACGCACCTGCTGTTCGACCGCAGCGCGCTGCAGAATGTCATGCTGCCGCTGGCGGTCATCGGCCAGGCGCCCGAAGCGGCCAGCGCCCGGGCGCGCGCGGCGCTCGACAAGGTGGGCCTGGCGGGCAAAGAAGGCATGAACCCCATCGAGTTGTCGGGCGGCGAACAGCAGCGCCTGGCCATCGCGCGCGCCATCGTCAACCGGCCCGCCATCCTGATCGCCGACGAGCCCACCGCCAACCTCGATCACGACACCGCGCAACGCATCCTGAATGTGTTCCGCGATTTCAACCGCGTCGGCGTCACCACCCTGATCGCCTCGCACGACGAAGCGCTGATGTCTCAATACGCCACGCGCATGCTGCGGCTGGAGCCCGGCAAGTTCCACGATTCGGGAGCCTCCGCATGAAATCCTGGCTGCGGCAGCATCGCTATGCCCTGACGGTTACCCTGCGCCGCCTGGCGGCGCAGCCCTTTTCATCGCTGGCCAACCTGCTGGTCATGGCGCTGGCGCTGGCCTTGCCGCTGCTGGGCGGCGCCATCCTGGTGTCGGCCCAGCCCGTGGCGCGGCAGGTGTCGATCACCCCCGAGGTCACGCTGTTCCTGCAAACCGACGCGCCAGCCGGCGCGGCCCAGGCCATCGCACAGCGCATCCGCGCCGAAAACGCCGCGCAGGTCCAGGCGGTGCGCGTGGTGCCGCGCGATGACGCCCTGGCGTCGCTGCGCAACGACCCCACCTGGGACCAGGCCCTGGCGGTGCTGCCGGGCAACCCCTTGCCCGACGCCGTAGTGGCCACCCTGACCGAGGGCGAGCAGCTGGCGCAGCGCGCCGACCAGTTGGCCCAGGCCTGGAAGCAATGGGAACACGTCGACCTGGTACAGCTCGACAGCGCCTGGGTGCAGCGCCTGGAGGCCATTCTGCGGTTCGCGCGCGTGGGCCTGGTCTTCCTGGCGGCCTGCGTGGCGGCGGTGGTGCTGGCCGCCGTTTTTAACACCGTACGCATGCAGGCCATGCTGCAGCGCGAGGAAATCGCCGTGGCGCGCCTGGTGGGCGCCACCGAATCGTTCGTGCGCCGGCCGTTCCTGTACCTGGGCGCCCTGTCCGGCGCCCTGGCCGCGCTGGTGGCCATCGGCGCGGCCGCCATCGCGCTGGCGCCGCTCAACAGCGCCCTGCTCGGGCTGGCGCGCAGCTACGGCGCAGAGTTCACCCTGCACCTGCCTGGCCTGCCCGCGCTGGCGGCCGCCGTACTGGGCACCAGCATCCTGGGCGCCCTGGCGGCGCGCTGGTCAGTCACGCGCAGTACGCGCTTTTAACCCCCTTAATGCCCTAAAAGAAATGTCCCCGGTGCCGCTACATTAGTGATCAGCCGCAGCCGGGGGACTGAAATAAATAGGGGACGCATTACCGGCCGCGCTTGCTGCCGCTCGCCCATGTTGCGCTGACGAGGGGCCAAAGTTTGAAAAAATCTTAAAGATTTTTTACATAAATCAAATTTGTTAACATATTTGTGCGGCAGATTTCCGCAGATTTCGCTCCTCCCCTCGCTTGTGCCGTTTTTCTAATGCGGTCTCCCCATGCCCTCTCGCCTCGACGCCCGCGCGACACGTCACTATTTTGATAGCGCCTTTCACTGCCCGGCGGTCAAGGTATTGCCTAATGAATACTATGTGGCAGCCGGCGAAGACATCATGATCTCGACCGTGCTGGGTTCGTGCGTGGCGGCCTGTATCCGCGACCCGCGCGCCGGCGTGGGCGGCATGAACCACTTCATGCTGCCCGAAGGCGACGGCGACTCGCCCTCCTCGGCCACCATGCGCTATGGCGCCTTCGCAATGGAAGTTCTGATCAACGAGCTGCTCAAGGCGGGCGCGGCGCGCGAGCGGCTGGAGGCCAAGGTGTTCGGCGGCGGCGCGGTGCTAAGCGCGATGCAGCAGATGAACATCGGCGAACGCAATGCCCGCTTCGTGCTGAACTACCTGAACACCGAAGGCATCCCGGTGCTGGCGCAAGACCTGGGCGATGTGCACGCGCGCCGCATCGGCTACTTTCCGCGCGACGGCCGGGTGATGGTGCGCCGGCTGGCGCCGCATCACCACAAGGCCGAAGTCCTGATCGCCCAACGGGAACAGGTGGCCGCCCAGACCGCCTCCGCCAAGGCCCACACCCCGCCCCAGATCGAGCGCTTCAGCGCGCCGGCCAAGCCGCGTTTCGAGCGCTTTACCCGGCCCAGCACGGCCACCAGCTGACCCGCCCCCTGCCTAGGCGGCGCGCGCGCCGCCTATGGGCACCACCGTGGCGCTGAAGCCTTGCATCAGCTCGGCGCGCCGGGCGGCGGCGCGCTGCATTGCTGCTTCCTTGATGTGGCCATAACCGCGTATGGATTCCGGCAGGCTGGCCAGCTCCACGGCGCGGTCCAGGTTGGCCCGGTTCAACTTGGGCAGGATGGCCAGCAGGTCGTTGCGATAGGTTTCGATCAGGGCGCGCTCCGCGCGCCGCTCGGCGGTATAGCCGAAGATGTCCAGCGGCGTGCCGCGCAGGCCGCGTAGCCGCGCCAATACCCGGAAGGCCTTCAGCACGCCAGGGCCGTAGGCGCGCTTGACCAGATGGCCCTGGGCATCGCGGCGGGCCAGCAACGGCGGAGCCAGGTGCAGGCGCAGCTTCCAGTCGCCCTCGAATTGCGCCTCGATCTGCTTCAGGAATTCACCGTCGGTGTACAGCCGCGCCACTTCGTATTCGTCTTTATAGGCCATCAGCTTGAAGTAGTAGCGCGCCACGGCCGCCGCCAGCCGCGTGGTGCCGGTGGCCGACTGCTCGGCCTGCGCCACGCGCTGCACCAGGTCGCGGTAGCGGTCCGCATAGCCGGCATTCTGATAGGCCTGCAAGAATTCGCTGCGCACCGCCACCAGCGCGTCGACCTCGCCAGTGGGCCGCTTGATGTCGACTACCGCCGTGGATTGCCCGCGCCGGACTTCGATAATTTCCCCGGCCCGCGGCGCGGTGGCGCAGCCGGCCAGGCGTTGCACCGCGGCCAGGTCGTGCGCGGCGCGCCGGCCCCATGCAAACGCCGCCAGGTTGGCGGGCACTTGCTGGCCGTTCAGTTCGATAGCGCGCAGCAGCGCCTGCTGGCCCAGCGGCAGCCAGCCTTTCTGGTAGGCATAGCCCATCATGAGCGGATTGGCGTAAATGGCGTCGCCCAGCAGCCCCACGGCCAACCCGGCGGCATCGACCATGTCCACGCCGCCCTCGCCACAGGCGGCACGCAAATCGGCCTGCAGGTCAGCCCCGGGCAGACGCCAGTCGGGATCGTGCACGAACGCGGCGGTGGGCGCCACGTCGCTGTTGAGCAGCAGCCGGGTGCGGCCAGCGCGCATGCGGGCTACCGATTCCGGGCTGGCCGCGACAACGAGGTCGCCCGCCAGCACCAGGTCAGCCTCGCCCATGGCGACCCGGGTGTTGAGCAGGCCGTCGGGGGTAGGAGCCAGCACGACGTGCGAGAACACCGCGCCGCCCTTCTGGGCAAGGCCGGCCATGTCGAGCACCGAACAGCCCTTGCCTTCCACGTGCGCCGCCATGCCCAGCAATTGCCCGATGGTGACCACGCCCGTGCCGCCCACCCCGGCAACGAACACGCCGTACGGCTGCGCCAGGGATGCCGGCGCCGGCTCGGGCAGGCCCGCGTCGATGGCGCCCTCCTGGGCCAGGGGCTGGGGCTTGCGCAGCCGGCCGCCCTCGACCGTTACCAGGCTGGGGCAGAATCCCTTGAGACAGGAATAATCTTTATTGCAGCTCGACTGGTTGATGGTGCGCTTGCGGCCGAACTCGGTTTCCAGCGGCTCGACAGACAGGCAATGCGATTGTTCGGAGCAATCGCCGCAGCCTTCGCAGACCCGCTCGTTGATGACCACGCGGCGCGCCGGATCAGGGTATGCGTTGCGCTTGCGGCGCCGGCGCTTTTCAGTGGCGCAGGTCTGGTCGTACACCAGGATGGACACGCCGGGATACTCGCGCAGCTCGCGCATTACCGCATCGAGCTCGTCACGGTGATGCACCGGCACGCCGGGCGCCAGGCCGGTCGCGCCCCGGTATTTCTGCGGTTCGTCGGTCACGACTACGATCTTCTCGATGCCCTCGGCCGCCATCTGGCGCGTGATCATGGGCACGTCGATCGGACCGTCCACCGGCTGTCCGCCGGTCATGGCGACCGCGTCGTTGAACAAGATCTTGTACGTGATGGGCGCCTTGGCCGCCACCGCCGCCCGGATGGCGAGCAGGCCCGAGTGGTAGTAGGTGCCGTCGCCCAGGTTGGCGAACACGTGTTTTTCATCGGTAAATGGCGCCTGCCCCAGCCAGGGCACGCCCTCGCCGCCCATCTGCGTATAGGCCTGCGTATTGCGGCCCATCCAGGTCACCATGTAGTGGCAGCCAATGCCGGCCATGCCGCGCGAGCCCTCGGGCACCCGCGTCGAGGTGTTGTGCGGACAGCCCGAGCAGAACCAAGGCTTGCGTTCGGCCGTCACGCGCGGCCTGGCCAGCGCCTGCTCGCGCTCGGCGATGAACGCCAGCCGGGCCTCGATGCCGGCCCGCACGTCGTCGGGCAAGGCAAAGCGCAGCAGGCGCGCGCCCACCGCCTTGGCCACCATGGCGGGCGAAAATTCGTAGTGCGCGGGCAGCAGCCAATTGCCCTGCGGCACGGACCATTCGCCGCCGTCTTTGTCGTCAAACTTGCCCACCACGCGCGGAATCTTCTTGCCGGTGCCGATCCAGCTGAACAGCTCTTCTTTCAGTTGGTATTCCAGCACCTGGCGCTTTTCCTCGACCACCAGGATCTCGTCGAGCCCTTCGGCGAACTGCTGTACGCCGGTGGCTTCCAGCGGCCACACCATGCCCACCTTGAACAGGCGCAGGCCGATGCGGCGGCAGATGTCTTCGGTAAGCCCCAGGTCGGCCAGGGCCTGCCGGGTATCGAGGTAGGCTTTGCCGGATGTCATGATGCCGAAGCGGGCCTGGCTTTGCGGCACGTGCCACAGCTCGCGATTAAGCTTGTTGGCGCGCGCGTAGGCCAGCGCGGCATACAGTTTGTAGTCGAGCAGCCGGGCTTCCTGCGCCAGCGGAGTGTCAGGCAGGCGGATGTTCAAGCCGTCCGGCGGCATCTGGAAGTCGTCGGGCAAAATGATGGACACGCGGTTGGGGTCGACGTCGACCGAGGCCGAGACCTCGACGATGTCGGTGATGCACTTCATGCCCACCCACACGCCGGCATAGCGGCTCATGGCCCAGCCATGCAATCCGTAGTCGAGCACTTCCTGCACGCTGGACGGGAACAGCGCGGGGATCATGCAGGCTTTCAATATGTGGTCGCTCTGGTGCGGCAGCGTGGACGACTTGGCCGGGTGGTCGTCGCCCGCCACCACCAGCACGCCGCCGTGGGGCGAGGTGCCGGCCGCGTTGGCATGCTTGAATACGTCGCCGCAGCGGTCTACGCCGGGGCCCTTGCCGTACCACATGCCGAACACGCCGTCGTAGCGCGCGCCGGGAAACAGATTGACTTGCTGGGATCCCCACACCGCGGTCGCCGCCAGGTCTTCGTTGATGCCGGGCTGGAACTCGATGTGGTGCGCCTTCAGGTACTTGGCGGCTTTCCACATATTGGTGTCCACGCCGCCCAGGGGCGAGCCGCGGTACCCTGAAATGAACCCGGCGGTATTGAGCCCGGCGCGCTGGTCGCGCACGCGCTGCATCATGGGCAAACGCACCAAGGCATGGATGCCGCTCATCCAGGCGCGGCCGGTTTCCAGGGTGTATTTGTCGTCCAGCTGGACGGAGGCAAGCGCCGCGCGCTGCGCGGACGTGAGAGGGGCATTCATGTCTACTCCGAGGGTCTTGGATGCCCGGGCCGGCTGCGCCTGCCGGTTCTTGTGAAACCGCGGCGGGTGGGATCGGGCACAGGTGCCGTTTGTTCTTATCAGGTTGTACCCGGGGTCCGGGGCGGATGCAAGCTGGGGTTGTTCCGTCTGTTTTCTAGCGGCTTCTCGCGGTTCCCTATCTTTCACCGTCCCGCCTCATCTGGGCAGGCGTGGAGCGCCCGTGCGTCGGGCTTAGTCCGGCCCCACGCCCGCCACGCCCAGGCGGCTAAAGAACTCAGAAACCAATACAACCCAAACGCCAATGCGATAATCCCCGATTATGGATTTCGCCCCCCGCATCGTCGCCTGGCAAGCCAGCCACGGCCGCCACGACCTGCCCTGGCAACGCACGCAAGACCCCTACCGGATCTGGCTGTCCGAGATCATGCTGCAGCAGACCCAGGTCGCCACCGTCATCCCGTACTACCAGCGCTTCCTGGAACGCTTTCCCGACGTAAGCGCGCTGGCGGCCGCGCAGCAAGAAGAAGTCATGCCCTACTGGGCCGGCCTGGGCTACTACGCGCGCGCCCGCAACCTGCACCGTTGCGCGCAGGCCGTCATGAGCGAATGGGGCGGACGGTTTCCCGCCGCCGCGGAACAGATCGCCACCCTGCCCGGCATCGGCCGCTCAACCGCCGCCGCCATCGCGGCCTTCGCCTACGGCGAGCGCGCCCCCATTATGGATGGCAACGTCAAGCGTGTGTTCACCCGCCATTTCGGCATCGAAGGCGACCCGGCGCGGCGCGAGGTCGAGCAACGCCTGTGGGCCCTGGCCGAAGCCCAGGTCGCCAACGCCCCCGCGCTGGACATGGCCGCCTACACGCAAGGCCTGATGGATCTGGGCGCCACCCTGTGCACGCGCGGCAAGCCCGCCTGCGACCGGTGCCCGGTGGCCGCCACCTGTATCGCGCGCCGCGACGCACGCCAGGCCGAACTGCCCACGCCCAAGGCGCGCAAAGCCATTCCCGAGCGCCAGACCGGCATGCTGGTGCTGCAACGCGACGGCGCCATTCTGTTGCAGCAGCGGCCGGCGCCGGGCATCTGGGGCGGGCTGTGGAGCCTGCCCGAATTCGAGGCAGGCGGCGATCCCACGCTGGCTTCGCGCCAACTGGGCCTGGAACCCTTGCAACGCTACGAATTGGCCGCGTTCGCGCATACGTTCACGCACTACCGGCTGCACGTCAAGCCGTGGTATCTGCCGGTGAAACCGGGCGCTGCCCTGGCGGAGCCGAGCCTGCCGCAGCGCTGGGCCGGCCCCGCCGAACTGCCGGGCATGGCCCTGCCCGCGCCCATACGCAAACTGCTCGACGGGTTGCTGGCGGCCGGACTGCCCGACTGAAATTGCGCGCGGTCATACGACCCGTCCGACTTCGGGAAGTACGCATAGACCGGCCACCAAGGCACGACTATGCTGCGGCACATAGAAACCCGCAGCGCACTGCCATGAAACCATTACGCAAAAAGGCCTGCCCCATGGGCAACCGGGTCGAAATCCTGGAACACAACGTCTCGCTCATCCGCCAGGACCTCGCCGTAGTGCCGCCCAACTACACCACCAAGGCCGACCTGCACCACGAAATCAGCCTTCTGCACCACGAAATCAGCAAGCTCACCTGGAAGATCATCGCCTGGACAACCGGCGTCTGCACCCTGCTGACCAGCGCCGTCTACGTCATCACCCGCATCCAGATGTAGGCATTCACCATGCTTGCTCGGCACAAGCCCTGGGCGTCGCCTACGCGCCTTCGAGCAGCATCACCAGCTTCAAGTCGGGGTGTGTGGCCAATCGAAAAGTGGTCTGCCGGTACGCCAGCCGGCCACGGCGTGGATGCTGAAACTCCCTCAGGCCGCCTTCGCGCTCCACCACCGCATGGCGGGTCCACCAGTGGGCAAACACCTCGCTGTCGCGGTTCAGCTCGTCCAGCAGCGCCAGCACATCGGGTTCGTCCAGATGCGCCCCTGCGTCGGCGCGGAATTCCGCCACCACCCGCCGGGCGCGCTGATCCCAGTCCACCACCAGTTGGCGCGCGGCCGGGTCCAGGAAAATGTAGCGCAGCAAGTTGGGGCGCGGGTCGCGCACCGGCCAATCATCGAACAGATCGCGCATGGGTCCGTTGTGCACCAGCACGTTCCAGGCGCGATCCAGCACATAAGCAGGCGCATTCACAGCGTCCACGCATTCGCGCAGCAGGCCTGGCGCTTCGCTGGCGTCATCGCGCGGGTGTTGCGGGTCGGCGCATTCGGCCAGCTCGAACAAATACGCGCGCTCGGCGCGCGCCAGCTGCAGCACCCCTGCGATGCGCGCCCACACAGCGGGCGACACCGACACTTCGCGGCCCTGCTCTATCCATGTGTACCAGGTGACACTGATGCCGCACAGCTGCGCCACTTCCTCGCGCCGCAGACCTGGCGTGCGGCGCCGCGTGCCTTCGGGCAAGCCGGCCATTTGCGGGGTGATGCGCGCCCGCGCCGCGCGCACGAATTCGCCCAGCGCGTGGCGGCGGCGCGTGGAGCTTTCATGGGTGCCCGGGGCGCCGGCTTGGGTAGAGGCATTCATACCAGGATAAGCAGTGGTCTTGTACGCGTATGACGGTATGTCTATCTTACCTCCGCACGCTGTGCACCCGCCCATTGCGGCCATCCCACCCATCGACAGGAAAACCATGACTGCTCCCGTTTCCCATGACCAGGCCGTCGACCGCCAGTTCGGCCCACGCGCAGCCGCCTACCTGACCAGCGCCGTCCATGCGCAAGGCGCCGACCTCGACCAGCTGGCGGAGTTGGCGCGCGAGCATCCGGGCACGCGTGTGCTGGACCTGGGCTGTGGCGGCGGCCACGTCAGCTTCCACGTCGCGCCCTGCGCGGCCCGGGTGGTTGCCTACGACCTGTCCCAATCGATGCTGGACGTAGTGGCCGAGCAAGCCGCGCGGCGCGGGCTGGACAACCTGTCTACCCGCCAGGGCAAGGCCGAGCGCCTGCCGTTCGCCGATGGTGAATTCGACCTGGTGCTGTGCCGCTATTCCACTCACCATTGGCAAGACGCGGGCCAGGCGTTGCGTGAAGCGCGGCGCGTGCTCAAGCCGGGAGGCATCGCCGCCTTCGCCGACGTCGTGTCGCCTGGCGAGCCGCTGCTCGACACCTGGCTGCAAATGCTGGAAGTGCTGCGCGACAACTCGCACGTGCGCAATTATTCGGTGTCCGAATGGCTGCGGCTGCTGGCCGAAGCGGGCTTCGCGCTGCGCAGCTGCACGCCGCGCCGCATCACGCTGGAATTCGATTCGTGGGTCGAGCGCATGCGCACGCAGGCTCCGCTGGTGCAGGCGCTGCGCCACATGCTGGCCGACGCGCCCGCGCCGGTGCACCGGCACTATGCCATCGCGCCGGACGGCTCGTTCAGCAGCGACACCGCCACGCTGGTGGCGCAGCGCGGCTGACCGGGCGCGCCGCCGCATTGCGGCAGCGGCGGCCGCGCAAACCCGCTGGCCCGCGCGGCCAGCGGCGCCCCTAGCCCAGGCTGGATGCCAGGGTCCGCCGCACGTCTTCTTCGCTGCGCCCGCTGCGGGCGATGTAGTCGGCCAACTGGTCTGCGCCGATGGTGCCCACGTTGAAGTACTGCGATTGCGGGTGACTGAAATAAAAGCCCGACACGCTCGAGGCCGGATACATGGCATAGCTGTCGGTAAGCAGCATGCCGATATCGTCGCCATCCAGCACGCGGAACAGATCGCGCTTGACCACGTGTTCCGGGCAGGCCGGATAGCCCGGCGCGGGCCGGATTCCCACGTATTTCTCGGCGATCATTTCGTCATTGGACAGCGCCTCGTCGGCCGCGTAGCCCCACAGGTCCTGGCGCACGCGCGCGTGCAGGCATTCGGCGAAGGCTTCGGCCAGCCGGTCGGCCATGGCCTTGAGCATGATGCCGGAATAATCGTCCAGCGCGGCCTGGAACTCGGCCTCTTTCTTTTCGATGCCCAGCCCGGCGGTCACGGCGAACATGCCGATGTAGTCAGCCACCCCGCTCGACTTGGGCGCGATGAAATCGGCCAGGCACTTGTTGCTGACGCCTTCGCGCTTGACGCCCTGCTGGCGCAGGTTGCGATAAGTGAACAACACCTCGCTGCGCGATTCGTCGGCGTAGACCTCGATGTCTTCGTCGTTGACGGTATTGGCCGGGTAGAACGCCACCGCGCCGTTGGCGGTCAGCCAGCGGCCCTCGATGATGCGCTTAAGCATGGCCTGCCCGTCGGCATATACCTTCTGGGCCTGCTCGCCCACCACTTTGTCTTCCAGAATGGCGGGAAACTGCCCGAACAGGCTCCAGGTCTGGAAGAACGGCGTCCAGTCCAGATACCTGGCGATCTCGGCCAGGTCGTAGCTTTTGAACGACCGCCGACCAATGAACTTGGGGCGCGGCGGCACATAGGCCGACCAATCGATCTGCGGGCGCGCCGCGCGCGCCTCGGCCAGCGAAACCAGCGGCGTCGCCTTGCGGTTGGCGTGGCGGCGCCGCACATCGGCGTATTCCTGCGCCACTTCGTCGATGTAGGCCTGCGCCTGCTCGGACACCAGGTTGGCGGCCACGCCCACCGCGCGGCTCGCGTCTGGCGTGTAGATGACTGGCCCGTCGTAATTGGGCGCGATTTTCACGGCCGTATGCACCCGGCTGGTGGTGGCGCCGCCGATCATCAGCGGGATCTTGCGCTCGCGGAAGTACGGGTCGCGCTGCATTTCCGAGGCCACATAGGCCATTTCTTCGAGG
Source organism: Bordetella petrii (assembly GCF_000067205.1). NCBI lineage: Bacteria > Pseudomonadati > Pseudomonadota > Betaproteobacteria > Burkholderiales > Alcaligenaceae > Bordetella > Bordetella petrii. Next base: position 538,204 of record NC_010170.1, on the reverse strand, counting down.
CTGGGCGTAATCAACCCCGACAGGCCCACGATATCGGCCTGTTCTTCCTTGGCTTTTTCGAGAATCTGCGCGCACGGCACCATGACGCCCATGTTCACGACTTCAAAGTTATTGCATTGCAAGACTACCGAAACGATGTTCTTGCCGATGTCGTGCACGTCGCCCTTGACGGTGGCGATCACCATCTTGCCCTTGGCCCGCACGTCGCCGCCGGCGGCGGCGATCTGGCGTTTTTCCTCTTCGATGAACGGAATCAGGTGGGCAACGGCCTGCTTCATGACGCGCGCCGATTTCACCACCTGAGGCAGGAACATCTTGCCCGCCCCGAACAGGTCGCCCACGATGTTCATGCCGTCCATCAGCGGGCCTTCGATGACCTCGATGGGGCGGCCGCCGCGCGCGGCGATCTTCTGGCGCACTTCTTCGGTGTCTTCGACGATGAACGTCGTAATGCCGTGCACCAGCGCATGCGACAGGCGCTCTTCGACCGTGCCGGCGCGCCAGGCCAGGTCTTCTTCTTTCTTGGCGCCCGAGCCCTTCACGCTGTCGGCGAACTGCACCAGGCGCTCGGTGGGCGTGCGTTCATCAGCGGCGCCCTCTTTACCCACGGGCTCGGCGCGGTCGAGAATCACGTCTTCGACCAGGTCGCGCAGCCGCGGCTCCAGGTCGGCGTACACGCCCAGCTGGCCGGCGTTGACGATGCCCATCGTCAGGCCTTCGCGAATGGCGTAGTACAGGAACACCGTATGAATGGCCTCGCGCATCGGCTCGTTGCCGCGGAACGAGAAACTGACGTTCGAAATGCCGCCGGACAGGCGCGCGTGCGGCAGGTTCTGCCGGATCCAGCGCACGCCCTCGATGAAATCCATGGCGTAGTGGTTGTGCTCGTCGATGCCGGTGGCCACGGCGAACACGTTCGGGTCGAAGATGATGTCTTCGGGCGGGAACTGCTCTTGCTCGGTCAGTATCTTGTAGGCGCGCGCGCAGATTTCCTTGCGCCGCTCCAGCGTGTCGGCCTGGCCCTGCTCGTCGAAGGCCATCACGACCACGGCGGCGCCGTAGCGGCGGCACAGCCGCGCATGGTGGCGGAAGGCTTCCTCGCCCTCTTTCATGGAAATCGAATTCACCACCGCCTTGCCCTGCACGCACTTCAGGCCGGCCTCGATCACTTCCCATTTCGAGCTGTCGATCATGATCGGCACGCGGGCAATGTCGGGCTCGGAGGCGATCAGGTTCAGGAAGCGGCGCATGCAGGCCACCGAATCGAGCATGGCCTCGTCCATGTTGATGTCGATGATCTGTGCGCCGTTTTCCACCTGCTGGCGCGCCACGGCCAGCGCCTCGTCGTACTTTTCTTCGCGGATCAGGCGCGCGAACATCTTGCTGCCGGTCACGTTGGTGCGCTCGCCCACGTTGACGAACAGCGACTCTTCGTCGATGTTCAGCGGTTCGAGGCCCGACAGACGGGTCTTGACGGGAATCTCGGGCACTGCGCGCGGTGTCAGCGAAGCAACCTTGTCGGCAATGGCACGGATATGGTCGGGGGTAGTGCCGCAGCATCCGCCCGACATGTTCACCAGCCCGGCGCGGGCGAATTCTTCCAGCAGGCCCGACGTGTCGGCCGGCGCTTCGTCAAAGCCCGTTTCGGCCATGGGATTGGGCAGGCCGGCGTTCGGATACACGCAAACGTAGGTGTCGCAGATTTTGGACAACTCGGCCACGTACGGCCGCATCAGGGCGGCGCCCAGCGCACAGTTCAGGCCGATGGTAATGGGCCGCGCATGGCGCACCGAGTTCCAGAACGCCTCGACCGTCTGGCCCGACAGGATGCGCCCGGAGGCATCGGTGACGGTGCCCGAGATCATTACCGGCAGGCGCTCGCCGCGCGCCTCGAACACCGACTCCACGGCGAAGATGGCGGCCTTGGCGTTGAGCGTGTCGAAGATGGTTTCGATCAGAACGATGTCGATGCCGCCATCTAGCAGGCCGTTGAGCTGCTCGGTGTAGGCTTCGCACAGCTCGTCGAAGGTGATGTTGCGCGCGCCCGGGTCGTTGACGTCGGGGGAAATCGACGCCGTCTTGGGCTGCGGGCCCAACGCCCCCGCCGCGAAACGCGGCCGCTCGGGCGTGCTGTAGGCGTCACAGGCGGCGCGCGCCAGCCGCGCCGACGCCAGGTTGAGCTCGTAGGCCAGGCCTGGCAGGTCGTAGTCGCCCTGGGCCACCGAGGTGGCGCCGAAGGTATTGGTTTCGATGACGTCGGCGCCTGCCTCGAGATACTGGCGGTGGATCTCGTCGATGATGTCGGGACGCACCAGCGACAGCAGCTCGTTGTCGCCCTTCAGGTCTTTGCCATGATCGGCGAAGCGCTCGCCGCGGAAATCGGCCTCGCTCAGCTTGTAGCGCTGGATCATGGTGCCCATGGCGCCGTCCAGGATCAGAATGCGCTGGCCGAGCAGGCGGGCAAAGTCGCCGCCGCGGGTATATGACGACGGCGGATAGGGCAGGCGAGGATACGGCACGGGAAGTCTCGGTAATGTGGCAAAAAGGCAAAAAACGCCCGAAAACCAACGCTTGATGGTAACAAAATGGGTCGCGGCCCGCCCGCGGGTGATACAGTTCGCCCCCGAACCGGTGCTTCGGCGCGCCCTGCGCGCCGAAGTTAAACGGGAAACAGGAAGGCGTCCCACGCCCAGCCTGTGCTGCCCCCGCAACGGTCCCCATGCCGCGCCTCGCGCCGCATGGCAGCCCGATACCGGCCGGTTCGCCCACCGGGGACGCGCCCAGCGCGGCCTCATACCGAGAACGACGTGCGGGGTCGCGCGTCACACCGAGGTCCGTCCGATGAAATCCCGCTTGTTCCGGCGCACAGCCGGCATGCTGGCCTGCGCCGTGCCCGCACTGGCCGCCGCCCAGCAAAACTCCCCTGGCAACGCCATTCCCCAACTCGACGCCATTACCGTCACCGCCTCGCGCGTGCCCATCGAGGCCCGCGACCAGCCGGTGCAGGTTTCGGTGCTGACGGCAGAGCAGATCCGCACCAGCAGCGCGCAAACCGTGCAAGAGCTGCTGTCCACGCAGTCCGGCGTGCATGTCATCAACAGCACCGGCGCCGCCGAACAGGCGGCCGTCGATCTGCGCGGTTTCGGGCTGACCGGCCCCAGCAACACGCTGATCCTGATCGACGGCATTCCCCAGAACAACAATGACCTGTCGGCGCCCTCGCTGGGCACGGTGCCGCTGGACCGCATCGAGCGCATCGAGATCGTGCGCGGCAGCGGCTCGGTGCAATACGGCGGCGGCACCACCGGCGGCGTGATCAACATCATCACCAAGCGCGGCAACACTAACGGCAAGCCGGTATCGGCCAGCGTGACCGGCACGGTGGGCAACTATGGCCTGCACCAGCTCGACGCGGCCATCGGCCTGCAGAACGAGCATCTCACCGTGGACGTGTACGGCCAGACGCTGCGCACCGACAACTACCGCGACAACAACCGCGAAAGCCGTGACAGCGGCGGCGTGAGCCTGGGCTTGCGGCACGACGGCGGCACCGTGCGCCTGTACGCCCGCACTACCCGTCAGAAACTCGGGCTGCCCGGCCCGCGCCGGGTCGACCCGGCCACGGGCCTGGACGAATACGAAGACGATCCGCGCGGCACGTCGAACCCGGACGACTACATCGAAACCCGCACCGATGCCTTCGGCGCGCAGATCGAGCAGCGCCTGGGCGCCGGCACGCTGTATGCCGACCTGGGCCAGCGCGACAAATCGCTGACGGGCTTCAGCGGCAGCGCCTTCGGCGATACTACGCGCACCCAGGATCTGGCCGAGACCACCGGCAGCCTGCGCTACCACCTGCCCGTGGCCCAGCGGCACGCGCTGACCCTGGGCATGGACATGCTCGACAGCAACCTGGACGCCGCCAATGCCTATTCGTTTTCTCCGGTGGGCGATCGCTGGCGGGCCGAGCAGCGCCAGCACGGGGTGTTCGCCGAAGCCCAGGTGCAAGCCACCGACAGCACCCGCATCACGCTGGGCGGCCGCCGCCAGTATGCCCGCGACCGGCTGGAAACCTTGTCCGGCTTCAGCGGCAATTCCGACGAAACCCGTCATCTGGGCGCCTGGCAACTGGCCCTGCGCCAGGAAGCGGGCACCGGCTTCAGCTTCTACGGCAAGGTGGGGCGCAGCTTCCGCCTGGCCAATTCAGACGAAGTGCTGTACGTGGCCACGCCGCTCAAGCCGCAGACGTCGGTGGACAAAGAACTGGGCATCTTGTGGCAGTCGGAAGCATCAAGCGCGCGGCTGAGCTGGTTCCGCTACGATCTCACCAACGAGATCCAGTACAACCCGGTGACGTTCTCGAACGTCAACCTGGCTCCCACCCGCCGCCAGGGCGTCGAGCTCGAAGGCCATCACGCGCTGACCCGCACGCTGACCATGGACGCCAACGTGACATGGCTGCAGGCCAGGTTCCGCTCGGGCAACGACAACGGCGTGGACCTCGCGGGCAACACCGTGCCGCTGGTGCCGAAATGGATGGCCAACCTGGGCGCCACCTGGCGCCCGGACGACAAGCTGTTCATCAGCCTGGCGGCGCAATATGTAGGCAAGGCGCGCATGGACAACGACCAGGCCAACGAATTCGACAAGCAGCTCGACGACTACGTGCTGGTCAACGGCAAGCTCGGCTACGCGTTCACCGAGAACGTGTCGGGCACGCTGGCGGTCAATAACCTGTTCGACCGCGAGTACGCCACCTATGGCATCCGCTCGGGCAGCACCGGGTCCACCGGCGCCTACAACCTGTACCCGGCAGCTGGCCGCAACGTGCAGGCGGCGCTGACCATCCGCTACTGATGCCCACGCCCACCGCTGCGCGCGCCAAGTGTGTTGCCGAGCGCCTGGCAAGGACCCTGGCAAGGTCCCTGCCCAGGTGTCTGACTCCCGCAGGGTGTCAGACACCGACGCGCGCGGCGACTGCCCCACGAACCGGCGCCCGGCCCCTTCAGAAAACCGGTGTCTGGCACCTTCGGAGCCAGACACCTGCAACACTCGCTATACCCACAACACTCGCTACACCCACAACACCGACACCCCCCGCGCCACCCGCAACACCCGCCCTTCGTTGGCCGCGCCAGCTGGCCGCCGCGCTGGCCGCCGCGCTGGCTGCGACCGCCGCTCACGCGGCGGGCCCCATCACGGTGCGCGACGACCAGGGCCGCACGATAACGCTGGCGGCCGCGGCGCGGCGCGCCATCACGGCCGCGCCTCACGCCACCGAACTCGTCTACGCGGCCGGCGCCGGCCGCTATCTGGCCGGCGCCGCGCGCGGCAGCGACTATCCGCCAGAAGCCCGCACCCTGCCATCCATCGGCGACAGCCTGCGCCCCAGCCTGGAACGCGCCGCGGCGCTGCGGCCCGACCTGCTGATCGCCTGGCAGCCCGCCGTGCCCGATCCGCTGGGCGACCTGATGCGGCGCCTGGGCGTGCCGGTGTACTACAGCGACCCGCGCACCCTGGCCGCGGTGGCCGACGCGGTAGAGGCCATGGGCCGCCTGTTCGGCACCGAAGAACAAGCGGCGCCCGCCGCGGCGGCCCTGCGTGCCCGGCTGGCGGTGCTGTCGGCCCGCTACGCCGGCCGCGCGCCGGTGCGGGTATTCATCCAGGCCGGCCTGCAGCCCGTCTACACCCTGAACGGTGCCAGCATCGTCAGCGATGCCGTGCGCCTGTGCGGCGGCGTAAACGTGTTTGCCGGCGCCGCCATCCTGGCGCCGCAGGTATCGGTGGAAAGCGTGCTGGCGGCCCGCCCCGACGCCGTGCTGCTGGGCGCGGTGGACCCGGCCGACGCGCAGGCCAGCCTGCAGGCGTGGCGCGAGCGCGGCCTGCCGGCCGCCCGGCGGGGCCACGTGTTCAGTGTGGACGCCGACGCCTTGTACCGGCCCGGGCCGCGCCTGATAGACGCCACCGAGCGCCTGTGCGCGGCGCTGGACGCCGCGCGCCCGCCGGACTGAGCCCCCGCGTGCTTTATCATGGATAGGTAGCCGTGCCGCCGCAGGCGCCGGCCCCCGCACTTTTTCCCTGCAAGCATCGCCATGACCACACCTGATACCCTGACCATCGCCGGGCGCGAATACTCGTCGCGCCTGCTGGTAGGCACCGGCAAGTACAAAGATTTCGCTCAAACCCGCGCCGCGCTCGACGCCAGCGGCACGCAGATCGTCACGGTCGCCATCCGGCGCACCAACATCGGGCAGAACCCCGGCGAGCCCAGCCTGCTCGATTACGTGCCGCCCTCGCAATTCACGCTGCTGCCCAATACCGCCGGCTGCTATACCGCCGACGATGCCGTGCGCACGCTGCGCCTGGCGCGCGAACTGCTCGATGGCCACGACCTGGTCAAGCTCGAAGTGCTGGGCGACTCGCACACCCTGTTCCCCAACATGCCCGAAACGCTCCAGGCCACCAAGACGCTGGTGGCCGACGGGTTCAAGGTCATGGTGTACTGCACCGACGACCCCATCCAGTGCCGCATGCTCGAAGACCTGGGCGCGGTGGCGGTCATGCCGCTGGCCTCGCTGATCGGCTCGGGCATGGGCATCCTGAACCCCTGGAACCTGCGCCTGATCATCGACCAGGCGCGCGTGCCAGTGGTAGTGGATGCCGGCGTGGGCACGGCATCGGACGCCGCCATCGCCATGGAACTGGGCTGCGACGCGGTGCTCATGAACACCGCCATCGCCGCCGCGCAAGACCCGGTGCTGATGGCCGGCGCCATGAAAAAAGCGGTGGAAGCCGGCCGCGAAGCCTTCCGCGCCGGCCGCATGCCGCGCAAGCTGTACAGCGGCGCGCCCAGTTCGCCCACCGAAGGCCTGATCACCGCCGCCCCGGCCCAGCCGCGATGAACGCCTCGCGCCAGCCGCCGGCCGGCCAGCGGCCCATTCCCAATACGCTGAGCATCGCCGGGGTCGACCCGTCCGGCGGCGCCGGCGTGCTGGCCGACGTCAAGGCCATGAGCGCGCTGGGCGCCTACGGCTGCGCCGTCATCGCGGCGCTCACGGCCCAGAACACCCAGGGGGTCACGGCCATCGCGCCGGTGCCGCCGGCCTTTGTGGGCCAGCAAATCGACACCCTGTTCGCCGACGTGCGCATCGACGCCGTCAAGATCGGCATGCTGGGCCAGCAGCCCGTTACGGTGGTGGTGGCCGAAAAGCTGGCCAAATGGCTGCCGGTCCATGTGGTGCTGGACCCGGTCATGGTGGCCAAAAGCGGCGACCTGCTGCTCGAGCGCGAAGCCGTCGGCGCGCTGCGCGAGGCGCTGCTGCCGCAGGCCACCCTGCTGACCCCCAACCTGCCCGAAGCCGGCGTGCTGCTCGACGAGCGCCCCGTGGAAACCGTCAAGGAAATGCGCCGTGTGGCCGAGCGCCTGCGCAATATCATGGCGCATTCGGGCCAGCGCTGGGTCATGGTCAAGGGCGGGCACCTGCCCGGCAACGACACCATCGACCTGCTGCACGACGGCGACCGCATGATCGAACTGCCGGGCCACCGCATCGAAACCCGCAACACCCACGGCACCGGCTGCACCCTGTCGGCCGCCCTGGCGGCGCTGCTGCCGCAGACCGCCGACGTGCCCGAGGCCGCCCGCCGCGCCAAGGCCTACCTGGCCGACGCACTGCGCCATGCCGACCGTCTGCAAGTGGGGTCCGGCCACGGCCCTACCCATCATTTCCACGGCTGGTGGTAAGACCCGCCCGGCTCCGGCGGAGCCGGGCGCCCGGACAGGCGGCGAATCAGTACAATGTGCCGTTGGTTCTTCCTGATTTTCCCTTTGCCGTCATGAACGCTTCGACCCTGCCCGACGTAGAAAAAGCCCGCTTCAACATGGTTGAGCAGCAAATCCGCCCCTGGGATGTGCTCGACCCCAAGGTGCTTGACGCCCTGTTCGCGGTGCGCCGCGAGCAGTTCGTGCCGCCGGCGCTGCGCGCCCTGGCCTTTTCCGACCTGGAAATCCCGCTGCAGATCAACGCGGTCGATACCCGCCAGGTCATGCTGGCGCCCAAGGTCGAAGCTCGCCTGGCCCAGGAACTGCAACTCACCCCCACCGACTGCGTGCTGGAAATCGGCACGGGCTCGGGCTACCAGGCCGCGCTGCTGGCGCACCTGGCGCAGCAGGTCACCTCGGTAGAAATCGACAACCGCCTGGTGGCGTTCGCGCAGCAGAACCTGCAGATGAACAACGTCACCAACGTCAAGGTCGAAACCGGCGACGGCCGCAACGGCTGGGGCACCACCGAATACGACGCCATCCTGGTCACCGGCTCGGTGCCCGCGGTGCCCGACGCCCTGAAATACCAGTTGCGCGTCGGCGGCCGCCTGGTGGTCATCGTGGGGCAGGCGCCCATCATGACGGCCTGTCGCATCACGCGCACCACGGCCGCCAGCTTCGAGACCGTCAACCTGTTCGAAACCGTCGTCAAGCCGCTGCGCGGGGCCACGGTTTCGCAGTTCAAGTTCTAGCCACCTCCGCATGCGCGCCGGTTCGCTTGCGGCCACGTTGGTTCTGGCGCTTGCCGCAAGCCTGAGCGCGCCGGCCGGCGCTGCCCAAGACCTGCTGCAGATCTGGCGCCAGGCGTTGGCCAGCGACCCGCTCTACGCCGCGGCCCGCGCCTCATACCGGGCGTCCATCGAGCAATTGCCGCAGGCGCGGGCCAGCCTGCTGCCGGCGGTCAATGCCGAACTCCTGGGCGCCTACGACGAAACCCGCGCAACCCGCAACATGTCGTCGCGCAGCCGCGACGGCACCCGCGGCGCCTGGGACCTGGTCCTGACCCAGCCGCTATACGACTGGTCGCGCTGGCAACGCTACGAACAGGCCAAGCTGGGCGTGGCCGACGCCGAGCTGCAGTTGCAGCAGGCCTACCAAGACCTGTTGCTGCGCGTGGCCGACGCCTACTTCAACGTGCTGGCCGCGCAAGACACCCTGGCCGCCACCGAGGGCGAAAAAGCCGCGGTGGCCGCCCAACTGGAATCGGCCAAGCGCAATTTCGAGCTGGGCAATTCCACCATCACCGACACCTACGAAGCCCAGGCCCGCTACGACCTGGTCGTGGCGCAGGAACTGCTGCAACAGCACGCCCTGGACGTGCTGCGCGACGAGCTCGGCAAAATCATCGGCCAGCCGCCTGGCGCGCTGGCCGAACTGCCGCGCAGCGTGCCGCTGCCGCCGCCGCAGCCGGCGCGCCTGGCCGACTGGTCCACCCAGGCCGAGGCCGCCAGCCTGGAAGTGGCGCGCGCCCAATTGCATACGCAGATCGCCCAGCGCGACATCCAGGTAGCGCGCAGCGGCCATTACCCCACGCTAAGCCTGCGCGCCACCAGCGGCAGCGCCGAGGGCTCGCACCGAGACGCCGCCGGCGGCCGCGCGGTCGACAGCTCCATCGGCCTGGTGTTGTCCGTGCCTATTTACTCGGGCGGCGGCGTGTCCTCTCAGGTAACAGAAAAAGTCCAACTCGAACAAAAAGCACGCAAAGAGTACGAGGCCGCCCGCCGCCAGGCAGTGCAATCGGCCCGCCAGCATTACACCGGCGTGATATCCGGCCTGCAGCGCATCGCGGCGCTCGAGGCCGGCGAAAAATCCAGCCGCGCGGCCGTGCGGGCCAATCAGACAGGCTACGAAATCGGCGTGCGCATCAACCTGGACGTGCTCAACGCCCAGCAGCAGCTGTATGCCACCCAGCGCGACCTGGCCCAGGCGCGCTACAACACCCTGCTCAACGGACTGCGGCTCAAGGCGGTGGGCGGTATCCTGTCCGAAGCCGATCTCGAAGCCGTCAACCGGCTGCTGCGGCTGCCCGCCCCCTGAGTACGCGCCGGGGCGGCTAGCCCCGGATTTTCTTCACCAACGCCGTCGTCGAGCGCTCGAACTCGAACGGAATCGCCAGCGCGCGCCCGCCCCAGGTCTTGACCAGCGCGGTTTCCGGCAGGGTTTCCATGTCGTAGTCGCCCCCCTTGACGATTAGGTCGGGGCGCAATTCGCCGATGATCTCAACCGGCGTGTCTTCATGGAACAGGGTCACGGCGCTGACGCAGCCCAGCGCCGCCAGCAACGCGGCGCGGTCTTCCTGGCGGTTCAGCGGACGGTCGCTGCCCTTGCCCAGGCGGCGCACCGAGTCGTCGGTATTAATGGCCACCACCAGTGAGGCGCCCAACTGCGCGGCCTGGTCCAGGTAGGTGGCATGCCCGCGATGCAGGATATCGAAAACGCCGTTGGTAAACACCAGCGGGCGCGGCAGCGCGCCGCGGGCAATGGCCGCGGCGCAGGCCTCGCGGGTCAGTATCTTGGATTCGAAACGGGTGGCAGGCATGCGGCGATTGTACGCCGCCGCCCGCGCGCCGGCAGCGGCCGGCGGCGCCTCAGGCGCCAGCCGGCACGACCAGGTCCGACTGCGTGCCCGCCGCGGCCAGGCTGGCGATCTCTTTGCGATAGCGGTTCAGGTCTTTCACCGTTTCGAAACTGCGCCCCATCAGGGACGACAGAATGTGCAGGATGCGGCTGGCCACCTTCTGTTCCCATGCGCCGTCAAAGCGGATCTGCGTATCCAGCCAGTGCTCCAGCCAACCCGGCTCGGGCAGGCGCGACTGCACCGTATCGTTGGGAAACAGCGCCTTGTTGACGTGCAGGTTGGTGGGATGCATGGCCTGCGCCGTGCGGCTGGCCGAGGCCATCAGCACGCCGATTTTCGAGAACGACAGCCGGGCCTGTTCGCTGATGCTCTGGCCGCGGTCGTGCAGAGCGCGGCGCATGTACTGCAGGTACGCGCCCGCATGGCGGGCCTCGTCACGCGAAATGGTCTGGTAAATGGCCTTGATGACCGGCTCGGTGTGCCAGTCGGCGGCGCGGCGGTACCAGTGGTTCAGGCGCACTTCGCCGCAGAAATGCAGCATCAGCGTCTCCAGCTCGGGCGCCGGATCGAATTCGAAGCGCACCTTGTGCAGCTCTTCTTCGGTGGGAACCAGTTCGGGGCAGAAGCGGCGCAGGTACTCGATGAGCACCAGCGAGTGCTTCTGCTCTTCGAAGAACCACACCGACATGAACGCGCAGAAATCGCTGTCGCCGCGGTTGTCGCGCAGGAACATCTCGGTGGCCGGCAGCGCCGCCCACTCGGTGATGGCATTCATCTTGATGGTGTATGCCTGCTCGTCCGACAGCTTGCTGCGGTCGAAGTCGTCCCAGGGGATATCGCTTGCCATGTTCCAGCGCACGGCTTCCATGGTCTTGAAGAGTTCAGGATAAAGCATGATGTACCCTTGTCGGTCCCGCGTGGGGCCTTATTTGGCTTCAAACAAATGCCGTGCTGTCACGGCCCGGGCCCTGCACGCTATTGCGCAGGGTTATTTATCGCCGCGCCGTGCGAAACTGTCATGACCGTCTGGTGACGAATTCATGACACGGCGCCGCGACAGGTCAGCGGGTCAGGGCCCACAGGGCCACCCCCACTGCCAAGGCCAGCACGGCCGCCAAGGCGGCCAGCAGGCGGTTGCCCTGTTCCTGCGCCTGGCGCAGTCGGGTCATTTCGAGCAGCAGCTGCGGCGCCACATCGGGCCGGCTGAGCCGCTCATGCACCAGCCGTGGCAAGGCCGGCAGCATCTGCGACCATTGCGTGGCTTCTTTGGCCAGCGATTTGCGCAGGCCATCCAGGCCCATGCGCTGCCGCATCCAGTTTTCCAGGTACGGCTTGGCGGTCTTCCACAGATCAAGGTTGGGATCCAGCTGGCGCCCCAGCCCTTCGACGTTGAGCAGGGTTTTCTGCAGCAGCACCAGCTGCGGCTGGATCTCGACATTGAACCGTCGCGAGGTCTGGAACAGCCGCAGCAGCACCTGGCCCAGCGAGATTTCGGCGAGCGGCCGGTCGAAATACGGCTCGCACACCGCGCGCACGGCGCCCTCGAGTTCTTCTTCGCGCGTGTCCGGCGGCACCCAGCCGGATTCGATATGCAGTTGCGCCACGCGCCGGTAGTCGCGATGGAAGAACGCCAGGAAATTCTGCGCCAGGTAGTTCTTGTCGAACTCGGACAACGAGCCGACGATGCCGAAGTCCAGCGCGATATAGCGCCCCAGGGTCTCGGGCCGGTCGGACACGTAGATGTTGCCCGGATGCATGTCGGCGTGGAAGAAGCCGTCGGAAAACACCTGGGTGAAGAAGATGTCGACGCCGCTGCGCGCCAGGGTGGGAATATCGATGCCCGCGGCGCGCAGGCGGTCGATCTGACCCACCGGAATGCCATACATGCGCTGCATCGTGAACACCGTGGAAGTGGTGTATTCCCAGATGACCTCGGGCACGATCAGCAGGTCGCCGCGCCCCGACGCCGCGTCGAAGTTGCGCCGCAGCTGGCTGCAATTGGATGCTTCGCGCACCAGGTCGAGCTCATCGTGCAGGTAGTTGTCGAACTCGGCCACCACCTCGCGCGGCTTCAGCCGGCGGCCATCGGGGCCGGTGCGTTCGACAATGCGCGCCACGATGCGCAGCAGCGACAGGTCGCGCTCGATGGCCTGGCGCATGCCCGGGCGCAGCACCTTCACGGCCACTTCGCGGCCATCGTGCAGCACGGCGAAATGCACTTGGGCGATCGAGGCCGATGCCACCGGATCGACATCGAACTGGGCAAACAACTGCGCGGGCGGAGCGCCCAGGGCGGCCTCGATGCACGCCGCCGCCTGCGCCGACGGGAACGGCGGCACGCGGTCTTGCAGCAGCGCCAGTTCGTCGGCGATGTCGGCCGGAACGAGGTCGCGCCGGGTCGACAACACCTGTCCGAACTTCACGAAAATGGGGCCCAGCGATTCCAGCGCGCGCCGCAGCCGCAGCCCGCGCGGCGCGCGCGGCCGCATGCCCAGCCGGATCAGCCAGCGCAGGCCGCGGGCCAGGGGATGATCGAGGCCGGACAGCACCAGGTCGTCCAGGCCGAACCTGAACGCCACATACATAATGCGTAGCACGCGCAGGAAACTGGGCATGGCTTCAGGCGCCCCGCTGCCTGGCCAGACGGGCCAGCCGCGCGTCCAGGTCGGCTGCCCGCCGCGCCACGGCATCGCCGTGCCGGCCGAGTTCAGCCAGGTCTTGCTGCCATTGGGCCAGCAGCGGCGCGCCAGCCAACACGCCGCGCTCTTCGGCCAGGTATTCGGACACATTGCGCCCCAGGCTGGCCGCCGCGGCACGCGCGCCCTGGTGGGCTGCGCGCGCGCCCGCAACCAGGCGCGCCGCCGGAATATCGCCCACTACGCGGGCCAGATCGTCTTCGGGGTCCCAGCGCAGGCTGGCGGCCAGGTCGGCCACCACGCGCGCCAGCGCGGCATCGCCCTCGATGTGGGTAGCCTCGGCCACGTCGGGTTTGTCTTGCCCGGGCAGCAGGCGCAGCGGATTGAACTTGGCCGGGTCGACGGTAAGAATGACGTCGGGCACCACGGCCGAGTCGGCCGGGTCGGCGTAGCCTTCGCTGTTGACCGCCAGTCCCGCCGTGAAGCCGCCCACCGCAAAACGCACCGTCTTGCCCGCGTGGCGCGCCAGGCGCTCGCGCGCCCATGCTTCGCGCGCCAGCAAGGCATTCAGCGCCCGAACGGCCAGGCGCGCAGGGTTGGGCAATATGGAAGAAGGCAGCATCGATGCGGGGCGGGCCGGCCTGCCGCAGGCCCGGCCGATTAAACGGTCAAACCCGGAGTTTACCGGGTCGGGCGCGCGCCTGCCCCGCGTGCGGGGCGGCAAGCCATGCGCGGCGGGGCGCGCGGCGGCGCCCGCCGGCCGTCAGCTGGCGTATTCGACGGGAATTTGCTGGATGCCCGCCAGCAGCCAGCCGCCTTGCTGGGGCTTGAACAGGTTCCAGATTTCCTCGAAGCGGAAGGCTTCGGTGCCGGGGGCCTCGCGCAGCATGCCCGAGAACCGCACGCTGGCCAGATGGCCGTCGGACACGGTTTCGATGCCCAGCAGTTCGGCATTGAGCAGCACCACTTCGGTCTGGTTGGGCGCGGCGCCGCGCTCGGCCAGTTGCTGCTTCAGTTCGGCGATGAGGTCGTCGGTGAGGAATTCGCGCAGGCGGTCGGTGTCGCCGCTGTCCCAGATGGCCTGGATCTGCACGAACTGCTCTTTGGCTTTTTTCAGGAATTCGGTGGTGTTGAAATCGCCGGGGATATACCAGTTGTTGTCGTCGTCCGCCGCGGGCAGGCCGGCGGCCGGAGCAGGCGCCGCGGCCGCGGCCGGCGAGGCGGCCGAGCCCGCCGATGCGCCCGCCGACTGGCGCCACATGGGTTGCTGGCCCTGGCCGGCGTGCTCTTGGCGCGCCGCGCCATAGGCGCCCTGGGTGGCATGGCGCGGACCGACGCCGCGCAGCCGGCGCACGATGAACAGCACGGCGAACACGACCAGCCCGATCAGCAGCATGCTGGACAGGAATTCGGCAAAAGCGCCCGACAGGCCCAGATGCGACAGCAACGCGGCAATGCCCAGGCCTGCGGCGATGCCGGCAATGGGACCCAGCCAGCGCGACATGCCGCTCTTGGCGGCCGTGCCCGCCGCGGCGGTGCCGGCAGCGGCGCCCGTGGCCGGCGCCGTGGAGCGGTTGGTGGTGGTAGCCGTGGACGGCGTGGTGGCCTGGCGCTGCTGGGTAATATTGCTGGACTGGCGGCCAAAGCTGCCGCCACCGCCCATGCGGCGGGCCTCGGCGTCGAACGACACCGCCAGCATGGCGGTTCCGGCGACGGCGATCAGCGCAGCAGCGAGCAACCGGGTGATTCCGGGACGGGACATATTGCGTGACTCCTTGAGCGCAATGGCGCCCCCCTAAACAGGGGCGCCGCCAGGCCGCGGCGCGGCCGGCGATTGTTCTGGTCAGGTTTCTTACAAAAAACTGAATACCTGAAGAATAACGGACAAGCCGGCAGGGAACAAGTTCCCCGCGGCCGGGCGCTCAGCCCAGCCGCACGCCCTCGTGCAGGGCGACAACGCCGGCGGTCAGGTTGAAGTACTGCACCCGTTCGAGGCCGGCGGTGCGCATCATGTCGGCCAGGGTGTCCTGGTCGGGATGCATGCGGATGGACTCGGCCAGGTAGCGGTAGCTGGCCTCGTCGCCCGCCACTTTCTTGCCCAGCCAGGGCAATATATTGAACGAGTACCAGTCGTACACCGGCGCGAGCGGCTTGGCCACCCGCGAGAACTCCAGCACCAGCAGCTTGCCGCCCGGCTTGAGCACGCGCGTCATTTCGGCCAGCGCGCGGTCTTTGTGGGTCATGTTGCGCAGGCCGAAGGCCACGCTGACGCGGTCGAAGTACCCGGACGGAAACGGCAGGCGCTCGGCGTCGCACACGGCGGTGGGCAGCAGCAGGCCGGCATCGGTCAGGCGGTCGCGTCCCACGCGCAGCATGGAATCGTTGATGTCGGTCAGCCACACCTCGCCCGTGGCGCCGGCCCGGCGCGCGAACGCCTTCGCCAGGTCGCCGGTGCCGCCGGCGATGTCCAGCACTTTCATGCCCGGCCGGATCGCGGCGCGGCCGATAGTGAAGGCCTTCCAGGCGCGATGCAGGCCGCCGGACATCAGGTCGTTCATGACATCGTAGCGGGACGCCACGGAGTGGAAGACCTCGGCCACCTTGCGGGCCTTCTCGTTTTCGGGGACTGATTGAAACCCGAAATGCGTGGTGCTGGCGTCCGAATCGGAAGCGGGGGTGGAATGTTGTTGCATGGTGAAAGTCCCGTATATGGGGCAATGGTAGCCGATCAGGCCTTGCCGGGCGGAATCCCGGGCTCCGGGGGCGCCGCAGCGAATCAATATATATGGCCAGGGGTTGTCCCGCCTGTGGTCACATACCTGAAATATTCCGGCCATACTATCGCAATGTTCGCGCCGCCCATGGCGCCCACTGCCAGCCTTCACAGCCATGTCCAGCACCATTCTTGTCGTCGAAGACGAACCCGCCATCCAGGAGCTCATCGCCGTCAACCTGTCGTTCGCCGGCCACAAAGTCCTGCGCGCTTTCGACGCTGAACAGGCTCATACCCTGATCCGCGCGGAACTCCCCGACCTGATCCTGCTCGACTGGATGCTGCCCGGCACCTCGGGCCTGACCCTGGCGCGCAAGCTGCGCGACGACGAACGCACCCGCGCCGTGCCGGTCATCATGCTGACCGCCAAGGGCGCCGAGCAGGACAAGGTCGAGGGTCTGGAAGCCGGCGCCGACGACTACATCACCAAGCCCTTCTCGCCCAAGGAACTAATGGCGCGCATCAAGGCGGTGCTGCGGCGCCGCGCGCCGCAGCTCACCGACGACATCATCGATGTCGGCGGGCTGAAGCTCGATCCCGTCACGCACCGCCTGTCGGGACACGAGCAGGCGCTGTCCATCGGACCAACCGAATTCCGCCTGCTGCATTTCTTCATGACCCACCCGGAACGGGTCTTCTCGCGCTCGCAACTGCTCGACCAGGTGTGGGGCGACCACGTCTTTGTGGAAGAACGCACGGTCGACGTGCACATCCGCCGCTTGCGCAAAGCGCTGGAACCGTCGGGGCACGATGCGCACGTCGAAACCGTGCGCGGCAGCGGCTATCGGTTTACCGCACAGCTCCCGGCACGGTAAAACATCGCCACGATGATCTGGCTGCGCACTTTGTTCCTGGTCGCCCTGTGGGCGGCCGTGGCGTTGTTCATGCAATGGCTGGCCGGCGATCCGGTCGGCTGGGTGATATTCTGCGCGGCCCTGCTGGCCATGCTGTTCTGGCGCAGCTGGCGGCTGCGCGCGGTGTCGTACTGGGCCCACCACCCCGAGACCTCGCCGCCGGCCTCGGTGGGCCCCTGGGACGACATCCTGGCGCCACTGTACCGCTACACGCGGGCCCGTGCGCGCGAACTGGCCGAAACCCGCGAGACCGTGCAGGGCATGCTGGCCGCCGCGCAGGCGCTGCCCGATGGCGTGGTAACGCTGAACGAGGACTTCCAGATCGAATGGTGCAACCGCGTGGCGCGCCATCACCTGGGCCTGAGCCTGCCGGCCGACCGCGGCCACAATCTGCTGAACCTGCTGCGCGCGCCCGAATTCGTGGCCTACGCGCACCGCGACGACTGGCCCGAGCCCATCCTGGTGCGGCTGGCGCACGCCGGCCAGGAACGCGTCATGATGATGCACCTGGCCGCCTACGCCAGCAACCGGCGGCTGCTGATCACGCGCGACGTGACGCAGATCGAAAAGCTCGAAACCACGCGGCGCGACTTCGTCGCCAACGTGTCGCACGAACTGCGCACGCCCCTGACGGTGCTGGCGGGCTTCCTGGAAACGCTGCGCGACATGCCGGCCGACGCCCTGGACGACGAGCAGCGCGAACAGTACATGAGCATGATGCACGAGCAGGCGCAGCGCATGCAGGCCATTGTCGAAGACCTGCTGACGCTCTCGACGCTGGAATCGTCACCCGGCACCGATCCGCGCGCGGTCAACCTGCCCGGCCTGCTGCGCACGGCGCGCCAGCAGATCGAGGCCCTGTCGGCGGGCCGCCACGACTTTGCCTGGCACATCGATGAATCGCTCGACGTGCTGGGCGCCGAAACCGAACTGGCCTCGGCCATGTCGAACCTGCTGACCAATGCCGTGCGCTACACGCCCGATGGCGGCAGGATCACCGTGCGCTGGCAAGGCGAGGCCGACGGCGCGGCACGCTTCAGCGTGCAGGACACCGGCATCGGCATCGCGGCGCTGCACCTGCCGCGGCTGACCGAACGCTTCTACCGCGTCGACCGCGGCCGTTCGCGCGCTGCCGGCGGCACCGGCCTGGGCCTGGCCATTACCAAGCACATCGCCATCCGCCATGATGCCGAATTGCTGATTACCAGCGAAGTCGGCAAAGGCAGCGTCTTCGCCCTGCACTTTCCGGCCGAGCGGGTCGTGGCGGCCTGATCGCCACACCGGCCTAATGGCCTCTGCCTGCCCGGGCGGCAAACTGCGCCACAATAAGGGAAAGAGTTTCCATTCACTTTCCCTGCTGTCGCACCTATGGCCCAGATCGTCCTGTTCGAGAACATCCATCCCAGCGCGCGCGAAGTATTCAATGCCGCCGGCTACACCGACATCGCCACGCACGCCGGCGCCCTGCCGCCCGCCGAGCTGCGCGAAGCCCTGCGCGACGCGCAGGTCGCCGGCATTCGCTCGCGCACGCACCTCGACGCGGACGCGCTGGCGGCCGCGCCCGAACTGCGCGTGGTTGGCTGCTTCTGCATCGGCACCAACCAGGTCGACCTGAACGGCGCCATGCAACGCGGTGTGCCGGTGTTCAATGCGCCGTTTTCCAACACGCGCTCGGTGGCCGAACTGGTGCTTGGCGAAGCCATCCTGCTGCTGCGGCGCATTCCCGAGAAAAACGCGCGCGTGCACCTGGGCCACTGGGACAAGTCGGCCGCCGGCGCCTTCGAAACGCGTGGCAAGACGCTGGGCATTGTCGGCTACGGCAACATCGGCTCGCAGATCAGCACGCTGGCCGAAAGCATCGGCATGCGCGTGGTGTTCTTCGACGTGGAAGCCAAGCTGCCGCTGGGCAACGCCCGCGCCGCCGGCTCGCTGCACGAATTGCTGGAACAGGCCGACGTGGTCACGCTGCACGTGCCGGGCGGCAAGAGCACTGAAAACATCATCAACGCCGAAGCGCTGGCGCGCATGCGGCGCGGCTCCATCCTGATCAACGCCTCGCGCGGCACGGTGGTCGACATCCAGGCGCTGCACGCGGCGCTGGCCTCGGGCCACCTGGCGGGCGCGGCGCTGGACGTGTTTCCCACCGAACCCAAGAGCGTCGACGAGCCGCTGGCCAGCCCGCTGATCGGCATGCCCAACGTGCTGCTCACGCCGCACATCGGCGGCAGCACGCAAGAGTCGCAGGAAAACATCGGCCGCGAGGTGGCCGAGAAGCTGGTGCGCTTCCTGCAGGCCGGCACCACCAAGAGCGCCGTCAACTTCCCCGAACTGCCCTACCTGGAACGCGTGGGCGCGGCCCGCATCCTGCACGTGCACCGCAACGCCCCCGGCGCCCTGGGCGCGCTGGACAACCTGCTGGCCGAACAGGGCCTGAACATCGTCAGCCAAAGCCTGCAGACCCGCGGCCAGATCGGCTACGTGATCACCGACGTGGACGGCGAGGTCAGCGACATCGTCATGGCGGCGCTGCGCAGCCACCCCATCACCGTCCGCTGCGACCTGGTGTAGGAAAGCGTTGCCAGGCGCTCGCACGCAACCAGGCCAGCACGCAACCAGGTGTCTGACTCCCGCCAGGGTGTCAGACACCAACCTATTGGGACAGCCCCACACACAACGGTGTCAGGCACCCGCGGGGAGCCTGACACCAGACCCACCACCAGGTGTCTGAATCCCGCCAGGGTGTCAGACACCGACCTATTGAGACAGCCCCACACACAACGGTGTCAGGCACCCGCGGGGAGCCTGACACCAGCCCCACCACCAGGTGTCTGACTCCCGCCAGGGTGTCAGACTCCGGCCTATTGAAACAGCCCCACACACAACGGTGTCAGGCACCCGCGGGGAGCCTGACACCAGCCCCACCACCAGGTGTCTGACTCCCGCCAGGGTGTCAGACTCCGGCCTATTGAAACAGCCCCACACACAACGGTGTCAGGCACCCGGCGGGGAGCCTGACACCAGCCCCACCACCAGGTGTCTGACTCCCGCCAGGGTGTCAGACACCGACCTATTGAGACAGCCCCACACACGACAGTGTCAGGCACCCTGCGGAGCCTGACACCAGGCCCACCACCAGGTGTCTGACTCCCGCCAGGGTGTCAGACACCGACCTATTGAGACAGCCCCACACACGACGGTGTCAGGCACCTGCGGAGCCTGACACCAGGCCCACCACCAGGTGTCTGACTCCCGCCAGGGTGTCAGGCACCGGCCAGTTGCGCGGCCTGCTGCAGGCATTCGGCCAGGTGCCCCGCCGGCGAGGCGGGGTCGTGCGGCAGGCGCGCGGCCAGGCCGATGTCGCGGTTGAAGCCGGCCTCGCCCAGGTCGTACAGGCGCAGGCCCGCGTCGTCGAACTGCCGGGTGCGCGGCAGCAGCGCCACGCCCAGGCCGCGCCTGACCAGGTTGGCGATGGCTTCCATTTCGTCCAGCTCCACCGCCTCGCGCACGGCGACGCGGTGCTTTTTCAGGAACACATCCACCAGACGTCCGCCGAACGACGAGCGGTCGTAGCGGATGAACGGCTGGCCGGCCAGCAGCTCGCGCCAAGGCTGCACGGGCAAGCCG
The DNA here is from genome assembly GCF_000067205.1 of Bordetella petrii. Taxonomy (NCBI): domain Bacteria; kingdom Pseudomonadati; phylum Pseudomonadota; class Betaproteobacteria; order Burkholderiales; family Alcaligenaceae; genus Bordetella; species Bordetella petrii. Next base: position 517,914 of record NC_010170.1, on the reverse strand, counting down.
GCGGGCGCGGCCAGCAGCACCGGCTCGCGCAGCAGCGGCCGCCAGGCCAGTTCGGGCGGCAGCGCAAAAGGCGGCCGGATCAGCACCGCCATGTCAATCTCGCCCGCGTCGACCTGGCCCAGCAATGACAGCGACACACCCGGCACCACGCGCACGCGCACATCCGGAAACGCTATGCGGAACTGCGCCAGCGCATCAACCAGCAAACCCTGCTGCGCCGATGCAATAGCCCCTATCCGCAGCAGCCCGCTGACATGGCCCGCGCCGGCCGAACTGGCCATGCGCTCGGCCAGGGCCACCAGTTCTTCGGCCTGGGGCAGCATCTCGCGGCCTGCCGCGTTCAGCACCGCCGATTTGGCGGTGCGTTCGAACAGCGCCACGCCCAGATAATCTTCCAGGCGGCGCATCTGCGCGCTGACGGCCGACTGCGTCAGCCCCAGCTGGCGGCCCGCCCCGGTAAACGTGCCATCGCGCGCCACGGCGATGAAGGTCTTGAATTCTCGGATCACAATCAATTTTATTGCTGCTCAGAGCAAAAAAATATCGTTTTTCGATCAAAAAAACAATCGCTAAACTGATAGCCATGTATTCCCGCGCTTCATTCCCCCGCTTCCCGGCCGCGTCTGCCGCCCGGGTAGCCCGGGCCTGCTGATTTTGTTTTACTCTTGCCGCATCTGGAGCCCCCATGACCGCATCCACCTCCCTGCCCCCATTCCACCTGGCCTTCCCCGTGCGCGACCTGGCCGAAGCCCGCGCGTTCTACGGTGAACTGCTGGGCTGTCCCGAAGGCCGCAGCTCGGCCGAATGGGTCGACTTCAATTTCTACGGCCACCAGATCGTCGCCCACCTGTCGCCTGACGAGTGCGGCCATAAATCCACCAGCTCGGTCGATTCGAAAGACGTGCCGGTGCGCCACTTCGGCGCCGTGCTGCCCATGGCCGACTGGGAAGCGCTGGCCAAGAAGCTGACCGACGCGGGCACCAAGTTCGTCATCGAGCCCTACATCCGCTTCAAGGGCGAAGTGGGCGAACAGGCCACCATGTTCTTCCTGGACCCGTCGGGCAACGCGCTGGAATTCAAGTCGTTCAAGAACATGGACTCCCTGTTTGCCAAGTAGGACCGCACCAAGGCGGTTGCGCCGTTGAATACTATCCCGCCCGCTTCCCCCGCCGCCTGGCGCATCCAGCCGCAAGGCGACCGCTGCCTGCTGGTTTATTTCGGCGACGGCATCGATATCAATACCGGCCGCCTGTGCCTGGCCGCAGCGCGCATGCTGCGCCAGGCGCAACTGCCCGGCGTCACCGACGTGGTGCCTTCGTTCGTGGCCGTGGCCGTGCACTACCGGCCGGCTGGCAGCCAGGGGCCGCGCTACCCGCAGCTGGCCGCGCAGGTCGAGCAGATACTCGCCCAGGGCGTGACGACAGACGCGCAGGCGGGCCGCCGGATCGACATCCCCGTGTGCTATGGCGGCGAATACGGCCCCGACCTGGACGAAGTGGCGCGCCATGCAGGCATCTCTGCCGACGAGGTGGTCCAGCTGCATGCCGGCCCGGACAACCTGGTGTTCATGCTGGGCTTCGCGCCGGGCGCCCCCTACCTGGGCGTGCACGACGAGCGGCTGAACATTCCGCGGCGCGCCTCGCCGCGCACGGCGGTACCGGCCGGCTCGGTGGCCGTGGCCAACCGCCAGAGCGTGCTTTATCCCAGCCAGTTGCCGGGCGGCTGGAACATCATCGGCGCCACGCCGGTGGCGTTGTTCGACCCCGCGCGCGAGCCGGCCGCGCTGCTGCAGCCCGGCGACACCGTGCGCTTCGTGCCTATCACGCCCGCCGAGTTCGGGCGCCTGCGCGAGGCGGCCCGATGAGCATCACGGTACTCAAGCCAGGGCTGCTGTCCAGCTTCCAGGACACCGGCCGCACCGGCAGCCAGCATCTGGGCGTGCCCGTGTGCGGCGCCATGGACGCCCGCGCGCACCGTCTGGCCAACCTGCTGGCCGGCAACGAAGCCGACCATGCCACCCTGGAAATCACCCTGGCCGGCCCGAGTCTGCGCTTCGAGGCGCCTGCCTGCTTCGCCATTGGCGGAGCCGACCTGCGCGCCACCCTGAACGGCTCTGCCGTTCCTTGCCACCGGCCGCTGGTGGCGCGCGCCGGCGATGTGCTGGCGTTCGGCACGGCGCCGCCCGATGGCGGCATCCGCGCCTACCTGGCCGTGCATGGCGGCTACGCGCTGGCCCCGGTGCTGGGCAGCGCCAGCACGTATTTGCGCGGCGGTTTCGGCGGGCATGCCGGCCGCGCGCTGGCCAGGGGCGACACGATCGGCCTGGCGGCAGCGCTGCCCGGCGAGCCGGCCGCGCTCGAACGCCTGGCCCGGGCCCTGTGGCAGCAGCGCATCTACCTGCCGGCCACGCTGGCCCCGCGCCCCCGCAGCCACTTGCGCGTGCTGCCGGGCATACACTGGGACGAGTTCGATGCCGAATCGCACCGCCATCTGCTGCACGCCGAGTTCCGCATCAGTGTGCAATCAGACCGCATGGGCTACCGGCTGGACGGCCCGCCCCTGTCCATGACAGCGCCGCGCCAGATCCTGTCCGAAGCGGCCAGCTATGGCACCATGCAAGTGCCGGCGGGCGGCCAGGCCATCGTGCTGATGGCCGACCGCCAGACCACCGGCGGCTACCCCAAGCTGGCCCAGGTCATCTCGGCCGACCTGCCCGCCCTGGCGCAACGCGGGCCCGGCCAGGTGCTGCGGTTCGCCCGCATCGAACTGGACGAGGCACAACAGCTCGACGGCGAACGCGAAGATGCGTTCGCCCAATTGCAGGACGCGCTGGCCCCGCTGCGCGCGCTGCTCCACACTTGAGGACATCCGCATGAGTTCCGCCATCGACCTGAACTGCGACATGGGCGAAAGCTACGGCGCCTGGCACATGGGCAATGACGAAGCCGTGCTCGAATTCGTCAGCTCGGCCAACGTGGCCTGTGGCTTTCATGGCGGCGACCCGTCCACCATGCGCAAGACCGTGGCCGCGGCGCGGTCGCGCAACGTCGCGGTGGGCGCGCACCCCAGCCTGCCCGACCTGGTGGGCTTTGGCCGCCGCGCAATGCAGATCACGCCCCAGGAGGCCTACGACATGGTCGTGTACCAGGTTGGCGCGCTGGCCGCGGTGGCGGCCAGCCAGGGCGTGCGGCTGCATCACGTCAAACCGCATGGCGCGCTGTACAACATGGCGGCCAAGGACGCGGCGCTGGCGCAGGCCATCTGCCGCGCGGTGCGGGATGTCGATGCCAGCCTGGTGCTGTACGGCCTGGCCGGCAGCCACCTGGTCAGCGAGGCCGAACAACTGGGTCTGACGGCCGCGCACGAGGTATTCGCCGACCGTTCCTACCAGGACGACGGTTCGCTGACCCCGCGCAGCCAGCCGGGCGCCATGATCGAAGACGTGGACACGTCGCTCGCGCAAGTGCTGCGCATGGTGCAAGAAGGCGTGGTGCGCGCGGCCAGCGGCCGCGACGTGCCGGTGCGCGCCGACACCCTGTGCATCCATGGCGATCAGCCCAACGCCCGGGTATTTGCCCAGGCGCTGCGCGCTGCCCTGGCCAAAGCAGGCATCGCCGTGCGCACCGTGCCGCAAGCGTAGCGCGCCGCGCGGCCTGTTGATGAGGCCGTGCTACAGCCTCAGTGCGATGACACGAATGGCGAAGCCGGCCGCGCAGGCGGCACGGCGAACTCCGCTTTCATGCGCCGCACCTCTTGGACCGGGCTGCGGCCGAACAGGCGCTTGAATTCGCGGCTGAACTGCGAGGGGCTGTCGTAGCCGACCTCGGCGCTGGCGGCGGCCGCCGTCATGCCGTTGCGCACCATGTGCAGGCGGGCCTGGTGCAGCCGCACCGACTTCAGGTACTGCACCGGAGACGAGCGCGTCACCGTCTTGAAGTGGGTATGGAAGGTGGCCACGCTCATGCCAGCCTCGCGGGCCAGCTGCTCCACGCTCAGCTCCGCATGGAACGACGCGTGGATGCGCCGCAAGGCCCGTGCGATCTTGCCGAATTGGCCCTGCATGGCCAGCGCGGCGCGCATTGACGCCCCCTGCTCGCCGGTGAGCGCGTGGAAATAGATTTCCCGCACCAGCGCCGGCCCCAGGATCGGCGCTTCAAGCGGCTCGCCCAGGGCTTCGAGCAGGCGCACCACCGATTCGCCCATGCGCCGATCCAGCGGCGTGGACACCATGCCGCGCGGCCGCGCGGGCGCTGTGCCGCCAAGCTGGTCGATCTGCAGCATCAGGTCGGCGGCCAGCTTGAAGTCCAGGTGCATGTAGACCGCCAGCAGGGGTTCTTCCGCACTGGCGTCCGTTTCCATCGTAAAAGGCACTGGCACCGCCACCGCCAGATAGTGCTGATCGTCGTAGAGGTACAGCTGGTTGCCAAAATAGCCGCGCTTGCGGCCCTGGCACACGATAACGATGCCGGGGTCGTAGAGCACCGGCACATTTTTCATGGGGCGGTTCGAGCGCAGCAGCCGGATGTCGGGCAACGCGGTGAGGTTGTAGCCCTCGCACGGGGCAAGGCGCTCAAGCAAGGCAACCATGCGCTGCCGCAGCGCGGGGGCGTCGCCAGGATTGCTATGGGGAAATGAGGCCATGGAAGCCGCCGCGGCGCCGTGCGCGCGCACTACGCACCGCTTCTGAATATTCATAGAATCAGGCAAGAATACGAGATTCGCTGCCATGGCTCAAGCCTATGCGCATATCTATTATGCAATCGTCTGCGCGGCGCGCCCCGCGGCCGGCGCAAGGCTATTCCAGGAGCGAATCAATGATCGAAGTAGTCAATCCCGCCGACGGCTCGCGCGTCGGCGTAGTCCCCCACATGGACGCGGCACAGGTAAAAGCCGCCATAGACCGGACCTGCGACGCGTTTCCCGCATGGTCGCGGCGCCTGGCCAAAGAACGCGGCGACCTGCTGCGCCGCTGGTTCGAGCTGGTCCGGGACGACAAGCAGGCGTTTGCCGAAATCATGGTCCAGGAAAACGGCAAATGCCTGGCCGAGGCGCTGGGCGAGATCGACTATGGGCTGGGCTTCATCGAGTGGTATGCCGAAGAGGCCAAGCGGGTCTATGGCGACACGATTCCCTCGCACGCGCCCCACGCCACGGTCATGGTGATGAAGACGCCGGTAGGCCCCACCGCCGCCATCACCCCCTGGAACTTTCCTTTCATGATGATCACGCGCAAGGTCGCCACCGCGCTGGCGGCCGGCTGCACCATGATCATCAAGCCATCCGAAGAAACGCCGCTGACGGCCTACAAGCTTCTGGAATACGCCCGCAAGGCCGGCATCCCGGAGGGCGTATTCGAAATGGTCACGGGCAATCCGCCAGAAATCGGCGCGCTGTTCACCGGCGACGAACGCATCCGGAAGATATCGTTCACGGGCTCGACCGCCGTGGGGCGGTTGCTGGCGCAGGCCAGCGGCGCCACCCTCACGAAAATGACGCTGGAGCTGGGCGGCAACGCCCCTTTCATCGTGTTCGATGACGCCACGCTGGAGCAGGCGGCGGCCGGCCTGGTCGCCGCCAAGCTGCGCAATTCCGGGCAGGTATGCATTTCGCCCAACCGCATCTATGTGCATGACGGCATCTACGACCGTTTCGTGCAAGAAGTCGCCGAACGGGTAGCGCGCATCCCTGTCGACCAGGGCATGCGGCCGGACTTTGTGGTGGGTCCGCTGATCAACCAGGCCGGCCTGCAGAAGGTAGACCAGCTAGTGCAGGACAGCCGCCGGGATGGCGCGACGGTGGTGCTGGGCGGCAGACCCCACGCCAAGGGCGGCCTGTTCTATGAGCCCACCGTGCTCACGGGCCTGAACGACGACATGCGCATCGCCCGCACCGAGATCTTCGGCCCCGTGTTCCCGTTCTATCGCTTCAGCACCGAAGACGAAGTGGTGCGCCGCGCCAACCAGACCGAATACGGCCTGGTGGCGTATGCCTACACGCGGGACGTCGGACGCGCCTTCCGGCTTGCGCGCGACATCGAGGCCGGCATGGTGATCCTGAATTCCGGATCGGTGGGCACGGCGTCGGTTCCCTTCGGGGGCGTCAAGCAGTCCGGCTATGGCCGCGAAGGCAGCCACCACGGCATCGAGGAATACGTCGATGTGCGGTACGTGCTGGCGGCCGGGCAGGACGTTTAGCGGCGGCGGGCCGGGATCCGGCGTTATAGTACGCGCGTCTGCGACCTTGCGCCCCTGATCCGATCGATGGCCCACCGCGACCTGCTCCCCCCGCTGAACCCTGCCCGCGCCTTCGAGGCCACGGGCCGGCTGCTCAGCATCACCAAGGCGGCGGACGAGCTTTGCGTGACGCCCGCCGCCGTGAGCCGCCAGGTGCGCGCGCTGGAACAGTTCCTGGGCACGGCCCTGTTCGTGCGCGCGCGCGGCGGACTCGAGCTTACCCCCGCCGGTGCCCGGTACCTGTCTGACCTGATTCCGCTGTTCGCCACCCTGCGCGCGGCCACCCTGGCAGTCACGGGCCGCCATACCGCGAGCAATACGCTGCGTATAAGGTCTCCCGCCACCTTTGCCGTGCGCTGGCTGATACCGCGGCTGGCGGGGTTTCACCAACAGCACAAGCACATCGACGTGCAGGTCACGACCTCGTTCCTGCCCCTCGACTTTCAGCGCGAGGACATTGACGCGGGCATACAGCTGGGCGATGGACAGTGGCCTGGCATGCGTACGCTGCAACTGATGCGCAACGAGCTGGTTCCCGTTGCCGCGCCAACGCTGCGGCTCAGGTTCAAGAAGCAACTGGCCTCGCAGACCCTGCTGCATTCCATGGCGCGTTCCGACGACTGGATGCTGTGGCTGCGCGCGGCTGGCGTGCGCGACGTGAACCCGGCGCAAGGCATGAAGTACGAAACCTCGCTGCTTGCGTATCAGGCCGCTATCGAAGGACACGGCGTTGCCATCGCGCAAAAGGCGCTGATCGAGAAAGAGCTGGCCGACCACACCCTGGTGGCGCCGTTGTCGCCGACGCTGGACCGCGGCGGCTACACCTACTACTTCGCCTGGCCGTCCGGCAAACCGCCGTCCGCGGCCCTGCGCGCATTCCACGACTGGCTGGCCGGCATGGTCGAGGCCTGAGCCCATGCGCGGACGCGGGCACGGCCTTGCCTGTTAACAAAAAGTCAAAACCGGCGGACGATAAAGTCGTTTGCCGCCGTATGCCCCGCTGCCTATCCTGCCTGCATGACGAGTAAGCATGCACGGACGCCATCGCGGCGTCCGCAGGGAGGCGGCAAATGTTCCAGCAGAGTCTGCGCGGATTGAAGGTCATCGATTTTTCGCATGTCCTGGCAGGCCCTGTCTGCACCATGATGCTGGCCGACATGGGCGCCGACGTGATCAAGATCGAGCCGCCGGGCGGGGAGCTCGGCCGGCAGATCGGCCCGCCATGGATAGGCGGGGAAAGCGCCGTATATCTCAGCGTCAACCGCAGCAAGCGCGGCATCGTGCTGGACCTGAAATGCGCGCAGGGCCGGGAAGTGGCGCAACGGCTGGCGCGCGGCGCCGACGTGGTGGTCGAGAACTTCCGGCCCGGCGTCATGAAAGGGCTGGGCCTGGACTACCCCACGCTGGCCGCCATCAATCCCAGGCTGGTCTATTGCTCGATATCCGCCTACGGACAGCAGGGCCCGCTACGCGACCGTGCTGGCGTGGACGGCATCATCCAGGCGGCGGGCGGCCTGATGAGCACGCTGGGCGAGCCGGACGGCGCACCCGTGAAAGTGTCGATTCCGGTCACCGACATGGTGACCGGCTACCTGGCCACGATCGCCATTCTTGCCGCGCGCGCTTCGGCGCAGCAGCGCGGACACGGCGAGCACCTGGATATCAGCCTGTACAACGCCACGCTGATGTTGCAGCAGATTGGCTTTGCCTCGTACTTCGCCACGCATACGGTGCCCGCTCGCACGGGCAGCGCCGCGCCGTACGCGGCCCCCAACGAGGCATACCAGACCCGTGACGGATGGATCATGGTGGCGGCCTACCATCCCCAACGCTGGCATGCGTTGTGCACGGCCCTGGGCGCGAACGAGCTGGAGCGCGATGAACGCTTTGCCTCCAATGCCAGCCGGGTCGCGCATCGCCAGGCGCTGAGACAGGCGCTGGAACCCCTGTTCCGGCAAAAAGACACCGACGCCTGGGTGCAACTGCTGGCGGCCCACGACATCCTGTGCGCGCCCGTCGCGACGTATGACGAGGTGGTGCGCTCGCCCGAGTACGCGGCCAGCGGCATCGACAGCTGGGTGGACCACCCCATCGCCGGCCCGGTGCGCCTGCCGGCGTTCGTGCCGGGACCGGCCCACGCAATTCCCGGCACGCGCGCCGCCACGGCCGCACCCATCCTGGGCGAGCACACGCGACAGATTCTCGAAGAATGCGGCTACAACGCGCACGCCATCGAAACGCTGGAAAACGCCGGCGCGCTTGGCCTGCCCGCCTGACCCCATGAAAGGAAGCCATGATGCACCCACATGAACTCCCGCCGCCCGTCGACAGCCTGCCTTCCCGCACGCTCGTGCGGCAAGACTGTGCCAGCGGCGTGCTGACATTGAGCATGGACGCCCCGGAGACCGGGAACGCAATATCCACCCACATGGCCGAAGCGCTGGCCCAGGCGCTCGAGCGCGCCAATACGCGGCCGGACGTGCACTGCGTGCTGCTGCGCTCCACAGGCAGGCATTTCTGCACGGGCGGCAACGTCAAAGACATGGAGCGTGGCGCCGATTTGATGCAAGGCTCGCCGGCCGACATCCACAGCCGGCTGAAGCAGAGCCTGCATCGCATCACGCTTGCCCTGCGCTCTTTGCAAGTGCCGTCCATCGCGGCAGTCAACGGCGCCGCGGTGGGCGCGGGCTGCGACCTGGCGTTGATGTGCGACCTGCGGGTGGCCAGCGACCGAGCCACGTTCGCAGAGAGCTTCCTGCGCCTGGGCCTGGTATCGGGCATAGGCGGAGCATGGTACCTGACGCGCATCGTCGGCACGGCAAAGGCGCTGGAGCTGACGCTGACCAGCGAATTCATCGACGCGCCCACGGCCTTGCGACTGGGCCTGGTCAACCAGGTGGTGGCGCCCGATGAACTCGACGCCTACAGCAGAAATCTGGCGCTGCGTATCGCGAGCAACCCGCCACAGGCCTTGCGCATGGCCAAGCGCCTGGTGCTGGATGCCGCCGAGTCGAGCCTGCCCGCGGCACTGGAAAACGCGGCCGCGCTGCAGGCCATTCTGCTCACGGGCCAGGAACACAAAACGGTCGTGCGCCAGTTTTTGCAGCAACGGGCACAGAGAGCTACCCCCACAACTGCCTGACAGGCGCAGCATCTGTCCCGCCGTCGCAGCGGCCGCCTTCACCCACCAAGAGGTTTAAAACAGGAGACAACACCATGAAAACCGCCGCATTCCACCTGGGCCGCCTGGGTCGCGCCGCCGGCCTCGCCGCCATTGCCGCCCTTGCCACCCTATTCGTCCTGAACGCCGCGCCGGCGCAGGCCGCGCCATACCCGGACAAGCCCGTTACCGTCATCGTGCCGTTCGGCGCGGGCAGCGCCACCGACCAGCTGGCGCGCGCGCTTTCGGCATCGGCCACGCCATTGCTGGGGCAGCCGGTGGTGGTCGAGAACCGGCCCGGCGCAAGCGGCATGATCGCCGCGCAACACGCGGCCCGGGCGGCGCCCGATGGCTACACCGTGCTGATCACGACCAACACCACGCAGGTGGCCAATCCGCATCTCTTCAAGAAACTGCCTTATGACCCCCGCGCCGACTTCACGCCGCTGACGGGATTGGGCGCGGGCGGCATGGTGCTGGTGGTGCGGGAGGATGCGCCCTATCGCACCGTCGACGACCTGGTGCGGCAGGCGCGCGAACACCCCGGCAAACTCACCTTCGGCAGTGGCAACTCATCGAGCCGCATCGCCGGGGAAATGTTCAAGCAATTGACCGGCACCGACATCGTATGGGTGGGCTACAACAGCAACCCGAATGCGCTCAACGACTTGCTGGGCGGCCATATCGACATGATGGTGATCGACACGGTAACGGGCCTGTCCCAGATCGCCGCCGGCAAGCTGCGGCCCCTGGGCGCCTCGACGTCGCGGCGCCTGCCGCAACTTCCCGACGTGCCTACTCTGCAAGAGGCCGGCATCGACGGCTATGACATGAGCTACTGGTTCGCGGCCTACGTGCCGGCCGGCACGCCGCCGGAAATCGCCGACAAGCTCGCGCAGACGCTCACCCAGGCCGAGGCCAGCCCGCAGGCGCGCGACTTCTTCCAGAACTCCGCCACCCAGGCCTGGACGACCAGCCGGGCCGAGCTTGCGGCCTTCCAGGACAGCGAACTGGCCAAATGGGGCAAAGTCATCCGGGCGGCGGGCATCCAGCCCGAGTGACGCCGCGCCCCCCGGCGCGGGCGCGCGCAACAAAAAGGCCGCGGATCGCGCGGCCTTTTTGTTGCTGCTTACACCAGCACTCGTTCGATACCGCCCGAGTTGGCGCGCTTGACGTACTCTTCCATCCACTGCTCGCCCAGAATATGCCGGGCCATTTCGACCACGATGTAGTCGGCTTCCATGGCGGTGTCGCCTTCGTAGCGCGTCAGGCCCTGCAGGCATGACGGGCAGGAGGTCAGCACCTTGACGTCGCCCGCGTAGCCGTCCTGCCGCAGCGCGGCCTGATTCTTCTGCAGTTCTTCCTGCTTGCGAAAGCGCACTTGCGTGGACACGTCGGGACGGCTGACCGCCAGGGTGCCCGACTCGCCGCAGCAGCGGTCCGTCTTGATGGCGCCCTCGCCCACCAGCGAGCGCACCGTCTTCATCGGATCCTGCAGCTTCATGGGCGTGTGGCAGGGGTCGTGGTACATGTATCGCACGCCCTTGGCGCCTTCCAGCTTGATGCCTTTTTCCAGCAGGTACTCGTGGATGTCGATCAGCCGGCAACCCGGGAAGATCTTGTCGAACTCGTAGCCCGCAAGCTGGTCGTAGCAGGTGCCGCAGCTGACCACCACGGTCTTGATGTCCAGGTAGTTCAGCGTATTGGCCACGCGGTGGAACAGCACGCGGTTGTCGGTGATGATCTGCTCGGCCTTGTCGTTCATGCCGTTGCCGCGCTGCGGGTAGCCGCAACACAGGTAGCCTGGCGGCAGCACCGTCTGCACGCCGGCATGCCACAGCATGGCCTGGGTGGCCAAGCCCACTTGCGAGAACAGCCTTTCCGATCCGCAGCCCGGGAAATAAAACACCGCTTCGGTGTCGGCCGTGGTGGCCTTGGGGTCGCGGATGATGGGCACGTAGTTGGCGTCTTCGATGTCCAGCAGCTTGCGGGCGCTTTGCTTGGGCAGGCCGCCGGGCATTTTCTTGTTGACGAAGTGCACCACCTGCTCGCGCAGCGGCGGCTTACCCACCGTGGCCGGGGGATGCGCAGTCTGCTTGCGCACGAAGCCGGACAGCAGGTCATGGGCCAGGCGCTGCGCCTTGTAGCCCACCCCGACCATGGCCTTGCGGGTGGCATTGATGGTGGCCGGGTCTTTGGCGTTCAGGAAGAACATGGCCGCCGAGGTGCCGGGATTGAACGACTTGCGTCCCATGCGGCGCAGCAGCGCGCGCATGCTCATGGACACGTCGCCGAAGTCGATGTCCACCGGGCACGGGTTGTAGCACTTGTGGCATACCGTGCAGTGGTCGGCCACGTCTTCGAATTCTTCCCAATGCTTCAGGCTGACACCGCGGCGGGTCTGCTCTTCGTACAGGAAGGCCTCGACCAGCAGCGAGGTGGCCAGGATCTTGTTGCGCGGCGAATACAGCAGATTGGCGCGCGGCACGTGGGTGGCGCACACCGGCTTGCACTTGCCGCAGCGCAGGCAGTCTTTGATGGACTCGGAAATGGCGCCGATGTCGCTCTGCTGCATGATGAGCGACTCGTGGCCCATCAGGTTGAAGCTGGGCGTCCAGGCATGGCGCAGGTCGGCGCCGGGCATCAGCTTGCCCGCGTTGAAGTGCCCGCGCGGGTCGACACGGCGCTTGTATTCCTGGAAGGGCGCCAGCTCGGCATCGGTCAGGAACTCGTATTTGGTCAGGCCGATGCCGTGCTCGCCCGAGATCACCCCGTCGAGGTCGCGCGCGATCTGCATGATGCGGGCCACCGCCTGGTGCGCCTCGGTCAGCATTTCGTAGTCGTCGGAGTTGACCGGGATGTTGGTGTGCACGTTGCCGTCGCCGGCGTGCATGTGCAGCGCCACGAACACGCGGCTTTTCAGCACGCGCGCATGGATCGCCTTGAACTCGTCGAGAATGTGCTTGCCCGTGGCGCCCGAGAAAATGGCCTGCATGGGCGCCAGCACCTCGGTTTTCCAGGACACGCGCACGGTGCGGTCTTGCAGCACATTGAACAGCGTGGCGTCCGGCTGCGCGGCCACGCGATCGGCCAGCGCGCCCTGCAGCGGCGTCATGCCCAGGCCGGGCAGGTCGGGCAGCGCCTGGTGCAGCGGCAGGTCGAGGTTGTCGAGCAGCCACTGCCAGCGCTTGCGCACCAGCGCCAGCACCTCGACAGCCTGGCGGGTGTGCTCGGCCAGCGCCTCGGCTCGGGTGGCCTCGTCTTCGGCATCTTCGGCCTTGCCCACCGGCAGCGGCACCGCCAGGAACGCGTCCAGTGCATCGAGCAGCTTGAGCTTGTTGCGGGTAGACAGCTCGATGTTGATGCGCTCGATGTGGTCGGTATATTCGCCCATGCGCGACAGCGGGATGACCACGTCTTCGTTGATCTTGAAGGCGTTGGTGTGGCGGGCGATGGCCGCGGTGCGGGAACGGTCGAGCCAGAATTTCTTGCGCGCCTCGGCGCTCACGGCCACGAAGCCCTCGCCGTGCCGCGTGTTAGCCAGCCGCACCACTTCGCTGGCGGCGGCCGCCACGGCATCTTCGTCGTCGCCGACGATGTCGCCGATGAGCACCATCTTGGGCAGCGTGCCGCGCTTGCTCTTGGTGGCATAGCCCACCGCGCGCAGGTACCGCTCGTCCAGGTGCTCCAGGCCGGCCAGAATGGCGCCGCGCGCCCGGCCTTCGCCGTCGAGGTAACCCTTGACCTCGACGATGGACGGAATGGCGTCGCGCGCCTGGCCGAAGAACTCCATGCACACCGTGCGCGTGTGGCGCGGCATGCGGTGCAGCACCCAGCGGGCCGAGGTGATCAGGCCGTCGCAGCCTTCTTTCTGCACGCCGGGCAGGCCGGCCAGGAACTTGTCGGTAACGTCCTTGCCCAGGCCCTCTTTGCGGAACACGCGGCCGGCGATCTCGAGCTGTTCGGTTTTCAGCAGCTTTTCGCCGGGCTTGGCGGCGCCATCGAACCATTTCAGTTCGAAGCGGGCCACGTCCACGTCGTGGATCTTGCCCAGGTTGTGTTCCAGGCGCGTGACTTCCAGCCAGTTGCCGTCCGGGTCGACCATGCGCCACCAGGCCAGGTTGTCGAGCGCGGTGCCCCACAGCACGGCCTTCTTGCCGCCCGCGTTCATGGCGATGTTGCCGCCCACGCACGAGGCTTCGGCCGAAGTCGGGTCCACGGCGAACACGAAGCCGGCCTGTTCGGCGGCCTCGGCCACGCGCTTGGTGACCACGCCGGCGCCGGCGTGGATGACCGCCGCCGGCTCCGTCAGGCCAGGCAGGATACAGGACTCGACCGGCCCCAGGCTGTCGAATTTCTCGGTGTTGATGACGGCCGACTTCCAGGTCAACGGGATGGCGCCGCCGGTATAGCCGGTGCCGCCGCCGCGCGGCACGATGGTCAGCCCCAGCTCGATACAGGCGCGCACCAGGGCGGCGGTTTCGGCTTCGCTGTCGGGCGTCAGCACCACGAACGGGTATTCCACGCGCCAGTCGGTCGCGTCGGTCACGTGCGACACCCGCGACAGGCCGTCGAACTTGATGTTGTCGCGCGCGGTGATGCGGCCCAGCGTTTTCAGGGCCTGCTTGCGCAGGTGCTGGGTCTGGTCGAACTCGCTTTCGAAGGCCGCCACGGCGGAACGCGCGCGCGCCAGCAGCTCGACCACCTTGGCGTCGCGCTGCGGGTCGTGACCCTCGGGCGTGGGCGAATCCGGTTCGCGGCGCTTGTCGATCTCGCCCAGGCGATGGTGCAGCGCGCCCACCAGCAGCTTGCGCCGCTTGGGATTGTCGAGCAGGTCGTCCTGCAGGTAGGGGTTGCGGCGCACCACCCAGATGTCGCCCAGCACTTCGTAGAGCATGCGGGCCGAACGCCCGGTGCGGCGCTCGCCGCGCAGGTCGGACAACCACTGCCAGGCGTCGTCGCCCAGCAGGCGGCCGACGATTTCACGGTCGGAGAACGACGTGTAGTTGTACGGGATTTCGCGCAAACGCGCGGTGGCTGCAGGCGGAATCGCCGCGGACAGGATTTGGCTGGCGAGGGGGGCGTTCATGGACAACCGGGGAATAAGCCCTTAAAGAATCATTTTATGACATTGTGCGGGCCGCCCGCCCGCCGCCCTCCCGCCCGGCCTCAGACGGGCTGGGGGAAGAACCACAGCAGCCCGGCGGTCATAACCGTGTAACGGGCGAATTTGCCGATGGCCATGTACAGCACGCTGGGCCAGAAGGCCAGCCGCAGCCAGCCGGCCACGGCGCACAGGGGGTCGCCCACGGCGGGCAGCCAGGACAGCAGCAGCGCCGGCGGCCCCATGCGGTGCAGCCAGTCGTGGGCATGCAGGTGCCACCGGCCGCGCATGCGATCGGCCGGCCCGCCGGGCCGGGCCGCCGGGTGGTCCGGCTCGGCGCCGGCCGGATGCGGGTGTTTTTCGCGCCAGCGCTCCAGCGCCCGGTGGGCGCCCAGCCCCATGGCGTAGCTGATGGCGCCCCCCACGGTATTGCCCACGGTGGCCACCAGCACGGCCGGCCAGAACATGTCGGGGGCCAGCTTCACGAAGCCGAACACCGCCGGCTCGGAGCCCAGCGGCAGCAAAGTCGCCGAAACCATGCTGATCACGAAAATGGCCGGCAGCCCGACTTCGGGCAGGGCCACCAGCGCCAGCAGCCAGTGGACGGCGTTCAGCAGGCTTTGTTCCATGATGGGCGGCAGTTTAGCTGGTTCCGGGCGAGGGTCGTGGGGGCTCGTTGTGCGAGGGGTCCGGGTTGTGCGGGGGGGTCGGGTTTGCGGGGGGGTCGGGTTTGCGGGGGGGTCGGGTTTGCGGGGGGTCGTCTTTCTTCTCGCGTCGCGGCGCGGGGGCGCGAGCGCCTTGGCTTCACGGTGCCGTCCGGGCGCCCCGCGCGCCCGGACCCGGCCCCGAGGCGCCGCGGCACTCGCGCCCCCACGCCACGACTCGCAGTGAAGGATGATCGGAGCGTCGCCGGGACGATCCCGGTTCTTGCATTTTGGGCCGCCGGGAGGGGAAGGGAAAAAAATCTTGCGGGGCCGGCATTCGCGGCCGCCCAGCGCGGCCGCGAATGCCATTCAGAACGCGAAAGGCCAAGGCTGCTGTTCAGTAGCATATCTGGTGTCTGACTCCCGCCAGGGTGTCAGACACCGCCTCATGCCACGGCCGTCTCCGTCATGCGGTGTCAGGCACCCTTCGGGAGCCTGACACCTTGTACTGGCACGCATGCTGCCATTTGAATGGCGTGCGGCGCCGCGCAGGGCGGCGTCGCGCGTCGGCCCCGCAAGATTTTTTCCCTTCCTCACCCGGCGGCCCAACAATGCGAAAACCCTGCCCTTCCCAGCAACGCTTGCGCCTACCCGCCGCGACGCCACAAGAACAACTGCCCACCCGACGCAAGAAGCACCCAGGCCCCGTGTGATATTCTGCCTGACGCCTTTTTCCCCCCTCTGTCACCGCTCTTTGCGTCGCCATGTCCGCCGATTATCTGAAACGCATCCTGACCTCCAAGGTCTACGACGTCGCCGTCGAATCCCCCCTCGAATCCGCTCCCCTGCTGTCCCAGCGAATTTCGAACACGGTGCTGCTCAAGCGTGAAGATACCCAGGCGGTGTTCAGCTTCAAGCTGCGCGGGGCCTACAACAAAATGGCCAACCTGGCGCCGGCGGCGCGCAGCCGCGGGGTCATTGCCGCCTCGGCCGGCAACCACGCCCAGGGCGTGGCGCTGGCGGCGGCGCGGCTGGGCTGCCGGGCCGTCATCGTCATGCCCACCACCAGCCCGCAGGTCAAGATCGACGCGGTGCGCCGGCTGGGCGGCGAAGTGGTGCTGGCCGGCGAAAGCTTCTCAGACGCCTACGCACACGCCCAGACGCTGGAAAAGAAAGAAAAACTCACCTTCGTGCACCCCTTCGACGATCCCGACGTGATCGCCGGCCAGGGCACGGTGGGCATGGAAATCCTGCGCCAGCATCCCGGCCCCATCGACGCCATCTTCGTCGCCATCGGCGGCGGCGGGCTGGTGTCGGGGGTGGCGGCGTACGTGAAGCAATTGCGCCCCGAAATCAAGATCATCGGCGTGCAGACCGAAGATTCCGACGCCATGCTGCGCAGCGTGCGCGCCGGGCGCCGCGTGCAGCTCAACGACGTGGGCCTGTTCTCGGACGGCACCGCGGTCAAGATGGTGGGCGCCGAAACCTTCCGCCTGACCCGCCAGTACGTCGACGATTTCGTGGTGGTCGACACCGACGCCATCTGCGCCGCCATCAAAGACGTTTTCCAGGACACACGCAGCGTGCTGGAGCCCGCCGGCGCCATGGCGGTGGCGGCGGCCAAGCAGTACGCCGCCCAACACAAGCTCAAAGGCAAGACCCTGATCGCCATCGCGTGCGGCGCCAACATGAACTTCGACCGCCTGCGCTTCGTGGCCGAACGCGCCGAAGTGGGCGAAATGCGCGAGGCGGTGTTCGCCGTCACGCTGCCCGAGCAGCGCGGCAGCTTCCGCCGCTTCTGCGAACTGGTCGGGCACCGCAGCGTCACGGAATTCAACTACCGTATATCCGACGCCCAGCGCGCCCATGTCTTCGTGGGGCTGCAGGTCAACTCGCCGGCCGAGTCTGACAAGATCGCGGCCAATTTTCGCCGCAATGGCTTCGACACGCTCGATCTCACCCACGACGAAATGGCCAAGACCCACTTGCGCCACATGGTGGGCGGCCGCTCGGCGCTGGCCAGCCACGAGCTGTTGTACCGCTTCGAATTCCCCGAGCGCCCGGGCGCGCTGATGCGCTTCCTGAACGCCATGAATCCCGACTGGAACATCAGCCTGTTCCATTACCGCAATCAGGGGGCCGACTACGGCCGCATCCTGATAGGCATCCAGGTGCCGCCCTCGGACAAGAAGCAGTTCAAGACGTTCGTCGCCGAACTGGGCTATCCGCACTGGAACGAAACCGACAACCCGGCCTACAAGCTGTTCTTGTAAGCTGCCCAAAAAAGTGGGGGCCTCCAAAGAGGCCCCCTATCTAGGCACTCACACGCCCGGCGCAAACCTTCGCGGGGTCAGTTGTCACTCGATGGCCAGCGGAGAAAGCCACGCGTTCGTCAACCCGCGCCGGGACATGTGAAGTACTTAGAAGCGGTGACGCAGGCCGACGGCCACAGCGGTGCTGCGCTGGTCTTCCTGGAAAGCCCAGTTGTCGCCGTACGAACCCATCGCGTACAGGTTGGTGCGCTTGCTCAGGTCGTAGGTGTAGCCCAGGCTGAACGTGTTGCTCGTGGCATCGTCGCCAGCCAGACGGCTGTTGTTGATGTCGGCACGCTGCCAGGACGCCCAGATGTTGCTGGCGCCGCCGATCGGGGCGCTGATGCCCAGCAGGTACGAGTTGACGCGCGAGCCGTCGGCCAGTTTCCAGCTGCCCAGCCCCGTGCCGTCGACGTCGCTCAGGCCATCGATGTTCGTGCCGACGAACCAGCCGTCAAACGTCTGGCCGAACGCGGCCGAGACCTTGACCACTTCGAAATCGTAGGCAGCGCCGATGATGTACGACTGGACGTTGTCGGTGTCGTACTGGCCCTTGGTGCGGCTGCTGTCCGCACGCAGGTTGTCGTACGACAGGGCCACATCCAACGGGCCATTCTGGTAGCGGGCGCCAACCGTCACGACACGGTTGTTGTTGTTGGTGCGGAAGCCGCCGCCGGTGGTGGCGTTGTCGTCAGCATTGAAGGAGTAGCCGACGCCGAACTTGAAGCCCGAGAACGACGGGGTTTGGTACAGCACCATGTTGTCCAGGCGGACAGTGTTGGCCGAGCTGAACGACGTGCCCATGGTGGCCTGGTCGTAGCTGATGCCCGAGGGGTCGATGCCGGCGAAGTACTTCGAGGCCAGGTTGGTTTGACGGCCGAAGTCCAGTTGGCCCCAGCTGTCGCTTTGCAGGCCGACGGTGGCTTGACGGCCGAACAGGCGGCCGCCTTGCGAGGACGTGCCGTTGTTGGGCGAGAAACCGCCTTCCAGGGTGAAGAGCGCCTTCAGGCCATCGCCCAGGTCTTCCACGCCGCGCAGGCCGAAACGCGAGCCGCTGTTCACGCCGTCCACGGCGCCGATACGGCTGGCTTTGTCGCCATTGGAGCCCTTGACTTGGTTGTAACCGATACCCGCGTCAATCAGGCCGTACAGCGTGACCGAGGTCTCGGCTTGGGCCACGCCTGCGAAGCCGGCAGCCAGCGCAACGGCCAGTAGCGTTTTTTTCATGATGAGTTTTCCTAAAGCAGAGTGACAGGAAAGGCCATGCGCAACCTGGCTGGCCCTAGGCGAGGCCAAACGGCGCATGCACGAGTAAAAGTATCTTTCCAACCGCAATAGGGATTAACCACGAATTTGGAGAGTTGTTTTTCAAAAATGCGAGTAAAGCGGCTGGCGCCCTGCCCCGGACTCAGATTTCCCCTGGCGTACGGCTGATTTCGGCGGGTCGGCGCCAGCGGCGGCCAGGGTTTCTTGGAGCGCCGCTGGCGTTGCAATCCAGCAACACTCGTACAAGTTTGGGCGCCGGCAGCGCCCAAAGCGGGCTCAGCGATCGGACGGCGGGTAGTCGAGGTCGCCGAAACTGACCTCGCCGGCAGCCTTGGCGG
Source organism: Bordetella petrii (assembly GCF_000067205.1). Taxonomy (NCBI): domain Bacteria; kingdom Pseudomonadati; phylum Pseudomonadota; class Betaproteobacteria; order Burkholderiales; family Alcaligenaceae; genus Bordetella; species Bordetella petrii. The sequence goes on along the minus strand of NC_010170.1, from coordinate 498,857 downwards.
CGGCCAGTTCGGCGCGCACCTGGGCGCGCGTCTTGTGGGTGGCGGGACGCTGTTCGGGCGGATAGTCCAGCTCGCCCGAACTGAGTTCGCCGGCCGCGCGGGCCTGGGCCAGCTCGGCGCGCACCTGCTCGCGGGTCTTGTGCGTGGTCACCCGCTGCTCGGGCGGATAGTCGAGTTCGCCGAACGACACTTCGCCGGCCGCCTTGGCGGCAGCCAGTTCGGCGCGCACCTGGGCGCGGGTCTTGCCTTCGGCGTGAGCGGACATTCCTGTCACCGTGAGGGTCGTGGCCATCAAGGCGGCCAGCAGGGCTTTCATCATACTTCTCCTGGAATACAAACCGGCGCGGCGGCGCCATGCGGGCAGTATCCGGCGACCAGGACTCAGTAAAAACCCTGGATTTGGCGAACATTTTTCCATTAATGGAATCCGCGACGCGGGTTCTTCAGCCCCTTCGCCCGGGAAGCCGGCGTCCAACGCCGCCGCGGCGGAACAGACTTTTCCATTTTTGGTGAACAATATTTGCCTCGTGATGAGATATGTTCTCCATCTGGCAGTTGAATCCCCGCAGAAGCCATCATGGATATCCAGCTAAACGACATCGCGCTTTTTGTCGAGGTCGCCAAGCGCAAGAACTTCAGCCACGCCGCAGAAGCCTTGAACATGCCCGCCTCGACGCTGTCGCGGCGCGTCAGCGAGCTTGAGCAGAACATCGGCATGAAGCTCTTGAACCGCAGCACCCGGCGCATCGAGCTCACCGAGGCCGGCCTGGTGTATTTCGAGCGATGCCGCCCCATCGTGGAAGAAGCGCGCGTGGCGCATGACCAGCTGCTGGACATGGCGGCCCAGCCCAAGGGGCGCCTGCGCGTGTCCATGCCGTCGAGCCTGGCGCAGCTGTTCCTGCCGGCCGTGATCCGGGAGTTCCGCACGCAGCACCCGGACATCGAATGCGATTTCGACCTGAACATGCAGCACATCGACCCCATCAGCAATCCGTTCGACCTGGTGCTGCGCTTTGGCCGCCAGCCGGACTCCAGCCTGGTGGCGCGCCAGATCATGCTGATGAAGCATCGCCTGTATGCCTCGCCGCAATACCTGGAGCGGCACGGCGTGCCCCGCGTGCCCTCTGACCTGGGCCATCACGAATGCCTGCGCCCTGCCATGAGCGAAGCATTTTCGTACTGGGTGCTGCATTCCGGGGAAAAGGTCGAGCGCGTGGCGGTGTCGGGCCGCCTGGCGGCCAATAATGTCGGCATCCTGTCGCGCCTGGCAAGCCAGGGCCTGGGCATTGCCCCGCTATTGGTGTTCGACGCGATCGGCCAGCCGATCCGCAACCGCGGGCTGGTGCCCGTGTTGCCCGACTGGAGCCTGACGCCCATTCCCCTGTTTGCGCTGATGCCGTCGCGCACCATTCCCGCCAAGACGCGCGCCTTTCTCGATTTCATCCAGCCGCGCCTGGCCGAGCCCGGCTCGTGGGCCATGAGCGAAGCCGCCTAGCGCGGCCCGGCACACGCCCCCCGGGCGTCATTTCGCGCCATTTTGCGCAATTACGCTATTCAGCGCTGTCGTAGCTGCACACGGTGAACAGCGGCGTGCCCGTGGCCGCCACCTTGCCCGAGCCGCCCAGTTCGGGCAGGTCGATGATGGCGGCGGCTTCGACCACGTTGGCGCCCAGCCGCTGCAGCAGCTTGATGGCCGCCAGCATGGTGCCGCCAGTAGCGATCAGGTCGTCCACCAGCAGCACGCGCTGGCCGGTACGCACCGAATCGGTGTGCATTTCCACTGACGAGTTACCGTATTCCAGGGTGTACGACTCGGCCACCGTGCGATACGGCAGCTTGCCCTGCTTGCGCACCGGCACGAACCCCAGGTTCAGCTCGTAGGCCAGCACGCTGCCGATGATGAAGCCGCGCGCATCCACGCCGGCCACCAGGTCGAGGCGCTGGCGCATGTAGCGATAGACGAACAGGTCGATCAGAACGCGGAACGTGCGCGGGTCTTGCAGCAACGGGGTAATGTCGCGGAACACCACGCCGGGGCGGGGCCAGTCGGGGACGCTGCGGATGGTGCGCCGGATGAGCTCGGCGGTGTCGGTCTGCATGGGCACGCCCCGGATAGAGAGAATGAAGCAACGCGAACTATAACCGTGCCCAGGCGGTTAGGCCAGATCAGCGGCCGCCAGGCGGCCGCCGCGCAGGACCAGGGTGCGGTGCACGGCGCCGGGCGGCAAGGCGGCGTGCGTAACCAGCAGCACTGTGCGGCCACGCGTGGCCCGCGCCAGGTCGTTGAAAAACGCCGCCTGCGCGGTTTCGTCCAGCCCGGCGGTCGGCTCGTCCAGCGCCAGCACCGGCGCGGGTGCAAGCAAGGCGCGCGCCAGGCACAGGCGGCGCGCCTGGCCCGCCGACAGGCTGGCGCCAGTCTCGCCGGCCCAGGTGTCCAGGCCGTCGGGCAGGCCGCGCACGAAATCTCCCAGGCCGGCCGCGTCCAGCGCACCCCACAGCGCGGCGTCGTCAGCGCCAGGATCGCCGATCAGCAGGTTGGTGCGCAAAGTGCCCAGGAATACCGGCGCGTCCTGCGCCAGCCAGGCCACCCGTCGATGCAGCTGCGCCTGCGCCGCCTCGCGCACGTCCACCCCGCCGAAGCACACGCTGCCGGCCTGCGGATCTTCCAGGCGCAGCAGCAGGTGCAGCAGCGTGGACTTGCCGGCGCCGCTGGGGCCGGTAATGGCAACGCGCTCGCCGGGTGCGATCCGCAGGCTGGCGCCGTCCAACACCGGCCCGCCGGACTGGCCGGCCGGCGCCGGATAGGCGAACCGCACCGACCGGAATTCGATGGCGCCCTCCAGGGGCAACGCCCGCGGTTCGGGCGGGTCGCGCTGGTCGGGCGCCTGGCGGGCCACGGCCTGGATGCGCCGCGCCGCGGCGATGGCGCCGCCCAGCCGCGCGGCGCCCCGCATCAGCGGGCCCGCCACTTCGAACACACCAATCACCGCCAGCACCAGGCCCGCCAGCAGCGGCCCGTCCAGGCGCTGCCGCTGCAGCGCGTCCAGGCCGAACCACAGCATCGCCACCAGGCTCGCGCCGGCCAGGGCCTGCAGCATCCACAAGCCGCCAGCGGCCGCCTTGACCTGCCCCTCGCGCGCACGGGCCGCATGCGCGCAGTGCGCCGCATAGGCCAGGCGGACTTGCGCGGCAGCATGCCAGGCCACCAGGTCGGCATGCCCTTCCACCGCTTCCAGCGTGGCGGCCCGCAATTCGGCGTGGCTGGCTTGCATGGCCTGCCCCGGCCGGCGCGCCGCCCACGCCAGCCATGCCGGCACCAGCAGGCAGGCGGCCAGCATGGCCCAGGCCAGGGTCCAGCCCGCGGCCGGCGCCCAATGACCTACGACGACGGCCAACAGCGTGGCGGCGAGGCCGGCGGTCGCCATGGGGGCCAGCACGTGTAGGAATACCGTGTCCAGCGCATCGACGTCGCCGGTCAGCCGCGCCACCAGATCGCCGGCCTGGTAGCGCGCCAGTTGCCGCGGCGTCAGGCCCACCAGCGCGCCGAAAACGCTGGCGCGCAGGTCTGTCAACAGGCGCAACGTGGCCGCGTGGCCCACCAGGCGCTCGGCATAGCGCGCCGCGATGCGCGCGAACGACAGCATGCGCACCAGGGCGGACGGCACGAACAGGTTGAACGCGGTGGCGGCGCCGGCCAGCGCCGCGGCGCTGAGAAACCAGCCCGACACACCCAGCAGGCCAACGCCGGCTGCCACGGTCAGCAACGCCAGCAACAGCGCGGCCGCCAGCCCGCCGGCCCGGCGCCGGTACAGTGGCAGCAGGTGCAGCAGCGCTCTCATGCCTGATCCAGCTTGCCGTGCGCCAGGCGCACCCTGTGCGGCAGGCGCCGCGCCACGGCATGCGCGTGCGTGGCCAGCAGCAGCGTGCGCCCCCGCGCGAACGCCAGTATTTCGTCGAGCACGCGCGCCTGCGTGGCTTCATCCAGGTGGGAAGTGGGTTCGTCCAGCAGGATCAGACCCGGATCGCGCAGGAACAGGCGCGCCAGCGCCACGCGCTGCGCCTGCCCGCCCGACAGGCCCGCTCCCCGGCTGCCCAGCGGCGTGTCCAGCCCGGCCGGCAAGGCCTGCGTGAACTCGTCGACGCAGGCGCGGCGGGCGGCCGCGCGCACTTGCTCATCGGAAGCGTCGGGCCGGCCCAGGCGGATGTTGTCGGCAATGCTGCCCGCAAATAGATAGGGGCGCTGGCCCACCAGCACTACCCGTGCGCGCAGGTCGGCATCGTTCCAATCGGCCAGGGGCACGCCATCCAGGCTGACGGCGCCCGCGTCCGCGCGCAGCCGGCACAGGGTTTCCAGCAACGTGGTCTTGCCGCTGCCGCTGGGCCCCATCAGGGCCGCGTGCATGCCGGGCTGCAACGCCAGGCGCGCATCGTCGAGCACTGGGTTTGGCCGTCCGGCGGCACGCACGGTCAGGCCGTGCGCAACCAGCGAAGCGGGCGGCGCGGCCCGCCTGGAAGATGCCCCATCCTCGTCAGGTGTCTGACACCCCATGAGAGGCGCCACATTGCCATCCCCTGCCTGCGCGTCCAGGTCCGGCAGGCCGTCGAAGGCCGCGGCAACCTGCGACACCGCCGCGCGGGCGGCGGCGCGGTCATGGTAATGCGCGGCGAACTGCCGCAGCGGCGCGTAGGCCTCGGGCGCCATCAGCAGGCAGAAAAAACCCGCCTGCAAAGTCAGCGGCGAGCCACGCAGATCCAGGAAACCCAGATATGTCAGGCCGAAATACACCGCCATGCCAGCCACGCCCAGCGCTGCGAAGAACTCCAGCACGGCCGACGACAGGAACGCAATGCGCAGCACCGCCATCGTGCGCCGCCGTACGGTTTCGCTGGCCAGCGCCACCGATTGCGCCTCGGCCTCGGCGCGGCCATAGAGTTTCAGTGTCGACAGGCCCCGCAGGCGGTCGGCGAAGAAACCCGACAAGCGCGCGAACGCACGCAGGTGGCGCCGGCTGGCTGCCTCGGCGCCCCACCCCACCAGGGCCATGAACAAAGGAATCAGCGGCGCGGTCACCAGCAGCAGCAGGCCCGCGATCCAGTCTACCGGCAAGAGCACGGCGGCAAAGGCCACCGGCAGCACGGCTGCCGCCACGGCCGCGGGCAGGTAGCGTGAAAAGAATCCGTCCAGCGCCTCGACCTGGTCGACGATGGCGCTGGCCAGTTCGCCCGACACTTGCCCGCGCGACCATGCCGGCCCCCGCGCAAGCAGCTGGTCGAACAGGGCCAGCCTCAGGCGCTGCTTGATGGTTTCGGCGGCCCGCGCCCCGGCCCGCTCGCCCAACCAGGCCAGCCCCGCGCGCGCCAGAATCAAGCCGGCGATGGCGCCGATGGCCGGCGCCAGCTCAGCGCGCGGCGCGTGCCCGGCAATGGCGGCGTCGAGCACATGGGCCAACAACCACGCCTGCACGAGCAGCAAGGCGCCCCCCAGCAAGGGGGCGGCGGCCGCCAGCGCCAAGGGCGCGCGCACCGCGCGCGCCTGCGCTGCCAGCCAGCGCGTGTGTTCGCGCTGCGCCGGCCCCTGCGCGGCAGCCGGATCGGGCGCCAGCCCCGGCGTGCCGCTCACGCGCCGCCGGGCCGGGCGGGATCGTGCTCGCCGCCTTCGCGCAGTTCAAACCACATGGCATTCAGGATGCCGAACGCGCAGGCCAGGCTCAGGCCGAGAATCCACGAGAAATACCACATGCGCGCATGCTCCTAGTAAGAGTTGGGCGTGCCGTCGACCGACTCGCTGGTGACCTTGCCGCGCATGACGCGATACACCCACGAGGTGTACAGCGTAATGATGGGCAGGAAGAACGCCGTGGCCACCAGCATGATCCACAACGTCAGCCGGCTGGATGATGCATCCCATATCGTCAACCCGAAGCGCGGGTCGGACGAGGACGGCATCAGGAACGGGAACAGCGCCAGGCCAACGGTCAGGATGACGCCAACGATGCTCAGCGACGAAACGATGAAGGTCAGGCTGTGCCTGCGTCCGCCCAGCATGGCCGCCACCAGCAGGGCCCCGCCGACGCCCAGGGCCGGGGCGATCCAGGCCAGCGGCCAGCGGGCGAAGTTGCCCATCCAGGCGCCAGGCTGCGCCACCACGGTCTTGAGCAGCGGATCGGACGGCGCCATGCCGTCGAGCGCGCCGGTGATGACATGGCCGTCGATGCCGTTGGCCACCCAGAAGCCGCCCGCCGCGAACAGGGCCGCGGTGAGCAGTGCCGCCAGGCGCCCGGCGCGGCGCGCGCGCGCCGCCACCGCGCCGTCGGTGCGCCAGGCCAGCAGCACCGCGCCGTGCATGATCAGCATGGCAACACTGAGCAGGCCGGCCAGCAGCGCAAAGGGGCTGAACAGCTGGTAGAAATGCCCATGGTATTCGGGCCGCAGCGCGGCCGCGTCAAAGCCGAACGGCACGCCCACGATAAGGTTGCCCATGGCCACCCCGAACACCAGCGCGGCCACCACGCCCGAGGCGCACAGCACGTGGTCCCAGGTGCCGCGCCAGCGCGTGCCTTCCATCTTGCTGCGGTATTTGAAGCCCACCGGGCGCACGATCAGGGCGACCAGCACCAGCATCATGGCCAGGTAGAAGCCGGAAAACGACGCGGCGTACAGCAGCGGCCAGGCGGCAAAGATGGCGCCGCCGCCCGTAATCAACCAGACCTGGTTGCCTTCCCAGACGGGGCCCACCACGTTGATCACCACGCGGCGCTCAACATCGGTGCGGGCCACCACGGGCAGCAGTGCCGCGACGCCCAGGTCGAAGCCATCCATCACGGCGAACCCAATCAGCAGCACGCCCAGCAGCGCCCACCAGATCACCCGCAGGGTGGCGTAGTCGAAAGGAATCAAGCTTTCCATTTGCGCGCTCCGTGATCAGTAAGCATCGACAGCCGCGGCGACCGGGTCGGCCGGCGACGGGCGCGGGGCCGGAAGGTCGGACTTGGGCCCTGCCTTGATGGCATGCAGCATGACCTTCACGCCTATGACCAGCAATGTCGTATACAGCGTCAGGAAGATCGTCAGGCTGATGGCCAGGTCGACCAGCGTCAGCCCCGACGCAGCGTAGTACGTGGGCAGCACGCCCTCGATAACCCACGGCTGGCGCCCGTATTCGGCCACGAACCAGCCGGCCTCGATGGCGATCCATGGCATCGGCAGGCTCCACAAGGCAACTTTCAGCAGCGCCGGGCGGCTGTCGAGCTTGCCGCGCGAAGCCAGCCAGAAGGCCACCGCGAAGAACAGGATCAGGTACAGCCCCACCGCCACCATGATGCGGAACGCCCAGAACAGCGGCGCCACATGTGGAATAGTGTCCGCGGCGGCCTGCGCGATGTCGGCGTCGGTGGCCTTGCTCAGGTCGGGCTGGTGCCGCTTGACCAGCAGTGCGTAGCCCAGTTGCGGCCAGGTGCGGTCGAGAGTCATGCGCGCCTCGGTGTCGCCCGGGTTGGCGCGGATGCGCTGCATGGCGTCATAGGCCACCAGGCCTTCGCGAATGCGCACCTCGGCGCGCCGCACCAGGTCGTCGATGCCCAGCAGCGGCGTGGTCAGCGAACGCGTGCCGATGATGCCCATGACATAGGGAATCTCGATGGCGAAATCATTCTTGCGCTCGGCCTGGTTGGGAATGGCGAACAGGTTGAAGCTGGCCGGCGCGGGCTCGGTGTGCCACATAGCTTCGATGGCCGCGATCTTCATCTTCTGGTGTTCGGTGGTCAGATAGCCGCTTTCGTCGCCCAGCACCACCACCGACAGCGCCGAGGCCAGGCCGAAGCTGGCCGCCACCGCCATCGAGCGCTTGGCCAGGTCCACGTGGCGGCGCCGCAGCAGGTACCACGCGCTGATCGACATCACGAACATGGCGCCGGCCACGTAGCCGGCGCTGACCGTGTGCACGAACTTGGCCTGCGCCACCGGGTTGAACACCACGGCGGCGAAGTCGGTCATTTCCATGCGCATGGTGTCGGGGTTGAACACCGCCCCCACCGGATTCTGCATCCAGCCGTTGGCGATCAGGATCCACAGCGCCGAGAAGTTGGTGCCGAAGGCCACCAGCCAGGTCACCGCCAGGTGGCCGACTTTGGACAGGCGATTCCAGCCGAAGAAGAACAGGCCGACGAAAGTGGCTTCCAGGAAGAACGCCATCAGGCCTTCGAGCGCCAGCGGCGCGCCGAACACATCGCCCACGTAATGGCTGTAGTACGACCAGTTCATGCCGAACTGGAACTCCATCACCACGCCGGTGGCCACGCCCAGCGCGAAGTTGATGCCGAACAGCGTGCCCCAGAACATGGTCATGCGGCGCCAGATGTCGCGCCCGGTCATGACATACACGCTTTCCATGATGGCCAGTATGAACGACAGGCCCAGCGTGAGCGGCACGAAGATGAAGTGGTACATGACTGTCGCGGCGAACTGGAAGCGCGACAGGTTGACGACGTCGAGATCGATCATGGGAGTTCCTTAAGAAAGGATGGCAAACCACGATGGCGCGGGCACTCCCCGGCCGACACGACAGCTGGCCCAGGACAAGGGCCTATCAGGCAGCTTCATAATGATGCATTCCTTCTTTTAACTCCGCGATGTCATTCCCGGCCCCGCAGCTTGCCGGCAAAACCCAACACTTTCTGTACCTTGGCGCCCAGCTTCATCAGACTTTGCAGCGTTTCGGGCGGCAGCTGGTGCACCTCGTCGAACCAGCCGGTGCACAGCTCGATCAGTTCGAGCATTTCGCTCATGCGCTGCTGGGCATGAACCTCGGAGTCGCCGGCCGGCGGTTCCAGCAGCGTTTCGCGCAGCAGCGTCAGGGTGGGATCGATTTCGCGCCGGCGCTTTTCTTCCATGAGAATGCGAAAAATCTCCCACACATCGTGCGGCGTCTCGAAGTAATCGCGCCGGTCGCCCACCTGGTGCACCAGCTTGACCAGGCGCCACGATTGCAGCTCTTTCAGCCCCATGCTGACGTTCGAGCGCGAAAACCCCAGCGCCTCGGCAATGTCGTCTGCATGCAGCGGATGGGGCGAAAGGAACAGCAAGGCGTAGATCTGCCCCACCGTGCGGTTCACGCCCCAGCGGCTGCCCATTTCGCCGAAATGCAGGACGAAACGCTCAGTTTGGGGGCTTAGCGGCATAATTTGTTACTTTGATTTCAGTAATTTCTGAAATTATCGAATTAACCCAGATCAAAAGCAAGTCAAAAAAAACCGCCCCGTAGGGCGGTCATGCCGGTTTGAGGGGCTTCAAGCCTTGACAACCACGGCCTTCGATACCCGCTTGGCCTTCTCGCGTGCTGCCTCGATATCTGGCGCGGTGGCCAGCGCGACGCCCATGCGGCGCTTGACGTAGGACTCGGGCTTGCCGAACAGGCGGATGTCGGTGCCCGGTTCAGCCAGCGCCTGCGCCACCTGGTGGAACGACACCCCGCGGGCATCCACGCCGCCATAGATGACGCTGCTGGCGCCCGGCTGGCGCAGGCTGGTGTCCACGGGCAGGCCCAGCAGGGCGCGGGCATGCAGCTCGAATTCGCTTTGCACCTGGCTGATCATGGTGACCATGCCGGTGTCGTGCGGCCGCGGGCTGACTTCCGAGAACCAGACCTGGTCGCCCGCCACGAACAGCTCGACGCCGAACACGCCCATGCCGCCCAGATTGTCGGTAATGGCGCGGGCAATGTCGCGCGCGCGCTCGAGCGCCACCGGCTGCATGGGATGGGGCTGCCAGCTTTCGATGTAGTCACCGTCGGCCTGCAGATGGCCGATGGGTTCGCAGAAATGCGTGTGGATGGCGCCATCGGCGCCGCGCGCGCGCACGGTGAGCAGGGTGATTTCGTAGTCGAAGCGAATGAACCCTTCGACAATGATGCGCCCGGCGCCGACCCGGCCGCCTTCTTGTGAATACTGCCAGGCGGCGGCGATGTCGTCGGGACCGTGGATGACCGACTGGCCCTTGCCGGACGACGACATCACCGGCTTGACCACGCAGGGGTAGCCGATGCCGTCGTCGATGGCCTGGCGCAGCCCGGCCTCGGAATCGACGAACTGGTAGGGCGACACGGGCAGCCCCAGCGTTTCGGCCGCCAGCCGGCGGATGCCCTCGCGGTTCATGGTGAGCTGCGCGGCGCGGGCCGTGGGCGTGACGCGCGCGATGCCGGCGGCCTCGATCTCGACCAGCGCGCCGGTGGCAATAGCCTCGATTTCGGGCACGACCACCGCGGGGCGTTCTTGTTCGATGACCTTGCGCAGGGCGGCGGGATCGGTCATGGGGATGACGTGGGCGCGGTGCGCCACCTGCTGGCCCGGCGCGTCGGCGTAGCGGTCGACCGCGATGACCTCGACGCCCAGGCGCTGCAGGGCGATGGTGACTTCCTTGCCCAGCTCGCCGGCGCCAAGCAACATGACGCGCAGGGCCGAGTCGGACAAGGGCGTGCCCAGCACGGGCGCGGGAACTGAGGACATGATGGCGGACCTGATTGAAAGTTGTGTCGGGAGTTGAAACGGAAATTTGCCGCGCCAGCATGCCATAGCCCCCAGGCGGCGGCAACCTGCGATACTACGATTAAAATCCGCCCATGACTGACCATCCCCCTTCCCCGTCCGGCGCGGCCCTCGAATCGGCCCGCCGCACCCTGCACATCGAAGCCCAGGCCATCGCCGACCTCTCGGCGCGCCTGGACGACAGCTTCGCGCGCGTGGTCGACATGCTGCTGGCCTGTCGCGGTCGGGTCGTGGTGAGCGGCATCGGCAAGACCGGCCACATCGCCCGCAAAATCGCCGCCACGCTGGCCTCCACGGGCACGCCGGCCTTTTTCGTGCACGCCGCCGAGGCCATCCACGGCGACCTGGGCATGATCACCCGCGACGACGTCCTCATCGCCATATCGCATTCCGGCTCGGGCCAGGAACTGCTCACCATCCTGCCGGCGGCCCGCCGCATGGGCGCGGGCCTGGTGGCTATTACCGGCAACCCCGCCTCGGAACTGGCCCGCCTGGCCGACCTGCACCTGGACACCAGCGTGGCGCAAGAGGCCTGCCCGCTCAACCTGGCCCCCACCGCCAGCACCACCGCCGCGCTCGCGCTGGGCGACGCGCTGGCCGTCGCCTGCCTGGAAGCGCGCGGCTTCGGCCCCGAAGACTTCGCCCGCTCGCACCCGGGCGGCACGCTGGGCCGCCGCCTGCTCACCCATGTGCGCGACGTCATGCGCCAGGGCGCCGCGCTGCCCACCGTCAGCGAACAATCGGCGCTGTTCCCCGCACTGGAAGAAATGTCCGCCAAAGGCATGGGCATGACCATCGTGCTCGACGCGGCGGGCAAGCCCACCGGCATCTTCACTGACGGCGACCTACGCCGCCTGATCGAACGCCACGGCGACATCCGCAACCTGACCGTGGCGCAGGGCATGACCCGCATGCCCCGCAGCATCGGCCCCGACGCGCTGGCCGTCGAGGCGGCCCGCCAGATGGACGAGCAGCGCCTGAACCAGATGCTGGTTCTCGATTCCGACGGCGCCCTGCTGGGCGCCCTGCACATGCACGACCTGATGGCCGCCAAGGTGGTATGACCATGACGACTTCCCGCTCTTCCACCCACCCCGCCGAAGCCCTGGTTCTGGCCCGCATCGCGCCGGCCGTGCGCGAGCGGGCCGCCGCCGTGCGCCTGATGGTGTTCGACGTCGATGGCGTGCTGACCGACGGCAGCCTGTACTACAGCGAAAGCGGCGAGCTCTTCAAGCGCTTCCATGCCCTGGATGGCCACGGCCTGCGGCTGCTGCTCGAAGGCGGCCTGAAAGTGGCGCTGGTCACCGGCCGATCGGGCCCCATCGTCGACCGCCGCGCCGCCGAGCTGGGCATCGCCGAAGTCATGCAGGGCGTGCGCGACAAAGGCGCGGCCCTGGCGGAACTCGCCCAGCGCAACGGCGTCGAACTGAACCAGACCGGCTACATGGGCGACGACATCATCGACCTGCCCGCGCTGCAGCGGGCCGGCTTCGCCGCCAGCGTCGCCAACGCGCCCGGCTACATCGCCCAGGCCGCCCACTGGGTGGCCTCGCAGCCCGGCGGCAGCGGCGCGGTGCGCGAATGCTGCGACCTGCTGCTGGCCGCGCAGGGCCGGCTGGGCGCCTTCATGATGGCGCCCGGGCTGCTCGGCCCGGGCGCCATCCAGTAACTAGACCGCCGCCCGGCATGAAAGAACGCTTTCCCGCCCTCATCGCCCTGACGCTGCTCATCGCCCTGGTGGCCGGCACGTGGTGGGCCGCCGACTACGCCCAGCGCGCCATTCCCATCGATCCGCCGCGGCGGCTGACCCACGAAATGGACTCCTGGTCGCGCGATTTCGTCATGCTGCGCACCGACCCCACCGGCAAGCCGATCAACCGCCTCGAGGGCAAGTACGCCGAGCACTTTCCCGACGACGACTCCTACCACGTCACCGCCCCGCGCGCGATCGGCCAGCAGGAAGCCAACCCCATCACGGTCGGCACGTCGGACACGGCCATCATGGAACACGGCGGCAAGCGCATCGTCATGAACGGCAACGCCCACGTGCACCGCCAGCAAGACGCCAAGAACGACGCGCTGGACGTGCGCAGCGAACAGCTCATCATCCTGCCTGACGACGACGTGATCTACACCGACCTGCCCGCGGTCGTCCTGAAGGGCAATTCGCGCATGAGCGGCACCGGCATGCGCTACAACAACTCGACCCGGCAACTGCAGGTGTCGGCTTCCACCGACGTCGAGATCGCCAGCTCCGAAACAGGCAAGCGCCCCTCCGGCGGCGAAACCCGGAACTCACCATGACCCAATCACGCACTCCTCTCGCTTCGACGCGGCGTTTCGCCGCAGGGCCGTGGCAGGCCGTCATCGGCGCGCTGCTGCTCGGCACGGTTGCCTGCGCGCACGCCCAGCAACAGAAGCCCGCCGAAGAGCCCAGCACGCTGATCCTGTCCGACACCCTGCATTACGACGACGTAAAGCGCCAGAGCATCTTCACCGGCAACGTCGTGCTGACGCGCGGCCTCATGAAACTCACGGCCGATCGCCTCGAAGCCAACGAAGACGCGGCCGGCAACCAGTTCGGCACGGCCACGGCCAACAAGGGCAAGCTGGTCACCATTCGCCAGGAACGCCCCGAAACCTTCGAGGTCATCGAAGGCAAGGGCCTGCGCGCCGAGTACAACAGCACCAAAGGCGAGTTCGACCTCATCGGCCAGGCCCTCGTCACGCGCTACATCTGCGGCAAGCCGTTCGACACCATCCGCGGCGAGCGGGTGCGCTACAACGAGAAAACCGGCGTCTACCAGGCCCAGGGCGGGCCAAATTCGTCGGCGCCCGGCGGGCGCGTGCGCTCGTTTGCCGCGCCACGCGCCAAGGCCGACGCGGCCATCGCCGAATGCCGTGCCGCCAAGGGCGGCGCGAGCGCCAAACAGGGCGGCTGACCGCCCTTTCCTGCTGTCTTCATCCGCACCCACAATGACTCAAAATCCCACGCCGTCTCCCGCGCAATCCGCCTCCGGCGCCAAGCAGGGCAGCCTGCGCGCCACGGGCCTGCGCAAGGTCTACAACGGCCGCACCGTGGTGCAAGACGTGTCGCTGTCGGTGGTCAGCGGCGAAGTGGTGGGCCTGCTGGGCCCCAACGGCGCCGGCAAGACCACCAGCTTCTACATGATCGTCGGACTGGTGCCGGCCGACGCCGGGCGCATCGAAATCGACGACACGCCGATCACCTCGATGCCCATCCACAAACGGGCCCGCATGGGCCTGTCGTACCTGCCGCAAGACGCATCGGTGTTCCGCCGCCTGACGGTCGAGCAGAACATCCGGGCCGTGCTCGAGCTGCAGGTCGATGCCCAGGGCAAAACCCTGACCGAGCCCCAGATCAAAGAACAGCTTGAGGCGCTGCTCGACGAACTGCAAATCGGCCACATCCGCGGCAATGCGGCCATCTCGCTGTCGGGCGGCGAGCGCCGCCGGGTCGAGATCGCGCGCGCGCTGGCCACGCATCCGCGTTTCATCCTGCTCGACGAGCCCTTCGCCGGCGTCGACCCGATCGCGGTGATCGAAATCCAGCGCATCGTGCGCTTCCTGAAAGGCCGCGGCATCGGCGTGCTGATCACCGACCACAACGTGCGCGAAACGCTCGGCATCTGCGACCGGGCCTACATCATCAGCGAAGGCAAGGTGCTGACCGACGGCCAGCCCGACGAAATTGTCGGCGACCCGGCCGTGCGGCGCGTCTACCTCGGCGAACACTTCCGCATGTAACTGCCCCGCCTGTAACTGTCCCCTGGGAAAACCCCAGCCGTCCCGGCGCCCCCCCTTGGGGCCGTCCCGGCTTGTCCCAGGACAACTTGTTTTACCCGGCAGAGTCTATACACTAGAGTTGAAAGGCCGTCGTCACGCCGTGGCGGCGGCGGCAAGCTCAACCCATCTCAATCCCTCTTACAGGAGACCTTTCCCTCAATATCCCCGCGCGTTACCGCGCACCTGTTTTCTCTTTCAGAAGGAGAGCGCACTATGAACCTGAGCATCTGCGGTCGTCATCTCGACGTCACCCCGGCCATCCGGGAATATGTCATGAATAAACTGGCGCGAGTGCTGCGGCATTTCGATCATGTGATCGATACCCAGGTCATGCTCTCGGTAGAGCCCCTGCGGCATAAAGCCGAAATCACCATGAGACTGCGTGGCAAAGACATCCATTGCGAAGCCGTGGATGAAAACCTTTACGCAGCCATCGATCTGCTGGCCGACAAAATCGACCGCCAGGTCCTCAAGCACAAAGACAAGGTGCAAAGCCATACGGCAGAGTCAGTGAAGCGGCAAGCCGCTGCCGCCGCGCAGCAAACCCAGTAGTCCCGCGCTTCCTGCCCCTCAAGCCGTCGCACACCCGAGCTTGAACCCCTGGATTCCTCCGTGAATCCGTCTGATCCCGATGTCCCGCGAGATGTAACACCTTTCCCGCCGGGGCATCGGCAAATCACCCCGCATCGCCATCCCCCCTCCCGTTGCCGCCCGGAACCGACTATGCTTGCCGGATTCTGCAACAGGCGAGCGGCCGCAACGATTTTTGCACTGCGGCATATAACCATATAATGACCCGCATGAATCATTTGTCGCGCATTCTCCCCGCCGGCAACGTCGTTCTCGACATGCACGCCACCAGCAAGAAACGGGCGTTCGAGCAGGCCGGACTGCTATTCGAAAACCACCACGGGCTGGCCAGAACCATTGTGTTCGACAGCCTGTTCGCCCGCGAGCGCCTGGGGTCCACCGCCCTGGGACAAGGCGTGGCCGTGCCGCATGGCCGCGTCAAGGGGTTGGCAGAGCCGTTGGCGGCGTTCGTGCGCCTGGCGCAGCCCGTGCCGTTCGACGCGCCCGACGGCCAGCCGGTGGCCATGCTGATGTGCCTGCTGGTGCCCGAAACCGCCACGCAGCAGCACCTGGATATCCTGGCCGAACTGGCGCAGCTCATGTCCAACAAAGCACTGCGCGAGGCCCTGGCCACTGAAACCGACCCGGCCGAAGTGCACCGGATGCTCACCACGGGCCAACGCTGACTCTCTTAGAGCCGCTGCCATGCTTACCGTGCAGGAACTGGTCGACGACAACGCCGACAACATCCCCTTCAACTGGATCGCGGGCCATGGCGCCGCCGAGCGCAACATCCGCGACGACGGCATGGCCGCCGCCGACCTGGTCGGCCACCTGAACCTCATTCACCCGTCACGCATCCAGGTGTTCGGCCAGGAAGAGCTGGCTTACTACAGCCGTTTCGACCTGCGCCGCCGCACGCACCACATGGACGAGCTGCTCATCGGCGGGGTGCCGGCCATTCTGCTGGCCGATGGCCTGTCGCCGCCGCAAGACCTGATCGACCAGTGCGACCAGCACCAGGTGCCGCTGCTGTCCACCCCCGTGGCGGCCGCCCAGCTCATCGACCTGCTGCGCATCTACCTGGGCAAAAAACTCGCGCCCACCACCACCGTGCACGGCGTCTTCATGGACGTGCTGGGCCTGGGGGTGCTGATCACCGGCGAATCGGGGCTGGGCAAGAGCGAACTGGCGCTTGAACTGATTTCGCGCGGACACGGCCTGGTGGCCGACGATGCGGTGGAATTCTCGCGCATCGCGCCCGGCATGATCGAAGGCCACTGCCCGCCCCTGCTGCAGAACATGCTGGAAGTGCGAGGCCTGGGCCTGCTCGATATCCGCACCATCTTCGGCGAAACCTCGGTGCGCCGCAAAATGCGCCTGAAGCTCATCGTGCATCTGGTGCGCGCCACCGCACAAGACAAATTCGAACGCCTGCCGCTGCAAGACATCACCCAGGACATGCTGGGCATGCCGGTGCGCAAAGTCATGCTGCAAGTGGCGGCGGGCCGCAATCTGGCGGTGCTGGTCGAGGCTGCCGTGCGCAATACCATCCTGAAACTGCGCGGCATCGACACCCTGGGCGAATTCATGGAACGCCAGGCCATGGCGATCCTGCAAAGCAGCAAATAAAAAGGCCGCCCCACGCGGGCGGCCTGGTGTTGCCGCGAACCGGCCCTAATTCAACGTAGACGCATCGCGCACGCGCTTGACCTCGAACGGCGTGACGCGACCGGCCTGGTTGCCCCAGCTGGAACGAATATAAGAAACCAGCGCGGCGACGTCATTGTCGGCCAGTACCGGCGCGAACGGCGGCATGCCATGCGGCCGCGGATTGGCGGCTGTGGCCGGCGCGTAGCCCCCGTCGAGCACCATGCGGATCGCATTGACCGCCGAAGGCGCCGTCACCGTGGGGTTGCCCGCCAGCGCGGGCCAGGCCGTGCCACTGCCCTGCCCCTGTTCCTGGTGGCACTGTGAGCAGTGCTGCTGGTACAGCTTGCCGCCCAGGTCCATCAGCGCCGCCGAAGGCTGCGCCGGCGGCTGTTCGCTCCCGGCCGCCGGCGTGGCGGGCAGGGATTTCAAATACGTGCCCATGGCCAGCGCGTCGGCGTCGCTGAGGTATTGCGAGCTGCCCAGCACCACTTCGGCCATCGGGCCGCTCGCGGTAGAGTGCCGCGCCATGCCGGTTTGCAGCAGGGTAGCGATGTCTTGCGCGCTCCAGCGGCCCAGTCCGGTGGCCGGGTCGTTGCCCAGCGGCGGCGCGTACCAGTCCAGCCCCGCGATCAGGCCGCCGGCCAGGCCATCTGCCGCGCGGGTAGCGCCCAGGCGATTGCGGGGCGCATGGCAGGCCGCGCAGTGCCCCAGGCCTTCCACCAGGTAGCGGCCGCGGTTCCAGGGCTCGCTTTCACCGGCTTCGGGCTGGTGCACGCCAGGCCGGAAATACAGGGCGCGCCAGAAGGCCAGCAGGCCGCGCTGGTCGTACGGGAACGCCAGCTCGTGCGAACGGCTGGGCTGCTCCACGGGTTCGATGGTGCGCAGGTAGGCGAACAGCGCATCGGCGTCGGCCCGGGAAATGCGGGTGTACTCGGTGTACGGAAAGGCCGGATACAGCAGGCTGCCGTCTTTCGACTTGCCATTGTGCAGCGCCTGCCAGAAATCGTCGGCACTCCAGCCGCCGATGCCGGTTTGCGGATCAGGCGTGATGTTCGGGCCGTACAACGTACCGAACGGCGTGGGAATCGGCGTGCCGCCGGCGTAGGCTTTACCGCCCTGCGCCGTATGGCAGGCCATGCAATTGCCCAGGCGGGCCAGGTAGCGCCCCTGTTCGACCATGCCCGCGGCATCGGCAGGCGCGGTGGTGGCGGCCGGCACGGCGTCGTCGCGCGTGCCCATCCAGTACAGGGCGGCAAGCGCCGCCGCGCAAGCCAGCAGCACGGCCAGCAGGCTATAAGCGATGATGCGTTTCATGCCGGCCCCTTAGCGTTGTGCCTGGCTGCCGCATTCGGCAGGCAAGTTCGTCGAACCGGCCGGATCCGGCACGTAAGGTTCGACCACGGGGCGCGACGACAGCCACGCCGACAGGGCGCCGATGTCTTGCGGCGTCAGTTTGGCGGCGATGTCGCCCATGCAATCGGGCTCGGCCGCGCGGCGCAGGCCGTTTTTCCAGCCGCCGATCTGCGCGCCAATGTAGTCGCGCGGCAGGCCCAGCAGGCCTGGAATGGCCGGCGCCAGGCCGCTGAGCGCGGCGCCGTGGCAGGCTACGCAGGCTGGCAGCCCGCGTGCCGGATCGCCCTGGGTGGCCAGCACGCGGCCCTGCTCCAGCATGCCGGCCGACGCGGCCGGCGCCGCCGGCGGCGGATACGGCACGTGCTGGTCGGCGAAATAGGCGGCGATTTCACGCAGATAGGCATCCGGCAGCCCGACCAGCAGGTGCGCCATGGGCCGGTATTGACGCACGCCATCGCGGAAATTCAGCAGTTGGTGGTACAGATAGTCGGCCGGCTTGCCGGCCAGGCGCGGATAGTAGCCGTCGGGTCCCGCCTTGCCCTGCTCGCCATGACAGGCTGTACAGGCCGCGACGCGCGCCTGCATGGTGTCCGGCTGCAAGGTGGCGGCCTGGGCCGCGGCTGGCCCGGCCGGCCAGGCCAGCGCCGCGCCCGCCGCGGCCAGCGCGGCAAGGTAGCGCCGCGTCCGCGACATATAGTAGAAAAGGGGAATTGCTGACATTGCTGCGTATGCTGACTGCGTATGCTGATAAAACGGGGCCAAACGCCCCGGCGGTACAAGGTTACCCTATCGGGGCGGAAGGCACAGGAACGATCGTGCAGTTCACGGTCATCAGAGGGGATTGCGCGCGCATTCCGGCGGCAAAATCATGCAACAATCAAGACCATGCTAAAAGTTGTCCTCATTACCGGCATCTCCGGCTCAGGCAAGTCGGTGGCGCTGCGTATGCTCGAAGACGCCGGCTATACCTGTATCGACAACCTGCCGGTGCGGTTTCTCAGCGAGTTCGTCGCCGGCGCGCGCGACGACGGCCTGGAACGTGTCGCCATTGCCATCGACGTGCGCTCGCCCGGCGAACTGGCCGAGCTGCCAGGCGTCATTACCGCCATGCGCGCCATGGGCACCTCGCTGCGGGTGGTCTTCCTGGACGCCAATACGCACACCCTGGCCCAGCGGTATTCTGAATCGCGCCGCCGCCATCCGCTTACCGACCGCCTGTCGCGCGGCGGCCAGACGCCGTCGTTGCTGGACTGCATCGCGCTCGAACGCGACCTGCTCGCCCCGCTGCGCGACCAGGAACACGTCATCGACACGTCCGATCTTACCCCCGGCCAGTTGCGCGCCTGGATCCGCGATCTGGTGCAGGCCGACCGGCCCCCGCTGGTGCTGACTTTCGAATCGTTCGCCTACAAGCGCGGCGTGCCCAGCGATGCCGACCTGGTGTTCGACGTGCGCTGCCTGCCCAACCCCTATTACGACCGCACCCTGCGCCCGCTGACCGGCCGCGACGAGCCCGTGGCCACCTGGCTGGCCGGTTTCGAAATCGTGGGCCAGATGATCGACGACATTGCCGGCTACTTGCGGCGCTGGCTGCCGCAGTACACGCAAGATACGCGCAATTACCTGACGGTGGCCATCGGTTGCACCGGCGGCCAGCACCGGTCGGTGTACGTGGTCGAGCAACTTGCGCTGCGCTTTGCCGAACACGACCCGCTGCTGGTGCGGCATCGCACGCAACTGCCGGACGAATCCACATGAGCCGCAGCCGCCTGATTCTCGCGCCGGTGCTGCTGGGCCTGGCCGTGCTGATCGCCGGCTGCTCGTCGACCGGCACGCGCAAGGCCGGCGGCTACTACCAAGACGACGGCCCGGGCGCCAACCCGCCCGCCAACCTGGACAATATCCCTGATGCAGTGCCGCGGCTCGAGCCGCTGGCCAGCGGCGCCAACCGCCCGTATACCGTATTCGGCAAACGCTACGTGCCCATAGCCGACAACGACCATGCCTACAAAGAGCGCGGCATCGCCTCCTGGTATGGCAAGAAATTCCATGGCCAGCGCACGTCTATCGGCGAAATCTACGACATGTACGCCATGACGGCGGCCCATCCCACCATGCCGCTGCCCAGTTATGCGCGGGTCACCAGCAGCATCAACGGGCGCACGGTCATCGTGCGCGTCAACGACCGCGGGCCCTTCCACAGCAACCGCATCATGGACCTGTCCTATGCCGCGGCGCGCAAGCTCGGCATCATCGGGCCGGGCAGCGGCGAAGTGACGGTGGAGCGCATCCTGCCTGAAGAAATCCGCTTGGCGCAGTCGCAAGGACGCAGCCTGGCCGGCTCGCCCAGCCCGGCAGCCGCCCGGCCCGCGGCCCTGGCCTCGGCAGACCCCGCCGCGCTGCCGGAGGCTGGCCAACTGACCATGACCGAACTCGCGCCGGCGTCTGCCGCCACGGCCCCCGCCGCCGCGCCACCCCCCGCGGGCCAAGGCGTCTACCTGCAAATGGGCGCGTTCAGCCAGCCCGCCAACGCCCAGAGCCTGATGCACCGCGTCAACAGCCAGCTGGATGCCGACGCGGGCATGCCCGCGGCCATGGTGCAGCAGGCCGGCAGCCTGTACCGGGTACGAATCGGCCCCTACAACGACCGGGCCGCCGCATTGGGCGCGGCCCGCCAGGTGGCCGACCGCACCGGCATCCTGCCCAGCCTGGCCGCGCCCTGACACAACCAACCCGGTACTCAGGCGCCTCGCCACGCCACACCAGGGCCTACCAGGGCAGCTCGGCCTGCCCGTCATCCACCCGGCGGGTTCGCGCGCCGCGGCCGGGGTAGCGGTGCCCTTCATGCGACAGCAGCGCCTGTTTGCGCGCCAGGCCGCCCCCGAAGCCGGTCAATGAGGTGTCGCGGCCAATCACGCGATGGCACGGAATGAAAATCGAGATGGGATTGCGCCCAATGGCCTGTGCCGCCGCCCGCACCGACTTCGGCCGGCCGATGGACTGGGCCAGGTCGCCATAACTGCAGGTGGCGCCGAACGGCAGGCGCAGCAGAGCCTGCCACACCGCCTGCTGGAAGGCCGTGCCTTGCGGGTCGAGGGCCACCTCGAACTCGCGCCGCTGCCCGGCGAACCATTGGGCCAGTTCGTCCCGCGCCTGCCCCAGAACGGGATGCCCGGGCGCCAGCCGCCAGGCCGGCGACGGCGGCGGCAAGTCCCATTGATCCAGGAACCACGCGCCGCGCAGCGCATCGTCGCTGGCCGCCAGGCGCAGCCCCCCCAGCGGCGTGTCGGTGTCCAGATAGGCCACCGCCTCGTTCGCGGCCAGGCGCTTCATGCGGATTCCTTTCTGGCCAGGGCCAGCGCATACAAGGCGTCACGCGGCTGTCCGGTCACTTTGGCCGCCACCCGCGCCGCGTCGCGCACCGACAGGCTTTCGAGCAGGGCGTCCAGCAAGGCCGTGGTGGCCGGGTCATCGGGCCCGGCGGCGGCCCCGGCATCGGCCTCGGCCGCATGCACGATCAGCACGAACTCGCCCTGCGCGCGGTGCGAATCGGCCGCCAGCCATTCGGCCGCCTGCGATAGCGGCAGGGTGGCGATCTGCTCGAACCGCTTGGTGAGCTCGCGCGCGATGGTCAGCATGCGCGCCGGGCCGCAGACTTCGAGCAAGTCCGCCAGGCAGGCGCCCAAGCGGTGCGGCGACTCGAACAACACCACCGGCGCGGGCAGCGCGCACCACGAGCGCAGCCAGCGCTGGCGCGCCGCCGTCTTGGGCGGCGCGAAGCCCGCGAACGCATAGGCGGGGTTCTCGTCGGACGTGACGCCGCTGCCCATCAGCGCGGCGATGACCGCGCTCGGCCCCGGCACCGGAATCACCGCATAGCCCGCGGCCCGCACGGCGCGCACCACGCGCGCGCCCGGGTCGCTGACCGCCGGGGCGCCGGCATCCGATACCAGCGCCACCCGCTGGCCCTGCGCCAGGCGCTGGCAGATGTCTTGCGCGGCGGCGGCTTCGTTGTGGCGATGCGCCGCCATCAAGGGGGTGGATATTCCCCAGGCCTCCAGCAGGCTGCGGCTGGAGCGCGTGTCTTCGGCGGCGATCACGTCGGCGCGGGCCAGGGCCTGCCAGGCGCGCAGGCCCAGGTCGCCCAAGTTGCCGATAGGGGTGGCCACGACATACAGCGCGGCTTCGGGCCAGTGCTGGCCGGACACGCGCTCGGCCATGCGGCTCCAGGCATCGCCGATGGTCGCGGGCGGGACATTCTGATTCATGGGGGGCTGGCGGCTAGGCGGCAAATTGTGCCAGTGTAGCCGCCTGCCCCCGTCCACGTGGGGCGCCGTTCAGCTTTCAGCGCCGGCAGGCCCGGCACCGCCATGTCCGACACTTTCCTGGAAATCGCCTACGAGCGCGCCCGCCAGGCCCAGCAGCGCCAGATGAAGCGGCGCCGGGCCGCCGCGCATCGGGCCGCGCGCGGTCCTGCCCCGGCGCGGGCCCCGCGCGCCTCGCCTACCCAGCGGACGGGCACTGCCCACGAAGACCAGGCCCTGCGCCTGCTGGCCGGGGCCGGGCTGGTGCCGCTGGCGCGCAACCTGCACTGCCGGGCCGGCGAAATCGACCTGGTGATGCGCGATGGCGCCACGCTGGTGCTCGTTGAAGTCCGGGCCCGGGCAAACCCCCGATACGGCGGCGCCGCCGCCAGCGTCGGCCGGGCCAAACGGGCTCGCTTGCTGCGTTGCGCCGCCCTGCTGCTGCCGGACCTGGCGCGCCGCCATTGGGGCGGCCGCATTCCGCCGGTGCGCTTCGATGTGGTGGCTTTCGAAGCCGGGCGGGCAGACTGGCTGCCGGCCGCGTTCACGCTGTAGCCGCCCCTCGCCGTGAGATAATGCCGGCCATGGATATGACCTCTCGGATGACGTCGCACTTCCGCGACGCCATGGCTGTCTGCGAACAAAGCATGCACGCGCTGGCGGGCCCCCTGGCCGGCGCGGTCGACCTGCTCTTCGCGGCACTGGCCAACAACGGCAAAATTCTGGCCTGCGGCAATGGCGGCTCGGCCGCCGACGCCCAGCATTTCATCGCCGAACTGGTGGGGCGCTTCGAACGCGAGCGCCTGCCCCTGGCGGGCGTGGCCCTGAACACCGATACCGCCATTCTTACGGCGGTCGGCAACGACTACGGCTTCGAAGAAATCTACGAACGCCAGGTCAGCGCGCTGGGCCAGCCGGGCGACGTGCTGGTGGCCATTTCCACCAGCGGCAATTCCGCCAACGTGATCCGCGCCATCCAGGCCGCCCACGAGCGCGAAATGTCCGTCATCGCCCTTACCGGCAAGGGCGGCGGGGTCGTCAGTGAACTCCTGACCGCGCACGACGTCCATCTATGTGTGCCGCATGACCGCACCATGCGCATCCAGGAAATCCACGGCCTGCTGCTGCATGCCCTGTGCGACGGTATAGACGCCCTTCTTCTAGGAGACACCGAATGATGCCCGACGCCAAGACCGTTGCCCGCCCCCTGCTGCTGGCCGCCCTGCTCGGCACCGCCGCCCTATCCCTGTCGGCCTGCGCGCCGTTGGTGGTCGGGGGCGCGGCCGCCACCACCGCCGTGGTCATCACCGACCGCCGCACCTCGGGCGCGCAGCTCGAAGACCAGAACATCGCCTTCAAGGCCGAACGCCAGATCAGCGAAAAACTGGGCGACGCCGCGCGCGTCAATGCCATGTCGTACAACAGCGTGGTGCTGCTGACCGGCGATGTGCCCTCCGAGGCCGCCAAGGCGCAGGCCACCACGGTGGCGCAGGGCATCCAGCACGTCAAATCGGTGGTCAACCAGCTCAACGTCGGCCCGGCCGCCTCGTTCGCCACCCGCTCGAACGACACCTGGCTGACCTCCAAGGTCAAGACCGCGCTGTTGAACACCAAATACGTCCCGTCGGCCACCATCGCCGTCACCACCGACCGCAGCGTGGTATACCTGATGGGTCTGGTCACCGAAGCCGAAGGCAACTATGCCGCCACGGCCGCCTCTGAAGTCGGCGGCGTGGCCAAGGTGGTCAAGTTGTTCGAAATCATCAGCCGCGACGAAGCGCTGCGGCTGTCGGGTCCGGGTACGCAGCCGCAAGGCTCGCAATCCAGCGGCGGCGGCGCGCAGCAGCATGCCGCTCCCATCGAGTCCGGCGGCGGCGGCACGGTCAACGGCGTGCAAGCCATACCGATCAAGTAATGAAAAAGCTCATCCTCACCCTGGCCGTCGTGGTGGCGGCCGGCATCGGCGCCTGGTTCGTATGGCGGCCAGCGCCCCCGGCGCCCGACGTGGCCTTCACCACCATCGAGGGCAAGACCTTCAGCATGCACGACCTGCGCGGCAAGGTGGTGCTGGTGAAGTTCTGGGCCACCAGCTGCGTCACCTGCGTCAAGCAGATGCCCGGCGCCATCGACACCTACAACGAATACGCGCCCAAGGGCTACGAGACCGTGGCCGTGGCCATGAGCTACGACCCGCCCAATTACGTCCTGAACTTCGCCGAAACGCGCAAGCTGCCGTTCCCCGTGGCGCTCGATGTCAAAGGCGAGCTGGCGCGTTCTTTCGGCGACGTGAAACTCACACCCACCGCCTTTCTCATCGACAAGCAGGGGCGCATCATCAAG
This sequence comes from Bordetella petrii, assembly GCF_000067205.1. Classification (NCBI taxonomy): domain Bacteria; kingdom Pseudomonadati; phylum Pseudomonadota; class Betaproteobacteria; order Burkholderiales; family Alcaligenaceae; genus Bordetella; species Bordetella petrii. The sequence continues at coordinate 474,292 of NC_010170.1, read as the reverse complement.
CGCTATCTGGGCGAATACGATCCGGCCGAATTCCACGCCGCCATCGAAAAAGCGCTGGCCGCGGGCTGAATCCCGCCGCCAACGCCAGACAAAGCGCCGCATTCCCGCCAAAAGCGAACGCCCCGCATGAGCGGGGCGTTCCGGCAGGCAATCTACCCGGCGAACATCAGAACGCCGGCACCACCGCGCCCTTGTACTTGTCCAGGATGAACTGCTTCACCGCGGAGCTGTGCAGCGCGTCGACCAGCTTCTTGATGGCCGGCGAATTCTGGTTGTCGGGGCGAGCCGCCACCAGGTTGGCGTAAGGCGAATCGGCGCCTTCAATGAACAGCGCGTCTTTGGTGGGCACCAGGCCGGCTTCCAGCGCGTAGTTGGTATTGATGAGCGCCAGTTCGACGTCGTCGAGCGCGCGCGGCAGCATGGCGGCCTCGAGTTCGCGGAACTTCAGCTTCTTGGGGTTCTCGGCGATGTCGAGCGGCGTGGCCACGATGTTCGACGGATCTTTCAGCTTGAGCAGGCCCTGCTTTTGCAGCAACAGCAAGGCGCGGCCGCTGTTGGAGGGGTCGTTCGGAATGGCCACGGTGGCGCCCGAGGGCAGCTCGGCCAACGACTTGATCTTGCGCGAATAGCCGCCGAAGGGCTCGACGTGCACCAGGCCTACCGACACCAGGTGCGTGCCGCGGTCTTTATTGAACGTATCCAGGTACGGCTTGTGCTGGAAAAAATTGGCGTCCAGCTCTTTGTCGGCCAGCTGCAGATTGGGCTGTACGTAGTCGCTGAATACCTTGATGTCCAGCTCGACGCCTTCTTTGGCGAGCACGGGCTTGACCACTTCCAGGATCTCGGCGTGCGGCACCTGGGTGGCCCCGACGACGAGCTTTTCGGCGTGGGCGGCGCCGGCCAGGAAGAAGGCGGACGCCAGCAGGGCTGTCCGGGCAAGAAGGAAGCGCATAGGTAACCTCGTGGGAATGGAACAGAAAGGGCCGCCAGGGCCGGATAGGCGGCGGCCGTTGCAAAAACGCCCCCAATTTACCTGAATGGCGGTTATTTGTCGGGCATAACATCATGGGTTTTGGATATAAGTAACTCGGCCGGACTACAATCTGCCGTATGCTTGCCCTGGCAGCGCCGAGCCCGCGCCGGCGCAGGCATTTTTCCTTTTAGACTCTTTTTTCACCTATTAGCCGAGCTCTTCTTGCCATGACCGACACCCCCGACCCTGCCGCCGTTTCGTCGCCCGCCATCAAAGCGGCCGTTCTTTCCGAAGCGCTGCCGTATATTCGACGATTCCATGGCAAGACCATCGTGGTGAAGTACGGCGGCAACGCCATGACCGAAGAGCGCCTGCAGCGCAGCTTCGCCCACGATGTGGTGCTGCTCAAGCTGGTGGGCCTGAATCCGGTGGTGGTGCACGGTGGCGGCCCGCAAATCGACGATGCGCTGCGCCGCATCGGCAAGCAGGGCACCTTCGTGCAGGGCATGCGCGTGACTGACGCCGAGACCATGGAAGTGGTCGAATGGGTGCTGGGCGGCCAGGTCCAGCAAGACATCGTCATGATGATCAACGAGGTCGGCGGCAAGGCCGTGGGCCTGACCGGCAAAGACGGCATGCTGATCCAGGCCCGCAAGAAGCTGATGGCCAACAAGGAAAACCCGCAAGAGCCCATCGACATCGGGTTCGTGGGCGACATCACCCAGGTCGAGCCCGCCGTCGTCAAGGCGCTGCAAGACGACCAGTTCATACCCGTGATCTCGCCCATCGGCTACGGTGAAGACGGCACGGCGTACAACATCAACGCCGACGTGGTGGCCGGCAAGATGGCCGAAGTGCTGGGCGCCGAGAAGCTGCTGATGATGACCAACACCCCGGGCGTGCTCGACAAAAGCGGCAAGCTGCTGCGCAGCCTGTCGGCCCAGACCATCGACGAACTGTTCGCCGACGGCACCATCTCGGGCGGCATGCTGCCCAAGATCGCCTCGTCGCTGGACGCCGCCAAGAACGGCGTGAACTCGGTTCACATCGTCGACGGCCGGGTTCCCCACTGCCTGCTGCTGGAAATCCTGACCGACCAGGGCGTCGGCACCATGATCAGTTCGCATTGATGCAGGTGCATCGGCACCTGCTGCGGCCCGCGGCGCGCCAGCGCCGCTCGCGCCGCACGGCCACGGGCGTGCCCGAGCGCCTGTGGCTGTTCGACCTGGACAACACCCTGCACGACACCTCGTACGCGATTTTTCCGCGCATCGACCAGGGCATGACCGAAGCGGTGGCCGAATCGCTGGGCGTGGACATCGACACTGCCAACCAGCTGCGTGCGCAGTACTGGCGGCGCTACGGCGCGACCGTGATCGGCCTGGTGCGCCACCACGGCATCGACGCCCACGCCTTTCTGCGCCGCAGCCACGACTTTGACATCAAGCCGCTGGTGCGCGCCGAGAAATTCCTGGCGGCCAAGCTGCGCCAGCTGCCCGGCCGCAAAGTGCTGTTGACCAACGCGCCGTTCCATTACGCGCGCGCCGTGCTGCGGCGCCTGGGCATTCTGCGCCACTTCGACAGTCTGTGGGCCATCGAGCACATGCGCCTGCACGGCGAATTCCGCCCCAAGCCATCGGCCGCCCTGCTGCGCTACGTGCTGGCGCGCGAAGGCGTGCCGGCGGCGCGCGCGGTGCTGGTCGAAGACACCCTGCTGAACCTGCGCGGCGCGCGCCGCGTGGGGCTGCGCACCGTGCATGTGTATCACCCGGGCACGCCGTTTGCGCGTGGCGCCAACCATCGGCCGGGATATGTCGACTTGCGGGTAAACTCGGTCAGCGACTTGCTGCTGCGCCGCCGCCCTCTGCGCGGTTAGGCGTCCTCTTCCACCTTTCCATTGTCAGCCATGGCAAGCAAACCCGGCGAACGCAAGACCCAGATCCTGCAGACCCTGGCGGAAATGCTCGAGCAACCGCACGCGGCCCGCATCACCACGGCCGCCCTGGCGGCGCGCATGCAGGTTTCCGAAGCCGCGCTGTACCGCCATTTTGCGAGCAAGGCGCAGATGTTCGAGGGCCTGATCGAATTCATCGAGGTCAGCCTGTTCACGCTGGTCAACCAGATCGCCGCCGCCGAACCCCACGGCCTGGGCCAGGCGCGCAAGACGGTGTCGATGCTGCTGGCGTTTTCCGAGCGCAACAAGGGCATGACGCGGGTGCTGACCGGCGACGCGCTGGTCACCGAAGACAATCGCCTGCAAGAACGCATCAACCACATCAACGATCGCATCGAGGCCTCGCTGAAGCAATCGCTGCGCGTGGCCGTCAGCGACGGCGACCTGGCCCCCGACGCCAACATCAGCGCCCACGCCAGCCTGCTGACTCACCTGGTGCTGGGGCGCTGGCTGCGGTATGCGCAAAGCGGCTGGCGGGTGACGCCTACTGCGCATCTGGATGAGCATTTGCGGGTGGTGCTGTAGGGGCGTCGATGAGGGTTCTTCTGGGCGTCGAGGCGGCGCCCTGGGGGTGGGCGGGCTTCGCGGGACCGGTCTGGCGCCTTCGCGCCAGACTCCGCTTCGTCAACCTCGTCGCTGCGCTCCTTCGGTTTCCCTCGCTCGGCCCCGAGGCGCCCGCCCACCCCCAGGGCGCCGCCTCGACTCGCAGTAGTCGATCATTGATGCACCACTGGGGCGGTCAGAGTTCTTGCCTTCGTGGGAGTTGCGCCTTGAAAAGAGAAAAAGCGCGCAGGGCCGCGATACCAGGCCGCCCTGCGCGGCCCGGTATCGCATTCGAACTGCGCGATGCGTAGTGCATGAATGACGGTCGCCGCCACGCGGCTTTTTCTCTTCCCAGAAGCATGAGCCAAACAGGCAAGGCCCCCGTTCGCCCCGGAAATGTCCGGGCTTGAGGCCAACGCGAATCGGGTGGGCGAGGCGCCTCGGGCCCGATGGCCATTCGTGCGCGGCGCATCGCACAGCGCGAATGCGCTATCGGGCCGCGCGGGGCGGCCCGATGGCGCGGCCCCGCACGATTTTTCTCTTCCCGGAAGCATGAGCCAACCAGGCAAGAACCCCACCCGCCCCGGCGATGTCCGGGCTTGAGGCCAACGCGAGTCGGTGGGGCGTAGGCGGTGCGGGCGGGGCGCCTCGGGGCCGAGCGAGGGAAACCGAAGGAGGCCGCAGGCCGACGAGGTTGACGTAGCGGAGTCTGGCGCGAAGGCGCCAGACCGGCCCCGCGAAGCCCGCCCGCACCGCCTACGCCCCACCGACGCTCCAATCACCATGCCCCCAGGCAACACCCCCGACTAGGTCTTCTCCCCCCGATGCCGCGAAATGCTCATCAATATCCCGCACGCAATCCCCATGGTGAAAAGCGCCGTCCCCCCGTAGCTCATGAAGGGTAGCGGCACGCCCACCACTGGCAGGATGCCCGTCACCATGCCGACATTGACGAACACATAGATGAACACCATCATCGTCAGCGCGCCGGCCAGCAGGCGGCCGAACTGCGACGATGCCCGCACGGCGATGGTCAGGCCGCGTGCTATTAGCAGCGCGTACAGCACCAGCATGGCCACGCCCCCGTACAGGCCGAACTCTTCGGCATACACGGCGAAAATGAAGTCGGTGGTGCGCTCGGGAATGAAATCCAGGTGCGTCTGCGTGCCCTTCATGTAGCCCTTGCCGTACAACCCGCCGGACCCCACCGCGATCATCGACTGGATGGTGTGGAAGCCCTTGCCCAGCGGATCGGAACTGGGATTGAGCAGCGTACATACGCGCTGCTTCTGGTAATCGTGCAGCACCACCCAGTCGACTTCCGGCTGGCACAGGGTGTCTTCGTAGTAGATCAGGGTGCCTATGCCCAAGACCCCGATCACAGCCAGCGGCGCCAGCAACTTGAACGACAGGCCGGCGAAGTAGATGACGCAAAACCCTGCGCCGAACACCAGCAGCGCCGTGCCCAGGTCGGGCTGCAGCACGATCAGGCCGAACGGGGCGGCCAGCATGGCTGCCGCCACCAGGAAGTCGCGGATGCGCACTTCGCCTTCATGACGCTGGAAGTACCAGGCCAGCATCAGCGGCACCGCGATCTTCAGCATCTCGGAAGGCTGGATGCGGGTAATGCCCAGGTCCAGCCAGCGGGTCGCGCCCTTGCTGGTTTCGCCGAAGAATTCCACCCCCAGCAGCAACAGCACGCCCAGCACGTAGAACGGCAGGGCCAGGCGCATCAGCATCTTGGGTGGCACCAGCGCCACGACCCACATAGCGCAGAATGCAATAAGGAAATTGCGCGACTGCTCGGCAAAACGCCAGTCGGTGCTGCCCACCGCGGAATGCATGACGGTCAGGCCCAGCGCGGCGAACAGCATCAGGATGACCAGCAGCGGCCAGTCGAAGGCCAGGAACACGCGTGCCAGAAGAATGCCCAGGCGTTTCATGGCTTATCTCCGGTGGCGGGCGACTGGAACAGGTCGGTCAGGTCGGACAGGGCCGGCGCCGTGGAAGGCGCACGCCGTGACGGCATGGCCGGCGGCTTGGGCGCGGGAGTGGCCCGCGGCGCCGGCCGCGGCCTGGGCGCCGGCTCGGGTGCTGGCGGGGCAGCCGTGACGGGCACGGGCGCCGCGGTGGCGGCCGGCGCCGGCCCGGATGTCGCGGGGGCGTCTTCGGAGGAGTCCGCCGCCGGCGGAATGGGCCCGACAGGCGCGGTCTTGGCCAGCCAGAAATCAAACACTTTGCGCGCGATGGGCGCGGCCACGCTGGCGCCCCAGCCCGCGTTCTCGACCAGCAGCGCCACGGCAATGCGCGGCCGGTCGTACGGCGCGAACCCCATGAACAGTGCATGGTCGCGCAGGCGTTCGTCGAGTTCGCTGGCCCGGTACTGCGACCCGCGCAGGCTGAACACCTGCGCGGTGCCGGTCTTGCCAGCGGCCTGGTAGGGCGCACCGGCGAAGGCGCGCCGCGCCGTGCCCTGGCGCACCACGTCGGCCATGGCCGACTTGATGATGTCAACGTTCTGCTGCTTGAGCGGAATGCGGTATTCCGGCTTGGACGGCGTCACGGCGACCTTGCCGCTGCGGGTGTCGCGCACCGCGTGCACCAGATGGGGCCGCCGGTAAGCGCCATTGTCGGCCAGCGTGGAAGTGGCCTGGGCCAGCTGCAGCAGGGTGAACGAGTTATAGCCCTGCCCCACCGCCACCGAAATGGTTTCGCCGGCATACCAGCGCTGCCGCTCGCGCCCCTTGTAGGCCTTGCGTTTCCATTCTGTGGACGGCAGCACGCCGGCGCGCTCGCCGTCCAGGTCGATGCCGGTGATCTGGCCGAAGCCGAACTGCTTGGAAAAATCGTGCAGCGCGTTCACGCCGATTTCCGGGCCAAGCGAATAGAAATAGGTATCCGACGACACCACGATGGCGCGGTGCATGTCGGTCATGCCGTAGGCGGCGCCGCCGGCATTGCGGAACCGCTGGCCGCCGAACTCGTAATAGCCCGGATCGGCGATGCGTTCGGTGGCGCTGCGCACGCCCAGTTCAAGCGCCGCCAGGGCCACGAAGGGCTTGTAGGTGGAGCCGATCGGGTAAGTGCCATACAGCGGCCGGTTGATCAGCGGATGATCGGGCGACTCGTTCAGCAGGCGCCAGTTCTCGACGTCGATGCCATCGATGAACAGATTGGGATCGAACGATGGCTGCGACACGAAGGCCAGCACTTCGCCCGTATTGGGGTCCAGCGCGACCAGTGCGCCGCGCTGGTCGCCGAAGGCTTCTTCGGCGATGCGCTGCAGCTCCAGGTCGATGGACAGCATGATGTCGGAGCCCGGCACCGGGTCGCGGCGGCGCAGCGTGCGCACCGGGCGGCCGCTGGCGGTGACCTCGACCTCTTCCACGCCGGTCTGGCCGTGCAATTGCTCTTCCCAGCTTTTCTCGATGCCTTTCTTGCCGATGACGTCGGTGCCGCGGTAGTTGCCCAGCTGGCCCGCGTTTTCCAGGGCCTCGATGTCGTTGTCGGCGATACGGCCGATGTAGCCCACCACATGCCCGGCCGTGGCGCCCTGCGGATACTCGCGCACCCAGCGGGCGCGCAGCTCGACGCCGGGAAACTCGTAGGCATGGGCGGCAAACCAGGACGCCTCGGTCTCGTTCAGGTTGTTGCGCAACACCAGGCTGGCATAGCGGCTGGACTCGGCCACGCGGCGTTTGAAGCGGCGCAAGTCGCCCGGGCTGACATAAACGATGGGCGTCAGGCGCTCGAGCAGCGTGTCGATCTTGCCCGCCTGGGCGGGCACTACCTCGAGCGTATAGGTGCGGTAGTTGCGCGCCAGCACCTCGCCGTTGCGGTCGAGAATCTCGCCGCGGCGCGGCGCGATGGGCACCACCGCAATGCGGTTGCGGTCGGCGCGCTCGGACAGGCCCTCATAGCGGTCGACCTGCAGGTACCAGAAGCGGCCCACCAGCACGCCGAAGCAGGCCAGCGCGACCAAACCGCCTACCCAGGCGCGCAGCCGGAAGCGCTGCTTCTGCTGCTGGCCGGTTTTCTTGAATTCGAACATGGCGGGCGCGTAAAGAACCCGGCCTCAGACGGAGGAGGACTCGACATCGTCGGTGCCGCGCTGCGGCAGGTGCAGCACCCAGCCGGCCAGCGGCCAGATGGCCACGGTAAGCAGCACGCCGAGGGTCCAGTCCCAGCCGGGCCATTTGCCCGCCAGCCACGCCAGGACCATTTGCTGCACCAGCCGCGCCAGGAAAAACACCGGCAACATGTGCATGGCCTGGCTCCAGAGATCGAAGCGCTGCAGGCGGCGATGCAGGGCCACCGCGCCATACGCGGTCAGGGTGTACGACAGCGCGTGCCCGCCCAGCACGCTGGCGTCGTGCACGTCCATCAGTACGCCGAAGCAGAACGCCGCCACCAGGCCGACCCGGCGCGGCTCGTGCACGCACCAGAAGGCCAGCACCAGCGCCAGGATGTCGGGCGCGCCTTCCCAGACCCGCCAGGGCAGCAGCGACAGCAGCCACGCCAGCAACAGCGTGCCCCAGACGAACGCGCCGTGCGCCGGGCGGGCCAGGCGCTCGGGGCGCACGTTGCTGGGTGTACCCAGGCGACGGGCCGGCTGGGCCGTGGGGTTATTGCGATCCACCGGTATCGGCCTCTTGAAGATCGGACTGGGCGCGCGCCACGTCGACCTGCAGCACCAGGAAATGGCGGTAGCGCTCGGGGTGGGCCAGCGGCTCGCAGATGGCGCGCGCGAACCCAGAGGCGGTGTCGCGTTCGACCGTCAGCACCTTGGCCACCGGCAGGCCGGCGGGAAACAGGCCGCCGACGCCACTGGTGACGATGGTATCGCCTTCTTTGATGTCGGCGTTGGCCGCCAGGTAGCGCACCTCGATGCGGCCCGGCGTGTTCGAGCCGAAGGCGATCAGGCGCAGCCCGTTGCGCAGCACCTGCACCGGCACCGACACGCGCTCGTCGGTGACCAGCGCGGCTTCGGACGCCATGGGGGTGACCCGCACGATCTGGCCCACCACGCCGCCTTCGTCGATGACCGGCATGCCCGGCGCCAGGCCGGCCTGGCTGCCCTTGTTGAACACCAGGCGCTGCTGGAAGGTATTGGCGGGCTCGTACAGCACCTCGACCACCACGGCCGCCTGCTCGACGGTGTCGGTCACCCCCAGCAGGCGGCGCAGCTGGGCGTTCTCGGCCGCCAGTTGCGCGGCATGGGTGGCGACCTGCGACAACTCGATGCGCTGGCGCTGCAGGGCTTCGTTTTCGGTGCGGATGCGATTGGCGGCGTTGATCCACTCGTTGAACTGCTGCACCAGGTCGCGCGGCGCCATCACGGCGCGCTGGAACGGGTACATGCCCACGGCAACGGCGCGCCGCAGGGGTTCGAGCACGTGGAATTGCGAATCGAGGACCAACAGGGCCAGCGACAAGGCGACCATGACGAGCAACCGGACTTCTGCCGGCGGGCCGCGCCTGAACAGCGGTGGAGTCCCTTGTCGTTGCATGAATACCGAACCCGGGCGTCAGCCCGCAACCGCTGCGCCGGGCAGCGCCGGCGAAGCGGCGCCGGCCGGCGGGACGGGCTTAGTCGTTGATGAAGATGGCGCCCAGTTTCTCAAGATGTTCGAGCGCTTCGCCGCAGCCGCGCACCACGCAGGTCAGGGGGTCTTCGGCCACCACGACCGGCAGGCCGGTTTCTTCCTGGAGCAGGCGATCGAGATCGCGCAGCAGCGCGCCGCCGCCGGTCAGGGCGATGCCCTTGTCGGTGATGTCGGCGCCCAGCTCGGGCGGAGTCTGTTCCAGGGCGATCTTGACCGCCGAGACGATCTGGTTGAGAGGATCGGTGAGCGATTCCAGGATTTCGTTGGACGACACCGTGAAGCTGCGCGGCACGCCTTCGGCCAGGTTGCGGCCCTTGACTTCGATTTCGCGGACTTCCGAGCCGGGGAACGCCGAGCCGATTTCTTTCTTGATGAGTTCGGCGGTGGGTTCGCCGATGAGCATGCCGTAGTTGCGGCGGATGTAGTTGACGATGGCTTCGTCGAACTTGTCGCCGCCGACCCTGACCGAGCCCTTGTACACCATGCCGCCCAGCGAGATGACGGCGACCTCGGTGGTGCCGCCGCCGATGTCCACCACCATCGAGCCGCTGGCGTCGGACACCGCCAGGCCAGCCCCGATGGCCGCGGCCATGGGTTCTTCGATCAGGTAGACGTGCGAGGCGCCTGCGCCGAGAGCGGACTCGCGGATGGCCCGGCGCTCGACCTGGGTGGAGCCGCAGGGCACGCACACGATGATGCGCGGGCTGGGCGCCAGCATGTTGCGCGGATGGACCATGCGGATGAACTGCTTGAGCATCTGCTCGGTGACCGTGAAATCGGCGATGACGCCGTCTTTCATGGGGCGGATGGCCTCGATGTTGCCGGGCACCCGGCCCAGCATCTGCTTGGCCTCGTGGCCGACGGCCTGGATGATTTTCTTGCCGTTGGGGCCGCCTTCGTGGCGGATGGCGACCACCGATGGCTCGTCGAGCACGATGCCCTTGCCCCGGACATAGATCAGCGTGTTGGCGGTACCGAGGTCAATCGCCATATCGCTGGAAAAGTAACTGCGCAGGAATCCGAACATGGGAGCTCAGCGAATTCAGGAATTAGGGTCGAACTGCTGGCGACGGGCCGCAAGCGGGGCCCGCCGGTGGAGTGCAGCGATTAAACCGTGAATGATAACTTATAATTTCACCGGAAATAGCGCATAAATGCGGGCTATTCATGGTTTGTCACAGGGCCGGAAGATGTAAAACCCAACCCTGCGGCCGGCGGCCCGCCCCCTTCGATTTTTCTCAGCTTCCCCTCATGGCGCTCAACGAACAAGACGTGGCCCGCATTGCCCGGCTGGCCAGAATTGAATTGACCCCCGACCAGCGCAGCCGCGCCCAGGACGAACTCAACGGCATCCTCCACCTGATCGAACGGCTGCAGGCGGCCGACACCGAGGGCGTCGAGCCCCTGGCGCATCCCCTGTCGGCCCACCAGGACATCGCCCTGCGCCTGCGCCCCGATGCCGTCACCGAGACGCCCTCGGAAGACCGCCGCGCCGAGCTGCTGGCCAACGCCCCGGACGCCCGCGACGGTCTGTTCCTGGTTCCCAAGGTCATCGAGTAAGCCATGACGACTTCTCCCCTGCATACCCGATTCGGCGGCATCGCCGAACTGCGCGCCGCCCTGGCCGGGCGCCAGGTCAGCGCCCGCGAACTGGCGCGGAGCGCCCTGGACGCCGCCCAGGCGGCTGGCGACCTGAACACCTTCCTGCACATCGACCCCGATCTGACCCTGGCGCAGGCCGACGCGGCCGATGCCGCCCTGGCGGCCGGCACCGCCGGCCCGCTGGCGGGCGTGCCCATCGCCCATAAAGACGCGTTTGTAACGCGAGGCTGGCGCACCACCGCGGGCAGCAAGATGCTGGAAGGCTACGCCAGCCCGTTCGACGCTACCGTGGTGCAGCGCCTGCAGGCCGCCGGCGCCGTGTCACTGGGCAAGCTCAACTGCGACGAGTTCGCCATGGGCTCGGCCAACGAAAACTCGGCCTATGGCCCGGTGCGCAACCCCTGGGATCCCAACGCCGTGCCCGGCGGCTCATCGGGCGGCTCGGCCGCCGCGGTGGCGGCCCGCCTGGTGGCGGCCGCCACCGGCACCGACACCGGCGGCTCGGTGCGCCAGCCCGCGGCCCTGTGCGGCGTCAGCGGCATCAAGCCCACCTACGGCACCGTGTCGCGCTACGGCATCGTGGCCTTCGGCTCCAGCCTCGACCAGGCCGGCCCGCTGGCTCCCAGCAGCCGCGACCTGCTCGAACTGCTCGATCCCATGAGCGGCTTCGATCCGCAAGACGCCACCAGCCTGGAAACCTGCGACGGCGCGCCCAACGCCCCGGGTCGCATCCGCGCCGCCTACGATGCCGCCCAGGCCGCCTGCGACGCGGCCGGCAGCCAGCCCCTGAAGGGCCTGCGCATCGGCGTGCCGCAAGAATATTTCGGCGCCGGGCTGGCCCCGGACGTGGCCGCCGCGGTCGAAGCCGCGCTGGCGCAGTTCGAGGCCCTGGGCGCGCAGCGCGTGGCAGTTTCGCTGCCGCGCACCGAACTGGCCATTCCGGCCTATTACGTGATCGCGCCGGCCGAGGCGTCGAGCAACCTGGCGCGCTACGACGGCGTGCGCTACGGCCATCGCGCGGCCGAATACGCCGATTTGAACCAGATGATCGCGCGCTCGCGGGCCGAAGGGTTCGGCGACGAAGTCAAGCGCCGCATCCTGATCGGCACCTACGTGCTGTCCCATGGCTACTACGATGCCTACTATCTGCAGGCCCAGCGCGTGCGCCGCCTGATCGCCCAGGACTTCCAGCGCGCCTATGCCGGCCAGTGCGACGTCATCATGGGGCCGGTGGCGCCCACGGTGGCCAAGAACATCGGCGACAACCGCGACGACCCCACCGCCGACTGGCTGGCCGACGTCTACACGCTGGGCGTCAGCCTGGCCGGCCTGCCGGCCATGTCCATCCCGGCCGGGTTCGGCAACGGCGGGCGCCCCGTCGGCCTGCAGATCATCGGCAACTACTTCGACGAAGGCCGCCTGCTGGCTATCGCCGACCGTTATCAACAAGTCACCGACTGGCACCGCCGCGTGCCCGGCCAGCAAGGCACCGAGCAATGAACTGGGAAATCGTCATCGGGCTGGAAACGCACACCCAGCTTTCCACCGACGCCAAGATCTTTTCGGGCAGCAGCACCCGCTTCGGCGCCGCGCCCAACACGCAGGCCAACGTGATCGACCTGGCGCTGCCCGGCAGCCTGCCCGTCATGAACCGCGGCGCGGCCGAACGCGCCATTCGCTTCGGCCTGGCGGTGGGCGGCAAGGTAGCGCCGCGCTCGGTGTTCGCGCGCAAGAACTACTTCTACCCCGACCTGCCCAAGGGCTACCAGATCAGCCAGTACGAGCTGCCGGTGGTGCTGGGCGGATCGCTGTCGTTCTTCGTGGGCGAGCAAGAAAAAACCGTCAACCTGACGCGCGCCCACCTGGAAGAAGACGCCGGCAAGTCGCTGCACGACGACTTCGCCCTGGCCAGCGGCGCGCCGGCCAGCGGCATCGACCTCAACCGGGCCGGCACGCCGCTGCTGGAAATCGTTACCGAGCCCGAAATGCGCTCGGCCGCCGAAGCCGTGGCCTATGCGCGCGCCTTGCACAGCCTGGTGGTGTGGCTGGGCATCTGCGACGGCAACATGCAGGAAGGCTCGTTCCGCTGCGACGCCAACGTGTCGGTGCGCCCGGTGGGGCAGAAAGAATTCGGCACGCGCACCGAGATCAAGAACGTCAACTCGTTCCGTTTCCTGGAACGGGCCATTCTGTTCGAGGCGCGCCGCCAGATCGAGCTGATCGAAGACGGCGGCACGGTGGTGCAGGAAACCCGCCTGTACGACGCCGACCGCGATGAAACGCGCAGCATGCGCAGCAAGGAAGACGCGCACGATTACCGCTATTTTCCCGACCCCGATCTGCCGCCGCTGGTGATCTCGCCCGAATGGGTCGAAGAGGTCCGGGCCAACATGCCCGAACTGCCGGCCGCCCTGCGTGAGCGCTTCCAGCGCGACTACGGCCTGTCGGCCTACGACGCGGCCCAGCTGTCGGCCAGTCGCGGCCTGGCGTCGTACTTCGAAGACGTGGCGCGCGCCCTGCCGGCTGGCCAGGCCAAGCAGGCCGCCAACTGGATCATGGGCGAAGTCACCGCCACGCTGAATCGCGAAGAAAAAGACATCGCCGACGCCCCGGTGCAGGCCCCCGCCCTGGCCGCCCTGATCGGCCGCATCATCGACGGCACCATCTCCAACAAGATCGCGCGCGACGTGTTTTCGGCCATGTGGGCCGGCGAGCACGGCGGCCAGCCCGACGCCATCATCGAGGCGCGCGGCCTGAAGCAGATCAGCGACACCGGCGCCATCGGCGCCATGATCGACGAGGTGCTGGCGGCTAACCCGGCCATCGTGGCCGAATACCGGGCCGGCAAGCAGAAAGCCTTCAACTCGCTGGTGGGCCAGATCATGAAGGCCGCCAAGGGGAAGGCGAATCCGCAGCAGGTCAACGAACTCCTGAAGCAGAAGCTGGAAGGCTGAGTTGGCCCTTTGGGGGTTTACGCCTGCCGCAGGGTAGTTCTGTTGGCGTCGAGGCGGGTGCCTTGCTTGGGCTTGGTGGGGTGAGCCTTTGTTGTGCCCCAGGTGTCAGGCTCCCGCCAGGGTGCCTGACACCGTACGACGGAAACGGCCTCGGCTCACAGCGGTGTCTGACACCTACCGAGTCAGACACCCGACATACCCGCCCGCGCGCCCGCCGGCGCCCCAAAGACCCCTACCGCAAGCCGTCTCAAACGACCCCGTATTTGCCCCGATACGCAAGTACCGCCTCGCGGTTTCCCGCGAACTGCGCGTCGCCCTGCAGCAAGGCCAGGATGTCCGCCAGCGAGGCGATGCTGACGACCGGCATGCCGTAGGTCTTGGCCACGTCCTGCACGGCCGAATGAGGCGACAGGGCGTCGTCGGGACCGGCGCGCTCCTGGCGGTCCAGGGCAATTAGCACGGCGGCCGGCTCGGCGCCGGCGGCGCGGATGATCTCGACCGACTCGCGCACCGACGTGCCGGCGGTGATCACGTCGTCAATGATGACGACGCGGCCCTGCAACGGGGCGCCGACCAGGGTGCCGCCCTCGCCGTGGTCCTTGGCTTCCTTGCGGTTGAACGCGAACGGCACGTCGCGCCCCTGCATGGCCGGATGGCCGGCCAGCGCCACCGCGGTGGCCGTGGCCAGCGGAATGCCCTTGTAGGCCGGCCCGAACAGCATGTCGAACGCAATGCCCGAATCGACCAGCGCCTGCGCATAGAACTGCGCCAGCCGGCCCACCGAGGCGCCGCTGTTGAACAGGCCGGCGTTGAAAAAGTATGGGCTGGTGCGGCCCGACTTAACCTTGAAGCTGCCAAAGCGCAGCACGCCCTCATCGAGGGCAAAACGGACGAAGTCGGTAGAAGTGGCGGAAGCGGCGGCCATGCGGTGGGGTTTCCGGAAAACGAGAAGAGACCGGCATTTTAGCTGCCTTCGCCGCCGGCCCCGGCGTGCCCGGGCTTGCGCGGCGGGCGCCCCTGTCGGTTAAATTCGGCGCTTGGACCGGCGCAAGCCGGCCGCTTTTTCAGGAGTCTCGCCGTGCTGCGCATTACCTCGATCAACCTCAACGGCATCCGCTCGGCCTTCCGCAAGGGCCTGCAACCGTGGATGCAGACGCACAGCGCCGACGTGCTGTGCCTGCAGGAAATCAAGATTTCCGACGCAGACTTGACCGACGACCTGCGGCACCCGCCCGGCTATACCGGCCATTTCTGCCATGCCATCAAGAAGGGCTACAGTGGTGTGGGCATGTACCTGCGTAATACCGCAGAGCGCGTGCAGGCAGGGCTGAACTGTGAAGAATTCGACGCCGAAGGTCGCATCATCCGTGCCGATTGGAAGAACCTGTCGGTCATCAGCGCCTACCTGCCCTCGGGCTCCAGCGGCGACGAGCGCCAACAGGCGAAATACCGCTTCCTGGACGTGTTCGGCCCCTGGCTGGACGAACTGATGCGCGAGCACAAGAAAACCGGCCGCGAATTCGTGATCTGCGGCGACTGGAACATCGCGCACAAGGAAATCGACCTGAAAAACTGGAAGAGCAACCAGAAGAACTCCGGGTTCCTGCCCGAAGAGCGGGCCTGGCTGACCGAGGTGTTCGACAAGCGCGGCTTTGTCGACGTGTTCCGCAGGCTGGACGAGCGGCCCGAGCAATACACCTGGTGGAGCAACCGCGGCCAGGCCTGGGCCAAGAACGTAGGGTGGCGCATCGACTACCAGATCGCCACGCCGGGTCTGGCCGCCCGGGCGCGCAGCGCTTCGATCTACAAAGACGAGCGCTTCAGCGACCACGCGCCGCTGACCATCGACTACGACACCGCGTTGTAACGCACAAAAATACGCCGGCGACCTGCCCCAGAAAACGGGGCCGAATTATTAGCCCCGCGACGGCGCCGCAACCCCGCCGGCAGTCCGCCCCCACCCGCCCGCCCCGGGGCGGGCACCTCACCCACTACTGACGGCCATGCCCTGAAAAACGGGGACACAAAATTTTCCCCAGGAAAACCGGGCACCAGGTTGCCCGGGCACGCTGGCGGGGACCACCGGCGGAGCCCTTGCCCATTTATTTGTCCCCAATAATGACCTGCCGCAACGCCAGTGTTCATGCGGGTTTCCGGGCAATGGCGTTTTGCGCGGGCCTCGCGTTTACCCGTACAATTCCGCACCGAGCCAGTGCAATCACGCACTGACTTGGACCCTACTCGCACCATATCCGGGCAGTTTTGCACCGGTTTGCGGCGTTCCCCAGGAGACCCGTGTGAAACTGCAGAGTCTTGACGACTTTCTGCGCCAGGTCGCTGCGCGCGACCCGCAGCAACCCGAATTCATGCAAGCGGTACATGAAGTCATGTCCAGCTTGTGGCCTTTCTTGCAACAACACCCCCATTACGCCGAATACGCCCTGCTTGAACGCCTGGTCGAACCCGAGCGCGTTATCCAGTTCCGCGTGTGCTGGACTGACGACCAGGGCAATTCGCGCGTCAACCGCGCCTTCCGCGTGCAGCACAGCTCGGCCATCGGGCCGTTCAAGGGCGGCATGCGCTTCCATCCGTCGGTGAACCTGTCGGTGCTGAAGTTCCTGGCCTTCGAACAGACCCTGAAGAACGCCCTGACCACGCTGCCCATGGGCGGCGGCAAAGGCGGCTCCGACTTCGACCCCAAGGGCAAGTCCGACGCCGAGGTCATGCGCTTCTGCCAGGCGCTGATGCTCGAACTGCACCGCCACCTGGGCCCGGACACGGACGTGCCCGCCGGCGACATGGGCGTGGGCGCCCGTGAAGTCGGCTTCATGGCCGGCATGATGAAAAAGCTGTCGAACTCGGCGGCCAGCGTGTTCACCGGCAAGGGCCTGACCTTCGGCGGCAGCCTGATCCGCCCCGAGGCCACGGGCTACGGCACGGTGTACTTCGCCGAAGAAATGCTCAAGCGCGAAGGCCTGTCGTTCGACGGCCTGCGCGTGTCGGTGTCGGGTTCGGGCAATGTGGCCCAGTACGCCATCGAAAAGGCCATGACCCTGGGCGCGCGCGTGGTCACGGTGTCCGATTCCGACGGCACGGTAATCGACGAGGCCGGCTTCACCCATGAAAAGCTGGCCGCCCTGATGCACCTGAAGAACGACCTGCGCGGCCGCCTGGCCGAATATGCCGGGCAGTTCAAGCTGACTTATGCCGCGGGCAAGCGCCCCTGGCACGTGCCGGTGGACGTGGCCCTGCCCTGCGCCACCCAGAACGAGCTGGAAATCGACGACGCCCGCACCCTGATCGCCAACGGCGTCAAGTGCGTGGCCGAAGGCGCCAACATGCCGTCCACCCTGGAAGCCGCCAAGACCTTCATCGAGGCCGGCGTGCTGTACGCGCCGGGCAAGGCCAGTAATGCCGGCGGCGTGGCGGTGTCGGGCCTGGAAATGAGCCAGAACGCCATTCGCCTGGCCTGGACCCGCGACGAAGTCGACCAGCGCCTGCACGCCATCATGCGCGACATCCACGAAAGCTGCGTGCGCCACGGCCAGGGCCGCGGCAACACGGTGAACTACCTGGATGGCGCCAACATCGCCGGTTTCGTGAAAGTAGCCGACGCGATGCGCCAGCAAGGGCTGTACTGAACGTCAGCACGGGGTCTGGTGCCTGACACCGCTGCGCGCCTGGGCTGTCTCAAAACAACGGTGTCTGACACCCTGCGGGAGTCAGACACCTGCAGATAATGCAGGCCCGCGGAAACCGGCATAAAGCACAACTGCGAAGACCGCTATAAGCCAGGTGTCTGACTCCCGCAGGGTGTCAGACACCGAAGCACGACAGAGCCGTCTCCGCAGACCGTTATAGCCAGGTGTCTGACTCCCGCAGGGTGTCAGACACCGAAGCATGACAAAGCCGTCTCCGCAAACCGTTATAGCCAGGTGTCTGACTCCCGCAGGGTGTCAGACACCGAAGCATGACAGAGCCGTCTCCGCAGACCGTTATAGCCAGCTGTCCGACTCCCGCAGGGTGTCAGACACCGAAGCACGACAGAGCCGTCTCCGCAGACCGTTATAGCCAGGTGTCTGACTCCCGCAGGGTGTCAGACACCGAAGCATGACAAAGCCGTCTCCGCAGACCGTTATAGCCAGGTGTCTGACTCCCGCAGGATGTCAGACACCGAAGCATGACAGAGCCGTCTCCGCAGACCGTTATAGCCAGGTGTCTGACTCCCGCAGGGTGTCAGACACCGAAGCATGACAAAGCCGCTCGCCAGCGCCCGGCGCTCAGTGCCAGTCGTCGCGATATACGAAGCGCGGCATCTGCCAATTGAAGCGCAGCGCCAGCAGGCGAAACGCCAGGCCCACCGCCAGCGCCGCCGGCACCGCCGCATTGGCCGACAGCCCGGCCGCCAGCAGCCCCATGTACAGGCCGCCGGTCACAATGGACACGCTGGCATAGAGTTCTTTGCGGAACAACAGCGGCACGTCGTTGCACAGCACGTCGCGCAGCACCCCGCCGGCGCAACCCGTGATCATGCCGCTGATCAGCGCAATACTCACCGGCAGCTCCATTTGCTGGGCCACCTTGCAGCCGATGATGGTGAAGGCCACCAGGCCCACGGCGTCCAGCAGCAAGAACAGACTGCGCAGGCGCCGCATCAGCGGCGCCCCCAGCGCGGTAAGCAGCGCCGCGCCTGCCGTCATACCCAGGTATTCGGGATGCACCACCCAGGTCAGCGGATAGTGCCCCAGCAGCACGTCGCGCAGCGAGCCGCCGCCCAGCGCCGTCACGCAGGCGATGATGCACACGCCCATCCAATCCATGTCGCGCCGGCCGGCGGCCAGCGCGGCGGTCATGGCCTCGGCGACGATGGCCACCAGATACAGGGCGTGCAGCAACAAGGTAGACGTTTCAGCATGCATGGCAACCTCGCGAACTCCGCGCGTCAGGCCTGCGGCTCCAGCGCATCGATGGTGCGGCGCTGGCTCCACAGCAGCAACAAGCCGGGCACCGCGATGGCGACCGTCAGCATGAAGAAGCCCGGCCAACCCAGCCAGTGCACCAGCGGCGGCGTCAGCGGGCCGGCCAGGTAGGTCCGGCCCACGGCCGACAGGGCCGACAGCAACGCGAATTGCGTGGCCGAAAAGCGCTGCTGGCACAAGGCCATCAGCAAGGCCACGAACGATGCCGTGCCCAGCCCCCCGCAGAGATTCTCGATGCCCACCGCGGCGGCCATCAGCCAGATGTTCTTGGGGCTGACGGCGATGACCCAGTAGCCCAGGTTGGATATGGCCTGCAAGACGCCGAACGCCATCAATGAGCGATACAGCCCCCAGCGCGCCATCAGCGAACCGCCGGCCAGCGCGCCGACGATAGTGGCGGCCAGCCCCAGCACTTTGTTCACCGTGCCCACTTCGGTGGGGTCGAAACCCGCGCCACGGATCAGGAACGTGGTGGACAGCGCGCCGGCAAACGCGTCGCCCAGCTTGTACAGCACGATCAGGGCCAGCACGGTATAGGCGCCGCGCCGGCTGAAGAATTCGCGAAACGGCTCGACCACGGCCAGGCCCAGGTTGCGAGGCGCGGCGGCGGGCCGCTCGGGCTCGGGCGCCCACAAGGTGGCCAAGGCGCAGGCCAGCATCAGGCCGCCCATTAATACATAGGTGGCGCCCCAGCCCAGCCATTGGTCAGCCAAGATAAGCGCCAGCCCGCCCGACACGATCATGGCCAGCCGATAGCCCAGCACTTTGATGGCCGCGCCGGCGCCTCGTTCTTCTCGGTGCAGCACGTCGGTGCAATAGGCGTCGAAGGCAATGTCCTGAGTAGCCGAGAAAAACGCCACCGCCACGGCCAGCAGGGCCAGCGGCAACAGGGCCGAGGCCGGCGACAGCGTGCCCATGAGCATGATGGAAGCCGCCAGCAGCACCTGCGTCACCAGCATCCAGCCGCGCCGGCGTCCGAGCAACGGCGGCACGTACCGGTCGACCAGCGGCGCCCATAGGAACTTCAGCGTGTAGGCCGTTCCCACCAGGGTCAGGAAACCGATTTCTTCCAGCGATACGCCGTCGACCGTGGCCCACGCCTGCAGCGTGCCGCCCGTCAGCGCCAGCGGCAGCCCGCTGGCAAACCCCAGCACCAGCAGGGGCGCGACCCGGCGGCTGAAATAGACATGGGATGCGGCGGAAATAAGAAGCTCCTGGCAACAAAGGCGCCGCGGCGCCGGACACGGCATATTAACCAATGGCCGCCAGAAGCAGCTTCAATCGGCCGCGTAGCGGTACACCGCCAGCGTGCTGCGCCAGCCCGGCAACACGGTGATTTCGCGGCCTTCGTGGAAGGTGGCGCGTTCGAGGATGCGCAGCCCCAGATCCTGGGCCAGCCGCTCGAAATCGCGCAGCGTGCACAGGTGGATGTTGGGCGTGTTGTACCACTGGTAGGGCATCTGCCCCGTCACGGGCATGCGCCCGCGCAGGATCGACCAGCCGTGCGGCCAGTAGCCGAAATTGGGAAACGACACGATGCCGTAGCGCGCCACCCGCGCCATTTCGCGCAGAATGTGCTCGGTGCGGTGCATCGACTGCAGCGTCTGCGACAGCACCACGGTGTCGAACTGCTTGTCGTCGAACAGGGCCAGGCCGTCTTCCAGGTTTTGCTGGATGACTTCCACGCCACGCCCGACACAGGCAATAACGTGGTTGTCGTCGATCTCGACGCCGGCGCCGCGCACCTGGCGCTGGTCGCGCAGGTAGGCCAGCAGCGCGCCGTCGCCGCAGCCCAGGTCGAGCGCGCGGCTGCCGGGTTCGATCCAACTCGCGATGCGGACCAGGTCGGGGCGCATGCCGGCCGTGCGGCCGGCTCGGGCAGTGACGGGATTCATGCGGCACATCCTTCGGCGCAGGCCGGCTCGGCGGCCGCTGGCGCGGCCCCGGCGGCGGGTTCGTCCAGGCCCAGCTCGCGCGCGATGCGCTCGTAGTAGCCGCGCACCACCGCGTGGTAGCGCGCGTCGTCGAGCAAGAACGCATCGTGACCGTGCGGGGCGTCGATCTCGGCATAGGTGACCGGGCTGCCGTTCTTCAGCAGCGCCCGCACGATCTCGCGCGAGCGCTCGGGCGGAAAGCGCCAGTCAGTGGAAAACGACACCAGCAGGAAGTCGGCCTGGGCCGGCTTCAAGGCGCGCGCCAGATCGCCGCCGGTGCCGCGCGCGGGGTCGAAGTAATCGAGCGCGCGCGTGATCAGCAAATAAGTGTTGGCATCGAAATAGCGCGAGAACTTCTCGCCCTGGTAGCGCAAGTACGACTCGACCTCGAACTCGACGTCGTAGCCGTACCGATAGGCGCCGCCTTCGGCCGGCTCGCGCTGGGTGCGGCCGAATTTCTCGGCCATGTCGTCATCCGACAGATACGTGATGTGACCGATCATGCGCGCCACCGACAGGCCGCGGCGCGGCACGGTGTTGTGCGCGTAGTAGTCGCCGCCATGGAAGTCAGGGTCGGTAATGATGGCGCGCCGCGCCACCTCGTTAAAGCCGATATTCTGCGCCGACAGGCGCGGCGTGCTGGCGATGACGATGCAGTGGGCTACCCGCTCGGGGCAGGTGATGGCCCAGCTGAGCGCCTGCATGCCGCCCAGCGACCCGCCCATGACCGCCGCGAAGCGCTCGATGCCGAAGTGGTCCGCCAGGCGGGCCTGGGCATGCACCCAGTCTTCGACCGTCAGCACCGGAAAGGCGGCGCCCCAGGGGTGGCCGGTGGCCGGATTGATGCTGGCCGGGCCGGTTGAGCCAAAGCACGAGCCCAGGTTATTGACACCGATCACGAAAAAGCGATTGGTATCCAATGGCTTGCCCGGGCCAACCATGTTGTCCCACCAGCCCACGTCGTTGGGGTCGTCGGCGGCCAGGCCGGCGACGTGGTGCGAGGCGTTCAAGGCATGGCAGACCAGCACGGCATTGGTGCGTCCGGCATTCAGGGTGCCGTAGGTCTCGACCGCGAGTTCGTACGACTGCAGTGATTGCCCGCTGGCCAGTGGCAGCGGCGTGTCGAAGCGGATGAGCTGGGGGGTAACGATGCCCACCGAACCGGGTTCGGCGGCGGCAGGAACAGCGGCGGGGGCGGGCCCCCCGTTTGGAACAGGCACGGGAGTGGTCATACGGACCTCTTTAGCTGGATTTATAGAGGCGCCCGCAAGCGGATCAGGCAAATCGGCGCCGGTTAAGTGTTCAGGAGTTTAGCATTGCCCCGGGGGGTTGTTTGCTTGCTTGTGGCGCCGAGGCTGGGGGGTGGGCTGGGTTCTTGAGCTTCGGGGGGCTTATAACGGCACCTACGACGTAACCGCCGCCCCCGGTTCCTGGCCCAGGTACTCGTAAGCCTCGGTGTTCACCCGTGATATCCGCCATTCCACCGGCTGACGGTTGTACGAATACGCCACCCGGCGAATTTCCAGCAGGGGGGCGCCCTCTGCCACGTCCAGCCAGCCGGCGTGGGCGGCGTCGGCCAGACAAACGCGCAGGCGTTCGTCGGTGGCGATTACATTCACGCCGAACACGTCCTGGTACAGCGCGTACAGCGTGCTGGGCCGCTCGCGCAGGTGCTGCTCGGCCATGCCGGGAAAGCGCGACTCGGGCAAGCAGATGTCGTCCACCATCACCACGTCGCCGTTCAGCGACAGCACGTTGGTGAACTCGTACACGTAGGCGCCGGTGGCCAGCCCCAGGTGTTCGCGCGTGGCGGCGTTGGCGCGCGCGCGGCGAAAGCGCAGCAGTTCGGTGCTGGGGTACGACTTGTGGCCGTCCTGGCGCAGGATGCGGAAAAACTTGAAGAAATGATTGTTGCGGGTATGCACCGCCACATAGGTGCCGCGCCCCTGGTGCCGCACCAGGATGTTCTCGGCGGCCAACTCGTCGATGGCCTTGCGCAGCGTGCCGATAGAAACGCCGAAGCGCTCGGCCAGGGTTTTCTCGGGAGGCACGGCCTCGCCCTGCTTCCATTCTCCGCGCGCCAGCGCCGCAAGCACTGCCTGCTTGACCTGGGCATACAGGGGGCTGCCAAGGGGAACGGTCGTGGTCGAGGTGTTTTTCATGGCGTAACCAGATTGAGGTGGCCGGATTGTAGCGGCGCGATGCGCCGCTGGCATAATCATACAACTCATATATATGATTTAGTTGACTTGAAATCGAGCCGCGCCTAAGATGCAACGAACCGGCCCGGGACCGAGCTACCCGGGCGGCCATCACACCAGAGAGGACAACAATGATTCACGCCGTATTGCACGATGCGAAAGACACGGTGGCGGTCGCCGTCGTGGAGGGCCTGAAGGCAGGCACGGAACTGAACGCCTGGATCATGGATGAAGACAAGATCATCCATCTGAAAGCGCTGCAGGATATTCCCATCGGCCACAAGGTGGCCCTGAAAGACATGGCGGTCGGCGACACCGTGTTCAAGTACGGCACCGACATCGGCAAGGTGGTCGAGCCCATCAAGGCGGGGCAGCACGCCCACGTCCACAACATCAAGACCAAGCGCTGGTAAGCGGCCGCGCTTTTCATCACCGATTACATACATAGGAAACGCCATGGCCATCGTCAATGCTTCGACCACTTTCCGGGGATATCGCCGCGACAACGGGCGGGTCGGCGTGCGCAACCACGTCATCGTCCTGCCGGTGGACGATATCTCGAATGCTGCCGCCGAAGCCGTCGCCAACAACATCAAGGGCACTCTGGCCCTGCCCCACCCTTATGGCCGGTTGCAGTTCGGCGAAGACCTCGAACTGCACTTCCGCACCCTGATCGGCACCGGCAGCAACCCCAACGTGGCCGCCGTGATCGTCATCGGCATCGAAGAAGGCTGGACCAAGCGCGTGGTCGACGGCATTGCCGCCACCGGCAAGCCCGTGGCCGGCTTCAGCATCGAACTGCACGGCGATCACGACACCATCATGCGCGCCTCGCGCCAGGCCAAGGAATTCGTGCATTACGCCACCGGGTTGCAGCGCACCGAATGCCTCATTTCTGATCTATGGGTGTCCACCAAATGCGGTGAGTCGGACACCACCTCGGGCTGTGGCGCCAACCCCACCGTGGGCAACGCCTTCGACAAGCTGTATGCCCTGGGCAGCACGCTGGTATTTGGCGAAACCACCGAACTGACCGGCGGCGAGCATATCGTGGCCGAGCGCTGCGCCAATGATGCGGTGCGCGAACGCTTCATGTTCATGTTCAACCGCTACCAGGAAGTGATCGACCGCTGGAAAACCAGCGACCTGTCCGAATCGCAGCCCACCAAGGGCAACATCGCCGGCGGCCTGACCACCATCGAGGAAAAGGCGCTGGGCAACATCCAGAAAATCGGCAAGAAATGCCGCATCGACGGAGTGCTGGACAAGGCCGAGGTTCCCACCGGCAAGGGGCTGTGGTTCATGGATTCGTCGTCGGCCGCCGCCGAGATGGTGACACTGTGCGCCGCTTCGGGCTACGCTGTGCACTTCTTCCCCACCGGCCAGGGCAACGTCATCGGCAACCCCATCCTGCCGGTCATCAAGATCTGCGCCAACCCGCGCACGGTACGCACCATGAGCGAGCACATAGACGTCGATACGTCGGGCCTGCTGCAGCGTGAAATCGACCTGGACCAGGCCGGCGACAAGCTGCTCGAGTGCATGCTGGCCACCGCCAACGGCCGCTGGACTTCGGCCGAAGCGCTGGGCCACCGCGAGTTCGTGCTGACGCGCCTGTACGAAAGCGCCTGAGCGAGGTTTTCCCACGATGTACGCAGGCCGCATGAATCCCGCCCGGCTGGTTGCCGGGCCCTGAAGCGATACGTGGCACGCGCCGCACCGGCTCGCAGAATGCCGGGCGGCGCGCGCCGCCACACGCCTGTCCAGGCGCAACCCCCAAGGAGGAAGACATGAAGCGATTTACGCGTATTGCCTCGGCCGCCTGTCTGTCGGCCGGCATGCTGCTGGGCGCGACGGCCCACGCCGAAGTATCGGAACTGACGGTGGCCGTGCAACCGGGCATCAGCTACTTGTCGCTGATGGTCATGCAGGACGAAAAGCTGATAGAGAAACATGCCAAGGCAGCCGGCATCGATGACCTGACCGTGAAATGGTCGCGGTTTGCAGGCGGCAATGTCATGAACGAGGCCGTGTTGTCGGGCAGCCTGCACTTTGCCTCGGGCGGCGTCGGGCCACTGGTGACCATGTGGGCCCGCACGCGCGGCAACCTGAACGTGAAAGCGGTGTCGGCCATCAACGCCATGCCGCTGTACCTGAATTCGCGCGATCCCAATGTCAAGAGCATCAAGGACCTCACCGACAAGGACCGCATCGCCCTGCCCGCCGTGCGCGTGTCGATCCAGGCCGTCACCCTGCAAATGGCGGCCGAGCAGGCGTTTGGCGAAGGCCAGCAGAACCGGCTGGACAAGCTGACCGTGTCGCTGTCGCACCCCGACGGGATGACCGCGTTGCTGTCCGGTTCCAGCGAGATCACCGCGCATTTCACGTCGCCGCCCTTCCAGGATTTCGAGCTGAAACAGCCCGGCATCCATCGCATCCTCAGTTCCTATGAGGTGCTGGGCGGCCCGGCCACCTTCAACCTGGTGTGGACCACCGAAAAGTTCCACAAAGAGAATCCCAAGGTCTACGCCGCGTTCGTGGCGGCGCTGCAAGAAGCCACCGACAAGATCAACAAAGACAAGACTTGGGCCGCCAAGGCTTACCTGCGCCTGGCCAATGACCAGCGCACCAAGCTGGAAGATGTGGTCGAGATCCTGAACAACCCGGACATCTCGTACACGCTGACGCCGAACAACATCATGAAATACGTGAATTTCATGCACAAGGTGGGGTCGATCAAAGTCATGCCCGACTCCTGGAAAGACCTGTTCTTCCCCAACGCCCAGACATTGCAAGGCAGCTGAACGCCGTGTCGAACCCTGCCCCGGCCGCCGGCCGGGGCCGCACACAGGAGGGTACGCATGACCGATGCAAGAACCGCCGCGCCGCTGCTCGACGTACGCGGCGTGACCCTGCAGTACAAGACCCCTGAATACCTGATCACGGCCACCTATCGCGTGGACTTCCAGGTATTGCAGGGCGACCGCTTCATCTTGCTGGGCCCGTCGGGTTGCGGCAAGTCGACCTTGCTGAAGGCCGTGGGTGGATACCTGCCGCCGGTGGAAGGCGAGATACGCCTGAAATCGGAAGTGGTCACGCGGCCCGGCCCCGACCGCATGATGGTGTTCCAGGAATTCGACCAGCTGCTGCCCTGGAAGACGGTGCGCCAGAACGTGGCGTTCGCGCTGGTGGCCAGCGGCCGCCTGGGCGCGCGCGAAGCGGACGAGCGCGCCATGCACTACATCGAGAAAGTGAACCTGGCCAAGTTCGCCGACAACTACCCGCATATGCTGTCCGGCGGCATGAAACAGCGTGTGGCCATCGCGCGCGGCATGGCGATGGAGCCCGACATCCTGCTGATGGACGAACCCTTCGCCGCGCTGGACGCCCTGACCCGCCGCAAGATGCAGGACGAGCTGCTGCAGCTGTGGGACGACACGCACTTCACCGTGCTGTTCGTCACCCACTCCATTCCCGAAGCCATCAAGATCGGCAACCGCATCCTGCTGCTGTCGCCCCACCCCGGTCAGGTCAAGGCCGAGATCAACAGCGTGCCGCGCGGCGAGCACGATGCCGCCCGGCATCAGGAACTGGAAGACAAGATCAACGCAATGCTGTTCTCGGACCGCATCGAAGAGGAGGGACAGCATCATGGCTGACCTGGACGTCAACCCCGCCGCCGGCCGCGCCGAACGCTACCTGGAACCGGTGGCCGACGAAGCCTTCGGCGTGGTGCAGAAGCCGCTGTCCGCCTGGGAGCGGCTCTATAACATCGGCGCGCTGCGCAAGCTGTTCCTGCTGGCCCTGCTGGCGCTGGCCTGGGAACTGTACGCCCGCAGCATCAACAACCCGCTGCTGTTCCCCACCTTCGGGGCCACCGTGGGCGCGCTGTACGACGGCCTGGTGCACGGCACGCTGCTGCTCAAGGCCTGGACCTCGATCCGCGTGCTGCTGGTGGGCTATGCGGCCGGCATCTCACTGGCGGCGCTGCTGACCGTGCTGGCCATTACCACCCGGCTGGGCACCGACCTGCTCGAGACCCTGACCTCGATGTTCAACCCGCTGCCGGCCATCGCCCTGCTGCCGCTCGCGCTGATCTGGTTCGGCCTGGGCGAGGGCAGCGTGGTGTTCGTGCTGATCCACTCGGTGCTCTGGGCGGTGGCGCTGAACACCCACTCGGGTTTTCTGTCGGTGTCGATGACGCTGCGGATGGTGGGTCGCAACTACGGGCTGTCAGGCTTCGGCTACGTCCGGCGCATCCTGATCCCGGCGGCGTTCCCCAGCATCCTGACCGGCCTGAAGATCGGCTGGGCCTTCGCGTGGCGCACCCTGATCGCCGCCGAGCTGGTGTTCGGCGTGAGTTCTGGCTCGGGCGGGCTGGGTTGGTTCATCTACGAGAACAAGAACCTGCTGGAGATTCCCAACGTCTTCGCCGGCCTGTTTACCGTCATTTTGATCGGCCTGCTGGTCGAGAACGTGATCTTCCGTACGGTGGAAATCCACACCATACGCAAGTGGGGAATGCAGCACTGACCGGCCGCGCGTTCGGCGGCAACCTAAGACCAAAGGAGAACATGCAATGCGCAACGACCGTCACGCCTGTCCCGATGCCCAGCGGCGCAAGACGCTGGGGCTGCTCGGCGCCGGCGCCCTGGCCCTGGCTCCCTTGACGCGCGGCCTGGCCGCCACGCAAGGGTGGCCGCAGCGGCCCATCAGCTACATTGTCCCGTTTTCGCCAGGCGGCCTGACCGACGTGGCGGCCCGCCAGGTCAGCCAGGCCCTGGCAACGGGCGAAGGGTGGAACGTGGTGGTCGAGAACAAGCCCGGCGGCAGCGCCAACATCGGGGCCTCGCTGGTGGCCCGCGCCAATGCCGACGGCTACAGCTGGCTGGCCATTACCATGACGCACGCCGCCAACGCCACGCTGTTCGCCGGCAAGGCGGGCTACGACCTGAAGAAAGACCTGGTGCCGCTGGCCGGCCTGGCCTCGTCGGCCATGATGGTGGTGGTCAATGCCAAGAGCCCCATCCGCAGCCTGGCCGAGCTGACCGCGGCGGCCAAGGCCAAGTCGCTGTCGGCCGGCTCCAGCGGCAACGGCACGCCGCCCCACCTGACCCTGGCGCTATACCAGAAACTGACCGGCACCTCGTTGCTGCACGTGCCCTACAAGGGCGGCGCGCCGTCGCTTACCGACCTGATCGGCGGGCAGTTGGACGTGATTTTTTCCAACTATCCGGAGTCGCTGCCGCACGTCAAGAGCGGCGCGCTGCGCGCGCTGGCCATCAGCACCAAGGAACGCAGCCCCGACCTGCCCGACGTGCCCACCGTCGGCGAGGCCGGCCTGCCCGACCTGATCGTCGAGAACTTCACCGGCGTGCTGGGCCCGGCCGGCATGCCCGATGAACTGGTGCTGCGCATCGGCGGCGCCATCGAAAAACAAGTGTCGCAGCCCGCCATGCAGCAGTCGCTGCAACGCCTGGGCTTCATCCCGCGGCCGCGCGGCCCGGTGGCGTTCAAGCAGTATCTGGACAGCGAGGTCGACCGCTGGGGCAAAATTATCCGCGAAGCGAAGATCCAGGTCGGCTAGCCGGCCGCTGCTCTCCGGGCCGGCGCCTGCCGGCCCGGCCCATCACCACTTGAAGATCACCGATGCACATCGTCATTTCCGAATTCATGGATGAAGCGGCCGTTGCCGCGCTGCGCGCCGATTTCGACGTGCGCTACGAACCCGATCTGGTCGACCGGCGCGACGCGCTGCTGGCCGCCCTGCCCCAGGCCGACGCCCTGATCGTGCGCAACCGCACCCGCGTCGACGCCGCGCTGTTGGCCGCCGGCCCGCAACTCAAGGCGGTGGGCCGCCTGGGCGTGGGACTGGACAACATCGACGTGCCCGCCTGCGAAGCCAGGGGCATTGCCGTACTGCCCGCCACCGGCGCCAACGCGCGCGCCGTGGCCGAATACGTCATCGCCGCGGCCTTGATGCTGCTGCGCGGCGCCTATCTCAGCAGCGCGCAGGTCGCCGCCGGCGCCTGGCCCCGCACCGACCTCTCGAACGGCCTGGAGGCCGAGGCGCGCACGCTGGGCATCGTGGGTTTCGGCGGCATCGGCCGACTGACGGCCCGCCTGGCGCAAGGCCTGGGCATGCGGGTCGCCGCCCACGACCCGCTGCTGCGCGACGACGACCCCGCCTGGCGCGACACCGGCGTGCAAGCGCTGCCGCTGGATGCCCTGCTGGCATGCGCCGACGTGCTGACCTTGCACATTCCCCTGACCGATGCCACGCGCAACCTGATGGACGCCGCGCGGCTGGCCGCCATGAAGCCCGGCGCGGTGCTGGTCAATACCGCGCGCGGCGGCATCCTGGACGAAGCCGCCCTGGCCGCGGCGCTGCGCAGCGGCCAGTTGCGCGGCGCGGCCATCGACGTGTTCCAGGACGAGCCGCTGCCAGCCGGCAGCCCGCTGGCCGACGCCCCAAATCTCGTGCTGACGCCGCACATCGCAGGCCTGACGCAGGAAGCCAACACGCGCGTCTCGAGCATGGTGGCGCAGCGCGTGGCGCAAGCGCTGAAATGAAGGCCTCACCCCCGAAGCGCTGCGCGCTTCCCCCTCAAAGGGGCGACGCTGACGGACTGGCAAAGCCAGCTCCGCAGCGCCCCCGATCCAGGCGCACCCGCTTTCATCCCGGGCGGGTCGCGCAACGCGCGGTGAACCACTGACACCGGCGAACTCAGACACCTGCCCCCCCCCCGCAACCGAGCCCTTCCATGGCAACCGTAGACCTGAAATCCTTGCATGAACTGGCCGCCGCCGCGCTGCGCGGCGCTGGCGCCAACCCCGACATGGCCGACAGCACCGCGCACGCGCTGGTCTATGCCGACTCGCAGGGCCTGGCCTCGCATGGCGTATCGCGCGTGCCGTCGTACGCCGCGCACGTGCGCAATGGCCGCGCCCTGGGCAACGCGGTGCCCCGCATCGCCCGCGAACGCGGCGGCGCGGTGCTGGTCGACGCGGGCGCCGGGCTGGCCTTTCCCGCCTGCGCCCTGGCCGTACGCGAAACCGCGACGCGCGCACGGTCACACGGCGTGGCGTTCGCCGGCGTGACCAACAGCCACCATTTCGGCGTGGCGGCCTATCATCTCGACGGCCTGGCGCGGCAAGGCTTGGTCGGGCTGGCCCTGGGTAATTCACCGGCGGCCATGCCGGCCTGGGGCGGCAAGCGCGCGCTGTTCGGCACCAACCCTATCGCGGCGGCCTTTCCCCGCCGCGATGGCGACCCGCTGGTCATCGACCTGTCATTGTCGGAAGTGGCGCGCGGCAAGCTGATGGTGGCGGCGCGCGAAGGCCGCGAGATCCCGCCGGGTTGGGCGCTGGACGCCCAGGGCAATCCCACCACCGACCCCAAGGCCGGGCTGGCCGGCAGCATGCTGCCCATGGGTGGCGTCAAGGGCGCCATGCTGGCGCTGATCGTCGAACTGCTGGCCTGCGCGCTGACCGGCGCGCACTTCGGCTTCGAGGCCGATTCGTTCTTCACCGAAGCAGGCAATCAGGCGCGCATCGGCCAGGCCTTCCTGGCCATCGACCCGGACGCCCTGGCCGGGCGCGACGTGTATCTGGAACGCGTAGAAACGCTGATCGCCGCCATGCTGGTCGACAGCGACGTGCGCTTGCCCGGCGCGCGGCGCGCCGCGCTGCAACGGCGGGCAGGCGAAGAAGGGGTCGAGATTCCCGATGCCCTGCTGGCGCAGCTGCGCGATCTGGCCGGCCAGGCCTAAGACCAGAAACCGCGCGCGCCGGCCACCACCAGGGCCACGCCCGACACGGTGAGCAGGCCCAATACCAGGCGGCGGAAGGTGGCATCGCTGAAGCGGCGATACAGATGCACGCCTGCCAGGGTCGGGCCCAGCACGGCAGCGCCCACAATAGCGAACACCGGCACGGTCTGCGCAGTAAGCACGCCAGCGGCGGCGTAGCCCGCGAACGTAATGGCGTGCATGGCAAGGTTGAAGCTCTGGAATACGGCGCGCTGCTGGTCGCGCGGCCAGCCGCGCAGCACGCACCACAGCGTGGTCGCCGGCCCGGGCAGGCCGCCGAAGCCGCCCATGGCGCCACCCAGCCAGCCCACCGCCGCGTCGGCCACGCGCCCGCCATGCTTGATGCGCGGCAGCTCGGCGGCCAGCAGCATGGCGGGGCAATACACCAGCAGCACCACGCCCACGCCCAGTCGGAAAGCGGCGGGATCGACATACCGCAGCAGCGCCACGCCCACCGGCACGCCCGCCAGTCCGCCCAGCAGGAACGGCGTCAGCCGGCGCCAGTCGATGCCGTGGCGCAGCGAACGCACGGCCAGCAACTGGCCGATCAGCGAGCCGAACACCACGGCCGGCGCCGCCAGGACCGGCGGCAGCGTCCAGGACCAGAACGCCATCGACACCAGGCCGAAGCCGAAACCGGCCAGGCCTTGCACGAAAGCGGCCACGCACGCGCCCAAGGCCAGCAGCAGCCAGGTTTCCATGTTGGCGGCGCGGCGTCAGTGCTGCCGCACCACGGGCGCCGGCAGTCCCGCCAGCGACACGTTCACGCAGGTGGGCAGCGTGGCCCGCACGGCGGCCTGCAGCGCCGGCGCCAGTTCGCCTGCCTTGGCGACCCAGGCGCCGTGCGCGCCGAACCCTTCGGCCACGCGGTCATAGCGGGTAGGCAGCAGTTCGCAGCCCACCAGGCGTTCGGCCCCATAGTTGTTCAGCTGGATCTGGTATTCGGCATTCCAGCGCGCATCGTTGCCCACCACGCAGATGAAGGGCAATCCGTAGCGCACGGCCGTATCCAGTTCGGCGCAATGAAAGCCGAAGGTGCCGTCGCCCATCATCGCCACCACCGGCGCGCCGCGATGCGCCAGCCGCCCCGCCAGCGCCATGGGCAAGGCGCTGCCAATGGCCCCCGCCGCGCCATTGATGACGCGATGCGGCGCGCGCAGGCAGGCCTGCGCCCATTGGCCGAATTCGCCGCCGTCGCAGACCAGCACAGAATCTGGGTGCGAGTCCAGCACCTGCTGCACCGCCCGGCACAGCTCGGCGGGATGCAGGCCGGCGTCCGTGCCACGGGCATCGTTCCAGGCCGGCGGCCGGTAGGCCAGCGCGGCCTCGACCTCGGCCAGCCAGTCTGGCTGGCCGCGCACCACGAGTTGCGCCAGACCGTCCAGCGCGGCATGCGTGTCGGCCAGCAAGGTGTCGTGCAGGCGTTCTCCCACGGCGCGCCGGGTGCGGGCCCACTCGCGCTCGTCGGCGTCGATCTGCATGAACACGCAGGCGGAATCGAAGGCCTGGCCGAACTGCAAGGTGAAATCCAGGCGCTTGCCCACGAGCAGCACGCAGTCGGCACGCGCCAGCACCGGGGCGAACGCCCCCAGCGCCGGGTCGTTGGCGCCGCGCGGGCTCTCGGTAGCCACGACGGGCAGGCCCCAGGCCTGCCGCAACGCAGCCACGCGCACGCGGCCCGCGTCGGTCAGCCCGCGCGGGCCCACCAGCACCAGCGGCCGCTCGGCGCGCGCCAGGCGGGCCGCCAGCGCGGCGGCCTGCCCGCCATCCAGCGGCATCGGCAACTGGGCGTAATCGCGCGCCGCCGGCAGCGGCCCATCGGCGGGCTGTTCCAGCGCATCGATAGGCAGGCTCAAGTGCACCGGGCCGGGCCGGCCGCTGCGCGCCACCCGGCAGGCGCGCACGAAGTCGGCCGCCAACCCGGCCGCCGATCCGGCCGCCCACGACGCCTTGGTAACCGGCGCCGCCATGGCGGCCTGGTCCATTTCCTGAAAGGCGCCCCAGCCCGCCTGGCGGTTCGGCGCGTGGCCCGACAGCAGCACCACCGGCGATTCCGACATCTGCGCCGTGTACAACGCGGACACCGCATTGGCATGGCCGGGGCCGCCCGTCACCAGGGCAACGCCTGGCTCCCCGGTCAGGCGCGCCCAGGCGTCGGCCATATGCACCGCGCTGGCCTCGTGGCGCACGTGCACCAGTTCGATGCCGGCCGACAAGGCCGCATCGAACACAGGCATGATGTGATTGCCGGAAAGCGTGAACAGGCGGTTGATGCCTGCCGCCTTGATCGAGCGGGCCAGGCTGTCGGCGCCGCGAGCGGAAACTGCCATCAATGAAACTCCTTGTCCTGCAAGGCCGCGCGTGACGCCGCGCAGCGGGATGATTGCCGGGATCGCGCTACTTCAGTGAAATGCCCGTGGCGCGCCCCAGTTTCTGGTACGCCTGCACCTGGGCCTGCACGAACTCGCGCGTGGCCGCCGCCGAACGCACGTCCGGCACGCTGCCCAGCTGCCGGGTGCCGTCGTTCCAGCCACGATCCGACGATACACCGCGCAGCACCTCGGCCCATTTGCGCGCCGCCGCCGGGTCCATGCCGGGCGGCCCGTACAACGCGCTCCATCCCGTGATGACTTCCAGTTGCGGAAAGCCCGCTTCGCGCGCTGTGGGCACGTCGGGCAGCGTCGGCAGGCGCGCCGGCGTGGTCGTCACCAGGGCGCGCAGCCGGCCGTCGTTCAATGGTCCGGCGATGGGCGCGTAGTTGGTGCAGACAAAATCCACCTGCTCCGACAAGGTGGCCACCACGGCATCGCCGGACCCCTTGTAGGTAATCGGCATGGCCGCGGTGGGCGGTAGCCCCAGCACACTGAATAGCAATTGCGGGCCCAGGTTGAGCACGGTGGCGGGGCCGCTGTTGGCGTAGTTCAGCACGCCTGGCTTGGCCTTGATGGCCGCCGCCAGGTCGGCCAGCGATCGATAAGGCGAGCTCTTCGGCACGGCGCATACATAGGGGTTCAGTTCCAGCAGCCCCAGGAAAGTGAAGTCGTCCCAACGGTACGACAAGCTTTGCTGCAGGGCCGGCAGAATGGCCTGCGACCCTACGCGCGCCATCAATAGCGTGTAGCCGTCAGGAGCGGCTTCCTTCACATACTGCGAGCCGATGGCGCCGTTGGCGCCGGCGCGGTTCAGCACCACCAGGGGCTGGCCCAGGTAGCGCTGCGCCGCGGCCGCCAGGTTGCGGGCGGCCAGATCGGCGTCTCCGCCCACGCTGAACGGCGTCACCAGCGTCACCGCCCGCTCGGGATAGGGTTGCGCCGCGCCGCTGCCAGCCAACGCCATGCTGCCCGCCAGCCATGCCGCGGCCACCAGCAGCCGCCACAGAGTTGCTCGTATCGCCATGGATGTCTCCCCCCTTGGATGCCGGCCGCCGGCCGGCCTCAAGCCGCTGCCTGCTGCAGCAAAGTCTGCCCCGGCTGCACGCGCGTGAATTCCACGGGCCGCCGGCTCACCTGCATGACGCCGTCCTGTTGCGCCACCACGGAAAACCAGGAATGCTCCAGGTCGCGCACTTCCGGGAAATCGGCGCGGAAGTGCGCGCCGCGCGAGTCTTCGCGGGCCAGCGCGGCGCGCACGATGGCTTCGCTGACATGCACCAGGCTGTCCAGGTTCAGCCAGTCGTGCCAGGCCATGTTGTAGGCCCGCGTGGCCTCAGTGACGCCGATCCGGTCAAGCTCGCCGCGCAGCTCGCGCAGGGCGGCCAGCGCGCGGTTCAGGCCGGCCGCGTCGCGCACAATGCCGGCGTCGTCCCACATCACGCTGGACAACCGCTCGCGCAACGCGTTCAGGTCGCCCCCGCGCCGCGCCAGCGGCGCCTGCGCGCGAGCCAGCGCCGCCTGCAACGCCGCGGGATCGGGTTCGGCCCAATCCTGCCCGGGCGTCCAGCGCGCCATGGCGTCGCCGGCAATGCCGCCGAACACCGTGGAATTGGCCACGCCATTGCCGCCCAACCGGTTGGCGCCATGCACGCCGCCCGTATCTTCACCCGCGGCATACAGCCCTTCCAGTGCCGTGCGGCAATCGGGCTGGAACACCACGCCCCCCATCATGTAGTGCGCCGTGGGCACCACCTCGACCCTGCCCCCCGCCAGGTCGAACCCGCAATCGGCGCAGCGCTCTACCATGCCCTTGAACTGGCGGCGCACCTTGTCCGGCCCCAGGTGCGCCATTTCGATGTACACGCCGCCGTTGGGCGACGTGCGGCCGGCGCGCATTTCGGCATAAATGCCGCGCGACACGATGTCGCGGGTAGCGCGCTCGCCGCGCGGATCCACCGCCTGCATGAAACGTTCGCCGGCGCCATTGAGCAGGTATCCGCCCGCGCCGCGCAGCCCCTCTTCCAGCACCGTGCCGGTCATGCGGGTGTCGGCGCCCGCCAGCAGGCCGGTGGGATGAAACTGCACCATTTCCATGTCGCGCAGGCCCAGGCCGGCGTGCAGCGCCATCGACAGGCCGTCGCAGCTTTTGTCGCCCGACGGCGTATGAAAGCGGTACATGGTCGGGCCGCCGCCAGTGGCAAGCAGCACGGCCTTGGCGCGCACCAGCACGAATCCGCCGGTGCGGATGTCTATCATCAGCACGCCCGCGATGCGCCGGCCGTCGCGCGCCGGCACCAGCGCCACCGCGCGATGTTCTTCCATGCGGTGGATGCGGCGCGCCCACACCTGCTCGGCCAGCCGGTTGATGATCTCGATGCCGGTCAGGTCGCCCTTGTGCACCGTGCGGTCGAAGGTCTGGCCGGCGAAGGCTTTCTGGTGCAGTGTGCCGTCGGCATTGCGGTCGAAAAAGCAGCCCAGCTCGTTTTCCAGCTCGTGCACGCGCTCCACCGCCGTGTTCACCAGCGTCCAGGCCAGCTCCTGGTCGGGCAGCCACTTGCCGCCCTCGATGGTGTCCATGAAATGCCGCTCGGGCGAATCGCCTTCGGCCAGGGCCACGTTGTAGCCGCCCTGCACCATGCGCGTGCAACCGCACTTGCCCAGCAACCCCTTCACCGCCACCGTGATGTCCAGGCCCGGCGCCGCATCGTGCGCATGCAGGGCCGCGAACAGCCCGGCGCCGCCCGAGCCCAGGATCAGCACGTCGGTCTGGCGCTGCTGCAGGTCGTTCGTGCTCATCGCGCCACTCCCAGGCTGGCCAGGACCGCCTGGCGCCGCGCGGCGACATCCTCGGCCACCTGGTCGTACAGCGAGCCCCCATGGCTGTCCATTGCCACCAGCAACGGCCCGAAATCGCGAATGCGGAATTTCCACAGCGATTCTGGGTTCAGGTCGTCCAGGTCGACATCCTCGATGCTTTCGATCCAGGTGGTCTCCAGCGCCGCCGTGCCGCCCACAATGGCCAGGTAGGCGCCGCCCTGCTCCATGAATGCCTGGCGCGACCCCTGCTGCATGCCGCCCTTGCCAACAATCAGGCGCACGCCGCACTGCCGCATCAACTGGCCCGTGAAACGCTCCATGCGCGCCGAGGTCGTGGTGCCGATGCACACCGACTCATAACCGGCGGGATTGCGCGCCGACACCGCCACCTTGCGCACGTTCGGCGCGGTATGGATGACGGCGTGGCCGTTCATGTCAAAGCGGGTGGCGCGTCCCTGGTCGAACAGGGCGATATAGCTGGCATCGCGGATGCCGAACAACGTGTGCTGCAAGGTTACGGTGTCGCCCACGCGCAGCGCGCGCGCCTGCGTCTCGGTAATCGGCATGTCCAGGTTATGGTGAGTCATGGTTGCGATTCCTGGTGTGCTCAGAATCCGTACTGCACGCCGTTCGGCGTGAGCGTGGCCCGCGCCCGGCGCGCCGAATGGCATTGCATGTTCACGGCGACCGGGTTCATGGTGATGTGGGTGGCGGCAAGTTCCACGTGCACCGCGAAGGCGGTGGCGTCGCCGCCCAGCCCCTGCGGCCCCACGCCCAACTGGTTGACCGCCGCCGACAGTTCCTGTTCGAGCTGCGCACCCAGCGGATCGTCGCAGCGCGAGCCGAGCGGACGCGTGGCGGCCTGCTTGGCCAGATGCACGCACAGGTCCGACGTGCCCCCCACCCCCACGCCCACGATAGTGGGGGGACAGGTCTTGCCGCCGGCCTGCATCACGCAGTCGATCACGAAGGTCTTGACGGCATCCAGCCCTTCGGCAGGAATCGCCATGCGCAGAAACGAATTGTTCTCGGACCCGCTGCCCTTGGGAATCATCTCGATCTCGAAGCGCTCGTCGTCCTCGCAGAAATCGACATGTATGACCGGCACGCCCGGCCCGCACGAGGTGTGCGCGTTCTTGCGGCTGATGGGATGCACCACGCTCGAGCGCAGCGGATGCTCGCGCGTGGCGCGCTCGCAGCCGGCGCGGATAGCCTGCTTCAGGCGCCAGCCGTCCAGCGCCACGCGGCGGCCCACCAGCACGTTGTAAATGGGAATGCCCGTGTCCTGGCACAGCAGGTTGTCGTGCGCCTCGGCCACCGCGATGTTGGTGGTCATGGTGTCCAGGATGGAGCGCGCCCGGTCGGACGATTCGGCGCCGCGCAGGCGCTCGAAGCCCTGTTTGATGTCATCGGGCAGCCGCTTGAGCGCCCGTATGTAAAGTTCGCGCGCGGCGTCTTCCACTTGCGCGTAGTCGATCTCGGACATGGTTCAACCCAACATGTTGGCAACGAACAGCAAAGACACCGCCAGCGACGCGGCCGTGCCGGCGGCGATCCAGCCCCGCCGCAAGCCGCCCCATGGCGCGAACTCGATCCACAACAGGCGCAGCCCACCGGCCAGGTGCACCGCGAGGCACAGCACCAGGGCCCATTCGCCAAACTTGAAGACAGGCGCCTCGTACCAGCGCAGCGCGCCGTCCAGCGCGGCCTCGCCCTGCAAGGCCAGCCCCAGCGTCCAGAAATGCACCGGCAGGAACGCCAGCAGCAACAGGCCCGAAATCCGGTGCGCCGCGAACGCCAGCCAGCTCGCATGGGTACGGGCGCGACGATCATTGCGGCGCATATCAACCTCCGAACGTCACGGCGGCCACGGCACGCCAGCCCAGCGCCAGCAGCAGCACGCCGGCCGCCATTGCCAGCGGGCCAGCGGCTTTGCGCGCGGGCGCCCATTCATCCAGCACATTGCGCAGCCCGATGGCGGCATGCAGCGCCACCAGCGCCACGAAAATGCCATAGAACGTCATCCATGCCAGGCTGCCGCGCGTGCGGCCCAGGATCTCGGCCGCGCTGAGTCCGCCGCGCACCGCCAGCGTGATGATTACCAGGTGGGCCAGCACGAACAGCGCCATGGCCATGGCGCTGACGCGTTGCCAGTACCAGCGCCGCGCGGCGCCCGCCGCGCTCATGGCGCAACTCCGGTCAGGCCGTCGGCATGGGCGGCCGGGCCTTCGGCCTCGTCGGCCTCTGGCAGCTCGCCGCGCAACGCGGCCCGGGCGGCCATGCGCTTCAGCCCGGCTATCGCGGCGGTGGGCGCGATGCCCTTGGGGCATCGCACCGTACAGGAGCCCTGGGTATGGCAACTGTGGCAGCCCGCATCGCCCGCCACAGCGGCCAGGCGCCGCGCGCCGCCTGTGTCGCGCTCGTCGTTCACCAGGGTCCAGGCTCGATTCAGGGCGGCTGGCCCGAGAAACTGCGGCTTCCAGCTCACCACATCGCACGAGGCATAACAAACCCCGCAGCCAATGCACTCGATGCCCGCATCGGCCGCGCGCCGCCGCGGCGAAGACGGGTCGACGCGCGCCACCGGATCATGGCGGCCGGCAGGCCCGGTGTAGCGGCCTTGCGCGCGCTGCCATTTGTCGAAGAACGGCGCCATGTCGGTGACCAGGTCTTTGACGATAGGCAGGTTGGACAAGGGCGCCAGCTCGATGCGGCCATTGCGCGCCACGCGCGAGACATGAGTTCGGCAGGTCCAGCGCGCCACCCCATTGACCGTCATGGCGCACGACCCGCACATGCCCACGCGGCACGCATAGCGGTACGACAGGGTGGAATCCAGGTGCCGCTGAATGTGCGTGGCCACGTCCAGCACGGTCTGGTTATCGCGGCGCGGCACCTCGAACACCTGAAAGCCGCCGTCGGCGCCGCCGCGCCACACACTGACCTGCAAAACGCCGGAAGTCGGATCTTGTCGTGGCATGCCTGTTCAGCCCCCTACGCAATGCTCTTCATGGTGCCGCGCGCTTTGACAAAAGTAAAACTATTAATTATTTTCAGCAGGCCAAGTTTTTCTTATATATGCGCCATGTCGTCGATCCGCCAATTCCGCACTGCGCTGGCCGCTGCCCGGCTGGGCAGCTTCGTGGCGGCCGGCCGCCACGTCGGACTGACCCAGGCCGCCGTCAGCCTGCAGATCAAGAACCTGGAAAGCGAGCTGCATACACAGCTGTTCGAGCGCCGCGCGCAGGCCGCGGTGCCCACCCCGCAGGGCCGCCGCATGCTGGCCGAACTGGAAGAACTGGTGGCGCGCTACGAGCAACTGCAGGCGCAAAGCGGCGACACACTGCGCGGCAGCCTGCGCATCGGCACCCTGGTGTCGTCGTTGATGGGCACCTTCGGCACAGTGCTGGCGCGCGTCAAGCACGACTACCCCGACCTGCACATCACGCTGCTGGCGGGGCAGTCGGCCGACTTCGCCGCGCGCGTGGCCGCCGGCGAACTGGACGCGGCGGTGGTCACCGAGCCGCCGCACGGCGTCGAGCCCGCGCTGGTGTGGGCGCCGCTGTACCAAGAGCCCTTGGTGCTGATCGCGGCCGCGCGGCTGCGCCACAAATCGGTGGCCTCACTGCTGGCCACCGAACCCTTCCTGCAATTCGACCGTTCGCTCTGGACCGGACACCTGATCACCGAGGCCCTGTCGCGTCACGGCGCGGCGCCCAACACCATCCTGGAACTGAACTCCATCGAGGCTATCGCCGAACTGGTGCGCCAGGACTACGGCGTGGCAGTGGTGCCGCTGCTGGCCAACGCCAATTGGCGCGCCAGCAAGCAGTTGGCGGTCAAGCCGCTGCCCGGCCCAGCCATCATGCGGCGGGTCGGCATGCTGGAACGACGCCGCCACGGCAAACAAGCCATCACGCAGACCCTACGGGGCGTGTTCGCCCAGGCCGCGCCGTAACGGCCCCCGGTCGCGGCGGGGCAATCGCTTCAGACCAGTCCGATATCTGGCCGCCGGGCGCAGCAATGCGCTGACGGAAATCCTGCGCGCATGGAAAATCAGCCGCTCCAGCCGCCCCTACTTTCAAAGCCGGCCCGGCTTTCTATTCCCCATGCCAGCAAAACCCCTTTCCAACCGCGAACACGAGTGCCTGCACTGGTCGGCAATGGGCAAGACCAGCTGGGAAATCGCCGTCATTCTGGGTGTCAGCGAACGCACGGTCAATTTCCATATCGGCAACGCCTGCAGCAAGCTGGGGGTCTACAACCGCCGCGCCGCGGTGGCCATCGCGCTCAGCCAGGGCCTGCTGCCTGCCCTCAACGGTTGAGCTTCACCGCGCGGACGAATTCCTGCGCACGCTCCTTGGGCAGGCTGTCCGGCGTGCCGGCGGCCACCGCGTCGATCAGCATGGTGTCAGTTACCCACACCCTGGCCAGCAGCCAGCCGGGCTTGTGCCCCGCCTGGCCATGCACCTCGATTTCGTCGCCATAGGCGGGCAGCACTTGCGCGGGCTGCACGCCCAGGTTGGCATACAACGACTGCATCAGGGCGCGGCCCAGCGCGTCGCGCCCGGCCGGATCAGCCGCCAGCGCAGGCGGCAGCGGCGCATGGCCCACGGCAAACATCGCGCCGTCCACCTCGGACATGGCCAGCGTGAACCGCAGGGTGTGGCCGCCCAGGGAAATATCGCGCGCCTGGGTATGCACGCGGTCCGGAAACGCGGCGCGCGCATGGCCATCGGCCACCTCGATTTCGCGCCAGTTGTAACTGGGGGTGCAGGCCGCCAGCAGCAGAGCCGCGCCCAGCACATGGGGCAGCCGTGCGGACAACAGGCGAAACAGCTTGGAAATCATGATGTTGCGGTCTCCGGTAGGCATCAGGTCACGCCCCCGATTGTCGCCGATCCCGGCGTGGGCCTGCGCCTGATCAATTGTCCCTGGCGGCGGTGCAGGCTCCCTCGGCAAGAAACCCCCACACCTCGTAAAATCCGCGCTCAATCACCGAATATCGATATGACCGTGACCGATACTGCTGCCAGCCGCCTGTCCCGCCTGAAGGCTCATGCCGACCTGCTCGCGCAGTCCCTGCGCGGCATCGAAAAAGAGGGCCTGCGGGTAGACGCCCAGGGCAAACTCGCGGTCACCCCGCACCCTTCCGGCCTGGGTTCGGCGCTCACCAACGAACACGTCACCACCGATTACTCCGAAGCGCTGCTCGAACTCATCACCGGCACCCACGGGCGGGTCGAGCCCCTGCTGGCCGAACTCGAAAACACCCATCGCTTCGTCTACAGCGTGCTCGACGGCGAATACATCTGGAATCAATCCATGCCGGCCACGCTACCGCCCGAGGCCGACATTCCCATCGCCTGGTATGGCCGCTCGAATACCGGCATGCTCAAGCACGTGTACCGGCGCGGGCTGGCCGAGCGCTACGGCAAGGCCATGCAGTGCATCGCCGGCGTGCATTACAACTTCTCGCTGCCCGACGCGCTGTGGGAAATCCTCGACCCCGGCGCCGCCGATCCGCAAACGCGGCGGTCGCGCGGCTACATCGGCCTGATCCGCAATTTCACGCGCTACTCCTGGCTGCTGATGTACCTGTTCGGCGCCGCGCCGGCCCTGTCGCGCAGCTTCATGGGCGACCGGCCGCATCCCTTGCAGGCGCTCGACGCCGACACCCTGTACCTGCCGCACGCCACCAGCCTGCGCATGAGCGACCTGGGCTACCAGAACAACAAGGCGCAGGCGCAGCTCAAGCTTTGCTACAACGATCTGGACACCTTCCTGGCCCGCCTGTATGGCGCGGTCACGCAGCCCTGGCCCGAATACCAGGCCATCGGCACCCACCGCGACGGCCAATGGATCCAGCTCAACACCAACGTGCTGCAGATCGAAAACGAGTACTACTCCAGCATCCGCCCCAAGCGCGCCACCGGCCGCTGCGAACGCCCGGTCACGGCGCTGGCCGAGCGCGGCGTGCAATACGTCGAAGTGCGCTGCCTCGACATCGACCCGCAGCAACCGGTCGGCATCGCGGCCGACACCGCGCGCTTCGTAGATGCCTTCCTGCTGTTCTGTGCCGTGTCCGACAGCCCGTATTTCCCACAAAACGGCTACTGCCAGCGCAGCGCCGACAACTTCTCGGTAGTGGTCAAAGAGGGCCGCAAGCCGGGCCTGATGCTCGACCGCGACGGAGTGGCCATCAGCCTGCCCGACTGGGGCCGCGAACTGCTCGATCACATCGCGCCGTACGCGGCGCTGTACGACCAGGCCCTGGGCGGCGACGCCTACGCCCGCGCGCTGCAGGCCCAGCATGCCAAGCTGGGCCACGCCGACGATACCCCGTCGGCGCGCCTGCTGGCCGAACTGCGCGACCAGGGCGTCCCGTTCCACGAGTACTCGCTGCAGCTCAGCCGCCGGCACGCCGATGCGTTGCGCGCCCAACCCCTGCCGGCCGACGTGGCTGCCGGCTACGCCGAGGCGGCGCGCCAGTCGCACGCCGAGCAAGCCCGCCTGGAACAATCCGACGACGTCGATTTCGACACCTACGTGGCGCGCTACCAGGCCGCCTTGAAAGCGCCCGGCTCCAGGTAAAGCCATCCGCATGACCCGCCCGCGCGTCCCCCGCGACACGCGGGCGGCGCAATGGCGTATCGTTGAGGTTTCCGCCCGCCGCGCGGCGCCCGCGACGGGCCGCCCAGGAGGCCGCCCATGCCACGCCATTTCGTCTGCACCCTGCTGGCCGCGCTCGGCCTGGCGGGCCTGGCGCATGCCGCGCCGCCGCCCAAGGCCGTCGCCATCGATCCCCAACGCTACGCCGGCAAATGGTACGAAATCGCCCGCCTGCCCACGCCGCTGCAGCGGCGCTGCGTGGGCGACGTCACGGTGGAATACACCGTGGCCCCACAAAGCGCGCTGCACATCGACAACCGCTGCCGCACCAAACACGGCGACGTTGCCGCCATGTCGGGGCTGGCGGTGCCACGCGAACAGGCGGCTGGCGCGCAATACCGCGCCGAATTCCTGCAACCCACGCCGGATTACTGGATCATCGGCCTGGATAGCGAGTATCGCTGGGCCGTGGTGGGCAGCCCCGATCGCAAGACCCTGTGGATTCTGTCCCGCACGCCGCAACTGCCGGCCAGCCTGCTCGAGCAGGCCCGACAGGCCGCGCGCGCACAAGGCTATAGGCTCGATGAACTGCGCTATACGCCGCAGCGGTAGGCCGGCCGTGCCCGCGGCTCATGCCGACGGGGCCGGCCGCAGCCAGTCGCGGTGGCGCCGCTCGATGTGCTCTTGCACAAAGCCCGCCAGGGCGCGGGTAGCCATCGACGGAAAGCGGTTGGGCGCGGTCAACAAATAAATGGCGTTGCCCACGCCCTCGGGCTCGAACTCGGGCAGCACTTCGCGCAACTGCCCGTCGCGCAGCTGGGTCCACACCGCATAGCGCGGCAATAACGCCACGCCCAGCCCGGCCAGCACCGCCTCGCGCAGAAAAGGATAGTCGCCCGACTGCAAGCGCGGCGCCACGCGCAGGATCAGCGGGTCGCCATGGGCGTGCTTGAGCCGCAGGTCGAAGCGGCGGCCCAGCGACTGCGGCGCGATCATC
Source organism: Bordetella petrii (assembly GCF_000067205.1). Lineage (NCBI taxonomy): Bacteria > Pseudomonadati > Pseudomonadota > Betaproteobacteria > Burkholderiales > Alcaligenaceae > Bordetella > Bordetella petrii. The sequence continues at coordinate 430,937 of NC_010170.1, read as the reverse complement.
GAGCAGCGCCCCAGTTGCTCGAGCGTCTGCACGGGCCGCCCGTCCAGCAGGAATTCGGGCGCCGCGCACAGGCTCCACTGGATCGCGCACAAGCGCCGCGCAACGTGGTCTTCCGGCGGCGCCGAAGTGATCTTCAAGGCCAGGTCGACCTCGGCCGATACCAGGTCGCCGATGTTGTCATTGATGTGCACGCGCAGCGCAATGTCGGGATAGCGGCGCGTGAATTCCAGCAACACCGGCGCCAGGTACAGATGCCCAAGTCCGGTGGGCAGGCGCACGCGCACGTCGCCTCGCACCGTGCCGCCCAGGCTGTCGATGTTCGATTGGGCCGCGCGCATTTCATCGAGCAGCCGCACGCCATGCTGGTACAGCAGGCGGCCCGCCTGGGTCAGCTCGACATGCCTGGTGGTGCGACGCAACAGCTGCGCCCCCAGCGCCAGCTCCAGGCGCTTGAGCCGGTGCGACATGTTCGATCGTGTCATGCCGCAGCGCTGCGCGGCCGCGCTGAGGTTGCGCGATTCGACCATGGCCACGAACAGCCGGACCAGGTTCAGGTCGGGAAGATTGTCAAACATTGTTCACCATTCAAGGCACAAGTCCATACATTGTCGAACCGGGCGCGGCTGCCTACCATCGGTGGATACACCCACCTTTCTGTTGCAGCCCATGTCCGCATCTCCGTCCGCCATCCCGTCACTGCCTTTCGCCGGCCTGCGCGTTCTGGACATCAGCCAGGGCATCGCGGGCCCCTATTGCGCACAGATCCTGTGGCAGCAAGGCGCCGACGTGGTCAAGGTCGAACCGCCCGATGGCGACTGGGGACGGCACGTGGGCGTGGTGCGGGGCGCGCATAGCGCCCTTTCGATCGCCTACAACGCCGGCAAGCGCGGCCTGTGCCTGGATGCCCGCGCGCCGCGCGGCAAGGCGTTGCTGGGGCAGCTGGCCCGCCGGGCCGACGTCGTGATCCAGAACTTCCGGCCCGGCGTGGCCGCGCGCATTGGCGTCGACTACGCCGAACTGGCTGCCGAGCGCCCCGGACTGGTGTATGTGTCGATCAGCGGCTACGGCCCCACCGGCCCGTATGCCAACGCGCCCGCGTCGGATTCCGTCATGCAGGCCGACAGCGGCCTGATGGCTGCCAACCAGTCGCCCGACGGCGAGCCACGCCGCATCGGCCTGCTGATGGCCGACATCGCCACCGCGCTGTACGCCGCCCAGGCCGTCAGCGCCGCGCTGTACCGCCAGGCGCGCGGCGGCGGCGGCAGCCACGTCGAACTGAGCCTGTTCCAGGCCTGCGCGGCGCTACAGGTCAACGACATCGTGGCCCACGGCATGGCCGGCGAGCGCGTGGCCGGGCCGGTCAGCGCCCCCAACGGCGTGTTCGACACCGCCGACGGGCGCCTGTCGGTGCTGGCCCTGAACAACGACCAGTTCGCGCGGCTGTGCCGCGCCCTCGACCGCCCGCAATGGCTGGCAGACCCCGCGTATGCCGACAACGCCAGCCGCATGGCGCGGCGCGATGCGCTGCACGCCGAACTGGCCGCCCAACTGCGGCAACACCCCACCGATTACTGGACCGAACGGCTGGCGCGCGAAGACGTGCTGCATGCGCGCGTGCGCAACTACGATGACCTGGCCGCACACCCGCAGGCGCGCCATGTAGGCCTGCTGGAACCGCTGGCGCAAGCGGGCGGCGCCCCGCTGCCCTATTCGCGCCTCCCCGGCGTGGCGCACCCCCGTCCGCTGACCGCGGCTCCGGGCATTGGCGAACACTCCACCCAGGTGCTGGCCGACTGGGGCGTGCCGGCAGCCGATATCGACGCACTGCTGCGCGCCGGCGTCGTGCGCCAGGCCGAGCAGCCGGCATGATGCGCGCCCTGCTCTGCGAACGCCACGGGCCCGTGCAGGATGTGACGCTGCGCGACATCGACGATGCTCCCGCACCCGGTCCGCACGAAGTCACCATCGGCATCGACCATGCCAGCGTCAGCCACGCCACCCGCCTGCTGATCGAAGGCAGCTACCAGAGCCGGCCTCCCTTGCCGTTCGTGCCGGGCACCGAGGCCGTCGGCCGCGTGCTCGCCCGCGGTTCGGCGGTCACGCGGTTGGCAGTCGGAGACCGCGTGGTCGCCGTATCGCGCTGGGGTTGCTACGCCCAGCGCCTGACCCTGCCCGAATACACCGTATATCCGTTGCCGGACGGCGTGGAGCCGCTGGCGGCGCTGCCCGTGCCTATTTCTTACGGCACGGCCTACACCGCGCTGCTGTGGCGCGCCGCGCTACAGCCCGGCGACACGGTGCTGGTGCTGGGCGCGGGCTCGGGGGTGGGGTTGGCCGCGGTGGAAATCGCCGCCCTGCTGGGCGCCACCGTGATCGCCTGCGCCAGTACGGCCGCCAAGCGCCAGGCCGCGCTCGATGCCGGCGCCGCCCACGCGCTGGCGGCCGACGACGACCTGGCTGCGCAGGTCAAGTCGCGCACCGGCGGACTGGGCGCCGACATCGTCTTCGACGCCGTGGGCGGCGCGGCGTTCGAGCGCAGCGTGCGCGCGGCCGCCGCCAACGCCCGCATGCTGTCCATCGGCTTCGCCAGCGGCCAGGTTCCCGCCGTGCCGCTGAACCTGCTGCTGGTCAAGAACATCGCCTTGCATGGCTTTTTCTACGGCCGCTACCTGGGCTGGACCCCGGCCGACGAACGCATCGCGCACGCGCCAGCGTTGCAACGCGCCATGCGCACCTTGCTGGACTGGACCCGCGACGGGCGGATCCGGCCTGCTGTCACGGCGGTGTATCCGGCCGCCGATCTCGCCGCCGCCCTGGCCGCGCTGGAAACCCGGCGCGTCATCGGCAAGGTGGCGCTCAAAATAGAATAGGAGACATCCCCATGCTTGCCTTGCCGTACCTCTTGCGCCGCCCCGCGGCCGCCTTCGCCGTGGCCTGCTTGGCCGCCGCGCCGCTGGCCGCCACCGCCGCGGGCGACTTCCCCACCCGCGCGATCACCATGGTCGTGCCCTACCCTCCCGGCGGCCCCACCGACACCGTGTCGCGCCTGGTGGCCGCCGAAATGTCCAAGACCATCGGGCAGAACGTGGTGGTCGAGAACAAGCCCGGAGCCAGTGGCATGATCGGCGCCGATCTGGTCGCACGCGCCGACCCCGACGGCTACACCTTCCTGGCCAATGCCTCACTGCACGTCATCAACCCATACCTGTACAAGTCGATGCGCTACGACGCATTCAAAGACTTCGCACCCATCACCCAGCTGGCCGACGTGCCGCTGGTGCTGGTGGTGCCCGAAAGCTCCAGCGTGCATACCGTGCAAGACCTGGTGAAGCTGGGCAAGACGCGCCCGCTGAACTTCGGCTCGGCGGGGACGGCGTCGGCTCAGCAACTGGCCGGCGAATCGTTCAAGGTGCGCAGCGGCCTGGCCATGCAGCACGTGCCCTACAAGGGCAGCGCGCCGGCCCTGACCGACCTGGTGGGCGGGCAGATCCAGCTGATGTTCGATTCCATGCCCTCGGCCATGCCGTTCATCAAGTCGGGCAAGCTGCGCGCCGTGGCGGTCACCACCACGCGGCGCGTCGACGAACTGCCCGATGTGCCCACCATGGTCGAAGCGGGCTACCCGGGCTTCGACATCAGCACCTGGTATGGCCTGTGGGCGCCGGCCGGCACGCCGCCCGAGATCGTGGCCAAGCTGTCGCAGCATGCAGCCCGCGCGCTCCAGCAACCGGATCTGGTGCGCCAGTACGCCAGCCTGGGCGCCAAGCCGGTGGGCTCCGATCCGCAGACCTTCGCGCGCTTTACCGAAACCGAAGGCAAGAAGTGGCGCGACATCGTCGACGCCGCGCAGATTCAGCCGCAATAACGCCTGCTTGCCGGGCTCATTCGCGCGGCGCGTCGCTCGACGAACGCTGGTTCGCCGGGCCGCCCGCCGCGCTCAGGTTGTAGGCCGTGTTCACCAGCCCGATGTGCGAGAACCCTTGCGGAAAATTACCCACCAGCCGCTTGCGCACCACGTCGTATTCTTCTGCCAGCAGTCCCAGGTCGTTGCGCAGCGCCAGCAGGTGCTCGAACAAGCGCTCGGCGTCGTCGATCCGGCCCTGCATGATGTAGGCATCGGCCAACCAGAAACTGCAGGCCAGGAATACTCCTTCGTCGCCCGGCAAACCGTCGTCGCTATGCTCGGTGCTGTAGCGCAGCAGCAGGCCGTCGCGCAGCAAGTCCCGCTCGATGGCTGCTATCGTGCCCGCCACGCGCGCGTCGCCGGGCGGCAGAAAGCCCACCTGCGGAATCAGCAGCAGGCTGGCGTCCAGCGCCGTGCCGCCGTAATACTGCACGAACGTGTTGCGGTGGGCGTCATAGCCATGCGTGCAGATGTCGCGGCGGATGGTTTCGCTCAGTTTGCGCCAGCACTCCACCGGCCCCTCCAGTCCGAAGCGCTCGCACGACTTGATGGTGCGGTCCAACGCCACCCAGCACATCAGCCTGGAATGCGTAAAGGCCCGGCGCGCGCCGCGCATTTCCCAAATGCCATGGTCGGGCTGGTTCCATAGCTGCTCCAACGGCTTGAGCAGCACTTTCTGCATGCGCCAGGCTTCCGCCAGCGGCGCCAGGTCCGCCATGCGGCCGGCGTGCAGCGTCTCGACCAGCTCGCCGTACACATCCAGCTGCATTTGCCCTGCCGCCCCGTTGCCAATACGCACCGGCGCGCTGCCCTCGTACCCCGGCAGCCAGCCGATCTCGTGCTCGGGCAGCCAACGTTCTCCGGCGATGCCGTACATGATCTGAATCTGGCTGGGGTGGCCGGCCGCCGCGCGCAGCAGCCACTGCCGCCAGGCCTCGGCCTCTTCGCGGTAGCCGGCGTTCAACAGCGCGTACAGCGTCAGCGCCGAATCGCGCAGCCAGCAATGCCGGTAGTCCCAGTTGCGGCTGCCGCCCAGTTGTTCCGGCAACGAGGTCGTGGGCGCGGCCACGATGCCGCCGGTGGGCTGGAACGTCAGCAGCTTCAGCGTAATCAGCGACCGCACCACGGCATCGCGCCGCATGGCCGAGCCGTTTTCCCAGCGGCAGCGCTTGGCCCATTCCTGCCACCACGCAATGGTGCGGTCCATGCTTTCCATGCGGTCGGGCACGAAATGCGGCGTGCGGTGCGAACGGTGGTATGACAGCGTAAAAGGCACGGTCTGGCCTTCTTGCACCGTGAAACAGGCAACGCTTTTCATATCGCGCCCTTCCAGCGGCACGGCCGTATGCAGTTCGACCGCGTCCGGCCCGGCGATGGCGCTCAACCCGTAATCGCGGCGCCGCACCCAGGGCACCGCCTGCCCATAATTGAAGCGCAGCGTCAGCTCCATCTGCATCTCGACGCTGCCCGATTCGCCACGCACGATGCGCACCACGTCGGCGCGCTCGTCGCTGTCGCTCAGCGGCATGAAGTCGTACACGCGCACCGCGCCCGTAGCGGTAGTGTGGCGCGTTTCCAGCACCGCGGTGTCGGGCAGGTAGCGGCGCGTGGTCTGCGCACCCGGCTGCCCTGGCGCCAGCAGCCAGCGGCCATGGCTCTCGTCGCCCAGCAGGGCGGCGAAACACGCGGGAGAATCGAAGTGCGGCAGGCACAGCCAGTCGATCGAGCCGTCGCGCGCCACCAGCGCGGCCGACAGCATATTGCCGATCAAGCCGTAGTCTTCAATGGGCTTGGACATCGCGATCAGCCCGCGCCGCGGAATGCCGGATACAGCGTCATTCCGCCGTCGACGAACAAGGTCGAGCCCGTGACGTAGTCAGAATCGTCGCTGGCCAGCCAGGCCACGGCGCGCGCCACGTCTTCGGGTTCGCCGATGCGCCCATACGGAATCAGCTTGAGCAGCGCCGCCAGGCTTTCCGGGGTGTTCCAGGCCGGCGCATTGATGGGTGTGCGTATCGCCCCGGGCGCCACCGAATTGACGCGGATCTTCATCGGCGCCAGCTCTTGAGCCAATGACTGCATCAACAACGACACGCCGCCTTTCGACGCGGCGTAATTGGCCTGGAATGCCCAGGGAATAACCTCATGCACCGAACTGATGAAGATGATTTTGCCCGCCGCCGCGTCCGGCGGCGGCTTGGGCTGGCGGCCGAGAAACGCGCGCACCGCGGCCCGCGAACACAGGAATTGCCCGGTCAGGTTCACGTCGATGACCCGCTGCCACTGCGCCAGCGTCATGTCCTGGATGGCGGCCGGCTGTTCGATGCCGGCGTTGTTGACCAGGATATCCACGCCCTGAAAGTGGTCCCGGGCGACGCGAAACAGCTGCTCCACGTCGTCTTCGCGGCTGATGTCGGCAGCCGCGGCAACCGCGGCTCCGCCGGCCTGCGCGATGGCGTCCACCACTTCGGCCGCGCGCCGCCTGGAATCTTCTTCCGGGCGATGGTTCACCACTACCCGGGCGCCCGCCGCCGCCAGCTCCAGCGCGACGCCGCGCCCGATACCCGAATTGGCCCCCGTAACCACCGCCACTCGCCCTGACAAATCTGCCACATGCCGCACGCTGCTCTCCTTGCGGCGCGCGGGGCAATGCTGCAGGCAAGGCTCCGAAGGCGCCGCCTGTCGATAGCCAGACTTCAGCTTAGACCCTGACGCGTCCCCCTACAACCGGGGTTCGGTTTCGGGTTGCTGCAAGATTTTTTCGAGTGCAGACGACGCCCGCGCCTTCCGCCGGGCTCGAACCAGCTCGCAAGGAGACACGAAGATGAATATGTCGTTACGCCGCTTGATAGCCTGAGCAGCAATCCCGGCGGCGACTTTCGGGCGGCCCGCTCAGGCAGGCCCTGACGGCGTGGCCCACTTAGCGCCTGCCCGCTACGCGGCCATTGAGCAGACGGCCCGCTCACGTCATAATCGCCGCATCGATAATGAACCTGACGCGGGATTTTGCACTCATGGCTAGCGCGCGTGACCTGGTATACGCGGAACTGCGCCGGCGCCTGATGTCGGGCGCCTTTTTGCCCGGCGAACGGCTGCGCGAAGAACACATCGCCAGCGAGCTGGCCGTCAGCCGCACGCCCGTGCGCAGCGCCATCGAGCGCCTGGTCGAAGACGGCCTGGTGGCGCGCGAGGGGCGGCGCGGCGCGGTGGCCATGGGTTGGCTCGACCGCGACATCAACGAAGCCTTCGACCTGCGCCTGCTGCTCGAACCCTACGCCGCGCGCGCCGCCGCCAGCCGCGCCAGCGCCGACCAGATCGACGAACTCGAACAAATCAACGAACACATGCTGCGCGCGGTGCAATCGGGCGACCCCGACCATGTCGCGCAAGTGCAGCACTACAACAACCGCTTCCACCATGCCCTGCTGGCGGCGGCGCAGTCGGCGCGGGTGCGGTCGCTGGTGGAAAACCTGCTCGACATGCCCATCATCATCGGCTCGTTCTATTTCTACAGCCGCGACGACATGTTGCGCAGCGTCGAACAGCATCGGCAGATCATCGCCGCCCTGCGCGCGCGCGATCCCGACTTCGCCGAGACCGCCATGCGTTTCCATCTGTCGGCCACGCGCCGGCTGTTCCGCGACCAGCGCAAGCCGGCGCCCGAAACCCGCGCCTGACTCTTCAGGCGGCGGCCGGGTCGCAACCCTGTGCGCGCAGGCGGGCATCCACCCACGACGTATCCAGCTTGCCCGCGGCAATCTGCGCCAGGGTCTGCTCCTCGGCCGCGTGCTTGGCCGCGGCCTGCTGGTACAGTTCCTGGGCCTGGTCGTAGGGCACGCACAGCAAGCCGTCTTCATCGCCCAGGATCAGGTCGCCGGGCTCGATGGTCATGCCGTCCAGCGCCACGGTGCGATTGATTTCGCCCGGCCCGTCTTTGTAAGGGCCGCGGTGCGTGACCCCGGCGGCATACACCGGGAACGCGTTGCGCCTGATGGCGCCGGAATCGCGTATGGCGCCGTTGATGACAATGCCTGCGATGCCACGCGTGGCAGCGTACGAGGTCATGATCTCGCCGATGATGGCATTGGTGAGATCGCCGCCCGCGTCCACCACGATCACGTCTCCAGGCGCGGCCAGGTCCAGCGCCTTGTGCACCAGCAGGTTGTCGCCCGGCCGGCACCGCACCGTCAACGCGGGGCCGGCCATCAGCGTGCCATCGTGCATGGGCCGCAGCCGGGCGCCCCCGGCCGCCATGCGCGACATGCAGTCGCTGACATTGGCCACCGGAATGCGGCGAAATTGTTCGACCAGTTCTGCGCTTACCGCGCGCTGGCGGGAGTGAATCGCGAAGCCGATCATGACAGTGCTCCTGAGCGATAAGAAATTGGGTTACTGCCGGGGAATGCCGGCTTCCTGCACGACCTTGCCGAATACGTCGTGATCGATGCGGTGGCGCCTGTTCAGGTCTTGCGGCGATCCCTTCATGACGCTGTAGCCGGCCTGCTGCAGCTTCTGCGCCAGTTCGGGCCGGCCCAGGGCGTGGTTCACGGCGGCGTTCAACGTGGCGACGACGTCATCCGGCGTCTGCCCGGGCGCCATCAAGCCCCACCAGATGGTCTGGTTGATCGTCTTGAAGCCGCTTTCCACAAACGTAGGCACATCGGGCAAGGCCGGCGCGCGCGCGTCGGCCACCACCGCCAGAGCGCGCACCTTGCCGCTGCGGATCTGCGGCAACAGCGAGGCCACCGAGCCGGTGTAAATATCGATGCGCCCGCTCATCAGGTCTGGAAACGCCTGCGACCAGCCGCGATACGGCACGTGCATCAACTCCATGCCGGCGGCCTTGCGCCACAGGTGGCCGATGAGATCGCCGCTGCCGCCGATGCCGGGAATGCCCAGCGACACCTGCCCGGGCTTGGACTTTGCCGCCTGCACGACGTCGTCCACTGTCTTGAAGGGCGAATCCGGCAGCACCACGAACACGCTGGGCGAAGACGCCACCAGCCCCACTGGCTTGAAATCCTTGAACGTGTCATAGCTCAACTTCTTGTACAGCCAGGGGTTGAGCACAATGTTGTCGGTCTGCGCCATGACCAGCGTGCGGCCGTCGGGCTTGGCCCGCGCAGTAGCGTCCAGCGCCAGGTTGCCGCCGGCCCCGGGCTTGTTCTCGACCACGATATTCCAGCCCGTGTCCTGGCCGATGGCGGTGGCCATCATGCGCGTCAGCGTATCGGTGCCGCCGCCGGGCGGGAACGGCGAAATGAAGGTGATGGGCGCCGCGCCCAGGCCGGACGCCCCGGCGGCTGCCGCGCACGACGCCAGCATGGCGGCCGCCATTATTTTCTTCAACACTTGCATTGTCTGCCTCGCATATAAGAATAAGGTGCCGCAACGTCGCGGCAGGAATCTAGTCTTGCCTGGCCAGCGGCGTCAGCCACGCCAGCCGCGCCTGCACGGTGTCGGGCACATCGAGCGGCGCCCCGCCGTGTGCGGCGCGCTCTGCCTCGATGCCTTGCGTCGTGCGCGCGAACAGGCGCTCGACCCCATCGAGCACTAGTGGCTGCAGGCCCGCCAGCGCCAGTTGCTCACGCGCCTCGCGTACTTCGGCCAGGCGACGCGGCGCATGCAGCACATGCGAACACACGAACGAGTCCAGGAACGTCGTCAGCGGTGTGCGGTCCATGTCGCCCAGCACGCCGTACAACGCCTCGCGCAGGCCCAGCTGTTCGGCCGCCACCAGGCATTCCACCGCCAGGCTTTCCATGCCCTTGGTAAGGATGCTGCGCAGCAGCTTGAGCTGCACCGCGTCGCCTGCCTGCCCGGCGATGGCCTGGGCCGGAATGCCGCAGCCCTGCGCGAACTCGACGATGGCCGGCGCGGCGGTGCCGGCGCACAGCAGCGGCGTGCGCGCGCCCAGCAAGGCAATGGCGCCCATGATGGCCACATCCGCGAATGGCACGCCATGGCGGCTTGCCACTGCCGCCGCGGCCCGCATGTCGGCCGCGCCGGCGGTGGTGAAATCGGCGTACAGCGCATCGCCCCACATATGGGGAATGGCCTGCTCCGCCACGGCCAGGGCCGCATGCCCGTATACCGCGGACACCACCAGGTCGGCCTCGGCCAGCCAGGGGCCCGGCGCCGCGTGCAACGCCGCGCCGTGGGCGCGCGCCCGCGCCTGCATGTCGGGATCCTGGCGCAATTCACAAATGGCCGGCACGCTAAAACCCGCTGCCAGCCAGGCCTGCGCGTAGCAATGGCCGACCTCGCCGCAGCCAAGTAGGGCTATCTTCATGGTTAAAAATACACAAAAAATACAGAATGCATATATAACCATGCAAATCCCACCATTAGTTATGCGGGTTATCCCGTGGTTTTAAAAACAAACAAAATACAATTCGGTCTCTCCCGGCGGCCGCACGGGCCAGGTCCGGCGGCGCGCGGTCGGGCGCGCGGCCGGGGCGGGCCTAGAATGCGGGTTTCTCACGCACACGCCCTTTCCGATGCATGACATCCAGACCCTGCTGGCGCTCTATGGCGGGTGGCTCGTTTTCCTGAATGTGCTGGTCGAGCAAGCCGGACTGCCCGTACCCGCCTACCCGATGCTGATCGCCGCGGGCGCACTGGCCGGCGGCACGGGCGGCTGGCTGCTCGTCTGCCTGGTGGCGGCGCTGGCCTGTGTGCTGGCCGACACCGCCTGGTACGTGGCCGGCCGCCGCTACGGCGGGCGGCTGCTGGAGCTCGTGTGCAAGGTTTCGCTGTCGCAGGACTCCTGCATCCGCCAGACGCAGAAACTGTATCTGCGTGTGGGCGTGCGCTCGCTGCTGGTGTGCAAGTTCATGCCGGGCGCGGGCGCGCTGTCCACCGCCATGGCCGGCCTTACCGGCACGCCGTACCGCCGCTTCCTGGCTTACGACCTGGCCGGTTCGCTGATCTGGGTCAGTTCAGCGCTGCTGTTGGGCGCGCTGTTCCGCGACGTCGTGGGCGACGTGCTGGCCCTGCTGAACACCTACGGCCCGCTCGGCCTGGCGTTGCTCGCATTCGTGCTGCTGGTCTATGTGCTGACGCGCGGGCTGCGGCGCTGGGTACTGGTGCGCCGCCTGCGCCGCATTCCGCGCCTGCATCCCGAAGAACTGCTGCGCTGGCAGGCAGCGGGGCGCGCGCCCATCGTGCTGGATGTGCGGCCCGGCATCGACGCCACGCTGCCGCGCATTCCCGGCGCGATCGCCGTCGACCTGGCCGCGCCGCTGACCGACCTGCCGCTGGCCGGGCAAGCGGGCGAAATCGTGGTCTATTGCGCCTGCCCCAACGAGATCTCGGCCGCGCGCCTGGCAGCCCGCCTGCGTGCGGCAGGGTATTCCGGCATCTGGGCGCTGCAGGGGGGATACGACGCCTGGGCGCGGATGGCGCACGAAACGCCCGACCTTTCCGTACCGAAGTAAACACATGCCTTCAACCACGCCCCGCTTCAGGCAAGCCATCCCCTCCGACACCGACCGCTGCTACCAGATCGAAATCTCGGCCTACGAAGGCGACGAGGCGGCAACGCGCGAGAAAATCGCCCTGCGGATCGCCCAATACCCCGAAGGGTTCCTGGTCATGGAACTAGACGGACAGGTGGCGGGTTTCATCAACAGCGGCTGCGCGCGCGAAGTCGTCATGTCGGACGAAGCCTTCAAGGAACTCGTTGGCCACGATGCCAGCGCGCCGAATGTCGTAATCATGTCGGTAGTGCTGGACCCGGCGTTCCAGGGCAAAGGGTATTCCACCCTGCTGATGCGCGAGTTCGTGCAACGCATGCGCGGCATGGGCAAGACCTCCATCCACCTGATGTGCAAACAGCGCCACATCGAGCTGTACCGGCGCCTGGGCTATCGCTATGTCCGGCCTTCCGCGTCGGATCACGGTGGAATGTCGTGGCATGAAATGACCATGGAGGTGTAATCTCGCGGGCGAGCCCCGGGCAGCCCGGCCCGTCGCGCGCATCTTCCTGCCGAGGTATCTCTTGTCGAACGCCGCAGCATCCTTGAACGACCCAGCAACAGAACTGTCGCGGCGCGAACAGCGCGGCAACATCGCCCGCCTCACCATCGCCCAGGCACTGGCCGGCGCGAACTCGGTGGTGGTCTACGCCACCGGGGCCATCATCGGCGACATGCTCGCCCCGAATAAAACCCTTGCCACCCTGCCCATTTCGATCTTCGTGGTCGGCATGGCGGCGTGCATCCTGCCCATGGGCGCCATCGCCCGCCGCTACGGCCGGCGCACGGCGTTCCTGGCGGGCACCGTATGCGGCGTGCTGGTGGGGCTGCTGGCGGCCGCGGCGGTGGTCATGGGTTCGTTCTGGCTGTTCTGCCTGGCCACCTTCTTCGGCGGCGCCTACGCGGCCGTGGTGCTGTCGTTCCGCTTCGCCGCGGCCGACGGCGTGGCGCCTTCGCTGCGCGCCCGCGCCCTGTCATTCGTGATGGGCGGCGGCGTAGTCGCGGGCATTGTGGGGCCCACGCTCGTGACCTACACCATGTACCTCTGGTCGCCGCACCTGTTCGCCGCCACGTTTCTCGTGCAGGCCCTGGTCGCGGCAATATCCGCGGCCGTGCTGGCGGGCGTGCGGCTGCCCACGCTCACCGCCGCCCAGGTGGCCGGAGGCCGGCCTATCGGCGTCATCGCCCGGCAGCCGCTGTTCATCACCGCCGTCATCTGCGGGGCGGTGTCGTACATGCTGATGAACTTCCTGATGACCGCGGCCCCGCTGGCCATGCATTTGTGCGGCCATTCCCAGGAAAGCGCCAACCTGGGCCTGCAGTGGCACGTCATCGCCATGTATGCCCCCAGCTTCTTCACCGGGCGGCTCATCACCCGCTTTGGCGCCGGAAAAATCGTTTCCGCCGGCCTGCTGCTTACCGGCATATCGGCAACGGTGGGCCTTACAGGCATCGACGTGGCGCATTTCTGGCTCACGCTCATCCTGCTGGGCCTGGGCTGGAATTTCGGTTTCGTGGGCGCCTCGGCGCTCGTGCTGGAATGCCACCGGCCCGAAGAAAAAACCCGCGTGCAGTCGCTGAACGACTTCATCGTCTTCGGCACGATGGCGGTGGGATCTTTCGCGTCCGGCAGCCTGCTGGCGGCGTACGACTGGAACACGGTGCTGTGGGTGTCGTTCGCGCCGCTGGCCCTGGCGGTCGTGGCGCTTGTCGTGGCCGCCAGGTATCGCAACGCCGCGGCTAGCAGGTAGACGCCCCTCCCAGTATCACCGTGTACTGCGACGACAGCACGCCGCCGTTGCCGTGCGCCAGCGCGACCTCGGCGCCATCCACCTGGCGCCGGCCGCACTCGCCGCGCAGTTGGCGCACCGCCTCGATCAACAAGAAAATGCCGTACATGCCGGGATGGCAATACGACAGTCCCCCGCCATTGGTGTTCACCGGCAGCGTCCCGCCTGGCGCGATGCGGCCGCCGCTGACAAACGCACCGCCCTCGCCCTTGGCACAGAATCCCAGGTCTTCCAGGAACAGAATCGGATTGATCGTGAACGCGTCGTACAAGCCCACGACATCGATGTCCGACGAGGTCAGGCCGGCCTGGGCATAGGCCATCTCCCCGGATACGCGGGCGCCGGTGTTGACCAGGTCCGGCATGTTGGAAATGGTCAGGTGCGTGGTGCAATGCCCCGAGCCAAGCAAGTACACCGGCGGCTTGGCCAGGCTGCGGGCCCGGGCCGGCGTGGTCACCACCACGGCGCCGCCGCCGTCAGACACCAGGCAGCAATCGCGAATCGTCAACGGGTAGCTGACCATGCGCGAGGCCAGCACTTCCTCGACGGTGAGCGGGTCTTTTTCCCAGGCAACCGGATTGAGCAACGCCCACTGGCGGGCGGCCACCGCCACTTCGGCCAGCTGCTCGCGGGTCGTGCCAAACTCGTGCATGTGGCGCGCCGCGGCCAGGGCATAGGCGGTGGGCGGCAGGAACGGCTTGAACGGCGATTCGTACGGATTCCATTCGGGGCGGCTGGTGTTCTTGCGGCCCAGCGAGCGTTGGGTGCTGCCATAGGCCACGACGGCCACTTTGCACAGGCCCGCCGCCACCGCGGCCTCGGCCCGCGCCAGGTGGCCCATGAACGACGATCCGCCGGTGGAGGTAGAGTCGATATAGGCTTCGGGCAGGTTCAGGTATTCAGCCAGCGCCAGGCCGGCCAGGCGGCTCTGGGAGGTGGCGCAGAACAGCCCGTCCACGTCGCCAATGGACAGCCCGCAGTCGTCCAGCGCGCGGTATACGCCCTGCGCCATCAGGTCGATCGCCGAAAAAGCGTCGCCCACGGCGCCCAGGTCGGATTCCGCGGCGCCCACGATCACCGCGCGGCCGGGTCGAAAATCGATGCTCATTGTTCGGCCTCCAGCAGCGTGAACACGGGAATGGGGTCATCCAGGCCCTCGTCGGTCACGGCCTGGAACCGGACACGCTGGCCGATGGCAACCTGCAGCGGGTCGGCGCCGTCAACACGGCTCATCATGCGAAAGCCTTCGTCCAGGTCGATCAAGGCCACGTTGTAGGGGTCGCCCTTGCGCGGGTAGACCACCGAAGTGCTATAGACCGTGCCGATGCCGGCGCTGATGCGCCATTCCAGGCAGTCCTGGCCCGACCAGGGGCAGCGCACCCGCGGGAAGAACACCGCGCGCCCGGCCACCGGGCTGAACTGATACGCCAGCTCGCCGGCCCTCAGGTGCTGTACGTAGCGCGCGTAGGGCGCGCCATTTCCGGGTTTTTCGTCGGTGTGCATCATTTGCCCTTTTCGTACATCAGGTTCAGGGTCTCGGCGACCATGACCGGCCGCTCCTGTCCTTCCCGGCGCATGACGTTGCCGTAGGTCAGGCGCACGCCGCCTTCCATGCGCTCGAACGCCACCAGGCTGCGCTCCAGGCGAATGCGCGACCCCACCTGCACGGGCGAGGTGAACCGGACCTTGTTGGAACCGTAATTGATGCCACGGCCGCGTTCACGCACCTGCACGATCTCGCCCCCCATGCCCGACATCAGCGAGAACGTCAGCATGCCGTGGGCAATGGTCTTGCCGTCAGGCAGTTCGCGCGCGGCGCGCTCGGTGTCCACATGAATCCAGTTGTTGTCGCCCGAGATGCGGGCGAAGTCGTCGATCATCTGCTGGGTGATTTCGATCCAGCCGGTCTGGCCCAGCACCTGGCCCACATAGGCCTCGAGATCATACGGAGTATCAACAGTCAGCATCATTCAGTCCCGGAAAGAGTAAGAGACGCCAGGCGCCCGGACACGAGCGCATGCGCCTGGTCGACAATGCGGCGCACCAGGTCGCCGCAAGTGGGCACGTCGTCGATCAGGCCCTGGATCATGCCCACGGTCCAGATCCCGCCTTCGACGTCGCCGCTTTCATAAACCCCGCGGCCCTTGGCGCCAGCCACCAGCGGGCCTATCTGGTCGATGCCGGCCCCTTCTTTTTCCAGGCTGACCACCTGGCCGGACAAGCCGTTGCGCCAGACACGGCTGGTGTTGCGCAGACTGCGCAGGATCAGCCGCGTATCGGTCTCGCTCGAGCGCGTGATGGCCTCTTTGATGGCGGGATGCACGGGCGACTCCTGGGTGCACATGAAACGCGTGCCCATATTGATGCCCTCGGCCCCCAGGGCCAGCGCGGCCACCAGCCCCCTGGCATCGCCAAAGCCACCCGAGGCGATGACCGGAATCGACACCTGGGCAACGGTGGCCGGGATCAGGATAAGGCCGGGGATATCGTTTTCGCCGACGTGGCCGGCGCACTCGAAACCGTCGATGGATACGATATCCACGCCAATGTCCTGCGCCTTGCGCGCATGGCGCGGCGTGGTGCATTTGTGAATCACCCGCACCCCCGCCGCCTTCAGCGCCGGCATGTGTTCGTGCGGGTTGTTACCTGCCGTCTCGACGATCTTGACGCCCGATTCGATGATGGCATCCCGATACTCGACGTACGGCACCGGCTTGAGCGTCGGCAGAAAAGTGAGGTTCACGCCGAAGGGACGGTCGGTCATCTCCCGCACGCGAAGAATTTCTCGCCTGAGGTCTTCCGGGCTGGGTTGCGTCAGCGCGGTCAGCACGCCCAGGGCGCCGGCGTTCGAGACGGCGGCGACCAGCTCGGCGCGGGCCACCCACTGCATACCGCCTTGCACGATGGGATGCTCGATGCCGAGCATGCGGGTAACTGCGGTTTGCAACTTATTCTCCTTGTGTTGCGGATTGGCCGTACACCGACCAGTCCGGCGCCAGCGTCAACGCGGCGCCGGTGAGCGCTTGCAGCGCCGGCAGCGTCCATCCCGGCGCCAGGCGCCTGACGACCAGCCCGGTGTCGGTCACGTCGATCACGGCCAGGTCGGTGTAAATGCGGTCGACGCAATGCGGCGCGGTCAATGGATAGGTGCACTGCTCCAGGATGCGAGGCTGCCCGTCTTTCGTGCAGTGCTCCATCAACACCCACACCTTTTCGGCGCCGGCGGCCAGGTCCATGGCGCCGCCCACCCCGGGAATCTGGTTGGGCGCATCCACGGTCCAGTTGGCCAGGTCGCCGTTGGCCGCCACCTGGAAAGCGCCCAGGCAGGCAATCTGGATGTGCCCGCCACGAATCATCAGGAACGATTCGCTGTGGCTGAAGACCGACGCGCCGGGCAGCAGCGTGACTGGAAACTTGCCGGCGTTGATGACGTCGTAGTCTTCTTCGCCCGGCGCCGGGGCTGGCCCCAGGCCAAGCAGGCCCTGCTCGCTTTGCAGCATGAGTTCGCGGCCTTCCGGCACGTAGTCGGCGATCAGGGTGGGCAGGCCGATGCCCAGATTCACGCAGGCGCCGTCCGGAATGTCGTCGGCGGCAACACGTGCAATGTCCTGGCGGCTAAGCTTTGCGCTCATTGGGCACCTCTACTAGACGATCCACAAAAACGCCCGGTGTAATGATGTGTTCCGGGTCGAGCGTGCCCAGCGGCACGATTTCGCGCACCTGCGCGATAACCAGCCGGGCCGCGCCGGCCATTACCGGGTTGTTGATGCGCGCGCCGCGGTGATAGACCAGGTTGCCCCAGCGATCGCCGCGCAGGCCCTTGAGCAGCGCCACGTCGCCCTTGATGGGCGCTTCCAGCACATAGGTCTGCCCGTCGATGACGCGGGTTTCCTTGCCTTGCGCCAGGCGCGTGCCCGCCGCGGTGCGCGTGAAAAAACCGCCAATGCCCGCCGCGCCGGCGCGAATGCGCTCGGCCAGCGTGCCCTGGGGGACCAGTTCGAGTTCGATCTTGCCAGTGGCATACAGCTCGTCGAAAATCGTGCGGCCCTTCAGGCCGCGCGGAAACGAGCACACCACCTTGCGGATCCGGCCGGCGCTCATGAGTTCCGCGACGATGTCGTCGCCCACGGTGGCGTTGTTGGCCACGATGGTCAGGTCCCGGACGCCAAGATCCAGCAGCGCCTCCATCAGGTCGGCCGGCCGGCCCGAAGAACCGAAGCCGCCCACCAGGATGACCGCGCCATCCTCGATGCCGGCCACCGCCTCGGCTAATGAACTTACACGCTTGTCAATCACAGCCTGCTCCCGGGTCAATCAAGCTCATGGCCTTTCATGTCGACGTTGCGCCGCGCCCGCTGCGCCAGATCGCGCATCACAGGGCCAATACGCGCCGCATCGTCAATGGGCTCGGCCGCGGGGCCGCGCCGCCATCCTTCCATCGCCGCCAGATGGCCGCCGCCCAGTTCGAAGATGCGTCCGGTCACATCCTGGCTATCGGCGCTGGCCAGCCAGACGACGGCCGGGGCGATCCAGCGCGGATGGCGCGAGGCGATTTCCTCGGCGGAACGCTCGCGTATGCCTTCGGTCATGCGGGTCTGGGCATGCGGGTTGATGGCGTTGACGGTGACGCCATAGCGCTTGAGTTCCCGGGCGGCAATGATCGTCATCGCGGCGATGCCGGCCTTGGCTGCCCCGTAGTTGATCTGGCCGATATTGCCGTACAGGCCGGACGACGACGACGTATTGATGATGCGGGCATTGACCGGCGTGCCGGTCTGCTTATACAGGTCGCGCCAGTAGGCGGCGGCATGGTGGCAGGGCGCGAACGAGCCCTTCAGGTGCACATTGATGACGGCGTCCCACTCCTGCTCGGTCATATTGCACAGCGTGCGATCACGCAGAATGCCCGCATTGTTGATCAGGACGTGCAAGGCGCCGAAGTGCTCCACCGCGGCGTCGATCATGCGCTTGGCGCCGGCGAAATCGGCCACGTTTTCATGGTTGGCAATGGCCTGGCCGCCCGCGGCGACAATCTCGCTCGCGACCGCTTCGGCGGTGCTTTCCTCGGTGCCTTCTCCCGAGCGCGAAACGCTCAGGTCATTGACGACCACACGGGCGCCCTCGCGGGCCAGCTGCAACGCGTATTCGCGGCCGATGCCGCGGCCTGCGCCGGTCACGATGACGACACGGCCTTCACATAGTCTGGACATGGACTTCCTCCAAATGGGCGTAGGATCAGTGCTTCCCCCCGCCGGCAATGGCGGCGGACGGACGCTGGAATACAGGCGCGCGTTTTTCCATGAAGGCGCGCACGGCTTCCTTGTGGTCGGGGCTGTCGGCGCATTCCACATGGCGCGCGCATTCACGGTCGAGCACTTCGGCCAGTTCCAGCACGAGGGCATCGTTCAGGTTGGCCTTGGTATGCGCGATGGCAGGCTGCGGACCCGCGGCCAGGCCGCGGGCAATGCCGGTGACTTCGCTCTCCAGCTGCTCGGGGCTGAACACTTCATTCAGCAGCCCCAGCTCCAGCGCCTGGGCCGCCGACAGCATCGGCGAGCGCAGGTACAGCTCGCGCGCCTTGGCGGGGCCGACAATGCGCGGCAGGAAATAATGGCCGCCAAAATCGCCGGGCAAGCCCACGTTGGCAAACCCGGTGCGCAATTTGGCGGACGAATCGCCATAGCGCAGGTCGCATGCCAGCGCCAGCGACAGGCCCGCGCCAACGGCAGCGCCCCGGATCATCGCGATGGTGGGCTTGGGCATGCCATGCAGGCACTCCACGATGCGGGTGCGGCGGCGCATGGCGGCTACCCGTTCGGCCGGCGCCGCCGGGGCGGCTTGCGCCTGCGATTGCCGGTTCATGCGCGCCACGTCGCCCCCGGCGCAGAAGCTGGCGCCGGCCCCCGTCAGCACGACCGCGCCGACGGCGGCATCGTTTGCGGCGCACGCCAGCGATTCGAGCAGCGCCTCGTACAGCGTCGGGCTGAGCGCGTTACGGCGTTCGGGGCGATTGAGGGTCAACCACAGCACGCCGGCCTCGACCTGTGTGATCAGTTCCTGTTCGTGCGCCATGACCTTCCAAGTGCGAGCTGAGAGGGTTTGTATGTTGCCGGCTTTTGTCCGCCTTCCGGGCGCCGGCCGGCCCACCCACGGCGAAAACACGTCCACATTGTGAACTTGCAGTAGGCTCTCCCTAGGGATGGGGGCACAATGCGAGCCATGGCGGCGTCCACTATGCAGACTATCGATATCTGCATGCGCGCAATAACCTGCTGCCAAGGAGACCTCATGACCACCCCCAGCGCCGCGGCCGGCAAGGCGGCTCCCGGCACACAATCCCTGCAGCGCGCGGTCGCGCTGCTACGCATCATCGGCGCCAATAACCGCGCCGGCAGCCGGCTGGTCGACCTGTATCGCCGCACCGGACTGGAACGGCCCACGGTACACCGGCTGCTGCAAGGCATGGTCGCCGAGAAACTGATCCGCCAGGACTCCGCCACTAAGCGCTACCACCTGGGCAGCCTGGCTTACGAGCTGGGACTGGCCGCCGCGCCGAAAGTCGCCATGCGCGACATCTGCCTGCCCTATCTGGAGGCAGTCGCGGAGCACACCGGCGACACGGTGTTCCTGACGGTGCGTTCGGGCTTCGACGGAATCTGCGTGGCGCGCGCCGACGGCTCTTTTCCCATCAAGATGTTCGTGCACGACGTGGGTCGCCACCGCCCGCTTAACGTGGGCGCCAGCGGCCTGGCCCTGATCAGCGCGCTGCCCGACGAGGAAATCGATCGAATCTGCCGCATCAACGTCGAGCGCACGCGCCGCAAGAATCCCCGTTTCACCGAGGCCGCGCTGCGCGCCAGCATCGACAGCACGCGGCGGCGCGGCTACGCCACCAACAAGGTAATGGACGAGCCGCCAGTGCATTCGGTGGGCATGGTGATCCGCTCGCCCGACGGCACGCCCGCGGCCGGCGTCAGTGTGTCGACGCTGGCGTCACGCCTGGGACAGGACCGTCTTGAAATGGTGGTGCGCTGCCTGGGCGATACGGTCACGGCCATCGAGGCAGAGTTGCGCAACCACGTCGACCGCGACCGCGTACCCTACGCCATGCCCAGCCTGGCGCTGGCCTGAGTCGCCAGGCGCATCTCCAAAGTCCATGATATGGACTATTTTCCGGGGAAACTCCTCGCGGTGCCAGCTGAAAATCCAATGAACTGCCAGGAATTCCATAAAGTGGACTTGTATCTGCGCGACGCATGGTCGAACTGGGCAAGACGCCAGGACGCGCGCCTTAGACTGCGGACAATCACAACCGGACGGCAGCCCGGTCGAAAAAATCCAACGATGTCCGCACTGTTTGAGGAGACCCCCATGCTGAACTCGCGACTTTTCAGAACCCGACTCATCCGTCGCGCCGCAGTGGCCCTGCTGGCCGCCGGCTTCGCCCTGCCGGCGATGGCCGAATACCCCACCGACCGGCCCGTCCAGTTCATCTCGCCCTACGCCGCCGGCGGGGCCAATGACTTCCTGACACGCCTCATGGCCCGCTACATGGGCGAAGAAATGAAGGCCAACATCGTGGTGGACAACAAGAGCGGCGCCAATGGCATGATCGGCGCGGCTTATGTCGCCAAGGCCAAGCCGGATGGCTATACCCTGCTGATGGGCAATAGCGCCACGCACGGCACCAACCCGACGCTGTATCAGAAGCAGCAGTCGTACGATGCCAATAAAGATTTCACGCCGGTGGCCATGGTGGCGTCCGTGCCCATTGTGATGGTCGTCAATGCCAGCCTGGGCATCGACAACGTGAAGGAACTGCTGCAATACGGCAAGACGCACCGGCTGTCGTTCGGCAGCAGTGGCGTGGGCGGCACCGGCCACCTGACGGGCGAAGCCTTCAAGGCCGCGACCGGGCTGGACATGGTGCATGTTCCTTACAAAGGCGACAGCCCCGCCGTTACGGACGCCATGGGCGGCCAGGTCGACCTGGCATTTGTCGGCACGGCTTCGGCCACCGCCCAGCAATCGTCGGGCCGGATCAAGATCCTGGCCGTGGCCCACCCCACTCGCTCGCGCGCGCTGCCCGACGTGCCCACCATGGCCGAGGCGGGTTTTCCGGGACTGGAATTCTCGCAGTGGTATGCGCTGTTCGCGCCGGCTGGCACGCCCAAAGCCGTAGTGGCGCAACTGAACACGGCCAACAAAGCGGCCTTGGCCAACCCCGAAGTGCAGAAAAGCCTGGACGCCCAATCGGCGGAAAGCACCTATCGCACGCCGGAGCAGCTGGAAGCGTTCTACCAGTCGGAAATCAAGCGCTTCGGCGACCTGATCCACAAGCTGAATCTGTCTACCGAATAGTCGTGCGCGAATAGTCGTTCGCTGACGGAAGCCACGCACCACCGCGTGGCTTTTTTCTACGTCTATGCATCGCAAATTCGCGAGCAGCTCCCGGGCTAATCGCTCCGGGGGCTCCAGCCGGACGGAGCCAGTTCGAAGCTGCTGAACTCGAACCCGGGCGCGACCGTGCAACCTACCAGCGTGAAACGCCCAAGCGGGCGCGCAGCCTGCCAGACATTGGCCGGCACCACCGCTTGCGGCCGCTCACCCTGCGCGAAATCGGTGCCCAGCGTAATGCGCGTGGTCGTGTCGCCATCGGAAAGCGTGAGAAGCAAGGGGTCGCCGGCATAAAAGTGCCAGACTTCCGCCGCGTCGCGGACACGGTGCCAGTGCGAGCTGTCGCCCGCCTCGAGCAGGTAATAAATTGCCGTTGAGCACGCGCGTGCGTCGCCCCGGGTGTCGCGGAAGGTCTCGACAAACCAGCCACCTTCCGGATGGCGCTCCATACCCAGGGTTGCGATTATTTGGT
This sequence comes from Bordetella petrii, assembly GCF_000067205.1. Lineage (NCBI taxonomy): Bacteria > Pseudomonadati > Pseudomonadota > Betaproteobacteria > Burkholderiales > Alcaligenaceae > Bordetella > Bordetella petrii. The sequence continues at coordinate 408,896 of NC_010170.1, read as the reverse complement.
CGACTTCCATTCGATGCCTTTTTGCGCTTGAAGGCTTTGGCAGGCCGGGCTGGGATGCTTATTGCCGGCTCGGCACCATGATGGAAATGATTCTGGCGCGCCCGACAGGAATCGAACCTGTATCAAGAGCTTCGGAAACTCTCATTCTATCCATTGAACTACGGGCGCAAAGAGGCGGTATTGTACCTAAGTTTCGAGCCGATGCGCCGCCGCCACGTACAAATCAGATGACTACCGTCATCCCTGTCTTACAGGCCGTTATATAATCCATCGTTTGCATGCGGGGCGGGGCCACTTTTCGGGCCGAGCCTTGCGCTGTAGTTATTCGTCTGTTGCCGCCGCCAGGCGCCCCGGTACCCGATTTGCAGGATTTGGTTATGAGCAACGAGCAGGAACACAACGAAGAACACGCCTCGCCCATCAAGACCCCCAAACAGCTGATCGTCACGGTCGTGCTGGCCTTCCTGGTCCCGATCATCGTCATCATCATGCTGGTGAACATGGTCAGCTCCGGCACGAAGGTCGGCGCGGGCTCCGACACGCTGACCGAAGAAGCCGTGGCGCGGCGCATCGCCCCGGTGGCCGGTTTCGAGCTGGTCGACGCCAACGCGCCCAAGGTCTTCAAGACCGGCGAACAAGTCTTCCAGGCTGTCTGTACGGCCTGCCATACCGCGGGTGTGGCAGGCGCGCCCAAGGTTGGCGACAAGGCCGCCTGGGCGCCGTTCATCAAGAGCGGCTTTGAATCCATGCTCAACGTGGCGCTGCACGGCAAGGGCGCCATGCCCGCCAAGGGCGGCAACCCCGCTCTCAGCGACTACGAAGTGGCGCGCGCGGTGGTCTATATGGCCAACCAGTCGGGCGGTTCGTTCGACGAACCCGCCGCCCCCGCCCAGGAAGGCGAAGGCGTCAAGGCCGAAGCTCCCAAGCAGGCAGCGGCAGCCGCGCCGGCTCCGGCAGCGGCCCCCGCTGCGGCTGCGGCCGAGGCGCCCAAGGCCGAAGCGCCCGCGCCCGCCGCCGCCCCAAAGGCTGAAGCCGCCGTCAACCCGGCCGGCGAAAAACTCTACAAATCCACCTGCTTCGCCTGCCACGGCACTGGCGTAGCCGGCGCTCCGAAGTTCGGCGACAAGGCCGCGTGGGAGCCCTATATCAAGACCGGCATCGACGCCATGGTGAAGGTCGCTCTCACGGGCAAGGGCGCCATGCCGCCCAAGGGCGGCGCGGCCAATGCGTCTGAAGAAGACATTCGCGCCGCGGTTGAATACATGGTCAACGCGGCCCAGTAAGCCACGTACCGGCGCATAAAAAAACCCGTGCGGCCCTGGGCCGCACGGGTTTTTTCTTGGGCGGCGCGAGCCGCCCGCTGCCTTGTTCAGGCGGCCGGCTCGGCCAGCAGCGACAGCCCCAGTTGCACGCGGCGTTGCAGCCACAGGCTGGGACGGTAGCGCATATCGCCCGTCACGCGCTGCAGATTGCGCAGAATCTCCAGGATGCGGGCGCCACCCAGCGCGTCGCCCATGGCCAGCGGCCCCATGGGATAGCCCAGGCCCAGGGTGACGGCGCGATCGATGTCGGCGGGGGTGGCAATGCCTTGCTGCGCGATCTCGCTGGCCACGTTGACGATGGCGGCCACGATGCGCTGCGCGACGAATCCCGGCGAATCCTGGATGACGCTGACCGGCGCGCCGTCGGCCGCCAGCAGCGCATGGGCGGCATCGCGCCAGGTCGCCTGCGTAGCGGGCGACAGCATCAACGTGCGGCGCTTGCCGGCTGACAGGCCATGCAGCGTATCGAGGCCCACAGTGCGGGCCGCATCCAGCCCCTGCTGGTAGGCGCAGGTAGACACGTCTTCGCCATAGGGCGTCACTACGATCAGCGCCTGCTCGGGCGGCTCGGCGGTGTCGGCGATGTTGGCGTCCAGCGATTCCAGCAAGGCCTGCGCACGCGCATGCCCCTCTTCGTGTGCGGGGCTGATCCAGACCCGCAGGCCGGTCTGTGCCGCAGGCACGGCCGGCTCGGCCGGCGCCTGCTTCTGGCCATCGGGATAGGCATAGAACCCCGCGCCCGCCTTGCGGCCGATCAGCCCTCCAGCCAGCCGCACCGTGGTGATGGGCGACGGACGAAAGCGCGGCTCGTCAAAGAACTGACGGTAAATCGATTCCATGACCGGATGGGACACGTCGAGCGCGGTCAGGTCCATGAGCTCGAACGGGCCCATGCGAAAGCCCGCCTGTTCGCGCATGATGGCGTCGATCTGGGCGAACGAGGCCACCGATTCCTGCGCCACCCGCAGGCCTTCGATATTCATGCCGCGACCCGCGTGGTTGACGATGAACCCGGGCATGTCCTTGGCGCGCACGGGCGTGTGGCCCATGCGGCGCGCCAGCGCGGCCAGCGCATCGCCGGCGGCCGGGTCGCTGCGCAGGCCGTCGATGACCTCCACGACCTTCATCAGGGCCACCGGATTGAAGAAGTGAAAGCCGGCCACGCGCTGCGGGCGTTCGCAGGCCGCGGCAATGGCGGTAATGGACAGCGACGAGGTGTTCGACGCCAGGATGCAGTCGGGGCCGACGATGGGCTCGAGCTTGGCGAACAGGTCGCGCTTGACGTCCAGGCGCTCGACAATAGCTTCGACAACCAGTTGGCAACCCGCCAGAGCTTCCAGCGTGGCGGCGGGCTGCACACGTTCAAGCGCGGCCTGGGCGTCGGCCGCGCTGAGCTTGCCTTTCTGGGACAGCTTGTCCCACAGCTGGCGCAGCGATTCACGGGCCGAGGCGATGGCATCGGCGCTGGTGTCGTAAAGCCGTACCTGCACGCCGGCCTGGGCGGCGATCTGCGCAATGCCACGCCCCATGGCGCCCGCACCCACCACCGCGATGGTCTGGATGTCTGTCATCGAATGTGCTCCTTCCGGTTCATGTCTTTTGCCAACTTATGCGCGCGGCTGCGCCAGCGCCTGGATTTCTTCGTCCGACAGGCCCAGCCGTTCGGCCAGCACCTGGCGGGTGTGTTCACCCAACAGGGGCGCGGGACGGCGATACTGCACCGGGCTGCCCGACAACTTCAACGGGCTGGCCGCGATGGGCACGGTGCCGGCCGTGGGGTGCGGCAACTCGCGTCTCATCTCGCGCGCCTGCACTTGCGGGTCTTGGTAGACCTGGTCCAGCGTATTGATGGGGCCGGCCGGCACGCCGGCCGATTCCAGTTCCGCCAGCCAGTGGTCGCGTTCGCCGGTGGCCATGCGCTCGGCCAGCAGCGGCACCAGGGCGTCGCGGTTCTGCACGCGCTGCGGGTTGGTGGCAAAGCGCGGGTCGGCGGACAGTTCGGGCAGGCCAATGACGCGGCAATAGTTGCGGAACTGGCTGTCGTTGCCCACGGCCACGATCAGGTGGCCGTCGCTGGCGGCGAATACCTGGTACGGCACCAGGTTCTGGTGCGCGTTGCCGGCCCGGCGCGGCGCCTGACCCGAGGTCATGTAGTTGAGGTTCTGGTTGGCCATCATGGCCACCTGGCAGTCGAGCAGCGCCATGTCGATGTGCTGGCCCAGCCCGCTGCGGCCGCGTTCGTGCAAAGCCGCCAGGATGCCCACGGTGGAATACATGCCGGTCATCAGGTCGGCCACCGCCACGCCGGCTTTCTGCGGCCCGCCGCCGGGCAGATCGTCGCGTTCGCCGGTGATGCTCATGAGCCCGCCCATGCCCTGGATCATGAAGTCGTAGCCCGGGCGGCTGGCGTAGGGGCCGGTTTGGCCGAAGCCGGTGATCGAGCAGTAGATCAGGCCGGGGTTGTCGGCCTTCAGAGTGTCGTAGTCCAGGCCGTACTTGCGCAAGCCGCCGACCTTGAAGTTCTCCACCAGAATGTCGCTCTGGCGCGCCAGTTCGCGCACCAGCTCTGCGCCGCGCGGCGAGGCGATGTCCAGCGCCACGGAATATTTGTTGCGGTTGGCGCTCAGGTAGTAGGCGGCCTCGGTGGTATCGGCCCCGGCGGCGTCTTTCAGGTAGGGAGGTCCCCAGGCGCGCGTGTCGTCGCCTGCGCCGGGGCGTTCGATCTTGATGACTTCAGCGCCCAGGTCGGCCAGGTTCTGGGTACACCAGGGGCCGGCCAGCACGCGGGTCAGGTCCAGCACGCGAATGCCGGTCAGGGGGGCGGGTCGTTGCGACATAGTGGGAAATAAGTGAATGCAATGGCGACAGGGAACTCTCGATATTAGTCCCTGCCGCCGCAATGGCGTATTCCGTTTTCCGAACGTTCTTGTGCACGCCGCGCACAACGCGGCGCACTGCGTGGCACGGCGCTGCGACTACGAATAAGCCTTGATGGTTTCGCGCGCGATCACCAGTTGCTGGATCTGCGAAGTGCCTTCGTAAATGCGGAACAGGCGCACGTCGCGGTAGAAGCGCTCGACCGCGTATTCGGATATGTATCCGGCGCCGCCATGGATTTGCACCGCGCGGTCGGCCACGCGCCCCACCATCTCGGTGGCGTACAGCTTGCAGCAGGCCGCCTCGAGGGTGGTGTTCTCGCCGCGGTCGCGTTTGCGGGCGGCGTCCAGCACCATCGAGCGCGCGGCATACAGTTCAGCCTGGCTGTCGGCGATCATGGCCTGCACCAGCTGGAATTCGGCGATCGGCTGGCCAAACTGCTTGCGCTCGGTGGCGTACTTGACCGCGTCGCGCACCAGCCGTTCGGCGATGCCAACGCACAGTGCCGAGATGTGCAGCCGGCCCTTGTCGAGCACGCGCATCGCGGTGCGAAAGCCGGTGCCCTCTTCGCCGCCCAGCAGCGCCGTGGCCGGCACGCGGCAATTGTCGAACACCACGTCGCAGGTCAGCGCGCCTGCCTGGCCCATTTTCTTGTCGGGCTTGCCCAGCGTCAGGCCCGGGGTGCCGGCATCGACCAGGAAGCACGAAATCGAACTCGCCTTGCGTTCGGGCGCGGTGCGCGCCATGACCGAGAACAGTCCCGCCACCGGCGCATTGGTGATGAAGCGCTTGGTGCCGTTGAGCACGTAGTGGTCGCCGTCGCGCACGGCGCTGGTGCGCAGCGACATGGCATCCGAGCCCGCGTCGGGTTCGGTCAGGGCGAACGAACCGATCAGCTCGCCGCTGGCCAGTTTCGGCAAGTAGTGGCTGCGCTGCTCGTCAGTGCCGGCCAGCACGATGGATTGCGAGCCAATGCCGATGTTGGTGCCCGCCAGCGAGCGGAAAGCCGGCGAGGTCTGGCCCAGCTCGAACACCACCCGCACCTCTTCTTCCATGGTCAGGCCCAGGCCGCCGTAGTCGGGCGAGATCGACAGCCCGAACAGCCCCAGTTCGCGCATCTCGGCCACGATGTCCGGCGGAATTTCGCCGGTATGGGCCAGCGCCTCTTCGGCGGGCACCAGCCGGTCGGTGACGAAGCGGCGCACCGCATCCAGCAGCAGGGTCAGGGTTTCGGTATCAAGAGCCATGATGGGAACCTGTGGAACGAAATAAGAAAAAATGCCCGCTGCTAAGTGGCCAGGCCACCGCGCAACAGGTCGAAATAGCCGGCCGCGATGGACTCGGCCGTCTGGGCGCCGCCGGGCTGGTACCAGCGCGCCATCCAGTTCAGCATGGACAGCACCGCGCGCCCGGTGGACGCGACGTCCATCGCCCGGAACTCGCCGCTGGCCATGCCATCGGCCAGAATGCCGCGCAGCATGCGCTCGTAGCCGTCGCGCAGACGGGCAGCGTCGTCGCGTTCGGGAATGGCCATGCCGGAATAGCCCACCAGCATGGTGACGAACTCCGGGTGGTGCTCTTCAAAATAGCGGGCGTGGGCCAGCATGAACTGGCGCAAGCGCCCGGACGCCGTATCAGCCTGCGCCACCGCTTGCGACACGGCGACGGTAAGGCCGCCCACCACTTCGAGAATGATGGCGTCGTAGATGTCTTGCTTGGTGGTGTAGTAATGGTAGATGGCCGCCTTGGACACCCCCAGGGCCGCGGCCAGGTCGGCCACCGAACTGTTTTCGTAGCCGCTGCGGGCGAACAGGCGCGCCGCTTCTTCCAGGATGCGTTCGCGGGGCGCCTGCAGCGTGGGCGGGCGTCCGGCGCGGGGCCGCTTGGCGGGAACTGGGCTATCGGGCATGGGTGGGTGCGAGGCCTGGCGGGCATGCATGGCGGCCCGCATTGACAGGGCGGCGGGGCATGCCGTTAAATGGTAGACAATTAATTACCGGACATCCGGTAGGTAATTATACGCACGCCTTTCGCTCACTTTCAACCTTCCGCCTTTTCATGAACGCACGCGACGCTACCCAGCCCCAAGTCCTGGTCAACCAGCTCTATGCGCAAATGACGCTGCCGGTCATTTGCTCGCCCATGTTCATCGTGTCCAACCCCAAGCTGGTGGTGGCGCAGTGCGCCAGCGGGGTCATGGGCTCGTTTCCCGCCCTGAATGCCCGTCCGCAGACGCTGCTGGACGAATGGCTGGCCGAAGTGCAGGAAGGCCTGGCCGCCCGCCGCCAGGCCGATCCGGCGGCGGTAGTGGCCCCGTTCGCGGTGAACCAGATCATCCACAAGTCGAACGACCGGCTCGAACACGACCTCGACCTGTGCGGCAAGCACCGCGTGCCGTTCATCATTACCAGCCTGCGCGCCCCCGGCGACCTGGTCGCCGGCATCCATGCGTGGGGCGGCAAGGTGTTCCACGACGTGACCACGGTGCGCCACGCCGAAAAGGCCCTGGAAGCCGGCGTGGACGGCCTGATCCTGGTGTGCGCCGGGGCGGGCGGCCATGCGGGCACGCTCAGCCCCTTCGCGCTGGTGTCCGAGGTGCGGCGCTTCTACGACGGCCCGCTGATCCTGTCGGGCGCCATCACGTCGGGCCAGGGCATTCTGGCGGCGCTGGCCCTGGGCGCCGATTTCGCCTACATGGGTACGCGCTTCATCGCCAGCGCCGAGGCCAACGCCTCCGACGGCTACAAACAGGCCATCGTCGACGCCAGCGCGTCCGATATCCTGTACACGCCGTTCTTCACCGGCATCCCGGGCAACTACCTGAAAGCCAGCATCGTCGCGGCCGGACTCGATCCGGCCAACCTGCCCGCCCCCGAGGCGGCCGCGTCAAATTTCGGCTCCACGCGCGTCAAGCCCTGGAAAGACATCTGGGGCGCCGGACAGGGCGTGGGCGGCATCGACAGCGTGCGCCCGGCGGCCGACATCATCGCCACGCTGCGCCAGGAATACGCCCAGGCGCAGGCACGGCTGGCCGGCAGGGCATTCGCATGAGCGCGCCGGACACCTCCCATGGCGCAAGCCAGGCGGCAAGCGCCCCGCCCGACAGCCTGCGTGTCGAACGCGACGGGTCTATCCTGACGCTGACCATCAACCGGCCGCAGCGGCGCAATGCGCTCGACGTCGCCACCTACTTGGCGCTGGCGGAGCAACTACGCCAGGCCACTGCAGACGCCTCCCTGTCGGCGGTGATCCTGACCGGCGCCGGCGAGCATTTCACCGCCGGCAACGACCTGCACGATTTCCAGGGCGGCCGGCCCGCGGGCGACAGCGCCGGCATGACCTTCCTGCGCGCCCTCATCGCCACCGACCTGCCGGTAATTGCCGCCGTCGAGGGCTACGCCATCGGCATCGGCGTCACGCTGTTGCAGCATTGCGATTTCGTATACGCGGGTCGCACGGCCACATTGCGCATTCCGTTCGTGGCGCTGGGACTATGCCCCGAAGGCGCGTCCAGCCTGCTGCTGCCGCGGCTGGCTGGCGCACGCAAGGCGGCCCAGTGGCTGCTGCAGGGCAAGGCCTTCGGCGCCGATGAAGCCATGCAGGCCGGGCTGGTCACCGCCGTCACCGAACCCGGCCAGGCGCTGGCCGCGGCGCGCGCCACGGCTGCCGATCTGGCGGCACAGCCCCGCAGCGCGCTGCGCCTGACCAAGGCCATGCTGAAGCGGGCCGATCGCGACGCCATCAACGAAACCCTGGACTTCGAAGCCACGCAATTCCGCGCCCGCCTGCACACCCAGGAAGCCCAGGAAGCCTTCGCACGGTTCCTGAACAAATAGCGGCTTCCATCAAGAAATGCCGCGGATGTTGGCTTGGGCACTTGGCAAGGCCTGGTGTCAAGCGCCCTGCGGGAGCCTGACACCGCTGCGTGCCACGGCCGGTTCATTCGTACGGTGTCAGGCACCCTGCGGGAGCCTGACACCTGTGTAGGGTCGGCTACAGCTGAGGCGTCTGCCGAGCCTGGCACCTTTGCGGGCCACGCCGTGCAAGCAGCCTGCTCCGCAGCCACCTCCGTCAGAACGGCGCGTCTGGCTTGAATGCGGGCGGGCGGCGTTCGCGCAGCGACTGGATGCCTTCCCGCACGTCCGGCCCGGCGAAGCCCATGAATTCCAATGCCAGCGAGGCGTCGAAGCTGGGCCCCGCCAGTCGCAGCCAATTGTTCAGCGCGTACTTGGTCCAACGGATCGCCGTCTGCGACCCGCTGGCCAGCTTGCCGGCCACCTCGAATGCCTTGCCGATCAGTTCGGCCTCGTCCACGCACAACGACACCAGGCCGATGCGCTCGGCCTCTTCACCGCTGACGGCTTCACACAGCAGCAAGTAATACTTGGCCTTGGCCATGCCGCACAGCAGCGGCCAAACGATGGCCGCATGGTCGCCCGCGGCCACGCCCAGGCGGGTGTGGCCATCGATAATGCGGGCATCGCGCGCGGCAATCGACACGTCGGCCAGCAGGCCGGCCACCAGCCCCGCCCCCACGGCGGCGCCATGCATGGCCGACACAATGGGCTTGTTGCAGTTGATCACGTTGTAGACCAGGTCGCGCGCCTCGCGCCACACGCGGGCGCGCACCTCGAAATCGTCGGCCATCTGCTGCACCAGCTCCAGGTCGCCGCCGCCCGAGAAACCCTTGCCCTCGCCGCGAATCACCACCACCCGCGTATCCGGATCGGTGTCCACGTCGCGCCAAATGTCGGCCAGTTCGCGGTGCAGCCCTTCGTCGGCGGTGGACAGCTTGCCCGGCACGCCGCCACGCGCGCCCATGACGATTTCCAGAATGCCCTGGGGGTGACGGCGCAGCTTCAGGGCTTGATAGCGCGCATAGTGATCGAGCGATGGTTCGGACATGGTCTCCTCCGGATGTGATGCTCAGGCTTTCCGGGCACTATAGTGGATAGCCTCGCCAACCCGCAGCCCGAAAGCCACCCATGTCCGCCGCTCCCGCCACGATGCCCGCCCCCATCCTCCGGCAAAATCTACCCGCCTTGTTCGCGCCGCGCCCCGCCGACGCCCACAAGGGCACGTGCGGCACGGTGGCGGTAGTGGGCGGCGGCGCCGGCATGGCCGGAGCCGTGCTGCTGGCCGCGCGGGCGGCGTTGAAAACCGGCGCCGGCAAGGTGCTGGCGGGCTTTGCCCAGGCGTCCTGCCCACTGGCCTGCGATCCGCTGCAACCTGAACTGATGCTGCGCGATGCCGCCAGCCTGTTCCAGGCGGGCCTGCCGGTCGACGCCTGGGTGGCCGGCTGCGGCCTGGGCACCGATGCCCAGGCGCGGGCCACCCTGGACGCCCTGTTCGCGCAGCGCGGCGACGCGCCGCTGGTGCTGGACGCCGACGGCCTGAACTTGCTGGCCGGCGGCGCATTGCCTGCCTGGGGAACGGGGCCGGTCATCCTGACGCCGCATCCCGCCGAAGCCGCTCGGCTGCTGGGCACGGACACCGGGGCGGTACAGGCCGACCGCCCGTCGGCCGCCCGCGCCCTGGCCAGCCGCCACGGCGCGTGGGTAGTGCTCAAGGGCGCGGGCACACTGGTATGCCGGTCCGACGGCCTGTGTCTACGCAATATCACCGGCAACGCCGGCCTGGCCACGGCCGGCACGGGCGATGTCCTGGCCGGCATGCTGGGCAGCCTGGTGGCCCAGGGCATCGCGCTCGACCAGGCCGTGCCGGGCGCCGTCTGGCTGCACGGAGCCGCCGCCGATGCCCTGGTGGCGGCACGCATCGGCCCCATTGGGCTGACGGCCGGCGAACTGGCGGATGCCGCCCGACAGTTGCGCAATGGCCACGGTTAGCCACCGTTACAACTTATCCACAGATTCATGTTGCATTGCACTTAGGGTTATCCCTATAATGGTTTACCCCATGACGAAACGGACTGGAGAAAGACCATGAGCGAACTGACCCTGAACCCCAATGCCCGCCTGACCGATGCGCTGGAACGCGACCTGCTTCGCGGCGCAATGGAAAGCCAACCGAATGCCCACCCGCTGGTGCTGCTGAAGCAGGCCGGTAACGCGATCGCCCGCGGCGTCGTCGCCTTTGTCGACTACGTCGCCGAAGTGAACGACGCCATGAATCGCGCCCGCGCCGCCAGCGCCCGCTACGCCGGTTCGCAGTGGTAATTGCCCTCCGGTTTGCCGCCCGCCCCTGAAAAGGGCCGGGCGGCAAAACTGTACGCGTCTTGCGCGTGTCCAAGGCGCCGCACCCCGAAGCGGGGAGCGGCGCCTTGTCGTTTCTGGCTTGTGGGTTGCATTTGTTGTGACGCAATATCGATATGTGTGATTGACAACGCGGGAAGCAGCTTCCGATAATCGCCCCCTTGTCACGATTGATTGCATCTGGCGGCACCCTGCCGGCAGTGGCGCAATCGGTCCCGTCGACCTGGAGCCTTCATGAAACTGCGTACTTCCCTGGCCTTGCTAGCGGCCAGCGCCGGCCTGGCCGCCGCCCCCGCCGCCCTGGCCCAGACCCTGACCATCGCCCTGTCGTCCGAACCGACGTCCGCCGATCCCCACTATCACAAGCAGACGCAGAACGACGCGTTCGCCGCCCATGTCTACGACTCGCTGATCTACCGCAGCGCCGACATGAAGCTCAAGCCCGGCCTGGCCACGTCGTGGAAAAACCTGGATGACCTGACCTGGGAACTGAAGCTGCGCGAAGGCGTGAAGTTCTCGAACGGCGAGCCGTTCACCTCGCAAGACGTGCTGTTCTCGGTGTGCCGCACCCTGAACAACAAGACCAACATCTCGCAGTCGTACATGACGGTCACCAAGCTGCTGACCGACGTGCAAACGCCTGACGCGCATACGGTCATCCTGAAGACTGCCGAGCCCTTCCCGCTGATGCCGGCCGAACTGGCGCGGCAATTGCCCATCATCTGGAACGGCATCGTCGAGCACGGCGCGCTGAAGTTCACGCCCAAGGAAGGCTGCGGCGTCACCGGTCCCTGGCCCACCGTGGCCGACTTCAACAGCGGCAAAGACGCCATCGGCACCGGTCCGTACAAGCTGAAGTCGTACGTGAAGGGCACCGGCATCGAGCTCGAGCGCAACGAAGGCTACTGGGGCGACAAGCCGCAGTGGAAAACGGTGAAGTTCGTGCCCGTGCCCAATGCCGGCCCGCGCCTGACCGGCCTGCTGTCGGGCGACTTCGACGTCATCGAAAACCCGGCCGCGCGCGACCTGCCGCGCCTGAAGGAAAACGGCAACTTCGGCTACGTGGCCACGCCGTCGACCCGCCTGATCTTCTTCCAGCCCGACGTGGGCCGCAACCCCAGTCCGTTTGTCAAGAGCCCCGACGGCAAGAACCCGCTGCAGGACCTGCGCGTGCGTCGCGCCATCAACATGGCCATCGACCGCAAGACCATCAACGCACGCATCATGGACGGCCTGTCGACCCCGGCCTACCAGTACATGCCTGACGGCATGTTCGGCGCGCTGCCCAAGGCTCCCGAGATCAAGTACGACCCGGAAGGCGCCAAGAAGCTGCTGGCCGAAGCCGGCTACCCCGATGGCTTCGAGCTGACCCTGTCGTCCACCAACAACCGTTATGTGAACGACGGCCAGGTGACGCAGGCGGTGGCGCAGTACCTGTCGCGCATCGGCATCAAGACCCACGTCGACGCCATGACCGCCTCGATCTACTTCCCCAAGCGCGCCAAGCGCGAGTTCAGCTTCGCCATGGGCGGCTGGCCGGCCGAGACCGGCGAAGCGTCGGCGCTGTTCCAGCTGTGGGTGGCCTCGACCGACTCGGCCCGCAGCCTGGGCACCAGCAACTACGGCGGCTTCTCGAACGCCGACTTCGACAAGGTGTACGAGCAGGCCATCGTGACGGTCGACCCGGAAAAGCGCGAAAAGCTGCTGCAGCAATCCACGCAGATCGCGCTGGATAACCTGCCGCTGATCCCGCTGCACTTCGAAAGCAGCATCTGGGCGTTCCGCAAGGGCCTCACCTACGAAGGCCGCCGCGACCAGTACACCCTGGCCATGTCGGTGCATTCCAAGTAATCGCGCCACACCGGCGCCAGCCAGGTGTTTGACACCTGCCCCAAATGCGCCGAGCCGCTTGAACAGGTCAGGTGTCTGACTCCCGAAGGGTGTCAGACACCGCGATCTGAGTCATCCATGCACATCGGTGTCAGGCACCCTGCGGGAGCCTGACACCTGACCCAAATGTGCCGCGCCGCCTGACACCTGCCCAGAATGCACCGCGCCGCCTGACACCTGCCCAGAACGCACCGCGCCGCGTGCACCGGTCAGGTGTCTGACTCCCGAAGGGTGTCAGACACCGCGATCTGAGTCATCTATGCACATCGGTGTCAGGCACCCTGCGGGAGCCTGACACCTGCCCCAAATGTGCCGCGCCGCCTGACACCTGCCAGAATGCACGCGCCGCGTGCACCGGTCAGGTGTCTGACTCCCGAAGGGTGTCAGACACCGCGATCTGAGTCATCTATGCACATCGGTGTCAGGCACCCTGCGGGAGCCTGACACCTGCCCCAAATATGCCGCGCCGCCTGACACCTGCCCAGAACGCACCGCGTCGCGTGCACCGGTCAGGTGTCTGACTCCCGAAGGGTGTCAGACACCGTTGCCTCGACCTCATCAATACGCGCCTTCAGGTGTTCGATGAAGCGCGCGACACCGGGCGGCAGCAGCCGCCCTTCCATGGTCTGGATCTGCAAGTTGCGCGATTGCAGCTCGGCGCTGACCACGGGCAGCGCCACCAAGCCGTCCTGCTTCAGGCGCCACGCCACCGAAATGTACCCGGCGAACATCACCGCGTTGGAATGCCGCACAAAGCCGTGCAACGCCGGCGAATAGTTCGAGATCAACGCCGCCTGCAACTGCATGTCTTCCAGCGCGCAAGTGCGGTTGAGCAGGCGCCGGGCGGTGCTCTTGTCGTCGGTCAGCGCCAGCGGGTACGCCAGCACGTCTTCCAGCCGCAGCCGGCTGCGCCCGGCCAGCGGGTGAGTGGCCGCCATCACGGCATAGACGGGCGCGCGCCAGGAATGCGCCACCGCCACGCCCTGCGCCGGCTCGACATTGAACGACACCGCCACATCGATATCGCCGTTGGCGAGCTGGCGCATGGATTCAGGCGGCGTCAGCACGTGCAGGGAGAAGCGCGTGCGCGGATAGCGTCGCCGGAAATCGACCATGGCCACCGGCAGGAATCCCTGCGCAGGCCCTTCCGAAGCGCCCACGCGGATCTCGTCGTGCGGCGTGCCTTGCAGTCCGGCGATCTGCCGCAGCACTTCATCCGACTCCATCTGGGTGCGCCGCGCATGCGCCAGCAGCAGCCGCCCGGCCTCGCTCAAGGCCATGCCGCGCGGCGCCCGCTCGAACAATGGCGCGCCCACTTCTTCTTCCAGGCGGGCGATCTGGCGGCTGATGGCCGATACGGCCACGTGCAGTTGCTTGGACGCGGCGCTCAGGCTGCCGGCCTGAGCCACCGCCACGAAGTACTTCAGGGCAATTCCATGCATGGTGTGGTACCGATGTGATGAGACCGGGGTGGGTCTCCAGGGTTGCTTTGCCAAAAAAGCAAATAGTTTCGCAAATATTCTAATTGTCGAGAAAGCAGAGCCGCTCCTAGAATCTGCCTCAAGATAAGAATCGGCATCGCGCCAGCCCGCGGCTGGCTGCTCGCTCAGGGGGAAAAGTGTTCCTGGCTGCCTCTCCGGCCCGCCTTTGCCAGGCGGTATCGGCATCGCCTCCTGCGCGCGCGCTGCGCCGCGTGCCGCCCGGCTCGCGCCGCTGGCGGTGTCGATGTGTCCCCTGTTTGCGGAGCGCCCATGTCCACTCCTGATGCCGCAGCCTCGCTGCGCCCGTTTGAACTCGCCTGCCCGGACCTGTCGGCCGAGCGCCTGGGCAATACCGGCACGCCGGGCGTATGGCACTTCGATTCGGGGGCGCCCGGCCGGCGCGTGATGCTGACGGCGCTGATCCACGGCAACGAACTGTGCGGCGCCTGGGCGCTGAAAACATTCCTGGCCAGCGGGCTGCAGCCGCGCCACGGCACACTGACGCTGGCGTTCTGCAATCTGGCGGCCTTCGACCGCTTCGACCCCGCCAATTACCTGCCGGCCCGCTTTGTCGACGAAGACATGAACCGGGTCTGGAGCGACGACAAGCTGGCCGACCCGTCCTCCCAGGAACGCCGCCGCGCCGCTGCGCTGCAGCCCTGGGTCGCCCAGGCCGACTGGCTGATGGACTTCCATTCGATGAGCAATTCGGAAGTGCCGCTGCAGCTTACCGGACTGCAGCCGCGCAACATCGAACTGGCGCTGCAACTGGGCACTCCGGCCAACATCATTGCCGATGCCGGCCATGCCGCCGGGGTACGCATGCGCGACTACGGCCGCTTCGGCGCCGACGGCGACGACACGCGCTCGCTACTGATCGAATGCGGTTTTCATGGAGCGCCGCAGGCGCGCGACGTGGCAATCGACCAGATGGCCCGCTTCCTGGTGGCCGCCGGCGCCTTCGCGCGCGGCGACCTGCCGGCCGCCTGGTTCGCGCCCGATGCGCCTCGCCAGCAGGCGCTGCGCGTCACGCATGCCATCGCCGCGCGCAGCGCCGACGTGCGCTTCGCGCAACCGTGGCGCGGACTTGAGCAGCTGCCGCAGGCCGGCACGCTGCTGGGCTGGAATGACGGCGAACCCTTCGTCACGCCGTACGATAACTGCGTGCTGATCATGCCTTCGCTGGCCAACGTGCGCCCGGGCGTGACCGTGCTGCGCCTGGCCCAACCCATCACCCAGGCCCCTGGCCGGCCTGCCTGATTTCGCGGTACCGACAACGAAAGCCCTACGCCCAGGAGAAAACACCCATGCACGCTTCCTGCATCCGCGCGGCGGCCATGGCCGCGCTGTTCGGCCTGGCCGCCGGCGCGCAAGCCCAGTCGCTGAAGATCGCACTGGCTTCCGAGCCCACGGCCATGGACCCGCACTACCACCAGGCCACGCCGAACAATGCGATGGCCTCGCAAATCTTCGAAACCCTGGTGGCGCAGGACGCCAAGATGAGCCTGGTTCCCGGCCTGGCCACGTCGTGGAAGGCGCTGGACGACACGACCTGGGAATTCAAGCTGCGCGAAGGCGTGCAGTTCTCGAACGGCCAGCCGCTCACCCCGCAGGATGTGATCTTCACCTTCTGCAGGGCGATGAACAATGAAGAATCCATCGCCGGCTCGTATGCGGCGGTGGTGAAGAAGTTCGCCGACGTGCAGGCCACCGACGCCCACACGCTGCGCATCAAGACGCTCAAGCCCTATCCCCTGCTTGCCAACGACCTGACCCGCACCGGCATCCTCTGGAGCGGCATCGTCGAGCACGGCCCCATCACCTTCGACCTGGAAAACAAGTGCGGCGTGACCGGCCCCTGGCCCAAGGTCGCCGACTTCAACAGCGGCAAGGACGCCATCGGCACCGGCCCGTACAAAATGAAGTCGTACGTGAAGGGCGCCGGCATCGAGCTCGAACGCAACGACGGCTACTGGGGCGACAAGCCCGAATGGCGCAGCGTCACCTTCGTGCCGGTGCCCAATGCCGGCTCGCGCCTGACCGGCCTGCTGGCCGGCGACTTCGACGTGATCGAAAGCCCGGCCGCCCGCGACGTGCAGCGCATCAAGAGCACGCCGGGCTTCGGCTACGTGGTCACGCCTTCGGTGCGCGTGGTGTACTTCCAGTTCGACGTCGGCCGCGATGCCAGCCCGCTGGTCAAGGCGCCCAACGGCAAGAACCCGCTGCAGGACGTGCGCGTGCGGCGCGCCATCAGCATGGCCATCGACCGCAAGACCATCGTGGCGCGCATCATGGACGGCATGGCCACCCCGGCCAACCAGTTCCTGCCCGACGGCATGTTCGGCACGCTGCCGCATCCGCCCGAACTGAAATACGACCCCGAGGGCGCCAAGAAGCTGCTGGCCGAAGCCGGCTACCCCGATGGCTTCGAAATGACGCTGTCGTCCACCAACGACCGCTACATCAACGACGGCCAGATCACCCAGGCCGTGGCGCAATATCTGTCGCGCGTGGGCATCAAGGCGCACGTCGACGCCATGACCCGCTCGGTGTACTTCCCCAAGCGCGCCAAGCGCGAGTTCAGCTTCGCCATGGGCGGCTGGTCGTCGGAAACCGGCGAAGCCTCGTCGTTCCTGCAGTACTGGGTAACCTCGTACGCGCCGGACCTGGGCATGGGCACCAGCAACTACGGCCGCTATTCGAATCCCGAACTCGACAAGGTATTCCGCCAGGCCGTCACTACCGTGGACGACGCCAAGCGCGAAAAACTGCTGCAGCAGGCCCTGACCATCGCCCTGGCCGACCTGCCCAGCATCCCGCTGCATTTCGAAAGCAGCATCTGGGCGTTCCGCAAGGGGCTGACCTACGAAGGGCGCGCGGACCAGTACACTCTGGCCACATCAGTCAAGCCGGTCAAAGCGGCCCAATAGGGCCGGCCGGTAGTTTTCGCAAGACCCCAAGGAACGCATAACGTGGTTTTGTTTACCCTGCGCAGGCTGCTGCAAAGCCTATTCGTGATGCTGGCCGTCTCGGTCGTGGTGTTTTTCGCGGTGTATGCCGTGGGCGACCCGATCGAGCTGCTGGTCAGCCCCGAGGCCACGGTGGAGGCCCGCGCGGCCACCATCGCCCGCCTGGGGCTCGACCAGCCCATCTGGCAGCAGTATTTCACCTTCCTGTGGCGTGCCCTGCACGGCGACCTGGGCACGTCGTTCGTGCACGGCATCCCTGCCATCGAGCTGATCGTGCAGCGTATCCCCGCCACCTTCGAACTGGTGGTGGTGGCCATCACCCTGACCTGTCTGATCGGCATCCCGCTCGGGCTGGTGGCCGGCCTGTACCGCGACCGCCCGCTGGGCCGCGGCATCATGGCGACCTCGGTGCTGGGCTTTTCGCTGCCCAACTTCTGGCAAGGCATGATGCTCATCCTGCTGTTCGCCGTGTGGCTGGGCTGGCTGCCCGCCTCCGGGCGCGGCGAGACGGTCAGCGTGCTGGGCGTGCCGCTGTCCATCCTGACGGCCAACGGCTGGTCGCACGTCATCATGCCGGCCGTCAACCTGGCGCTGGCCAATATCGCGCTGGTGCTGCGCCTGACGGCCACCGGCGTGGCCGAGGCCCAATCGCAGGAATACGTGAAATTCGCGCGCGCCAAGGGCGTGCGCCCCGGACGCATCGTGCGTCGGCACATCCTGCGCAACATCCTGATTCCGGTCGTCACGGTGGTGGGCATGGAGTTCGGCAGCCTGATCGCGTATTCCACTATCACTGAAACCGTGTTCGCCTGGCCCGGCATGGGCAAGCTGCTGATCGACAGCGTCTACCAGCTCGACCGCCCGGTGGTGGTGGCCTACGTCATGCTGGTGACGCTGATCTTCGTGATAGTCAACTTCATCGTCGATATTCTCTATGCCGCGCTCGACCCGCGCGTGCAGCTCGTCGCTCCCGCACAGTAACGCCATGGCACATTCATCTTCCCCCGGCCGCACGCGCACCATCCAGCCTCTGGCCGAGACCCCGCGCCGCGCCGCCATCCTGAAAAAACTGCGCGGCCGCCCCACCGTCACCGGCTCGGCCATCGCGCTGATCATCCTGATGGTGGTGGTGCTGGCCGCGCCGTTCTTCGCGCCGCAAAACCCCTACGACCTCGCCAACCTGAACCTGCTCGACGGCCGCCTGCCTCCAGGCGCCGCCTCGATGGACGGCAAGATTTACCTGTTGGGCACCGACGACCAGGGCCGCGACATGCTCAGCGCCATTCTGTACGGCCTGCGCATCAGCCTGATGGTGGGCCTGTCGGCGGTAGGCCTGGCCACCGCCATCGGCAGCATGGCCGGGCTGGTGGCTGCCTACGTAGGCGGCTTCGTCGACACCATGCTGATGCGCATCGTCGACTTCATCCTGGGCTTTCCCACCATCCTGGTGGCGCTGGTGCTGCTGGCCATGATGGGCCGCGGCGTCGACAAGGTGATCCTGGCGCTGGTAGTGGTGCAATGGGCGCACTACGCGCGCATCATGCGCGGGCGCGCCCTGCAGGAACGCCGCAAAGAATACGTGGAAGCCGCCGCCAACCTGGGCTTTCCGGCCTGGCGCATCATGGTGTTCCACCTGTTGCCCAATTGCCTGGGGCCGGTGATGGTGTTCGCCACCATCCAGATCGCCACCGCCATCGCGCTGGAAGCCACGCTGTCGTTCCTGGGAGTGGGCGTGCCCATTACCGAGCCATCGCTGGGCCTACTGATCGCCAACGGCTTCCAGTACCTCCTGTCGGGCGACTACTGGATCAGCATGTTCCCGGGCGTGGCCCTGCTGCTGCTGATTCTTACCATCAACATCGTGGGCGACCGCCTGCGCGAAGCCCTGGACCCGCGACGAGCATGAGCGACGTGATTCTTCAGGTGCGCGGGCTGCGCACCGCTTTTCATACCGAAGCCGGCGCCTGGCCGGCGGTCGATGGCGTCGACCTGACCGTGCGCCGCGGCGAAATCCTGGGCCTGGTCGGCGAGTCCGGCTCGGGCAAATCGGTCACCGGCTTTTCGCTGCTGGGCCTGATCGACCCGCCGGGCGAAGTGGTGTCCGGCGAAGTGCTGTTCAAGGGCCAGGACCTGCGCATGCTCGATGAAGAAGGCATGCGCCGCCTGCGCGGCAACCGCATCGCCATGATCTTCCAGGATCCGCTCATGACGCTGAACCCGGTGCTGCGCATCGGCGAGCAGATGATGGAAGCCATCCTCACGCACGAGGCCGTGCCTGCCGCCCAGGCCCGCGAGCGCTGCCGCGAGGCCCTCGCCATGGTGGGCATTCCCGCCCCCGAGAAACGCCTGGACAGTTATCCGCACGAGTTCTCGGGCGGCATGCGGCAGCGGGTGGCCATCGCCATCGCCATGCTGAACAACCCCGACCTGATCATCTGCGACGAGCCCACCACCGCGCTGGACGTCACCATCCAGGGTCAGATTCTGTATCGCATGCAGGAAATCTGCCGCAAGAACGACACCGCCCTCATCTGGATCACCCACGACCTGGGCGTGGTGGCCGAGCTGGCCGACCATGTGGCCGTGATGTATGCCGGGCGCATTGTCGAGGCCGGCCCGGTCGAGCAGGTGCTTGACGCGCCGCGCCATCCGTATACCCGTGGCCTGCTCGACTCGATGCCGGCCAACGCCGCGCCCGGCGCGCGGCTGCACCAGATCGAGGGCATGGCCCCCAGCCTGGCGGGCCGGCCCGCCGGCTGTGCGTTCCGCCCGCGCTGCCCCAACGCCATCACCCGCTGCGCCGAACAGGCTCCCGCCGCCGTGCAGGAAGGCCCGCGCAGTTTCCGCTGCTACGTACCGATCGCCCGCGAGGCCGCCACCGCATGACCCCGCAAGAAACTCCCGTCATCGAACTGCGCAACGTCCACAAGCGTTTCGAGCACCATCCCGACCTGGCCCAGCGCATGCTGGCGCTGGCCGGCAAACCCATCGACCGCCGCACGGTGCACGCCGTCAATGGCGTAGACCTGGCCATCCAGCGCGGCGAGGTGCTGGGCCTGGTCGGCGAATCGGGCTGCGGCAAGTCCACGCTGGGACGCGTGGTGGCCGGCCTGCATCGCCAGACCGAAGGCGAACTGCTGTACCAGGGCCGCTCTACCGCCAGCCTGCGCGGCGCCGACCTGCTCGCCTACACGCTGGGCGTGCAGATGATCTTCCAGGACCCGCAGGCCTCGCTGAACCCGCGCCAGCGCCTGCGCCAGATCCTGGGCGAGGCCCTGAAAGTGCATAAACTGGCCCCGCCGGCCGAAATTCCCGCGCGCATCGACCGCGCCTTGTCCGAAGTGGGGCTCGACCGCGAATACCGCGACCGCTTTCCGCACCAGATATCCGGAGGCCAGCGCCAGCGCATTGGCATCGCCCGCGCGCTGATGGTGTCGCCCAAGTTCCTGGTGTGCGACGAGCCGGTGGCCGCGCTCGACGTATCGATCCAGGCGCAGGTGATCAACCTGTTCATGGACCTGCGCGAACAGCACGGCTTTACGTACCTGTTCATCAGCCATGACCTGGGGGTGGTCAAACATATATCCGACCGCGTGGCCATCATGTACCTGGGCAAGATCGTCGAGCGGGCGCCGGCCGCCGAGATCTTTACCCGCGCCAATCACCCCTATACCCAGGCCCTGCTGGCCGAAGTACCCGACGTCAGCCGGCGCGGCCGCAAGTTCACGCCCATCCAGGGCGAGATCCCGTCGCCGCTGAACCCGCCGCCGGGCTGCACGTTCCATCCCCGCTGCCCGCACGCCATGCCGCGCTGCCGCGAGCAGGCGCCCGCCCTGAAAGAAATCGCGCCCGGCCACTGGTCGGCCTGTCACCTCAACCCCTAGTTTCGCCGCCCTCCATGAAAGCAGAGATGTCCAACGCCGACCGCATCGCCCGGGAACTGGGCCATGCCGGCCGCAACGCCATTGCCTATGTCGACGACGACCGCAATGCCGACCGCCCGTTCACGCTGCAGACCTATCGCCCCTACGGCTACACGCCCGACCGCCCGGTGGTCATGGTGCAGCACGGCGTGCTGCGCAACGGCGACGACTACCGCGACTTCTGGATCCCGGCCGCCGACAAGCACAACGTGCTGATCGTCGCGCCGACGTTTTCGAACGACATCTGGCCCGGTGTCGATAGCTACAACAATGGCCGCGTCTTCAGCGCCGGCGGCAATCCCCGCCACATCGACGGCTGGACGTACGCGCTGGTGGCCAAGGTTTTCGCCGACCTGCGCGCGGCCGGCATCACCGAAGTCGAGCAGGCCCACCTGTTCGGCCATTCGGCCGGTGGCCAGTTCGTGCACCGCCTGATGAGCAGCCAGCCGCACGCGCCCTTCTGCGCCGTCACCGCCGCCAACCCGGGCTGGTACACCCTGCCCACCTTCGATCACCGCTATCCCGAAGGCCTGGACGGCGTGGGCCTGACTGAAGAACACCTGGTGCGCCTGCTGGCCTACCCCATGACCATCCTGGCAGGCGACCAGGACATCGCCACCGACGACCCCAACCTGCCGTCCGACCCTGCCGCGCTGCGCCAGGGTCCGCACCGCTATGCGCGCGCCCATCATTATTTCGAAGCGGGCCAGCGCGAGGCGCAGCGCCGCGGCGTGCCGTTCGGCTGGAAGCTGCAGACCGTGCCCGGCATCGGCCACGACGGGCGCGCCATGTCGGCTGCTTGCGCCAGTCTCTGGTTCGAAGGCAAACTGCCCAGCGACGCCGAACTGGCCCGGCTGGCTGGCCAGCAGGTTGCCTGATCCTTTCTTCCACCGCCCACCAGGAACGCGCAGCATGTCATTGCCCTCTACCGAAGCACTCGTCGCCGGCATCCAATCGTGGGTGCAATGCGAATCGCCATCGAACTCGCCGCAAGGCGTGGCCGCCATGGCCTCCCTGGTCGAAGCGCAGGCGCGCGCCGCCGGCCTGACGGTCGAGGTCACGCCGCTGGGCGCGGATACGGGCCCGCTGCTGTATGCCACCAACCGCGCGGCCGGCGATACGCGCCCCGGCATCCTGGTGCTGGCGCACCTGGACACCGTACACCCCATCGGCACGTTGCAGGACAACCCCTGCCGCATCGAAGGCGACCGCCTGTACGGCCCCGGCAGCTACGACATGAAAGGCGGCATCTACCTGGCGCTGGCCGCGTTGTCCACGCTGGCGCAGCCTGACAGCACACGCCTGCCGGTGGATTTCCTGATGGTGCCCGATGAAGAAATCGGCAGCCATGCCTCGCGCGCCTCGATCGAGCGCTACGCCGCCAACGCCAAGTACGGACTGGTCTGCGAGCCGGCCCGCCCCAACGGCGGCAAGTGCGTCACGGCCCGCAAGGGCACCGGCATGCTGCGCCTTAACGTCAAGGGCCGGCCGGCCCACGCCGGCATGCAACACGAAAAGGGCCGCAGCGCCATCCGGGAAATGGCGCACCAGGTGCTGGCGCTGGAATCCATGACCGACTACGAACGCGGCGTGACGGTCAGCGTAGGCACCATTGCCGGCGGCACGGTCACCAATACGGTGCCGGCCCAATGCCGCTGCGTGGTCGATTTCCGCGTGCCCGACATGGGCGCGGCCGAAGACGTGCTGCGCCGCATGCGCAACCTGTGCGCGGTGGGGCCCGACGTGGAGCTGGACATCGACGTCGAACTCAACCGGCCGCCCATGGTACGCACCGATGCCGCCGCGGCGTTGCTGGAACTGGCGCAAGGCTACGCGCGCGAAGCGGGCTTCGACCTGGAAGAAGCCCCCATGACAGGGGGCGGCAGCGACGCCAACTTCACCTCGGCCATGGGCGTGCCCACGCTCGACGGCCTGGGGGCGGATGGCGATGGGGCCCACACCCTGCACGAGTACATCCTGGTTTCCACCCTGCAGACCCGCGCGAAATTCTGGCAACTGCTGCTGCGCGAACTGGCGTAAGGCAGATCCACCGCGCGGCTTGCCGGGAGTTGTCAGGCACCATTCGGCCACAGGACGGTGTCAGGCACCCTTCGGGAGCCTGACACCTGCCACGGCCTTGGCTCTGCCAGCCGTATTCGCTGTATCAGGTGTTCGGTTGTGTCAGGTGCACGACTGTGTCAGCCGCTCGACGTTGTCAGGTATTCGGCTGTGTCAGCCGCTCGGCGTTGTCAGGTATTCGGCTGTGTCAGCCGCTCGGCGTTGTCAGGTATTCGGCTGTGTCAGCCGCTCGGCGTTGTCAGGTGTTCGGCTGTGTCAGCCGTTCGGCGTTGTCAGGTGTCTGACTCCCGCAGATACCGTCTTGGCAGTCAAGCGGGTAACGCGTAATCGCTGCGATAAGGGGTGCGGTTTTTAAGCACGCCGAAGCATAAGTGAGCGAGCTTGCGCATGGCGGCGCCGAGAGCAGCCATCTTGCTCTTGCCGGCGGCCAGCAGGCGGGCATAGAGCGCCTGTATGTGGGGGTTATGGCGCACAGCCACGACCGCGGCCATGTACAGGGTGGCCCGCACCCGAGCCGGCCCGGTCTTGGACAGCCGAGGCCGGCCGTTCA
Source organism: Bordetella petrii (assembly GCF_000067205.1). Classification (NCBI taxonomy): domain Bacteria; kingdom Pseudomonadati; phylum Pseudomonadota; class Betaproteobacteria; order Burkholderiales; family Alcaligenaceae; genus Bordetella; species Bordetella petrii. The sequence goes on along the minus strand of NC_010170.1, from coordinate 385,593 downwards.
GGCTGGTGCCGGACTGGCGCTGTACGGGCACCAGGCCCAGATAGGCCGCCAACGCCTGCGGCGATTCAATGCGCCGGTTATGCATGATCGACAGCAACGCGTTGCCGGTCTGTGGGCCGACCGCCGGGATGCTGGTCAGCAGGTCCCGGTCCTCTTTCAGGTCGGGATGGCGGTCGATATGGTCGTTGATCGCGCGCTCCAGACGCTTGATCTGCTCGGTCAGGAACGCCACGCTTTTGTCGATCGAGCCGGTGACCGGCTCGGGCGACTGGCCGAACTGGGCCTTCTCCTGCCGGTTGAGCTCACGCTGCAGATCCTTGGCCAGCGCCTCGTGCCGGGCCAGCAGCGCGCGCAGTTGCCGCGCGTGCAGCGGCGCCGGCTGCCAGGCCGGCGGGCACAGCGCCTGGCCATAGCGGGCCAGCACGTAGCTGTCGAGCTCATCGTTCTTGGTGCGCACCGCCAGCGCACCGGCAAAATCGCGCGCCTGCGCCGGATTGATCATCGAGACCGTGGCCCCCGCCTCATGCAACGCGGTGCCCGCCTGCTCGTGGTACGGCCCGGTCGGCTCGAGCACCACGTGCAACTGCTCGGGCTGCGCGCCTTGCTTGGCGCACCAGCCTAACAGCGCCTGAATCCCGGCCACCGTATTAGCCACCACCTTGGTCTTGCGCTTATCGCCCTCGGCGCCGACCAGCGCGCAGTTGAGCTTGGCCTTTGAGACGTCAATTCCCAGAAAAAACATCGACTTGGACTCCTAGTAAAATGGCCCCCAAGCCCACTGCGCCCACTTGCCTTGTTCATGCAGGGTCACTATGCCCTAGGCTACCGTCCAGCATCCAGTCGGCTCTCAGAGGCGCGAATCCGGGGCCTAATCTGCGTCACAAAGTCCAGGCTTTCCGTGTCAGAACAAACTCACCGGATCCGCTAGTAGCGATAGCTAATCACTACCGCGCTCAAGATACAAGGGTGTCAGACACCGATGCAAGCGATATCGCCGCCCATATCAGAAGCCCCTGCGAAGCCCGCCACCAGCCCCGCACACAGCGCTATTTCTTCAGCAGCGCCTTCAGCATGCCCAGGCGCTCTTTGGGGCTCATGGCCTTGGTGGCTTCGTCTTCTTGTATGGCGACGTCGCCCAGGCCCATTTCTTCGATAAAGCGCGAAGGCTCGCGCACCATGTCTTCGCGGGCGCGGCGCCGCTTCTTGCACCAGCTCAGGTTCAAGCTGCGCTGGGCGCGCGTAATGCCCACGTACATCAGCCGCCGCTCTTCCTGGATGCGAGTGGCCAGGCTCTCGGCGGCGCGCGCCGGGTCGCCGTCTTCGTCGTCTTTGCCCAGGTGCGGCAACAGGCCTTCTTCCACGCCCGCCAGATACACGTGCGGGTACTCCAGCCCCTTGGACGCGTGCAGCGTCGACAGCTTGACCGCATCGGGCTCTTCTTCTTCGCCGCGCTCGAGCATAGTGATCAGTGCCACATGCTGCACCAGGTCGAACAACGACATGCCGTCTTCATCGGCCTTGCGCTTGAGCCAGCCGGTGAGCTCCAACACGTTCTCCCAGCGCGTCTGGGCCGGTTTTTCTTCGAGCGTGTCATACAGGTAGCGCTCGTACTGGATCGCCCCCAGCATGTCGTCAAGAATGGCCCCGGCCGGCTCGGCCGAGCCGGCGCCGTCGGTGCGGCCCCGCCCGGCGCGCCACTGGATGCGGCGGATGAACTCGGCGAAGGTGCGCAGCGAATCCAGCTGGCGCGGCTGCAGCAGGCTTTCCAGGCCGCTTTCGGCCACTGCGGCCAGCAACGAGACCTCGCGCTGGGCCGCGTACTGCCCCAGCACCTGCAGCGTAGCCTGGCCGATGCCGCGCCTGGGCGTGGTGGCTGCGCGAATGAAAGCCGGATCGTCGTCGTCATTGGCGATCAGGCGCAGATAAGCCAGAATGTCGCGCACCTCGGCCTTGTCGAAGAAGCTCTGCCCGCCCGCGATGGTGTACGGAATCTTCAGGTTGCGCAGCGCCTGTTCCAGAATGCGCGACTGATGGTTGCCGCGATACAGAATGGCGAAATCTCTCCATTGCGCCTGCCGCTCGAAGCGGGCCGCCGATATTTTCATGGCGATCGACTGGGCCTCGTGCTCGTCGTTTTCCATGGGCGACACCACGATGGGCTCGCCCACGCCCAGGTCCGACCACAGCTTTTTCTCAAACAGCTTGGGGTTCTTTTCAATAACCGTATTCGCCGCCGCCAGAATGCGCTGCACCGAGCGGTAATTCTGTTCCAGCTTGATCAGCTTGAGCTGAGGATAGTCGGTGGTGAGCTTGGCAAGGTTCTCGATGGTGGCGCCGCGCCAGGCGTAGATGGCCTGGTCGTCGTCGCCTACCGCGGTAAACATTGCGCGGTCGCCGCACAACAGCTGCACCAGCCGGTACTGACACACGTTGGTGTCCTGGTATTCGTCCACCAGCAGGTAGCGCACGCGGTTCTGCCAGCGGGTGCGCACCTCTTCGTTGTTTTCCAGCAGCTGCGCGGGAATGCGTATCAGGTCGTCGAAATCCACGGCCTGGTAGGCCGCCAGCGTGGCGCTGTAGTTGCGATACACATTGGCCGCCTCGACCTCGCCGGGCGTTGCGGCCGTGCGCGCCGCGTCGTCGGGGCCGAGCAATGCGTTCTTCCACAGCGAAATAATCGACTGCACCGCGCGCAGCCGGCCACGGTCTGTGGTGGCCAGCAGTTCCTGGATGATCGCCATGGCGTCGTCCGCGTCCAGAATGGAAAACTGCGGCTTCAGCCCCGCATGGCGCGCCTCTTCGCGCAGCATCCTGACGCCCAGCGAATGGAACGTGCTGATGGTCAGGCCCTTAGCCAGCTTGCGGTCGACCAGCGTCTTGACGCGCTCGTCCATCTCGCGCGCCGCCTTGTTGGTGAAAGTCAGCGCCACCACGTTGCGGCCCATGTAGCCGCATTCGCGCAGCAGGTAGGCGATTTTCTGCGTAATGACGCGCGTCTTGCCGCTGCCCGCTCCGGCCAGCACCAGGCAAGGGCCGTCCAGGTACAGCACGGCTTCTTTCTGGGCGGGGTTCAGGCCGTGGCCTATGGGTGCACTGTCGGACATGATCAGATTTCGAGGGGGTCGACTTCCAGCTGCCAGCGCACGCGCGCCTCGGCCGCCATCGCGGGCAGATATGCCGACCATGCGGCCAGGAACGCCTGCAGCGCGGGCCGGCTGGCGCTTTCCAGCAGCAGCTGCGCGCGCTCGATATTGGCCACGCGCACCACGCGCAACGGCACGGGGTCGTACAGCGTCAGCGCGGCGATGCCGGGAAAATCGCTGTCGGCCGCCAGCGCGCGCGCCTGCTGCAGGAACGCCAGCGCCTGGGCCAGTTCGCGCGCCTCGGCAGTCAGCAGCGCCTGGTAGGCGAACGGCGGCAAGCCGGTGGTTTCACGCTCTTCGAGCGCATGGCGGGCGAAGCCCGCGTAATCGTGGCGCAGCAAAGCCTGGTAGACAGGCTGTTCAGGGTAGCCGGTCTGGATCAGCACCTCGCCGCCGCCGTTATGGCGCCCGGCCCGGCCCGCCACCTGCATCAGCTGGGCGAACAGGCGTTCGGGCGCGCGGAAATCGTGCGCGAACAGCATCGAGTCGGCGTTAAGCACGCCCACCAGGCCCAGGCGCGCGAAATCGTGCCCCTTGGCCACCATCTGGGTGCCGACCAGGATGTCGACCTCGCCTGCGTGCACGGCCGCGAACAAGGTTTGCGCGCTGCCCTTCAGGCGCGTGCTGTCGGCATCGATGCGCGAGATGCGCGCCTGGGGAAACAGCTCGGCCAGGTGCTCTTCGACGCGCTGCGTGCCTCGGCCCATGGGCTCCAGGTCCTGGTCGCCGCATTCGGGGCAGGCGCGCGGCACCGGCGCCTGGTAGCCGCAATGGTGGCAGTGCAGCCGATGGCCGCGTCCGGCGGCCCGATGCAGCACCGTGAAGGCCGAACACCGCGGGCAGTGGCTGACCCACGCGCACGACGCGCAATGCAGCACCGGCGCGTAACCGCGGCGGTTCAGGAACACCAGCGACTGCTCGCCGCGCTCCAGCCGCTGGCCGATGGCATCGGTCAGTTGCGGCGACATGCCCTGGCGCATGGCCAGGCGTCGCGTATCGATAAGCCGCACCGTCGGCAGGCTGCTGGCCCGCGCGCGGCCCGGCAGCCCCAGCCGCAGGTAGTGCCCGCGCAAGGCATGGTGCCAGCTTTCCAGCGATGGCGTGGCCGAGCCCAGCACCACCGGAATATCCAGGTCGCGCGCGCGCCACACCGCCAGGTCGCGCGCCGAATAGCGCAGGCCGTCTTGCTGCTTGTACGAAGCGTCGTGTTCTTCGTCGATGATGATCAGGCCCAGCTCGGACAGCGGCGCGAAGATGGCCATGCGCGTGCCCAGCAGCATGCGCGCCTGGCCGCGCTGCGCGCGCACCCATGCCTGCAACCGCTCGCCATCGGACAGCCCGCTGTGCATGACGGCCAGGCCCTCGGCGCCCAGCACCGATTCCAGGCGGGCGCGCAACGCGCCTTCGAGCTGTGGCGTCAGGTTGATCTCGGGCACCAGCAACAGCACCTGGCGCCCCGCCGCCAGCACGCGCTGCGCGGCGCGCAGGTAGACCTCGGTCTTGCCGCTGCCGGTGACCCCATGCAGCAGCACCGGCTTGAAACCTGCCAGGGCCGCCACGGCCTCGACCGCCGCTTGCTGGTCGGCGTTGAGTTCTGGGGCCTGGTCGGGGGGTGTGGGCGCAGCCGCGGGCCGGGCTTTGCGCGCATCCTGCCGCGCCACCGGCCCCTGCCCCGACCGCTTTCCCAGATAAGCCGACGGCTTGCGCAACGGCGGCGGCATGGCCGGCAGCATGACTTCGCCCAGCGGCCGCTGGTAGTAGTCGGCCGCGAAGCGCGCCAGGCGCAGCCAGTCGGCCGGCAAAGGCGGCAGGTCTTGCAGCACATGCTCGACGTCGCGCACCTGCGCGGCATCGACCGATGGCTGCGCGGGGTTGTCGACCACCACGCCCACCAGCTTGCGCCGGCCGAACGGCACGATCACGCGCGTGCCCGCGGGCACCGCACCTTGAGCGCGGTAGTCGAACAGGCCGGCCAGCGGCACGTCGAGCGCCACGCGCACCCAGGCGTTCGCGTGCGAACCGTCGCCGTCGGGCGCCTCAGGCATGGGAAACGAAAACAGAGAGCACGACCACGGATATTTGCAAGTTAAAGTGAATTCTTGGTTTTGCAGCTAACAGATTGTCAGGCTGGAGTGAAACGCAGAATTCACAACAGCCTGTGGATAACTTTGGGGAAAAACAGCCAACAACCTTGCATCATGTCAATATGAATCGTGCAACAGCATAGCCTGGCACGCCACAACACGATTATTTTCTTTTTATATTCATACACTTATAAACTTTTTCCAGAATCGCTGCCAGCTATTGGGGGTTATCCCGAGTTGCCTCGTTGCTGTGCACAAGTGTCAACGAGGAACGTGCTGGCAGCGGCTTTAAGCGCGTAAGCGGCCACTTACTTGGCGTGCAAGGCGCGGCTGTATGTGTGCACTTCGTCGACCAGCTCCGCCACCGCTTCGGGGGGGGTGTATTGCGAAATACCATGCCCCAGGTTGAACACGTGGCCGCCCGTGCCCACCGGACCGAAGGCATCCAGCGTACGGCGCGCCTCGGCGCGTATGGCCTCGCTGCCGCCGAACAGCGTCATGGGGTCGAGGTTGCCCTGCAAGGCCACGGCGTCGCCGGTGCGCTGCCGGGCCTGGCCCAGATTCACCGTCCAGTCCAGGCCGATGGCATCGCAGCCGCAGGCGGCGATGGCTTCAAGCCATTGGCCGCCACCCTTGGTGAACACAATGGCGGGCACGCGCCGGCCCTGGTGTTCGCGGATCAGGCCGGCCACCACCTTGCGCGTGTAGGCCAGGGAAAACTGCTGGAACAAGCCATCTGCCAATACGCCGCCCCAGCTGTCGAACAGCATGACCGCCTGGGCGCCCGCCTGTATTTGCGCGTTCAAGTATTGCAGCGTGGCCTGCGCGTTGACCTCGAGGATGCGGTGCAGCAGATCGGGGCGCGCATACAGCATGGTTTTGATAAGCCGGTAGTCGTCGCTGCCGCGGCCTTCGACCATGTAGCAGGCAATGGTCCAGGGGCTGCCGGCAAAACCGATGAGCGGCACCTTGCCGTCGAGCTCGCGGCGGATGACGGCCACGGCGTCAAAGACGTAGCGCAACGATTCCATGTCGGGCACCGCCAGGCGGGCCACGTCGTCTTCGGTGCGCAACGGCCGCGCAAAGCGCGGACCCTCGCCAGGCGCGAAATCCAGCCCCAGGCCCATGGCGTGCGGCACGGTCAGAATGTCGGAAAACAGGATCGCCGCATCCAGGTCGTAGCGCGCCAGCGGCTGCAGCGTGACTTCGGCGGCGTAGTCGGGGTTTTGCGCCAGCCCCATGAACGAGCCGGCGCGCGCGCGCGTGGCGTTGTATTCGGGCAGATAACGTCCCGCCTGGCGCATCAGCCAGATGGGGGTATAAGGGACGGGCTGGCGCAACAGGGCGCGCAGGAACACGTCGTTCTTCAAGGCGGCAGCGGACACGACTATCCTTCAATAACGGAAGCCGTGATTTTAACCTTCGAGCGCTCCATCAACGATGGGCGGCCGCAAGCCGCCCCGCGCCCTCGCCGGCGCCGTCGCGGCATCTTCCGTTTCCATGACCATTCTCATGCGCGCCGCCGTCCGCCGCCACCATAGGGGTGTAAATTGGACTGGTGCGAGACCATCGTTTAACGATTTTCGCCCGCCCGCTGTTGCCCAAAGGAGCCGCCATGACCACGAAGAAACCCGCCACCCCGCCGTCCACCACCGGGGCTGGAGCCCCCTCGCCCAGCGACCGCCATTCGCTGACGATCGGCGCCAATGGACCCATTCTGCTGCACGATGTCCATTTCCTGGAGCAAATGGCGCACTTCAACCGCGAGAAAGTGCCCGAGCGCCAGCCGCACGCCAAGGGCGCGGGCGCGTTCGGGGTCTTCGAGACCACGGCTGATGTCTCGGCCTACACCAGGGCCGCGCTGTTCCAGAAAGGCTGTAAAACCGAAATGCTGGCGCGTTTCTCGACGGTGGCCGGCGAAGCCGGCAGCCCCGACACCTGGCGCGACGTGCGCGGTTTTTCGCTCAAGTTCTATACCGACGAGGGCAACTACGATCTGGTCGGCAACAACACGCCCGTCTTTTTTGTGCGCGATCCGATGAAGTTTCCACACTTCATCCGCAGCCAGAAACGCCTGCCCGATTCCGGCCTGCGCGACAACCACATGCAGTGGGACTTCTGGACCAGCAACCCCGAATCGGCCCATCAGGTGACCTACGTCATGGGCGATCGCGGCCTGCCGCGCACCTGGCGCCACATGAACGGCTACGGCTCGCATACCTACATGTGGGTAAATGCCCAGGGCGACCGTTTTTGGGTGAAGTATCACTTTCACACCCGGCAGGGCATGCAGTTCTTTAATAATGAACAGGCCAAGAACATGGCGGGCAGCGACGCCGACTTCCACCGCCGCGACCTGTTCGATGCCATCGCCCGGGGCGATTACCCCGTATGGACGCTGTCGGTGCAGATCATGCCGTACGAAGACGCCAAGACGTACCGCATCAACCCGTTCGACCTCACCAAGACCTGGTCCCACAAGGATTACCCGCTGGTCGAAGTGGGCACCATGACGCTGAACCGCAACCCCGAGAACTTTTTCGCCCAGATCGAACAGGCGGCGTTCTCGCCCGGCAACACGGTGCCCGGCATCGGACTTTCCCCCGACAAAATGCTGCTGGGCCGCGCATTTGCCTACAACGATGCGCAACGCAACCGCATAGGCGCCAACTTTCATCAATTGCCGGTCAACAAGCCCAAGGTACCCACCAACACGTATATGTTCGATGGCCAAATGGCCTACGAGCACAGCGGCAATCAACCTGTGTATGCGCCCAACTCGGGGGGGCGGCCGTGGTCGGACCCGTCCGGCAAGGTGGACGATGGCTGGGAAGCCGACGGCGAGATGGTGCGCAGCGCCTATACGCTGCGTGCCGAAGATGATGACTTCGGCCAGGCCGGCACCCTGGTACGCAAGGTGTTCGACGATGCGCAACGCGAGCGCCTGGTCGAAACCGTGGCGGGCAGCCTGCTGGGTGGCGTACGCAGCCCGGTGCTGGAGCGTGCCTTCGAGTACTGGAAGAACATCGACGCCGATGTAGGCAAGCGTATCGAAGAAAAGGTGCGCAAGGGGCAGGCCCCCGAACCCGCGGCCGGCATGAGCGAAGCCTAGGCGACACGCCCTCGCGTTGCCCGGCGCCGGCCGGTTTCGGCAGGCCCTAGGAAGAGTCGGCGGCGCTGCGATACGGCGCCGCGTCGATGCGATGCTTGCGCATCAAGGCCCAGAACGCGCGCCGGTGCTTGCTGGCCGCCCTGGCCGCCTGGGCCACGTTGCCCGCATGGCGCGACAGCGCACGGCGCAGGTATTCGCGTTCGAAGCCTTCGACCACGCGCGCCTTGGCCTGGCGGAAGGGTTCGTCGGCCTGGGCGGCCTCTTGGGCGTGCAAGGCAGCCAGGGCGGATTCCAGGCGAGCCCGCGTGGCGGCCCGGCGCGTGCCGGTGCGGGCGCCATAAAGCGCCACGGGTTCGCGCAAGGCATAGAGCGCGCCCGCCGCGCCGCCTTGCGTGCCCGAGGGCGCGGGCGCGGCCGCTGACCGCGCGGTGCGCCGCAGGCGCAGCAGTCGGGCCCGCAGTTCGTCGGGACAGGCCGGGGCGCGGATGAAATCGGCCACGCCCAGCGCCAGCAGATCGAGAATGGCGGGCGCGGTAATGTCGAACACCAGCGCCACCAGGGGCGTGCGCGGTTCGCTGCCGGCATTGGCCAGCACGGTGCGCACCCACGACAGCGATGCTGGCGCCACCGGCACCAGGCAGCCGTCGAACCGCCGCAAGGCCAACCGGGCGCGCGCCAACAGGCGGGTGTCGGGCGCACCTGGCGCCAGTTCGGACAATGCCTGGGGATACAACCGCAATCGACCTTGCTGGTCATTTTGACGACCGGCCCAGTCTTGCACCCAGGCCTCATGGCCAGGCGTCATTAATACGGCGCAATCGAGTGTTTCACGCAAGACAGGCTCCTTGAAACATACGCAAGAAATGCAAGCGTACGCGTCGAGGCAGCACGGCGATATTCGCAGTTGCCACATTGCGGGTTATACGTAAAGCCCGTTTGAAACGATTGACATAGTGCCCTTTAGGCGCTCGCAAAAATACGCGACGCTTGGCGGCGGCCACCCCGCACTGCCGCTGGCGGCCCCGCCGCAACCCGGTCCGGCCAGCGCTCTCCGCAGGCGCGGGCGTGCAGGCAACAAAAAAGGCGGCCCCAGGGCCGCCTTCTTTGCCAGGGCCTCGCCGCGCGGTACGCGGCTGGCCGGTGTTGCCTTAATGCGTGTTGCGCGTCTGGCGCAGCTTGCGAGCCGCCACGGCCTGCGCGGCCAGCATGGCCAGCTCGGCTTCGACGACCGCGATGTCGGCCTTGTCCTTGGCATTGCGCAGGGCCTCTTCGGCCTTTTCGCGCGCTGCCACGGCACGGGCTTCGTCCAGGTCGGCGGCACGGATGGCCGTGTCGGCCAGCACCGTGACCATGCCCGGCTGCACTTCCAGAATGCCCCCGGCGACGAAGATGTTTTCCTCGCCTCCATCGGCACGGACGATCTTGACGGTACCGGGGCGTATGCGCGAAATCAGCGGGGTGTGCCCGGGCAGGATGCCCAGCTCACCCGCTTCGCCAGGCAGCGTCACGAACTTCGCCTCACCGGCGAAGATCGCTTCTTCCGCGCTGACGACATCCACTTGCAGGGTAGCCATGTGAGCTCCTTATTGCAGTTTCTTGGCCTTCTCGAAGGCTTCGTCGATGGTGCCGACCATGTAGAAGGCCTGCTCGGGCAGCGCGTCGCATTCGCCGTCGACGATCATCTTGAAACCGCGAATGGTTTCGGCCAGCGGCACGTACTTGCCGGGCGAACCGGTGAACACTTCGGCCACGTGGAACGGCTGCGACAGGAAGCGCTGGATCTTGCGCGCGCGGGCCACGGCCTGCTTGTCGTCGGGCGACAGTTCGTCCATGCCCAGAATGGCGATGATGTCGCGCAGTTCTTTGTAGCGCTGCAGCGTTTGCTGCACGCCACGGGCCACCGCGTAGTGCTCTTCGCCCACAACTTGCGGGTCGAGCTGGCGGCTGGAGGAATCCAGCGGGTCCACGGCCGGGTAGATACCCAGCGCGGCGATGTCACGCGACAGCACCACGGTGGAGTCCAGATGCTGGAAGGTGGTGGCGGGCGACGGGTCGGTCAAGTCGTCGGCGGGCACGTACACGGCCTGGATCGACGTGATGGAGCCGGTCTTGGTGGAGGTGATGCGCTCTTGCAGCACGCCCATTTCTTCGGCCAGCGTCGGCTGGTAGCCCACGGCCGACGGCATGCGGCCCAACAGCGCCGACACTTCGGTACCGGCCAGGGTGTAGCGGTAGATGTTGTCGACGAAGAACAGGATGTCGCGGCCTTCGTCGCGGAACTTCTCGGCCATGGTCAGGCCGGTCAGGGCCACGCGCAGGCGGTTGCCCGGGGGTTCGTTCATCTGGCCGAACACCATGGCGACCTTGTCCAGCACCTTCGACTCTTCCATTTCGTGGTAGAAGTCGTTGCCTTCACGGGTACGCTCGCCCACGCCGGCGAACACCGACAGGCCGCTGTGCTGCTTGGCGATGTTGTTGATGAGTTCCATCATGTTGACGGTCTTGCCCACGCCGGCGCCGCCGAACAGACCCACCTTGCCGCCCTTGGCGAACGGGCAGACCAAGTCGATAACCTTGATGCCGGTTTCCAGCAGTTCCACCGACGGCGACAGCTCGTCGAAACGGGGAGCGGTCTGGTGGATGGCGCGCTTTTCATCGGACTCGATGGGGCCGGCTTCGTCGATGGGACGACCCAGCACGTCCATGATGCGGCCCAGCGTGCCGTGGCCCACGGGCACCGAGATCGGCGCGCCGGTGCCGACGACTTTCATGCCGCGGCGCAGGCCGTCGCTGGAGCCCAGCGCGATGGTGCGCACCACGCCGTCGCCCAGCTGCTGCTGCACTTCCAGCGTCAGGCCCTTTTCGGCGAACTGCGAGGTGTCGTCGGCCAGGGTAAGCGCTTCGTAGATCTTGGGCATTTGATCGCGGGGGAACTGAATATCCACCACGGCGCCGATGCACTGAACGATGGTTCCGTTGCTCATGTCGATTCCTTGCTTGATAGCTTTTTGACGGGATGCAGGCAGCTCAAACGGCGGCCGCGCCCCCTACGATTTCCGAAATTTCCTTGGTGATCGCCGCCTGGCGGGTCTTGTTGTAGACCAGCTGCAGGTCGCCGATGACCTTCTTGGCGTTATCCGATGCCGCCTTCATGGCGACCATCCGGGCCGACTGCTCAGAGGCCATGTTCTCGGCCACGGCCTGGTACAGCAGACCTTCGACATAACGCTGCAACAGGTCGTCGATCACGCTCTTGGCGTCAGGCTCGTAGATGTAGTCCCAGCTGTAGTTCGACTTGACCTCGGCGCCATCGGCCAGGGTCTCGGCGCCCGTCTGGAAGGGATCGTCCAAACCGCTGGCAAGCGGCAGCAGGCGCAGGAACACCGGCTCTTGCTTCATGGTGTTGACGAAGCGGGTGGCCGCCACGTACAACGCGTCGATTTCGCCGCTGAGATAGGCGTCGAGCTGGACCTTGATGGCGCCCAGCAGGCGGTCGAGGTCGGGCTTGTCGCCCAGCTGCACTTCGTGCGAGACCAGGTTCGCGCCGATGCGGGTCAGCAGGCCCAGGCCCTTGTTGCCGAACGCCGTCGCCTGCACGCGGATGCCGCGCTGATCGAATTCTTTCAGCTTGGCCAGCGTGACGCGGCTGATGTTGGTGTTCAGGCCGCCGCACAGACCCTTGTCGGTGGTAACCAGCACCACGCCCACCGCCTTGATCTCGCGTTCGACCAGGTACGGATGGCTGTATTCGGGGTTGGCCTGCATCAGGTGCGCGGCAATTTCGCGTACCTTGGTGGCGTACGGACGACCCGCGCGCATCCGGTCCTGCGCCTTGCGCATTTTGGATGCAGCGACCATTTCCATCGCCTTGGTGATCTTGCGCGTGTTTTGCACGCTCTTGATCTTGGTTCGGATTTCCTTGATTCCGGGCATTGCGCTTTCCTGTTGTAACGGCTTGGCGGGATGCGGCCGGGGCTTGCCCCGCCCTACCGTAGGGCGGGCGCGAGGCCCGCCGCTACGCCAGACATTGCCTTAAAAAGCACCGTGCTTCTTGAAATCCTGGATGGCGGCAGCCAATTCGGCTTCGTCGTCCTTGGACAGTTCCTTGGTGTCTTCGATGCGCTGGATCAGGGCGGCATGCTTTGCCTTGAGCTGGTCTTTCAGCGATTTTTCGAAGGCCAGAACCTGCGCCACGTCCACGTCGTCCAGGTAGCCGTTGTTGACCGTGTACAGCGTGACGGCTAGTTCCCACACCTGCAGCGGCTGGTATTGCGGCTGCTTGAGCAGTTCGACCACGCGCTTGCCGCGCTCGAGCTGGCGACGGGTGGCGTCGTCGAGGTCGGAGGCGAATTGCGCGAAGGCGGCCAGTTCACGGTACTGCGCCAGGTCGGTACGGATACCGCCCGACAGCTTCTTGATGACCTTGGTCTGGGCGGCGCCACCCACGCGCGACACCGAAATACCGGCGTTGATGGCGGGACGCACACCTGCGTTGAACAGGTCGGTTTCCAGGAAGATCTGGCCGTCGGTGATGGAGATCACGTTGGTCGGCACGAAGGCCGACACGTCGCCCGCCTGGGTTTCGATGATCGGCAGCGCGGTCAGCGAGCCGGTCTTGCCCTTGACGGCGCCGTTGGTGAACTTCTCGACGTATTCTTCGTTGACGCGCGCGGCGCGTTCGAGCAGGCGCGAGTGCAGGTAGAAGACGTCGCCCGGGTAGGCTTCGCGGCCCGGCGGACGGCGCAGCAGCAGCGACACCTGGCGATAGGCCCAGGCTTGCTTGGTGAGGTCGTCGTAAATGATCAGGGCGTCTTCGCCGCGGTCGCGGAAGTATTCGCCCATGGTGCAGCCGGCGTAGGCGGCCAGGTATTGCATGGCGGCCGAGTCGGAGGCCGAGGCGGCCACGACGATGGTGTATTCCATGGCGCCGTGCTCTTCGAGCTTGCGCACCACGTTGTTGATGGTCGACGCCTTCTGGCCGATGGCGACGTACACGCAGGTGACGCCCTTGCCCTTCTGGCTGATGATGGTGTCGACGGCCACGGCGGTCTTGCCGGTCTGGCGGTCGCCGATGATCAGCTCGCGCTGGCCACGGCCGATGGGGACCATGGAGTCGATGGCCTTGATGCCGGTTTGCAGCGGCTGCGACACCGAGCGGCGGGCGATCACGCCAGGCGCCACTTTTTCGATGATGTCGGTTTCTTTGGTGTCGATGGGGCCCTTGCCGTCGATGGGCACGCCCAGCGTGTTGACCACGCGGCCCTTCAGCTCGGGGCCGACCGGCACTTCGAGGATGCGGCCGGTGGTCTTGACCTGGTCGCCTTCCGACACGCCGGTGTAGTCGCCCAGAATCACGGCGCCGACGGAGTCGCGCTCGAGGTTCAGCGCCACGCCGAAGACGTTGTTGGGGAATTCGAGCATTTCGCCCTGCATCACGTCGGACAGACCGTGGATGCGGGTAATGCCGTCGGTAACGGACACGACGGTGCCCTGGGTGCGAATATCAGCCGAAGCGCCCAGGCCCTCGATGCGGCTCTTGAGCAGTTCGCTGATCTCGGAGGGATTGAGTTGCATGTTGACTCCTGGAATCCTGTTTGTCTGGCCGTGCGCGCGTCAGGCGGCCAGCGTATCCCGCAAGCGGGCCAATTGGGCTTGTACGGAAGTATCGAGCACCTGGTCGCCGACCGCCACGCGCACGCCGCCGATGAGCGACTTGTCGACAGTGACGCTGGGCTTGAGCTTGAGGCCGAACTTGGTTTCGAGCGCCTCGATCAGTTCTTTGACCTGGGCGTCGCTGAGTTCGAACGCGCTGGTGATTTCCGCCTGCGCCGTGCCTTCGTGGCGGTTCTTCAGTGCGACGAATTGCTTGGCGATGACGGGCAGCAGCAGCAGGCGGTCGTTGGCCACCAGCAGCTCGATGAAATTGCGAACGGCCTGGGGCAGCTGGGTCTTGACCAGGCCGGTAAACAGCTCGATGCGCTGGGCGTCGCCCAGGCGCGGGTCGGTCATCGCTTCGCGCACGTCGGGGTTGCCGGCCACCTGAGCCAGCTCGCCGATCAGGTCGGCCCAGGCCGGCAAGCCGGCCTTGTCGTCGCGTGCCGCGCTGAAGAGCGCCTCGGCATAGGGCCGGGCAACAGTGGAAAGTTCAGCCATGGCGTTCCCGGATTAAAGCTGCGCCTTGAGCTGGTTGAGCAGCTCGGCGTGGGCGCGGGCGTCGACCTCGCGCTTGAGGATCTGTTCAGCGCCCTTGACCGCCAACGCGGCGACGTCGTCGCGCAGCGCATCGCGGGCACGCTGGACTTCCTGCGCGGCATCCTGTGCCGCCTGGGCGACGATGCGGGCGCGTTCGGCCTCGGCTTCGCGGCGAGCCTGCTCGATCAGCGAGGCGGCCTGCTTTTCGGCCTCGATGATGCGGGCGTGGTTCTCGGATTTGGCAGAAGCCTCGATCAGACTGACGCGCGCTTGGGCTTGGGCCAGGTCGGCCTTGCCCTTCTCGGCGGCGGCCAGGCCGTCGGCGATTTTTTGGCGGCGCTCGTCCATCGCCTTCGTCAGGGGCGGCCACACGAATTTCATCGTGAACCAGCCCAGAACGAAGAACACGAGCATCTGGAAAAAGATCGTCGCGTTCAGATTCACGGTCGTTCCTTTAACACCTTGCGGCCCCGGGCGCGTCAAAGGCGCCGCGGAGCACTCGATACTTGGCCGACATGCAGCGAAAGGCTTCCGCTGCCGCCGGCGTCAAGCCCGCCATTGCATAGGCGGGCGTTGCCATGATTCGCCGGGCTCAGCCCACGAACGGGTTGGCGAAGGCGAACAGCATGGCGATACCCACGCCGATCAGGAATGCCGCGTCGATCAGGCCAGCCAGCAGGAACATCTTGGTTTGCAGCGCATTCATCAGTTCAGGCTGACGAGCCGAAGCTTCCAGGTATTTGCCGCCCATCAGTGCGATGCCGATGCAAGCGCCGATAGCGCCCAGACCGATGATAAGACCGCAAGCGAGGGCAACGAAAGCGACGTTGGTCATGACAACTCCTTGGTTAGAAATCTGAAGTCAAATTGTAAGAAAACGGAACTGCTAGGAATGCAAGAAAACCTTGCGCCGGACGCGGGCGGCTTGCCCGCGCCAGGAATTGGGGTCAGTGCCCTTCGTGAGCCTGGCCGATGTACACCAGCGTCAGCATCATGAAGATGAAGGCCTGCAACAGCACGATCAGGATGTGGAAGATGGCCCACACCGAACCGGCCAGCACATGGCCGATGCCCAGCCCGACGCTGGCGGCGTTCAGGCCGGTCCAGGCGCCGCCCAGCAGGGCGATGAGCATGAACACGAGTTCGCCGGCGAACATGTTGCCGAACAACCGCATGCCCAGCGACACCGACTTGGCCGCGTATTCGATCAGGTTGAGCAGCAGGTTCGCGGGAGCCAGGAACAGCGCGGCGATACCATGGGCGTGGAAGGGCGCGGTGAAGAGTTCTTTGACGAAGCCGCCCGGGTGCTTGATCTTGATGCCGTAGTAGAACATCAGCAGCAGCACGCCCAGCGACATGCCCATCGGCACGTTCAGGTCGGCGGTGGGCAGAATGCGGTGGTAGTAGAGCGGGTCGCCATGGTGCGCGCCCAGGCCGGTCCAGCGCCAGACGGTGGGCATCAGGTCGACGGGGATCAGGTCGAGCGCGTTCATCAGGATGATCCAGAGGAACACGGTCAGGGCCAGGGGCGCCACGAACAGGCGGCTCTTGGCGTTGGTGACGATGCCCTTGGCCTGTTCGTCGACCATGTCGACGATCATTTCGACGAAGGCCTGGAAACGGCCCGGCACGCCGGCCGAGGCGCGGCGCGCGGCCAGCCAGAGAAACAACACCACGACCAGGCCGGTGAGAGCGGACCAGAACACCGAGTCATAGTTGATGACATTGAACTGGGCGATAACGGACTGCTTTTCGCCAATATTGTTCAAGTGCACCAGGTGGTGCTGAATGTACGCGGACTGAGGCGATACGTCGCTGGCAGCAGCCATTTGAACCCTACCCTGTTTGCTGTGAGGCCGAACCTTGCGGACCGGCCGTTTGCATGATTTTTAAGCAGCTATGACAACTTGCGGAACATCAACAGCAGGAGATAGCCCTTCAGCGTGAAGATCAGCCCGAGCAGCACGGCCGGCCATACCAGCCAGTTTTGCGCCACACGCGACAGCAGCCACAACAGCAGTGCCGTCATGAGCAGCTTGACCATCTCGCCGAGGAAAAAAGTAACGGGGCTGGTTCGGCCCGACTTGAGCACGTTGACAAGCAGGCGCAATGCAAACAATGCATTGGGTATGAAATACGCCCCCGCCCCAGCCAACGCCGACAACCCTGCCGCCGCACCCGCAATGATCCCTGCAATCGTTGCCGCCGCGAGCCCCATGGCGCCCTGCGCCGCCAATACCCACAAGAGCCCCCGGCAAGCCTGGGCATCGAGTGCCGCGCGATCGGCATCGGTAAGCACCGGATTCTGTTCCACCAGGCTTTGCATCAGGCTTCCCCGCTCTTGCGTCAAAGACAGGCGCGGCAGGCTTACCGCGTGTTTTTATCCCGCAAGCGTCAAACCCGTAGAGTATAGCGTGATTCGTTTTGGTCGGGCAAATGAAGAAACCGGCGGCGGATGAGTCCGGCGCCGGTTCTGCAACCTGACGGGAAAATCGGCCGAGCCGGTTAGTTTTCCCGGACCGGCGGCGGGGCCCAGTGGCCGTCGAGGGCGAGATCTTTGGGCCAGTAGAGCCGCATGTTGAGCATGAAATTGCCCTGGTGGGGCGCGGGCAGCCAGTTGGCGGACTTGTTGGGGCCGGGATCGCCGCGCTGGATGTAGATGTCGAGCGAGCCATCGGCGTTGTAACGCAGGGGATCGGTGCTGCGCACGGCATAGCGGCCGATGGGGTTGGGAGCCAGCCCCTGGTTGTCGTTGTACAGGATCAGGGACCACGACGCATTGACCGGCGGCAATTGCCCCTTGTCGATGTGCAGCACGTATTCTTCATCGCTACGCAACGGTTCGCCGTCGTCGTCGATGGTGGTTACGGGGTACAGCGCGTCCTGCGGCGTGTTGGCCCCCAGGCCGGCATATGCAATGGCGGCGCGGCGGGTGTAGTCGGTGCCGTACGTGCCAATGCCGTGCAGCACGGTATTCCAGCCGTTCATGGGCTTGCCCAGCCGGGCAACCGCATCGGCGATGCGGCGGCCAGCCACCGGGCGGGCCTCGGCCAGCGCCTGCTGCACGGCCGGGTCGAGGCGGCTGTACGAAAACGGCTGCGGACCCGCCAGGCCGATGCGCCGCATGCGCGTCAAAATCGCGTTGTCGTTGGCGTGCGGCGGATTGGCGGCCAGCAGATCGGAAAACACGGTGAAGAACGTGGCCGGGTCCATGCCGGCCACCTGCTGGCCGGGCGAACCCTGGGTATCCCAGGTGACCGACGGCACGGGCGGCGGCATCATGGGGGCCGCGCCGACCGGCACATAGCCCGGGCTGGCCGGGCTTTGCGGCCAGGTAGCGGGCTTGGCCGCGCCGCGTCGCGGTGGGGTGACCAGAGGCACCGGCGGCGCCGCCATCGGCGAGGCGGTCATGCCCGCCTGGAACTGGTTGACCGCGCCGTATTCGTTGGGCCCGCCGGTCTGGATGCGGGCGATCAGCCACCCCGAACCGGTGGGGCTGCGCACGATGTCCACGCCGACCGGGGCGGTGCCCTGCCAGTGCGGGCCGACGATGGCAAAGGTCTGCTCGCCATTGCCGGTGGTGCGGGTGCCGCGCGAGGCGAATTCGTCGGTCCACATGTCCAGCAGCGACAGCGCATAGTAGCGGCCGCCCGACGCCGGCACGCGCACGATGAGCGGCTGGCGCGAAACGTCGAACCAGAGGCTGGAATACAGCATGTCGGTGCTGGGCCAGGCGATATCGGTAGCGCCCGGGTCCGGATAGACCGTGCGGTGGCCGAACTGGTTCATGGGCGCCTTGCCCGCCAGCGGCGTCTGCACCTGGGTCGCGGCCCGGCGCGTCGCCTCCATCAGCACCAGCGGATAGGCGTAGAGGTAGGCATCGACCGCAATATCCCGCAATTCTTCGGCCGTCATGGCCGGGCTGGAAGCGGCGGTGGGGGTTTCGGACACCAACCGCATCGAGGGCTGCGGCTGGGCGAGGGAGGCGCAGGCAAAACCCGCGCTGAGCGCGCCGGCCAGCACGGCGCGAGGCCAGCGGCGGGAAGGGGGAAACAGACGGCTATGCATGGGGGCTCCTTGTTCGTTGTTGGCAAACGAGCCAGCCACCCCGCCCGAAGCGGGATGGCCTTCTTGGCATGACGCTGTTTCAGGATAGGCGCGGAACCTGCAACAAGGTGAGATTCAAAGGTTACAACCCGAAACCAGCCATGCGCACGCCGGCTGGTTTCCCTGTGCGCCCACTGCTCCCGCTAGGCCCGCGCAGCGAGGCTTATTTGTGGCGGAAGACCGGCGGCCGCTTTTCCACGAAGGCGGCCATGCCTTCTTTCTGGTCTTCGGTGGCGAACAGCGAATGGAACACGCGGCGTTCGAACAGCAGCCCTTCGTTGAGCGACGACTCGAAAGCGCGGTTGACGCATTCCTTGGCCATCATGACCGAAGGCAGCGACATCGAGGCAATGACGGTGGCGGCCTCGATGGCTTCGTCCATCAACTTGTCGGCCGGCACCACGCGCGACACCAGGCCGGCGCGTTCGGCCTCTTCGGCGCCCATCATGCGTGCGGTCAGGGCCAGGTCCATGGCCTTGGCCTTGCCTACCGCGCGCGGCAGGCGCTGCGTGCCGCCAGCGCCGGGGATGACGCCCAGCTTGATTTCGGGTTGGCCGAACTTGGCGGTGTCGGCGGCGATGATGATGTCACACATCATCGCGAGTTCGCAGCCGCCGCCCAGGGCGTAGCCCGACACGGCCGCGATGACGGGCTTGCGGATCCGCTTGAGGGTTTCCCAGTTGCGAGTGATGTACTCGCTGCCATAGACATCCATGTACGACCAGTCTTTCATGGCGCCGATGTCTGCGCCGGCGGCGAATGCCTTTTCGCTGCCCGTGATGACCACCGCCCCGATGCCGTCGTCGGCCTCGAAGGCCAGCAGCGCGGCCCCCAGCTCATTCATGAGCTGGTCGTTGAGCGCATTGAGCGCCTTGGGACGATTCAGCGTCAGCAACCCGACGCGGCCACGGGTTTCGACCAGCACAAACGATTCGCTCATGGGGATGTCTCCTGAAAAAATGAATGCAGGTAAGTAAGATAGCGCAATGGACACCCCCGTAATTTACCGCCTAGAGCCCAGCGACCCCGCCGGCCATCGCTATCGCATCACCCTGACCGTGCCGCACCCGGACCCGGCCGGCCAGCGGCTGGCCTTGCCGGCCTGGATTCCCGGCAGCTACCTGATCCGCGATTTCTCGCGCCAGGTCGAGACCTTGCAGGCCCGGGCGGCCGGCCGCCCGGTCGCCATAACCAAGCTCGACAACCATACCTGGCAGGCCGCGCCCTGCGCGGGCCCGCTGCAGGTGGACTACACCGTCTATGCCTGGGACCTGTCCGTGCGCGGCGCGCACCTGGACGAATCCCATGGTTTTTTCAATGGCACCAGTGTGTTTCTGCGGGTGGAAGGCCGCGAGGACGCCCCCTGCCTGCTGGACCTGGCGCCGCCGCGCGGCATTGCCGGCTGGAAGGTGTACACCAGCCTGCCCGAGGCGCGCGGCCACGCCGGCGCGGCGCGCCGGCACGGCTTCGGCCTGTACCTGGCCCCCGACTACGATGCCCTGATCGACCACCCCGTGGAAATGGGCACCCCGCAAGTGGCCCGCTTCAGCGCGCACGGCGCCGAGCACGAACTGGTTTTCACTGGCGTGGCGCCGCGCCTGGACCTGGACCGCATCGCGGCCGACGCGCGGCGCATCTGCGAGACTCAGATCGCATTCTTCGAGCCGCGCAGCAAGCGCGCGCCTTTCCTGGACAGCAGCGACCGCTATGTGTTCATGACCATGGTGGTGGGCGACGGGCATGGCGGCCTGGAGCATCGCGCCAGCACCGCGCTGATGGCCTCGCGCAAAGACCTGCCGGTGCTGGGCCAGCAGGGCCAGGGCGAAGGGTATCGTGGCTTTCTGGGGCTGGTCAGCCATGAGTATTTCCATACCTGGAACGTCAAGCGCATCAAGCCGGCGGCCTTCGCGCCTTACAACCTGCAGAAGCCCGACCTGACGCGGCTGTTGTGGGTGTTCGAAGGCTTCACGTCCTACTACGACGACCTGATGCTGCTGCGCTCGGGCGCCATCGGCCTGACCGACTACCTGCGCCTGCTGGGCAAGACCATTACCAGCGTGGCCCGCACGCCGGGCCGCCGCAAGCAATCGGTGGCAGAAAGCTCGTTCGACGCCTGGACCCGCTACTACAAGCAAGACGAAAACTCGCCCAATGCGCTGGTCAGCTATTACACCAAGGGCGCGCTGGTGGCGCTGGGGCTGGACCTGACTATCCGGCGCGAATCCCGGGGCGCGCGCTCGCTCGACGATGTCATGCGGCTGCTCTGGCAGCGCTATGGCCGCGATTTCTATCGCGGCAAGGCGCAGGGCCTGCCCGAAGACGCGCTGCCCGCGCTGGTCCGTGAAGCCACCGGGGTGGATGTGCGGCGCTTCGTGGCGCGCCATGCCTATGGCACGGCCGACGTACCGCTGGCGGAACTGCTGGCGCCGCATGGCGTGGGCCTGCAATGGAAACCCACGGTCAACATTCCGTCGCTCGACGTGCGCACGCGCAAGCAGGGTGAAGCGCTGGGGCTGGCCACAGTGCTGGAAGGCGGCGCGGGCCACAAGGGCGGCCTGTCGGCGGGCGACGTGCTGGTGGCCATTGATGGCCTGCGCGTGGACGCGCCGGCCGGCCTGGATCTGCTGCTGGCGCAATACCGCCCCGGCGACCGTGTCACGGTGCACGTGTTCCGGCGCGACGAGCTGCGCGCCTTCACCGTGCGGCTGGCGCCGCCGGCGGCGCTGGATTGCATACTGTCGGTGAAGTAGCGGACCGCGCCGGACACGAACCCGGTCGGCTTAGCCGGCGCCGCGTTCCCAGCGGCGCTGGATCGCCTTGGCGGCCACCACGCCGTCGGCCAGCGAAGTCACCACGCAGGGATGCATGCGGTGCGCCACCTCGCCGATGGCGTAGACATCGGGCACGCTGGCCTCGGCGGTGGCGGTGTCGGTGCAGATGTACCCCCGCTGGTCGCGCCGCAGGCCCAGGCCGTCGGCAAACGCGGCCTGCGGCTCCCAGCCATAGAACACCAGGATCAGGTCGTAGGCCTGCCCGTCGACGGTGCGCGCAGCAGGGTCGACCCGATAGGGGCCGACATGGACGCCTTCGCGGCCGGCGCGCGACACCCACTGCTGCTGGGCGCGCACGCTGCGCGCATACAGATGCACGCTGCGCGCGCCCCGGTTGCGCACATAAACGAAGTTCTCAAACGCGTTGTCGCCACCGCCCAGCACGGCCACCGACAAGCCTGTGTAATTGTGCGCCATGATGGACGAACCCGGCCCCACGAATACGCCGGGCCAGGCGGCATCGGCGGGATAGTCGGGCAGGCCGCGCGCGCGCACGCCCGAGGCGATCACCAGGGCCCGCCCTCGCACCGTGGCGGCCACGCCGCCGGCGTCCAGTTCGACATCGAAGCCGCCGCTCACGCGCCTGGCCTGCCGAACGGCGGTGCCCAGGCGCGCGGGCACGCCGGCGGCCTGCACGCTGGCGGCGATATTGGCGGCCACCTGCTGGCCGGTCACGCCGGGCAGCACGGCGATCCAGTCGTCGGCAAAAGGGTTGTCGGTAGCCAGGCCACCCAGGCGCGGCCCGGCCTCGACCAGCAGCGGCGCCAGGCCCAGCCGGGCCAGCCAGATGGCGCACGAGGCCCCGGCCGGGCCGCCGCCCACGATCACTGCGTCGTATTGCTGCATAGTTTGTTGTATTCCATATGGCAATGCCATGCGCCGCGCGGGCGCACCAGGCGAATTGTAGCCAGGGGCCCCGCCCGCCTTACAATTCCGGTTCTCCCTTCCAGGTATTCATCATGCCTACACGCCGCATCATTCTTTCCGGGCTGGCGCTGGATGCCCGCATCGGCATTCTCGAACACGAACGCCGGGCCACCCAGCCGCTGCACATCGATGCCGAGTTCGACGTGGACATCACCCGCAGCGTCGACGACCACGACATTCACAGCGTGCTCGATTACCGGCGGCTGCGCGAAGCCATCGTCGAAGAATGCACCCAGGCGCACGTCAACCTGATCGAAACGCTGACCGAACGGGTCGCGGCGCGCCTGCTGCGCGACTTCGACGAGGTGCGCGCGCTACGGCTACGCATCAGCAAGCCCATGGCGTTCTCGGACTGCGCCGCCGTGGGAGTGGAAATCCAGCTCAATCGCCAGGCCGGCTGACTCTGACCATGCAAGACCTCATCGACTCACCCACCGCCGCGCGCACGCCGGCTGAAGAAAAAATCCGCCACGAAGGCAACAAGCTGTCCAAGCGGCTGGCGCGCGAAACCACGCGCGCCATAGCCGACTACAACATGATCGAAGCGGGCGACCGCGTCATGGTGTGCCTGTCGGGCGGCAAAGACTCCTACGCACTACTGGACATCCTGCTCAGCCTGCGCAAGCGCGCGCCGTTTTCGTTCGACATCGTGGCGGTCAACCTGGACCAGAAACAGCCGGGCTTCCCGCCCGAGGTGCTGCCCAACTACCTGACCTCGCTGGGCGTGCCGTTCCACATCGAGACGCAGGATACGTATTCGATCGTGACCCGGGTGATTCCCGAGGGCAAGACCATGTGCTCGCTATGCTCGCGGCTGCGGCGCGGCATTCTGTACCGCGTGGCGGGCGAACTGGGCGCCACCAAGATCGCGCTGGGCCACCATCGCGACGACATCCTGGCCACGTTCTTCCTGAATCTGTTCTACGGCGGCAAGGCCAAGGCCATGCCGCCCAAGCTGGTTTCCGACGACGGCCGCCACACCGTGATCCGGCCGCTGGCCTATGTGCCCGAACACGACCTGGTGGCCTACGCGAAATTCAAGCAGTTCCCGATCATTCCGTGCAACCTGTGCGGCTCGCAGGAAAACCTGAAGCGCCAGGAAGTGTCGCGCATGATCCAGGAATGGGATCGCCGGCATCCCGGCCGTTCCTGGAATGTGTTCAACGCCCTGTCTCGCATCGTGCCCTCGCACCTGATGGATCGCGACCTGTTCGACTTCGCGGGGCTCAAGCCCACCGGCAGGCCCGACGCCAACGGCGATACGGCGTTCGACCCGATAGATCCGGAAGACCCGCGGGAGGACGCTGGCGACGCGTGTGCCAGCAGCCCGGCTGATGGCGATGCCGCGATGGCGGAACAGAAGGTGGTGTTTGCCAGGCTGTAAGCCTGTGATTGGCCGCCTCGCGGCGGCGGATGAGCGTTGCGCTACGGCCAGGTGTCGCTACCGACAGGTGTCGCTACAGCCAGGTGTCAGACTCCGAAGGTGTCTGACACCGAAGCATGCGTAGGCCGTCTCAATCGAACGGTGTCAGACACCTTCGGAGTCTGACACCTGGCAATCACCGGCCCCTGGCAAATGGCGCCGCGGCCGTTACGCGTTGAGCACCCGCACCTGATGGATCGCGGCCTGTTCGACTTCGCGGGGCTCAAGCCCACCGGCAGGCCCGACGCCAACGGCGATACGGCGTTCGACCCGATAGATCCGGAAGACCCGCGGGAGGACGCTGGCGACGCGTGTGCCAGCAGCCCGGCTGATGGCGATGCCGCGATGGCGGAACAGAAAGTGGTGTTTGCCAGGCTGTAAGCCTGTGATTGGCCGCCTCGCGGCGGCGGATGAGCGTTGCGCTACGGCCGGGTGTCGCTACAGCCAGGTGTCGCTACTGCCAGGTGTCGCTACTGCCAGGTGTCGCTACTGCCAGGTGTCAGACTCCGAAGGTGTCTGACACCGAAGCATGCGTAGGCCGTCTCAATCGAACGGTGTCAGACACCTTCGGAGTCTGACACCTGGCAATCACCGGCCCCTGGCAAATGGCGCCGCGGCCGTTACGCGTTGAGCACCCGCACCGGCTTGCCGGCCATCCAGGCTTGCACGGCTTCGAGCGCGCTGCGGTAGAACGCGGTGAAGTTCTCGGGGCTGACGTAGCCCAAGTGCGGCGTCAGCACCACGTTGTCGAGGGCGCGCAGGGTGTCGGTGGGCGGCAGCGGTTCTTCGGCGAAAACATCCAGCCCCGCGCCGGCGATGCGTCCCTTGCGCAGCGCATCCAGCAGCGCGGCCTGGTCCACCAGTCCGGCGCGCGACGTATTCACCAGGAAAGCCGTGGGCTTCATGGCGGCCAGCGCCGCGGCGTCCACCACGTTGCGGGTGCGCTCGCTGAGAATCAGGTGCACGCTGATGACGTCGGCGTTGGCGAACAATTCATGCTTGGACACGAACTGGGCGCCAGCGGCCTCGGCCCGCTCGGCCGTCAGGTTGGGGCTCCAGGCCTGCACCTGCATGCCGAAGGCCTTGCCCACCTGGGCGACCGCCGTGCCCAGCTTGCCCAGGCCCAGCACGCCCAGGCACTTGCCCGCCAGCGGCCGCGGCATGCCGGTTTGCCACAGCCCGCGGCGCATGTTGGCGTCTTCGACGGTCAGGTTCTTGAACAGCGCCAGGATATGCGCCCAGGCCAGTTCGGCCGTGGCGGTATTGGCATCGGAACTGCCCGGCGCGCCGCATACCACGATGCCCTGGCGCGAGCAGGCGTCCAGGTCGATGGCCAGGTTGCGCAGGCCGGTGGTGACCAGCAGGCGCAGCCTGGGCAGCGCTTCGACCAGTTGCGCCGGAAACGGCGTGCGCTCTCGCATGGCCACGATGACATCGAACGATTGCAGCGCCGCGGCGCGCTCGCCTTCGGGCAAGTAATCGCGAAACGACTGCACCTGGACCTGCGGACCCAGCGTGGTCCAGTCGGCGTAGCGTTCGGCCACGCCGTGGTAGTCGTCGAGCAGCGCAACCTTGATGACATCGGTGTTCATGCGGAGTCTCCGGTCATTTACCCAGGCGGGCCTGGATCATTTCGAGAGGGGCCGCGCCATTCAGACGGGTGCCGTCCTGGAAGAAAATCGCGGGGGTGCCTCGTACCATCAGCTTCTGCCCCAGGGCCAGCACCTGCTGGATAGGCGCCTCGCACTCGGCGGTGGCGGGCGTCTTGCCGCGCAGCATCCAGTCTTCCCAGGCTTGCGCGGGGTTCTTGGCGCACCAGACATCGCGCGACTTCGTCTTTGAATCGGGAGCCAGGATGGGAAACAGGAAGGTGTAGATGGTGAGGTTGTCTTCGTTCTGCAGTGTCTTGTGCAGTTGCTTGCAGTAGCCGCAGTTGGGGTCTTCGAAGATGGCAATCTTGCGCGAGCCGTCGCCGCGCACCAGCTTGACGGCGAGATCGAGCGGCAATTCGTCGAAAGCGACCGAGCCGAGCTTTTCCTGGCGCTCTCGAGTGACGTCGCGGCGCGTCATGGCGTCGATGAGCGGGCCTTCCATGACCCACGTGACCTTTTCGTCGGTGTAGACCAGGTCGCCGCCCAGCTGGACCTCAAAAATGCCGTAGGGGGTGCGGCGCACCGCTGTCACGCTGAGCTCGGAAAAGCGCTGCGCGAAGCGTTCCTTGACGGCCTGCGCCACCGGATCGGACACCGATTCGGTGGAATACGATTTGCCGGCCGGAGCGCTGGCGCCGGGCACGGTGGAATAGACCTGGTCTTTCGTGGCGGGGTCCTGCCCGGCCCAGGCGCCCGATGCCAGGATAAGTCCCGCCGCGCACAGCGCGCGGGCCAACAGGGCGGGAAAGCGGGAATTCATCAGTACTCCTTGGGGCGGGCTAGTTGCGCGAGGCCCCGTCGATCAAGTGGCGCTTCAGGAAGGGGGAAGCGTCGACCCATTGCATGCCGGCGTTGCGCAGCCAGGCCAGCGGCGCGGCGCGCGCGCCGAACAGACGGTACAGGCCGTCGGTGGCCAGGCGCATGGCGAAGACCGATTCGGCGCGGGCCCGCTGATAGCGCCGCAGCACGCGGGCATCGCCGGCCGCGCGATACGGTTCGCGGCCAGCCACCACGCGGGCCAGGGCCTCGACATCGCCCAGCCCCAGGTTCAGGCCCTGCCCGGCCAGCGGATGCACGCGATGCGCGGCATCGCCAGCCAGCGCGATGCCGGGGGCTGTCATGCGGGCCTGTTCGAGCGTCAGCGGGAAACCATGCAGCTTGCTGCGCATGCGCAGCCGGCCCAGGCGTCCATGTGAGGCATGCGCCAGCATCTGTTCAAGCTGCGCCGCCTGCGCATCGGGCGCCAGCGACTGCAGCGGCTGGGCCTGCGCGTTGCGCATGGACCAGACCATCGACACTTGCGGGCCGGCGGATGTGTCGGGCAAAGGCAGCAGGGCCAGCACGCCGTCGTCTCGGAACCATTGGAAGGCCGTGCCATGGTGCGCACGCTCGGCATCGAAATGCGCCACCAGGCCAGTGTCTTGATAAGGCGTAGACGTGTGCGGCATGCCGGCAGCCGTACGCAGCGGCGAAGCCGCGCCATCGGCGCCGACGAACAATTCGGCCCGCAGCCATTCGCCCGAGCTGGTCTCGATCGCGCCGTCGCGGTAGCCCACGCAGCGCTCGGGCAGCCACGGAATGCCGAACATGCGCACGGCCTGCATGAGCACGCGCTCGATTTCGCCGGACTCGACGATCCAGGCCAGTTGCGGCTGCGCGGCCTGCCAGGCGCTCAGGTCCACCCGGCCGTCGGCATCGCCGTGGATTTCCATGGCCTGCACGGGCATGATGCGCGCCGCGGGCATGGCATCCCAGACGCCCAACTCGGCCAGGAAGCGCTGGCTGGCCGGCGAAATGGCATAGACGCGCGGGTGATAGGCGTCGGGGTCGGCGGCCGGCACAGTGGCGGCGGGCGCCAGTAGGGCAACTCGCTGCCCGCGCCGCGCCAGGGCCAGCGCGCTGGCCAGCCCGACGATGCCGGCCCCGCAGACAATGATCTGGTGAGTCATCGCGCGCTGGGCTCCCCGGCCTGCTTGGGCCAAAGCACCCACATCTGGCCGCGCTGCTTCATGCGGCCGGCCTGGGCGCCGGCCTCTTCGCCATAGCCCCAATAGAAATCGGCGCGCGCGGCCCCGCGAATGGCCGCCCCCGTATCCTGAGCGAACACCAGGCGCTGCAGCGGCCGATCGGAGGCCGGCCAGGTGGTGGCCAGGTATACGGGCGTGCCCAACGGCACGAAACCGGTATCTACCGCAATGGAGCGGCGCGGCGCGAGCGGGATGCCGTAGGCCCCCTTGGGCCCCAGTTCGGGGTCGACCACGGCTTCTTCGCGGAAGAACACCACGGCCGGATTGGCATTGAGCATTTCAGGCACCCGGTCGGGGTTGCGCTGCGCCCAGGCCCGGATGTTTTGCATCGAAGCCTGGTCGGCGCGCAGTTCGCCCTGTGCGATCAGCCAGCGACCGATGGAGGCATACGGCTGGCCGTTGTGGTCGGCGTAGGCGACCCGGATGGTGGTGCCGGCGTCGGGACCATCGGTGAGCAGTACGCGGCCGGAGCCCTGCACCTGCAAAAAGAAATTGTCGACCGGGTCGTCGATCCAGACAATGGCCGGCGGCCGTTTGCCAGAAGATTCGATGGCCGCGCGGGTGTCGTACGGCACCACCCGCTTGCCCACCAGCTTGCCGCGCACCCGCTTGCCCGCCAGTTCGGGGTACACGGCGCCCAGGTCGATGGTGAGCAGGTCGTCGGGCACGGCGTACAGCGGCCACTGGTAAGGCCCGCCCTGGCGTCGCGAGCCGCGCACCAGAGGTTCGTAATAGCCCGTGACCGTGTTCGCGGCCGGGCGGTTGTCGGCGCCATTCAGGCGCCACGGCTGCAGGTACGTCTGCAGGAACTGGCGCATGGCGGCGGCGTCGCCGGGGGCGCGGGCAGGGTCGGCGGCGGCCGCGCAAACCGGCTGCCAGGCGCGCGGCGTGGCGCGCGCCGGCGCCGCCAGATTGCCGCTGGTGGGCCGCATCAGGCCCTTGCAGTTGCGGATGAACAGTGGCCAGAACTGCGACAAGTCATCGTTGGACCAACCCGGCAGGTCAGCCCAGCCTACGCGCTGAAACCGCCCGCCCAGCGCGCGCGCAGGGGTATCGCGCAAGGCCGACAGCGGCGGCACCACCAGCGGGCCGGCCGGCGCGGGCGCGGCAGCGCCGGGCTGGCCAGGCAGGCCGGATTCGGGGGGGACTTCCGACAGGCTGCAGGCCGCCAGCAGCGGCGGCAGGCACAACAGGCTAAGGAAACGCTTCATAACCTAGACAGGAAAAAGACGGCATGCGGGCGTCAGTGCAGGGTACGCGGCATGGCCAGCAGGAATTCGGTAATGGGCACTTCGAACGGAATGCCGTTCTCGCCCACGCAATGGTAGGTGCCGCGCATGGTGCCCACCGGCGTGTTCAGCGGACAGCCGCTGGTGTATTCGAAGGTTTCGCCCGGCGCCAGTAGCGGCTGCTGGCCCACCACGCCCAGGCCGCGCACTTCTTGCACGCGCTGGTTGCCGTCGGTGATGATCCAGTGGCGGCTGATTACCTGCGCGGGGTGCTCGCCCGTATTGGTAATGCGCACGGTATAGGCGAACACGTACTGCTGTTCGGCGGGGTCGGATTGCTCGGGCACGAAGCGGGGAACAACGGTGACGGTGAGGTCGTACGGTTTCAAGGGCCTTTCCCGGTGGGCGCTGGGCGGTTGAGCGGCATGCCGGGCGGCGGGCAAGGCCGGGCCAGGCGGCATTCAGCTGCGGCAAACTACAATAATGGCACATTATGCCCGCGGAAACCCCGAACATCATGCCCTCTGTATCCCCGGCCGCCACCCGCATCGCCCCCAGCATCCTGTCCGCCGACTTCGCCCGCCTGGGCGAAGAGGTGCGCAACGTCGTCGCCGCAGGCGCCGACTGGATCCACTTCGACGTCATGGACAACCATTACGTGCCCAACCTGACCATCGGGCCGATGGTGTGCGCCGCGATCCGGCCGCACGTTCAGGTGCCCATCGACGTGCACCTGATGGTCGAGCCGGTGGACGAGCTGGTGCCGCAGTTTGCCAAGGCGGGCGCCGACATCATCACCTTCCACCCCGACGCCTCGCGCCACGTGCACCGCACCCTGTCGCTGATCCGCGACCACGGCTGCAAGGCCGGGCTGGTGTTCAACCCGGCCAGTTCGCTGGACGCCATGGATCACGTCATGAATCTGCTCGACGTGGTGCTGCTGATGTCGGTGAACCCGGGCTTCGGCGGCCAGAGCTTCATTCCTGCCACGCTGCACAAGCTGCGCGACGCCCGCGCCCGCATCGACCGCTGGATGCAGGCGGGGGGCCAGCCCATCCTGCTCGAGGTCGACGGCGGCGTCAAAGTCGACAATATCGCGCAAATCCGCGCGGCCGGCGCCGACACCTTCGTGGCGGGCTCGGCCATTTTCGGCCACCCCGACTACGCGGCCGTCATCCAGTCCTTGCGCGGTGAAATCGCCAAGGCCGGAACCCTGTCCGCCTGAGGCCGCCATGACCGTTTTCCACGCCGTGCTGCTCGACCTGGACGGCACCCTGCTCGACTCCATCCCCGACCTGGCCCACGCAGCCAACGCCATGCGCATCGAACTGGGCATGCCGGCCCTGCGCGAAGAGGTCGTGGCCACGTTCGTAGGCAAGGGGGTCGACAACCTGGTACGGCGCGCCCTGGCCGGCTCGCTGCACGATGCCGACCCCGATCCGGCCCTGTTCGCGCAGGCGCGCGAGTCTTTCTACCGGCACTACCACCTGGTCAACGGCGACAAGGCCACGGTGTTCGACGGGGTGATCGACGGCCTGAAAGCCATGCGCGACCAAGGCCTGAAGCTGGCCGTGGTCACCAACAAGCCCACCGAATTCACCCTGCCCTTGCTGCAACGCACCGGCCTGGCCGGTTTCTTCCAGGAAGTGGTGTGCGGCGACACCTGCGCGCGCCGCAAGCCCGACCCCGACCAGATGCTGTACGCCTGCGAGCGCCTGGGCGTGACGCCGGGCCAGGCAGTGGCCATCGGCGACTCCATCAACGATGCCCAGGCGGGCCGCGCCGCCGGCATGCAGGTGCTGGCCGTCCCTTACGGTTACAACGAAGGCCAGGACGTGCACGGACTGGATGTCGATGGTATAGTTGCCAACATTGCCGAAGCCGCCCAGTGGATCGCCCTCTGGAACGCCGACCGGCAAAATTTATTGCAGAAACCCGCCAAATGAACGCTCGCCCCTCGAACCAAATGCGCAACGCCTCGTGGCGTTGGTGGCGTTTGTCTTCCGGGTGGCGATAATTCCCTTCCCGGCCCTGGACGCATCCGCCGCCTAGTGCCGAAGCTGTATGAAAACAGCGCCAAAGCCCGGAACCGCAACTGGACCGGGCTTTTTTGTTGTGTGCCTGGTCCGTAGAACCTGAAAACCCACGAGACCCACATGACCGAAATCGAATTCAACGCGCTGGCCGCCCAGGGATACAACCGCATTCCGCTGGTGGCCGAAACCTACGCCGATCTCGACACCCCGTTGGCCATTTACCTGAAGCTGGCGCACAGCGGCCCGCAAGGCGGCCGCATGAGCTGCCTGATGGAGTCCGTGGTGGGCGGCGAACGCTTCGGCCGCTATTCGTTCATTGGCCTGCCGGCCCGTGTGGTGATCCGCGCCAGCGGCACCACCACCGAAGTGCTGCGCGACGGCCAGGTGGTCGAAACCCACCAGGGCGACCCGCTGGCCTTCATCGAGCAGTACCAGGCCCGCTTCAAGGTGGCCCTGCGCCCCGGCATGCCGCGCTTCTGCGGCGGCCTGGCCGGCTACTTCGGCTACGACACCGTGCGGCACATCGAGCCCCGCCTGGGCCCGGCGGTCAAGCCTTTCCCGGCCGGCATGGACGGCGGCACGCCCGACATCATGCTGATGCACGTCGACGAACTGGTCATCGTCGACAACCTGGCCGGCCGCACCTACCTGATGGTGTACGCCGACCCCACCCAGCCCGAGGCCTACAGCCGCGCCCAGCGCCGCCTGCTGGACCTGCGGGGCCGGCTGCGCCGCCCGGTCGAGATTCCGTACAGCCACGCCAGCATGCAGACCGAGGAACAGCGCGATTTCAAGAAAGAAGACTACCTGGCGGCAGTGCGCCGCGCCAAGGAATACATCGCCGCCGGCGACCTGATGCAGGTGCAGGTGGGGCAGGTGATCTCCAAGCCGTTCCGCGACGCCCCGCTGTCGCTGTACCGCGCGCTGCGCTCGCTGAACCCGTCGCCCTACATGTATTTCTGGAACTTCGGCGACTTCCAGGTGGTGGGCTCGTCGCCCGAGATCCTGGTGCGCCAGGAACAGGTTCATGACAACGGCGAGGCCAAGTCCCAGGTCACCATCCGCCCCCTGGCCGGCACGCGCAAACGCGGCTCCACGCCCGAGCAAGACCTGGCGCTGGCCGAGGAACTGCGCGCCGACCCCAAGGAAATCGCCGAGCACGTCATGCTGATCGACCTGGCGCGCAACGACGTGGGCCGGGTAGCCGAGGTGGGCTCGGTGAAGGTTACCGACACCATGACCATCGAACGCTATTCGCACGTCATGCACCTGGTGTCGAACGTGGCCGGCAACCTGAACCCCGGCATGAGCAGCATGGACGTGCTGCGCGCGGCGTTCCCGGCGGGCACGTTGACGGGCGCGCCCAAGGTCCGGGCCATGGAGATCATCGACGAGCTCGAGCCGGTGCGCCGCGGCATCTACGGCGGCGCGGCCGGCTACCTGAGCTACGGGGGCGAAATGGACGTGGCCATCGCCATTCGCACTGGCGTCATCAAGAACGGCATGCTGTATGTGCAGGCGGCCGCCGGCATCGTGGCCGACTCGAACCCCGAACTCGAATGGGCCGAGACCGAAGCCAAGGCGCGCGCCGTGCTGCGCGCGGCCGAACAGGTGCAGCACGGCCTGGACGAACCCATCTGAGGCCCGCCGCCCCACCCCTACCGACCGCGCAACTTATTCCGCAGGTGCCCCATGCTTCTGATGCTCGATAACTACGATTCTTTTACCTACAACCTGGTGCAGTACTTCGGCGAACTCGGCGAAGACGTACGAGTGGCTCGCAACGACCAGATCACGCTCGACGAGATCGCCGCCCTGAAACCCGACCGCATCTGCGTATCGCCCGGCCCGTGCTCGCCGGCCGAAGCCGGCGTCTCGGTGGCGCTGATCCAGCGCTTTGCCGGGCAGGTGCCCATCCTGGGCGTGTGCCTGGGCCACCAGGCCATTGGCGCCGCCTACGGCGGCGACATCGTGCGGGCCCAGCAGATCATGCACGGCAAGACCGTGCAGATCACCCACCAGGGCACCGACGTGTTCGCCGGCCTGCCCTCGCCCTACACGGCAATCCGCTACAACTCGCTGACCATCGCGCCCGACACCTTGCCCGACTGCCTGGAAGTCACCGCCACGGCGCCCGACGGCGACATCATGGGCGTGCGACACAAGACGCTGCCCTTGTACGGAGTACAGTTCCACCCCGAATCCGTGCTGAGCGAACACGGCCACGACTTGCTGCGCAATTTCCTGAACATCCGATAAGAAGGGGACACCACCATGACCATCACGCCCGCCGAAGCCCTGACGCGCTGCATCGAACACCGCGAGATTTTCCACGACGAAATGCTGCATTTGATGCGCATGCTGATGCGCGGCGAGATGTCGCCGCAGATCGCCAGCGCGCTGCTGATGGGGCTGCGCGTCAAAAAAGAAACCGTCGGCGAAATCACCGCGGCGGCGCAAGTCATGCGCGAGTTCGCCACGCCGGTGGTCACGCCCAACCCGCAAGATCTGCTCGACATGTGCGGCACGGGCGGCGACGGCAGCCACACGTTCAACATATCCACCACCGCCATGTTCGTGGCCGCCGCCGCCGGAGTGCCGATCGCCAAGCACGGCGGGCGCAGCGCGTCGTCGTCGTCGGGCAGCGCCGACGTGCTGGAAGCCCTGGGCGCCAACCTGACGCTCAGCCCCGAGCAGGTGGCCGAATGCATCCAGGCCACCGGCATCGGCTTCATGTTCGCGCCGGCCCACCACAGCGCCATGAAAAACGTGGCGCCGGTACGCAAGGAACTGGGCGTGCGCACGATTTTCAACATCCTGGGGCCGCTGACCAACCCGGCCAACGCCGCCAACCAGTTGATGGGGGTGTTCCACCCCGACCTGGTCGGCATCCAGGTGCGCGTGCTGCAGCGGCTGGGCTCGCGCCATGTGCTGATCGTGCACGGCAAGGACGGCATGGACGAAGCCTCGCTGGGCAGCGCCACCCTGGTGGGCGAACTGAAGGACGGCGAAATCCGCGAATATGAAATCCACCCTGAAGACTACGGCCTCTCGATGGTGTCTAATCGGGGCATCAAGGTGGCCAACCGCGAAGAGTCGCGTGAGCTTGTCATTCAGGCGCTGGACAATGTCGAAGGCGTCGCCCGCGACATTGTCGCGCTGAATGCCGGGCTGGCCATCTACGCCGGCAACAAGACCGACACCATCGGGCAGGCGTTGTCGCTAGCTTTTGAAACGATTTCTAACGGCTCGGCCCGCGCCAAGCTGGAAGAGTTCTGCGCATATACCCGGAAATTCCAGAAATGAACGATATTCTTGCGAAGATCCTCGCCGTGAAGGCCGAGGAAGTCGCGACTGCTCGCCAAATGCGCAGCGAAGCCGAGCTGCTGCGCGAGGCGCAGGCCCGGCAGGACGTACGCGGCTTTGCTCAGGCCATCGAAGACAAGATCGCCCAGGGCAAGGCCGGCGTCATTGCCGAAATCAAGAAAGCCTCGCCGTCCAAGGGCGTGCTGCGCGAGAACTTCGACCCCGCCGCCATTGCCGCCACCTATGCGGTGCACGGGGCGGCCTGCCTGTCGGTGCTGACCGACGTGCAGTTCTTCCAGGGTTCGCACGACAACCTGCGGCGCGCCCGCGCTGCCTGCCCGCTGCCCGTGCTGCGCAAAGACTTCGTCATCGACCCCTACCAGGTGATCTCGGCGCGGGCCATGGGAGCCGACTGCGTGCTGCTTATCGTGGCGGCCCTGGCGCCGTCGCAACTGCGCGAACTGGAAACCCTGGCCATGGAACTGGGCATGGATGTGCTGGTCGAGGTGCATGACGCTAAGGAGCTGGACATTGCCCTGAGCCTGAAAACGCCCTTGCTGGGCATCAACAACCGCAACCTGCGCACCTTCGAGACCAGCCTGCAGAACACGCTGAACCTGCTGCCGCAGATTCCCGCCGGCAAGCGGGTCATTACCGAAAGCGGCATTCTGTCGCCCGAGGACGTCAAGCTCATGCGCAGCCACCAGGTTCACGCCTTCCTGGTGGGCGAAGCCTTCATGCGCGCGGAAGACCCGGGCGTGGAACTGGCCCGGTTGATGGGCTAAGGTGAAACTCCACCCCGGATCGCCGTGCGGTGGATTGCTGACAGGAGGTTCACCATGAAGCCACGTCTATTCTTGCTGCCGCTGCTCGCCGCCGTGCTGCTGGCGGCCGGCTGCGCCAGCGGCGACCACCAGCCCGGCCCGCCCCACCCGGGCGCCGTCAACCCGTACAGCAATGGCGGGTTCCATGACGCCGGGCCAAACTACCCCAACACCGGCCGATAAGCGCCGGGGCAGGCTGCCCGGCGTGAATGTTTCGCTGCGGGCTGCGTGCCTTCGTTACCTGCCGCCCGAGACGTCGATGAACGACCCGGTGGTGTAGCTGGCTTCGTCCGAGACGAACCACATCACGACATTGGCGACTTCCTGCGGGGTGCCGCCGCGCTGCATCGGGATGGAGCCGGCCACGCGGTCGACCCGGCCGGGTTCGCCGCCGCTGGCGTGCATCTCGGTATAGATGGCGCCCGGCCGCACCGCGTTGACGCGGATGCCGTCGGCCGCCACTTCTTTTGACAGCCCGATGGTCAGGGTGTCGAGCGCCCCCTTGGACGCGGCGTAATCGATGTATTCACCCGGCGAACCCAGCCGCGCCGCCATTGACGACACGTTGACGATGGCGCCCCCGCGGCCGCCATGGCGCGGCGCCATGCGGCGCACCGCCTCGCGGCAGCAGACCAGCGCGCCCACCACATTGGTAGCCAGGATGCGCGAGACTCGCGCGGCGTCCATGTCTTCGAGGCGCATCTGGGTGTCCAGCACGCCGGCATTGTTCACCAGCGCATCGACCCGGCCCAGCTCGCGATCGACGGCCTGGAACAGCCGCACCACCTGCGCTTCGTCTGCCACATCGCCCGCCATGGCGACCGCGCGGCCGCCTTCGGCCTGGATGGCCGCCACGACCGCATCGGCGGCATCGCGGCGCTGGCGATAGTTGACGCAGACCGCATAGCCGCGCCGCGCGGCCAGCAAGGCCACCGCCGCCCCTATGCCGCGGCTGGCGCCCGTAACGATCATGACTTTATCCGGCATTGCCTGGCTCCTTGGGTCTTGAGTGGCGGACAGCACGCTACGCTTGCGCGGCAGGCCCGCGCGCTGCCCACTGCAGCGCATCTTCGAGGCGATCGTTGCCCCAGAACATTTCGCGCCCCACCATCAGGCTGGGCGCGCCGAAAATACCCAGTTCGCGCGCACGGTCGACCTGCCGGCGCAGGGCTTCCTTGGTGCTTTCCTGGCGCGCCTGCGCAAGCAGCGCTGGCCGGTCCAGCGACAGGCGGTCGAGTATGGCGCCCACCACGGCCTCGTCCTGGATATCCTGGTCGTCGACGAAATTGGCGCGAAACACCGCCAGGCAGAAGTCGCGCCCCCATGGCTGGTCTTGCCCCAGCAGGGCCACGCGCGCCGACAGCACGCTCATGCGCGGAAACTGGCTGGGCCGCCGGTAGGCCAGGCCGTACTTGTCGGCCAGGCGCGCGATGTCGCGCATCATGTAGGCCCCCTTGCCGGGGAACAGCCGGAACGGCGAGTCGTTCCAGCCCTGCGCCTGGAAAATCGGACCCAGCAGGAACGGCCGCAGCGCCACGCTGACGCCCGCCTGGCGCGCCAGCGGCCCGACCCGTTCAATGGCCAGGTAGCTGTAGGGGCTGGCAAAGTCGAACCACATTTCGCAAGGCAAGGCAGGGGCATTCATGCAGGGGGCTCCAGGATGAAGGCGACCCGCGCATCGGGCAGGCCGCTCAGAACAATATCGCGATTGCCGCGCAGCCGCACGGTTTCGCCGGCGCCGAGCACATGATCTTCGCGGCAACGGTCTTGCGACACCCACACCGTGCCGGACTCGCACAGAATACGCAGGCCGCGGGCTTGCCTCAAGCGCACGGCCGTCCGACCCGAGAGGGCCAGTGACATTCCCATTATGCAATACAGGCGGATCGGGGCAGTGGCCATGGCGGTTCCTGGGCGCCGCGCGGCCCGCAAGCCGCGCACAAAGAAAATGACTCGTCCAGCCCCATTGAACGTTGAAGCGTATGATTGTTCAACCGATTTTCACGCCTCATTCGCATGCGTCTACAGAATGCCATACCCTTTATCGAAACTGCCTTCGCTGGACCTGGTCCGCGGCTTCGTGGCCGTCGGGCGGCGCATGAGCATTACCGCCGCGGCTCAAGACCTGCATGTAACGCAGTCCGCGGTCAGCCGCCAGATCCGCGCCCTTGAGGCACACCTGGGCGTCACGCTGCTGTCGCGCGGCTTCCGCTCGGTGTCGTTCACCGCGGAAGGCGCGCAGTTATTCCGCATGGCCGACCCCTGGCTGACGCAGCTGGGCGAGCTGGCCGGGCAATGGCGGGCGCCCGAGCGTCGCACACCGGTCACGGTCACCACCACCATCGGGGTGGCATCGCTGTGGCTGCTGCCCCGGCTGGGCGAGTTCCAGGCGGCGCACCCCGCCGTCGATGTGCGCGTGGCCGCCGACAACCGGGTGCTGGACATTGACCGCGACGGCGTCGACATCGCCATTCGCTATAGCCCGCGCGAAGCCGCGCCCGACGGCGCGTTGTGGCTGTTC
The DNA here is from genome assembly GCF_000067205.1 of Bordetella petrii. Taxonomy (NCBI): domain Bacteria; kingdom Pseudomonadati; phylum Pseudomonadota; class Betaproteobacteria; order Burkholderiales; family Alcaligenaceae; genus Bordetella; species Bordetella petrii. Next base: position 348,179 of record NC_010170.1, on the reverse strand, counting down.
GGCGAAGCTGTCGTGCCCGTGGCGCATCCCTCGTTGGGTATTGCCAGGCTGGATGCCGGCACCCTGCCCGGCCTGGTGCTACTGGAATTCGACGACCCCACCCGCCCCTGGCTGCAATGGGCAGAATGGCTGCAAGTATGCGAACTGGGCAACGCGCGGCCCAAGGGCATGCTGCGCTTTAACCAGTACGACCAGGTCGTGCATGCGGCGCTGGCCGGCCATGGCGTCGCGCTGGGGCGGCGCGCGCTGGTCGAGCCGCTGCTGGCGCAGCAACGGCTGGTCGCCGTGGGCGACGCGCTGCAAAGCGCTGCCCGCCATGCGTACTGGATGATCCGCGGCACGCAGCCACGCTCGGCCGAGGTGGACATCGTGGCCGACTGGCTGGCCGCCCAGGCGCGCGCCACGGCGCGCGTGCTGGATTGATTCGCGCTATTCTCGAGCCACTTCCCGCCAGCCTACACGGAGCACTTTCTCATGCGCTTTCCGGCCTGTTTCCCGCCACGCCGCACACTGGGCGCGCTAGTCCTGTCCGCCGCGACCCTGCTGGCCGGCGGCCCGGCACTGGCCGCCGCCCCTATCCAGGCCGCCCAGGCGCCCGGCTTCTACCGCATGGCGCTGGGCGATTTCGTCGTCACCGCGCTGTACGACGGCTATGTCGACCTGGACCCGTCCATTCTCAGCGGGGCCAGCGCCCAGGATATTCAAACCCTGCTGGCCGCCATGTTCGTGCCCGTCGATCCCGGCGTGCAAACCGCGGTCAATGGCTACGTCGTGCAAAACGGCAAACAGGTGGTGCTGGTGGATACGGGCGCCGGCCCGTGCCTGGGGCCCACGGCCGGCGGCCTGGCGGGCAACCTGCGCGCCGCGGGCTTCCAGCCCGAACAGGTCGACGCGGTGCTGCTCACGCACCTGCATCCCGACCACGCCTGCGGGCTGCTCACGCCCGAAGGCGCGGCGCTGTTTCCCAATGCCGATGTGTACGCCGCCCGCGCCGAGGCTGATTTCTGGCTGAGCACCACCGTGGCGGCGCAGGCGCCGGCCGACGTGCAGCCCATGTTCAAGATGTCGCGCGACGCGGCCGCGCCATACCAGGCTGCCGGCAAATTCCTTACCTACCAACCCGACGACACGCTGCTGCCGGGCGTGCAGGCCGTGCCCACGCACGGCCACACGCCAGGCCATACCTCGTACCTGTTCACCTCGGGCAAGCAACGCCTGCTGGTCTGGGGCGACATCGTGCACAGCCACGCCGTGCAATTCGCCCGGCCGGAAGTCGCCATAGAGTTCGACGTGGACAGCGCCCAGGCCATTGCCAGCCGCAAGAAAGTCTTCGCAGACACCGCGCGCGACGGGTTGTGGGTGGCCGGCGCGCACCTGCCGTTCCCGGGCCTGGGCCATGTGCGCGCCGATGGCCAGGGTTACGCCTGGGTGCCGGCGGAATACGCGCCGCTGCGGCAGCGTCCTGCCCGGCCCTAGCCGCGGGCCGGTTTATCCGCCGTAGCGCTCGAACCAGTCGAGCATGCGGCGCCAGGCGTCTTCGGCAGCCTCTTTGCGGTAGCTGGGCCGGTAGTCGGCATGAAAGCCGTGGGGCGCGTCTTTGTACAGGCGAATTTCCGACTTCCGGGCGGCTTCCGGGCCCTTGCCCAGCGCTTCGCGCATTTGCTCGACGTCGGCCACCGAGATGCCGGCGTCCGCCGCGCCATAAAGGCCGAGTACCGGCGCGGCCAGCCGGTCGACCAGCTGGATCGGATCCGCCGGCTTGATGGGGCTGGTCGTGTTGCGCACGTGCCCGTACCAGGCGGCGCCGGCGCGTAGATGCGGATTGTGCGCCGCGTACAGCCACACAATGCGCCCGCCCCAGCAGAAACCAGTGACCATCAGCCGCTTCGGGTCGCCGCCATGCTGGGCGGCCCAGGCTGCGGTGGCGTCGAGATCGGCCATGACCTGATCGTCGGGCACCTTGTTGACCACCTCGGCCACCAGCTTGGCGACCTCGGTGTACTTGGACGCGTCGCCCTGGCGCGCGAAGAGCTCGGGCGCCACGGCCAGGTAGCCCGCCTTGGCCAGCCGGCGGCACACGTCCTGTATGTATTCGTGCACGCCGAAGATTTCGTTCACGACCAGCACGGTGGGCAGCGCCTTGGCGCCCTGCGGCGCGGCGCGATAGGCCGGCATGCTGCCGCCCGCCACAGGGATCTGTACCGGCCCGGCATCGAGGCCGGCCGATGGCGTGGTGATGGCGGTGGCCGCGGCCGCATGGCCGGTGGCGGCGGTGAAACCCGTGGCCAGAGCAGTGGCCACGAATGCGCGCCTGTCCAGCCGCAAGGGCGGCAGCAGGCTGTCGAACTGCGAATCTCGGGACATGGCAGGTCTCCTTGAGGGGCCGCCCGCGCGCGGCCGGAAACCATTATGCATCCGGCCGCGAGTCCCGTCTTGCCGTTTTATTTACCTGTCTTCGCGTCCCAGGCAGCGGTAGGCCAGCCCCGCAATGATGGCGCCGGCGATCGGCGCGACCCAGAACAGCCAAAGCTGTTCGAGCGCCCACCCCCCCACGAACAGCGCGGGGCCGGTGGAGCGGGCCGGGTTCACCGAGGTATTGGTGACCGGAATGCTGATTAGGTGGATGAGCGTCAGCGCCAGGCCGATCGGGATGGGGGCGAACCCTGCCGGCGCGCGCTTGTCGGTCGCGCCCAGGATCACGAACAGGAAGCCGAAGGTCAGCACGACCTCGCACACCAGCGCGGCGCTCAATGCATAGTTGCCGGGAGAATGCTCGCCGTAGCCGTTGGCCGCGAAACCACTGGCCACCAGGTCGAAGCCCGGCTTGCCGCTGGCGATCCAGGCCAGCACCGCGGCCCCGATCACGGCGCCGATGACCTGCGCCACGGCATAGGGAACCACCTCGCGCATGGGGAAGCGCCCACCCACGGCCAGCCCCACCGTGACGGCGGGGTTGAAATGCCCACCGGATATATGGCCTACGGCGTACGCCATGGTCAGGACCGTCAGGCCGAACGCCAGCGCGACCCCCACGAAACCGACGCCCAGTTCGGGAAAGCCGGCGGCCAGGACCGCGGTCCCGCACCCGCCAAGAACCAACCAGAAGGTGCCAATGAGCTCGGCCGTGCAACGCTTGGACAACGAAGACATGATGCTTTCTCCAGGTAAAAACCGCAGTGAGCGTATCGCAACCACATCAACCCTAAAGTGAAGCTTTGCAAAGAGCACAGCGCCATGACGCCAATTCAGCATGCCTGGACAGTGTGCGCAGCGATTACCATGGCGTTTTCCATTTCACCTTGACGCCATGCAAGAACCAGCCAGCCACCAACTGTCGATGACCATCCTGATGACGCCGGACATGGCCAACTTCGCAGGCAATGTCCACGGCGGAACCATTCTGAAGTATCTGGACCAAGTTGCCTATGCGTGCGCAAGCCGCTACGCCGGCCACTACGTCGTGACCCTGTCGGTCGACCAGGTGGTTTTCCGCCAGCCCATCCACGTGGGCGAACTGGTCACTTTCCTGGCGTCGGTGAACTACACCGGCCGCACGTCGATGGAAATCGGCATCAAGGTCATTACGGAAGACATCCGCCGCCAAGTCGTTCGGCACGCCAACAGTTGCTACTTCACCATGGTGGCGGTGGACGACAACGGCCAGCCCACGGCCGTGCCGCAACGCGAGTTGCGCACGCTGGAAGACAGGCAGCGGTATGAAGCGGCGCGCGAACGCCGCGAACTGCGCCAGGCCATGGAAAAGCACCATCACGACATCAAGCAACGGGTGCAGGACCCCTCGGCCGATCCGGTCGCCTGAAGGCACACAGGCACGGTTGTTGCAGCTTCGCAACGAACCTGGCCACCATCACCTCGGGACTTTCCCTAGTGCGTGTATTCAGCTCTGTGTAACGAAGGAGGCGATGCGACGCTCCGGGCCCGAGGTCGGACGCGCCACGCGTCCCCCGCCTAGGGCGAGTGTCCATCTGATGTACGTTTTTTTAGCGAGTTGCAGGGCCGAATTTATCGAGCAACTTGATCAAAAGCGGCCGGATGCGGCGCAATTGTTCGAGATGGACGGCAGATAAGGCCTGCAGCTTGGCCTCGGCCAGGGGCGTGAGCGCAACGCGCACGCGGCGGCCATCGGCCGGGTCGACGGAACGCGCAACCATGCCCATGCGCGCCAGCCGGCTGATGAGTTCGACGGCGCTATGGTGCTTGACGCAGAGTTTTTCGGCCAACTCGCCCACGGTGAGCGCCTGCGCTCCGCTACCTTTGATGGTAAGCAAGGCTTGATGCTGTTGCGGCGACAACCCTTGGCCATGGGCCTCGGCTTCACTGAAAACAGTGAAGCGCCGCAGCGCGTAGCGGAACTCGGCCAGGGTTGCAAAATCGGCCGGTTGCAATTCCCGGGTTTCGATATCACCTCTCCGGATGGTTAGAGGATTTACCGACAGAATTCTAAACTACATCGTGCTACGATCCACCCGACTTGGACTATGCGTGCTGGCGGTGCGCTGAGTGTCCGGACGCTTGCAGAACCCGATATGGCTGGCGCCGCCGTGCCATATTTTTTTATATGTTTCATGTCCAAGCCTCATGCGTCCATCGGCACTGCGTCTCCGCCTTTCGGGTTCCAGCAACCCGGCACGGCACAATACGGAGACCTTCTATGCAGCTAAGGAACAAGCAGGATTTCTGGTCAGGGGTGATGTTCACCCTTATCGGCCTGGGATTTGCGCTTGGGGCCACCCAATACAACATGGGCACTTCCGCCCGCATGGGCCCCGGCTATTTCCCCTTCTGGCTCGGCATCTGCCTGGCCATACTGGGCGCCACCGTGGCCCTCGGCGCGATGTCCCCCAAGGCCACCGAAACCACGGTCGAGAAATTCGATTTCAAGATCCTGTTCATCATCATCGGTTCCGTCGTCCTGTTCGGGCTGCTGCTGCGCCCGCTGGGTCTCTACGTGTCGCTGTTCCTGCTGGTCTTGCTCAGCAGTATCGCCAGCTATGAGTTCAGCTGGAAAGTCGCCGTCGTCAACGCGATTTTCCTGGTGGTGTTCTGCTGGCTGGCGTTTATCAAGGGTCTGGGATTGATCTTCCCGCTGTGGCCGTCGTTTCTGGGCATGAATTAAACACAAGGGGAAGACAAGATCATGGAATTGCTGGAACACCTCGCGCTCGGGTTCTCCGTCGCGTTCACTCCCGAAAACCTGCTGTACGCCCTGCTGGGTTGCATCCTGGGCACGCTGGTCGGGGTGCTGCCGGGCCTGGGGCCCGTGCCTACCATCGCAATGCTGCTGCCCATCACGTACGTGCTGCCTCCGGTGGCCGGCCTGATCATGCTGGCGGGCATTTACTACGGCACGCAATACGGCGGCTCCACCACCGCCATCCTGGTCAACCTGCCAGGCGAGACATCCGCCGTGGTGACCGTGCTGGACGGGCACCAGATGGCGCGTAACGGCCGAGCCGGCGCGGCCTTGTCGCTGGCTGCCGTCGGTTCGTTCTTCGCGGGCAGCGTCACCACCATGCTGATCGCCGCCTTCGCGCCCCCGCTGGCCGAAGTGGCGTTCAAGTTTGGCCCGGCCGAGTACTTCTCGCTGATGACCCTGGGCCTGATCGGCGCCGTGGTGCTGGCCTCGGGTTCGCTGCCCAAGGCCATCTGCATGATTCTGCTGGGCCTGCTGCTGGGCATGGTGGGCACCGACGTCAACTCGGGCGTGGCCCGCTACGACTTCGGCATCCCCGAACTGCAAGACGGCATCGACTTCGCCATCGTGGCCATGGGCGTGTTCGGCTTCGCTGAAATCCTCTCGAACCTCGAACAGAAAGAAAACCGCGTCGAACTGCAGGACAAGATCGGTTCGCTGTACCCCAACCGCCAAGAAATCCGCGAAGCCACGCCCGCCATCGTGCGTGGCACGGCGCTGGGTTCGATGCTGGGCATTCTGCCGGGCGGCGGCTCGGTGCTGTCGGCCTTCGCGTCGTACACGCTCGAAAAGAAGCTGTCGAAAGAACCCGAGCGCTTCGGCAAGGGCCACCCGGCCGGCCTGGCCGGCCCTGAATCGGCCAACAACGCTGGCGCGCAGGCTTCGTTCATTCCGCTGCTGACCCTGGGCATTCCGGGCAACGCCGTGATGGCGCTGATGGTCGGCGCCATGACCATCCACAACATTCAGCCCGGCCCGCAGGTCATGACCAGCCACCCGGACCTGTTCTGGGGCCTGATCGCCTCGATGTGGATCGGCAACCTGATGCTGGTGGTGCTGAACCTGCCGCTGATCGGGCTGTGGGTCAAGCTGCTGAAGGTGCCCTACCGCATCCTGTTCCCGGCCATTCTGGTGTTCTGCACGATCGGCGTGTATTCGTTGAACTACAACACCTTCGATATCTACACGACGGCGGTGTTCGGCGTGGTGGGCTACTTCTGGGCCAAGCTCAAGTGCGAAGGCGCCCCGCTGCTGCTGGGCCTGGTGCTGGGCCCCATGATGGAAGAGAACTTCCGGCGCGCCCTGCTGCTGTCGCGCGGCGACTTCTTCACCTTCGTCGAGCGTCCGCTGTCGGCCTCGCTGCTGGCCGCCGCGGCGGTGCTGGTGGTGCTGGTGGCCCTGCCGTCGATCCGCAAGAAGCGCCAGGAAACCTTCGTCGAAGAAGACTGACCCCTTGCCGGCGCCCCGGGCGCCGGCAAGACCGTATTTTGCGTTACCTGTGCCAGACGCCTCGGTGTCTGGCATTTTTTTTGTGCGCCGGACCGGCTCCGGCAAGAACGCGCACAACCACATTGCTGCGGATTTTGCTTTGACTAATCGCAGAAAATAGTTGTGTGCGCAACCAACTGGCGATATAGTTGCGCTCACAACCAATACGAGGAGACCGGCGTGACGCACCCTGCCCCACTGCCCGGACACGTGCCCGTGCTGATCGCGGGCGGCGGCCCTGTCGGGCTGACCCTGGCGGCGCTGCTGGCCGAATACGGCATTGCCTCGCTGACCGTCGAGGCCGATGACGGCTACTGCACAGGCAGCCGGGCCATCTGCATATCGCGCCGTTCGCAAGAAATACTGGCCTGGATCGGCGCCGACCGGCCGCTGGTGGAAAAGGGGCTGCCCTGGAGCAGCGGGCGCAGCTACTACCGCAACCAGGAAGTGCTGCGGTTCGAAATGCCCGGCGACCCGACCCAGCGCTACGCGCCCATGGTCAATATTCAGCAGTTCTATATTGAGGAATATGCCCATCAGGCGCTGCAACGCGGCCGCGCGACCGCACAGGTGGCGTGGGCCAGCCGGGTGGCGCGGGTGCGGCCCGACGACGCCGGCGTCACGGTGCACATTGAAAACGCCGCCGGCTCGCACAGGGTGCGGGCCGACTGGGTGGTGGCCTGCGACGGCGGGCGCAGCACGGTGCGCGAGCAGCTGGGGCTGGCCTTGCAGGGCATGCAGTACGAAGGCCGTTATGTCATCGTCGACATCGAACAGGCATCGTCCCGGCCCACCGAACGCCTGGCGTGGTTCGACCCGCCCTCGAACCCCGGTTCTACCCTGCTGATGCACCGGCAGCCCGACAATGTATGGCGCATCGACTACCAGATCCGCGACGACGAAGATGCGCAAGCCGCCGTGCTGCCCGAGAACGTGCTGCCGCGCGTGCAGAGCCACCTGGACATGATCGGCGAGACGGCGCCATGGAAACCGCTCTGGATCTCGATGTACAACGCCAAGTGCCTGACGCTGGACAGCTACCGCCACGGGCGCGTGCTGTTCGCCGGCGACGCCGGCCACCTGGTGCCGATTTTTGGCGTGCGCGGCCTGAATTCCGGTCTGGACGACGCCGGCAACCTGGCCTGGAAGCTCGCCTGGGTGCTGCGCGGCCACGCCAGCGAAGCGTTGCTGGACACGTATAGCCAGGAACGCGTGCATGCCACCCGGCAGAACCTCAGCTACGGCGCGAAAAGCACCGAATTCATGGCGCCCCCGGACTACGGTTTTCGCCTGCTGCGCGAAGCCACCCTGCGCCTGTCGCTGACCGACGCGACGGTGCGTTCGCTGATCAACCCGCGCCAATCGTCGCCTATTTCGTACCAGGGCTCGGCCCTGAACGCCGCCGACGGCCTGCCCGAAGCCGGCCCACTGGCCGCGCCCGGAGAGCCGGCGCCCGAAGCGCTGCTGCGGCAGGCGGGCGCGCCCCGCCACCTGACCTCGTGCTTCGGCGGCGCGTTCACGCTGCTGGCGTTCGAGTGCGACCCGGCCGCCCTGGCGCAGCTGGACGACCTGGCGCGCGCAGCCACGCCGCTGCGCGTGCTGCACATCGGCCAGGGGGCGAATGCGGCGCTGCACGATGCCAATGGCCAGGCGCGCCAGCGCTACGGCGCGAGCGCTGGCGCCCTGTACGCTATCCGCCCGGACGGCTATGTGCTGGGCCGCTGGCGGCAAGACGACATGCCGGCTGTCCGGCGCGCGCTTACGCCTTATCATCCCGTTACGGAGATCCGCCATGACTGAATCCGACCTGGACCAGGCCTATACGCAGTTGGCGCAAGCCCTTACCCGCGTCGGCGCGGCCCAGGCTCCGTTGTTCCTGTCGGCGCTGTGCCTGTCGCTAATCAGCCGGCAAGAGGACGCCGCGCCGGTGCTGGCCCTGATCGAGCAGGCCGAACACGCCACAAGAGCCTGATCGAGCCGGCATTTGTCGTACCCTTATTCGTTGTACCCATAAGTCAGTACCCACTACCAAGAAAGCAGTACCCATTACCAAACGCTGTACCCACAACACGGAGAGACAATCCATGAACCGTTACCTGAAGGCCGCGGCGACGCTGCTGCTGGCCGCTGGCGCGCTGCAAGCGCAGGCTGCCGACTACCCTGCCCGCGCCATTGAATGGGTCGTGCCCTACCCGGCCGGCGGCGGCACGGATATCGTGGCCCGCACCCTGGCCGAGAAAATGACGACATCGCTCGGGCAACCGCTGGTCATCGCCAACAAACCTGGCGCGGCCACCGCGATCGGCGCCGACTACGTGGCGCGCGCGCAGCCCGACGGCTACACCATGCTGTCCGGCGACACCGCCACTCTGGCCGCCAATCCGGCGCTGTATCCGCAGCTCTCGTACAACCCCGCCACCGACCTGAAATCGGTGGGCCTGATGGCGCGCTTCGCGATGATCCTGGTGGTGAACCCGTCGGTGCCGGCCAAGACGCTGGGCGAACTCGAGGCCTGGATCAAGTCGCAAGCCAACGGCGTCGACTACGCCACGCCCGGCTCGGGCAGCCCGCACCACCTGGCTACCGAACTGTTCCGCCTGCGCACGGGGCTGAACCTGGTGCACGTGCCCTATCGCGGCGCGGCCCCCGCCGTGCAGGATGTCATAGGCGGCCAGGTGCCCATGATGTTCGTCGATTCGGCCACCGGCCAGCAGTACATCGCATCGGGCCGGCTGCGCGCCATTGCCGTCGCCAGCGCCAAGCGCCTGGACTCGATGCCCGACACGCCCACGCTGATGGAACTGGGGCTGAAGGATTTTGAAGCGTATGCCTGGCAAGGGCTGCTGGTGCCCAAGGGCACTTCCGACGCCATCGTCGACCGCCTGAACACCGCCCTGCGCGGCGCGCTGGACTCGGCCGAGGTGCGCGAGAAGTTCAAGTCCATGGGGCTGGAAGCGATTCCCAGCACGCCTCAGGAAATGACCGCCTATGCCGCGTCCGAACGCGAAAAATGGGGCAAGGTCATCCGCGACAGCAAGATCACCGTCAACTGAGCCGATGGCGGGCCGCGCCCGCCACACCTATGCCCACTCGTTCATCCGACACCCTGCCCGCGCTTGAACGCTTCCTGACCTACAGGATGCACGTGGTCAACAAGGTTTCCGACCGCGACTCCAACCGCGCGTACCAGGAAACCTGCGGCCTGCCGCTGGGCGAGGCGCGGTGCCTGGCGGCAATCGGGCGCTATGCGCCGCTGTCGGTGAACGACCTGGCCCGCGCCGCCAACCTGAACAAGGGCCAGGCCAGCCGCTCGGCGCAGGCCCTGGTGGATCGGGGACTGGTCAACAAAGCAGCCTGCGAGAACGATGCGCGGGGCGTGTTGCTGGCGCCCACGCGCGCCGGCCAGGCGCTTTACGAGCGGGTCGTGGCGCTGATCGCGCGCCGCAATGACGAGATATTCGGCTGCCTCAGCGAGCAGGAACAAGCGCAGCTGGGCGCCATGCTCGATCGGGTGATTGCTCACGTGGGAAGAGAGGGGTAAAGGCCGCCGGGGTGGGCACACGCCTGTTCATGGAGTTCGTGGCGCGGCGTCTGGCCACGCTGCCTGGTTTCACCGCTGCTTAGCGCGGGCTTCAGCGCGGCGGCAAGGCCCCTGCGGGATTTACCGGCTTACCGCGATAGCGCAGCTCGAAGTACAGCGCCGGGCCGCTGCGGTCGGTATTGCCCATTTCGGCGATCTGCTGGCCTTGCGAGACCTTCTGCCCTTCTTTCACCAGCATCCGGTTGTTGTGCGCGTAGATGCTGAGAAAGTCGCCGGCGTGCTGCACGATGACCAGGTTGCCGTAGCCGCGCAGGCGGTTGCCGGCATACACCACGCTACCCGCGGCGGCGGCCCGCACCGGCGTGCCGGTTTTGTTGACGATAGTGATGCCCTTCGAGGAATTGCCGTTGTAGCGGTGCGTGATGGTGCCGTCGGCAGGCCAGACCAGCTTGATGCCGCGCACGGCAGCGGCCGACGCCGCCGCCGAAGGCGGCGGGCTGCTTGCGCTGGAGGCCGCGGCCGCACGCCCCTTGGCGCTCACGCGCAACATCTGCCCCTTGCTGATGCGATTGGGATTGGACAGATTGTTCAGGCGCATCAGCTCCGCCACGCTGGTGTTGTGCTCGCGCGCGATCTTGCTGAGCGTGTCGCCGGACTGCACGCGGTAATACCCGGGGCCGACCTTGGTAGAGCTGCACGCCGCCAGCAGCATCAACAAGCCGGCGCACAGCGCGGCGCCGGCATGGCGCCATGCGGCCGCGGCGCGGGGGCGGCGCGGCGCCGCGGGCGAAACAGATAGGGTCGAGATAACAGGCACTGACAACGTATGGGCGTAAATGACAAGAACCGGGAACATCCCTCGCCCAGAAGGGTAACAAGAAACGCTGTAACAGGCTTGTGCATTTGAATCAGGCCCGCCGGCCGCTACACCGACAAATGCCGCCGCACTTCTTCGCCGTCCATTTCGGCCCGCGACCCGCGAGCGACGACCTCGCCGCGCGACAGCACCACGAAATGGTCGGCCAGTTCGCGCGCGAAATCGAAGTACTGTTCGCACAGCAGAATACCGATGTCGCCGCGCTGGCGCAGCAGGCGGATAACGCGGCCGATGTCCTTGATGATCGATGGCTGGATGCCTTCAGTGGGTTCGTCCAGAATGATCAGCCTGGGCTCGGCCACCAATGCCCGCGCAATGGCCAGCTGTTGTTGCTGGCCGCCCGACAGGTCACCGCCCCGGCGGGCCAGCATGCTGCGCAGCACCGGAAACAGCTCGAACACTTCTTCCTTGATGCGGCGCGCACGCGCGCCGGGAAAGCGCGCCATGCCCATGACGATGTTCTCTTCCACCGTCAGCCGCGCGAAAATATCGCGCCCCTGCGGCACATAGGCGATGCCCAGCGCCGCGCGCCGGTGCGGCGGCAGACGCGAGATGTCGTGCCCGTCGAACATCACCTTGCCGCCCGCCACGGGCAGCACGCCCATCAGGCATTTCAGCAACGTGGTCTTGCCCACGCCGTTGCGGCCCAGCAGCCCCAGGCACTCGCCCTGCCGCAGCGACACCGACACGCCACGCAGCGTATGGCTGCCGCCATAGTATTGATCGATGGCTTGCACTTCCAGCATTTCAGCGCCCCAGATAGACTTCAACGACACGCGGGTCGGCCTGCACCTGCGCCATGGTGCCTTCGGCCAGCACCGAGCCTTCATGCAGCACGGTCACCTTGCCGCCGTCGGCGATACGCGAAACGAAATCCATATCGTGCTCCACCACCATCAGCGAGTGGCGGCCGCGCAGTTCGTTGAGCAATTCGCCAGTGCGCTCGGTTTCGGCATCCGTCATGCCGGCCACCGGCTCGTCCAGCAGCAGCAACTGCGGCTCCTGCATCAGCAGCATGCCGATCTCGAGCCACTGCTTCTGGCCATGCGACAACAACCCGGCCGGGCGTTGCGCCGCGTCGCCCAGCCGGATCAGCGCCAGCGTCTCGGCAATGCGATCGGCCTGCTCGCTCGTCAGCCGGGCAAACAGAGTGGGCCGCACGCGCTTGTCGGTCTTCATGGCCAGTTCCAGGTTCTCGAACACCGTGTGCTGCTCGAACACGGTAGGGCGCTGGAACTTGCGGCCAATGCCGGCATGCGCGATTTGCGCCTCGTTCAGCGTGGTCAGGTCGATGTTCTGCCCGAAAAAAGCCGTGCCGGCAGTGGGACGCGTCTTGCCGGTAATGACGTCCATCATGGTGGTCTTACCCGCGCCATTGGGGCCGATAATGCAGCGCAGCTCGCCCACGCCAATGTCCAGCGTCAGGTCGTTCAGGGCCTTGAAGCCATTGAAGCTGACCGTGATGCCGTCCAGGTACAAGATGGCGCCATGGGTCGTATCGACGCCCGGCGGATTGACGCGGCCATACGACGCCTGCCCGCTCGGGCCGCCATCGTCGTCCAAGGCGGCAGCCGCCCTATTGCGCGATTCGGTACTCATGCGGCATGCTCCTCGCGGCGCGCCATCCAGCGCCGCACCAGACCCACGATGCCCTGCGGCAGCAGCAAGGTCACCAACACGAAAATCAGGCCCAGCGCATACAGCCAGAATTCCGGAAACACGCTGGTGAACCAGGTTTTCAGGCCGTTGACCGCGCCTGCCCCGATGATCGGGCCGATCAGCGTGCCACGCCCGCCCGTAGCCACCCAGATGACCATTTCAATCGAATTCTCGGTAGACATTTCGCCGGGGTTGATAATGCCGACCTGCGGCACGTACAAGGCGCCGGCCACGCCGCACATGACGGCCGACAGGGTCCAGACGAACAGCTTGAAGCCCAGCGGCTCGTAGCCGATGAAGCGCAACCGGCTTTCAGCGTCGCGCACCGCGGTCAGCACCCGGCCCAGCTTGGACTGCGTAACCGCGCGGGCCAGCACCAGCGCGCCGAACAGCACCGCCAGCGTCACCCAGTACAACCCCGCGCGCGTCGCGGGCGCGGTGATGTCGAAGCCCAGGATGCGCTTGAAATCGGTAAAGCCGTTGTTGCCGCCAAAGCCCGTATCGTTGCGGAAGAACAGCAGCATGGCCGCGAACGTCAGCGCCTGTGTGATGATGGAAAAGTACACGCCCTTGATGCGCGAACGGAAGGCGAAGTATCCGAACAGAAACGCCAGCCCGCCGGGCACCAGCACCACCAGCAGCATGGCGTACCAGAAGTGGTCGGTAAATGCCCAGTACCAGGGGTACGCCTTCCAGTTCAGAAACACCATGAAATCGGGCACGTCGCTCTGGTAGACGCCGTCGCGCCCGATGGCGCGCATCAGGTACATGCCGTGCGCATACCCGCCCAGCGCGAAGAACAACCCGTGCCCCAATGAGAGAATGCCGGCATAGCCCCACACCAGGTCCAGCGCCAGCGCGGCCAGCGCGTAGCACATGAACTTGCCCAGCAAGGCCACGGCATAGGCCGACACATGCAGCGCATGTCCCGGCGGAAACACCAGGTTCAGGCAGGGCAGCGCCGCCAGCAGCGCCGTGGCGATGGCCAGCCCGGCCCAGGCGCGCGCGCTGAACAGCGGGCGGCGGGCAAGCGCGGGATTCAGGTCGGCGGCGTTCATTCGGCGCTCCTGCCGCGCGGCGCGAACAGGCCCTGGGGCCGCTTCTGCACGAACAGCACTATCAACGCCAGGATGGTGATCTTGGCCATCACGGCTCCGGAATAAGGTTCGAGAAACTTGGTGACAGCGCCCAGGCCCAGCGCGGCCACGACCGTGCCGGCAAGCTGCCCTACCCCGCCCAGTACCACCACCATGAACGAATCGACGATGTAGGCGCGGCCCAGGTCGGGCCCCACGTTGCCCAGCTGGGACAGCGCCACGCCCGCCAGGCCGGCGATTCCCGAACCCAGTCCGAACGCCAGCATGTCGATCCGGCCGGTGGGCACGCCCACGCAGTCGGCCATGCGGCGGTTCTGAGTGATGGCGCGCACGAACAGGCCCAGCCGGGTATGGTTCAGCAGCAGCCATACAAACACCACCACCAGCACCGCGAACGCGACGATGGCAATGCGGTTGTAGGAAAGCACCAGGTTGCCCAGCACCGTGATGCCCCCGCTCATCCACGACGGGTTGCCCACTTCGACATTCTGCGCGCCGAACAGCGTCCGCACCGCCTGCATCAGCATCAGGCTGATGCCCCAGGTGGCCAGCAGGGTTTCCAGGGGCCGACCGTACAGCCAGCGGATGACCGTGCGCTCGAGCGCCATGCCGACCAGCGCCGTCACCACGAAGGCCGCGGGCAGCGCGGCGATCACGTACGCATCCAGCCATTGCGGGAACCACAGCCGGAACAGCGCCTGTACCGCGTAGGTGACATACGCGCCTATCATCAGCAGTTCGCCGTGGGCCATGTTGATCACGCCCATCAGGCCGAACGTGATAGCCAGGCCCAGCGCGGCCAGTAGCAGCACGCTGCCCAGGCTGACGCCATAGAACAAGTTGCCCACCCATGCCACCGTGGCCAGGTGGCGCTCGATGCTGTGCAGCGCGGCGCCGGCCGCGGCGCGCACCTGGGCGTCGGGTTCGGCATAGCGGCCCTGCGCATCTTGCTGCAGCATGGCTTCGAGCACCGGCCGGAAGGCCGCGTTGCCGCTATGCCCGAGCGTTTTCGCGGCCTGGCGCCGCACGCCCGGGTCATCGCTTTGCAACTGCAGCGTGGCGACGGCGATTTCCAGCGCGGCCCGGACCTCGCCGTCGCGCTCCTCGGACAGCGCCTTTTCCAGCATGGGCAGCGCCGTGGCATCCGTGCCGCGCTGGAGCCGCTTCGCGGCCGCCAGGCGCTGCGCGGCATCGGGCGCATGCAGGCGCGAGGCCGCCAGCGCCGCGGCAATGGCCCGGCGCAACCGGTTGTTCACCGACACCGTGCCGGCCTCTGGCGGCAAGGCGGCAGGCTGCCCGGTGGCGGCATCGACGGCGCCCGCTCCTGTGTCTATCAGCAGTCGGCCGTCGGGCGCTGCGTACAACCGGTCGCTTCCCAGGGCTTCGAGTACCGCCGCCGCCTGGGGCGTGGGCTCGAGCCCCAGGCGCGCGATGGCCTCCAGCCTGACGCCAGTGTCGTCATCGGCCAGGGGCGCCAGCAGCGCCGGGTCCAGGCCGGCCGCCGTGGCGGCCGGCATCCAGGCGCCGGCCAGCCAGGCTAATGCCAGGCGTAGCAGAAGCCGTGCAAGAAACGCGCTGCGCATCGTCGCCTCGTCCGCGTGGGGCTACAAGCCCTGCTTGCCTTCGTTGCCCGGGATATACGGACTCCAGGGTTGGGCGCGGATCGGCCCCTTGCTCTTCCACACCACGTTGAACTGGCCGTCGGCCTTGATCTCGCCGATGTAGACCGGCTTGTGCAGGTGGTGGTTGGTCTTGTCCATCTCCACAGTGAATCCGTCCGGCGCCTGGAGGGTCTGCCCGCCCACGGCGCCGATGACGGCATCCACGTCCGTCGTGCCGGCCTTCTCGACAGCCTGCTTCCACATATGGATGCCGATGTAGGTGGCTTCCATCGGGTCATTGGTGACCGCGGTGGCGGCGTTGGGCAAGTTGTGGGCCTTGGCGTATGCCTTCCATTTTTCGATGAAAGCGGTGTTGACCGGATTCTTGATCGACTGGAAGTAGTTCCACGCGGCCAGATGACCCACCAGGGGCTTCGTGTCGACGCCACGCAGTTCTTCTTCGCCCACCGAGAACGCCACCACGGGCACGTCGGTAGCCTTCAGGCCGGCGTTGCCCAGCTCTTTATAAAAGGGCACGTTCGAGTCGCCGTTGATGGTAGACACCACCGCAGTGCGTCCGCCAGCGGCAAAGCGCTTGATATTGGCAACGATGGTCTGGTAGTCGGAATGCCCGAACGGCGTATAGACCTCCTGGATGTCGTCGTCTTTCACGCCCTTCGAATGCAGGAAGGCGCGCAGGATTTTGTTGGTGGTGCGCGGATACACGTAGTCGGTGCCCAGCAGCACGAAACGCCGCGCGCCGCCACCGTCTTCGCTCATCAGGTACTCCACCGCCGGGATGGCCTGCTGGTTGGGCGCGGCGCCCGTGTAGAACACGTTCTTCTCAAGTTCCTCGCCCTCGTACTGCACCGGGTAGAACAGCAGGCCGTTCAATTCCTTGAACACCGGCAGGACCGACTTGCGCGACACCGAGGTCCAGCATCCGAACACCACGGCCACCTTGTCCTGCGTGATCAGCTGGCGCGCCTTCTCGGCAAACAGCGGCCAGTTCGACGCCGGGTCCACCACCACGGGCTCCAGCTTCTTGCCCATGACGCCGCCCTGCGCGTTGATCTCTTCGATGGTCATCAACGCCACATCCTTGAGCGAGGTTTCCGAGATGGCCATGGTGCCGGACAAGGAGTGCAGGATGCCCACCTTGATCGTGTCGGCCGCCATTACGCCCGGCGCCCAGCCAGCCAGCGCCATCAGGCTGGCGGCGGTCAACTGCTTCAGTACGAGTCTGCGCTTCATCGCTTGGATCCTTTTCTGGAATAGGCCGGCGAGCCGGCGTGATGATCTGCCTGTGCATCGAAAGCATGCCGCCCGCATCGCGAACGTCACGGCAACGCGTGCACCAGGGTCAAAGCAATTCCTATGCCAACTTGGCGGCGTGATAGGCCGATATGGCGCAAGGCTCCATGGCGCGCGGCCGGCGCGGCATATCGGGACCGCTACATGAGACACCGGCACGACTAGCCAATGCGCTATCGATGTTGGTGCATGTGCACGTTATCGGTGCGTCGATGCGCGAAGCCGGTGCGCGCGCCGGCATCCGACACAGCCGCCGTCAATCACGCAAAGCGCGTCCGCATCGTGCGCTGCCGCCCGCAAACCCGCATGCCAGCAGGCTTTTCGGCGGTCTTTCAAAGAGTTGGCATGTCGATTGCTTTGACTGGATGACTTGTATACAAGCGAGGATCCCAGGCATGAAGGCCAACGATGTCATCTCACAACCCCAGGGCTGGACGCTGGCCGAATGGCAGGCGGCCTATCGCCGCGGCGCGCAGCCGGCCGACCTGCTTGGCCGGCTGATCGATAGCCTGGACCCTGGCGACCCGGCCTGGATCTGCCGCGCCGACGCGCCGCGACTGCAAACCCAGCTGAGTGACCTGGCCCGGTTGCTGGACAGCGCGGGCGGCGACGTGGCGCGCCTGCCGCTATACGGCGTGCCGTTCGCCATCAAAGACAACATCGACGCGGCGGGCTGGCCCACCACCGCCGCCTGCCCGGCCTTCTCGTACCTGGCGCAACAAGATGCCGATGTTGTGCGCCGGCTGCGCGCTGCCGGCGCCATCCTGATTGGCAAGACCAACCTGGATCAGTTCGCCACCGGTCTCGTGGGCACGCGCTCACCGCACGGCGCCGTGCCCAACACTTTCGATCCCGCCTACATCAGCGGCGGTTCGAGCTCGGGATCAGCCAGCGTCGTGGCGCGCGGGCTCGCGGCGTTCGCGCTGGGCACCGATACCGCCGGCTCCGGGCGCGTGCCGGCGGGCTTCAACAATATCGTCGGACTCAAGCCCACGAAGGGTTGGCTCAGCACGCGCGGCGTCGTACCGGCGTGCCGCACGCTGGATTGCGTGTCGATCTTCGCGCTGACGGTTAACGATGCCGATGCCGTGGCAATGGCGGCAGGCGGCCTGGACCCGCAAGACCCGTATTCGCGCGCGGCGCCCGCCATGCCAGGCGGGCTGCCCCGCCAGCCGAAGCTGGCCATCCCCGCGCAACCCGAATTCTTCGGCGACGCACAGGCACAGGCGGCTTACGACGCCTCGCTGCAGGTCTTGCGCAACATGGGAGCGACGCTACAGGCCGTGGATTTTTCCGTTTTCCGCGAGCTGGCCGACCTGCTGTACCAGGGGCCGTGGGTGGCCGAGCGCTACGCCGCCGTGCGCAGCCTGTATGAGCGCGCGCCTGGCGAAATCGATCCCGTGGTGCGCGGCATTATCGAACAGGCGGCGCAATACAACGCGGTGGACGCGTTCGAGGCCGAGTATCAGCGCGCCGAATTGGCGCGGCGGATCCAGCAGTGCCTGGCCGGGTTCGACGCGATGGTGGTTCCCACGGCGCCATCCATCTACACCATTGCACAGCTGCGGGCCGATCCGGTAGCGCTGAATACCCGGTTGGGCACCTACACCAACTTCGCCAACCTGGCGGACCTGTCTGCGCTGGCCTTGCCCGGCGGCCTGCGGGCCGACGGTTTGCCAAGCGGCATCACGCTGATCGGGCCGGCGTGGCATGACCGCGCGCTGGCCGAATTCGGCCGCCGCTGGGAGGCCGCGCAAGGCGGCACGCTGGGCGCCACCGGCCGCGATCGGCGTGCCGCCATCGCCGAGGCGGCCAACACCGTGCCGGCCGCCTCGGCCGGCACGCCCGTGCAAGTCGCCGTGGTGGGCGCGCACCTGCAAGGCATGCCGCTGAACCACCAGCTGACGTCGCGCGGGGCGCGCTTTCTGGAAGCCACCCAGAGCGCCGCGGCCTATCGCCTGTATGCGCTGGCCGGCAGCACGCCGCCCAAGCCCGGGCTGGTGCATACCGGCGACGGCGCGGCCATCGCGCTGGAAGTATGGGAGCTGGCGCCAGCCGCCTTCGGCGAGTTCGTGGCCGAAATTCCCGCGCCGCTGGGCATCGGCACGCTGGAACTGATCGACGGCCGAACCGTGAAGGGCTTTATCTGCGAGCCGCGCGGCATCGCCGGCGCGCGCGACATCACCGAGTTCGGCGGCTGGCGCGCCTACCTGCGCCATCTGCAAGACGCCGCGGCCCACCAAGGGGAAAAATCGTAATGTTCCATACCGTACTCATCGCCAATCGCGGCGAAATCGCCGTGCGGGCCATCCGCAGCCTCAAGCGCCTGGGCATCAAGAGCGTCGCGGTGTATTCCGATGCCGACCGCAATGCGGCGCATGTGCGCCAGGCCGACGCCGCCGTCGCGCTGGGCGGCAACACCGCCGCCGAAAGCTACCTGCGCATCGACAGTATCCTGGCGGCCGCGCAGGCCACGGGCGCGCAGGCAATTTTTCCCGGCTACGGCTTTCTGTCGGAAAGCGCGGAGTTCGCCGAAGCGTGCGCGGCGGCTGGCATCGCATTCATCGGCCCCACCCCGCTACAGCTGCGCGAGTTCGGCCTGAAGCACCGGGCGCGCGAACTGGCCGCCGCGGCCGGGGTGCCGATGACGCCCGGCACCGGCCTGCTGCGCGACGCGGACGACGCGCTGGCGCAAGCCGACCGCATCGGCTATCCCGTCATGCTCAAGAGCACGGCCGGCGGGGGCGGCATCGGGCTGGCGCGATGCGCCGATGCGGACGCGCTCAAGGCCGCCTACGCAGCCGTGCAGCACCAGGGAGAAACCTTTTTTCGCGACAGCGGCGCCTTTCTGGAACGCTATGTCGACCAGGCCCGCCACGTCGAAGTGCAGATCTTCGGCGACGGCAACGGCCAGGTGGTGGCGCTGGGCGAGCGCGACTGCTCGGTCCAGCGGCGCAACCAGAAGGTCATAGAAGAAACGCCCGCTCCCGGGCTGCCGCCCGCGACACGCGCGGCCCTGCTGCGCGCGGCTGTCATGCTGGGCGAATCGGTGGCGTACCGCTCGGCCGGCACGGTGGAGTTCATCTACGATGGCGCGCGCGACGAGTTCTACTTTTTGGAGGTCAACACGCGCCTGCAGGTCGAGCATCCGGTTACCGAAGCCGTCACCGGCCTGGACCTCATCGAATGCATGCTGCGCGTGGCGGCGGGCGATCCTCTGGATTGGGCCTCCCTGCGGCGGGCGCCCGAGGGCGCCGCGATCGAAGTGCGGCTCTATGCCGAAGATCCCGCGCGCGACTTCCAGCCTTCGCCCGGCGTGCTGACCTGCGTGCAGTTCCCCGCAGAGGCGCGCGTGGATGGCTGGATGGATACCGGTACCGAAGTGCCGCCCTTCTACGACCCGATGCTGGCCAAGCTGATCGTGCACGGCGCCGATCGCGGCGACGCCCTGCGCAAGCTGGGCGACGCGCTGGCCCGCACCCAACTGCACGGCATCGCCACCAACCTCGACTTCCTGCGCCAGGTGGTGGCCGACCCGCGCTTCCAGGCCGCGGCGCTGTCCACCCGCTTCCTGGATGGCTTCGAGTATCAGCCAACGGCGCTGGAGGTGCTGGAGGCCGGCACCTACACCAGCGTACAGGACTACCCGGGGCGGGTCGGCTACTGGAACATCGGCGTGCCGCCGTCGGGCCCGATGGACGACTATGCGTTCCGCCTGGCCAACCGCATCGTGGGCAACGCGCCCCAGGCTGCCGGCCTGGAATGCACGCTTATCGGCCCCACCCTGAAGTTCCACAGCGACGCCATCATTGCGCTGACGGGCGCGCGCATGGACGCGTTGCTGGACGGCCAGCCGATCGCCATGTGGCAACCCGTGGCGGTGCGGCGCGGCCAGGTGCTGGCCACCGGACGCGCGGCGACGGGATGCCGCAGTTACCTGGCCGTGCGCAATGGCCTGGACGTGCCTAGTTACCTGGGCAGCCGCGCCACCTTCGCGCTGGGCCAGTTCGGCGGGCATGCCGGGCGCTGCCTGCGCGCGGGCGACATGCTGCCGCTGGCGCAGCCCGGCCTGCCGGCCAGCCTGACGCCGCCGCCCGAAGCGCCGCCCGCCGCCGTCGATGCGGCGCTGGTGCCCGAGTACTCCAATGACTGGCAGATCGGCGTGCTGGTCGGCCCGCACGGCGCGCCGGATTTCTTTACCACCGAGTCGATGGCGCAATTTTTCTCCACCGACTGGGAGGTGCACTACAACTCGAACCGCCTGGGCGTGCGGCTGCTGGGCCCCAAGCCCGCCTGGGCGCGCCAGGATGGCGGCGAGGCGGGGCTGCACCCGTCCAATATCCACGATTGCGAGTACGCCATCGGCAGCATCAATTTCACGGGCGACAGCCCTGTCATCCTGACGCGCGACGGCCCCAGTCTGGGCGGCTTCGTCTGCCCGGCCACGATTGCCAAGGCAGAGCTATGGAAGGTCGGCCAGGTGCGCCCCGGCGACCGTATCCGCTTCGTGCCGCTGAGCGTGGCCGACGCCGCGGACTTGCAAGCGCGGCAGGACGCCGCGGTGGCCACGCTGCGCGCGCCGTCTTCGGGCGCCTTGCCGGCCGCCGCGCCACAAGCGCTTTCGCCCATCGTGGCCAGCCTGCCCGCCACCGCGGCGCGGCCGCTGGTCACTTACCGCCAGGCGGGCGACAGCTACCTGCTGCTGGAATACGGCGACAACGTGCTGGACCTGGCGCTGCGCATGCGGGTGCACCTGCTGATGCAGGCCCTGTCCGCCGCGCCGGTCGCCGGCGTGCTGGAGTTCTCGCCCGGCGTGCGCTCGCTGCAAGTCCAGTACGACAGCCGCGTCATCAGCCAGGACGCGCTGGTGGCGCGCCTGCTGCAGATCGAGGAAACCCTGCCCGACGTCGCTTCGCTGAAAATCCCCACCCGCGTGGTGTACCTGCCCATGGCGTTCGAGGACAGCGCCACCCTGGGCGCGGTGCAGCGATACCAGGAGACTGTGCGCGCCCATGCGCCATGGCTGCCCAACAACGTGGACTTCATTCAGCGCATCAATGGGCTCGCCACGCGCGACGATGTGCGGCGCATCGTGTTCGACGCGAGCTACCTGGTGCTGGGCCTGGGCGACGTCTATCTGGGCGCGCCATGCGCCGTGCCGATCGATCCGCGCCATCGCCTGCTGACGTCGAAATACAACCCCGCGCGCACGTTTACCGCCGAAGGCACGGTCGGCATCGGCGGGGTATACATGTGCATCTATGGCATGGACTCGCCGGGCGGCTACCAATTGGTGGGCCGTACGCTGCCTATATGGAACAAGTTCCTGAAGAATCCGGTGTTCCAGAATGGCGAGCCCTGGCTGCTGCGCTTCTTCGACCAGGTGCGCTTCTATCCGGTTTCCGAAGCCGAACTCGCCGTGCTGCGCGAAGACTTCCGGGAAGGCCGCGCCACGCTGCGCATCGAGCACGAGGATTTCGATTTCGCCGAGCATCGGCGCTTCCTGGCCGAACACGCGGCCGATATCGAGGCGTTCAAGGCAAACCAGCAGGCGGCCTTCGAAGCCGAAGTCGCCTTGTGGCAGGCCGAAGAATCCGCGGCCATCGAGCCGCCGCCGCAAGAAGAAGCCGCGCTGCAGTTGTCGGCCACCGAGCGCGCCGTGTGCGCCGACCTGTGCGGCAACGTGTGGAAAATCCCCGTCAGCGTGGGCCAGCGCGTGCAGGCCGGCGACACGCTGGTCATCGTCGAGGCCATGAAAATGGAACTGTCCATCAAGGCGGCGTTCCCCGGTACCGTCACCGCCATCCGCTGCGCACAGGGCAAGGCCGTCAACAGCGGCGACGCCCTGGTGGTCATCGATGCAGAAGCCGATTGCCCGGTAGCCTGACATGCGCCTCGCCCTGGCCCCTTTGCCCGGCAGGATCGTGCAGACCGGCCCCGCCGTAACGCTGGCCGGGCAGGCCTACGAATTGATCAAGCGCGATCTTTTCGAGTTCCGCCTGCTGCCGGGCGACGACTTTACCGAAGGCGAACTGGTCGCCCGCTTCGGCGTCAGCCGCACCCCGGTGCGCCAGGCCCTGTACCGGCTGGAGCGCGAAGGCTTCGTGCTGCTGCGCCAGCGCAGCGGCTGGCGCGTGCGGCCATTTGATTTCGAGCGTTTCGAAGCCCTGTATGACGTGCGCATTGTGTTGGAACAGGCTTCGGTGACGCGCCTTTGCGGCTTGCCCGACATGAACGCGTCGGGCGACCTGCCCGCCCTCAAGCGCATCTGGCTGGTGCCGCCAGCGGAGCGCCTGCGCAGCGGCAAGCAGGTGGCCGAGCTCGACGAAGCCTTTCATTGCGGCCTGGTGGCGGCTGCGGGAAACCCGGAAATGGCCCAGATCCATCGCGACATCACCGAGAAAATCCGCATCATCCGCCAATTGGACTTCACCAAAGACTACCGGGTCGATGCCACGTATATGGAACACGCGGCGATCCTGCGCGCCGTTCTTGCCCGGCGCGCCGATGAAGCCACGCGCATGCTCAAGTCGCACATCGAAATCAGCAAGGCCGAGGTGCGCCAGATCACCCTGCATCGGCTGCAGCTGGCCCGCGCGGAAGGCTTGCGATAACGGCCGCCGCGGCGCCGCGCCATTCAGCGCGCCGTCATGTTTCGCGCCGCGGCATGCGCACCTGTTTAAGCGGCTTTTAAGTTAAGCCGGCCAATCACGGGCACAGGCATTTCGGCGGGAACAAAACTCGCATAGCTTCGCTCATATATCGCAGCAGGGCGCGCGTGCCGCCGCGCGCGGCACGTCCACGCCCGGGCTATCCGTTCCATCGCCGACCCGCAGCGCAACGCGCCGATGCGCGACTGCGCCTGCCCGGCATCCGAGGAGACCGAAAAACATCATGCGAAAAGCGCTTTCCTTCCTGGCCCTTGCAGCGGCAATGCTCCTGTCGACCCCTGTGCTTGCACAAGGCGGCAACATCAAGGGCCTGTACCTTGTCACCGACTATCCCGCCGTTACGGCGCAGCCCGGCACCACCTCGACGGTCAGGCTGCAACTGCGCAACTATGGCCTGCCTCCCGAACGGCTCGGCCTCGCAATCGACGGCGTACCCGACGGCTGGACCGCGACCCTGCTGGGAGGCGGGCAGCCCGTGGCCGCGGCCATGCCCAGCACCGACGACAGCGTCTCGCTGCAGCTGCAATTGAAAGTTCCCGCCGACGCGGGCACGCAGCCGCGCACGCTGACCGTGGTGGCCTCGGGCGACGGCCAGCGCATCGAGCTGCCCGTGCACATCATGCTGGCCAAGGAGCTGCCCACCAAGCTCACGCTCGATACAAAGCTGCCGGCCATCAAGGGCGGCGCGCAGTCTTCGTTCGACTACTCGCTGACCGTGAAGAACGACAGCGGCAAAGACCTTACCGTCAGCTTCGCGGCCAAGGCGCCGCAGTACTTCGACACGCGCTTCACCGAGGGCTACGGCAGCCAGCAGATCAGCGCGCTGCCGATCAAGGCCGGCGAATCGAAAGACATCAAGCTCACCGTGCGCCCGCCCAGCAGCACCGAGCCCGGCAGCTATCCGGTGCAGGTGGTGGCCAGCGCCGACGGCATCGAGGCGTCCAGCCAGCTCAAGCTGGACATCGTGGGCCAGCCTCGCCTGCAACTGGCCGGCCGCGACGGCCTGATGAGCGGCGATGCGCAAGCCGGCAAGGCGTCGACCATACCGGTCGTGATCCGCAACGACGGCGGCGCCGCCGCCGACAACGTCGCGCTGTCGGGCAGCGGTCCGTCGGGCTGGAAAGTAGAGTTCGAGCCCAAGACCATCGAACACCTGGCCCCGGGCCAGCAGGTCGAAGCGCAAGCCAGCATCACGCCGTCGGAGCGCTCGCTGGCGGGCGACTACATGACTCACCTCAGCGCCTCCGCCAACGGTCAATCGGCCAGCGGCGATTTCCGCATCACTGTTTCCACGTCCAGCCTGTGGGGCATCGTCGGCGTCATCATCCTGGCCATCGCCGCGCTGATCCTGGTGGGCGCCGTTGCGAGGTTCGGACGCCGATGAACGACTACCTGATTGAAGCGCAGGGCGTAACCAAGCGGTACGGCAGCCTGCGCGCCGTCGACGACGTGTCGTTCCAGGTCGGGCGCGGCGAAATCTTCGGCCTGCTCGGCCCGAACGGCGCGGGCAAGACCACCACCATTCTGATGTTGCTGGGCCTTACCGACGTCAGCGCGGGCTCGGTGCGCGTCATGGGCCACGACCCTCAGCGCGACCCGCTGGGCGTGAAGCGCCAGCTGGGCTACCTGCCCGATGCTGTCGGCTTCTACGACTACCTGACGGCGCGCGACAACCTTGCCTATACGGCGCGCCTGCTCGGGCTGGACGCCAGCGCCCGCGCCGCCCGCATCGACGAAGCCCTGGCGCGCATGCGCCTGTCGGAAGTCGCGGACCGGCGCGTGGCCACGTACTCGCGCGGCATGCGGCAACGGCTGGGGCTGGCCGAAATCATCATGAAAGACGCGCGTGTAGCCATCCTGGACGAGCCCACGTCGGGCCTGGATCCCCAGTCCACCGAGGAATTCCTGGACCTGATCCGCGCCCTGAAGGCCGACGGCGTCACCGTGCTGCTGTCTTCGCACCTGCTGGACCACATGCAGCGCATCTGCGACCGCGTGGCGTTGTTCCGGCGCGGCCGCATCGCGCTAATGGGCAGCGTGCCCGAGCTCGCGCGGCAGGTACTGGGCACGGGTTTTTCGGTCGACGTGCAAGCCGATGGCAGTGGGCTGGAAGCGCACCTGCGTCAGGTACGCGGCGTGCATGATGTCAATGTGGTGGCGCCGGGCCACTATCGCCTGCTGGCCGAAGACGACGTGCGCGCCGATGCCGCGCGCGCGGTCGTGCAGGCGGGCGGCGACCTGCATCGCCTGTCGGTCGACCTGCCCAGCCTGGACGCCATCTACAACCGCTACTTCCACGACGCCGAAGCCGGCGCCAAGGAGAACCACCATGCAAAAGCGTAAAGGTTCGCCCTGGAAAGGGCTGGGCGCAGTCACGCTGAAAGAGTTCGCCGACCATCTCAGCAGCGCCCGCATGCGGGTGCTGGAATGGCTGATCGTGCTGACGGCGGCGGCCGCGCTGTATGGCGCCCTGCAGCAGATCCGCAGCACCACGGCCGAAGACCCGTTCGTGTTCCTGCGGGTGTTCACCACGGCGCGGGCGCCCATGCCCTCGTTCGCCTCGCTGCTGGGATTCCTGATCCCCCTGATGGCGATCGGCCTGGGGTTCGACGCCATCAACGGCGAGTACTCGCGGCGCACCATGAGCCGGCTGCTGTCGCAGCCCATCTACCGCGATGCGCTGCTGCTGGGCAAGTTCCTGGCAGGCCTGGCCACCCTGGCCATCAGCCTGCTGTGCCTGTGGCTCATCGTCATCGGCGTGGGACTGCTGGCGCTGGGCGTGCCGCCCAGCGGCCAGGAAGTCGCGCGTTCACTGCTGTTCCTGCTGATGGCCCTGGCGTACGCGGGCGTGTGGCTGGCGCTGTCGATGCTGTTCTCGGTGCTGTTCCGTTCGGCGGCCACGTCCGCCCTGGTCTCGCTGGGTCTGTGGCTGTTCCTGGCCCTGCTGTGGCCGTTGCTGTCCTCGGCGCTGGCGCAGGCCATCGCGCCGCCGGACCTGGCCTCGCAGTTGCTGGGCCAGCCCAGCCTGCCCACGCTGGAATGGCAGCACGCCCTGCAACGCCTGTCGCCGGCCCAGTTGTTCAACGAGTCCATCATCGCCGTGCTCAGCCCCATGACGCGCGCCATCGGCCCGATCTTCCTGGATCAGCTCGAAGGCGCGGTCATGGGGGCGCCGCTGGCGCTCGGCCAGAGCATCCAGATCGTCTGGGCCCAGGCCGTGGGCCTGATCGCCGGCGTCATCTTGTTGTTCGCGCTGACGTACGTGGTGTTCCAGCGCCAGGAAGTGCGAGCGTGAGGCCGGCCCGGCCCCGGCGCGCCACGTCCTGGACAGGCCGCGCGTCGCGCGGGGCGTCAGGCGAACGGCCAGATGCCACACAGGTGTCTGGCTTCGCAGGTGCCTGACACCTAACCGTGCCGCGGCTGCTCAGCAATACGGTGTCTGGCACCCTGGCGGGAGCCAGACACCTGCAATACCCAATACCCGCGCTGCGCGCCATGTGGCAAAATTTCCCCGCCCCGTCCACGCTTCGATGCCATGTCCGCCCCACGCGCCGCTTTTCCGTACGACTACGCCCGCGTGGAGCAGGTGGTGGCCGAGTATGTGCCGCGCTGGCGCGGCATGCGGTTCGACGCCGTCGTAGCTATCGCGCGTGGCGGTCTGCCGGCGGCGCTCATTGCCTGCACCGCGCTCGACCTGCCCTTGCATGCCCTGTCGTACCATCGGCCGACCCGGCGGGTGTCGTGGTTCACCGCGCAGATTCCTCCCGCCGGCGCGCGCGTGCTGCTGGTCGAAGATATCGCCGGACGCGGCACCACGCTATCCGACAGCATCGATTTCCTGGCCGTGTCGGGCTACGAATTCAAGGTTTTCACGCTGGCCTACGACACCGAATCGCGAGTGCGGCCCGACTTCGGGGTCGAGATTCCGCCAGGACTGCGCGCCTGGTTCCCCTGGGAGCGTGAATCGATCACCCCGGCCTACGACGCCACCCGCAACCTGCCGCGCCTGCCCGCCGACGCCTATTCATCGTGGGCCATCGACCTCGATGGCATCCTGCTGCCCGACCTGTCGCCCGATCTCTACGTTACCGACCTGGCCGGCACGCTGGCGCAGCGCGACATGCTGCTGCCTTGTGAATTGCTGCCGGCGCGCGACCTGAGCCGGCTTACCATCATCACCGGCCGCCCCGAGCAAGACCGCGCCCGCACCCAGGCGTGGCTGCATCGCCACGGATTTCACGGCAAGCTCATCATGCGCGACGAAACCCGCCATCAGGCCGCGCAAACCGCCGAGCATAAAGCACAGGCCATCGTGGCCGGCTGCCACACGCATTTCATTGAAAGCGACATGGCCCAGGCGCTTGAAATCGCCCGCCGGGTTCCGGTGGTGCGAGTGTACTGGTGGAACGGCCGGACGGCCCTGTCGGTCTACGCCAGCCACGCCGCGGAGCTGGGATAAAGAACTGGGATAAAGTCCGGCGCTACAACGTCAGCGCGCCCTGCGCCGCCCCCAGCGGGAACCGACGGGTGTACAGCCGCAACTCCAGCCCTGGTCCCTG
Source organism: Bordetella petrii (assembly GCF_000067205.1). Classification (NCBI taxonomy): domain Bacteria; kingdom Pseudomonadati; phylum Pseudomonadota; class Betaproteobacteria; order Burkholderiales; family Alcaligenaceae; genus Bordetella; species Bordetella petrii. The sequence continues at coordinate 320,157 of NC_010170.1, read as the reverse complement.
CAACGCCTGTACCAGGTCTGCCCGCAAGGGCAGCGTCCCCCGCGCTCTGCCTTGGCCGCGCAGCAAATGCGCTACGATCGGGCCGCGCACGGCCTGGCCCGATGGCGGGGCGTGCAGCGCCAGGGCAATGACGGCATCGTCCGCCTGCACATCAGCCGCCGCGTCGAAACGCAACACGGCGCCAGGCAGGTCGATTTCGTAGCGCACCCGCGCGCTGCCCTGCCCCGCGGCCTGCAGGCGCAGTGTGCCGCGGTGGGCTGCCGGCGCGCGGCCACGCCGCAAGGCTGGCGTCGTGAAGGGCGCACGGCGCGGCTGCATGGCTAGCTCCCAATGCCGGGCGCAGTCCAGCAATTGCTGCTCGGCATGATCGCGCGCCAGCAATTCCAGCCCCACCGGCAGGCCGTCGCGCGTGAACCCCGCCGGCAGGCTCAACGCCGGCATGCCGGTAGCGGCAGCCAGCTGGCTGTTGGCCCCGGCCTGCACATCGCCGATCGAGGCCGGCCGGCAGCGCAACGCGGGGTACGCCAGCACATCGACCCCGTGGCGCTTCATGCACGCCAGCACGGCGCGCCGCAAGCGGTTGCGCACGCGCAGCACGGCCGCGCGGCCGGAACCATCGTCATCGCGCAGCGCCTCGCGCTGGCGCAGCACGGCGTCCAGCTGTTCATGATGCAGCCCTTGCCGCAGGATATCGGCCAGCCCGCTTACCGGCGCGCCGCCCTGAGCCGCCAGGTGGTTGGCGAACGCGTGGCGGAACTCGTAGGGCGTCAGGCTGCTGCCGGGCAACAAGGCCGCGAGCATGGGAATATCCACGCCCGCCAGGCTTGCCCCCAGCCGCTCCATGGCAGCCAGCGCCTCGTACGCCACCCTGGAAACATCTTCTTCGCCGGGCAGCGTCCCGAACAGCGCGTCGAGAACACCGATGCGCAGGCCGGCCAGCCCATCCGGCCGCAGCGCATCATGGAAAGACCGCGGCAGGCTGCGCGCCGCGCGCGCGGTAGCGGGGTCGTCGGCATCGACGCCCACGATGGCGTCCAGCAGCAGCGCCAGGTCCGGCACCGAACGTGCCAGCGGCCCGGGAGTGTCCTGGGTTTCCGACAGCGGCACGATGCCGGCACGGCTGGCCAGGCCGCGCGTCGGACGCAGGCCCACCAGGTTGTTGGCCGCGGCGGGCACGCGTATCGAGCCGCTGGTGTCGCTGCCCAGTCCGGCCGCGGCGAAACTGCCCGCCACGGCCGCCGCCGTGCCGCCGCTGGAGCCGCCCGGCGCCCGCCCGGGCGCATACGGATTGCGCGTCTGTCCGGTCAACGACGAAATATTGATGATGCCGCACGCCAGCTCGTGCAGCGTGGTCTTGCCCAGAATTACCGCACCCGCCGCGCGCAGCCGCCGCACCACGCCGGCCTCGGGGCCCGGCCCCCAGTCCGCCAGGGCCAGTGTGCCGGCGCTGGTGGGCAAGCCCGCCACGTGGAAATTGTCTTTGACCAGCACGGGAATACCGTGCAACGGGCCGCGCAGACGCCCGGCAGCACGCTCAGCGTCCAGTTCGCGGGCCTGCCGCAAGGCGTCCGGGTGCAGCGCCGCGATCGCATTGAGCGCGGGACCCTGCTGGTCGTATGCGGCGACGCGGCGCAGGTAGGCACGCACCAGCGCCTGCGAACTCAGGACGCCCTGGGTCATCAACGCCTGCAGGGTCGCGATGTCGGATTCGACCACCGCCTGGTCGGCATCGGCGATGCCGGCGGGCGCAACAGGGGCATCGCGCATGCTGAAATTCCGCTGCGCCGTCAGGCTGCGGCAACGCGTTGATAGATATGGTTGGCCAGCGCCACGTCTTCCAGGCCGATGCCCACCGACTTGTACACCAGCAGGTCGCCCGCGGCCCGGGCCGTATCGGCGCGCGGCAGCAACGCGCCCAGTTCAACCAGCTTGTCGCGGGCGCCAGTATCCGGCCCGGCCATGACCAGCTCGCCGCCTTCGCGCGCGGCCTGGCCGGCCGCCTCGACCACGATCATCGAAGCGCGCCGCAACACCTCGTCGTCGACTTCGCGTGTCACGGGCTTCGACGATCCGATCGCTGCCACCAGCGTGCCCGGGCGGGGCAACTTGCCATCGAACAGGGGTTCGGCCGCGCGCGTGGCGGTGATGATCACGTCGGCCCAGGCTGCCGCGTCGGCAGCGTCGGCGCATGTCACAGGCACCCCGTAGCGTTGCTGCCATTGCTCGGCCAGCGCCGTTGCGTCGCCGCGCGAGCACAGGCGGAACTCGGTGGCGTAGCCATCCAGCGCGAAGGCTTCCACATGGGCCTCGGCCTGCACGCCGCTGCCGTACACCGCCACGCGCCGGCCCGGCCCGGGCCGCAGGCAATCGGCCGCCACGCGCGTGACCGCCGCCGTGCGCAGGCGCGTCAGGGCATTGCCCGCCACCGTGCACAGCAGGCGCCCGTCGTCGCAGGAAAACAGCGGAATAATGAAGTTGAACTGGCCCTTCACGGTGGGATACACCTTGGCGCCCATGACGCCCGCGCTGGTGTGGATGCCGCCCATCATCGACAGCGACACCCCGGCGTCGTGCACGCGCACGCGTTCCTGGATCACGCCGGCATGGCGGCCCAGGTCTTCGAACAGCGCGCGCATGGCGGCCACCGCGTCACGCATGGTGATCGACTGGGCCACCTGGTCATCGGAAATGAATAACATGGGAAAACTCCTGGCAACGGCGTTCAGCGGAAATGGCACGCCACCCATTGCACCGGCTGCGGCGCGCCGGCCGGGCGCGGCGTCAGCGCTGGCTGCTGTTCGCGACATACCGGCTGCGCCAGCGGGCAGCGCGTGTGGAACCGACAGCCCGAGGGCGGGTTGGCCGGGCTGGGCGGGTCGCCTGGCAGCAGGCGGCGCTGCGCCGGCCGGTGTGGATCGGGCACCGGCACCGCCGACAGCAGGATCTCTGTGTAAGGGTGCAGCGGACGCGAAAACAGCGTGTCGCGATCGGCCACCTCGACAATGCGCCCCAGGTACATCACGGCCACCCGGTGGCTGATATGCCGCACCACCGCCAGGTCATGCGCCACGAACAGATAGGCTATACCCAGTTCGCGCTGCAAGTCCATCAGCAAGTTGATGACCTGCGCCTGCACCGAGACGTCCAGCGCCGACACAGGCTCGTCGCACACGATCAGCTTGGGCCGCAGGGCCAGCGCACGCGCGATGCCCAGGCGCTGGCGCTGCCCCCCGGAAAACTCGTGGGGGAACTTGTCCATGGCTTCGGGGCGCAGCCCCACCTTGGAGAACAGCCAGGCCAGTTCGTCCCGCCGCGAGCGGGCGCGCTGCAGGTCCGGGAAGTTGCGCATGGGCTCGGCCACGATCTGCCCGGCCGACATGCGCGGGCTCAACGACGCGTAAGGGTCCTGGAAAATAATCTGCATGTCGCGGCGGCGCTGGCGCAACTGCTCGGGCGGCAACGACAGGATTTCTTCGCCATCGAGTTTCACCGATCCGCTGGTGGGTTGGATCAGACGCAGCACCGACTTGCCGGTGGTCGTCTTGCCGCAGCCGGACTCGCCCACCAGGGCCAGCGTCTCGCCGCGCGCCACCGAAAACGACACGCCGTCCACCGCCTGAATGACACGCTCGGGCCGGCGCAGCAGGCCGCGGCGGCCCGCGAAGTGCATTTTCAAGTCGCGCACCTCGAGCAGCGGCGCGCCGTCCGACGCGGCCTGCGGCTCGGCCATGGAATGATCCAGCGGGTTCATACGGCGGCTCCTTGCAGTTCGACAGCAATCCGGCCCGCCTCGAAACAGGCCACCACATGGTCCGCGCCGTGCGCGTCCAGGCCGGGCGTTTCGCGCCGGCAGCGCTCGGTGGCATAGGCGCAGCGAGGCGCGAAGCTGCAGCCCTGGCCCAGCTCGCTGGGCGCGGGCACCATGCCGGGAATCTCGGCCAGGCGCTCGGCCGACGTGTTCATCGACGGCATCGACGCCATCAACGCGCGGGTATACGGGTGCAATGGCCGGTCGAACAGCTCGGCCACCGGCGCTTCCTCGACTTTGCGGCCGGCGTACATCACCACCACGCGATCGCAGCACTCGGCCACCACGCCCAGGTCGTGCGTGATCATCACGATGCCCATGCCGAGCTTCTGCTGCAGCGAGCGCAGCAGATCGATGATCTGCGCCTGTATCGTCACGTCGAGCGCGGTGGTGGGCTCGTCGGCGATCAGCACTTCCGGGTTGCAGGCGAGCGCCAGGGCGATCATGACGCGCTGGCGCATGCCGCCCGACAGTTGGTGCGGGTACTCGTGCACGCGCCGCTCGGGCTCGGCGATCTGCACCAGCCGCAGCATTTCCTCGGCGCGCCGGTATGCATCGCGCCGGCTGGCGCCCTGATGCACCATGACGGTCTCGGCGATTTGCCGGCCCACAGTCAGCACCGGATTCAGCGAGGTCATGGGCTCCTGGAAAATCATCGAGATGCGGTTGCCACGAATCTGGCGCATCTGCTTTTCGGTCAGGGCAAGCAGGTTGGTGCCGCGGTAGCGCACCTGGCCGCCGGCATAGCGGCCGGGCGGGGTGGGCACCAGGCGCAGAATGGACAAGGCGGTGACGCTCTTGCCGCAACCGGATTCGCCCACCACGCCCAGGGTGCGGCCGGCTTCGACCCGGTACGACACCCCGTCCACCGAACGCACCGTGCCGGACACGGTGTCGAAATAGGTCGACAGGTTGTCGACTTCGAGCAAGGGCGTGCCGGCTGCGGCGGGCGGCGCTGAAGATACGGCCATCGCGGTCTCCTACAAGCGGTTCGCCAGGCGCGGGTCCAGCGCATCGCGCAGGCCGTCGCCCATCAGGTTGATAGCCAGCACCGTCACGGCCAGCAGAATGCCCGGGTACAGAATGGTATGGAACGCCACGGCCACGAAATTGCGGCCCTCGGCCATCATGTTGCCCCAGCTCGGCACCTGCGCGGGCACGCCCACGCCCAGGAACGACAGCACGGCTTCGGTCAGCACCGCGGTGGCGGCGATGAAGGTGGCCTGCACGATCAGCGGCGTAATGGTGTTGGGCAGCACGTGACGCCACAGAATGACGGGCAGCCGCGTGCCGATGGCGTGGGCGGCTTCGACGAACAGCTGCTCGCGCAAGGTCAGCGCCAAAGAGCGCACCAGGCGCACCACGCGCGGAATCTGCGGCACCGTGATGGCGATGATCACCGTGGTCAGGCTGGCGCGGATCACCGCCATCAGCGCGATGGCCAGCAGGATGTCGGGAATGGCCATCATGCCGTCCATGATGCGCATGATCACCGCGTCGGCCCAGCGCACGAATCCGGCCAGCAGCCCCAGCACCACGCCGAGCACGCTGGCCAGCGCCGCCACGCAGATCGCCACCACCAGCGACACCCGCCCGCCCCAGACCGCGCGGCTATAGATGTCGCGGCCCAGCGCATCGGTGCCGAAATAATGCTCGGCCGACGGCGGTTTCAGGCGTTGCAGCGGATTGATGGCCAGCGGATCGTGAGTGGCGATCCAGGGTGCGGCCAGCGAGATGGCCGCCACCAGCAACAGCAGCAGCAGGCCCAGCAGCAAGGTGGGGTGCTTGCGTATCCAGCGCCAGCGCAGCGCGCCGGCCGACAGCGCCTGGTGCACCACGACCGGGCTGTTCACCGAAGAAATCGTACTGTCGGACATTCGGGTCTTCCGGAAAGCAGGTCAGTAACGGATGCGCGGATCGAACAACCGGTAGCTCAGGTCGATCAGCAGGTTGATCAGCACGTAGGTGCCCGCCGAGATCAGCAGCACGCTCTGAATCACCGGGTAGTCGTGGTGCTCGACAGCGTCGATGACCAGGCGCCCCAGGCCGGGAATGGCAAACACCGTCTCGGTGACCACCACGCCGCCGATCAGCAAGGCAATGCCCACCCCCACCGTGGTGGCGATGGGTATGGCCGCGTTGCGAAGCGCGTGTTCGAGCACCGGCAGCACGGCCAGCCCCTTGGCGCGGGCGGTGCGGATGTAGTCTTCGTGCAGCACTTCCAGCACCGTGGCGCGCGTCATGCGCGTGATCAGGGCGATGTACACCAGGGCCAGGTTCACGCAAGGCAGGATCAGGTTGCGCAGCCACGGCCATACGCCGTGCGACAGGCTGGTGTAGCCCTGCACCGGCAGCCACTGCAGCTTGACCGCGAAACCGTAGATCAGCAGGTACCCCACCAGGAACACCGGCACCGAGAACGCCAGCACCGCGAACACCATCACCAGGCGGTCCACCCACGAGCCGGCGCGGTAGGCGGCCAGCACGCCCAGCGGGATAGCCACCAGGATGGACAACGTCATGGTCAACGCCGCAATCGACAGCGTGGGCTCGACGCGCTGCGCCAGCAACTGGGTCACCGGCACATGGGTGAAGATCGAGGTGCCCAGGTCGCCCTGCAGCAGCCGGCCGGCCCACAGCGCGAACTGGCGCCATAGCGGCTCGTCCAGGCCCAGCGCCGTGTGCAGGCGGGCAATGTCTTCGGCGGTGGCGAAGTCGCCGGCGATGAGCGCCGCCGGGTCGCCGGGCGACAGGTGGATGAGCAGGAAGGCGATGACGGCCACCACCAGCATGACCGGCACCACCGACAGCACGCGACGTATCAGGTATCCCATGACGGCCTCGACAGGACGAGAACGGGTGCGCGGCTCACTTGTCCAGCACCCAGACGTTCGGCACGCTCCAGGCCAGGTCGAGATTCTTCAGCGACTTGTCGGCCGAGTACGTGCGCGAGAACTGGCCCACCGGGATATTCGGAAATGCCTGGTAGGCGCGTTCCTGGAAGCGGTCGAGCAGCTGTTTGCGTTCGGCCGGGTCCACCGCGGCGATCCATTGCACGCGCAGTTCGTCGAGCTCTTTGTCGCAAGGCCAGCCCGGCAGCGTATTGCCGCAGGTGGCGGCCAGGTACGTGTTGTTAAGCGGTGAATTCACGTTGAATTCGGACGCCGATGAAAGGAACACGTTCCAGCCGCCCTGGTCCAGCGGCGACTTCTTGCTGCGGCGCGCCGTCATCGAGGCCCAGTCCATCGACTGGATATCGAGGTTCATGCCCAGCTCCTGCAAGGCCTGCACGGCAACCAGCGTGGCCGAGTTCAGGTAGGTGGGCGTGGTGGGCAGCATCACGACGATCTTCTCGCCCTTGTAGCCCGATTCGCCCAATGCCTGCTTGGCCGCGGCCAGGTCGGGCTTGGCGTACGGCTTGGAGCCGGCATCGGTATCGTTGGTCGAGCCGCAAATGAAGAAAGTGGCGCAGTAATCGCGGCGCAGGTCGGGCGGATACCCCATGGCCGCCACGAACTTGGCCTGGTCGATCATGTGCGCCACGGCCTGCCGCGCCTTGATATTGTTGAACGGCGGCAGCGCCTGGTTCAGCACCATATAGGCCTGGTTCTGCTCGATGACGCCCACTTTGATGCCGGCCTCGGCGCGCAAAGGCTCGATATAGTCGGGCGGCGTCTGCTCGATCATGTCGACTTCCTTATTCTTCAGCGCGGCCACGGCGCTGTTGGAGTCGGGCAGCACCACCCATTCGACGCGATCGACGTGCGAGCGCTTGCTGCCGGCCAGCCCCGACGGCGCCTCGCTGCGGGCAACGTAGTCGGGGTTGCGCACGAATACCACCTTGCTGCCCGGCAGCCATTCGTCGCGCTTGAACAGGTAGGGGCCCGAGCCTACGACTTCGGTCAGCGGGCGGTCGGCCGGCATCTTGGCCAGCCGTTCGGGCAGGATGAACGCGGGGTAGCTGGACACCTTGGCCAGACCGTCCAGCACCAGGCCGAAGGGGCGTTCGAGCGTCAGCGTGAAGGTCTTGTCGTCCACCGCCTGCCACTTGCCGCCGGCCGCGGTCAGGGCCCGGCCGATGTTGTCCCGCGCCGTCCAGCGCTGCAGTGACGCCACGCAGTCGGCCGCCTTCACCGGCTGGCCGTCGCTGAACTTCAAGCCGTCGCGCAGCACGAAGGTCCAGGTTTTCTTGTCTTCCGAAGCCTTGTAGCTGTCGACCATCTGCGGCTGCGGTTCGCCCTTGGCGTCCATGGCGAACAGGGTGTCGTACACCATGTAGCCGAAGTTGCGCGTGATATAGGCCGTGGTGAAGGTGGGGTCCAGCACCTTCAGGTCCGCGTGCGGCACGATGCGCAGCGTCTTGCCCTCAGCCTGGGCGGCGGCCGGCGCGATCACGCAGGCCGCCGCCAGGGCGGTGGCGGCAAAAGCGGTCAGCAGTCGGTTCTTCTTCATAGAGTCATTCTCCTGGCAAGTCGAATACTTCTTTAGGTATGTCGAATACTGCTGGATGGGCGCGCCGGCTACAGCGGCCACTTGGGCAGGCGGATCTTCTTGTACGGCAAGGTTTTCCAGTCTGGCGTGGCGACCCCGCGCCCGCCCACGTAGATGACGTGCCGCGCCACGGTCGAGAACGACGCATAGAAATGCTGCGCCGATTTCACCACCACGATTTTCTTGGCCGGCAGGTCGCAGTCCAACTGCGCGAACAGATCCACGTTGATGGCCTGGTTACGGATCGAGGTCAGCACGATCTCGATTCCCTGCGTTTCCACCAACGCGCAATCGCCCATGGGCGCGGGTGCCCCCGACAGGCCCGTCATGACCAGGTCGCGCTTGAGCGCCTTGACGGTGCAGGTCGTGTCTACGGGGTCGCCCGACAACGGACCGATCTTGCCGCCCAGCCGCATCGGCAGCGTGGCGCCCGGCTGGGCGTCGAAGGCAATGCGCACGGCCACCGGGTCCCAGAGCGGGCCCAGCGCCACATTATCGATGCCGCGCTCGAGCAGCCGGCGCAACACGAAGGTGGAATCGCCGGGCGCGCCGCTGCCGGGGTTGTCGGGGCGGTCGGCCAGCACCACCGGCCCGCCCTCGAACGCCAGGGCCTCGTCCAGCGCCTCGTCAATGGTGCGGTACGGCACCATCAGCTGCTCGCGCAGGCCGATGAGTTCGTCGGCCAGCTGGCGCGCCAGCCGGGCCGCGGCCCTGGCATCGCCATCGCTGTACACCAGCACCTTGGTGCCCATCTCGGGCACGTCGCCAGTCGCAAAGCCCTGTGCCACCGAGATGGACAGAATTCCGTCGCGGCCTTCCATTTCCTGGATGCGCCGCACGAAGCCGCGCGCAGGATCGCGCGAGGTATGCATGGGCACGATCATTTCGCAGTCGACCAGCGCGGCCTTGGGCGCGATGCGGCCTTCGTGGGCCGCCACGCACAGCGTGACCAGCTCTTCGGCGCGCTCGCGGATATCGGTGTGCGGGTATTCCTTGAACAGCACCAGCACATCGGCCTGCTCTACCATCAGGGGCGTCAGGTGCGCATGCGGATCCAGTTCCGCGCCCACCACCACGCCGGGCCCGACCATCTCGCGCACGCGCGCCAGGATGTCGCCCTCGCAATCGTCGTAGCCATCGGCCACCATCGCGCCGTGCAGACCCAACAGCACGATATCGACCGGCAAGGCGCGCCGCAGGTCGGCCAGTAGCTCGTCGCGCAGGGTCTCGTATGCCGCGCGGGTGGTAATGCCGCCCGGCTGAGCCGACGAGACCATGCCTTCATGCAGTTCCCAGCCCAGCGGCTTGCCGCGCAGGCGCGCCACATACAGGGGCGCGCCCGCGAAGGTGACGCTGTCGGGATGAGTGCCGGCCGGGTAGTAATCGCGATCGCGAAACGATGCCAGGCTGGTGGGCATCGGCGCGAAAGTATTGGTTTCTGTTCCCAGACCGGCACTGAATACTCGCATGATCGTCCTCGGCAAACGGGAGAAGAACATGCGGCCCAGGACGCGTCAGCCGGCGCGAACCCGCGCGGCTGCATGCCATGCCGCAATACGGCACGGGCCTGAACGATGTTTTCCCCCTGGGATTGTTGTTCAATCGGGAAGAGTCCCGCCTGCGTGTCGCGGCGGTCGCGTTATTGTCATCGTCCCGCATGAACGGGCCGATGCAGCGCTTATCATGCAATCGTGCCCTGACGCGGCACAAATAGCAAACGCAGCAGTACTCATAACCTTTGGGCATGGCCCCGCCATGCGGCCGCCACGGGACTACATCAGGCAGGGCAGCATCTCGAAATCGGCCGCCTGCGCGGCCAGTTCGCGCAACTGCTGCACCATGGGACGCGTGTCGTCGCGCCGCCATTGGTAGGTATAGGCCAGGGGTCGCAGCGGGGGCAACCGGCCAAGTTCAGCCAGGTGGCCGCGCCGCACCAGTTCGGCCGCCCAGGCGCGCGGCAGGAAACCGATGCCCAACCCTTCCTTCAGCATGCCCGCCACCGCGCCGAGGTTTTCGCATGTCATGCGCCGGCCCGCGGTCACCTGGTGTTCGACCAGCCATTCGTCCAGGATGCGCACCGTGCCGGCGCTGTTGGGCAAGGTTACCAACGTCTGTCCAGCCACATCTTGCGCGCGCAGCGGTTGGGCGCCCCGATACAGCCCCGGCGCGGCCACCCACACGAACTGCACCTGGCCGATACTGTGCGACGCAATGGCGGTGCGCGTCGACGGCCCGGCAATAATGGCGAAATCCAGTTCACCGTCTTCCAGCCTCGGCTCCAGCACCTGGCCCAGGTTGGCATGAGGCTCGACCGACAGATTGGGGTGGGTACGCTGGATCAGCGAAATCAGGCGCGGCATCCAGGTCAGCGAGGTCAGCTCGCCCACGCCGAATCGGCAACGTCCCGACAGCGCCCGGGCGTCGCTGGCCCGGCGCATGAAATGTTCAGCGCTGCGCAGCACGTCGCGGGCATGGGCCAGCAGGCGGTCGCCCAATGGGGTCAGCACCGCGCTGCGGTTGTCGCGGTTGAACAGATCGGCGCCGATGGCGGCTTCCAGTTCGCCGATGCGCTTGGACAACGACGACACCGAGATATTCAGGCGGCCGGCCGCCACCGAAAAATTCTTGCAGGTGGCTGCCCAGTAGAACGCCTCGAGTTGCTTGAGCGTCATGACAGTTGAATAAAATCGAATAAATTCAGAAGAATAAATTCGCTTTATTCTAACTTTTCAGGCCGCTATAGTCCGAGCATCCCCGCCCGGCGTTGGCCGGGCATGCCCGCTGGAAGCTGCCATGACCCTGCCCGCCGAACCGAGCCCGCCGTCCGCCTCGCCCCGCTCCGCCTATGCGCCTCCGCGTCCGCTGCGCCGGTTCCTGTCGCTGCACGATTTCGAGGCCGCGGCCCGGCGCCGCCTGCCGCGTCCCATCTTTGAATATGTGGCCGGCTCGGTCGAAGACCGGCAGGCCGAACGAGACAACCGCCAGGCGTTTTCCCGCTACGGTTTTCGCACCCGCGTGCTGGTGGACGTGTCGTCCCGCCGCCAGGACGTCGAGTTGTTCGGCCAGCGCTACGCCTCGCCTGTGGGCATCGCCCCCATGGGCATCGCCGCCCTGACCGCCTACCGTGGCGACATCGTGCTGGCGCGCGCGGCGCAGGCGGCCAACGTGCCCTGCATCATGAGCGGCTCGTCGCTGATCCGCCTGGAAGAAGTCATGGACGCGGCCCCCGGCACGTGGTTCCAGGCTTATCTGCCCGGCGACGACTCGCACATCGGCGCGCTGATCGACCGCGTGGCCGCCGCGGGGGTGCAGACGCTAGTGCTCACGGTAGATACGCCCGTGCAGGCCAACCGCGAAAACAACGTGCGGGCCGGCTTCAGTACCCCGCTCAAGCCGGGCCTGGGGCTGGCCTACCAGGGCCTGTCGCATCCACGCTGGCTGCTGGGCACCTTCCTGCGCACACTGGTGCGCCACGGCATGCCGCATTTCGAGAACAACTACGCCACACGCGGCGCCCCGATTTTGTCCAAGCGCGTGCTGCGCGACTTTTCCGACCGCGGCTATCTCAACTGGACCCACGCGGCGCAGATCCGCCGACGCTGGCAAGGGCCGATGGTGATCAAGGGCATCCTCGGCACCGACGACGCGCGACGCGCGCGCGAACAGGGCATGGACGGCATCATTGTGTCCAACCACGGCGGCCGGCAGCTCGACGGCGCGGTGTCGCCGCTGCGCGTGCTGCCCGAAATCCTGGAGCAGGCCGGCGGCATGACGGTGATGCTGGACAGCGGCGTGCGCCGCGGCACCGACGCGATGAAGGCCCTGGCGCTAGGCGCGCACGCCGTGTTCGTGGGCCGGCCCTTTAATTACGCCGCATCGGTGGCCGGTGAAGACGGCGTGCGTCATGCCCTGCAATTGATGCGCGACGAGATCGCCCGCAACATGGGCATGCTGGGCATCACCCGTCTCCAGGAGCTCGACCGCTCGTTCCTGGTGGCGCTGGATTGAAGCCGCCGCGCGCCGCCGCCTCGCACAGCCAGCCGGACACGCGCCGCGCGATCTCATCGCTGTTGTCGTCCATCATCAGCATGTGGGAATTGCCTCGTATGCCCATGTCGGCCAGCCGCCACATTTCCACATGGCCTCCTTGGGCCGCCAGCGCATCGGCATACTGGCGGCCCGCGGCTGCCAGGCGTTGCCACAGCGGCGTGGCGTCCAGGTAGTCGCCGTAGACGAACAAGAACGGCTTGCCGGCTACGGCCGGCGCCCGCACCGGTTCAGCGAAACCCGAGGGCTCGATAGCCACTACCCCGCGCACCTGCGCGGGGCGCTCGTGCAATGCGCGAAACGCCACCTCGCCGCCATGGCTGTGCGCCACTACCACGCAGGGGCCGACGCGATCGATGACCGCGCACAGGGCCCGCAGCGCTGCGTCGTTGTTGCCCAGCCAGCGCGGCACGGCGTGCTGGATGAACGTATCGAAGGCAGCCAGCGGAAAGCGCAATCCATCGAAGCCGCGCCGTTGCGCGTAGGCCGCCGGCGCACCAAAACGGAACAGCGACCAGCTTTCCTCGGCATTGCGGATGATGGGCGCATCGGGCCACACGCTGCCAAACGGCGCCCAGCCAGCGCGGCCGCGCTCGACGTTATCCACCACGTACACCGCATGCCCCAGCCCCAGCAAGTGCTGCAGCCAGCCCGGACGCCCATCGGGCGTGGTTTCCCACATGGCGCCGGTCATGCCGCCGCCATGCAGCAGCACCAGAGGCAAGGGCTGGCGGCGCCGCGCGGGCACGAAATACTGCACGTACGCCTGCTCGAAATGGTAGTGGCCGTTAGGGTCGTACTGCAGCGACGCCGTGCGCGTGAAAGCCACATCACGCACAGGCTCGCCCGTGATGCGCACGGGCCTGCCGCCTGCAAAGAAACTGCCGAAATCGGCCAGTTCCAGCGGCCGCGTCATGGCTTGACCAATGGACACTGGCTTTCCGGCAGCGGCCAGGCCAGCGCCTGGCCCGCAATGGTGCGCACCACCCGGTAATAGTCCCAAGGCTGGCTCGACTGCCCCGGCGCCTTGACCTGCGCCAGCAGCATGTCGCGCACCACCAGGCCGTCGGCCCGGATATGGGCGTTCAGGCTGAAGGCATCGTCGATGGGCAGCGATTTCATCTTGGCCATGACCGCCTCGCTGTCGGTGGTGCCCGCGGCCCGCACAGACTTCAGGTAATGGCGCACGGCGCCATATACCCCGGCCTGCAGGAAAGTGGGGGGATGGCCCACCCGGGCCTGGAACTGCTTGCTGAAGGCGCGCGTGCCGTCATTCATGTCCCAGTAAGACGGCACGGTCAGGTACGTGGACTGCGCCGCCTGCAGGCCCAGGCTGTGCACGTCGGTCAGCAGCAGCAACATGGCCGCCAGCTTCTGCCCGCCCTGCCCGATGCCGAACTCGGCGGCCTGCTTGATGGCCATGATGGTGTCGCCGCCGGCGTTGGCCACGGCCACGATCTGCGCCTTCGAGGCCTGGGCCTGCAGCAGGAACGATGCAAAATCCGATGCGTTCAGCGGGTGGTACACCGTGTCCACCACCTTGCCGCCGTTGGCCGCCACCACCGCCGACGTGTCCGCGGCCAACTGCTTGCCGAACGCATAATCGGAAGCCAGGATGAACCAGGTCTTGTTGCCCTCTTGCACCACGGCGTTGGCCGTGCCGCGCGACAGGGCATAGGTGGTGTATGTCCATTGCACGCCATAGGGCGAGCACTGCGCCTGCGTCAGCGCCGTCGTGCCCGGGCTGGAGAACATCACCAGCTTCTTCTTTTCGCGCGCCACAGCCTGCACGGCCAGCGCGACCGACGAATTGGGCACATCCACGATCACATCGACGCCGTCGGCGTCGTACCATTGGCGCGCCATGCTGCTGCCGATGTCGGGCTTGTGCTGGTGATCGCCCACCACCAGGGCGACAGGCTTGCCCAGCACCTTGCCGCCCATTTCCTCGATAGCCATGCGCGCGGCCTCGACCGAGCCTTTGCCGGTGGCATCGGCCGTAACCCCGGCCATGTCGGTCAGCACGCCGATCTTGACGCCGTCGGCGTCGTTGGCGCGAGCCATGCCGGCCGCTCCCAGCGCCAGGCACGCCAACCATGCCGCGGCGCGGCGGCTTGCGGAATTCTTCATGATTTCTGTCTCCCCGGTGCGCGGCGCCGCGTGCCCATGCGCGCGGCCCGGCCCGCATACGGTACGGCGAAACCCCGGGTCGCGCAACGGCCCGGCTACCGTTTGGCCGGGGCGCGCAGGTCGGCCAGAAACCGGTTCTTCCAGGCTGCCAGGTCGTGCGTGCGAAGACCCTGCAGCAGGCTGCGGTGGCGTTCGACGCGTTCGGCCAGCGGCATGCGCAGCGCCTGGTCGAGCGCGAGCGCCATGCCCTCGGTATCGTACGGATTCACGATCAGCGCGGCGTCCCGCATTTCGCGCGCGGCGCCGGCAAATTGCGACAGCACCAGCACGCCGGGGTCGTCCGGCGGCTGCGCCGCCACGTACTCCTTGGCCACCAGGTTCATGCCGTCGCGCAGCGGCGTCACCAGGCCAACCTGCGAGGCTCGCATCAGCGGCATGAGCGTCGCGCGGGCATAAGAGCGGTTGATGTAGCGTAGCGGCGCCCAGCCCAGCTCGCCCCATTTGCCGTTGATGCGGCCGGCGGCGCGGTCCAGCTCGCGGCGTATTTCGCGGTACCCCTGCACGTCCGACCGCGACGACTGCGCCAGCTGAACGAACGACACATGGCTGCCATGGTCAGGCTCGATCTCCAGCAGTTGCTCGAAGGCAGCAAAGCGTTCCAGCAAGCCCTTGCTGTAATCCAGCCGGTCGATGCTGATGATCAGCTTGCGGTCGGCCAGGCCGAGCTTAAGCGCGACTTCCTGGCTGGAGCCCTTCTTGCCCGCCATCGCCGCCACGTCGTCGACGTCGATGCCGATGGGATAGGTGCCCACCCGCAACCGGCGTTCCGGCATGCGCAGGCCGCCTGCCTCCCGCCCGGTCCGCAGGTGCTTCTCGCAATAGTCGCTGAAGGCCTCGGCATCGGTGTCGGTTTGAAACCCCACGACATCGTAGGCGCACATGGCCTGCGCCAGCGCCTGGTGCGGCGGAATCGTCCTGAATACTTCGGCGGCCGGAAAGGGAATGTGCAGGAAGAACCCGATGCGATTGCGCACGCCCAGGTCGCGGCAATAGCGGCCCAGCGCCAGCAAGTGGTAATCGTGCACCCAGACCACATCGTCGGGCCTGAGCATGGGCGCCAACCGTTGCGCGAACTCGCGGTTCACCCGCAAGTAACCCTCGTGGTCGGCGCGGCGATAGCGCGCCAGGTCGGGGCGGTAATGAAACACCGGCCACAGCACCGCGTTTGAAAACCCACGGTAGTAGCAGTCGTAGTCGTGTTGCGCCAGCGGAAAAGTGGCGTACGTGATGTTGTCGCGCGTCACCGTCGACAACGCGCCGTCCGCGTCCGGCCCGGCGATCTCGCCGTTCCAGCCCAGCCACATTCCACCCGAGTCGCGCAGCGCGTCGTACAAGCCCACGGCCAGCCCGCCCGGCGCCCGCGCGCCGGAGGGCAAGGCTACTCGGTTCGATATGACAATCAGCCGGCCCATGCCTGCTCCTTTTTGTCGGACATCTATGGCGTTGGAGCGGAGCCCAGGCGCCGCAGCCAGTCGGCCAGCGCCTCGGGGCCGGGCAGGCGCCACATGGCCGAACTGGGCCCCGCGCCGATCTTGATGCCGTAGCCGCCGGCCTGGCGGGCGGCGATGAAACCCGCTTCGTCGGTCAGGTCGTCGCCCACCATGACCGGCACGCGGCCGGCATAGGGCGCCTCGCGCATGAAGGCCCGCAATGCGCTGCCCTTGTCGATGCCATGAGGCCGCAGCTCGAACACCATCTTGCCGGGCTGCACGTCGAAGGCCGGCGCATGGCGCGCCGCCGTCTCGCGCACGGCCGATTCCACGCGCGCCGCCATGCCGGGCGCGGCGCGGTAATGCACCGCCAGCCCGTGCCCCTTGGGCTCGATCCAGACGCCTTGCCAGCCAGCCACGCGCTGGCGCAGCTGTGCCCTTGCAGCCCCCAGGCCCGGGGCCACGGGCGCCTGCACCACCACGCCATGGCGGTCACGGCGCTCCGCGCCGTGCCCGGCGGCATGCGGCAGCAACAGGGGGTGCAGCAGGCGGTCCAGGTCGATGCCGGGCCTGCCCGACAAGATAGCCAGCGCCCCGTCCAGGGCCTGCTCGACCCGGCGCAGCACATCGATGGTGGCGGGAGGCACCATCACCAGGTCAGGGTCGGGCTGTATCGCGGCCAGCGTGCCGTCCAGATCCAGAAACAGGGCAATGCGGCCCGGATGCGGCACGGCGGGTTCCTGCCCGCTCTGCGGCAAGGCTTCTGACCGCGGCAAGAACGCATCCTGCTTGCTGTGCATAGACTCCATCCAGCCGCCTGGCGCGTAATCCGCCAGACGCAGTTTTCAACATACGGCAGATCGACGGGGTTGCGCAATGGCGCCTCGATTCGCCGGCTGCCCGCGCGGCACGCAAATAGCGTGCCCGCCCGCGTGGCCTATCGGGCCATGCACTGCTTCCAGCGCCCGTGCACCCGGTTGGCAAACCACGCGGTAGTCAGGTTGCGGGTGATCTTCGGACTGGACAGCTTGATGCCTGGCAGCACGGCGCGCGGCACGCGCTGGCCGGCATCCCGGTCGGCCAGTTCGAACACGCGCCGGTAGAGCCGCGTGCTTTCGAATTCCAGCGTATCGCCTTTTTCCAGGTCGGGCCGGATGCGCGCTTCGTTGATGTCCAGCCGCCGCCGGATGGCTCGCACCGCCCGCTCGGTGCGGCTGGGGTCGATCGACCCGCGTATCAGCAAGTCGCCATCGAGCGCCAGTTCGATGCCCGACAACCGGCTGACGGCAGCCTGGAAGGCAGCATTGCGGCTGGCATACCAGCCGGCGTTGAAATCGGCGAACCGGTACAGCACCGAATCGTAGCGGGCCGGATATCCGAGCAGGTGCGCAATGCCGAAATACATGCCACCGCGCCGCGTGAACACCTCGTGGCGGATCGAACCGTCGACCTCGTACGGGTAGTCTTGCGCATGGGCCTGCGCAAAGGCGATGCTGACCTGCATGGGCCCGCCGGTGCGAACGGGGTTCAGGCCGCCGAACAATTGCCGGCCCATCGGCACCATGCCGATGAAGTCTTCGAAGATTTCGCTCAGCTGCCTTTCGGTGCGCACCGCATCCAGCCGCTGGTTGTAGGTCTTGCCGGTAGGCGACTTCAGGTTCAGGGCGGCGTTCACCAGAAAGGTCGGCACGTGCATGGCCTGCGTGCGGCGCTGTATTTCGCGCCGGGCGATGTCCGGCAGCCCTGGCACCGCGGGATCGGCGCGAAACGAGGATTCCTGTTCGGTGACGGCGATCACGGCGCACAGGTTGGTGCGGCTGGAATCCAGGCCTTGCGCGGTGAAAGCCACGGCGATGTCGCGCGCCCAGCCCTCGCGGTCGGATACCTGCGCGGGCAGCAAGCGCTGCAGGTCGGCCCGTATGACGCTGGCGCCGCGGGTAGGCTCTTCGGGAACCTGGGTGGCGCAGCCAGCCAGCACCGCCAGCAGCAGCGCGCCCGCCCAGCGGGCGTAGCGCATTGGAACACTGGCAAGGGCGGCTCTTGGCATGCGGGAAATTCTACCGCGCCAGGCACAACGCTTGCTTCGGGAAGCGCTCATTGAGTACTGGCCACGACCTTGACTGCGACACCTCCACGCTCTACTCCCAGGCCCGCTTTCCGGCTGTTGAAAGAACGGGCCGCCGCCTGCCGCGCGACCTTGGCACTGGATGACGTACGGCTGCCCCTGCAAACAGCGGCCGCGGTGCTGCTCGCGTATGCCTGCATGAAATGGCAGGATCTGCCCGACATCGCCTGGGGTGCGTTCTCGGCGCTGTTTGTCGTAAGAGCCAGTGTCGAGGGCACGATAGGCGAGGCGACCGGCCGCATACTGGGCGCGCTGATCGGAATCGCGCTGGGTGTGTCGCTTGTGTTGCTGACAAACTTCGCACAGCTGGCGCCCGGCTGGGGCATCGCTTGCGGGGTGGGCCTGGCGGGCTACGTTTCCATACGCTGGCCGATGCTCAGCTACAGCCTGGTTACCGTAACCATCCTGACCGTCACGCCGGGCAACGACATCGTTGCGGGTGCCATGCATAAAACCATTGCCATCGCCATCGGCTCGGCGTCGGGCATCGTGGCTGCCGCCGCCGTGCTGCCGCTGTCGGCGCACCGCAATGTGTGCGTGAATCTCGCCGCCTCGGTCGACGCCTACGGCGACTTGCTGGCGCAATGGGCCACGGCATTCGGCCGTGGCGGGCGGCGCCCTCGCCTGTACAGCAAGGCCACCATGGAACAAGCCCGCCGCCGCGCGCGGGACATGTCGTCACAGGCCCACACCTTTCCGCTGGACCTGCTGTATCGGCACACGCTGGTCTACCAATTGCACGACCGGGTGGAGCGGTTGTGGCGCACCGCCGCGCTGATGGAACGCGCGGGCAGCCTGCCGCTGTCAGAACCGGTTCGCGAGCAGCTGGCCCCTGCCCTGGAGAAAGTCGCCGCGGCGGCCGGCTCGCAAATAGACGTCCTGGCGCAAGCCTTGCGCCAGGACGGCCGGGCCACGATGCCGGGCCGGCAGCGCGCGCCCCTGCGGCGCCTGGATGAGGTCATCGACGCGACCGCGCAGCGGCAGACGCTTGACGCGGCGGACAGGGAAGCGATAGAGGTTATTCGCTGGGCATGGTGGGAAGTCTGCGGCGAGCTGAATTCGCTTGCCGACCACCTGAACAGCCTTCATGCCCGGGCAAGGCGCCCGGGCAAGAATCAATAACCCGTCCAGCGCTTACTCGGACGGGTGCCGGGCGAAATGCTCGCGCGTCAGCTTCACCACCACGGGCGACAACATGACCAGCGCAATCAGGTTGGGCACGGCCATGAGGCCGTTCAGGGTGTCGGCCAGCAGCCAGGCGAAATCCAGCTGCGCAATGGCGCCAAACGGCACGGCAATCACCCATACGATGCGAAACGGCAGAATCGCACGCACGCCCACCAGGAACTCCCAGCAGCGCTCGCTCAGGTAGCTCCAGCCCAGGATGGTGGTGAAGGCGAAGATGGCCAACGCAATGGCGATCACATAGTTGCCAATGCCGGGCAAGGCCGCCTCGTAGGCCGACGACGACAGCACCGCGCCGCTGTCGCCGCTGGTCCACAGGCCCGAGCACACGATGACCAAGCCGGTCATCGTGCAAATGATGATGGTGTCGATGAACGTGCCGATCATGCCGATCATGCCCGAACGCACGGCGCTCTTGCTGGCGCCCGCCGCCTGCACGATGCCGGCGGTGCCCAGCCCCGCTTCGTTCGAAAAGATGCCGCGCGCCACGCCGTATCGCATGGCGGCCATGACGGCCGCGCCGGCAAAGCCTCCGGTGGCCGCCACGGGCGAGAACGCGTGCGTGAAGATCAGTTGAAACGCCGCCGGAATGGCGTCGGCCATCAGCACCAGGGCGGCAACCGAAGCGACGATATAGGCAATGCACATGAAAGGCACCAGCGCCTCGGCCACCGCGCCGATGCGCCGGATGCCGCCCAGCACCACCAGGCCGATCAGCACCATGGTCACCACGCCCGTCACCCAGTCGGGCACGCCGAACGACGCCTGCAAGGCATCGGACATGCTGTTGACTTGCACCATATTGCCGATGCCAAACCCGGCCAGGCCGCCGAACAGCGCGAACAGCACGCCCAGCCACGCCCACTTCGGCCCCAGGCCGTTGCGTATGGCGTACATGGGGCCGCCGGTGAATTCGCCGCGCGGGTCTTTTTCGCGGTAGTGCACGGCCAGCAAGACTTCGCTGTACTTGGTGGCCATGCCCACCAGGGCGGTGACCCACATCCAGAACAGGGCGCCCGGCCCGCCCAGAAAGATGGCAGTGGCAACCCCCGCGATATTGCCCGTTCCTACGGTGGCGGCCAGGCTGGTCATCAGCGCCTGGAAAGGACTGATCTCGCCCGAGTCGTCGTCTTTGCGGGTCCGGCTGCGCCACGCCAGCCGAAAGCCGGCGGCGATTTTCGTCAGGGGCATGAACCCCAGGCGCAGCATCAGGAACAAGCCGGTGCCAAGTATCAGCACCAGCATGGGCGGCCCCCATACCAGGCCATTGAGACTATTGACCAATGTGTCCAGGAATTGCACTGTCGTCTCCAGTTGAAATGAAGCGGCCGCAGGATGGTCTTGGCCAAGCCTGCGGCCCTTGCGTTCGCGACATCCTACATGACGCGAACGCGCGCGAACACCCGCCCGGCAGGCCTGGCTACTTGCTTGCCTCGTAGCGGGCCTTGTTCTCGGCGTTGGGCGGATACAACCCGGGCAGCGCCGCGCCGCCCCGCACTTCGTCCATGATCCAGCCCTCCAGGCGCTCTTGTTCGACCGCCAGGGCAACCACCTCGCCGAGCAGCGCGGCGGGAATTACCACCGCGCCGTCCTGGTCGGCCACGATCACGTCGTCCGGAAACACCGCCACGCCTCCGCAGCCTATGGGTTGCTGCCAGTCGACGAACGTCAGGCCGGCCACCGAGGGCGGCGCGGCCGCGCCGCTGGCCCAGATGGGCAGGCCGGTGGACAGGACACCCGCCAGGTCGCGCACCGCGCCGTCGCTGACCAGGCCCGCCACCCCCCGCTTGGCCATGCGGGCGCACAGGATATCGCCCCAGAAGCCGGCGTCTTTGACGCCGTTGGCGTCGACCACGGCAATGCAGCCCTCGGGCATGTGCTCGATGGCGGCCCGGGTGGATTTGGGCGAACTCCAGGACTCGGGCGTAGCCAGGTCTTCACGGGCCGGAATGAACCGCACCGTAAACGCGCGCCCCACCTTGCGCGGCAGGCCGGGCGCCAGCGGAAACGCACCGCGTATCCACACATTGCGCAGGCCTTTCTTCAGCAGGATGGTGGTAAGGGTGGCGGTGGTGACACCAGCCAGCGCCTGGAAGGCAGACGCGTCTTGCGGGGTAGTCATGGGCGGTCTCCGGTTCAGGATAGGCACGCGCCGATGCCGGCGCGGCGCGCATGTGCGGAAAATTTACACCACCGGCCAGGCGCCCGCCGCTTCACTCGCCCTGCACGGTAGCCACTACGGTGC
Source organism: Bordetella petrii (assembly GCF_000067205.1). NCBI lineage: Bacteria > Pseudomonadati > Pseudomonadota > Betaproteobacteria > Burkholderiales > Alcaligenaceae > Bordetella > Bordetella petrii. The sequence continues at coordinate 298,636 of NC_010170.1, read as the reverse complement.
GCGCGCCGCCATGGTTGCGATGCTCGCACAGGTAAATGCCCTGCCATGTGCCGAGACAAAGCCGGCCATCGCTAATGGGAATGCTCAAGCTGGGCCCGAGCAGGCTGGCCTTCAGGTGCGCGGGCAGGTCGTCGCTGCCTTCATCAGTGTGCCGGTAATACGGTTCGTTTTCGGGCACCGCGTGGTTGAAATAACGCTCGAAATCGGCCCGCACGGTGGGATCGGCGTTTTCGTTGATCGTGAGCGACGCCGAAGTGTGCTGGATGAACAGGTGCAACAGGCCCACCTTGAGGCGCCCCAGCTCGGGCAGCCGGGCCAGGATTTCGTCTGTCACCAGATGGAAGCCGCGCCTGCGCGCGGCCAGCGTCAGCGATTTCTGTATCCACATAGTTGCCTGCCGGTAGTGGCCCGGGCGCCGGGCGTACGGAATTGTTCATATTGCACACTTCAGCTATTATATGTTCAATATGCACATAAAGGCAGCCTAATGACCGCCCTGCACCGCACCGCGCCGTCTCCCGATGCCGTCCTGGCCAAGGCCGTGCTGCGGGCGGCCGACCAACTGGGTCTGCGCCAGGCCGACCTCGCCGCCGTGCTGGGCATACACCGCACCGCGGTCAGCCGCCTGAAGCAGAATCTCTCGCTCGAACCCACCTCCAAGCAAGGCGAGCTGGCCCTGTTGCTGGTGCGCATGGCGCGCGCCCTGTACACCCTGGCCGGCGGCGACCCCGACTGGATCCGCCATTTCATGCACACGCCCAACAAGGTCACGGGCGGCGTGCCGGCGCGGCAAATCGAAACCATCCAGGGCCTGATGACGGTACTGCGCTTCGTCGACGCCATCCGGGGCAAGGTCTGATGATCTGGCAGGTCTGCCAGGGACCGCAACACATCGGCCCGGTCGGCGGAACGCTCTACCGGCTGGTCGAAAGCCAGGAACAGATCGCCACCCTGAGCTATGTCGATACGCTCGAAGAGCAGGCCGTGCTGGAATCGCTGATCGACAGCATCAAGCCGCCCTATCCGGAAGCTGACGCCGGCTATCACTATCTGCTGAAAACGCCCTTCCGGTATCCGCCGCTGCCATGGGGCTCGCGCTTCGGGCGCACCCACGAGCCGGGCATTTTCTATGGCGGCTGCAGCATCGGCACGACGCTGGCAGAATCGGCGTATTACCGATTCGTGTTCTGGCATTCGATGGATGCCCCCCCGCCCAAGGCGCAAATCCATAGCCAGCACACCCTGTTTTCCGTGGGATACAAAACGCCGCAAGGCGTGCGCCTGCAAGCGCCGCCGTTCGACGCCTATCGGGCCGAGCTGGCGCATCCAGCGCGCTACCAGGCCGCGCAGCAGCTGGGCACCGACATGCGCCAAGCGGGCGTGCAGGCCTTCGAGTACTACTCCGCGCGCGACCCCGCGGGCGGCTGCTGCGTTGGGCTCTTCACGCTGGACGCCATGGCGCAAAAGCGCCCGCGCGACGCCAGCCCATGGCTGTGCCAGGCAAGCGCCGAAACCATCGCCTTCAAGCAGGCCGGCGGACGCGAAGTCGCCACGTACCCGATATCGGGCTTTCTGTACCAAGGCAAGCTGCCGATTCCGGCCTGAGCTTGCAGATCAGCGCCCGCCAGGCGTTACGCTAGGCGTCACACCAGCCCGCCGCCCCAGGCCCGTTGCCTGGCCGTCGCGGTCCCAATCATAAGATTGCGCCTGCTTCTCTACAAAGCGCCGCACCGCGTCGCGGTGCACTGGCGCGGCCATCGCGACTGCCTGCGACAGGGCTTCCATATTGGCCATCGTGGCGTAATCGGTATCGAAACTCAGGTTGAGCAGGCGCTTGCTCATCGCCAGGGCGTCTGCGGGTCCACGGCAGATCTGCTGCGCCAGCGCGTGCGCCGCCTGCGTCAGCCGCCCGGCCGGATGCAGGGCATGCACGATTCCCAGCGCGCGGGCTTCACGCGCATCGAGGGTGCGGCCAGTCAGCAGGATGCCCCGGGCGGCGGAAAGCCCCACGATGCGCGGCAACAGATAATGCGCGCCGAAATCGGCCACCGCGCCGATCCGCGGGAACGACATGCTGAATCGGGCGTCCTGTGACGCAATGACCAGGTCGGCATGCAGCGCCAGACTGAAGCCGGCGCCGGCAGCCGGGCCTTCCACGGCCGCGATGACGATGGCGTCGAGCTCCAGCAACCGGCGCAGCCAAGGCGCACTGGCCCCGATGCGCCGGCGAGTGGCCGCGGGCGAACCCTCGGCCGGATCGCGCAGCCGGTCCGCCATTTCATGCAGGTCACCGCCGGCGCAAAAGCTGCCCCCGGCGCCCCGCAAGATCAGCGCACGCACCGAGCCGTCTGCCGCGACCGCGTCCAGCATGCGGGCGTAGTCGGCGCGCAAAGCCGTTGACATCGCATTGCGCGAAGCCGGATGGTTGTGAGTGAACTCCGCAATTCCGTTCTCGATGACGAGCGACGCGGCATGAAAGATCGGGGTATTCATAGGCTTGGTCCAGGCAAGGGGTTCGGCGAAATGGCGCTTCCGGCGACAAGCGGGCGTGCGGATCAAGGCTCGCGGCTTACGACGCGGCGGGCTGGCTTAGCGCGGCCAGGCAATCCCAGGCCTCGTCCATTTCCCGGACCAGCTTGCGCATCTGGTCAGCCACGCAGGTCTCGCCGTCGATGCCGAACACGCTCTGGCCCGCCGCTTCATAAATAAGCCGCGGTTCGCCGTGTTCATGCAACGACGCAAACACGTCGCCAGTCAGCACCTGCTGCAAAGGCATCTTCAATGGCGCCGGCGAGCCGTCGGCTTCCCACGCGTCTATCCATTCGCTGCGCACCACGCGGCAGGGCTTGCCGCTGTGGGCGCGCGAAATCAGCGTGTCTTCGCTGCCGCTGGCCACCAGGCGCTGCAGCAGCGCTGCCGGGGTATGGTTTTCGCGGGCGGCCATCCACAGCGTGCCCAGCCACGCGCCCTGGGCGCCCATTCCGACGCAGCCCAGCACCTGCCCGCCCGTGGCGATTCCGCCAGCCGCCAACACCGGCTTGCCGTTCGCCGCCGCAATAACCTGGGGCAGCAATGACATCGTGCCTACCGGCCCGGTGTGCCCTCCGGCGTCGTACCCCTGCGCCACCAGCACATCCACGCCCAGCGCCAGGGCTTTCTGCGCATGCCGCACCGACCCGACCAGGGAAAAGCTGAGCTTGCCGCGCCGGCGGGCTTCCTGGAGAAGCCCGGGCCGCAGCCCGATGGCCGTGGCAACGACCCGCGCGTTGGACTGCAGCACCGCGTCGATCTGCGCCTCGAACAGCGCCTCGGACCGGGCATGCGATGTGAAGAAGCTGGGCTTGAGCGGCGGCTTGATGCCGAAGCGGCGCCGCAAACCATCGACAAACTCGACATGCTCTTGCGGCAGCGACGCACGCAGGCCGGCCAGGTCGGCCTGTTCGGGCACGTTGGCCGGCAGCATCAGGTCTATGCCATAGGGTAGCCCCTTGAGCCGGCTTTCGACTTCGGACACGATATCTGGAATGCGCGCGGGCTCGTCGCGCCCCAACCCCAGCACGGGAAAGCCGCCGGCCTGCGCAAGGGCGACCACCACATCCGGTTCATGCGAAAAACCGAAGATGGGGTGGCGGATTTCCAGCAGATCGCAAATCGGCGTGCGGATGCGCGACATCTCAGTTTGCCTCGATGCCGGCCTGCTTGAACACCTTGCCCCATTTGTCGAACTCGGCCGCCACGAACGCATCGAACTCGGCCGGCGACTGCGGCGCCAGCTCCATGCCCAGCGAGGCGAACTTGGCCTGCACATCCGGCATGGCGATGATTTCGCTTACATCGCGCGCCAGCTTTTCGCGCACCTCCGCCGGCGTCGCGGCGGGAGCAACCAGTCCGAACCAGGTGCCCACGGCATAATCAGGCAGGTCGGCCGCTTCGGCCACCGTGGGCAAGTCGGGCACGGCGCTGGCGCGCTTGGCTGTGGTGACCGCCAGGCCGCGCAGTTTGCCCGCCTGGACCTGCTGAATGGCCAGGGCCGCCGTCAATGGCATCATCTCGACCCGTCCGGCCAGCAAGTCGTTCAACGCATCCGTCTGGCCCTTGTACGGCACGTGAGTCAGCTTGATGTGGGCTTCCTGCGCCAGCAATTCCCCGGACAAATGGTTCGACGTGCCCACGCCGGCTGTGGAATAAGTCATCGGGGGGTCGCTTTTCTTCGCCAGGGCAATCAATTCGGCCATGGTTTTGGCGGGCACGCTGGGGTGCACGACGATGATATTGGGCACAATGCCGAACCCGGCAATCGCCTTGAAGTCGCGCACCGGATTCCAGGCAATGTTCTTCTTCAGTATGGGCGCCACCGCATGGCTGGGGCTGACCAACAGCAACGTGTATCCGTCGGCGGGCGCGCGCGCGACGTAGTCGGTGCCAATGGCGCCGCCGGCCCCGGTACGGTTTTCCACGACGACCGCCTGGCCGTAGCGGGTGGCCAGCTTGTCGCCGATCAGCCTCGCGACGGAATCGACGATGCCGCCCGCCGAGAAGGGCACGACGATCTTGATCGTCCGGGTGGGGTAATCGCCCTGCGCCATGGCGGATGCCGGGACAAGCATGGCAAGCGCGCAGGCCGCCAGCAGATGCGTGATTTTCATGGTGTCTCCTTGCTTATTATGAATATGGCCGGGCATTCACCCCGGCATGGCAGCCATGGTCCGCTTTGCGATATTGGCAATGTGGATCTGGCTGGTTCCCTCGTACAGGCGGAACACCCGCACATCGCGGTAGAAGCGTTCCACCACGTTTCCGGCGATGTAGCCGGCGCCGCCAAAAACCTGCACCGCGCGGTCGGCGACCTGGCCGCACATTTCGGAAGCGAACAACTTGCACATCGATGCCTCCAGTGTCACGTCCACGCCGTCGTCGCGCTTGCGCGCCGTTTCGAGCACCAGGGCCCGGGCGGCATGGACAGCCGTATTGCTTTCCGCAATCATCTGCTGCACCAGTTGGAATTCGCCAATTGCCTGGCCGAACTGCTTTCGCTCGTGCGCCCGCCGCACCATTTCGCGCACCAGGCGAATGGCGGGGCCGACGCACAGGCCAGCCAGGTTGATGCGCTGCTTGTTGAGCGCTTTCATGGCGGTGCGGAACCCTCGTCCTTCTGTGCCGCCGACAATCGCGCTTTCATGCACGCGCACCCGGTCCAGCACCACCTCGCCCACCGGCGAGCCATGCTGGCCCAGCTTGCGGTAGGCTGGCGGCGTGGCCAGTCCGGGAGTGTCGCGTTCCACCAAAAACGCGGAAATGCCGGCCGAGCCCCTGCTGTCAGGATCAGTGCGTGCGAAAACGGTGAACAGGTCGGCGATGGGCGCGTTGGTAATAAAGCACTTCCGGCCGCTTATTTCGTAGTAGGCGCCGTCGCGCACCGCCCGCGTCTTCAGCGCGGTGGCATCCGATCCGGCCTCGGGTTCGGTCAGGGCGAAGCATCCCGTGATCTGGCCGCTTGCCAATAGCGGCAGATACTGGCGCTTCTGCTCCGGCGTGCCGTCGGCCACCAGCGATTCGGACGCGATGCCTGTGTTGCCGCCAAACCGCGCCCGGAAAGCCGTGGCAACCTGTGACACTTCGATGTTCACCCGAGCCAGTTCTTCGGTAGTAAGACCGGCGCCCCCGTACTCCTGGGGAATGCTGTGGCCGAACAACCCCAGGTCGCGCATCCGCTGCACCACGGGCTCGGGAATGACATCGTTCTCGTCCACCTGCTGCTCGATCGGCAGGCATTCGGCGCGCAGAAACTCGCGTACCTCGTTGAGCATCGCCTCGAATTTGATCGGATCTCGGATCATGGATGTCCCCACATGGAATGAATTCAGTTCAGGCCCTGCTCGAACGCGAGCTTGTGCACCGCTTCTTTCAGCAGCGGCACAACCTCGTGCACCAGCTTGTCTTTCTGCACCCGGTGGGCAGCGATCGTGCAGTTCAGCGCCAGCGGCGGCTCGCCATGGGGCCGGCGGATGGGCACGGCGACCGCGTGTATATCCTTTTGCCAATCGCCCTTGGAATGGCAATACCCGCCCGCGGCAAAGCGCTTCAGGTCGGCCTCCCAGACGCCTCGGTATTGCTCGAAATAGGCGCGATTCTGCACTTTCAGATAATTGAGAATGGCAGTCCGCTCCGCGGCCGGGTAGGCCAGAATCAGCGCACGGCCGATCGAACTGGCCAGCAGCGGGCGAGACGTGCCGATGTCGGGCAGGTGCTGATTGGCCGAATCGGCGCGCACCGAGTCGATGTAGACCACGTTGTCCCGGTCCCGGATGCCGAGATTGACGGTGCACCCCGTGGTGCGCGCCAAGGCCTCCATGACGGGTTTGGCAAGCTGGCGCACGTGCATGCTGGCAAGCAGCGGATGGCCCAAGGCCAGCACGCCCGGCCCCAGCCGGTACTTCTGCAATTGCGGATCACGGCTCAGGTAGCCCAGCAACGTCAGCGTGTAAGTCAGCCGCGACACCGTCGGCTTGGGCAGGCCCGTGCGGTCGGCGATCTCGCGGTTGCCCAGCAGAGGCGCCGAGGCCGTGAACGCGCGCAGCACTTCCAGCCCTCGCGCCAGGTTCATCGAGAACTGGCGGTCGGAAGACAGGTCGTGCGGGTTGACCAGGCCGGGAAGGGAAATGGCACTCACTTTTCGATTTCGTTGTGTCGGCGCAGGCATGATTGGTCCTTCGAAATAAGCAGTCAACGATTCGAGAGTACTGTTTCGCTGTGCAAAACACATCGTTGCTGGCCACCCCGGGCTCGGGCATAACGGGGGTCTGACACAACCTCGCTTCATGCCCGTATGACTCTGACACCCTCTTCTTCCGGCGCGCTTGCCGGCGTCCGGATCCTCGATATGGCGACGGTGCTGGCCGCGCCCAGCGGGGCCACCCTGTGCGCCGACCATGGCGCCGACGTCGTGAAACTGGAACTTCCGGACGGCAGCGACGCGCTACGCCACATGCAGCCCATCAAGGACGGTTCGCCGCTGTGGTGGAAGGTAGCGAACCGCGGCAAGCGCGGCATCACGCTGGATGTGCGCAAAGAACAGGGGCGGCAGATCCTGCTGTCGATGCTGCCGAGCTTCGACGTGCTGGTGGAGAATTTCCGCAGTGGCAGCATGGACCGCTGGGGCCTGGATATCGAGACCTTGCACCGGGCCAATCCCCGCCTGATCGTGGTGCGCCTGACGGGTTTCGGCCAGACCGGGCCGTACCGTTCGCGGGCCGGGTTCGCGCGCGTGTTCGAGGCGATGAGCGGCTTCACCAACCTGACGGGTGAAGCGGGCGGCTCGCCGCTGCACAGCAACTTTCCGCTGGGCGACTCCATTGCCGGCATTTTCTGTGCGTTCGCCATCGCGGCGGAAGTGGCGCGCCTGCGCGGCAATCCGGAATTACCGGGCGCGGAAGTCGATCTTGCCGCCACGGAAGCGCTGTTCCGCATGCTGGACCCGCTGCCTGTGGAGCATGAACAACTGGGCCAGGTGCGGCGTGCCGCGGGCAACCGAACCACGTACACCTCGCCTTCGAACATGTATCGCAGCAAGGATGGCGTCTATTTTTCGCTGGTTGCATCGTCGCAGGCGGTCTATGTGCGGTTATGCAATGCTGTCGGAAAGCCGGAATGGATCACCGACCCCCGTTTCGACACGCTGCCCAAGCGGGTGCAGAACATGGACGCGCTGGATGGTGCGCTGGCGCAATGGTTCGCGTCGCATGCCTTCGCGGACATCTGCGCCCAGCTCGAACCGCACGAGATTCCCTTCACCAAGGTGTACGACATCGAGGACATCAAGGCCGATCCACACTTCCAGGCGCGCAACGCCATCATCCGGCTGCCCGACCCCGACCATGGCAGCCTGCCTGCACCCTGCATCGTGCCGCGCGTCATCGGCCGCGACATGCCCGCCCCGCGCTCGGGCCCTTCGGTCGGCGAACACAACGCCGAGGTCTACGCAGAGTTCGGCATCACGGCCGATCAACTCGCGGAACTGCGCGAACAACGCGTGATATGAGGCCACACAGCCATGTCCATGCTCCAGCAACCCGACTCGTTCCAGGCACTGGTCACTCGCCGCATCGATGGCAACGTGCAGTCCGCCATCGAGACCGTAACCCTGCCCCAGCTGTCCGCCGGCGAGGTCGTGGTGCGTACCCGCTACGCCGGCATCAACTATAAAGACTGCCTGTCCATCCGGGGCAAGGCGAAGATCATCACCGATTATCCGCGCATCGCCGGCATCGAGGCGGTGGGCCGCGTGGCCGCCTCGGCCGACGATGCCTTCGCGCCGGGCGACGAAGTGCTGGTCCACGGCTTCCAGACCGGCATCGCCTTTGACGGCGGATTCTCGGAATGGATGCAGGTGCCCGCCCGGCACCTGCAGAAGCTGCCACCAGGGCTGTCGGCACGCGAAGCGGCCATCCTCGGCGTGCCGGGCTTTACGGCAGCCATGGCGCTGGCAAGGTTCGAGTCGTACGGCCTCGCCCCCGCCGAGGGCCCGGTCGCCGTGTCCGGCGCCAACGGCGCGGTCGGCATGCTGGCCATCTCCATACTTGCCAGGGCGGGCTATCACATCGCCGCGATCACGCGCCGGCCGGAACAGGCCGACACGCTGCGGCGCCTGGGCGCCGCCGAGATCGTGGACGTCCGGACGGCGCTGGACTCGACACGCCCGCTGGAATCCGCCCGCTATGCGGCGGCCATCGACAACGTAGGCGGCAACGTGCTTGCGTGGCTGCTGCGCTCGATGAAGGACGAAGGCCTGGTGGCTTCCGTGGGCAACGCCGGCGGAAACCACTACGAAGGCAGCGTGCTGCCATTCATCATGCGCCGGGTGCACCTGTTCGGCATCGTGGCCAATGCCGGCTGGCCCGAACGCCAGCGCCTGTGGCAGAAACTTGCCGCCGAATGGAGACCCGGTTTCGAGGCGCTGGAGCCGCACGTTCACGCGATCACGCTGCCCGAACTGCCCGCTCATGCCGATCGGCAGCTGCAAGGCGCCACGAGCGGCCGGACCCTCGTGGATTTCGGCGAGACGCCGTGAAAGGCCCGCTGGCCGGATTGCGGGTACTGGAACTGGAAGCGCCTGGCCCGGTGCCCTGGGCCGGGATGATGCTGGCCGACATGGGCGCCACCGTCATCCGCATCGAAAGGCCCGCGCCCGCCGACATGGGCATCCCTCGCGACGCGCGCTTCGAGCTGACCGCGCGCGGCAAGCAGGCGGTGGCCGCCGACCTCAAGACCGAAGCGGGCCGCCAGATGGTGCTCGACCTGGCGGCCGAGGCTGATGTCCTGCTGGAAGGCTTGCGCCCGGGCGTCATGGAGCGCCTGGGACTGGGGCCGGATGCCTGCTGGGCGCGCAACGCCGCCCTGGTCTACGGACGCATCACCGGGTGGGGGCAGACCGGCCCCTTGGCCCAGACCGTGGGCCACGATATCAACTATCTGGCCGCCAGCGGCGTGCTGCACAGTATTGGACCCGAAACCGGCCCGCCCGTGGTTCCGCTGAACCTGATTGGAGATTTTGGGGCGGGCGGCATGCTGCTGCTGACGGGCGTGCTGGCCGCGCTGCTGGAAAGCCGGCAAAGCGGCAAGGGCCAGGTCGTCGACGCGGCCATGGTCGACGGCGCGCTATCGATGCTGGCGCCCATCCTGGGCCGCTGGCAGCGGGGGCAATGGCAGGACCGCCGAGCCAGCAACCTGCTGGACGGCGGCGCGCCCTTCTATACGACCTACGCCACTTCCGACGACAAGGCCGTTGCGGTGGGCGCCATCGAACCGCGCTTCTATGCCGCCCTGCTCACCGGGCTGGGGCTGGACGCCGGATCGCTGCCCGACCAGCACGACCAGGCCAGCTGGCCCGACATGCGCGCCAGGCTGGCGCGCATCTTCGCCCGGCATCCCCGGGACCATTGGGCCGGCGTGTTCCAGGATACCGAAGCGTGCGTCACCCCGGTGCTGTCGCTGGCGGAAGTGCCGCGGCACCCGCACTTCGTGGCGCGGTCTAGCTTTCAGCAGATTAATAATGTGCTGCATCCCGCGCCGGCTCCGCGGTTTTCACGCACGCCCGGCGAGATATCCGCGCCGCCCACGGGCCGGGCGAGGCCGGGCTGAATACTAGGGCGCCACCGGGTCGCCGCGCAGCCTGATCTCGGCCACGATGCGGTCGTCTTGCTGGTGCAACGAAAACCGGTTGCGGCCCGGGTAGCACAGGGCCAGGCGCCGGCAAAGGTTGCCCAGGCCGCCTCCGCCTTTCGCCAGGTCGTAGGGCGCGCGCAATTGGCCAGGGTTGTCCACCGCGACGACCAGTTCATCGTCCTGGATTCGGGTACGCAGATTGATCCGGAAGGACTCATTATCTGAACGCATGCCGTGCTTGATGGCGTTTTCTACCAGGCCCTGCAAAGTCATGTGCGGAATCTGCCATGCCAGCGAAGCCGGGTCGATGTGGCAGCGGTATTCGAGCTGCCGGTCAAAGCGCAGGGCTTGTATGCGCACATAGTCTTGCGCGGCTTCGATTTCCTCGTCCAGCCCGCACAACCCCTGCCCGCGGCGGTCGAGCGAATAGCGCAGGTAGTCGGCCAGCCGGCGCGTCATTTCCTCGGCAATGGCAGGACGAGCCTCGATCTCGGCCACGATAGTGTTAAGCGCGTTGAACAGGAAGTGCGGTTCTATCTGCGACTGCAGGTGTTCCAGCTCCAGGCGCAGGGCAAGCGTCTCGGCCTTCATCTTGGAAATGCGCTCGGTGCGGGCAGCGAGCTCGGCGGCCACCCCGAAGTAGACGAGCGTCCAGATGGACAGTATGCCCATGTAGTAGAGAAACCCCAGGCGATACTGGTTCTCGGGCATGACCCGCAGGCTTTGGGGCGGGAAGAGCTGGTGAATGGCATAGGCAATCGATGCCAGCAGGGCCGACGCGGCCACGCACAGCAGCACCGAGCAGGCCAGCACCAACAGGGGCGAATGCTTGCTGGACGCGCGGCGCCCATGCCACACGGCCGCAGCGCTGGTCAGCAGGAAGGCAAGCGGCTCCAGGGTGAGGGTCAGCCAGAATGCCGCCGGCGCGCTGCCGAACACGGCGAGGCGGATGCAGAAGCCGATTATCGCCAGGAACAGCCAGCCCACGACCTGGGCCCGCCAGAAGCCCGCCGACGACTCGCCTCGGCTGAGCTCCTGGCTGGCAGAACTGAACAGGGCGGAAGGGGAATCCGGAAGTGCCATCGCGCCCCGATTATGTTGTCTGGGGCCAGGCGAAACAAGGCCTTTTCGACGAAAAGGCCCGTTCGCTCGACGAAACGGGCGCGGCGCGCGATGCCATGCTGGGCCACCTGCGCGGCGGACTGAGCCACGCGAACAGACTCGGCGCTACGGCGCCCGCACGATCTCTTGGGCGCACTGCAGCAGCGTGCGCACCCAGCGCCCGCGCTGGGACTGGTCGCGCCACAGCAGGCCCAGCTCGCGCGGCGGCGGAGTCAGGTCGCCGCCTTCGGCCGGCATGGGCGGAACGGCGAGCTTGCGCAAATGCTGACCGGCCAGGCCCTGGCCAATGTCGGGTACCAGCCCCACGCCCAGGCCCCGCTCCACCAGCAGGGCTATGGCCATGATGGAATTGAGCTCCATCCGCTCATGCGGACGGATTCCATGGGCCTGCAGATAGCGCTGCGCCAGACTGCCGCCCGCCAGTTGCCGGTCGTAGCGCACCAGCGGCTCGTTGCGCAGCAGTTCAAGCGGGTCGCGGCCCGCGTCGCGCGCGTGCGCCAGCACCACCAGGGGTTCGTGCCGCAGCGGCGTCCAGCATACGGTCTTGGGCAAGTCGAACGACAGCTTCAGGCATAGCGCGGCATCGAGCTCTGATTGCACCAATGCGCTGTACAGCGCCGGCGTGATGCCAATGCGCAAGGCAATGCGCACGCGGGGGTAGTGCTCGGTGAAAGCCTGCAGGATGTCGGGCAGGAAGCCATGCAGCGCCGTATTGACCGTGCCCAGGCGCAGCTCGCCTTCGTCTTCGTCGGTAGCCACCCAGTCGCGCAGCGCGTCGGCATCCTGCACCAGCGCCTGGCCGCGCTCGACCAGCCGCTGCCCGGCCGCCGTGGGCCTCACGCTGCGCCCCTGGCGCACCAGCAGGGAGACGTCCAGTTCGCGCTCGAGCGCGCGCATCTGCTGGGCCACGGCGGCCGGGCTCAGGCCGAGCTGGCGCGCAGCCTCGGACATCGAGCCGACGGCCACGACCTTCAGGAAGTGATTCAGGTAGCGGATATCCATTACCTGTATTTTCTTTCATTTAATGAAAGCCGCACATACTGTATTGCTATGGCAGCGGCGGACGACAATATTCTGTTCGGCCCTCGCCGGCCCTCATACGCAGAACAAGGAAACCCCATGAGCCGCACCGCCCCGTCTTGTCCTTCCCGCCGCCATGCGCTGGCCGCCGCGCTTGGGCTGGCCGCTGTGTCGATCACGCCAGCCTGGGCGCAAGGCGCCGGCGCCGCCATGCGCATCATCGTTCCGTTCGCCCCGGGCGGCGGCAACGACGTGCTGGCCCGCCAGCTGGCACACGGCCTGAACGACATGTTCAAGCTGGACGTCATCGTGGAAAACAAGCCGGGAGCCGGCGGCAACGTTGGCACCGAGCAGGTGGTGCGGGCCGCGGCGCAAAGCAACACCTTCCTGCTGGGGCATACCGGCACGGTTTCCATCAACCCCGCGCTGTACAAGAACCTGAAGTTCAATGCCTCGAAAGACCTGCAGCCGGTCGCCATGTTTGCATCCTCGGCCCTGCTGTTGGTGGTGCCGGCCGAGTCGCCGATACAAAGCGTGGCGCAGCTGGCCGAGGCGCTGCGCGCCAAGGGGTCTGACATGGACTATGCGTCCAGCGGCACGGGCACCGGCGGCCACCTGACCGGCGAAATGTTCCTGCAGACCCTGGGCGCGCAGGCGGTGCACGTGCCCTATAAGGGCACCGCGCCCGCCTTGGCCGATGTGGCCGGCGGGCAGGTCGACTTCAGCTTCAGCGTCATTCCCGCCGCCATGGCGCTGGTCAAGTCGGGCAAGCTGCGCGCCCTGGCCGTCACCAGCGCCAAACGCATGCACCTGATGCCCGACGTGCCCACCATGATCGAATCGGGCGTGCCGGAGCTGGCCGATTTCGAAAGCACGCTGACCTACGGCATCCTGGCTCCCAAGGCCGTTGACGCGCAAGTCGTGCAACAGCTGCAAGCCCGCATACTCGATGTTGCCGCCACGCCCGACTTTCAATCGCGGCTGGCGGTGGAAGGCGCCGAGCCCATGCTGGGCAACACCGCCGAGTACACCCGCCGGATCCAGGAAGAAAGCCGCAAGTGGGGCCACGTGATCGCGGTTTCCGGTGCATCGGCATGAGCACGGACAAGCCCGCCATGGCGGCATCGCTCATCGACCAGTGCCTGGACCCGGCCGGCGACATCGGACTTTTCTCCGACCAGCAATGGCTCGATGCGCTGCTGCGCTTCGAGGCCGCGCTGGCGCGGGCGCAGGCATCCGCCGGCCTGGTGCCCGCCTCGGCGGCAGCGGCCATTGCCCGGGCCTGCGCAAGCATCGAGCTGAACCGCGCCGACTTCGTCGAGCGGGCGCGCGGCACGGGCGCGTTCGGCATCGGCCTGGTCGATCCCATCCGCGCCTTCCTGGCCAGCCATGACCCCGCTGCCCTGCCATGCCTGCATTGGGGCACGACCACCCAGGATGCCGTCGACACCGCGCATGCCGTGCTGACCAAGACCGCGCTGGCGGCCCTGCTGGACGAACTGCAGAAGCTGGCCGCCGCCTTGCGCGCCCTGGCCCATGCCCACGCCGCCACGCCGATGATGGCGCGCAGCCTGCTGCAGCCAGCCCAGGTCACCAGCTTCGGTTTCAAGTGCGCGCAATCGGCGGGGGCCCTGCAACGCAGCGCCAGCCAACTGTGCACGCTCGCGCCCCATGCCTTGTGCGTGCAACTGGGTGGCGCAGTGGGCAACCGCGCCGCCATGGGTCATCGGGCCGCGCAGGTAGAACTCGTGCTGGCCGCCGAGTTGGGGCTGTGGGCCAGCGGGCAAAGCTGGCATACGCAGCGCGATGCCTGGATGCGGCTGGCGATGGAGGCGTCCGTGTGCGCCGGCAGCCTGTCGAAGCTGGCGCGCGACTGGTCGCTGATGTCGCAGTTCGAAGTCGGGGAACTGGCCGAGGCGCCGCGCGGCCGCACGTCCAGCGCCATGCCGCACAAGCGGAACTCTGTGCACTGCATGCAGGCCATCGCACTGACCCAGCCGGTCCCCGGGCTGGCGGCGTCGCTGCTCGGCGCCATGACGCAGGCGCACGAACGGGCCATGGGCGAATGGCAGGCCGAGCTGTCTGTCTGGGCGCCGCTATGGCGACGCGTGCACGGCGCCGCCGCGGCGCTGCGCCTGGCCGCCGACGGGCTGCGGGTCGACGCGGCACGCATGCAGTCGCACATCGATGCCTTGTACCAGGTCATTTTCTCGGAAGCCTGCACCGACGCGCTGGCGCCCATTACCGGCCGCGAGGCCGCGCAACAGGCCATCGAACACCTGGCGCCGCAGGCGCTGGCGCAGCGCCAGCCGCTGTCTGCCTTGTTGCAGCACTGGGTCGCAACCACCCGCGGTGCGGAACCGGCGCGCGCCGCGGCCCACGCCCTGGCTACAGCCACCGACCCACAGCGCGCCGTACAAGCTTCGGCCGCGTGCTGCCATGAACTGTTGCGCGCGCTCGATGCGTCAGAACCTTCTTCCTCTCTGGAGCCCCATCATGTCTGACTCCCTTCCCGACGATGCGCTCGAGCGCGGCCTGGCGAACCGCCGCAAGATCCTGGGCGATGCGTGGGTAGACCGCTCGGTCGGCAACGCCAACACCCTGAATGTAGAGTTCCAGCGCTTGATCACCTGCTATGCGTGGGACAGCATCTGGAGCCGCCCGGGCCTCGACCCGCGCACGCGGCGCATCATGGTGCTGGCCATCACGGCGTCGATGGGCCGGTGGGAAGAATTCGAACTGCATGTCCGCACCGGTCTGCAGGCGCCGGCAGACGCGCCCGACGCGGCGGCGCTCGACCTGGACACGATCCGCGAAGTGCTGCTGCAGACGGCGGTGTACGCGGGCGTGCCGGCCGGCAACACCGGCATGGCCATCGTGCTGAAAGTCCTGGCGGCACTGGACCGCAGCCCGCCCAAGGCCGACTTCTGGAGCGGCGAACCCGCCGCCTAGCCCGGCGCCACCCGCGCCTGCTCGCGCTGCAGCCCGACCCGGCGCAGGGCGTCCAGCAGGCTCAGCGCGGCCGGCGACGGCGCCACGTCGGTGCGCCGCAGCAGACCCATAGGTTCGTCGGTGCCGCCAAACGGCATGGGCAAGCGCGCCAGCGTGTTGTCGGCCACGCCCCGCTCGACCAGGCTCGATGGCACGAACCATACCGCGTCATTGCGCAGCGTCAGCTCCAGGCTCAGCGACACCGACAGGCTTTCCACGCGCGCCACGTGGCGCGGCAGCCCGAATGCGCTGATCACGCTTTCGGCCGACTGGCGTATCAGCGTGCCTTCGGGCGGCACAATGAGCAAATGGCGCGCCATCGCCATCGGGGCCAGCGCCTCGTCGCCAAGCAAGGCATGCCCGGCCCGCACCACCACCGTCAACGGCTCCCGAAACAGATGCTCGAAGCTCATGCCGGCCATTGCATCCGGCTCGCCCAGCCGCCCCACGGCGAATTCGATATCGGCCGCCTTCAGTCTTTCAAGCAGCTCAGCATTGCGGCCAGTGTGGATGCGCAAGCTGGCCATGGGCCAGGCTTGCCGGAACGCATGCAAGGCTGCTGGCAGCAACACACTGGCCACTGTGGGCAAGATTCCTAGCGCCACCGTCACGGACGCGCCATCGTCGGCCTGCGCCAGCCGCCCGATGCCGTCGCGCAGGCTGCCCAGGCAATTGTGGGCGTACGGCGCGAAGATGCGGCCGTCGCGCGTCAGCTCCGCGCCGCGCCGCCCCCGCTCGAACAGCCGCACGCCCAGCACGGATTCGAGCTCCGACAGGGTCTTGGATACCGCCGGCTGGGTGATAGATAGCCGCTCGGCGGCGCGCTGCAGGTTGTTCAACTGCGCGACCGCCAGGAAACACTGGATGTGCCGCAACTTGATGCGGCCGCTCTGAAATAGGTTTTCCATAACTTTTCATGCAATTCATGAGCATAAAACGTCACTTACCATAACTTTATAGCCCTATTACAGTGGCAGCTCAATCCATCCCGCCGAGCAACCGGAGTGTTCCCCATGGACGGTTCCACGCCACCCCACACGATTCTTACCCCCAGGGATTGGGACTCACATCCCCCCTACCGGCATCCTGAATACAAATCGTCGGTCCTGCGCAGCCCGACGCTGCCCTTGATTCCCCTGGACGAAGCACTGAAGAATCGCCAGGCGCCTGTGTACGGCGCCAGCTGTCTCGGGCCGCTCGACCACGACCTTACGCGCAACGCCGCCAAGAACGGCGCGCCGCTGGGCGAACGCATCGTGGTTACCGGCAGGGTGCTCGATGAAGGCGGCAGGCCGGTGCGCAATACCCTGGTGGAAATCTGGCAGGCCAACGCCGCGGGACGTTATGTCCACAAGGGCGACCAGCACGACGCGCCGCTCGACCCCAACTTCCTGGGCGCGGGCCGCTGCCTGACCGACGAGCAGGGGCGGTACCGCTTCCTGACCGTCAAGCCGGGCGCCTATCCCTGGGGCAACCACGGCAATGCCTGGCGGCCCAACCATATTCACTTCTCGCTGTTCGGCGATTACTTTGGATCACGCCTGGTCACCCAGATGTACTTCCCCGGCGATCCGCTGCTGCAGCTCGATCCTATTTTCCAGGGCACGCCCGCGCACGCGCGCGAACGCCTGATATCGCGGTTTTCTCTCGACGCCACCCAGGAAGGCTTTGCCCTGGGCTACGAATTCGACATCGTGCTGCGCGGTGCGCGCCAGACCCCCACGGAGTAAGCCATGTCCGTCCTGAAGCAGACGCCTTCCCAGACCATAGGCCCGTTCTTCGCGTACGGGCTGTGTCCCGAGCAATACAACTTCGACCTCAAGAGTCTGTTCACGCCGGTACTGGCCGAACGCCACGCGGCGGGCGAACCCATCACGATAGAAGGCCGCGTCTACGATGGCAGCGGCCAGGCCGTGGACGACGCCGTCATTGAGATGCTGCAGGCCGACGCAGCGGGCGAATACGCGCGCTCGCTCGAAGGCATCGCCGCAAGCGGCTTTAAGGGTTTTGCGCGAGTGGGCACCGGCGCCGACCCGCAATCGCGCTTCGTGGTCGAGACCATCAAGCCGGGCGCCCTGGGGCCGGCATCCGCGCCGCATATCGAGGTCATCGTCATGATGCGTGGCATGTTGCTGCACGCCTACACCCGCATCTATTTTGAAGACGATGCGGCAGCGCACGCGCAGGATGCCGTGCTGGCCGCCGTGCCGCCGGAACGACGCGGCACGCTCATCGCACGCCGCCTGCCGTACGCAGGCCGCACCGCCTACCAGTTCGACATTCACCTGCAAGGCCCGCACGAGACCGTGTTTTTCGATGTTTGAAGGCAACGCTTCTCCAGGTGCCGGGCTCCGTCAGGAGTGACAGGCGCCGTATCACTGAGATGGCCGTAGCGCACCACGGTGTCTGGCACCTGCGGAGACAGGCACCTCGCTGACGCGACTGGCCTGGCTCCCCCGCCCGCGCAGCTTGGCTGCAGCGGGCTTTTGGCGTTGCCTCACGCATCGCCAGGACCAGGGAAATCCCCATTTAAAAAAAACGCTTTCTTGCAATTCGATTCGTTGAATTATTCTTAGCCATCTAATATTATTTGACTGCACGTCACGACATCGCCGGCTGCGCAAGCTCGCAGGAAGCCCAGGTTTATCCCATTAAAAAACGTGCCCAAGAAAAAACGGAGAGAGACTCATGATTCACATTCGATCAGCACTTCGCCGCCAGGGCTGTAGCGTCGTCCTGGCATCGCTGCTCAGCGCCTCGCTGGGCCTTGCGCTGCCGGCCGCCGCACACGCGGAACAGGCCTCGCAGTACCCGTCGCGCCCGATCCGCTTCATCGTTCCTTACGCCGCGGGCGGCCTGCCCGACACCGTGGCGCGCGTGGTGGCACAGGGCCTCACGCTCAGCATGGGCCAGCCCGTGGTCGTGGAAAACAAGCCTGGCGCCAACGGTGTCGTCGCCGCGCAGGCGCTGGCCAGCAGCCCCGCCGATGGCTATTCGTACCTGGTCACCGACGGCTCGATGATGTCCATCAACCCATCGCTCTACAAAGACCTGCCGTATGACCCGAAGCGCGACTTCGTGCCGGTTTCCCTGGTCGCTACCTCGCCGCTCTTTCTTGCCGCCAGCACGCAGACCGGCATCGCCTCGCTGCAAGACTTCATCAAGCGCGTGAAGGCCAAGCCGGGGGTCATGAACTACGGCTCGTCGGGTGTGGGCAGCTCGCACCATCTCACGATGGAGGCCATGAAGGTCGACCTGGGCCTGGACATCAACCATGTGCCGTTCCGCGGATCGGGCCAGTCGGTACCCGCCATGATCGGCAACCAGGTCGACGTGGTATTTGCCGCTCTGCCCTCGCTGTCGGGCTTCGCCGACAAAGGCCAGGCGAAGATTCTCGCCACCAACGCCGGCAAGCGTTCGGCGCTGGCGCCCGACATTCCAGCCATTTCCGAGGTCATTCCCGGCTTCAATTTCGCGGTCACGGTGGGCGCGCTGGCCCCTACCGGCACGCCCGACTTCGCCGTGCAAAAGCTCAGCGCCGCCATCGCCCAGGCCGTCAAGGCTCCGGCGGTCGTCAAGCAGTTCAACACGCTGGGCATCGAACCGGTCGGCGGCACGCCCGCCGAGTACGAAGCCGCGATCGACGACGAAACCAAACGCTATCAAAGCGCGATCAAGGCAGCGGGAGTCAAGGCCGACTAGCCCTGTTCCCGGGGCGGCGCGCAAGACTGCGTATGCCGGTCCGCGCGCCGCGGCCCGATCGCGCGCCGTACCCCGACATGAAGGAGACCCTATGTTGACGACTGAAGAAAATGAACTGCTGTGCCGGGTGGTCGGCGATGCGCCCATGGGCCAATTGATGCGCCGGCACTGGACGCCGGTGTGCCTGAGCGAAGAGGTCAGCGAGCCGGACTGCGACCCGGTGCAGGCGCGCGTGTTGGGCGAAGACCTGGTGGTATTCCGCGACACCGACGGCCGCGTTGGCGTCATGGACGAGTACTGCCCGCACCGCCGCGTGTCGCTGGTATACGGGCGCAACGAAGAGTGCGGCCTGCGCTGCCTTTACCATGGGTGGAAGATGGACGTGGAGGGCACCGTGATCGAAATGGTGTCCGAGCCGGCCGCCAGCACCATGGCGCAGAAGGTCAAGCACAAAGCCTACAAAGTGCAGGAATGGGGCGGCGTCATCTGGGCCTACATGGGCGCGCAGGACGACATTCCGCCCTTCGCCCCGCCGCCATGGGCGCCCACGGCCGACACCAAGGTCAGCATCGCGAAGGTGATCATTCCCTGCAACTGGGCTCAGATTCTGGAAGGCGCGATCGATTCGGCGCACAGCTCCAGCCTGCACTCGTCGGATTTCGTGCCTGCCCGCGTGGGCGGCGCCGAAGCCACCGACAAGAACTGGCTGCGCCCTTCCACCGACAAGGCGCCGCGCCTGCAAGTGCAGCGCACCCCCTTTGGTTTCCGCTACGCCGCCATCCGCCGGCCGATCACCAACGCGGCGCAGAACGACTATGTCCGCTCTACCGTGTTCGTGGCGCCGGGCACCGTGCTGATCCCGCCCAATAATCTGTACAACGTGGCCAATGTGAATGTGCCCCAGGACGACACCAGCACGGCGTTCTACTTCATTGCCTGGGGCGAGAAGGCCACGACGCCCGACACCGAGACCTGGCGCCGCTTCCTGGGCACCAGCGTAGGCGTCGACCTGGACGAGCGATACCGGCCACATCGCAATCCCGAAAACCGCTTCTGGCAAGACCGCCAGGCCATGAAGGCGGGCAACTTCACCGGCATACGCGGCTTTCCGAACCAGGACATCGCCATGTGGATCACCATGGGTCCGCTGGCAAACCGCGCGGAAGAACGGCTGGGCGCCAGCGACCTGGCCATCGTCGAGTTCCGCCGCCAGATGCTCGAAGCCGTGCAGGCATTCCAGAAAGGCGAGGCCGCGATCGGCACCGGCGACTTGCGCATTCCCGCCGGCGTCTGCTCGTTCCAGGCCATCGTGCCCAAGACCACCGATTGGCGCGAGTTCTCCGCGCATCCGGCCGGCGCGCAGCCTGGCAACGATCCGGAACTGGCCGGCAATTACCAGACCACTGCTTGAATCCAGGAGATCACGTTGGCCAAGCTATCGCTTTCCATCGCCATGGGCGACTACGACCGCAACCGCGCGCTGTACGACGGCGCCGTGCAGATCGACGGAGTGAACCCCACTTACATGCTGCTGAGCCCGGAAGAGATGTTTTTCCGCGCGTTCCGTTTCCAGGACTTCGACATCAGCGAACTGTCTTTCAGCAGCTACCTGGTCAAGCACGCCCGCGGCGACTGCCCTTACATTGCGCTGCCGATCTTCCTGTCGCGCGCGTTCCGCCATACCTCCATTTACGTGCGCAAAGACCGTATCCGGTCACCACAGGATTTGAAGGGAAAACGCATTGGCATCCCCGAATACCAGCTCACCGCCAACGTGTGGGCGCGCGCCCTGCTGGAAGACGACTACGGCGTCAAGCCGTCGGATGTGACCTGGGTGCGCGGCGGCATCGACCAGCCGGGCCGCCCCGAGAAGATCAAGCTGCAGCTGCCGGCCGACGTGAAGATGATTGACGCTGCGCCGTCGACCACCATATCGGACATGCTGGACCGCGGCGAAATCGAAGGGTTCATGGCGCCCCGGGCGCCCTTTGGCGCGGCGCGCGCCAACCCCGATGTCGGCTGGCTGTTCGACGATCCGACCGCCGTGGCGAAGGACTACTACAAGCGCACCGGCATCTTTCCCATCATGCACGTGGTGGGCCTGCGCAAGACCCTGGCCGAGCAACACCCCTGGCTGCCGGGCGCGTTGCTGAAGGCCTTCGAGCAATCGAAGGCGGCGGCGCTGGCCAAGCTGGAAGACACGTCCGCCACCAAGGTCACCCTGCCCTTCGTCGAAGAGCAGCTGAAAGCCGCGCGCGAGACCCTGGGCGAAAACTACTGGGCCTACGGCGTCGAGGCCAACCGGCCTACGCTCGAAGCGTTCACGCGGCATCACCATGCCCAGGGGCTGTCGCCGCGGCATGTCGCGGTGGACGAGCTGTTCCATCCCGGCACTTACGAAACCTACAAGATCTAGGCGGGCCGCCCCGCAGCACGAGATTGCCATGACCGAGCCCACCTCCGGCCCAGAGACCCTGATGCCGCTGCGCATCGCCAGCATCGCCGACGCCGCCGACGGCATACGCTCGTTCGAGCTGCGCGATGCCGGCGGCGGCGAGCTGCCGCCCTTCACTCCCGGTTCGCACGTGAAAGTGCGCGTACCCAACGGGGAAATGCGCAAGTATTCGCTGTGCAACAACCCTGCCGAACGCGACCGCTATGTCATCACCGTCAAGCGCGATGCACACGGCAGAGGGGGCTCGGTCAGCCTGGTGGACCAGGCTGCCGTGGGCGACGTGCTGCCCACGTCGCTGCCCGACAATGCCTTCGCGCTGGTGGACAACCCCGACAGCCTGATTTTCATTGCGGGCGGCATCGGCATCACGCCTATTCTGTCCATGATCCGCTCGCTGGACGAGCGGCCGGAAATTGGCTGGAAGCTGTACTACCTGAGCCAGTCTCCCGCCACCACCGCCTTCCTGGATGAACTCGCCTGTCCCGAGTTGCAGGGCCGCGTGCGCATTCACCACGACCATGGCGACCCCGCTCAGTCGCTGGATCTGTGGCCGGTGCTCGAAAAACCCAACCGCGGCCATGTGTACTGTTGCGGTCCGCGCGGCCTGATGGAAGCGGTGCGCGACATGTCCGGCCACTGGTCGCCCGGGCGCATCCATTTCGAAAGCTTCCTCGAAGGCGGCGGCAAGCAACCCGACGACCAGCCCTTCACGGTGGAACTGGCGCGCTCGGGCGGCGAGTTCGTGGTGCCCGTGGGCAAGTCGATTCTCTCGGTGCTGTTGCAGGCCGGCGTGCGCGTCGGCCATTCTTGTGAAAGCGGCACCTGCGGCTCGTGCCGCACCGGCTTGCTGGCCGGCACCGCCGATCACCGCGACATGGTGCTGCTGCCCGACGAACATGACAGCCAGATCATGGTGTGCGTCTCGCGCGCCACTTGCGACAAGCTGGTGCTGGACCTGTAGCCACCTACCTGGAGCCGCCACATGGGCACTTCCGTTCTGAATCTGGGCGTCATCGGGCTGGGTCGCGCGTTTTCGCTGATGCTGCCGTCGTTCCTGGGCGACGCGCGCGTGCGGCTGGTGGCCGCCTGCGATCCCCGCCCGGCAGCGCGCACGCAGTTCGCCTCCGATTTTCAATGCCCGGTTTACGAGTCGGCCGAGGCGCTGGCCCGGAACCCGGACGTGCAGGCCGTGTACATCGCCAGCCCGCACCAGCACCACGCCGAACACACACGCATCGCCGCCGCGCACGGCAAGCACGTGCTGGTGGAAAAACCCATGGCGCTCAGCCTGGAAGAATGCGACGCCATGATCTCGGCCTGCGACGCAGCCGGGGTGCACCTGGTGATCGGACACTGCCACAGCTTCGACACCCCTTACCTGCGCTGCCGCGAACTCATCGCCCAAGGCACGTTCGGCTCAGTGCGAATGGTGCACGCGCTGAACTATACCGACTACCTGTACCGCCCGCGCCGCCCCGAGGAACTGGCCACCCGCGAGGGCGGCGGCGCCGTGTTCAGCCAGGCTGCCCACCAGGTCGACATCGTGCGCATGCTGGTGGGCCGGCGCCCCACCCGGCTGCGCTGCGCGCTGGGCAACTGGGATCCGCAACGCCCCACCGAAGGGGCCTACAGCGCCTTGCTATGGTTCGAGGGCGGCGCCTATGCCTCGCTGAACTACAACGGCTACGCGCATTTCGACTCTGACGAGTGGATGGACTGGACCGGCGAAATGGGCCATGCGAAAAACCCGGACGATTACGGTGCGGCCAGGCGCAAGCTGGAACGCCTGGGCAGCCCGCGCGACGAGGCCGCGCTGAAGGCGGCCGGCACCTATGGCGGGCCCAGCTACACCGCGCCGGCGGCCCCGGCGCCTGGCGCCCCGCCGGCCAGGCACCAGCATTTCGGCGCGATCGTGGTGTCGTGCGAACACGCCGACCTGCGCCCCCTGCCGCACGGCATCATGGTCTACGGCGACGCGAACCGCGACTTCCTGCCCTTGCCGCCGCCGGCCGCGCCGCGCCTGGAAGTCGTGGGTGAATTGCATGACGCCATTTACCTGGATCGCGCCCCCCTGCATGACGGCCGCTGGGCCAAGGCCACGCTGGAAATCTGCCTGGCCATGCTGCAATCCAACGATTCGGGCGCCGACGCGACCCTGCACCGTCAAATCGATGCAGCGTCTTGATCCCCGCCACGCCTGGCGCTCCGGTCCAAAGTGCCATCGGCGCTTTGCGGTATCATTTTCGGCGACTTTCCGACTTCATCACGCGGTTTTCGCATGACTTCCAAAGAAACGAGAAAAGTCCTTGCCCATTGGCGCGAGGCCGTTCCGCACGACCGCCTGGCCCACCTTATCAAGGATGCCACCCGCGCCCTGGTGCGAGGCCTGCAAATGCGCCTGTCGGATCACAACGTTTCGTTCGGCCATTGGGCGTTCCTTCGCATCCTGTGGGAACAGGACGGCCTGACGCAACGCGAGCTCAGCGAGCAGGCCGGCGTCATGGAACCCACCACCTATGCAGCCATGAAAGCCATGGAAGCGCTGGGCTATATCGAGCGCAAGCACCTGCCCGGCAACAACAAGAACATCCACGTGTTCCTGACGCGCAATGGCCGCGCCCTGAAGAAAAAGCTGATTCCGCTGGCCGAAGAAATCAATGCCATCGGCACCCGCGGCCTGACCGCGGCCGAAATCAAGACGGCGCGCAAGGTGCTGCTGACCATCATCGCCAACCTGGCCGACGACGAAGCATCCATGGAAAACGCCGAACGGCGCGTGCCGTCTACCCGCGAACTGTCGCGGCGCATCAACGAGACCGCCGAATCCCAGGCCTGACGGCCCGTCGCTGGCCTAGCGGTACGTCACGTCGACGACATACCGGCGTATGCCGTCCGGCGACACAGCCCCGTCGTGCAGCGGCCGCACCGCCACCTCGGCCACCGGAATCGCCGGCGGCCGGCGCTCGGGCGCGCCGGCACGCGCGCCGCAGTCCAGCGTGGCCGTGGGCTGGCGGCCTTGAACCTGCAGATCGGTTCGGCAATCCGCCGGCACCACGATACTGCCCGTGAAGAATATCTTCCCACCCGCGGCAATTGCCGGCGTGGCAATCACCGCCCCAAACATACCGACCCACAATGCTCGCATGACTTTCATGTCTTGCCCCTCGCGTATGGTGGAATCACGTATGCGCTGGCTACGCATCTGTACATCTGGTCTACGACACCGGCAGACCCCAGCTTAAGGCCATTCGACTGGATGTTGACAAAAAGATGCGAAGCATTGCGGGGGCGAGCGTGAATGTGGCGCAACAAATCATGGCCTGCCGCGCTGCCACCCGCCGGGCCAGGCGTATCATGACGGCAGGAAACGGCCCCGGACGAGCCGGTTCGCCCCGCCGCCGCACCATAAGAACCCCTCAAGAGACGCGATGACCCGTGCAGCACCAACGTGGCTCATGCCTGTAGTGGCCATTTTCACCCTGCAGACCACTTCTTCATTCCTGAACCGGCTCATCCCCATCGTCGCCCCGGCCATGTCCGATGAATTCGGCTGGAGCGGCAGTTCCATCGGCTTTCTCACCGCCAGCAACTCGCTGGGCGGACTCGCCATCCTGGTGGCAGGCTCGGCCCTGTTGAAGCAGATCGGCGGAATGCGTACCCTGCAGCTGACCCTGGTGCTGGGCGCGGCCGGCATGGCGTTCCTGCTGTTTCCGAGCGTGGGCATCGCCCTGGCGGCCTGCTTCATCATGGGCCTGAGCAACGGCGCGGCCAACCCGGCGGGCAGCGAAGTCCTGCAGCGTTTTTCTCCGCCCGGCATGCGCAACCTTATCTTTTCCATCAAGCAGGCCGGAGTGCCCCTGGGCGGCGTCATCGCGGGGCTGCTGGTGCCCGTGCTGGTGACGCTGACAAGCTGGCGCATCGCGCTGTTTTTCTGCGCAGTTGCGGTGGTGCTGCCCACCGCCCTGACCTGGCGCCTGAGCGCCAACCTGGACGAGACGCCGCCCCGCAAGCGCCGCGCCTTGGCCACGCCTACCCTGCACTCGCTGCGCACGCTGACAGTGCCGCTGGCCTCGCTGGCGCATAACCCCGGCCTGATGAAAATGTCGGTGGTGGGCAGCCTGTTCGCCGTATCGCAGAGCTGCTGGTTCACGTTCACGGTCATCTACCTGATAGACCGCCTGGGGTTTTCGCTGAGCCTGGCCGGTGCCGTCTTTGCCGTCATGCAGGCAGGCGGCGTGATTGGCCGCGTTGTGTTGGGCTGGCTGTCGGATCGCCTGCACTCGGCCGCCGCAACGCTGTCGATCGCGGCGATCTTGTCGGCCGCCACCACCGCACTGCTGGGCCTGACCACCCCGGCCTGGCCCCTGTGGGCCATTGTGGTACTGGCATTTGTAGCGGGCTCCTCGGCAGCCAGCTGGAACGGCGTGCAGATTGCAGAGGTTGCGCGGCGCTCGCCGGCTCACCTTATCTCCGAAACCGCGGCCGGCTCCAGCATCCTGGTCAACCTGACCAACATGGTGGCGCCCACGCTATTCGCGGCCTACGTCGCCATTGGCGGGCACTACGATTACGCGTTCATTTTTACCGGCGCATGCTCGCTGCTGGTGCTGGCGTGCCTGCCGCGCGACGAAGCGGCCGCGCGCAAGCGCGCCTGAAACAACCCGCGCGTCTGCGCAGGGCAGCGGCCATCAGTGGCGCCGGTGCTTGCGCCAGTGCTTGTTGCCGTGATGCCGGTCGTGGTCCCGGTAGCTGGCCCGCTTGTAAGAACGGTCGCGATCCCAATGATGGCGATGGCGCCCGCGGTCGTCATCGGTAATGATGTTGCCCAGCACCCCGCCGGCAGCGGCGCCGCCCAGCGTGACCAGGGGATCGCCGTCCGACAGCAACGCGCCCGCCACGCCCCCCAGGCCAGCGCCGATGATGGTGTTGCGCGCCTGGTCGTCGGCCTGCGCGGTGGCGCCTGCGCCCAATGCCAGCGCGCCGGCGAATACAACCTGGATGAATCGTTTGGCGATGATCATGTTTGTTCTCCTTATGGCGGGCCGCCCCTGCGATGCGGTTCGCCTGTGCGATACCCCGGCCGAAGCCCGAGATCGGTTATCTGGAGAACAAGTTAGCACCGCCCATCCGTGTCAGTCCTGCAGGCTCGGATACGGTGTGTATAAGGTGTTTCAGTCGTTTTCCCGGCCCGCGTCGCGCATGGACGCAGCCAATTCGTGGCTGCCGCGGGCATCCAGCGCCTGGACCGCGCCCAGGCGGTCGCGCGCGTCTTTGTTCTGGCTGAGCTTGAGCTTGCCCACCAGCGACGTGATGGAAATTTCGATGCCCACGATATGGCGCAGCATGTCGTCGATGAAATCGGGCGGCGCATCGCCCATTTTCCAGGGCCGGGGCTCGGCGGCCTCGTGCCGGCGAGTCAGGCGCGCGACGATGCCGCGCACAAACCGCTCGTCGTCGCGTATGGTCAGGATGCCGTGCGCATGCACGACCTCGTAGTTCCAGGTGGGCACCTGGCGATGCGCCTTGTGCTTGCTGGGATACCAGTTGGGCGATATGTATGCCTCGGCGCCGCGAAAAACCACCATGACCGGCGTGCCGGTGGGACAGCTTTGCCACACAGGATTGGCGCGGGCCACATGGGCCGAAAGCAGGCCGTGCGGCCCTTGGTCGGGATCGATTTCGAACGGCAGGTGATTGGCGTCCAGGCCATCGGGCCCATGCGTGACCAGCACGCCCAAGGGATGTTCGCGGATGATTCGATGCAGAACCTCGGGCCGGGTTTCGGCAAAGTGTTCGGGAATGTACATGGCTGAAAACAATGCGGGGCTGACGGCGCAAGCGCCGGACGTGGCCACTATGGCGCAAAACAGGCACAATTAAAAGAACCAGTTTCTGCAACTTAATATGGGCCAGATCAAATTGCCGCCTGGCCGCAGCCCGGGCCCCACCGGGGCAGGGCGACGCATCTATGACCTGCTGCGCGCGCAAATCGCCGATGGCACGCTTGCCGCCAAGGGGCGGATGCCTTCCACGCGCGCGCTGGCCATCGAGCTCGGCGTGTCGCGCACCACCGTCACCGCCGCCTACGAGCAACTGGCGGCCGAAGGATTTCTGGTGACGTCCCCGGGGCGCGCCGCGCGGGTCGCGGCCCGGCTTGCGGCAGCGGCCCCATCGGTTTCAGCCGGCAAGTCGCGCAGCCGGCCGCCGCCGCGCCTGTCCCAGTTCGGCCGCCGCGTGGCGGCGCTGGATCTGCCCAGGCTGCCGTCCGCGCAGGCGCCGGTGGCCATCGACTTCCGCTACGGCGCGGTGGCATCGCGCGACTTTCCCACCCTGGCCTGGCGGCGCGCATACCAGGCCGAACTGCTGCGCCCGCCGCGCAGTCTTAGCTATATCGCGCCGGAAGGCGACGGCTCGCTGCGCCGCGCGGTGCAGGGCTACCTTGCACGCGCCCGGGGGTTGTCCTGCGATGCGGCGCAGATCGTGGTGGTGCATGGTTCGCAGCAAGCCATCGACCTGTGCGCCCGGCTGCTGCTGGAAGCACAGGACACTTTCGTGTTCGAGGAACCGGGCTATCCGATGGCCAGGCGCTGCTTCGAAGCCACGGGCGCCAGGCTGCTGGCCATGCCGGTGGACGAACACGGCCTGGACACTGCCAGCCTGCCCGGCGACAGCCGCGCCCGGCTGGCCTATGTGACGCCCTCGCACCAGTTTCCGCTTGGCGGGGTGCTGCCGGTAGGCCGGCGGATGGCGCTGCTGCAATGGGCGCAGCGGCACCAGGCCTGGATCATCGAAGACGACTACGACGGCGAGTTCCGCTACGGCCAGCGCCCCATCGACGCGCTGCGATCCATCGACGTGAATGACCGGGTCATCTATATCGGCACTTTCTCGAAAACCCTGTCGCCGCAGCTGCGGCTCGGCTACCTGGTTCTGCCCGCCGAGCTGGTGGCGTTTTTCCGGCAGGCCAAGCAATTGGCCGACCGCCACGCGCCGGTGCTGGATCAGCGCGTGCTGGCGTCGTTGATCGACAGCGGCGCCTACGAGCGCCACGTGCGGCGCGTACGGCGCGAAAACGACCAGCGCCGCGCGGCGCTGCTCGACGCCGTCGCGCGCCACCTGGGCGACTGCGCCCGCATCACCGGCACCGCCGCCGGCCTGCATGCGGTGCTATGGCTGCGCGGCCTGGCTGCGGAAGACGAACCGGCGCTGGTGGCGGCCTGCCATGGCCAGGGCGTGGGCATCTACCCGGTTTCGCCGCTGTTCACCGAACCGCCGCCGGCGCCGGGCGGTCGGCCAGCGGGGCTGATCATGGGCTACGCCGGGCTGGCGCCGCAGGAAATCGAGCGGGGTATCCGCATTCTTGCGACGATTGTGAAGCACTGGCGGGGCTAGGCGGCTGCACCCCTGGACACCCCCGTGATCGGTCCGCCGGTGCCGTTGGCTTCGATGGCGCCCGGGCCGTAACGCCTGCTCGGCTGTGCGCTGCCGGCGGCGTGGCCTGTTTTCAACCGCGACTTGCTGCAGCGCCATAAAAGGCGCACAGTCAGCACCAGGCACAGCCAAGGGCTGATACCAACCCGTAAGGAAAACGATATGGAAATTGGACTGATCGGCCTGGGCGCCATGGGGCGCGCCATGGCGGCCAATTTGGTGGCCGCCGGGCACAGCGTCAAATGCTGGAACCGCTCCGGCGGCCAAGTGGATGGCGTCACGATGGTGGCCGCCCCGGCCGACGCCTTTGCCGCCGATGCCGTGCTGACCATGCTGTCCGACGATGCCGCCATACGCGGCGCCCTGCTCGATACCGGCGTGCTGAAGCAGGCCCGGCCCGGCGTGGTGCATGTGGTGAGCTCGACCATCTCGGTGGCGTTCTCCCGGGAACTAGCCGAACATCATCGCCAGGCAGGCGTCGCCTACGTGGCCGCGCCGGTATTGGGACGCCCGGACGTGGCGGCCAAAGGAGAGCTGAACATCCTCGCGGCCGGCGCGCCCGCCGCGCTGGAGCGGGTGCGGCCGATGCTGGAAGCCATTGGCAAACGCACCTGGCTGCTGGGCGAACAGCCCGCCGGCGCGCACGCGGCCAAAGTTGCCTGCAACATGATGATCGCCATGGCCATCGAAGCCATGGCCGAAGCGGCGTCACTGACCGACGCCAACGGCGTGCCGCGCGCGGACTTCTTCGAACTGATCCTGGGCACGCTGTTCGGCAGCCGTTCTTACCAGGTCTATTCGAACCTCATCAACGAAGGTGAGTACCAGCCCGGCTTCAAGGCCACGCTGGGCCTGAAAGACCTGCGGCTGGCGCGCGAAGCGGCGCAGGCCCTTGCCGCGCCGCTGCCCATGCTGGCCGCCGTGCATGAGCAGATGCGCCAGGCCGTCGAGGCCGGCGGCGCGGAGCGGGACTGGTCGATCATGGCCGACTACACCTTGCGCAGCGCGGGTGGACAGGCGGGCAGAACCTGAGGCCCGGCGGCGCGGCGGCGGTATTTACCCGGCCTTCAGGAAGATCTCACCCGGGGCACCCCGTCCCGGCCCGTGGCTCGGGCCGTGGCGTACGGCCGGCCGTATTCCCTGCAAACTGGCGGATTCTCTCTGCCAGTTCCGGTGTCGGCCGCTCATAACCGTAGCAATACGGGGGCACCGGCGCCGCCTCGGGACGATAATCCTGCAATACAGGTTCCGCATCGCCGAGATATAAATTGTCCTTCACGCGCAGAAAGGCCTTGTACTCGCGCGTGTAGCCGTACTGAGCCTTGCGTTTCTCGTAGGCCCCTCGATCGGATGCGCCGTTTTCCAGCGCACTTCGTCCGGAGGCAACGGGTATATAGCGGCAATAATTCACGTTGATGCCCTCTACCGTGGGGAAAAACTCGGGCTCCACGCACTTGCGCTGCGTAACGTTGCTGAATATGTTCCCCTCTACAAGAGCCTTGGCCTCAAGGCTGAAACTCATGCCGTAGAAATCCCAGTTCTCGAGAAGGTTGTTGAACACATGAAACGTGCCGAACTGCCCTCTTGGATTGCGCTGCACGGTATTGAAGAAATAATTGTGGTGCAGGGTGACCCTCGCGATCGAATCACGCCCGTAGTTCTTGAAAAGATTCTTCGAGGTAATGTTATTGAGCAACATGACCTTGTTCGAATCATGGAATTTCGTCCATGAGATCGTAACGTCGGTCGAACCGTTCTTCACATTGAGCAGCCGATCGGACATCCGTGAAAGATCGAGATGGTTGACCCACACGTCTCGACTGCCGTTGGCGACATTCACCGCTTGCGTAAGCCTGTTCAAGCGCCCGTCTATCGTAAGATGCGTAAGAATGACGTTTTTGCTGCCATACACGCCCAGCCCGTCGTCGATCAAGGTAACGTGCTTGCCGCGCCCGTCTATGGTGATATTCGACGGCACGCGCAGCTGCGAATTCAGCACAATAGTCATATCCGACGCAAAGCGGATCCACGCAGGCCCCTTCCTGGCCTGCGCCAGGGCGGCGCGCAGCGTTCCCGGCCCCGCGTCCTGGTCGGACGTGACCACCACAAGCCTTCCGCCCAGCCCACCAGTGGCTTTGGCCCCATAGCCCTCGCGTAGCTGGAGAAGCGAAGAAACGAACGGACAGTGTTCATCCGGGCTTTTGCACAGTTCATCCGCGGCCGCCGCGCCGCCATGCAGCGCGGCCAGCAGAAACAATCCACGCACCGCATTCAACACCGAGATCATCGAAGCCGCCCTTTATCGCTGCGTGGATCGATCCACGGGCTGCACATGGCGCCAGATTCCTCCACTTAGACGCAGATTTTCCGGAGGGCCGGCCAGATGCTCTTTCAGCCGTTCAAAATAGGCCGCCTGCCATCGCCGCGAATACGCATCGGCGTCTTCGCCGGGGGTCGCCGCGGGCAGCATCTCCAGCGTATAGGCCACGCGGCCGTTGTCCCAGCGGGGCGCGTAGAACACCGAAGGCACGCCAAGGCGATGCGCCAGATGAGAAGCGAAGCTGGAATATGTCACCTCCTGCCCTTCAAAAGCCGTTCGGGGCGCGGCCGGATTCGCCGCGCCGTCTACGGCCAGACACAGCACATAGCCCGCCCCCAGCGCACGGATGCAAGCCTTGGCGACCTGCGCCTCGGTCTGGTCCGATGTGGAGATCAACGCCGCGGCGTAGCTGCTCTGGGCGATGCTGGGCGCCGTCGCCAGCCAGCGCGACGGAATGCCCAGCAGTTCCAAGGCCATGAGTCCGGCATACATCGGGCCGACGTGCGCCGTGGCAACCACGACGCCGCGGCCGGCCGCCAGCAAAGGCGCGAAAAAACGTTCGCCGGTGTCCAGCTCGCCAAGCAGGTGCATGGCCTCTTCGGCGCTGTCCTCACGGCATTCGAGCCAATCGAGCAAAAGATGATCCACCAGGTGACCCCAGCGCGCCCGGCGCTCCCATTGCGCGCGATCCGTATCGGCTTCGCCGCGCAGCGACCAGGCCCAGTCCAGGCGCGCCTGCGGTATCGGGGCCGTATCCAACCGCTCTTCCAGCCGGCCCATGGCCTCTTGGAAAGTCTTCGGCAGATGCATGCTGCGCTTCGCGAGATACTGCTTGAATAGCGCTTCGGCATCCTGTGCGCGGCCCGCCTGGGACAGCGCGCCGATGGCCGAACGCTGCCAGAGCAGCTTCTCTGGCGATTTCTCGACCAGTTTCACCAATTGGTCGGCGGCCTCGTCGTATTGCAGCGTATAACGCAGCGCGCGTGCATAAAGGCCCCGCGTCTGCTCCAGATCCGGCGCCAGGTCGATGGCCTGCTTCAGTGGCGGCACGGCTTCCTTATAGCGCCCGGCGCGCAATAGCGTTTCGCCATAGAGCGACAGCAGCCTCACGTCCGCCGGCGCCGCGCGCAGGCCCGCCTCGAAATGCGCCAGGGCGTGCACTTTCCGATCTTCTTCGGTACCGCGCCGAAGGTGCGACACCCCAAGGGATGAGCGCAGCGCCGGGCAATCGTGGCCCGCGCTCAACGCCGCGTCACCCAGCCGGATTGCCGCCTCCGCCCTGCCATCGTCGATCAAGGCGCGCACGGCCGCCGTCGCCACGCGCTCGTTCGGCAGATTATCCGCATCCAGGGCCGCGGCAATGTCTGCCGCTTCGGCCACATCGCCGTTGCGCGCAAGCGCCAGCAGCCAGAAGTGCGCTTCGCCAGGCTCGCTTGCCGCCATACCCATGGTGGCGCGGGCGATCTCGGCGGCATCGGCCACCCGTCCGGCCTGCATGCGCAGTTGAATCCGGGCCGCATGCAGCGCCATTGCATCGGGCTCGATGCCGGCGGCAGCGTCTGCTTCGGCAATAGCGCGTGCCCATTGCCCCGTGCGGCCCAACAAACTCGCAAGCAGGCGGCGCTCTTCGGCGCGCGCGGGGTAGGCAGCGACGAGCGTCTCGAGCGCCGCAATCGCGGGAACGAGCCTGCCCTCTCGCACGAACGGAGAAACCAGCAACCGGCGAACATCACGCCAGCCGTCCGCCACCTGCGCCAGCGCCGGCCCGAGCGCGGCCATTTCAGGCACGGGATCCGCCGACGCATGGATCTTCTTGATGACATCGCGCAGGCCAGCAGCGGCGTCGGCCTCGCGGCGATGACTTTCAGTTGCGGCGTTAACCATGGCGCAGCCCCCTCAACAAAGCAATCGTCACGCGCGTGATGAACATCAGCGCAAAGCCTATCGCCAGGGCTTGCAACAGCAGAATCACCGTGCGCGGGCTGCTGGGCCGGTCGGTGGGAACCGGCTGCGCGATAATGGACAAATAACGCTGCAGGCGCAGGGCGTCCGTCAAAGCCTGCTGATACGACTGCTGCGCCAGGGTCAGATTCGAATCCGCGAAGGCCTGGGCATTCCTCAGCGCCTCATACTCTTTGAGCTGCTTCGCTTCCGTATTGCCTTCGCCGCTCAAGCGATGCCGCAACGCCGTAATCCGTTTCTTCAGCGCCACGACCTGCAACTCGGCGGGCCTCAGCATGAAATGGTCGTTATTGCCAAGCGCGCGGATCTTGTCCAGATTGATCTGCGCGGTACTAAGCTCTGCCTCGAGCTGACTGGACAGATTCAGCAGCATCGCCACCGTGGCGGTCGGATCGATATTGCCGTGGGCGGTTCGCCACGACGTCAGGTCCTCCCGGGCGGCCAGGGCCTTTTTCTCTGCGAGCCTGACTGATTCTTCGCTCACCTTCAGTTTGTCGGCAACGCCTTTTTCGTTCATGGAACTCACGAAGTTCTCCGCCAGGCCGATAAGCGCCTTCGACAGGATCTCGGCATCTTCCGAAGAGAACGCGCTCACGCGCAGTACGTCTATCTGTTCCAGCGCATTGAAAGAGACGTCGACCGACGCCTGGTAGGCGCGATAAAGTTCGTCTTCGCTGGAATCCGCGGAAAGGTGATTGAGCGGGTCGATTCCGGCGCGGGTCAGATACTGGCGCAGGCCGACTTTCTCATCGAGCTGCCGCATGCAGTCCCGCGATTTCAGAAAGTCATTGACCGCCCATCCGTCCACGAAACCGCCAAGCGCGCCGCCCATGCTTCCTGTCGTGATAAGGCTCGCCGCCCCGCCTCCTCCCTGCTGGCCGGATCCGGACTGGACGAAAAATCGTGACTCTGCTTCGTAGCGGGGCGTCGCGATACAGAACACGTAAACAATGGCGAGCGCGACCGGCGTCAGGACGATCAGCGCATTAACCCAGCGGTGACGACGGCGCTCGCGCGTCGATGCCTGCCGTTCACGGCGGCGGCGCTCGATCTCGGAGCCGACTTCAGAGGCCGAGGCCGTCTTCGAAGCCGCCTCCGAAGACGTCGTCGCCTGCTCCGGTTTCGCTCCTTGATCGTCTCGGCGGGAACCTGCGGATGCATTGGTCGAGGTCGTCTTCGATGTTGAGAACGCTTCGTTCATAAATCAAGCCTTTGAAGCAATAGTCCGCCATCTGATTGTGGCGATAACTGGATAAAATGAGAGTCCGGCCAACCAGCCGCTCTTCGAACAATGCCTGCCATAGCCGGGTGAAACGACAGGGCTCGAAAGGAATGGCCCCTTCAATCACGTACACGTCAAAAGCCGGCGCCAGCGCCAAGGCGAAAGAGAATTCCTGGCGCGCATAGATCGGCCAATGTTCCATGGGCTTGGCCAGGCACTTGGGGTCGCTGACAAGATCCGCGACCAATTCATACGTGACGTCCGGGTCGACTTCGTACATATCGCTTACGAACTCGATCATGCTCAGGCCGGTTGCCTTGCCACGGATGAAGCCCTGCCGGCCTATGGCCCAGGAAACCTTGCCGTCATGCTTGACGAAGCCCTGGCGCGGCGGACGCAGGCAGCACAGCACGTCGACAATCTGGCGATGCAGTTCCGGCGCGGAAGAAAGCAGAGCGTACCGCCCGACGGGAATGTCGAGATTGGCATTGGCGAGCAGCGGTTGCCTGCTTCCGAAGGCATAGGGATCGTCAGTTACGCCATTGAGATGGATCATCGTCTTCTCTCACATCGGCTGAATATTGGGGCGGGCAAGGCGCTCGGCCGCCAATGCAAGCACCATCAGGAAAACCAGCGACGTCAGGAAATACCCCAAGCTTGCATCCTGCGACGTGTAAGCACTGAAGTAGGCAGATCGCAAGAGCTGCATGCCATGCGCGAACGGAGACCAGAGTATCCAGATGCGCAATTGTTCCGGCAGCTGTTCCGACACGAAGAAGACACCCGAGAATATCTGGAGAAATCGCTCGATCACCGGCGCCAGCCTGAGATAAAAATGCCAGAACGTCGCAATCGCGCCGAACAGCACGCCCATCGCGGCGCCACAGCCTCCCATTAGCACGACGTAAAGAATGGTTCCCGCCCAGCTTTGCGGCAGCGTGATGAAATCCAGCGCGTGGCCGGCGAAGATCAGCACAGCGAAAGCCACGAGATACACCAGCAGGTAGATAAGCGCCTGCACCAGTGCGCACATCAAGGGGGTGACGCCCTGGAAGTTCAGCAGCCCGCGAGCCGATACATATGCGGAACTGCTTCTGAAAATAATCTGGCGGAACATGATCCATACCGTTGCTCCCGACAGCGAAAATGAGCGCACGTCCATGCCAAGGATGTAATGCGTGCCCATCAGGATATACAGCGACGAAATCAGCGTAAGCAGCACGACGGGGCCGGCCAGTGCCCATAGCAAGGCAATCCGGCTTTCGCCATGTATCACGCGCAGCTGATAGACGAACATCGCCAGCAGCGTGCGCCCGGTCGCCGGGCCCCTGCTGGCGCTGCGCGAATGATGCTGTTCATGCAACACATGCAAACGGCTCCGAAATATCGCGAGATCGTAAGCCTCGTCAGGAGGCAGTTCGATTTCCAGCGCAATGTCGTTGCGCGACGCATGGCGGCGCGCGTCGCGCGCCTCGTCTTGTTTGCGCCGCTGCACGCGCCTGGCATGCGCTGCGGCCAGACGCTCGTCGTCCGCCACCAGCCTGGCCGGCATGTATCCGGGCGCGAACACGTCGACCCCTGCCCGAATATCCTGTTCAAGCAGCCGCACGATGATACGAAGGCGTCGGCGGGAGAAATCGGCAAGCGTCTCATCGACCCCGCTGCGCGCTATCTCCGCATCCAGCTCTGCCTGTATAGCCTCGTACACCGCCCTGCGCGCAGCCACGGAATCATGCGGCTCGCCCTGCAGGCGCGCAAGCAAGGGCTTGAGCAGGACTTCCGGCGCGGCCTTTTCCTCAAACAGCGCGGCCGGATCCAGACGCCAGGCCGCGACGCCGGATCCCACCGCGTAATTGCCGCCGCTGCGGCGCGTACGCCAACTCTTGATCCGGTCCTCGTTGCTCATCGATACGCTACTGGGTTACGTTGGTCGAACTGGCGCCCGAATCACTATCGATGGCCCGCGTGGCGCTGAAGCCCGCGCTCATGGTGACCCGGAAGGCCGACAAGACTTTCTGCACCTGGGTGAACGGCGCGTCCGATATGTAGATCGCCTGGCCCTCGTGTACAGAAAATTCGCGCGCCAACGCCACCTGCTCCGGACGAGTGAGGTCGAACTGGTAGACAACCGGCACGCTGTCCGGCTTTCCGTTCACACCGGCCTTCGCGGGCGTGAACAGGAACACGGAACGCGGGTCGGCCGTCTTGTCGTCCAGCCCCTTGGAATCGGCCAGGGCATCCAGCACACTGTAGTTGCGCTTGCTGATGGCTACGCGCCCCTGAACGCCGGCCGCGCCCAGTACGGTCAGATACTCTCGTGCGTCATAGGCGGTAATGACATCCCCCGGCCGCAATAGAATGTCGTTCTTCTGGTTGCGGTAGATATCCGACAGCCGAACCGAAGCAACATGGCTATTGCGGCGCAGACTGATGACGAGCTGCTCGGGGTTGGTCTGCACCGGCGCCGCCTGCGCCAGCGCACTGCTCAAGCGCTGGGACGTCTGCGTAATGGGATACATGCCGGGCCGGGTCAGATTGCCCTGGACAGTCACCATTTGCCCTCGCGTATCGGCGACGCGCGTCACACTGACGTCGGAACCGAGGACGAGTTTGCTCAA
The DNA here is from genome assembly GCF_000067205.1 of Bordetella petrii. Classification (NCBI taxonomy): domain Bacteria; kingdom Pseudomonadati; phylum Pseudomonadota; class Betaproteobacteria; order Burkholderiales; family Alcaligenaceae; genus Bordetella; species Bordetella petrii. The sequence continues at coordinate 261,632 of NC_010170.1, read as the reverse complement.
GCGTGCAGAGATGGCGTCATGCAGCTGCGCCAGCGTCAGTCCTGCGGCATGGAACTTTCCGAGAATGGGAAAATAGATGTTCCCGGTCCGGTCTATCTGCTGATTTCCAAGGTCGCTCACGCCGGAAGGGTCAACGGCGAACACTCCCAGCCCATCGCGCTCCCAGACTTTCACGTTTATGCCGTCGCCTGGAACCAGGCGGTCGAATCCAGCCTGCGTCAAATCGCGATAGTACGCGGGAAAATCGGCGACATCGGGCACCTTGCTCGCCTGCACGAGTTCGCGCGAAACAGGCATCACCAAGATGTCCTTGTCGTCGTTGGCCCCCGTCATCTCGCTCAGCATCGGCCCGGAACGCGGCAGCTGGCATCCTGTTAGTGAAATTGCGGCAAGCAATACCATGGTCAGGGCCGCGTGGCGCCGCGGACCCGAAGCCGGGACGTTCGTATGCATAGCGTGATTTTTTCTCAGTATCTGGAAAAGATAAGCGGGTGATCAGGCAAGCATCCGGCGCATCGGCATATCCATCCGCTCATCGTTCTCCGACATGGGCATGACGGGCACGCACAGGCTCAGGAATTTCGCCAACATCGCGTCCAGCGAAAACAGCTTCTGCGCCCGGTGGCGGCTGTGCTCTCGCAGTGCTTCGTTCGTGCGCACCTGATCAACAATCGATGCGACTTTTTCGCAGGCCTCGTTCAAGTCCGGGTGCTCGACATCCGCAAGCAGGTGGCCCGTCACATTCTCCACGAAGCACTCCCCCGCGCCGCCGGCCGGCGTCGAAACTACCGGCACACCCAGAAGCTGTGCTTCTATCAGAACATTCGGCAGACCCTCGTACCGCGAAAGCAGAACGCTGGCGTCCATTTGCGAGTACCAGTAGCCCACATGATTCGACAGGCCCACGAGCAGCAGCCGGTCTGTCACGCGCAACTCGCGCGCCAGCGCCACGATGTTGTCGTGCAGGCGCCCGTCACCCACGATGACGAAGCGCGCTTTCGGGCGCCGCTTCAGGTACTGCGCCGCCAGCTTGATCCAGAGTTGCGGCCGTTTGTCCGGCTCAAGGCGGAACACGCCGCCTACCGTTTCCGTGGCGTCGGCCGTGCTTTTTCGGAACGCCAGCCATTTTTTTTTATCGCCCGGCGAAGCGTCGATCGCGAGGTCCGGCACGCCGTTGTACAACACGTGAAAGCGCACGATCGGGATGCCCAGCCATTCCGCATAGGCTTGCGCTGCCTTGACGCTGTTGCTGACGAAATATACCCCCGGCACTTGCGCCAGGGCCTGGTACAGCTCGGGGTATTCTTCGCGAAAGCGATCCTTGCGGATATTCGGCGGCAACCCGCGAAACACAAGATGAATGGTCGGCGCACCGGCGAGCAACGCCGCCAGCGCTCCGAACAGGCACGTGCCATCCTGCCACAAGCTCACCACGTCAAACGGATTGTCCCGCAAGACCGGCGCAAGACGCGTGACGCCATAGTGAACGGGCGGCGGCAACTGCTCCAGCAAACGCGCCAGAGTTTCATCGGAAACGGATTGATGCGATACCGAAACGGCGGGCAGCCTGTTGATTTCCGTGACCGGAATCTGGGCCTCGGCCAGGACCGGCAGGAAAAAATCCAGGCCCTGCTTTTTGCCGTTTCCGGAAGGCTCGGTGTGCTGCTTGACCAGCACTTCGACTTTCTCGGGCCTCATGAGCACATCGGCCGGCCGGTGATCGGGCGATTCCGCCATACGAGTCAGCTCGCCGGCAAGCCGCGTCAGCTGTCGTTCGGCGCCACCGGGCCCCAGGCTGCCCGTCACCAGCGCGACCGAGACGGGCCGTTCCGGCGGCTGGTCGACAATCTGCCGGTCTCGGAAGTGCAGAATCGCATGTTTCATCGACACGATCCTGATGTCCTTTCCAGCCAACTCTTCTTCCGGTTCGAAGTCCTGGTAGAAGGCGTAGTCGCTCGCCAGCTCGCTGGCAAGTTCCGCCGCCTTGCTGCCAGGAGCGAGCTGGTCCGCAACGGGCATGATGGTCTCGAACGCGTCCGCCAGCAAGCCGCGCTTGCGCAGGCGCTTGGCGAACTCGACACGCATATTACGATCCGCGTGCTGCGAAATCAGCCGACGAAACAGCTCGTCCGACTGTTCATGCGCACGGATGTCGCCAAGCAACTTGGCCCTGGCGAACAGCTTGGCCGCGCTCTTCGTCGACGCCGGAAGATGGCGTTCGACCAAGGACAAGGCTTCATCCAGGTGCCGTTCTTTCACAAGACGGGTCGCGCAATAGCGCACAATCTGGAGGTCGTCCGGGCACTCCTGCAGTAGCGTCGACCACTGCTCGGACAGGCCCTCGTTCAAGCCTGCCGATTCTTTCAGCCGAAGCAGAAGAAAGCGGACTTTTGAGTCTTCCATGTAATCGCGCGCCAGCGCTTGCGCGCGCGCCAGGTTTTCCTGCGCGATCTGAACCCGTCCGGATGCCGTGACAATCTCCTCCAACTGGGCGTGAACCCGTTGGAGATCGGACGCAACGTGATCCCGCCCGGTCATCAGCGCCGGGTTCATGCCGCCTTCCTGCGGTTGGCCTTCTCGATCCACGCAAGGCAGCGCTGGATGTAGTGGTCGAACTGCTCGGGATTGTCGGAACGCTCTTTGAGCAATCGCCAATAGGGCAAGGCCTGCTCGAAGCGATGCAGGCGCATGGCCCCGACGGCGGCCAGGCGCAGGCCGACGGGATCGTCAGAAACAAGTTTCAGGATCCTTTCGCCGAGAGCAAGCCGTTCGGTGGTGCTGGAAGGATCCAGCGTGCGCGCTTCGGCATACAGGACAGCGAGAACGCGCCGTTTTTCGTGGTCGATCTCCGCCATCTGCGGCCACGACTTCGCGACGCGCTCCAGCAGATTCCAGGCTGCCTGATGATCGCCGGCGGACAGTATCTCCCGGGCGCCGCGTATCGCGCGCGGTCCAAGCCTGCCGAGCTGACGCTGCGCTTCGTCTTTTGCGCTCTGATCGGCCGACGTATGGGCGAGAACCATCTTGTAGGCGTCTATGGCTTCGCCAAACCAGCCGCCATTGAACGCCACTCGCGCAAAGTACAACTGCGTGCTGAGAGGAGCGGATTCGCTGGTGGCAGCCCGCTCGAGATGCTGCATCGCGGTTTTCTTGTCGCCAAGCGCGTCGGCGGCCCGGCCCCGCATTGTGTCGAGCTCGGGAAAATCGACGTGGGTATCGATTGCGATATCCGTCAGGTCGATCACTTCTTTGTAGTTGCCCGCCAAAAGCGCGGCCCGCGCATCCAGACGCATCGCGCGTGCGAGTGCTCTCTGCGCGCGCACTCCGGCCAGGGCGTTGGGATTGAGCAGGCGATGTGCGCAGATTCTTTCGGCGGCGTCGCGCAGGCGCCCTGCTTCCATTGCGCGGGCGCCTTCTTCGGCCCAGGCTGACGACTGCGCGAGCAGCCACGCACGAATGTCTTCTTGTCCGCTGTCAACCAGGCCGCAGGAAACCGCCAATGTCGCCGCGGCCACAATGCAACCCCGCCATGAAGCTTCCTTGACGAGCTCCAGGGTGTCGGGATCGTCAAGCGCGGGCGACTCGGCCGCCAGGGCGCGCAACCCCGCACGGTCTGCGGCCATCAGCCGGTCGCGCCACAGCAGCGCGAAACCCCGGCCATACGAAGGGATGGCCGCACGGACCTCGTGGACCCAGCGGATGGCGGCCTGCATGTCATCGCTTGCCTGCAGCATGGAAAGCACTGTGTCGGCCGCTTCTACGGCCCCCGCATCTTCGGGAGAAGAAATGCGGAACAGTTGCTTCCAGTTGACCAGGGCCTCGTCGACGTACCCCAACTGGCGCGCGGAAACCGCCGCGATCCTTACGATTTCCGGGGTTTCTATCTCGTCACCAAGAAGGCCGGCCGCCAGCGAGTACGCCACATCATGGCGCCCCAGTTTGAACTGGTTCCGCATCAGAATCTGCTCGGCTTTGCTGCCAGACGCCAGCGCGCCATCCGCGCCGCTCAACAGCGCGAGCGATCCTTCATAATCGCCCAGTTCCTCTTGAATTCGCGCAAACAGCAGCACGTGGTCGGGCAAACCGGGATAACGGCGCAGCACATCGCGCACCCGCCGCGACGCCGCGCGCAGATCACCCGCGTCCCAGGCTTTTTCGATGCTCTCGGCGCTGTCGTCGGCTCCGAGCTTAGGCACGGCCGGCTGCGACGTCGACGTGTCCATCTTCGGACGCATGTAGTTCTTGAACCATTCTGTGCACAGACGCTCCGCGAAAACCGGCGTGTAGTGGGTCAGGTCCAGCCCGCCGTTTTCCATCGCGTCGGCTTGCCCGATCTTGTTCATCAGCGGCGTCGGATCGTAGCAAGGCACGTCGATTCGCTGCGCAATGGCACTCACCGCGGCAATCAGCTGCCCTCGCTGTTCGATCGGCGTATTGTCCGGTGTCAAGGCGTTGACGTGAGTGACGAAAACCACCTTTTCCTTGCCGAGCAAACCGACGAGCTGGTGCATCTCGTTCTCGATCTCGTCATCCGTCAGATCGCGCTTGACGATACGGGACAGTAAGTCCCCGTCATCCTGCGAGAGGCTCTTGAAGACCGGATCCTGTTCCAGCAGTGCGCGCCGCTCGGCAAACCGGTCGGCGCTGGCCAGCGACCAGAACATCCGGGTGCGCGCGCGGTCGGCGAAGAACTCGCTGAAATACCGCACCACGTAGTTGGACTGTATGGGATAGCCGTCGATGGTCAGCAGCTTGCGCGAAGACAGTTCAACCATGTACAAGTCGGCCGGCTTGTGCGTGCCTTGGCGGGCCTGCTCGCCATTCGACGGCCGAAAGATCAAGCGTTGAACATCGGCGGGAATCTCGCGCTCGCCGAACATGAATCGCGCCTGCTGAAGCGCCTCGGCGCTGGTATGCACGAAACCGTAGTTGCGCCCGAGCTGAAGCTTGATGGGGTAGCGCCCTACGGCATCGCGCAGCGGCGTGTGGATACGGCAGGTTCCAATCGGAGCGACGGTAAAAGCAGCCATGCGGGGCCTCTTCTTAGTGGTGGTTGGCGAACCTGAACTCAGAGAGTCCAGTACACGAGGTCGGACTGAAGCCGCTTGCTGTCAAGCACGGACTTCAAGTCGCACACCATTCCCCCGCTCTTGACCAGGTTCGGCATGTCGTCCCAGATGGAGTCCATGGTCTCGCGGTGCGGAACCGCGAGAATCAGCACATCCATGTCCCGGAATTCGTCGCGCTTTACCAGCTTGATGCCGTACTCATGCTCCATCTGGTCCGCGTCGACCATCGGATCGCACGCGACCGGGGTAATGCCGTAATCGCCCAGGGCGTTATACAGATCGACCACTTTCGAATTGCGGATGTCCGGCACGTTCTCTTTGAACGTCATTCCCAGGATGCCGACCCGGGTCGACGCGTTGAGGCGGCCGTTGCGGGCCAGGGTCTGGACCACGCGCGCGGCAACGTGGCTGGCCATGCCGTCGTTGATCCGGCGGCCCGACAGGATGACCTCTGGGTGATACCCGAGCTCCTGTGCCTTGGACGTCAAGTAGTACGGATCGACCCCGATGCAGTGGCCGCCCACCAGGCCGGGCGTGAAGTTGAGGAAGTTCCACTTGGTTCCGGCGGCGCTCAAGACCTCCGAGGTGCGGATGCCGACAAGGTCGCAGATTTTCGACATCTCGTTCATCAGCGCGATATTGATATCGCGCTGTGTATTCTCAAGCACCTTCGCAGCCTCGGCCACTTTGATGGAGGAAGCGCGGTGCACACCCGCGTCGATGATTTTTTCGTAGACGCCCGCGATGATTTCGAGCGACGCTTCATCCTGGCCGGACACGATCTTGACGATCTTTTCGAGCGGGTGCTGGCGGTCTCCCGGATTAATCCGTTCGGGGCTGTAGCCCAGTTTGAAATCAACGCCGCAACGCAGACCCGATGCTTTCTCCAGTTCCGGCCCGCAGATTTCCTCGGTCGCGCCCGGGTGAACGGTGGACTCGAAAACAACGATGCAGCCCGGACGCAGCACGGGACCGATCGATTGGCAAGCGCGGACCAGCAGGGAGAAATCCGGATTATTTCTTTCGTCAACGGGAGTCGGCACGGCCACGACGAAAAAATCGCAGCCCTGCAGTTCCGTCACCTGGTCGGTGAACCTCATGGAGGACGCAAGCAATACGTCGCGTTCGATCTCGCCCGTCCAGTCATGCCCCTCTTTCAGCCGTGCGATGCGCCGCTTGTCTACATCAAAGCCGATGACATCAAAGCGCTTGGAAAATGCCACGGCTACGGGCAGGCCGACATATCCAAGGCCACACACTGCAATTTTCTTTACCACGGGGAACCTCACTGTTTTCATCGTGTCGCGGACACTAGAAGGCGACGCCCGGAGACAGGTAATTCGATAGAAAAATCGAAGTACGTTTGCCTCGTTTGGGCAGACATATTGCTGAAAATAATTACAACTCGACACCCGATTGACTGCGGTGAGCGGCGAACCAGCGAATGGTAGATGGGACGTGCAGCAAATTTTTTTCTAAAAATTTTTATTGCTGTAGAAGTAAGTCAGAGTGGGCGCAACAAACTCCGGAAATCGTCCGAAAAGAATTACATCCATTACATAAACCGCAACATAACCGGCCGATGAATTTGTAATTAATATTAAAAGGCGTATTTCTTATTTTTCTTTAATCAAGCTGAAAAGGCATAAGCAAAAAAGCCCACCGCGCGCGGTGGGCCAAATAGATGATCCGTCAGAGATTTCGAGGGCAGCGAGAACAGCAGCGCTTCGGTTAAACCGCTGGCAGCCGGCAGCTACGCCGTCTTTCTTGCCATCTCTTTGATGACAGAATGAATAATGGTTTTCAGGCATCGAGATTCCCCTGCCATGGTGGCGGCCAGATCAGGGCGCGCATCCAGAATTTGCGCGTTTTCAGCCTCGATCTCCTCATAGAGCATCTCGGCTTCCGGTATCACCCGGCTGGTCAGGCTTTGCAAAAGCCTGTTGGCGGTGCTCTTGGCGATATTCAGTGCGGCGCCGGCTTCCACCAATAGCTGTCGATCCACCTGAGAAAAGTTTCGCGCCCCCAGAATCGGCCATGCCAGCTGCGTGTCGGCCGGCCAGCCCTTCTTTTCGAATGCCGGGGTCTCGTAGGCGGCAACACTGAGCAGGTCATAGAACGGAGCCAGCTCGATCCCCTCATGAGAAACCAGGAAACTCAGGTTCTTCAGATGTGCGTCGGCGTTTCCGACGAGCACATTGAATACAAGCCAGCCAAAGAGCCGGGGCCGTGCCAGGGCGGGGCCTCGACAAGCCCGGGCCAGGGCCGACAGGCTCTCCATGCTGCCTTGCGCGCATTTGAAAGTCCGGTCGAGCCCAAGCAGCTGACAAGCGTCGATCGCGTGCCGACGCTGCCACGCGCCCTGCGGATCAGCGGTCCGGTCAAACCGATCGATCAGGTAAACAGGCGCGGGCACATAGCGTCGATACACCTCGGGAACGATAAGTCCAAGGCGCTTGGCCAAACGCATGACGAACCATTCATTGACCACCGAATGCGGGTAATCAGCGTCTGGATGGTCGGGTTTCAGAATATGGGTCGAGGGGGTCGAGCCGGCGGGTTCAAATAAAACACCATCTCGAAGCACCACAGCCAGCTTATGCTGGGCGCCTGCCAGTGACATGCGCTTGACTGCGCCGTGTGTCAGGGGCGCTTTAGGCAAGTTCCGAATGCGCGAATCCAGGACATCATCCGGCAATTCCCGCAGCGGTTCCGGCTCTTGCGGAGCGTTCTCCGGGGCCAACAAGGTCAACGAACCCGCGGACTCAGCCCCGTACCAGGCCAGCAGGGCAAAGGCGTCCGCGGCTTCCAGTTTGGCATCCTTGGCGAGCAGGACGCGCTGACCTTCTTCCGGCAGCAAGTTATCGAAATACCACTGCACAGGACGCCGCGATGCGCCGTCTACCAGAGCTTCGGGGGCCAGCGGCAGATAAGGGCTGAGCGGGAAGCGCCGGGGATTGTCCAGCCACGCAGGGGCGTACCGGAAGGACCACAGACCGCCAACCTCTTGCAGCGTGCCAACCTCTGTCTGATTGATAGAGGCAAGTAGAGACCGGCCCTTCATTGCTTGTTGCGCCCCTGGTCAGAGGCCGCCAAATAGTTGGCGACACTTTCGGGCACATCCAGGATGACGCGCACCCCCAGGCCTTCGAGCACCTGGAAGAGCTTTCCCCATTGAACGGAATCGCTTCCGCGCTCGATCTTGCCCAGGAAGTTTTCGCTGACACCGATACTGCCGGCAGCATCGTCCTGGCGTACCTTCTGGGCCTTGCGGCTGGCTCGAACTACCCGGCCGATATCGCCCGGGCTTTCAAGGGGAATTTTCATAGATAATCCTCACAACTGTGAGGATTATGCTTGAGCTCAAGCGGATTGGCAAGAAATCCGCACAACCGTGCGGATTTCTTGGCGATTAAGCCTGCTCACGCGTAAATCCGCAAACTTGCAAGGATCAGGGCATAAACCAGCAAGCTTCATCCCCTGGCGAAGGTGAAAATCAAGAATAAAGTCCGTCGAACTCGGCGTTCGGAGGTGGGTTTTTAAAACGTGCTTCGAACTCTGTCGAACTATCCATTTCAGATGTGTTCCCGTTTTTGTTTTAAACAAAACTCTGTCGACGCATGATAAGCAGTACGCCTGTCAGAAAGGGCAAACGAAGCGATCAGGGCGACGGTCTTCCTCATCTCTACCTCTCTCTTTCAGGTTGGTTATTTGGTTGCGCCCTTGCAGATCGGAGCTTCGAAAGGGCCTCCATCATGCGGGGCAGCGCCAAGTGTTCCTCGGAGTATCCCCTTGCGTTGATCCGTTTAATCATCACTTTTCGCACTTCACCGTAGCTGGCGTCGCCCCCGTCGGGGCACGAAAATGGCGTGGAGTAACGTCGCAGCATGCGACGCGATATTGAGTTAGGATCGAGACCGTCCTTTTCGGCATTGAACTCGTGGAGCAGCGCCATCATCGACCCCTGTGTGGCCATTTCCCGGTAGACGACGCACGCTTCGCTCATCCCTCAGCCAACGGACGGTCGCACATCCTGACGTAGTCGTTCACTTTGTTGAAAGAGACCTGTTCGGTGGCACCCGCAGACCCCATGAGGGGGGCTAAAGCGACCACAGCAGCGGCGACGTTCTTCATTAACGCCCTCTCTACGAGCTAGGAGTTCTATTCCTTGGTTCCGCCACAGATGGGGCCTTCCTGGAACGCGCGGTAAAGGGCTGTCAGGGCGATCTCTGAGTCGTCGTAGCCCATTCTCTTGATCCGTTTCAAGGCAACGCGGGCAATCGTGGCGTAGTCTGCACGCTCGGCACAGCCCCGACGGACGTCAAAGTGGCTGAGCCGCTCTCTTTGTGCGCTTGTCAGTCCCTCCATGCCATCCAATGTGTGCAGGCGCGCCATGCCCCCACCGGCCTGGATTCCCAACGCAATCAGCGCATAACACTCTGCACCCGGCGTGTTTGCAATCGGATTCGGTGTGCAGGCAAGGATTAGCCTCCCAACGGATGCCGGTATCCTGAATGCCTCATCATCATCAGTCGCCCCCGCAGACCCTACGAGGGCAATAGAGGCAATCAGTGCGGCCGCGGTCTTCTTCATTTCTCCCTCTCTCCCTTATAGAGGCTCGCTCACGTGGTCCTCGCAAATCGGCCCTTGCCCGCGACTTGCCGCCCCGACCATGTACCTTCGCAACTCCACATTCTACTTTTCCAACGCTGGCAAGCGGCATGGATCATGGCTCACTGCCATAACCAAATCACGCAGCGGAGTTGGATGCACGCCCCACTCTGAACGGCAGTACGCTTGGTCACTCCGTCAAAAAAGTCAGCAAGTCCCTGGCGCCTCCTGATACACCCCTCTAAGGTGTTGCGTTATGACCAATCCCGTCGACCTGTCGGGGGCACCGTCACGGACGCAATGGCATCCACTGCCTTGCAGTGCCTATGCTCTGATCTACTTTCGCCCGCGCATCGGCCGACGGGCGGCGTCTCTTGCTTGCCCCTCAAGATCTAGCTCGGGATCTGCAAGATCAAATAGCTGCTCAGAAAAACCGTAGGCCACGAGAGCCTCAACCAGTACGCCGAGCGCGACCTTAGGGGAGCCTTGCTCAAGGCGACGCCAAGTATGTCGAGACACGCCCGTGCGCTGGCCAGCAAGTTCTTCTGATTCTCCTCGGCGCAGTCTCGCCGTGCGTATGTTTTGACCCATCCGCTTCAGCGCTTGCTCACCAGGAAACGACGTTAAAGGCCCGTGCGCGACAGGCCCCATTTTGTTCAATTTATACTCCACAAACTAAATTAACGTATCTTTTATTTTACAGTCTCGTATGATCGGCAGAAGGCCTCAGGGTCTCCAGCTCTCCACCCTCAAACTCCTCCCCCAGCCTCCGACTGGAACTCGGCGGGCACCGGGCTCTTCCAAATTGAGGTTGTAGGTTCGCTACGGACTCCGTCAGTTATTCACCGACAATAGGCGCAGTGACAATGCGCGACGGCACAAAAGGACTTCAGAAGCGAAGCTGAAAGTGAGGAGGACAGCACAACAACCCATGCGACACCGCCCAACTCGGCCTCGGCCACGCGCACTACCTGGAACCTTTTTCATCGGTTTTTAAAAAAGTGATGAAAACGATGAAGCCTCATTGATCCCAGTAGTAACAGATCGCTCGTATCCTAGCGACCTGCTCCCCGTGAGTAGTACGAAAACGATGTAGAGTCCGTGCCAAGAGGAACGGCGATGAAGAAGCGATTTACGGAAGAACAGATCATAGGTGTGCTCAAGGAGGCCGAGGCAGGCGCCAAGGCAGCCGAGCTGTGCCGCAAGCACGGGATATCTGAGGCGACGTACTACACTGGAAGGCGAAGTACGGCGGCATGACGGTGTCAGATGCCCAGCGGTTGAAGGCGCTGGAGTGGGCGGACAACCGGCTCAGTAATCTACTGGCCGAGTCGGTGCTGGATAACGCTGCGCTGAAGGATCAGTTGGTCGATGGATTTGTCGCCGATGGTCTGGCATATGGTCGCCGATTCCGGTGCCTGAATGTGGTGGACGATTACACGCGGGAATGCCTCGCCATTGAGGTTGATACGTCATTACCTGGGCTGCGCGTGGCCCATGATTTGGACAGGATCGCCGCGATGCGTGGGCTTCCCCGATCCTTCACCGTGGACAACGGGCCAGAGTTCGCAGGCAAGGCCTTGGATGCCTAGGCTTACCAGGCGGGGCGTGACGTTGTCGTTCATCCGGCCGGCAAGCCTGTGGAGAATGCCTATATCAAAAGTTTCAACGGCAAGCTCCGGGAGGAATGCTTGAACAAACACTGGTTCCTGTCATTGTGGCAGGCCAAATCGTTGATAGAAGCATGGCGTGTCGAGTACAACACCGAACGACCCCACAGCTCTCCGGGCTATCTGGCTCCGCAGCAATTCGCCAAGAGCTATCAGCCGGAAGGTATTTTTAACCCCGGACTCTAAATCAACTTCGTACTAAGGCCGTGGACAAGTCAAAATGGCCATAACCGCCGTCCGCGCCCACAAGCTGAAATACCCCCTTTGAAGGAGTAGGCGCCTAACGCCTATGAGGGAGTGCTCTACCGTATAGCGTATAGCGACTTCCTATCTTTAGAGCTTCATTGACACACTTCCATTGTTCAAATGGCGCTCTATGACGGCGTACGCCACAGTGTTTGTAACATCATGAAAACCGTTGTATCGTGAGAATTCAGTTGAGACCGTAGCCTGGGATAGTGTCATTTTCATAAAGTTTGCTTCTATTGAATATCGAATTTCAATAGGAAAAACAAGAGCCTTTGCAAAGAATAAACGTTGAAACATGGACAACATGACTGAAGGCCTATTGGCCTACTTGAACCAGGTCGGGGGCTGGACAATTGCAAGCCTGCGGCTGTTCGCTGCCTATATGCCTCACGTTCTAGGGGCGTTAGCTCTTCTCTCCATCCTTTTCTTCCTGCGAGGCCTGTGGTACCGGGCTCGCCTAGGTGGCGTGCTGAGGAAACTGCGGAAGGTGGACGCCAAAGCTAACCGCGAAGCGATTCAGCACATCTTCCCCACTAAACGACTTCGTCACCTATGGCAAGAATACGATCAAACCCTACATGCTCAATATGAAGAGCGAGACGGTCAGCTCCAGATAGGCGTCATACGCTCCACCATTCCCGCCGAGATGTACTTTAACGACCAATACGTCGTTGACAGTCACTTAAGAACCGAGTTCTTCAAACACTTGCCGGGCATCTTCACGGGGCTTGGCATTGTGGCCACCTTCGGGGGCATCATTGACGGCCTGAAGCAATTCCAAGTCAGCGAAGACACCGCTGTGGTCCGCAATAGTCTTGAAATCCTCATGCAGTCGGTGGGCCACGCTTTCCTTGTTTCAGCATGCGCCATTGCGTTGGCGATGCTCTACACCCTACTGGAAAAGCTCCTTCTCGCGTCACTCTATAGAAAAACCGAAGACATCTCCCAAACTATCGACGCGCACTTCAAATCTGGCGCTGGCGAAGAATACCTGTCCAGGTTGGTGGATGCCTCTGAAGCTTCGGCTAGCCAAGCAAAGATTCTGAAGGACTCCTTGGTGAGCGACTTGAAGCAGGTGCTTCAAGAGCTCACCCAATCTCAGATTGAAGCCGGGATGGCACTGCACACGCAACAACTCGCTGCCGCCAAGGAAGGTAACAAGACCTTGGGCGAGGTAATTGCTTCAAGCATTGACCAAAGCCTGAAAACGCCTTTGGATGAAATCGCCTCCTCTGTTAAAAGCGCGTCTGGAGACCAGAGCAAAGCTGCCATCGATATGCTCAACGATGTCATGGTTCACTTCAGTCAACGACTGAACGACCTTTTTGGCGGACAAATTAGCGGTATCAACGAACTGAATAAGGAAACGGCGCAAAGTATGCAAGACGCTGTGACCGCGCTCAATACCCTACTTGGAAAGGTCGAAGATAGCGGAAAACGTGCTACGGAAGAAATGGCGTTGAAGATGGCCTCCTCGATTCAGGCGATGGAGGAAAGGCAAGCTAGCATCAATGCGCAGACACAAGACTTTGTTGATCAAATTCGCAAGCTGGTCGAAAGCTCGCAATCAGAAACGCAACAAAAGCTTCAAGGTACCCTGGAATCTGTCGGGCAACAGATGACAACCATCTTAGAGACGCTCAATACGTCCCAGGCCCAAGTGTTCGCCCAGAATCAGGCCCGAGAGCAAGCGATGGCCGACCGTGCCTCCCACACTGTCAGCCAGATGTCGGGCAGCGTTGAGGCTGCTATCCAAGAAATCAGCGCCGCATCGAAAGCCATGACTGAAAGTGTCTCCGCGCTTTCCTCTGCAACAAGCACGTCGGTCGAGAAGATGAACGCAGGCGCGGAACGCCTCGGGATAGCGGCTTCGTCGTTCGCTAACGCAGGCGAGCGCGTCGCCGAGGTCATAACTCAAACCACCTCGATTGGAAATAAGCTGACGGAAGTGTCGAGCTCGCTTTCTACGAGCTCGACCTCGCTGCATGAGGCGCTTGGCGACTACAGAGTACAACGAGAAGCCCTTGCGCATGTCTTGGCTGAGGTCAGAGAGATGATTGGGCTTGCCGGCAAGGAAGCTAATATCACTGCAGATGCTCTACAACGCATTGAGGTTTCGACAACTAAGCTCGGCTTAGCTCAAAAAGCGGCAGACGAGTATTTGGATGGGGTCAGCCTGGTTCTGGAACAATCTTCGGATTCTTTCAGGGACGCCGTGGTAAACACGCTATCAAAGGTGAACTACGAATTCCATGAAAAACTGAGTTCTGCCGTTGGCCTACTTGCGACCGCTGTTCAAGAGCTCGAAGGTAGCCTTGGCACGATTGCGGCTCCCGATAGGCGATAAGCATGATTGGGGCAAAAATCATCGTAAAGCGAGGGGGGCGGGAAGAAGCGGAAAAACCTTTCTGGATTTCGTTCGCTGACCTCATGAGCGCTCTGGTGGTTCTGTTCTTAGTGGTCATGGGCGTTGCCCTACTGTCGGTGACGCAAACCGTCACCGACATTCAGACCGACGAAGAGATTCACAGCAACAATATTCAAGCCATACTCGACCGTTTTGAATCTGCCGCTTCATCCTACGAGGGGATTACCATCCACAGGGACCGCCATGCCATCGACTTTGGTCAACGGGCACAATTCGCATTCGGCACATGGCGACTCAATGCTCAGCAAGAGTCTGTGCTACGGCAGTTTGTCCCGGAAATTCTCACCATCGCAAATGATGAGTTAGGAAAAAACATTCTAAAACGGGTGGTCATCGAGGGCTATACCGATAAAACGGGCTCCTACCTCACGAACCTGAACCTCAGTCTGCAGCGAAGTCAAAAGGTGCTGTGCTCCATGTTTGCAACCTCTGGGCCAAACTTGCTTGATGACTCCCAGAAAGCCGATGTGCGAAACTTGTTTTTTGTTGGGGGCTACTCATTCAACGCTGCGAAGGAAAGCGACGACGAAAGCCGACGCGTCGAAATGCGCCTTGAGTTTCGGGGACTGAAGGAGGAGCCTCGTCCTACGGCAATCAATATCGATGACAACTTTGGGGAGTGTGCTCTGCGATGAATAGCGCCCTTCAGCTTCTAGCCAATAAGCTCTCTCGAAGTTTTGATATCTCTGCCTCTCTGACGATGAGAGAGGGTGGTCTTGATAAACACTTGGCTACGCTACAGCAGCACGTCAAAGCCGGCTCAAGCCCATACGAGCCAGAAGACCTTCAAGCCAAAGCGGTACGTCGTTTTTGGGAAACGACTCGACTTGACACGCTTAAAGAAGCCAGACTCGTATCCTTCGGCATGTGTTTACCCAGCCATCCGAACGGTCCCTGTCTTCTGGAGGATTCCAAGCGGTTTGATGCAGCGCTTAGCAGCGACACCGGCGTTGACCAGTGGGTCAAAAAACCTCAATGGTTTCGCCGCTGTTACCAGGGCTTAGTCCGCAGCTACTTCAGCTATGACGACCGTAAGGGGAAAGTGGCGCCAGATGAGGGCCGCAAAAACTGGAAGAAACTGCGTGAGTATCTGCACGATAGGTCTTCAAATATCATCGACCCGGAACGAATCAACCCCGACTGGGCCATCACTGCCGTTGAAAATAAAGGCTTATTTTCAGAGAACCCCTGTTTGCCTTATGCCAAGACGGCGCTATCGGGGGACATGTCCTCCATTAACCGTATCCGAGAGCAGTTGGGAATTACAGACGACTCCTGGTTCACCAATGAGCTCGTACTCTCCCAAGTCCGTCACGCGGTGGCTTCGCCGTATGAGGAATTTAAGGTACAAGTCCCCAATCTACTGACGATGCTGGCGAGTCTAGCTCGACACGGAACCAAGGTGCGCAATCGAGGCTTATCGCTCATCCTTGACGCCTATGCTCAGGGCAGCACCCCTGCCATCTTCGAGCAACTGCGAGACGTATCCGTAGACTGGTGGGGAAATCCATGGCTTCCTTCTACCGCGGCCCAGTGGGGCGGTGTATCGCCGCAAGCCAGAGAAATGGTTTCGGAATGGCTTCGAGGCGAATTCATTGAGACATTCTTCACCAAACTTGCCCAGGATGGCATCGGCGACCGTAGGCGCGCTAACTTCTGGCTGCGATACGTAAAGTCCATGACGAATGTGCAATTTGCCCTTGGACCTCGCGCTCTGAATTCGCCCAGTCGAGACTTCGCAGTGTTGTTGGAAAAAATGAAGGGCTTGTACACAGAGTTAAAAGACTCTGGCAGTGCGAACAACGCATTCATTATGACGCTGGGAAATCTAGTCGCTGTCGAGTTTAGTGCCACGGGACACGCTCTTTATGGGTATCAGAAAGGAGTCTTGCCATTTGTCTTTGACTCATCCGAGCCGTTGCGCCTTTCTGGTAGAGCGGTTAACACGCTAAAAGACAGAAACCAAACGGTTATTTGGCTGCTGCACAAAGACAATATCCACGGATGGAACAGATGGGAGGACATGTACGAAGCGACCCTCAGGGAAAGCTTCGGCATTCTTCCAGATGATGCCTTACCGCGCGCGCCTCGCGCGACTTCGCCCACCCGGGCAGCCTCCGATACCTCCCGTTCGGAACCCAATTCACGCATCTCCTTACCCACAGAGCCTTCGCCAAATTCGCTCATCTCCAAATATGGCAGTTTTGCCGGACACAAACTCAAGGCCCTATCGAAGTACAGAGGATTCGATATCGCAGACCTTCGAACCAAGGGCGGCAATATTTGGGCGTATACGCAAAGCAATGACCCTGAATTAATCCAGCTCTTTCAATCTTGGGGGTTCCAGTACAAGGCCGGAAAGGGCTGGTGGAAGTAAGGTAAACCATGGTATTCAAGCTCTTTAAGAAAAAGAATTCCTCCTCGATAGCTTGGCAGCGCACCCTCTCTGCGAACGGCGTCGTCGTCCATCAATCCCTGGGTGCAATGCGCTTGGATTCTGCGCTACTTGCCGGCTACCTGGCGCAACTCGTTGATGATGGCCTTGCCCTAGAATCAGAGCAGGAGGTGACGATTCCTTGGGATGGTATCTTTACGGCGCTCCAACGCCCGGACTATGAAGACTTAATCAGCGTATTAGCGCTCCCTTCTCTGACCACCATGCGTCCGGTCCTGCAAAGTCGCAACGCCCTCACGGACGAGAATTTTTCCATTCTGCTAGCGGGCTGGCAGGACGAAAGCGGGCGCACCGTCGATAGCAAGCTGGTTGGCCCGCTTTTGTCGAGCCCGGGGACGGATGAGCTCGTGCGCCCCGAGCATTGGCCGCTCCTCAAGGAGGTTTTCGCCTTCTCTAAGCGCCCGCCTGAGGCTCGCCACGACCTAGAGCACCGACAAGCCTGGGGGAGAATTCGAGCGCTCGCGCTCGAAGCCAATGCGCGCCTGGATGACTTTCTTCGCCGCACGGTGGTGCTCACTCCTGAGCGATTGGATATCGGTCTTCGAAAAATCGCCATCGCAGAGGACCAGGTCATTGAAATCACCCCATCCTTCGAAGGGGCACCCGAAGGATGGCTCGAACGCTTTGATGCGCTGCGGAGCATTCCTGACCGCTACGATATTCCAACACCTGACGGCATCGTCCAAGTTCTAATTGTCCCTCAAGTCAAAAGCGTTCTTCAGGAGGTCAAGCGGTTACCGTATCGACGTATCGCAGGGTCGCGAGCCCAAGCCTTTTCGTTGAACCCCTTTGCCACCCTTGGGGAGGACGCTAAGGCGGTCATTGACGAAGAACAATTTGAGCAAGCCAGAGAAGCGGCAGGCATTCAATTTGACCGGTTCACCCCCGTCATCGAGCGAGACGCGGGTGGCTACCCCCGGAAAATTAGCCTATTAATTGAATCGGCGAACGCCTCCGGACTGAGTTTCTCAGAAAGCATCGAGCTCGATGACACCGAACTTGCTGAGTTTATTGCTAGGTTGGAAACCGCATTTAATAAGAGTTTTCAATTGCTCGGCTGGCGAGGCTTCGACCTAGAGCTGCTTGGCGAAACGCCGGACTATCTTGCTGAATTAAAAGTAGCTTTGGCGCAACGCCAGCAGGACAATGCTCTTGTTAGGTACGAACAGGTACATGACCTGAGTGCTTACTCCTCTCGTATCGAAGGTATTGGGTTCGAAGAGCCCTACTACTCCCCCTTCATCGCCAAGAAAGACAGTGGCGATTGGGTTCCCGAGAACGTCCAGGTTCTCATCGCCTCGAACGCTAAGGGGCCACAGGGTGCTTTGGAGGGGATTCCTGTTACCAAGGAAGTCCTTGAAACACTTCGTGAGGCTGTGGCGCAAGCTCAAGCTGAAGGGAGGCCTTCCGTTAAAGTTGGTGGGCTTTCCAACGATATTCCTCTCGACCAGGCTCAGGACATCGTCGACTCCATTGACAGCGCGCTAAGGGATGTCCAGCAAGGTAAAGACCCGACCTCCCGCGAAAAAACTTCAACCCCGACAGCACCGCCCCGTAAAACACTCATTCTTCGCCCTAACATCGAAACCGTTGACTACGAAGAAAGCCGGCGAGAAGCCCTGCTCGCCCTGCCATCGGCGGCAGATATCCCAAACGCTCTCAACCGGGAATTTTCGTTACTGCCGCACCAGGAGCAAGGGCTGGCATGGCTTCAACATCTGCATAAGTCGCGAGTCGAGCGTGAAGTAAGAGGAGCCATCCTGGCCGATGACATGGGGCTCGGGAAAACGTTCCAGCTGCTATCGCTGATGGCGTGGCTGGTTGAACGCGACCCAAGCGTCGCTCCTATGCTCGTTGTGGCTCCCGTATCGCTACTGGAAAACTGGGCAGAAGAAGCCGGAAAGTTCATTCGTCCTGGAGTCTTGCCCCTTCTGACCGCCTACGGTGATGCGCTGGCCGGTCTGCGCGTACCGCGAGCAGACATTGAAGAGCGACTCAAAACAGAAGATGGGCTTGTTCGGTTTCTCAAACCAGGCTGGATTGGTTCTGCCAAAGTGGTCTTGACCACCTATGAAACCCTCCGTGATTTAGAGTTTTCATTTGCTGCGGAACATTGGTCCGTGATGGTCTGTGATGAAGCGCAACGCATCAAGAATCCCGCTGCCATGGTGACGCGGGCTGCGAAAAAGCAGAACGTGGACTTCAAAATTGCTTGTACCGGTACGCCCGTCGAAAATAGCTTGGTCGATTTGTGGTGTCTTTTTGACTTTGTGCAACCTGGGCTGCTCGGCGCGCTCAATGACTTCGGTACCCGCTACAGCAAGCCCATCGAAGCCAAGACTGACGAAGAACGGGCTCGTGTTGAAGAGCTTAGGCTCCGAATTAAGCCGCAAATCCTACGCCGAACGAAAGCCGAAGTCGCAAAAGATCTCCCTCAAAAAATCATCGTCGAGGCGTGTCGTCACCTGGCGCTGTCTTCTGAGCAACGCAAGCTCTACGCCTCAGCCATCGAAAGCTTTAAAGCAAGGAAGGACCCTGGCGCCATCTCCCCTTTCAAGAACATGCTGGGGCTGTTGCACTACCTGAGGCTAATCTGCACGGACCCTCGTCGACACGGATTAACCGCGCCGAACCCAGAACCTTTGAAGCAATACCGAGAAAAATCTCCAAAACTGGATTGGCTGCTCGAGCAGCTGAAACTCATTCAGAAAAAAGACGAAAAAGTCATCATTTTCTGCGAATTTCGTAATATCCAGCGGTTGCTGAGGCATTACATCGAAGAGCAGTTCAACATTTTTCCGCCCATAATAAATGGTGACACGAGCGCGACCGCCGGTCATGCGGATAGCCGCCAACGTCAGATTAAGAAATTTCAGGAGGCGGCCGGATTTGGGGCCATCATTCTGTCGCCTGTCGCCGTAGGCTTTGGCGTGAACATACAAGCAGCGAATCACGTTATCCACTACACCCGCACGTGGAACCCCGCTAAGGAGGACCAAGCAACGGACCGAGCCTACCGCATTGGGCAAAAGAAAGACGTCTATGTCTACTACCCAGTCGTTAAGGCAGATGACTTTGCAACGTTCGACGTCAAACTAGACCAACTCCTGACACGCAAACGTGAACTCGCGGGCGACATGCTCAATGGCTCGGGAGACGTTCGACCGGGGGACTTCAACATGGAGGACGTAGTCCCGCCCGCGGACAGGGACTCCTTCAACGAGCGCATCACCCTAAGCCATACGCTTAGCATGGAGCCTCGTCACTTTGAAGGGCTCGTCGCCGTCCTTTGGGGGAAACAAGGCTATGCGTGCTATTGCACACCTCAGTCCAGAGACCAAGGCGTAGACGTCGTGGGCACACACGCCGAAAAAGGGGTACTCATTCAAGCCAAAACGTCGAGTTCCGACGGTAAGCGACTGGGCTGGGACGCCGTTAAAGAAGTCGTTGCTGGTGCTGCCTTCTATCAACGGAAGCACCAAAATGTTGACTTCCAAAAGGTCTGCATCACCAACCAATTCTTCAACAGCCAAGCGCAAGAACAAGCCGCGTTCAACGAGGTTGTCCTTATAGACCAAACGGGTTTAGCCGACTTGCTTCTACAATATCCTGCGACGATGCTAGAGCTTGACCAATTCCTATATACAGAGTGGAGCTCATTATCGCATTAGGTGTAAGCATGACACTCTCATCCAGAAAACATATCTCGACCGACCTATAGATTTATAGCTAATGCAATGGCGCTGAGCTCTCTGACCCACCCCCGTAAATAGTACGATAACGATGTAGAGTCCGTTCCAAGAGGAACGGCAATGAAGAGGCGATTTACGGAAGAACGGATCATCGGTGTGCTCAAGGAGGCCGAGGCAGGCGCCAAGCCAGCCGAGCTGTGCCGCAAGCACGGGATATCTGAGGCGACGTACTACAGCTGGAAGGCGAAGTACGGCGGCATGACGGTGTCAGATGCCCAGCGGTTGAAGGCGCTGGAGCAGGAGAACAACCGGCTCAGTAATCTACTGGCCGAGTCGGTGTTGGATAACGCTGCGCTGAAGGATCTGCTGAGCCGAAGGTGGTAAGCCCACAGGCTCGGCGCGAGGCGGTCAGTATCTTGATGGCCGAGCGCAAACTGGGTGTGACCAGAGCTTGTGGGCTGGTAGGAATCTCGCGGTCGCTGTTTGCCTACGAGAGCAAGCGGTGAGCGGTACCGCGCTGACCGAACGCATGAAGGACATGGCGGCGGCCAAGCGGCGCTATGGCTACCGGCGCATCCATGTACTGCTGCGCCGGGGAGGATATGTGCCGTTACGTGAACTACCTCAAGGTGATGCGCAACAACGCCGGCGCGCCATTACCTTCGCCGATACCAACGCTCATGGACGTGGAGCTACTAACCTTTTGCACGGATCGGGCGATGATGGTTAGAGGGTTTGAAGAGATCGATGGCGTCCGTTTCTATCAAGGTTGGTACATCGCTTGGGACAGCGGGCGATTGACCGCATCTACTTAGGCCACAGAGATAAAACTATGCCCAGCAGCCCAGATTCGTAGTCAGTAGATTTTGTGTGATTGGTTTCGTCAGATCAACTACGAGATTAAGCCGGACAAGGCCCTACCCAGCGAAAAACAATACGAATCCGGTACATCAAAACCAAAAATAAATAACGCAATCGTACCCGGCTTCCTCATTAAGACAATCGAACGCACTATGCATAGGCTTGTGTCAGGATAGTCCGAAGATTCGTGCGGTGCTGATTCGAGAGTTCGGCCGCACCCGGCGTCTAGCGACTTGATGCGAGACGTTGAATTGCATATCAATGCTCATTAAGCGTGCAAATTGATTTTGAATCAATTTGCACGACGTCGACCTTTACCCTTTGGCGCTACTCATATAAGCGTCTTCAAAAAGTGGTCCGTTTTTGGTTGACTGGCGTATTAGCGTCTTCATAATTTGCTGCACTCATATTAACGCGAACGTTTAGCAAATCATGAAGAGCACTCCTCTATTTCTTTTGCCGTACCTATTTACATCGAGGGGCGAATGATGGCCAGATCTTCCCTTCGCTCCTTATCGCGTCTACAAGCTATCGAGCGGCGCCAATGTCCCCCTGGATGGGGCTCTGAGTACGTTCCATCAATGCGAGCCACTCGGGACGAAGCGCCGAAGATTAGTCGACCTTCGACAGTGTATAGCGACAAAATTGGCCGCGACATTCACCTTATGTCGCTACCGGAACGAGCGGCGTGCCTACTGGCCCTCTACAACCCAAGGCTTTTCGACTTACACGAGCAGCATATGCTCAGCCCGTACCCAACGGAGCATCCCCTTGCCGGGCATACGTTGGCCAAATCACAACAGCTTCCTCGCCTCGCTGGAACGATCGCGGTCGCCGATCGAATGAACATGATAGGAAAGCATCCCACTGTCTGGGATACCGATGAGGCTCACCGCAACGAGGATTCGAACCGTATCCCATTTCCCTACATTGGAGACCTACTTCTATTCCTTGCGGACACCCAAGGCGCGTACTGCGTCAACTGGACAGTTAAAAAAAATGCTGCACAGTTCGGTACGCCCGCCGCCTCTATGCGGCGAGGTGACACTAGGTTCAATAAGAGCTCGGATGATTCTCGCCACCGACTCGAAGAGCAATACTTCGCTGACGGGGGAATTCGCACCGTTCGAGTCTCAGCCGAGGAAATCGATGCCAACCTGATCGCAAATCTCACGCTACTGGTCAGCCGGGAATCTGCGTACCGTGGCATGGCTGGCCATATACGAGAAACGGCACTACAGGCGTACAAAGAGATTCTCGAGTCGGGGCTGCCTCCTATCTCCGTAATCGCTGAGATGACGCGAATCCTAGATTGCTCGCGCAATGATTGCCTGACCCTTCTATACGGCGCGATCTGGAACCGCGATCTCCGCGTGGATCTGTACGTCCCAGTGCTGCCCGACAGGCCGCTCAGAAGGGAACGATCGGATGTCCTGACTGATTATCGGCATTGGTTTGCGAGGTAAAGATGCAAGTCGGAACACCTTTACAAGCACCCGAAGGATATCTCAACCTTGAACGGGGCATTACCTACTATCTCTTACGAAACAGCCGCGTCAGAAGCCGAGTGCTTCTTGTTTACTTCACGACTCCCCCTAATATGGTGGCGATATTGGTATTGCTGGACCGACACGAGTTTGAAGGCGGCCTTGTGCGTAATCTCATCATGGCGACACCGGCATCTGGCATGCCACCGCATCTAGAGGATTTCAAAGGTTTCAACTTCGAGCATGTCGACAGCAAACGTACAAACGCCAAGCGGACCCTGCGATCCTATGTTGAGCACAGACTGAACACCATTACGCCACTTCTCGAGCGTGAGAGCGAGATCCTCGATGCGGCTTGCCCAGAGCGGGAAATTAACAGGTACTGCGTGACGCACGGATATAACAGCCAGCGCGTAAGAACGTGGTTCTTCTTGTACGTTTGCTTCGGTCGCAACATATGGACGCTACTGCCCGGGTTCCATCGCAATGGCCGATGGGATCGTATGACCGTCGGAAATGGCGTGAAGCTGGGACGCCCTAATAACGTACGAGGAAGGCATGCGGGGTGCCGCATGAACGCCGAGATAGGTGCATTGGTGGTCGCCAGCTTCCGGCGGTATGCCCAGGTCGGAAAGACACTTGCTGACGTGTACGCCGAGGCAATGTGCTACGCATTCAGAGCGAAGGTAGACAAGGACGAAAAGGGAGTCAAGCGACTTATCCCAACTGTCACACCGATTCCGACCTATCACCAATACAGATACTGCTTGTATAAGGAACACGGCATGCACCGTGTGCAGCGCGACCTCTATGGTGCCGAAAGAGCCCGTCGACGATACGCAGAACATGAGGGTGCATTCACCGCCAATGTGGCCAACCTTTACGAGGTTGTGGAAGCAGATGCGTACTATTGCGAAGACCTTCCTCGTGGGTACGTGGATGGGGATGCAGTCCGTCCTATCGTCGTCACTCGATGCGTCGACACAGTTTCCGGACTGAGGCTCGGCATCGGGTTTTCTTACGGCAAGGAAAGTTCAGACGGCTATAACGCCATGCTCTTCTGCGCCGCCATCTCGAAAGTTAAATTCTGTTCCTTGTTTGGCATTGAGATCAGCGAAACGGATTGGCCGAGCATCGGACTTCCAGCACGGTACATAACGGACAGAGGACCAGGCATAAAGCGGGAGCCGGGCGCAAGTGACGCCGCAAACAGCATACCGATTCGGGAGCTCACGCCCTCCGGGCAGGGCCAAAGTAAAGCGCTAGTTGAATCAGCGCAGCGCCGCAGGCGATCTCTTGAAGGACCGGCCACACGGGTGCTCAGCGAGCTGACCGCCTATCAAATCGTACAAAGAGAGATCCATAGACTCTTAATGGAGAACTCAAGCGCCGATTCCAGAAAGCGCTTGACTCCAGAGATGATAAGGGCAGGTGTAGTGCCAACCCCACTAGGCTTATGGAAGTATCTCGATGCACGGGCTAGAAACGTCGCCGAGTCAGTTCCTTTCGAGGATGCCGTGAGGCGCTTTCTGAAGCGGGAGCGGGTCCGAGTGGCTCGGGACGGCGTCCATTTTCGGACACAAAGATATGACTCAGACGCACTGAGAAGCACCGGCCTACCCGCTCAAGTTGCCCTACGCGGAACACTACATGTAGACGCTTATGTATTTCCGTTCTCTATTCGATATATATGGGTTGAGGTCGAGGGGCAGCTTGTTGAAGTGGAAGCAAAGCTGGCGATACGCGACGACGATTCCCAGCTCAACAGAACCTTACTCGACCTGGAGAGCGAGGCTCAGAGCGTCAGAGCCTTTGAATCGGTAAAGCGAGAGAACCGTACTGCCGCGCAGGTCGAAAGCATGTTGAAGCTGGAACAACAGACAGAACAGAGATGGTACTCAACAAAGCGAGTGAGCGCGCGATCGGTTAAGAAGAGCATCTCACAAGACGCGATTGAAGCGCGCCACGCATTCGAAGGTGGCGGTTATGAATAACACTGATTCCCTTTGGATGGCGCGGTTCAAGGACTTGGACGAAATCGAGGTCCGTAGGCGTGCCACCTTGCCTGGCATCAAGCCAAACAACTTACGGGCCGTCGATACCTATCGAATCTCAGACGTCATCACGCAGACTCTTAATAGCCTTTATTTGCCTACCGATGATGACATCGCCATCATCCGACAACTTATCGACATTGCTCGCTCGCATAGCAGCAAATACTACGAAAGCCGTCAACGGTTCCTTGAAGCTCTATATAGCGCCAAGAGCCCGCTCGACAAGGAATTTCAACCTCCCACCCTACTCTCAGGTCCGGCCGGCGTTGGTAAGTCCAGTCTCATGAAAGCGCTAACCCGGGTTCTATTCCCCATCGAATCGTTGGATATTGGGCCTGGCCACGCCCCCGTTGCATACAAGCCCATTTGGCATATCCAAGTAAGAGATCGAGCAAGTTTTTCCAGCATGATTCATCCCTTTGTTCAATCTCGTCTCGGAAACGCCAAGCGTGTCAGCAGCGCAGACCTTAGTGAATTAGCAACGAAGCCCCCGCTGTCAGAATAGTTGGAACCTCAGTTGCTGTTAGAGTCCCAAACCATTGGGGGCAAAGAGAAGGTTCCGATGAAGTATTCCGCAGAACGCCGGGAAGCCATCCTGAAGAAGTTACTGGCCCCGCACAACCGCACGGTCTCCGACCTGGCACGCGAAGAAGGCATTTCCGAGGCCACGATCTATAACTGGCGCAAACAGGCCCGCGGCCAGGGCCGTTTGTTGCCAGACCAGGCGTCGGACAGCGAGGGCTGGAGCTCGCAGGACAAGTTCAACGCCGTGCTGGAAAGCGCTGCGCTGTCCGAAGTGGAGCTGGCCGAGTACTGCCGGCGCCGGGGACTGTATGCCGAGCAGTTGCGCCGCTGGCGAACGAGTTGCGAGCAGGCCAACGCGCAGAGCCAGAGCGCCGCCCGGCAGGAGGCCGACGCGCTCAAGGCTGAACGTCGCCGCACGCGCGATTTGGAGCGCGAGCTGCGCCGCAAGAACGCCGCGCTGGCTGAGACGGCAGCATTGCTGACCTTGCGAAAAAAAGCCCGGGCGATCTGGGGGGACGAGGAAGAATGACCAATGCCCAGGATCGCCGTCAAGCTGTAGCGTTGGTCGATGAGGCTCGCCAGGCCGGTGCACGCTTGCAGAGCGCATGCATCGAACTCGGTATCGGCTTGAACACTTATCGTCGCTGGGCGACGGGCGATGAGGACAGACGCCCGCACGCCATACATGCCACGCCATCGCATGCACTGACAGACGCCGAGCGCCAGGCCGTGCTGCAGGCCTGCCACCGTCCCGAGTTCGCCAGCCTGCCGCCGGCGCAGATCGTGGTACGGCTGCTCGATGAAGAGGGCCGGTACCTGGCGTCGGAGTCGACCTTCTATCGCGTGCTGCGCCAAGCCGATGAGCAGCACCGCCGTGGCCGGGCGCGCGCGCCACGTCACGCTGGAGCACCACGGCGCCACTGTGCCGACGCACCCAACCAGCTCTGGAGCTGGGACGTCACGTACCTGCATACGCGTATCCGCGGCCGGTTCTATTACCTGTATCTGATCCTGGACATCTACAGCCGGAAAATCGTCGGGGCCGAGGTGTTTGAATCGGAGAACATGGCCAACAGTGCCACCATCATCCAGCGCGCCGTGCTGCGCGAGCAGTGTCAGCACCGACCCCTGGTATTGCATGCCGATAATGGTAGCGCCATGAAAGGCTCGACCTTGCAGGTCACGCTCGAGAAGCTGGGCATTACCGCCTCGCACAGCCGACCCCAGGTATCCAACGACAACGCGTATTCCGAGGCCCTGTTCCGCACCTGCAAGTACCGGCCCGGTTACCCGATCGACGGCTTTGCAAGCGTGCAGGCCGCACGCCTGTGGGTGCATCAGTTCATCCACTGGTACAACCATGAGCATCGCCACAGCGCCATTCGCTACTTGGCTCCGGCGCAGCGTCATGCGGGCCTGGATGCCCCCATTCTGCAAGCCCGACAGCGCCTGTACCAACAAGCCAGGCAACGCCACCCAGCACGATGGTCGGGAAAACTACGCAACTGGCAGCCCATCGGCAGCGTCTGGCTCAACCCCGAGCCGGATCAACATGAGCAAGACACCGATCCAGTATTAGAGGCCGCATGAATCAGGTTCCAACTGCCTTGACAGACGCCGCGGGCCTGGATGCCCCCATTCTGCAAGCCCGACAGCGCCTGTACCAACAAGCCAGGCAACGCCACCCAGCACGATGGTCGGGAAAACTACGCAACTGGCAGCCCATCGGCAGCGTCTGGCTCAACCCCGAGCCGGATCAACATGAGCAAGACACCGATCCAGTATTAGAGGCCGCATGAATCAGGTTCCAACTGCCTTGACAGACGCCGGAAGGCAGCGCACACAGATGGGACTTCGCTCATCCTGCTCGACGAGATGCAGTTTCTCACTCAGAGCGCTGGTGCAACCAACTTGATCACTAAATCGCTTTATCAGTTTTCCTACCTCGGGGTGCCAGTCGTTTTCGCGGCTAACTACGGATTGTGGCGGAGTTTACTCAAGCGCCAAGAGCAGGATACACAACGCCTTCTGACGTCACCAATCGTGCTGCTTCCGTCAGAGAAAGGCTCCGAGGATTGGAATCGCTACTTAAACGGCGTTGAAAATCTGCTGGACGGCACATTCAGCGTAGACATCCAAGCGCACTCTTCCACGATTTATCAGCTGACCGCCGGCCTGAAGCGGTTGTTCATTCAGCTGACACGCCTGGCGTACTCCAGCGTATGGAAACAAGGAAGGCGCCAGGTCACGATCGAAGATCTGGCAAATTCCTACGACAGCGTCTCGTACGCTTCAAGCCGGAGGCAAGTGGCAGCAATGCTCACTATTCATCCGACAAAGCAATCAGCGCAGTATCAGTGTCCCATCCCACTTCCACCGATCGTATCGACACGAATGAAAGAGTATCGGGAGAGCATACGTCACCGAGAGCTTACTCAGGCAATACAGCATGATATCCGTACCCCAAATGAGCGTGAGCTGGCAGCGAAGGCCGCTGAAATTACTGATCCGATCAAATCGACGAAACCGAGGAAAGCGAATCGACGCAAGCCTTTAACCGCTGCAGAACTAATGCAGAACGGACAAATGCGGCGGGGCCTATATCCTCCTCCCGGGCGTCCCGAATGAGCCTGGGCCACAGCGACGGCTAGAGTGATACGTATTGATTTCTCCAATTCCCCATTTCGTCGAGGGCTGGCTGCCGGACGAGACGCTCTTCAGTCTGTGTAGCCGAGAACACTGAGCTTGCCCGCAAAAAATGGATCCCTTGCTGAGTGTGTAAAACTCACGCAAGGAGGGAGGAAAGATGGGTAATCCGAGAGCTCGATATACGCAGGAATTCATGCTGGAAGCCGTGCGCATGGTCCGCGGCGGCCAGAGCATGGCGGCGGTGGCGAAGATACTGGGCATCAGCCCGAAGACGCTGCACAACTGGGTGAAGGCCGATGCCGCTGGGAAGCTGAACGGCGCAGGCAAACAGGTTTCTCCAGAACAGATGGAGATTGCCCGGCTGCGCGCGGAGTTGGCACGCGTGAAGATGGAGCGCGACATATTGGGAAAAGCCACGGCGTACTTTGCGAAGGTGTCGGCATGAAGTACGCCTGGATCGAGCTTCACAGCCGACAATGGCCGGTGTCCCTGAGCTGCCAGGTGCTGGGTGTCAGCCCCAGCGGTTACCACGCGCGCAAGGTGCGGGATGTCGATACTGACCGACCGCGCCGACGCATCAGCAACGACGCTCTGCTGGTGCACATCAAGGCCGTGCACGCTGAATCCAAAGGCGAGTACGGCTGGCCGCGCGTGTGGAAGCAACTGCTGGTCCAGGGCATTCGCGTCAGCAAGGATCGTGTCCAGCGGCTCATGAAGCTGCACGGCATCAAGGCGAAGACCAAACGCCGGTTCAAGGTCACGACCGACAGCAAACACAGCCTGCCGGTCGCACCGGACCTGCTGCAACGAGACTTCTCTCCCGCGCGTCCCGACCAGGTCTGGACTACGGACATCACGTACATCTGGACGGACGAGGGTTGGCTGTTTCTGACCGTCATTCTCGACCTGTTCAGCCGTCAGGTGGTGGGCTGGTCGATGCAGCCGCACATGCGCACGGAGCTGGTGTCTGATGCGCTGCGTATGGCGTGGTTTCGCCGCCGTCCGCAAGCGGGCCTGATCCTCCACAGTGACCGTGGCAGCCAGTATTGCAGTCATGACTTCCAGGACCTGCTCAAGGGCTACGGCATGCGCAGTTCGATGAGCCGTCGAGGCAATTGCTGGGACAACGCACCGACCGAGAGCCTGTGGGGATCGCTCAAGCGTGCACGCATCCTCGGCCAGCGCTTTGCAACGCGTCGCGAAGCGATGGACGAGGTAATCGACTGGTTGAGCTTCTACAATCATTCGCGCTTGCACTCGACGTTGGGCTACGTCAGCCCGATGCAATTCGAGCGGGACTGGTACGCCGCCCAGAACCAACGGGTGGCATAATCTCGCTCAGTTAAGGGATCCGAAATTCGCGGGCAACGTCACACCGGCTTTCCGGCGCATTGCTCTCTCGCGCCACTACCGAGCACCTTTTCGCAAGCAAGCGGCTAGGCACGGCCCACGATGTTCCCGCCCGACTTCGCCATTTCATTGTGGCAACCAATGGCCGTTTTGGTAATGACCTCGAAGAAATCTGCCGAGAGCATTGCGTACTGGGCTGGTACCTCCCCTGGCGATCGAGACGGGAGGTGCAACTAGTGTTGCGGATCATCGCCGGAGAACAGGGCGGGTCGGTGAAATCCGTCCTAGGGCTTCCATCCAGTCGTTGGGGCGCGGGTCATCCGCTAAAGCTATGTCCCCGCTGTGTCGTAGCAGACAAAGCAACGTTTGGCACAAGCTACTGGCACTTGAAACATCAGTATCCCGGCATGGCCAGATGTCCAGTCCACCACACTGGGCTTGCGTGGTGCCACGAGAAAGTTCATTACAACAAGCGTGACCTGTGGCTTTTGCCGGAGGACTGCGAAGTTGCAATCGAACGTGATATCTCCGCGATCCCCGATTCGGCCTCCTTTCAGCACCTACTCATGTCCAGCGCGGAACTACCTGTCGGGTTTGAGTTTGACTATAGCCGTCTACATGACGCGTACATGGATGAACTAGCCGTTCGGTCTCTAGTCAGGCGGAAGAAGTCCATAAGCTGGCCTAACCTTGTCCGTCAGTATCTCGACTATCTAGCGGATTTGCGGGGCAACGCTGATCTGCGAGCACTTCCATGCACTACGGAAGAATGCGCCTCACATTTGCGCCGGGTTCTCTATTCGTCCCATCCCTCACGCCATCCCTTGCCACATCTTCTCTTCATGTCTTGGCTATTTGGTGATTGGGCGAAGTTCTGGCGTACCTATACTACGCCTTCGCAGTTTCGCCCTGTGGCCCGCTCATTCTGTACAGGACTAAGCGCTCCCATAGGAGAGGTCGAAGAAGCCGCTACTCTTGCCAGGAGAGGCGCGTCTTGTCGACAGATCGCAGCCGCGCTAGGCATAGACGTTGGTACAGCGCAAACTTGGGCGGCAAAGTGCGGTGTGCAGGCACCCATTCAAAGGACGACTACGCGCCAAAAGGTAGTCAAAGCACTTCAACGTGGGGACTCGAAAATTGCGATTGCGGAACACTTTGGAGTTTCCGTTCAAACAGTCACCCGCGTACTGAGATCAGAACCTGGGCTGGCCGATCATTGGCATAAGGCGTGCTATGCGCGTGCCCGGTACAGTGCTCGCTCGACATGGCTACGAGAGATCTCACGCCATCCGAACTTTAGTACCACTCAAGTTAGACAACGCCAACAAGCCACTTACGCTTGGCTATACCGCAACGATAGGGAATGGCTGCTTACCCATAGCCCGTCCAAACTCCCCTCAACGACTTCGAGAGGCGACCGCGTCGACTGGTTCGCCAGGGACAGAGACCTTTCTGGGCGACTCATGCAGGCAATCCATCGATTGAGCGCTAGACACAACCCATTGAGCCTACAAATACTCTACAAGGCCGTCCCGGAGCTTTCACGCTACATGCCAAAACTGGAAAAGCTCAATCGCACTAGAGCGATTCTAGATAGTCATATCAAGCGCCGTTCATCCAAGACTTGAGGCGAATGGCTGATGCGATCGTGTCACCTAAGCCTACGGGCAACGCGGCGACGCCCAACTCCAGGCCAGATAGCATCTTTGATCTCGGCCACATTCCGTATAGTTAGGCAGACCATTAAGAGTTCCAAGCCAAGTGTCCAGAGATCCGACCCAGCTTTGCTCGTGCTGTGATGGCAGGTCTTGATAAACTCTTCCCGCCAATAGGGTTCGGCATGATGGCTATGTTGATTGAACCAGACCCTAACCCTCGGAATATGTTCAAGTAGCCATACATCCGGAATCTCGCGTCGACTTACGACCGCAGCCAGGCGGGGCATTTGGATAGTTCGCCGATCTTCCTCCGTGCGCATTCGGGATGATCTCAGGAGCGAAAGAACGGCCCGCCGAAGGCGGACTTCAGGGAGTGGATGGTCGAGCACCTCCTTGATAACCGTTCGGTAACGGTGCAACGCCGGTGTCATGTTTGCAGTAACCAAGTTTTCATCTGGACCACCAGTCCCAAATGACTCGGCATCGGAGAGGGTCGGATCATCGAACATCGCTTGGATCTTGCACCTCGTTAGCACAACGCCGTGGTAGGGGCAAATGTCCATTCCTGGTACTTGATGAACTCGATGCCAATAACCGATTCCAAACTTGTTTCGAGCCACGTCCCTGCATTGGCTGCAAAACCGCCAAGCGATACGGCTTATGCACTCCTCGGCGGAGTACCCTAGCGGAATGTGATGCCGTACAAACGCGTCGGACAAAAAGCCACCGAGATTGGCCAATTGAGTAGCTTGGGTCGGCTTTGTGAGGAACAGAGTGAGGGTGTGATGCTTCCTATATTCCTCTAAGGAGGTCGTGTTTCCATACCGCAATGGCCCATAGTACCGATGCTTCCAATGAAGCGGATGGATGTCTTCATTTTCGTCGTCGGAACGAGTACTTCGGAACAGGGCCTTAAGGTTCTTAACCGCGTTGGCTCCAGCAACGCGGACTAGGTGACCGAGGACATGCTCGTTAGGAAGAGGAGGTACATTCTGCATATATCGGTTATCGACACCGATTGCGAAATGTTTAATCTGCCTCCCTTTCAGTATCGCGGTACAAATCCAGCCAGCTTCAGAAATCGCTGATCAGGCTCATATGTGACTATTACGGTAGGGCACTGAACGCGAACAGAGGCCACGCAACGACTTTGTTTACGCAACGATTGTCGCCCGAAGTTTGAGGCCAACTTTGCTTCTACTAGCAGCGTGGTCTTGCCCGGCGATACGTAGCACCACAAAGTACACGGAACGGGCCATGAGCCGACCGGTCTGTACAAGACGCACGGTCGCTGAACGACCGTTTACGGCCAGGAGCGGCCGTTCGAACGCTCGCCTGGGGTTTGAATCTAAAAAATCAGGGCTCTCAGTTGGACGTCCACGGTCAGAAGGCAAAGGCGATCGAGTCGGCCCACTATCGCGCAGTTGCAAAAACACGGGGAGCGCTACCTAGGTGACCTCACCCCAAGAAACTGGACAGTCCAGAACTGGAGAATTCCGGCGACACTAATGCCCAAGGAGGGCATTCGCCATGAGAAAGTCCAAGTTCACCGAAGAGCAGATTGCGTTTGCGCTACATCAGGCCGACACGGGTGTTTCGGTCGAAGAGGTTTGCCGCAAGGTCGGCGTCTCGCAGGCCACCTTCTACGCGTGGAAGAAGAAGTACGCCGGCGTGGGGGTCAGTGAGCTGCGACGTTTGCGTCAGCTCGAGGACGAGAATAAAAAGCTCAAGCAGCTGGTCGCCGATTTATCGCTGGACAAGGTCATGCTGCAGGATGTGCTGAAAAAAAAGCTCTAAGGCCGGCGCAGCGCAAGCAGCTCGTCGGCCATCTGATCGAACGCTACCGCGTGAGTGTGAACCGGGCTTGCCATGTCTGTCAGCAGAGCCGGGCCGGTTGGTACCAGAAGCTCAAGCCCAAAGTACTCGATGCACCCCTTAAGGCGCGCATGCACGAGATCGCCAGCACCCGGGTGCGATACGGCTTCTGGCGTATCTACGTGCTGATTCGCCGCGACGGCTGGCACGTCAATCACAAGCGCATTTACCGCCTGTACAAGGAGGAAGGCTTGAATCTGCGCAGTAAACGGCCGCATCGCCGCCGCGCCGCCGCTCATCGATTAGAGCGGCCCACGCTGACCGCCCCGGACCAGAGCTGGAGCATGGACTTCGTCTCGGACGCCTTGTTCAATGGGCAGCGATTCCGGGCGTTGACCGTCGTGGACAACTTCACCCGTGAATGTCTTGCGATTGAAGCTGGCCAATCTTTGACTGGCCAAGACGTGGTGCAAGCCTTGATGCGCATTGCGACCGAGCGCGGTGCTTTACCGCATCGCATTCAAGCCGACAACGGCCCGGAGTTCGTTTCCTTGCAGCTCGATAAGTGGGCCTACGACAACGGTGTGACGCTGGATTATTCTCGTCCAGGCAAGCCCACGGACAATCCATTCATCGAATCCTTCAACGGCAGCCTACGCGATGAATGTCTGAACACGACCTGGTTCATGTCGCTGGCAGATGCACGCAACAAGCTTGAAAACTGGAGGCAGGACTACAATTATTTCCGACCCCACTCGGCGCTGGCCGATACCCCACCAGCGCTCTTTGCCAAGCAGTTTGCAGTTACCCCAAACCTGTCGGATTCTCCAGTCTGAATCTGTCCAGTTCGTGGGAGGAGGTCACGTGGCGAATACGGGTGGCGAGCGTTCTATCCTTCTATGCCTACGCTTAAGGAATAAGCTGCCCGGTTTCCCGGGAGGGCAAGCCCAGACGACGTCGCACGATAGGGTCATTGCCCTGGTATCCCTTGGCCTGCTCCATCGATGTGATCTCTTCTGAGGAATAAACCCGAATCGTACGACCGGTGGAACTTGATGTGGCCGCCGGTACTTGAGACATAGCCATACCCGGCTGTACGACAACGCCCGCAGCCGGATTGCGGTACTCGACCGGCCCCAGCGTTAGATCGGGCGCACGCTCAACCTCGCGGTTCGGAGGGGCTGGCGGTGTGATCGAACTGGCCGACACCGGAGGATTTGAAGTGGAGAGTCCTGACGGTGTCTTCACATCTCGACTTGGGGACGAAACTGATTTCTCGCCGCCCGAGAAAATCATGAACCCACCAATCACGAGCGCGCCCAGGCCCAGTTGCCCGAACAGCCCCATGCCCGCATATCCAACGTTCGTTCCTCCACAGCCCGGACACTTGAGGGACAAGTTTTTTCCCTTCGGATACCACGTGTACTTGCAGTCTCGACACTTGTTCTGGGATCGCTTAGTTGCCATTTTTCGCTCTGTTCAGATACATTAAGTAACTTTATGTACATTACTGCACCTCTCGACGCGTAGCAACTGGCAATGCTTTTGGAGTGCGATGTGTCGACTGCGATTAATCACACATCCGGACGGTTTTTGATCAAGTGGAGTCGATGGACGGCTTTGGGTCGGAAGCGGTCTGTCGTCAAAGACAGCTCCCGGCCAGAAACAGTCACCTACGACCTTCCAGATTGACCACTCGTTGCCTATCGAGCCATTCAAAGCATTCGACGATTGTTGGCATGGACCTCTGGATCGCGGCGGCCTCCATCACCCCGATAGCGAGCTCCTGCGTCAAGATCGCGTCTTCTCCCTTCTCCTCATAGCCTGTGACGTTTTCCAAACAGCCTGATCTCCAGATCCAAACGCGCTGGTCGAGCAGAGCATTGTGCAAACCAGCGGAGAGTTGTATTCCCTCAGGGTGTTGGGCAAAAAGTGCCCAAGTATCAGCCGCCTGCCATCCAGTCTTCTTATCCTTCACGGGAAGGCCGTTTTCCCCAAGTGGAAATTCGTGTTGAAGCTTCAGTTTCTTGAGGACATCCTTGCTTCGGACCAGCGTCTCATCGTGTTTCGGGAGCATTGGTTGCTGCCCTTTTCTGGCTTCCGTAAACGCAAAATCCAGGTCGGCGATTCCGCACGCTTGGATGCCCATCGCGGCCAGCACCGGGAGCGCTTTGGGAATATCGGAGCAGGCACCCACAGCAACAAAGGCGACCTGATCCAGTTCTGGGTGGCGTCCGCGTAGACGCTCGTAGAGGAGCGGAAGGAGGCGCTTCTCCGTCTTACCCTCACAAAGCACGACAAGATCACAGAAGTAAATCTCGGCAAGGTTGCCCAATTCGAATAAGGTACGTGACTGCGCCTGGGCCTCATGAAGTGCACTGGCAACCGCATGCCTGAGAGGTAAGCGGGCGAGCGTCCCATCGGTCTTAGTTTTCCGAATGATGACGGCGTCGGCTGCGTTCTCCCTGCTCAACATGAGAGGAGAGTGCGTGGCATACACGACCTGAAAGCCCTTCTGCGACAAAGCTGCGAGCGCTTGGCGAAGACGCTTGACGCCCTGTGGATGTAAATACAGCTCGGGCTCGTCGATGAGCAATAGTCGACGTGCAGCAAGTGGTTTAGAGCCGATCTTTAGGTCAGCCAGATGTCGGATTAATGCCATCTGGATGGCGCGCTGGCAGCCAGTTCCCAGCTTATCGAAGGTCCTGCGGTCGCCAGTTTCCAAGTCGGTGACGTGCAAATTGCCCGCCTTAAAGAACTCCTTTACTTCAATAGTCTGCATACCCAGCTCGATCGCGAGCCCCGGAAAGAAGTCGCCGAGGGCCTTCGTCGCCCCGTCGTCGAACGTCTTTAGGTGTTCCGACCGGGATGCACCGTCGGTACTCAAAATGTCCTTAAAGGTCTGCAACGCAGAGACGAGTTCGTCATGGGTTTCAATAATCGGGCCCATGATCAAGTCGAGCAGCGACTTCAACGTGCTGCCGGCTTTTGCCTTGCCGAGGTCTTCCGCAAGATCTTCCATGGCATCGATTTGCAGCGGTTCTGGCAACAATGCCGACACCGCCTGCGATAAGCCGGTTGGGTAGCTTCTCCAGGACTTTGGAATGCCTTCGCCGGCGTATTGGTCAACGTCGAACACCTCACAGGTGAAGCCTTTTGGACCGGGAGCAGTGCAGACGACGCGAATCCACATAGACCCTGTATTGCAGAACGGCGCGATCGCGGCTTGATGCTTCGGTTCCGGCACGTATTCCAGAATTTCTGCAGTGATCCCATCTATTCGCGCAGTAACGACAATTGGCTCACCTTCCTTCGCGAAGTCTGACGCTTCCAATGCACTCGGTTTCAGCACCCAAGCGAGCGCAAAAAGAATGGTCGACTTTCCAGCGTTGTTCTGCCCAACAAGCGGAGTGAAAGACTCCAACGGTATGCTGACGTGATGGCACGCCCTAAGGCCTACGATGTCAATGAACCCGATCTTGTGCATAGCCGCTCCCTGCCTGATAAGTCCCTAGCGCAGTTCTGTCAAATAGTGTCATGTTTATACACGATATGACTCAGCGATGCGTAACCTCGGCTTGCGTGTTGAAGCATGCCCCTTACCGACTCGCGACCCCATTGAACCAGCAGCGAAAAAGCGACACCGCGGACTGCTAGGCGTCAATGCTCGGCGACACCAGATGCATCGGCAGCGGCGCGAACTCTCATCCTCCACATCGAGTTGGCTGAGAATCGGACTACCAGCGAACTGTCGTAGGCGACAAGCGGCGGTTTTGGAACGTGGCCACTAATAGTGGAACTGGCAGGCGTTGATCTGCAGCAGCCGCTGGCTCAAGGGGCTGACGGAGCTACGCCCGCAGCTTTGGGTCGAATGCGGCCGAAGTCGAAGGCCACGTCCGGATACACGCGAAGATCCGTCGTCTAAGCTTAAGGCGCCTATCGCAACGACTTGCAATGTCCCACCCACGCAGTGACTGCAATTCGCCGCGTATGGCCACAGCTGCGGCGGCGCATTGCACCCCGTCTTCTAGAGAAGCGGCAACGGCTACTTTTCGCACGATCCGAAGCGAGTTCGGCTACCTCTCCAGGCCGTGCCAGTGCTCGCCGCAACCGGATTGAGCGTTACGTCCGTCTGATACGAGAGAGCGCTCGGGCCCAAAGTTCGATTTCTGAACTCAACCCGAGCGACTTTTCTGAAGCGTCGGGACATGACGTGATGAGGCCGAAATGCGATCTCCTATTTCCACTGGCCGCTACAGGACTGAGCCAAAATCTATAGAACGCGACACGCGAGCGAGACTGCCATCCGCAACTGGTGACCAAACCGCACAAAACCGACATTACCGTAATTTTGCAGGAAATAGGAGAAGTTAGCCGCAATTTTCGTCGACTGACTTTATTATCCTCCGACAGACTTTATTCTCACTCTTCAAACTGAAAATCAAGAATAAAGTCCGTCGAACTCGGCGTTCGGAGGTGGGTTTTTAAAACGTGCTTCGAACTCTGTCGAACTATCCATTTCAGATGTGTTCCCGTTTTTGTTTTAAACAAAACTCTGTCGACGCATGATAAGCAGTACGCCTGTCAGAAAGGGCAAACGAAGCGATCAGGGCGACGGTCTTCCTCATCTCTACCTCTCTCTTTCAGGTTGGTTATTTGGTTGCGCCCTTGCAGATCGGAGCTTCGAAAGGGCCTCCATCATGCGGGGCAGCGCCAAGTGTTCCTCGGAGTATCCCCTTGCTTTGATCCGTTTAATCATCACTTTTCGCACTTCACCGTAGCTGGCGTCGCCCCCGTCGGGGCACGAAAATGGCGTGGAGTAACGTCGCAGCATGCGACGCGATATTGAGTTAGGATCGAGACCGTCCTTTTCGGCATTGAACTCGTGGAGCAGCGCCATCATCGACCCCTGTGTGGCCATTTCCCGGTAGACGACGCACGCTTCGCTCATCCCTCAGCCAACGGACGGTCGCACATCCTGACGTAGTCGTTCACTTTGTTGAAAGAGACCTGTTCGGTGGCACCCGCAGACCCCATGAGGGGGGGCTAAAGCGACCACAGCAGCGGCGACGTTCTTCATTAACGCCCTCTCTACGAGCTAGGAGTTCTATTCCTTGGTTCCGCCACAGATGGGGCCTTCCTGGAACGCGCGGTAAAGGGCTGTCAGGGCGATCTCTGAGTCGTCGTAGCCCATTCTCTTGATCCGTTTCAAGGCAACGCGGGCAATCGTGGCGTAGTCTGCACGCTCGGCACAGCCCCGACGGACGTCAAAGTGGCTGAGCCGCTCTCTTTGTGCGCTTGTCAGTCCCTCCATGCCATCCAATGTGTGCAGGCGCGCCATGCCCCCACCGGCCTGGATTCCCAACGCAATCAGCGCATAACACTCTGCACCCGGCGTGTTTGCAATCGGATTCGGTGTGCAGGCAAGGATTAGCCTCCCAACGGATGCCGGTATCCTGAATGCCTCATCATCATCAGTCGCCCCCGCAGACCCTACGAGGGCAATAGAGGCAATCAGTGCGGCCGCGGTCTTCTTCATTTCTCCCTCTCTCCCTTATAGAGGCTCGCTCACTTGGTCCTCGCAAATCGGCCCTTGCCCGCGACTTGCCGCCCCGACCATGTACCTTCGCAACTCCACATTCTACTTTTCCAACGCTGGCAAGCGGCATGGATCATGGCTCACTGCCATAACCGAATCACGCAGCGGAGTTGGATGCACGCCCCACTCTGAACGGCAGTACGCTTGGTCACTCCGTCAAAAAAGTCAGCAAGTCCCTGGCGCCTCCTGATACACCCCTCTAAGGTGTTGCGTTATGACCAATCCCGTCGACCTGTCGGGGGCACCGTCACGGACGCAATGGCATCCACTGCCTTGCAGTGCCTATGCTCTGATCTACTTTCGCCCGCGCATCGGCCGACGGGCGGCGTCTCTTGCTTGCCCCTCAAGATCTAGCTCGGGATCTGCAAGATCAAATAGCTGCTCAGAAAAACCGTAGGCCACGAGAGCCTCAACCAGTACGCCGAGCGCGACCTTAGGGGAGCAGGTCAAACCACCGTCAAACGCGATCATCCCTAGCGACCCCAGTTGATAGTGGCAGGGCCACGCTCGACCTGCATCGCAATGCGGCGAGTGGGGCTACACAGCTTCAAAGCTGCTCGATACGCTCCTCGAACAATGCGTGATCGACTAGATCCAATCCCTGGAAGCCCCACAAAACACTACGAATGTGTTTAAATATAAACACGCGTGTGTATTTGTAGATGCGTACCCCACAGGGAACCGTACACGGTGGCATGCCCCTCACCTTGCCACCGTGTACGGCAGACCTGACAGCCGCATTTTCTGCATCGTCACAATGCAGCATCAACCTTAGTTCCGTTCAGATTGAAAGTGATTGCTTGTGTCGTACGTATGTTCCGCGTCCTAAGAACCGCTAGAGTCAGGCATCGGTTGCTGCACGATCTTTCTCGCATTGCAGCGAGTGGCGGTTGGTCGCCCGAGTTGCAGGCGGCAGAGTGCGCAAGTCAAGCCTCCCGCATCATCCGCGCTCTCCCTGCCGGCTGCTGGCAGGCGGACTTCGTCCTGGAAGCTTATATGCAGGGTTTGAGTGCTGGTTTTTATGACATTGCTGAGGAAGGGATGCCCCAGTTGCTAAAGCAAAGCCTCGAAAACAATCTCGAGACTACAGCGGCGGCCCTTTACATTGGCTATCATCATGGGTCCTCAATTCGCCAAGCTTGGAACTCCCGCTAGAGGAAGAAATTCCCACCGAAAGCCCGATTTACAGGCTTTCGGGTCGAGCTGCCCTCAACCGCTTACGTTCTGACAGGTGCGACGTCATTATTCAGGCCCTAGCATATGAGAAGAGGCAAGCGAGATTGAAATCAGTACTGCAGCTTAGGCCTAGATCTGACAACATGGCGGCGATCTCGGTGCGGGAGCATGCTCTGTTTCTCGCATGTTGAATGCCCGCGAACCGAAAAAGATGACAAGCGCCCAGCGCAAGCTCGTGTACCACTCGAGATAATAGCGACTCGCTATGGACGGGATGCCGAACGCGTATTGCAGCGATAGCTAGTGCAGCCGCAGGAGTCTGCTGCGCGGCAGTTCGACTCATCGTGGACGCGCACGACATCCCGTGAGTTGCTCAAGAACTCGCTATTCACGTTCCTTTTGAGGATTCTGGCCGTTCCGCAAGGAGAGTAACGTCTCGCCAGAAGACACACAGGATGTCTTTATGAGTCATCGGAGGCAAGGGTGGGATGGTAATCCACCCATTTTTAGCGGCGCGCAGAAGTAGGACTGCTATGCGGTCATGGCCAACTGCTGCTTAGAGGTAAAGCCGCCCAGGGCCATATTCGGGCGCTCGTGATTGTAGGTCCACATCCACTCGGTGGCGACGCGCTGCACATGGTCCAAGTCGTCCCAGTGATACTGAGACAGCCATTCATAACGTACCGTACGGTTGAACCGCTCGACATACGCATTCTGCTGCGGCTTGCCCGGCTGGATATACTCGAGCTTGATGCCCCACTTGGCTGCCCACTCGACGATTGCCGAACTCAGATATTCCGGGCCATTATCACAACGTATTGCCATGGGCTTGCCTCGCCAGCCGATGATCTGCTTGAGCGCACGGATCACACGCTCGGAGGGCAACGAGAAGTCCACTTCGATACCCAGCGCTTCGCGATTGAAGTCGTCGATCACGTTCAGGCCCCGGATGCTGCGACCGTCGGCGAGTTGGTCATGCATGAAATCCATCGACCAGACCTCGTTAGCGGCGGCTGGCACGGTCAGCGGCTCAGGCGACTGCCGAACCAGCCTTTTGCGTGGCTTGATTCGCAAGTTCAACTCGAGTTCGCGGTAGATCCGGTACACGCGCTTGTGATTCCACGTGAAGCCTCTGACGTTGCGCAGGTACAGGAAACACAGTCCGAAACCCCAGTTTCGATGGTTATCCGTCAGCCGCAGCAGCCAGTCGGCTATCTGCTCGTTCTCGGCATCAGTCTTGGCCACATAGCGATAACACGTTTGGCTCACGCTAAACGCCTGGCAGGCCAGCCGAATCGATACACCGCGCGTCTGCACGGCACGCTCGGCCATCTCGCGGCGGCGAGATGGCCTCACCACTTTTTTTCAAGCGTCTCCGTCACGATCTCGGCCTTGAGCTTCTCTTCGACGTACATCTTGCGCAGCCGGGCGTTCTCGGCCTCTAGTCCCTTCATGCGCGCCATCATCGACATGTCCATGCCGCCGTACTTCGAACGC
Source organism: Bordetella petrii (assembly GCF_000067205.1). NCBI lineage: Bacteria > Pseudomonadati > Pseudomonadota > Betaproteobacteria > Burkholderiales > Alcaligenaceae > Bordetella > Bordetella petrii. The sequence continues at coordinate 220,787 of NC_010170.1, read as the reverse complement.
CACTTGTAGAACGTCGCCGAGCTGATACCCAACTCTCGACACAATTCCGGCACTGCCAAGCCAGCCTCGGCCCGCTTCAGTGCGTCCATGATCTGGCTGTCCGTGAATCTCGATCGCTTCATGCTGTAGAACTCCTCAATGAGAAAATTCTACTTCTGACCGCGCCAGTTTTGTGGGGATTACCGGATCTCCACAGATGTTGAATGGTCGGTCTATCGCTGTCGCGCCTAGGAGCTAAGGTCATGCCTGCGACTTCATCTCTAGATTGGAGTCACCTTGGAAGCCGTGCTCGCGCCCTAGCGCGTTACGTATGTTTACTTATTTGCATTTTTTTGTGAAACATATAGGATATGCTTTCAGCCGCAGGCGGCTAATCGATCTGGTTGAGTATGGTTCAAAAAATATGCAAACGATTCATTGGTAGCATTGCAAAACTTCCGATGCACAATGGATGGGAACTATAAGAAGAATGGAAACATTTGGCCAACGAGTGCGTGGTGCCAGATTGCGCTTTGGCTGGACGCAAAAAGAGCTGGCGTCAGTAAGCGGGCTAACGCAGAGCGCTATTGGTAACTATGAAAGTGGGCAGCGCACAGAACCTACAAGTGCGGCTCTTATCAAGCTGGCGCAGGCGCTCGATGTAACGCCAGAATGGCTAAGGCAAGGCAAGGAGGCCAAGGATGGGCCCTCCAAGAAGTCTTTGTCTTACATGCCTAAAGCACGGCAGCAAAAGGGGCTGGCAGCGGGATGGCCTTTCCATGAGGTGGGCTTCGACGAGTTCATGGCGCTTTCGTTGGCTGAGAAGCGCATGCTCGGGACCATGGTCGCAGCGTTTGTTCGGTCGTGCCTTGCACAAAAGTAAAGGCATCTACCCTATCTAATCGTAAAAAATAATCACAAACGTGTTTATTTTTTACGAGTTTTCGGATAGCATCGCTCCCAGCGCCTACAGTCCTACTTCAAACTGTTCTAGCCGGTTTCACGAGTGGGGCGCGCGTAAATTCAGAAGTAGCTGAGTCAAAACGCTACTAGCACTGAATGACTCATACAACGTCACGCAGCTCACTTTCTCATGAATCAAAATGGAACTTTCGAAGCATTCATCATATTTTTTTGGCCGACGGTTTGATAAGACAATATACGAGGCCGCTCGCCGACGCGAAGTGGACGCGACACCTTTATTGTCCGCACTCGAGTCTTCACGCACTCTCGCATGCGGAGTGGCTTCATTACTGCACGTGTTACGTGATCATGCGCTAACCGAAGACGGAAGCGATGAAGTGAAACTAATTGATCACATCCATACCGACGACCTAATCTCGCTATGCATTGAATCTATGACCTTGTTGAACACTAAAATAGAAGTCTTGGCAGACCAGCTTTGCACAAGACATTCGGAACAAGTTACGGACTGAAATAAGCGTTGCTGCCCGGGTAATCCCCCCATTTTTAGCGTTTGCCAGAAGTAGGAACGCTATGCGGCCATGGCGAGCCGCTGTTTCGGGGTAAATCCGCCCAGTGCCATGTTCGGGCGCTCGTGATTGTAGGACCACATCCACTGCGTAGCGACACGCTGAACGTGATCCAGATCGTCCCAATGATATTGGGACAGCCATTCGTAGCGAACGGTCCGGTTGAATCGCTCGACGTAGGCGTTCTGCTGGGGTCGGCCCGGTTGAATATATTCGAGCTTGATGCCCCATGTGCTTGCCCACTGCACAATGGCCGCACTCAGGTACTCCGGACCGTTGTCGCAACGAATCGCCGAGGGTTTTCCTCGCCAGCCAATGATCTGCTTGAGCGTGCGAATCACACGCTCTGAAGGCAACGAGAAGTCGACCTCGATGCCCAGCGCCTCGCGGTTAAAGTCGTAGATCACGTTCAGCACTCGGATGCTACGTCCGTCGGCAAGTTGGTCGTGCATGAAGTCCATCGACCACACCTGGTTGACCTGGGTAGGTACCGTCAACGGCTCGGGCGCCTGCCGAACCAGCCGTTTGCGCGGTTTGATCCGCAAGTTCAACTCGAGCTCGCGGTAGATCCGGTACACGCGCTTGTGGTTCCACCGCAAGCCGCGGACATTACGCAGGTACAGAAAGCACAACCCAAAGCCCCAATTGCGGTGGTTGTCCGTCAGGCGAAGCAGCCAGTTTGCGATCTCCTCGTTCTCGGCGTCGGTCTTGGCGATGTACCGATAGCAGGTCTGGCTAATGCTGAACGCCTCGCAAGCCATCCGGATTGATACGCCGTGATCTTGCACGGCACGTCGGGCCATCTCGCGGCGGCGAGATGGCCTCACCACTTTTTTTCGAGCGCCTCCGTCACGATCTCGGCCTTGAGCTTCTCCTCGACGTACATCTTGCGCAGGCGCGCGTTCTCGGCTTCCAGCTCCTTCATCCGTGCCATCAGCGACACGTCCATGCCACCGTACTTCGATCGCCACTTGTAGAACGTCGCCGAGCTGATGCCCAGCTCCCGGCACAGTTCGGGTACCGCAAGGCCGGCTTCCACCCGTTTGATGGCTTCGATGATCTGGCTGTCCGTGAATCGTGACTTCTTCATGCTGTAGAACTCCTCAACGAGAAAATTCTACTTCTGACCTCAACGCTTTTGCGGGGGGATTACCCCCGTTCCTCCGGGTTTTACTCGAAAACGTAACCCTCGCCTCTAATGCTGCGTATGGGCAGGCGGAGCGAATGGGCCGTGGCCTTCCTTCTCAGTCTGCTAATCGCCACATCAAGACGCCGAGTAATTCTGCCGTTATGCAAGTCATATGACGCACCTTGGCTGACGCGTGTCAATGGCTGCTTTGGGTTGCTGAGAAGCCAGGTCATGATCTTCCGCTCCGAATGATTCAGATCTATCCTGGTACCGTTTGGCGCCACCAGGATCCAGCCGTTCTCGGCTAAATGCCACTGCGCGTTTGGGCCAAATTCGACTGTAACGTCTGATTTCCCTTCAGGGGCATCTGGCTTGGCTGATGCGTTAATAAGGGAGGAAACACCGCTCTGAAGCTCCTCTTCGATTTGCAGGCGGCGCTTGGAGGCCAAGAGTGCCGCCATTAGCTCAAGAGAGTCAGGCATAGCGTCAACACAAGCGTCCGCCCCAGACAGCATTGCCCCAACGCGCGACAACCGATCCGGAAAACGTGAGACCACGACTATGCTGGCGCGGCGAAGCACAAGCCGTAGTTGAGCAACAGCGAGATGAACTGTGGTCGGCTCTGCCTCAAGCGCAACAATGGCAGGCGCGTGAACAGAAATGGCAGAGCGCATAGCAGCTACGCTGGAATAAACAGAAACCTCAAACCCAAAAGCTCGAAGGTCGTCTGAATGTCGAGCGGTACTGTCCGAACTAAGCGTCAGATACACGACTTTGAGATCTGCAGGCTGCAAAACTGAACGTGCAAGCGCCTCAGTGTTGACCAGGCTGTCTCCTCCAGGGCATAGATTCTTCGACCTCTTTTGCACTGAGGTGTCCATCGAGGAGCATCCTTCGCGGGCTGTGCTCATATCACTCTCCACGGCGCGTGGCTCCATCGCAACACTCTCTCCTGTTAAACACAATCGTGTTTATAATTTAAGCATACCGAAACCAGTTGCGACAAGAGAGTTTGCATAACTCGCTGATAAATAAGATAAAAATATTTATTTGTCTGGATTTCGGCTGACGATTAAACACATTTGCTAAGTTAAAAATTGCTGCGCACGCACAGGAGCACTTGATGTCAGGCCTTAACGTGACGTTGCCCGCGAATTTCGGATCCCTTAACTGAGCGAGATTATGCCACCCGTTGGTTCTGGGCGGCGTACCAGTCCCGCTCGAATTGCATCGGGCTGACGTAGCCCAACGTCGAGTGCAAGCGCGAATGATTGTAGAAGCTCAACCAGTCGATTACCTCGTCCATCGCTTCGCGACGCGTTGCAAAGCGCTGGCCGAGGATGCGTGCACGCTTGAGCGATCCCCACAGGCTCTCGGTCGGTGCGTTGTCCCAGCAATTGCCTCGACGGCTCATCGAACTGCGCATGCCGTAGCCCTTGAGCAGGTCCTGGAAGTCATGACTGCAATACTGGCTGCCACGGTCACTGTGGAGGATCAGGCCCGCTTGCGGACGGCGGCGAAACCACGCCATACGCAGCGCATCAGACACCAGCTCCGTGCGCATGTGCGGCTGCATCGACCAGCCCACCACCTGACGGCTGAACAGGTCGAGAATGACGGTCAGAAACAGCCAACCCTCGTCCGTCCAGATGTACGTGATGTCCGTAGTCCAGACCTGGTCGGGACGCGCGGGAGAGAAGTCTCGTTGCAGCAGGTCCGGTGCGACCGGCAGGCTGTGTTTGCTGTCGGTCGTGACCTTGAACCGGCGTTTGGTCTTCGCCTTGATGCCGTGCAGCTTCATGAGCCGCTGGACACGATCCTTGCTGACGCGAATGCCCTGGACCAGCAGTTGCTTCCACACGCGCGGCCAGCCGTACTCGCCTTTGGATTCAGCGTGCACGGCCTTGATGTGCACCAGCAGAGCGTCGTTGCTGATGCGTCGGCGCGGTCGGTCAGTATCGACATCCCGCACCTTGCGCGCGTGGTAACCGCTGGGGCTGACACCCAGCACCTGGCAGCTCAGGGACACCGGCCATTGTCGGCTGTGAAGCTCGATCCAGGCGTACTTCATGCCGACACCTTCGCAAAGTACGCCGTGGCTTTTCCCAATATGTCGCGCTCCATCTTCACGCGTGCCAACTCCGCGCGCAGCCGGGCAATCTCCATCTGTTCTGGAGAAACCTGTTTGCCTGCGCCGTTCAGCTTCCCAGCGGCATCGGCCTTCACCCAGTTGTGCAGCGTCTTCGGGCTGATGCCCAGTATCTTCGCCACCGCCGCCATGCTCTGGCCGCCGCGGACCATGCGCACGGCTTCCAGCATGAATTCCTGCGTATATCGAGCTCTCGGATTACCCATCTTTCCTCCCTCCTTGCGTGAGTTTTACACACTCAGCAAGGGATCCATTTTTTGCGGGCAAGCTCAACGTACCAAGAGCCACACCCGTATTCGCCATATCAGCCTTGGCAGCCGCATTGCTGATCGCCTTCCCGACAGCCCATGCCGACTCCGTATCAAGGAAAGTTGTAGCCAGCAACAGGGAGGATGTAAACCTTCGCCATGGCCGCTCCTATGAGTACCTGGAGGCCAAGCGCGGCGGTGAGATCAGTGGGCGAAAAAACAACGTGAAGGGCCAGGCCGGCGAATTGGTCAACGCCAACAGCGGGGGCGAAATCAAGCTGAAGGACGCCAACATCGAGGCCAGCCGCGCGTCCCGTTTGCACGACAAGGAACAGGGCCCGGCAGTCAGCGCAACGGGAAGCCATCAGCACGGCCATCGCGGCCACGATAGCGTGGTAAAGCTCGAAGACGGCAAGGTCACGACCCACAACAACAATTCCCCTGCTCTGCGGGCAAGCCAGCAAGGCGGGAAAATCTATGCCGATGGCACGGAACTGCGCACGCGCGGCACCGGCAGCGACGTGGTCCAGGCGCTCGATGGCGGACAGGTCTTTCTGCGCGGCACCGAGATCGCGAGCGAAGGCCGGGATTCCGATGGTGTGAAAGTCTACGGCCGCGGCGCTTCGGCCAGCGTCGACAGGTCGCGCATTTTGACACGCGGCCGGGATGCCGACGGGGTGAGCGTGAAGCATGGTGGCATTGCCGTCGTCAGCAAGTCCAGCATCCAGACCAGCGGACGTTCCGCAGATGGCATAAGCGTTTCCGGCGAACGCTCGCTGGTCGTTGGCGATTCCCTCAAGATTTCGACCAAAGGCGAAAACTCCCATGGTGTGGATGTGGAAGACGGCGGCACGCTGCTGCTGAGCCGCGGCGATGTCGAGTCGAAGGGCAAAGATGGAAGGGGCGTGGCCATCGATGATGGCGGCCGCGCGGTTATCGTAGGCAGCAAAGTATCCGCCAGCGGCGATCGCGGCATCGCGCTTCACGTCGACGACAAGGACAGCCAGGCGATCGTTATCGGCTCCCGGCTGCAAAGCAGTGGCCGGAGCGGCCAGGCCGTGCTGATCGAAGACGGCGCCGACGCGCTGATTGCAGGCTCGACGATTGTGGCCGATGGGCTTGGGGTTCAGGTCCAAGGCAAGGGCAGCCAATTGATCGGGCTGGATGTGGATATCGATGCCGAATCCGAAGCTCGCTATCGTCAAAGCCGGGAACCCGCGCTCGGCCTTCGCGTAGAAGACCAGGCAAAAGCGCTACTGGTGGGTGGAAGCATTCAGGCCAAGGGTGACCAGGCAACCGGCGTATCGGTCGGTGGCAGTGGTTCGTTGGTCTTTGCCGCAGGCACGGATATCCGCGCCACGGGAGACGATTCCACCGGCATGCGGGTAAGCCGCGATGCCCGCGCCATCCTGGTCGGCAGCGATATCCAGGGCGGGGGCAAAGGCCTCGACATCACCAAGGGCGGCCAGGCGGGAACGGTCGGCGGAACCGTCACGGCCACCGACGCGCGTGGCGTTGCATTGTCCGTAAGCGGTCGCGATAGCGTCGCCGCCACGATCGGCACGAATCTGACGGCCGATGGCCAGGACGGTGTCGCCGTCGAGGTGCGCGACGCTGGCCGGGCCTACCTGATCGACTCCAGCTTGAACGCACGGGCGGTAGGCCTGCGGGCCGAAGGCAAAGACGCCTCTGTCGTCAGCGTCGGCAGCAGCATCACCGCTGGCACTGAAATCGTACCCGTTGGCCGGGCTTATTCAGAGCCCGCTGTGGGCGTGGCGTCCGACACCGGCGCCACCGTCATCTTGATCGGCGGCGACGTGACGGCCCTGGGCGACAACAGCGTGGCAGCCCAGGCAACCAGCGGGGACATGCTGATCGCGGGGACGAAGATCGGCACTTCGGGAACGAACGCCACGGCCGTGCTGGCACAACAGCCGGAACAAGACGGCAAGCGCGGCAGGGACTGGCACGCCACATCGTCACGAATCGCCGTGATCGGCTCGACGGTTTCGACAACCGGCGCTGAAGCTGCTGCCGTGAAAGCCGACGGCAAACGCAGCGAGATCCTTGTGGCGAAGTCGGCGGTGAACACCGCTGGCCAGGGTAGCCATGGCGTCGTGGTTCAGGACGGCGGGAAAGTCGCCCTGGTTGACAGTACGGTACAAGTGTCGGGTGAACAGACCGCGGCGGCCCGGGTGCAGTCCGAGGTGTCCCGCTACCATCGCAGTGTCTCTGAACTTTATATCAACGGCACCACACTGGCAGCCACCGGCGAAAACTCGGCCGGCATCGAGTTGGATAACAGTGCCAATGTCTATCTTCAGGAAAGCACGGTAAGCGCCACAGGCGCAAGCCTGGTCTCCACGCTCAGCCAGCGAGGCCAGACTCAGAACATCACGGTCGGCAACGGCGCCAATCTCGTTGAGAACAACGGCACCTTGCTGCAGGTCAACCGTAGCGGCGACAGCGGCAGCAGCAAGGTCAATCTCGACCTGCAGGATGGCTCCGTCACGGCCGGAAACATTGTCGACGACCTGGCAGTCCCTCTTTCCGGCAACGGCGGCACCTACGTCAAGCTGGGTGCGCTGGCCACCTATGACGGCAAGATGATCGGCGTACGTGAAGTCACCACGGAAGGCGGAAACCAGAAGATCAACTTCGAGGGTGGCAGCACGATCGGCAATCTGTCCATCGACAACAAGGCCGTGACCAGCGGCGGCACCACCGCGCAGCGCATTCTTGCGGAAGGCGACGTCACCATCGACGATGCCACCTTGGGCGGCAACTGGAAAATCGATGGAAAACTGACCAGCAAGAATGGCGGGATCGTCAAGCCGGGCAATTCTGTCGGTACCGTCAGCACCGCGGGCATCGATTGGCAGGCAGGCACAGTCTACCAGGCCGAAATCAATGAAGCCGGCCAGTCCGACCTGGTCGAGGTCACCGGCCCTGACTCCGCCGACATTGCCAATAGCAGCCTAGTCGTCTCGGAAGAGAACGGCGCGGGCCGCTTCCGCCTGAACCAGGACTACACGGTCTTGACCGCGGCCGGCGGGGTGCAGGGCGAGTTTGTCAGCGCCGATTGGACGGGAACCGCGTATCCCCTGATCGCAATGGACACGCTCTACTCGGACAACGCCGTCGCCGTTCGCATGGGCGTCAACCGTCAAGCCTTGAGCACGATGGACTTCACCTCCAATCAGCGCGCCACCGGCTTTGGCGCGGCCTCGGTGGCGGGCGCAAACGCAACGGTTGATGAGGCCTTTTTCTCATCGGACCCCGCGCAGGCGTTCGACCAGCTCTCGGGTGAAGTGCATGCAACCGCCAGGTCTCTGGTGTTCGCGGACATGCTGTCCACCAACGCCGCGCTGCAGTCTCAGATGCGCGCCAACCTTGGCGCAACGTTGCTGCCCGGCCAACCGATGGCGGCAAGCGACGGCACGCCCGCGGGCGCCCAGCCCAAATCCGCCAGCTACCCTCTCTGGGTACGCTTCAACGCGGCAAGCATCAACAACGATGGCGACGGCAACACCGCATCGGCCCATTATTCGACGACCCGGCTCCTGGTGGGCGCGGACGCGGGTATCGGCGGCGGATGGCGCCTGGGCGCGGCCGGCGGTGCCAGCACCGGCGACTTCAACGTCAAAGACCGCAGTTCCGATGGAACCATCAACAACTATACCTTCGCCCTGTACGGCGGCAATAGCTGGATCCTCGGGCCGGGCAAGTTGAACCTGCTGTTGGGCGGCGGTTACACCCGCCACAATATCGACACCGACCGCAATGTTAGCCTCGGGGCGGGCCAAGAGTTGAGCGCCGATTATCACGGATCGACCTGGCAGCTCTTTGGCGACCTCGGTTATGCCATTCCCTGGGGCGAGACGCATCATGTCGAGCCCTACGTGAATGTCAGCTGGTTCAACCAGCGCATGAGCGGGTTCAGCGAATCAGGTGGCGATGCGGCACTCAGCTCGAGCGCCAGCACGGCCAAGTTGTCGAGCTACACCCTCGGCCTGCGCTCGGCACTGGTCTTCCCTGGCAAGACCAATGCGTTCACCGTACGCACCAACCTCGGTTGGCGCCATGCGGGCGGCGATCGTTCCCCCACCCGGTCGATGCAGTTCATCGAAGGGGCCGGCAGTGCATTCTCGATAGCCGGTGCGCCCATTGCCAAGAACAGCCTCCTGGTCGGCCTCAGCGGCGAAGTCAGCCTGGACAGCAACTTCGCCATGGGCCTCAGCTATGACGGCGAGTTCGGCTCGGGCAATGCCGACAATGCCGGATCGCTTTTCATGAAAGTGCGCTTCTAGGAAACCTGGCCTGCCATGTGCGCTGGGTGTTGGCGAATGCCATGCCCAGCGCCGCTCAAACCGTGCGTAACGATGCTCTCTCCTCGCTTCGCTCGCTCTTGCACTTCTGAACGACTCATGCCGTCGTGCGCCACGGGTTTGGCCGAATTCTTCGAAGGCCCGACGGCCCCCAAACGCTCGGCAATCCTGCGAATACTCAAACGGAAGCTCATGAAAGACAACCAGGACTCGACCCTCGCAATGGACGAAATGGTTCCCCTGCCAGAGGGGGCTCGTCCCCGGACGGAGGCCGAAAAGCTATTGCTCAGAATGCGCATATCCCAGAAGTGTCGCTACAACGCGTCGGTGCGATTGCGCCGCTCTTATCGCTTCCGGCTGTTCACGTCCATGATGTTCGCCGTAGGGCTCATGATCATCCCCCTACTGCAGAACTCCCCTATACAACTGGGTTTCAGCGCCTCGGTCATGGCCATGGCGCAGGTCCTGCTTGCTGTGGGAATTCTCGTATTCACGGTCATTGCGGGCAAGGCCGGATTTGAGATACGGGCCGATCGTCTCAACCAGGAGGGAGATGCGCTGAAGGAGATCAGCCGCCGCCTGACCCGGTACCTTGCGGCAAACGCAAGCATCCGCCTCGAAGACTATCACCACGAATACGCCTCGCTGACGTCGGGCAAGGAATCCCACTCGCGTTCCGACTACCTGCTGGCGCGCGTCGAAATGAACGAGGATTTTCCCATGTGGCCGGGCAAGCGCGTGCTGCTTCGCGCCTTGCTGTTGGTATCCACTCTGTCGAACTACATCATCCCTCTGGTTCTGATACTGATGGAAGTAGCATTCATTTCTGACATGCTCACCCTCACGACATTCTATCCAGGTGTTCTGCATCTATCCGTGGCCGCGCCCTGAGCAGGTGCAGCCGATGATAGGCTTCATGCGCAGCTACTTCTCCACGGACCTGGCGATCGACCTCGGCACCGCCAACACGCTGATCTACGTCCGGGGCAAGGGCATCGTGCTCGACGAGCCATCGGTGGTCGCCATCCGCCACGAAGGCGGTCCCAACGGCAAGAAAATCATCCAGGCCGTTGGCCACGAGGCCAAGCAGATGCTGGGCCGGGTGCCCGGCAACATCGAGGCCATCCGGCCCATGAAAGACGGCGTCATTGCCGACTTCACGGTTACCGAGCAGATGCTCAAGCAGTTCATCCGCATGGTCCATCCGCGCAACATGCTGGCGCCCAGTCCGCGCATCATCGTGTGCGTACCCTGCGGCTCCACCCAGGTCGAGCGCCGGGCCATCCGCGAGTCTGCGCTGGGCGCGGGCGCCTCGCATGTGTACCTGATCGAAGAACCCATGGCGGCGGCCATCGGCGCAGGGCTGGCCGTGTCCGACGCCAGCGGCTCGATGGTGGTCGACATCGGCGGCGGCACGACCGAAGTGGCCGTGATCTCGCTGGGCGGCATGGTGTACAAGGGCTCGGTAAGGGTCGGCGGCGACAAGTTCGACGAGGCCATCGTCAACTATATCCGCCGGAATTACGGCATGCTCATCGGCGAGCCCACCGCCGAACTCATCAAGAAAGAAATCGGCTCGGCGTTCCCGGGGTCCGAAGTGCGCGAGATCGAAGTCAAGGGGCGCAACCTGGCCGAAGGCGTGCCGCGCAGCTTCACGGTGTCGTCCAACGAAATCCTGGAATCGCTCACCGATCCGCTCAACCAGATCGTGTCGGCCGTCAAGATCGCGCTGGAACAGACGCCCCCCGAACTGGGCGCCGACATCACCGACAAGGGCATCGCCCTGACCGGCGGCGGCGCGCTGTTGCGCGACCTGGACCGCCTGCTCCAGGAAGAAACCGGCCTGCCGGTGGTGGTGGCCGAAGAATCCCTGACCTGCGTGGTCAGGGGTTGTGGACAAGCCCTGGACCAGCTCGAGCGGCTTGGCGAAATTTTTCTCAGAGATTGAAGGCCACTTTCAGACTGGCCCATGTTCGTTTTTCAATGCCGGAGGACACTTGCTATGAAAAGGAATGTACGCAACAACAGAATGCAGCACACGGTCTTGGCGCTGGCCTTGCTCGCGGCATTCGGCCACGCGTCGGACACGATGGCGATCAACCTGACGGTCGAGACGCCCTACGACCTGGGTGACTCGAATATGTCCAACAGCACGATCACGGTCAACAACGGCGGCATACTCACCGGTGATGGCGCCAGCGTCAGCGGCAGCGCCTACGACCTCATCCTGGTCAACACCGGCGGACAGCTTGCCCTGGACAATGTCGAGCTGAGCAACGATCTGGACAGCCCCAGTGGCAGCAACGGCCGCACCATCACGGCCAGCGGAAATGGCGCGACGGCGACATTGAACAATGCCACCATCTCGATCAGCGCGCATTCGACCAATCCCGGAGCCGATTATGCCCATGCGTTCACAGCGGGCGCCGGCGCAACGGGTGGCGGCAACGTCACGCTCAATGGCGGAACCGTCACCGCGTCCGGCAGCAAACGGACCGTCGGGATCCAGGCAAACGATGGAGGCTCGATCAATGCGACGGATGTCGAAATCGTCACCAACAACCATTTTGGGCATGGCGTTGTTGCGTATCGCACACCTGCAGCTGAAGAACTGGCTACCGAGATCGATCTTGACGATGTTTCGATAACGACGCATGGCGAAAACTATTCCGTGGGCATCCAGTCCGCCAACAAGGGCGCCCACGTAACCGCCCGCAATAGCCAGATCGTCACCGACGGCGTCGGAAGCTTCGGCCTGGAATCCTTCAATGGCGCCGCCATTGACTATACGGGCGGTTCTATCACCACCAGCGGGGCGGGCGCCGCCGCGGTCCGCGTCTATGGCGGGGAACTCGGCGCGGGAACGATACACGTTGACGGCACGCAGATCCTGACAACCGGAGACAGTGCCGCCGGCGTCGTCGCGGCCGACATGGTAGAACGAACCAGCGGTACGGCTGAAATCGACAATGCCTCCATCGAGACCCGGGGCGCGGCATCCTCCGGCCTGGAGTCGTCGTACGGAAGCACGCTGAACAGCACGGGCTCGTCTGTGCAGACGTCCGGCGAAGGGTCGCATGGCGCTTATGCCCATGACGGCGGAACCATCGTGCTGAACGGGGATTCCCTGTCGGCTGGCGGCAACCATGCCTACGGGATGTATGCCAAAGACCCTGGCTCGGCCATCGACGCGACAAACGTCACCGTGAACACCGAAGGGCTGTACGGTTTCGGGGCGCGAGCCGAAAACGGCGGCGCCATTACCTTGAAGGGCGGCTCGATCTCGACCGACAACGCAACAGGGCAAGGCACCCAGGATGGAGACGGCTCGCGCGCCTATGCCTTGTCCGCGGATGGCGCAAACTCGAGCATTTCCGCCCAGGACGGCGTGGTCATCAGCACAAAGGGGCAGCGGGCGTATGGCGCCTATGCCACGAATGGCGGCCATATCGAACTCGGCGGCGGTTCCGTCACCACCCAGGGATTCATGGCCTATGGCCTGTATGCCAGCGGAAACGGCTCGACGGTCGATGCCAACGGCGTCGACATCACCACTTCCGGCGGGGTGGGCGATGGCGTGTGGGCCTACCAGGGCGGCACCGTCAATCTCAATGGCGGCAGCGTCACTGTCAATGGCGAGCCCAATGCGAACAGCCCGCACGAAACGGCAAACGGCCTGGTCGCCGTGGGCGGCACCGGCTCTGCCGCGGCCGGGACCATCAATGCCTCGGACCTCAGTATCGTGACGCGCGGCGCGAACAGCGCCGGCGCCAAGGCCGGCGCCACCGTGGACACGGACAATACCTATGGCGTGATCAACCTGGAGCGCTCGACCATCACTGTCCAGGGCCAGGCGGCGGTGGCGGCCGAAATCAACTATGGCAGCACCCTGACCGCAACCGACTCGACCCTGGTCTCCGAGCAAGGCGATGGCATCGTCTTGAATGACAATGCCAGCGTGAGCCTGGCTTCGACACGGGTCGAGGCTGCCGGCGCATCTCTGGTATCCAATCTGAACGCTGCAGGCCAGACCCAGAACATTACCGTGGGCAGCGGTTCGAACCTGACCCAGAACAATGGCACCCTGCTGCAAGTCAACCGCGGCCAGGAAGGGATGGACGGCATCGTCAACCTGACGCTCGCGGCGGGTTCGAGTTCAAGCGGCGACGTTGTCGACCTCGACGGACTGGATCAAGATTCCGGGTTGCGCGACGGCGGAGGCAAGACCAACTTCACGGTTGCCCAGGGCGCAAGCTGGATCGGCATTGTCCGGGGAATCAATGACCTTGCGGCGGAAGACGGCGGCGAAATCATCAATGTGGGAGGCGAGCCCATTGCGGGCAATGTCACGGGCGGCCAGGATTCCACCATCGTCTTCCAGAATGGCGCGGACATCGGCGGTGGTTTCTCGGTTGAGAGCGGCAGCCAGGCAAGCTTCAACGGCAATGCTTCCATCGAGGGCAACGTCGAGGCCACCGGCTCGACCGTGACCTTCTCCGGACCGGCAACCATCGGAGAAAACGCCAGCTTTGCCTCGTCGTCAGTGGCCTTTGGCGGGCCCACTCAGATCAATAAAGACTTGGCCGGAGGCTCGGGGTCGGCCCTTGCATTCAGCGACGCCGCGACCATCAGTGGCAACCTCAGCGGCAACAATGCAAGCTTTGCGTTCAGCCAGCGAGACGATGTGGCCTCCCGGATCAGCGGCAACGTCGGGCTGGACAACAATGCCACCCTGAAAGGCGGCAGCCTGGCGGCGCCGATCCTGATCGAAGGCAATGTGGACGTCACCGGCGGCGCAACGCTTGGCGGCAACCTCACCGTCAACGGCTCGCTGAATGCTTCGGGCGGCACGATCAGCCCTGGAAACTCAGTAGGAACGCAGACCTACGCCTCGATCTCGAACTTCGGAAGCGCCTATGTGGCCGAGATCAACGCGGCAGGCAACTCGGATCTGGTGATTGCGCAAACGGGCGACGTCGACCTCGCGGGCACGACGCTGGCGGTCAGGCAGGAAAACGGTAACGGCGGATACCTGGTCAATCATGACTACACCATCGTCCAGACGATCGATGGCGAGGTCATCGGGCAATTTGCCGATGCGGGGCTGGACGACAGTTTCGCCAACACGCTGGTCAGCCTGGACCCGGTCAAGTACGCCGCCAAAGATGTCAAAGTCAGCCTGTCGGTCGACCAGGCCAAGGTCGCAGGCAAGCGGGAAAACCTGAGCTCCAACCAGAACCATACGCTGGACGGCGTGATTTCCGTTGCGGGGCGTAATTCGGCGGCGGATGCGGCGCTGACTTCCACCGATAGCCAAGCTGCCCTGAACCAGTTGTCCGGCGAAATCCACGCAAGCACGCAGTCGGCTTTGCTGTATTCAGGCAACTTGGTGCGCCAGACACTGTCCGACAGGCTGCTGGCCAATCTCGGGGCCGGCTCCGCCCAGGGCACTTACCCCTTGTGGGCGCAAGTCACGGGCGGCGAGTTCTCGCTGGACTCAGATGGCAATGCCGCCAAGGCCAGGACCACCTCGGGCGGCCTGTTCCTGGGCGGAGACGCCGAAGTGGGCAAAGGATGGCGTATCGGAGCCGCCCTGGGCTACACCGACAGCAGCACCAAGGTCAAAGACCGCGCCTCTTCCAAGGCGGATGTCGATAGCTACACGGCCGCGCTGTACGGTGGCAAGAGCTGGGCCCGGTCCAATGGAAAAGTGGAATTCCTGGCTGGAGCGGCATACACCCACCACAGTATCGACACGCGCCGCAATGTGAATCTCGGTGGCAACCAGACGTTGAAGGCGGATTATGACGCCCAAAGTTTCCAGGCGTTCACCGAACTCGGATATGCCTTTTCGGTGGGACCGGACTCGCAGATCGGGCCTTATCTGGGGGTTGCCTGGCTGAATCAGCACACCGACGGTTTCAGCGAATCCGGCGGCGACGCCGCATTGCGAGGCGACAGCCGCACTGATACGACGGTCACGACCACGCTCGGGGTGCGCGGCAAGACTTCCTTCGAGCTGGCTGGCACGCAAGCCTATTTGAATGGGGGGCTGGGTTGGCGCCACGCCAATGGCGATGTCGACACTCGGCGCACTGTCGCCTTCATCACGGGCGCGGGCAGCTCGTTCAGTGTGGCGGGAGCGCCGATTGCAAAGGATGCCGCCGCGGTGAATCTGGGGCTGGGGGTGGCGCTTGGCAAGCGCGCCACCATGGGCGTCAGCTACAACGGCCAGTTCGGCGATGGCCAGACGGACAATAACGGTTCGCTTTATCTCAACATAGGTTTCTAAGCAAACCCCACGTACAAGTGGATTCTCATTCCGTCATGAGAAATGTCCTCAGGCCTAGCGCCTGAGGACGCGTGCATCCATTACATGCCATGGCGAAGGCGGTTGAGCGGACCGATGGTCCCGAGATTCGCCAGAAACTGGGCGCTATTTAGGACACTGCAAGAAAAGCGGAGCACATTACAGCAGGTCCTTTAGTCACGGCATGGGCCGCAACGAATTGCCAAGAAGGAAGCTAGTGGCCATATCCAATATTGAAGAATTAAGGGGCACATACCCGGTGGCGGCCTCTAAGCAAATCATAAGTCTGGGTCTGAATCACCGCAGGACTTACGGGATGGAGCAGTGCAGAGTTGTACAGAGAACTTTGCGCATTCCCACCCGCGTAGCACTCCTCGGCGCCGCCAACAGTATCCATACCGTACGCTGGGCCAATGGCCTGGCCGAGCGTGGTATCGAAGTCCATGTCCTGACGCTGCACGCCCCCGGGCGCGAGCTGTCGCCGCAGGTGCACCTGCACAGGCTGCGCTGCCGTGCTCCGCTGGGCTACGCGTTGGCGGCCAAGCGCGTGCGCCGCTTGCTGGCCGAGATCCAGCCCGAGCTGCTCAATGCCCACTACGCCAGCGGGTATGGGCTGCTCGCTCGCTTGGCCAAGTTCCAGCCTTTGCTGCTTTCGGCATGGGGCACGGATATCTATAAATTCCCTCATAAAAGCGCGCTGCATCGCCGACTGTTGACTGACAATTTGCGCTTTGCCACCTTGGTGGCGTCTACCAGCCGTGCCATGGCCAGACGGATCGCGGCGATCGAACCTTTGCCGGTGACAATCACGCCGTTTGGCATCGATCACACGCAATTCTGTCCGCGACACCGTGATGACGGACAAGCCCATGATGACGGACAAGCGATTGTGGTCGGCACCATCAAAGGCCTGGAACCTCAATACGGCATTGATACGCTGCTACGCGCGTTTCAGATCGTAGTATCGCAACTAGACCGCTCGCACCCCGAGATTGCCCGCCGCCTGGAGCTGCGCATCTACGGCAAGGGCAGCCAGAAGAAAAAACTGAAGAAACTGGCCTGTGACCTGCAGCTTGACGAACGCGTGGTATTCGCAGGCTTCATTCCGCATGCCAAGGTGCCCGAAGCGCTGGCCAACCTGGATATCTATGTGGCGCTGAGTCGCCAGGACAGCTTCGGCGTGGCCATCCTGGAGGCCTCGTCCTGTGGCGTGCCGGTGGTGGTGTCCGATGCCGACGGCCCGGCCGAAGTGGTGGCCGACAATGAATCCGGGTTCATCGTGCCCGTGGATGACCCGGGTTTTGCCGCCGCGCGCATCGTCGACCTGGTACTCAACCCTGAGTTGCGCGCGCAGATGAGCGCGCGCGGCCGCGAGCATGTGCTGCAGCACTACACCTGGGACCACAGCCTCGACATCATGCTGGAGGCTTATAGAAAAACGCTATGCTTGGCGCATTCCGGCACGCGTTCCCACTCGCCATGACCTTGCTGATGCTGCTGGTGGTCGCCAGCTTTTCCGCCATACACCTGCTCGAGTTCCTGAGCTACTACGCGCGGGTGGCCGGCAGCCTGGCCGGCAAGGCGGTGACGGGCTATGCCATCCAGAACGCCACCACCACCGTCACGCGCTTCTTCTACCTGGCGCTGATGCCCATGCTGGGCTTCCTGATCGACCGCAGCCTGCCCCGGCAGCACTACTTGTACATGGGACTGGGCGCGCTGTTCGGCGCCACCGCCCTGTCGCTGCTGGCGTACAGCCTGCGCCGGCGCTGGATCGTACTGCTGGCCAACTTCATCACCCGTAACGAAGGCCGCCCGCGCCTGACGCTGGCCGACCTGCGCGGTGAACTCGATCGCGGGCAGCATCACGCCCCCGCCAGCATCATGCCCCTGGCCGCGGCCGTGTTCTTTTGCTACGCCTTGGGCGTGCTGTTGTCGTATTACTTCGCGCTGGTGTTCCACGACTATCGCAGCACGATCTCGCAGCTTTCGGGCATCATCAATGGCGCCGCCACGGTGCTGCTGACTTTCATCCTGGAACCGCGCATCGCGCGCATTGTCGACAGCCACGCCCCCGGCCGCGTGTACGCCGCCGTGCAGCGCATGCTGCTGGGCCGGCTACTGGCCGTCGGCATCGCCGCGCCCGCGACCTTCTATGTCATCTGCTCCGCTTTCTTCTGATTTTCAGTCCAGCGCGCTGGCGCCGCGGCTACTGACCGCAGCGTGCATGCTGATGCTGCTGGGGTCGTCGCTCTACCTGCCGCCGCCCCTGCGGCCGTTCCATTGGGGGCTGGCCCTGATCGCACTGGCCTTCTGCCTGGATGCGCCAACGCGGCGCAGCTTCCTGCACAGCCGCGCCCTGCCGGCCGCCGTGGCGGTCATGCTGCTGGTCTGCGTCCAGGCGGCATGGGCCGACAACCAGCCCCGCTATGCGCAGTACGCGGTCATCCTGGCGATCAGCCTGTCTTACGCCCTGCTGGGCGAACACCTGGCCCGCCAGGGCAACGCCTACCTGCGCTGGCTGCCCTGGCTGGTAGCCTTGTGGCTGCTGATGGCGCTGGTGCCGTGGTTCGACCTGCTGACGCACTCCGAGCGCTTTCGCGCGCGCTACCCCCTGACCGGCGGCCCTTGGGACAACATCAACAATATGGCCACCGCGCTGGTGGTGGCCAATCTGCTGTGGCTGCTGGCCCGGCGGCGTCTGTCCAGCGCCCTGTTCGCCATTGCCTGGCTGTACTGCCTGGTCTTGAACCGGCGCGCCGACCTGCTGGGCATGGGGGTGTTGGGCGCGGCTTACCTGCTGTGCCTGATGCAGGGTTCGTGGCGGCGCAAGGCGGCCATGGCGCTGGCCTGGGCGGCCCTCAGCGGCGCCGGCCTGCTATGGCAGCAGTCCGTCGGCCCCATCACCCGCGATTTGCCGCGTATCACTCTCAATGATGGTGAATGGGAGTTGGTCGCGGCCGAGGGTGATCAATCTACAAATTCACGGAAAGCCTTGCTCATGGACATGATCAACCAGGCCCGGTACATGCCTTGGTGGCAATGGCTCGCCGGCATGGGTGCAGGCCAGTTAAATGTAATGTCGCTTACCCGTGGAGAGCTGAAGCCTTGGGGATCGCCGCATTTCTTCTGGTTCGAGATGCTGTTCTACTTGGGCGTCGCCTGGCCGCTGTTCATGCTTTGGCTGCTGTGGCGGTTGGACTGGCTGGGACGGACCTGCCTGCTGGTGGTCGGAATTGCCGGAATAGCGCCCAGTTCCATGGTGTATTTTCAGCCTTTCTGGTTTCTACTGGGCGTCATGTTAGCGCAACCATCTCGACGCTCCATGCGCACTATGGCGTTGCCTCTATGCTTAGCAACTTTAGATGGTAGCACCGTCCTTGGGAGGAGAAGCGGACTCCAAGCATCAAGACGGTGTTGAAATCATGTTTACTTCGAATCGGAGGGACTGCTGATGTCGCAATTTCTATCGCCAAGTATTTTTTCCGGTGCACCTCGTCGACCACTTCCCATGCTTGGAGGCTCCGATTGCAACTGTATGGACCACGTCCACCATAAACGTCCCATGCGCGAGGGAACTTCTCCATTCGTCTCTGGAATCTGTGGGATTTTAACGTGCTAACCCTTCGTGCCGGTTGGGATCGGACGGGCAGAGCCGCTGGCGATTTTGATTGGCGGTGTGAGCAAACTGGGCTGCATGGGCCGGCAAGCGTCTGCTAATTGCTTAGCGGCATTCTTGACGGCGCCAAGGTGGCGTAGCATTCTTGGATCATCGGTCTGTTCCGCGGCACGGGCCACGGAGTAATTGAAGTTTTCGAGGAGATAGTCCAAGTTGGAGTTCGGCATGTTGATTTGTCTAGATTTAGAAAATGGTTTGCGAGTCCGCAAAATACAATAGAAGGAAAACCGGCCCGCAGATTTGGTGGTCCGGAGGCCGAGCGCCCGGCTGAATTGATGGGCTGGTACTGCTGGAGCTTGGAAGCCGAGGTTTAAGTACAGCGAGCCATTGTTGCCGGTCTGTCCGTCGCGTAAAAACGGGGCGGTTGCTTTAAAGTGCCTTATACACACTTGTTGTTGAATTTTCGCACATAAACACACTTGTGTTTATGTGCGCGATTTTGCTGTCGCTAGATTTTTTAGGCGGTGCTGTGGGACGTAGAGGTGCACTGGTTGAGAAGTGCCCTTAGCGATTTCGTATTACCTGAAAGACTGCAGGCACAGGTGAAGACAGTGTCGCGCATCCAGTAAATAATGGTAGGGTCAACGTCCTTCACTTGCTTTGGTTTTGAGCCGCTTCTTCAGATCGTCCTTGGCCTGTGCCTGCGTCGGAGCTGCTTGCGGCGTTCAGAATGCTCCTCAGCAAAGAATGGCCTGTTGAAGCATGCCCCTTACCGACTCGCGACCCATTGAACCGGCAGCGCAAAAGCGACACCGCGGACCGCTAGGCGTCAATGCTCGGCGACACCAGATGCATCGACAGCGGCGCGAACTCTCATCCTCCACATCGAGTTCGCTGAGAATCGGACTACCAGCGAACAGTCGTAGGCGACGAGCGGCGGTTTTGGAACGTGGCCACTAATAGTGGAACTGGCAGGCGTTGATCTGCAGCAGCCGCTGGCTTAAGGGGCTGACGGAGCTACGCCCGCAGCTTTGGGTCGAAAGCCGCCGTAGTCGAATGCCAAGTCCGGACACACGCGAAGATCCGTCGCCTAAGCTTAAGGTGCTATCGCGACGACTTGCATGTCCAACCCACGCAGTTGCTGCATTCGCCGCGTATGGCCACAGCTGCGGCGGCGCATTGCACCCCCTGTCTTCTAGAGCAGCGGCAACGGCTACTTTCGCACGATCCGAAGCGAATTCGGCGACCTCTCCAGGCCGTGCCAGTGCTCGCCGCAACCGAATTGAACGTTACGTCCGTCTGATACGAAAGAGAGCTCGGGCCCAAAGTTCGATTTCTGAATTCGACCCGAGAGACTTTCTGAAGCGTCAGGACATGACGTGATGAGACCGGAATGCGATCTCCTATTTCCACTGGTCGCTGCGGGACTGAGCCAAAACCTATAGAACGCGACACGCGAGTGAGAATGCCAACCCGTAACTAGTGACCGAAGACTGCGCAAAACCGACATTTCCGTAATTTTGCAGAAAATAGGAGAAGTTAGCCGCAATTAGCGACGACTGACTTTATTATTCTCCGACAGACTTTATTCTCTCTCTTCAAAGGTGAAGCACGCCTGCGCCCCCTACTCCACCGTCACGCTCTTGGCCAGGTTGCGCGGCTTGTCCACGTCGGTGCCCCGCGCGCATGCCGTGTGGTACGACAACAGTTGCAACGGAATCGTGTGCAGGATGGGCGACAGCATGCCGTAGTGCTCGGGCATGCGGATGACGTGCATGCCGTCGCCGCTGGCGATGCGGCTGTCGGCATCGGCGAACACATACAGCTCGCCGCCGCGCGCGCGCACTTCTTGCATGTTGGACTTGAGTTTTTCCAGCAGCGAATCTTTCGGAGCGATGGTCACCACGGGCATGTGCTCGGTGACCAGGGCCAGCGGGCCGTGCTTGAGTTCGCCGGCCGGATACGCCTCGGCGTGGATGTAGCTGATTTCCTTCAGCTTCAGCGCGCCTTCGAGCGCAATGGGGTAATGCATGCCACGGCCCAGGAACAGCGCATTCTCCTTGCTGGCGAAGCGGTCGGCCCAGGCCATGATCTGCGGCTCCAACGCCAGCACCGCGCCGATGGCGACCGGCAGGTGGCGCAACGCTTTCAGGTGTTCGACCTCTTGCTCGTCGGTCAGGTGGCCGCGCGTCTGCGCCAGGGCCAGCGTCAGCAGGAACAGCGCCGTCAGTTGGGTGGTGAAGGCCTTGGTGGACGCCACGCCAATTTCGACGCCGGCGCGCGTAATGTACGCCAGCTTGCATTCGCGCACCATGGCGCTGGTGGCCACGTTGCAGATGGTCAGCGTCTGCTCCATGCCGAGCGAGCGGGCGTGCTTCAGCGCGGCCAAAGTATCGGCCGTTTCGCCGGACTGCGAAATGGTGACCACCAGCGTGCGCGGGTTGGGCACGCTGTCGCGGTAGCGGTATTCACTGGCGATTTCGACCGCCACGGGAATCTTGGCGATGGATTCGATCCAGTACTTGGCGGTGAGGCCGGCGTAGTAGCTGGTGCCGCAGGCCAGGATGAGCAGCGAATCGATGTCTTTGAAGATCTTGTGGGCGCCGTCGCCGAACAGCTCGGCCGTGATGGTTTCGATATCTTGCAACGTATCGCCCACGGCGCGCGGCTGCTCGAAGATTTCTTTCTGCATGTAGTGGCGGTACGGGCCCAGCTCGGCCGCGCCGGTGTGCACCTGCACGGAGTGCACCTTGCGCTCGACCGGTTTGCCCTCGGTGTCGGTAATCCACACCCGCGACAGCTGCAGGTCGACGACGTCACCGTCTTCCAGGTAGATGATCTGGTCGGTGGTGCCGGCCAGCGCCAGGGCGTCGGACGCCAGGAAGTTCTCGTTCTGGCCCACGCCCACAACCAGCGGCGAGCCCTGGCGGGCGCCCACCACGCGATGCGGCTCGTCGCGGCAGAATACGGCGATGGCGTAAGCGCCATGCAGGCGGCGCACCGCCTGCTGCACAGCATCGAGCAAGTCGCCGTTGTACAGGTGGTTGACCAGATGGGCGATGACTTCGGTGTCGGTCTGGCTTTCAAAGACATAGCCGGCGGCTTCCAACTCAGCGCGCAGATCGTCGTGGTTTTCGATGATGCCGTTGTGCACCAGCGCGATGCGCGGCTCGTCTTTGCCCAGGCGCGAGAAATGCGGGTGGGCATTGTGGGTGGCGGGCACGCCATGGGTGGCCCAGCGAGTGTGGGCGATGCCGGTGAAGCCGGCCAGCTTGTCTTGCGCGATCTGCTCGCCCAATTCGGCCACGCGCTGCGTACTGCGGGTGCGGCGCAGGTGCCCGTCCACATACAGCGCCACGCCGCACGAGTCGTAGCCGCGGTATTCCAGCCGCTTCAGGCCTTCGACCAGGACGGGGGTGATGTCGCGCTGAGCGACGGCGCCAACAATGCCGCACATAGAGAACTCTCCGATGATTTTACGTATCGGCGCATTGTGCGCTTGCTGGCTTGAAATTTGATTTCTTTATTTAGCCACTTATGAAAGCTGATTTTCTTACATAAACGTGATTAAATATAATTTCAATATAATCAGGTTGATGAAATAAAAATGCAAGAACAGGCGCCCCCTCCTGTCGAACTGGACGAACTCGACCGCCGCATCCTGGACCAGCTTCAACACGACTGCGCACTCACCAACCAGGAGCTCGCCACACGGGTGCATGCTTCGCCGCCAACCTGCCTGCGGCGGGTGCGGCGGCTGGTGGATACGGGCGTCATTGCACGGCAAGTCGCGATCGTGGCGCCTGAAAAACTGGGCAGCACGCTGACGGCCATCGTGGAAATCACGCTGGATGTGCAGGCGGCGGAAAGCCTGGATGCATTCGAGCGCACGTTGATGGACGAGCCAGCCGTGCTGCAGTGCTACCGCGTGTCGCCGGGGCCCGATTTCCTGGTGGTGGCGCAGGTGCGCGACATGCCGGCCTACCATGCGCTGGCGCACCGGGCGTTCACCGCGCAGGCCAATGTGCGCAACGTGCGCACATTCTTTTCGGTGCACCGGGCAAAGTTCGAAACGCGGATCGATGTGTCGGCCAGCTAGGCCCGCCGCGCTGCCAACAGGCGGTCGAACAGGGCCAGGTAGCGGCGGCCCATTTCAGTGACGTCGTGCTCGGTGCGCACGTAATCGTAGGCGCGCTGGGTGCAGTCGGCGCGAAATGCGGCGTCGTCCAGGCAGCGGGCCATGCCTTTCGCCATGGCGTGCGCGTCGCCCACGGGACACAAGACGCCGCGGCCATCGGCCAGGCTTTCTTTCAGGCCCCCGGCATCGGTGGATACGACCGGAACATGCTGCAGGAAGGCATCCAGCACACTGCTGCCCAGCGCTTCTTCTTGCGAGCTCATGACGAACACGTCGAAGATGCTGTAGAAGTCTTCGATGCCCTTGCGAAAACCGGCGAACAGGTACACCTGTTGCAGCCCCAGGGCCTGCACTTCGGCGCGCGCCTCGGCTTCGCGGTCGCCGCCGGCGCCAAAGTGCACAAAGACGAAATCGTTGCGCGTGCGCGCCAGCTCGCCCACAGCGCGAACCAGGGTCAGGGGATCTTTGTCGCGAATCAGGGCGGCGGACGTGGCCAGCACCTTTTTGCCGCGCAATCCCAGTTCGTCGGCCAGGCGTTCGACGTTGGCGCGGTCGATGTCATGCGGCTCGACGGCGCTGCGGATAATGATGGGGTCGATGCCCAGCCGGCGCGGCTCGGCGGCCGCCATCTCGCTGATGGCCACGAAGCCGTCCACGCGGCGCCACTTGGCGCCGGTTTTCCATTCTTCGTTGGGCTCGACTACGAACGAGGTGCGGCGCGAGAACACCACGGGCCGGCGATGCAGGCCTTTGGTGAGCACCGCCCAGGTAACGGTGTTGGCGGTTTGGGCGTGGATGATGTCGTAGTTGCGTCCGGCGCGGGCCAGAAAGCCCAGTTGGCCCGGCACGTTGCGCACGCCGTGAGCCGTGAAGCCCTCTTCGCCGGCGCGGGCTTCCAGGGGGCCACCGGCCCGGCACAGCAGCTCGACCTGATGCCCCGCCGCGCGGAACGCGCGCATGCAGTACAGCGTCTGGCGCTCGCCGCCGCGCCAGCCTTTCTCAAAGTTGAGCTGCAGAATATTCATGCACGTCCGATACCTAGGTATTCGAAACCCTGCGCGCGTATTTCGGCGGGCACATACAGGTTGCGGCCGTCGATGACCAGCGGTGTTTTCAGCAGCGCGCGCATGCGGTCCAGGTCGGGCGCGCGGAACACTTTCCACTCAGTGGCGATCAGCAAGGCATCGGCGCCGTCCAGCGCCTGGTACATGTCGTCGGCGAACGCCACCGCCGGATTGTGCGCCAGGATCTGGCGGGAATGCGGCATGGCGATAGGGTCGTAAGCGCGCACGAGGGCGCCGCGGCGCGTGAGTTCGGCAATGGCTGTGAGGCTGGGCGCCTCGCGCATGTCGTCCGTGTTGGGCTTGAAGGCCAGGCCCCACAAGGCAAAGGTGCGGCCGGACAGGTCTTCGCCGAAACGCGCCACGATTTTCTGCGACAGCCGCAGCTTTTGCGCGTCGTTGGCGGCTTCGGCGGCGGCCACTACGCGCATGGGCAGGCCGTGTTCGGCGGCAGTTTGCACCAGCGCCTGCACATCTTTTGGAAAGCACGAGCCGCCGTAGCCCACGCCGGGATACAGGAAATGGTAGCCGATGCGCGGGTCGGCGCCGATGCCGCGCCGCACTTGCTCGACGTCGGCGCCCAGGGCCTCGGCCAGGTTGGCCATCTCGTTCATGAACGAGATGCGGGTAGCCAGCATGGCGTTGGCGGCATACTTGGTGAGTTCTGCCGAGCGCACATCCATGACCATCAGGCGTTCGTGGGTGCGCTGGAACGGCGCATACAGCCGCCGCATCACGTCAACGGTGTAGTCGTCGTCGGCCCCGACGATGATGCGATCGGGGCTCATGAAGTCTTTGATTGCGGCGCCTTCTTTCAGGAACTCGGGATTCGAGGCTACGCTGAAGGGCACGTCGACGCCACGCTCGGCCAGCACGCCGGCCATGGCCTGGCGCACTTTGTCGGCCGTGCCTACGGGCACGGTGGATTTGTCGACCACCACCTTGCGGGTGGTCATGTGCCGCGCGATGTTGCGGGCCGCGGCCAGCACATGCTGCAGGTCGGCCGAGCCGTCTTCGCCGGGCGGCGTGCCCACGGCAATGAACTGCACATCGCCGAAAGCCACGCTGGCGGCGACGTCGTCGGTGAACTTCAGGCGGCCGGCCTGGGCATTGCGTTTGACCAGGTCGTCCAGGCCCGGCTCGTAGATGGGAATGCCCCCCTGTTGCAGGGTCTGGATCTTGGCCGCATCGACATCCAGGCACAAGACTTCGTTGCCCATGTCGGCCAGGCAGGCGCCCGAGACAAGTCCGACGTAGCCCGTGCCGATAACCGTGATTTTCATGCGCAATGCCTATAGGAATCCATACGGCCGCATTATAGAGTGACGCGGCGCCGGGACCCGCCTGAAGCCGTGTCAGCTGGGCCGCAGCTTGTTCACCCGCACCACGTTCACCGCTACGGCCACGGCCGCGCAGAGCATGGCCAGGATCAACGCCGAAGCGGGGCCCGCGGCCCCACTGATGCCAAAGGCAATGGCCACCAGCGCGGTGCCGAAGCTTTGGCCGAACACGCGCGTGGTGGCCTGCAGCCCGCCGGCCGCGCCGCTGCGCTGGCGCGGCGATGACGACAGCATGGCGCGGTTGTTGGGGGTCTGGAAGAATCCGAAGCCCGTGCCCGTGATGAACATGGCCACCATGATCCAGGTGTTGGTGGCATCCAGCGGCAGAAACGCCAGCGTGGCCAGTCCGATCACCATGGCGCCCGCGCCCGCGCCGCTGAGCGTGGCGGCCGAGTAGCGGTCCGACATGCGACCCGCCAGTGGCGCGACGATGGCCGTGCCCACCGGCCACGCGCCCATCAGCATGCCTACTTCCAGGTACGAGCGGCCCAGCACCTGCTGGAAGTAGAACGGCAGCGATACGTACGATGCCATCTGTGCCGCGAAGGTACAGGCCGAAGCCGCTACCGCGAAACCGACCGAGCGGATCCGCAGCAAGTCCACGGGCACCAGCGGCGCTGGCTGGTTATTGGCGCGGCGCACCAGCACCCACCCCACCAGGATAGCCGCCACGATCATGACAGCGCCCCGAACCAGGTTCTGGCCCAGCGTATCGACGCCGGATATGAATACCGCCAGCGTCGCCATGCACAGCAGCGCGCTCAGCCAGTCGAGCCGGACGTTGGTGCGCGGCACCACGGGCAGGTGGCGCAGGCCCAGCATCACCGCCGCGCACACGGGCAGGTTGATGGCGAAAATCCAGCGCCAGTGGGCAATTTCAAGAATGACCGAGCCAAGCGTCGGGCCCACCACCGACATTACCGCCACGGTGGTGGCGTTAAGACTGATGCCGCGCCCCAGCAGGCGCAGCGGGTAGATGTTGCGCACCAGCCCGCCGAACATGCACATCAGCGTAGCGGCTCCTATGCCCTGCACCACGCGGGCCAGCGTCAATTGCCAAAGGGTCTGCGACACGGCGCCGAACAGCGAGGCCAGCGCGAACAGCGCCAGGCCGAACGAGAACATGCGCTTGAAGCCAATGCGCTCGGCCAGAGCCGACAAGGGCAGCAGCAGCGCGACCACGGCCAGGTTGTAGGCATTGACGATCCACACGGCCTGCGACGGCAAGGCGTGCAGGTCGGTGGCGATGGTGGGCAACGCCACGTTGGCGATGGTGGTGTCCAGCACCGACAGGCTGATGCCGGTAAGTACGGTGGCCGCCGCCCAGTACCGGCGCGGCGTGGGCAGGCCATCGGGCAGCGACGGGCGGGCGCAAGCCGCTGACGAGGCCTTTGGGTCGGCGCTCACGATTTCTTCTGGGGACGCTGCCAGCCCTCGATCGTGGTCTGCCGCGCGCGCGAGACGGTCAGCTGGCCAGCCGGCGCATCGCGAGTGAGCGTGGTGCCCGCGCCCAGGGTGGCGCCGCGGCCGACCCGCACCGGCGCGACCAGTTGCGTGTCCGAGCCGATGAAGGCGTCGTCTTCGATAATGGTGCGGTGCTTGTTGGCGCCATCGTAGTTGCAGGTAATGGTGCCCGCGCCCACATTGACGCGTGCGCCAATGTCGGCATCGCCTATGTAGGCCAGGTGGTTGGCCTTGCTGTCCGCATCCAGCACGCTGTTCTTGATTTCGACGAAGTTGCCGACGTGGGTGCGGTCGCCCAGGCTGGCGCCTGGCCGCAGGCGGGCATACGGGCCGATGCGCGCGTCGCGGCCCACCGTTGCCTGCTGTACATGGCTGTAGGCGTCGATGTGGGTGCCGGCGCCAACCGATACATCGCGCAGCACGCAATGCGGGCCCACGCGCACGCCATCCGCGAGCTCGACCTTGCCTTCGAAAACGCAACCCACGTCGATGAACACATCGCGCCCGCAGGTCAGCGTGCCTCGCACGTCGAAGCGCGCGGGGTCGGCCAGCGTGACGCCGGCCTCGAGCTGGCGGCGCGCCTGTTCCTGCTGCCAGCGGCGCTCGAGCTCGGCCTGTTGCACGCGGCTGTTCACGCCCAGGGTTTCCCAGCCGGCCGAGGGCTGCGCCGCGCCAACGGGCACGCCATCGGCAACGGCCAGGCCCACCACGTCGGTCAGGTAGTACTCGCCCTGGGCATTGTTGTTGTCGATACGGCTCAGCCAGTCTTTAAGCCGCCCGGTGGGCGCGGCCAGGATGCCGGTATTGACTTCGCGGATGGCGCGCTCGGCCTCGCTGGCGTCTTTGTGTTCGACAATGCGCTGCACCTGGCCCTGCTCGTTGCGCACGATGCGGCCATAGCCGGTGGCGTCGTCGAGCAGTTCGGTGAGCACGGCGGCGCCCTGGCCGCGCGCCTGCAGCAACCGGCGCAGCGTATCGGGCTGCACCAGCGGCACGTCGCCGTACAGCACCAGGGTGACGTCGTCCTTGCCGTCTTCTTGCAGCAGGGGCACGGCCTGCTGCACGGCATGGCCGGTGCCCTGCTGCGGCTGCTGCAGCGCGAAACTGAGGCCGGCGCGGCCCTCGTAGGCGCCGCGCACGCGGTCGGCGCCGTGGCCCACCACGACCACGATACGGCCGGGCTCGAGCTGGCTGGCGCTGTCAAGCACATGCTCGAGCATGGGCTTGCCAGCCAGGGAGTGCAGCACTTTGGGAAGATCGGACTGCATGCGTTTGCCTAGTCCGGCGGCGAGAATTACGACATTGAGCATAGAGTTGAAAGCGGCGTAAGACGACGGGCAAATGCCCGCCGCACGATTGAAGCGGAAGTTTATGACTTGCGTGATGCCGGCGCGCGCTTGGCGGCCGTTTTGCGGGGTGCGCGCTTGCGCGGGGCGGCGTTGGCAGGCGCGGCCGAGCTTGCCGCCGAGGACGCCGTGGCGCCTGGCGCCGCGGCGTCGGGCATGCTGGCCGCAGTAGCCGTGGCCAGCTGGTTGAATTGCTGCTGCAGCAGGTTCCACCATGCCTGCGAGGCCGATTGCGCGGCCTGGTTGATCTGGTCGGCGGCGCTGGCGTCGGGGCTGCCCGGCTCGCGGGCGGGTTCGTTGGCAGGTTCGCTGACGGGTGGCACGGAGGGCGACGCGGCCGCGGCGGCCGGCTTCAGGCCCAGGACCTCCTCCAGGGGTGAGGCTTCGCCGCCCGCGGCGGCGCCGCCCACGAAGGAACGCAGGGTGGCAATGGTGGCGCGCTGTACTTCCAGCCCCTGGATGGTGCTGGTCAGCATTGACAGGTTCATGCGCAGCCAGTTCTCGACCGTGCGCAGGTCGGCGATGCGGCGCTCGAGGTCTTCGAGGTTCATGGGCGCGGCCATGGGCAATGTCTGCGCCAGGCCGCCCGGACCCGCCAGGCCCGCCCAGGCCTTGCGCATCATTTCCATGCTGGCCAGCAACGGATTGCCAGCAAGGTCGCCGCCCTGCCCCAGGCCGGGCAGCACGAACGGGTTGGTGTTGGGATCGGACATTCAGTCTCCAAGAACGCGCGGCGTATGCCTAGCGCGGCAGCACTTGGCCGTTTTCGACCCGCACGTGATCGCCCGACGCATAGGCAAACGGTTGCGAGCTCTTGAAGCTGCGGGTGGTGCCGTTGTCCATGCGCACGATCATCTCGTAGTGCGTCACAGTCTGTTGCTGCCTGATATTACGCTCGATTTCATGGCCTGCCAAAGCGCCGCCCACGGCGCCCAGCACGGTCAGCGCGTCTTTGCCGTGGCCGCCGCCGAACTGGTGGCCGACCACGCCACCCACCACGCCACCGGCTACCGTGCCCACGACGTTATAGCCATTGTTCTGCGCCGGCACCTGGACCTGGCGGACGGTCTCGACCACGCCGCAATCGGCGCAGGCGGCCGGCTTGGGAGCGGGTTTGGCAGCGGGCCGGGCAGCGGCTTGAGGCCCGGCGGCGACCTTGGCCGGCGCTTCGGGTGCCGGGGGCTGGGCCTGCCCAGCCTGCTGTTCGGCCTGGGCCTGGGCTTCGTGCACGGGCGTCTCGCCGGAGGATTCGGCCCACGGGGTGGGCAGCCACCCCACCAGGGCCGCCACCGCCACCGCGCACAGCAGGATGACTGACACCGCGGCGGTCGCCACCAGGGGGTGCAGGCCACGGCGCGCATTCTGGCCGGGTACGGGAGTATTCATGATGGTTCTCCATCGACAGTACGGCCCGTTGTATAGCATCTGGCCGCAGTATCGGCGTGTTGCGATAGTGACCCTTTGCAAGACCTGTCCGGACGATCGGGCCGGGTTCTGGGACAATGTCCGCATGGACAAGCCGATTCCCCTGCCCGAGCTCGAACAGGCCATTAATTATTGGCGCAACCGCCTGCCGTCGCAAGGTGAAGAATCGCGGCTGTGCGCAGAGGCGGCTGCCCTGGCCACGCCATACGCGCTGATGATCATCGGCCACCGGCGCGAAATCGCCCCGGCCGAACTCAGCCCGGCCGCCTTGGCGGCGTACCGGGGCTGGCGCGCCGCCCACGGGGCCAAATAGCAGAACAGGCCCAGGAGGGTGCAGCGCCAGGTGGGCGCACAGCCACGCGGGCGCAGCGCCAGGTGTCTGACTTCGAAGGTGTCAGACACCGAGGTGGGCGGCTGCTGTTTCCACCGTACGGTGTCTGACACCTTCGGAGTCAGACACCTGGCCGGAGGGCCAAGGGGCCTGCCGCATACGCTACGACCCCAGCAGGGCCTTGATGTCGTGGGCCAGGGCGTCGACGCCAATGGTGTTGTTGGCCAGCACGCGCGAATCGCCCTTGCCGTCGAGCAGGTAGAACGCCGCGGTGTGATCCATGGTGTAGTTCTTGCCGTTCTCGGTGGGCACCTTGGCGTAGTAGGCCTTGAACGAGGCGGCCGCCTGCTTGATCTGTTCGGCAGTGCCGGTCAGGCCCAGGAAGCGTGGATCGAACGTCGTTACATATTGCTTGAGAATTTCGGCCGTATCGCGCTCGGGGTCGACCGTGATCATTAGTACCTGCACACGGTCGGCATCCGGGCCGAGTTTTTCCATGACCTGCGAGAGTTCGGCCAGCGAGGTGGGGCACACGTCTGGGCACTGGGTGAAGCCGAAGAAAACCACCGTGACCTTGCCGGCAAAGTCTTGCAGGGTGCGCGCCTGGCCGTTGTGGTCGGTAAGGGCCAGACCCTTGCCCAACTGGGTGCCGCTGATGTCATTGCCCTTGAAGCTGGGGGCGGGATCACCGCAGGCGGCCAGGGCGCCGGCCAGGGCGAACGCCGCCGCGCCGCGCAGCAGCGCGCGGCGGGAGAAGGAAAACGCGGACATGAAGCAGGGTCTCCGAGATCAGGCCAGCAGGCCGGCCCAGTGGTCCATCAGCAGGGCCGCGAACAGCAGCGCCAGGTACAGGATGGAAAAGCGGAACAGGCGGCGGGCCAGCGCATCGCTGTACTCGCGATACAGGCGCCAGGCATAGGCCACGAACATGCCGCCCAGCGCCAGCGCGCTTGCCAGGTACAGCAGCCCGCTCATGCGGATGATGTATGGCAGCGTGGTGGTGGCCACCAGCGCCAGGCTGTAGAGCAGAATGTGCAGGCGGGTGAAGCGCTGGCCGTGCGTGACCGGAAGCATGGGCAGGCCGGCCTTGGCGTAGTCGTGGTTGCGGTATAGCGCCAGCGCCCAGAAGTGCGGCGGGGTCCAGATGAAGATGATGAGCACCAGCACCCAGGCCTCGGCCGGCACGGCGTCGGCCACGGCGGCCCAGCCCAGGGCCGGCGGCATGGCGCCCGACAGACCGCCGATGACGATGTTCTGTGGCGTGCGCGGCTTGAGAATGACGGTATAGATGATGGCGTAGCCCACGAACGTGGCGAAGGTCAGCCACATGGTCAGGGGGTTGACCAGGTGATACAGCACCAGCATGCCCGCCCCGCCCAGCAGGCCCGACAGCGAAATGACCTGGGCGGCGGAAATGGTGCCGCGCGCGGTGGCGCGGCGCGCCGTGCGCAGCATGCGCGCGTCGATTTCCTGTTCGATGAGGCAATTGATGGCGAACGCGGCGGCCGCCAGCAGCCAGATGCCCAGCGTGCCGAACACCACCCGGCCCGGGTCGGGCAGGCCCGGCACGGCCAGGAACATGCCGATGATGGCGCAGAAAACGGCTAGCTGCGTGACGCGCGGCTTGGTCAGCACGAGGTACTGGCGCAGTAGTCCGGTTTGGGGGGCGGCAAGGCTGGTCATAAGGCTATTTTAAACGCGCTGGCGATCAGGTGGCCGACGCCGGCGCGCGCCCGGCGGTGGACAGGCGCACCAACATGACGACGCAGGCGAGCGTCAGGCCGGCCGCGCCGCCGTTGTGCAGCACGGCGATCAGCAGCGGCCACTGGAAGAAAATGGTGGTCAGGCCGGTGAACAACTGCGCGGCCAGTAGAGCCAGCGCCAGGGTAGCCGGCCCGCGCAGCCCGGGCTCGGCGCGCAGGCGCGAGGCCAGCACGCCCAGGTAGGCCAGCACAATGAACGCAAAATTGCGATGCACCCAGTGGATGGCCGTCAGGGCGTTCTGCGAGATCATTTCGCCGGAGGGCAGCTCGCCCAGCCCGCGAATCACGGAAAAACCGCCGTGGAAGTCCATGTCGGGCAGCCATTGCCCGTGGCAGGTGGGGAAATCCAGGCAGGCCAGCGCGGCATAGTTGGTGCTTACCCAACCGCCCAGCGTGATCTGCACCAGCAGCAGCGCCATGCCCACCACCAGCCACGGCCGCCAGCGCGCCGCATGGGCCGGCAACGCCAGGTGGGGGCGCTCGCGCGCCGACAGCCAGGTCATCAGCGCCAGCACCGACAGGCCGAACACCAGGTGCGCGGTGACCACGGCGGGCATCAGCCGGTGGGTGACCGTCCAGGCGCCGAACGCGCCCTGCACGCACACGGCCACCAGCGCGGTAATCGCCAGCGCGGGCGAGCGGCCCAATTCGCGGCGGTAGCGCCAGGCCATGAACACGATGGCGATGATCAGCATGCCCAGCAAGGCGCCCACATAGCGGTGGATCATTTCGATCCAGGCCTTCGACAGGGTCACCGGCCCGAAAGGCATGGCCTGCGAGGCCTGGTGGATGTCGGTCATGGCGCCCAGCGGCGTCACGTTGCCATAACAACCCGGCCAGTCGGGGCAGCCCAGCCCGGAATCGGTCAGGCGCACGAAGGCGCCGAACATGATGAGGTCGAGCGTCAAAAACCAGGTGAAAAAGACCAGCTTGCGGTAGCGTTGCTTGATGCGTTCCATGATGAATGCGCGCCTAGCCTATGCGCGAGTTGTAGACCAGCTTGCTGATGTCTTTGCGCACCTTGACGCCATCGGCGTTGGCGGGGAACTGCAGCATCAGGTTGCCCAGCGGGTCGATGACCCAGATGGGATCGAGCAGCCCGGGCTGGCCGGCCACGGTATCGCGCGCCAGCAGGAAGCGCGCCAGTTGCTCGGGCCGCGCGCGCACCATGACAGTGCCCTGGTAGGCTTCGAGCACCTTGGCGGGGACCTCGGCGTCGTCCGTAATGAACCACACGCGCGCCAGGCGATCGACATTCTTGCCCTGGCTGGCGTGCGAGTTGCGCGTGATGTACAGCTTGCGCGCGCACGATTCGGGGCAGGCGGCCTCGCCCACGCTCAGCAGCAGCCACTTGCCCTTCAGGCTTTGCAGGTCGAAGGGCTGGCCGTCGAGGGTAGTGAGCTGCAGCTCGCTGGCGGCCGGCATGGGGCGCTGCGGATCGACCAGGGTGCCATAGTTGCTGGATTCGTCGGGCCACCACTGCGGGTTGTTGTACAGCACCCAGGCGGCCAGGATGGGAGCCAGGGTGCACAGGAATACCAGCACCAGCGGCGTCAACGACCGCTTCTTGGCGGGGGCGGGAGTGGAGGTTTCGCGAGCCACAGTTGTTTCCTGAGTGTTATGTGAAATTCAAGGCCGGACCGCGCCGCGGCCGCGGCGCAGGCCGCGCCAGGCCACCGCCAGCCACGCGGCGGCGGCGATGGCGGCGAACGAGAACCACTGCAGGGCATAGCCCTGGTTCTGGTTGTAGTCCACCGAAGGTTGCGGCCAGTCGCGCACCAGGGTGTCGTCGCCCTGCGTCTGCATCAGCACTGCCGGCAGCAGCGCCAGTCCGGTGGCATGGGCGTAGGCCGGCAGTTCAAGGTTCTGCACCTGGGGCAGGGCGCCGCCGGGCACCGGCAGTGTAGCGGGCAACTGGCCTTGCGCCGACCCGCCGAACGACCACAGTTCGAACAGGCGCGGCACGCGTGGCGAGAGTTCGCCGATAACGCTATGCTGCCCGGCCGGCGCCGCGGGCGGCGTCGGGGCGGGCTGGCCGGGCAGGGCGCGCGGCAGCCAGCCGCGCAGCACCAGCACCGCGCCACGGCTGGCCGGCTCCAGCAGCAATGGCGTGGCCAGCCAATAGCCTGGCCTGCCGTCCTGGTTGCGATTGTCCAGCAGTACGCTGTATTGATTCAGCCATTGTCCCTGGGCCTGCGCCGGGCGCCAGGCGCTCAGCTCACCGGGCGCGGTGGCGGGCGTAAGCGCGAGCGGGGGCTGGGCCCGCCCGGCCTGGATGGCAGCGAGAAGGGCGCGCCGCTCGTCAGCGCGCCGCAGCTGCCACGCGCCCAGCGAAGCCAGGATCGCGACGGCCACGCCCAGCAGCACCAGGGCTGCCAGGGTACGGCGAACTGAATGAGCCATGTCTGCAATAATTCCGTTTTAACCGGAGGCCAAAAATGCGCGTAATCGTCGGCCTGGCTTTCATCGGCATTCTGGCCAGCCTGGCATCCGCCCTGGTCTACCTGATGAGAGACAAAGGCTCTACCAACCGGACGGTCAATGCCCTGACCGTGCGTATCGGGCTATCGGTAGCCCTGTTCCTGTTCGTTCTGCTGGCCCATCACCTGGGCTGGATAGAAAGTACAGGCATTAGATAGGAACCGGACCGGCCGGTTCCGTGGCCGCTGAGCGCATCTGCCAGCTTGCGAGCCCTTCGCAGACGCTTTCGGTATCAGCGCCGGCCTGCCCTAAGCCGGGACGCGCGGAGCCGGCTTGGCCGGTCCGCAGCGTCGCCCCCTTGAGGGGAAGCGCGCCAGCGCTTCGGGGGCGGGGACTTATTCAGAACCAGTACACGAACAGGTACAGGCCCAGCCACACAACGTCGACGAAGTGCCAGTACCAGGCGGCGCCTTCGAAGCCGAAGTGATGGTCGGCGGTGAAGTGGCCGCGCGCCAGGCGAATCAGGATGACCGTCAGCATGGTGGCGCCCATGATGACGTGGAAGCCATGGAAGCCGGTCAGCATGTAGAACAGCGAGCCGTACACGCCCGAGCTGAACTTCAGGTTCAGTTCGGTGATGGCGTGGTGGTATTCGTAGGCCTGGCAGGCCACGAAGATGAAGCCCAGCAAAACGGTGGCCGCCAGCCAGAACATAGTCTTGCCGCGATGGTTCTCGCGCAGCGCATGGTGGGCGATGGTGAGGGTCACGCCCGACGACAGCAGCAGCGCGGTGTTGATGGTGGGCAACCAGAACGGGCCGACAGTCTGGAAGTGCTCGACGACGCCTGCCGGACCGAAGTTGGGCCACACGGCCTGGAAGTCGGGCCACAGCAGCAGCTGGTGGTCGAGATCGCCCAGCCACGGCGTGGTGATGGTGCGTACGTACCACAGCGCGCCGAAGAAGCCGGCGAAGAACATGACTTCGGAAAAGATGAACCAGCTCATGCCCCAGCGGTACGACAGGTCGATGCGCTTGCTGTTCAGGCCGGTTTCGGATTCGTGGATGGCATCGCCGAACCAGAAATACAGCACGGTGATCAGGCCGAGCACGCCGACCAGCACCAGCCACTTGCCCCAGCTGACGTCGTTGACCCAGGCGGCCGCGCCCAGGCCCATGGCCAGCAGGGCCACGGCAGTGCGCACGGGGTGGCCCGAGTCGGCCGGCACATAGTAGTACGGTGCCTCTTTACCTTGAACCGAGTGGCTTGCACTCATGGTCTTCTCCCTGGTACTGATTTGTTGAAATGCTTGCTGCTTACGTCAGGCTGGCCACGGCCCAGCGCACGATGAGCACCAGCACCGTCACGAAAATGACTCCGGCCAGCACGCCCGCCACGATGAGGTGCACGGGGTTGAGCTTGCCGGCGTCTTCTTCGTAGCCAGCGCCCCGGCGCACGCCGAACATGCCCCACAGCACCGCCTTGAGCGTCTGCAGGAAGTTCAGCTTGCGGCGCGAGGCGTCGCGGATGTCGTGAGTCATGCCCGCCTACTTGACGGCTGTGCCGGTCAGGATGGCCGAGCCGCGGAAGAATGTCCAGGCGAACAGGGCAATGACGATTGCCAGCAGGATCAGCCCGACGGTCTTGTTGCGGCGGCGTTGTTCAGGGGTCATGACTCGCGACTGCTCTATCCGGTATACGGGTTACTTTACTTCCGGCGGCGTGGTGAAGGTATGGAACGGCGCCGGCGACGGCACGGTCCATTCCAGCCCTTCGGCCCCTTCCCAGGGTTTGGCGGCCGCCGTTGCGCCCTTGCCGCGGTAGCACTGCACGATGACGTACAGGAACAGCAACTGCGACAGGCCGAACCAGAACGCGCCGATGGTGGCCACCTGGTGAAAGGTGGTGAACTGCGCGGCGTAGTCGGCGTAGCGGCGCGGCATGCCTGCCAGGCCCAGGAAGTGCATCGGGAAGAACGTGACGTTGAACGAGATCAGCGTGGACCAGAAGTGCAGCTTGCCCAGCTTTTCGTTGTACATGCGGCCCGTCCATTTGGGCACCCAGTAGTAGGCGCCCGCGAACAGGGCAAACAGCGAGCCGGCCACCAGCACGTAGTGGAAGTGCGCCACCACGTAGTAGGTGTCGTGCACCTGAATGTCGATGGGCGCCACCGACAGGATCAGCCCGGTGAAGCCGCCCATGGTGAACACGAAGATGAAGCCCACCGCGAACAGCATGGGGGTTTCGAAGGTCATCGAGCCGCGCCACATGGTGGCGATCCAGTTGAACACCTTCACCCCGGTGGGGATGGAGATCAGCATGGTGGCGTACATGAAGTACAGCTGGCCGGTGACGGGCATGCCGGTGGTGAACATGTGGTGCGCCCACACAATGAACGACAGCACGGCGATGGCCGAGGTGGCATACACCATGGACGCGTAGCCGAACAGCTTCTTGCGGGCAAAGGCCGGCACGATGGCCGACACGATGCCGAAGGCCGGCAGGATCATGATGTAGACCTCGGGGTGCCCGAAGAACCAGAACACGTGCTGGTACAGCACCGGATCGCCGCCGGCGGCGGCGTTGAAGAAGCCGGTGCCGAAGTGGCGGTCGGTCAGCACCATGGTAATGGCGGCGGCCAGCACGGGCATCACGGCAATCAGCAGGAAAGCGGTGATCAGCCAGGTCCAGCAGAACATCGGCATCTTCATCAGCGTCATGCCGGGCGCGCGCATGTTCAGGATGGTGACGATGACGTTGATGGCGCCCATGATGGACGAGGCGCCCATGATGTGGATGGCGAAGATGGCCAGGTCCATGCCGGGGCCCATTTGCGCCGACAGCGGCGCGTACAGGGTCCAGCCGGCGGCGGTGGCGCCGCCGGGCACGAAGAACGAGGTCGTCAGCATGATGGCGGCCACGGGCAGCAGCCAGAAGCTGAAGTTGTTCATGCGGGCGAAGGCCATGTCGGACGCGCCGATCTGCATGGGGATCATCCAGTTGGCGAAGCCCACGAACGACGGCATGATCGCGCCGAACACCATGATCAGGCCGTGCATGGTGGTGAACTGGTTGAACAGCTCAGGCTGGAAGAACTGCAGGCCGGGCTCGAACAGCTCGGTGCGCAGCAGCAGGGCCAGCGTGCCGCCTTCCAGCAGCATGACGAACGAGAAGATGAGGTACATCGTCCCGATGTCTTTGTGGTTGGTGGCAAACAGCCAGCGGCGCCAGCCGGTGGGCGTGGCGTGGTGGTGGTCGTCGTGCTCGTGACCGTGGCCGGGCGACACGTGGTCTACAGTGACGCTGCTCATGATGGACTCCTTCCTGCTGTTTGCCGGCCTCGGTCCAGGAGGCCGGCAGGTGTGTCTCGACGTTGCGGGTTGCGGTTAGCGGAGCGGGCGGCGCGAATCAGCGCGCGGCCACGACATCCTTGGGCTGTACCACGGGATCTTGGCCCTTGCCCGCGTTGCTCCAGGCGTGGCGCGTGTACGTGATGACCGAGGCGATCTCGACATCGTTGAGCTGGCCGCCGAAGGCCGCCATGGCCGTACCCGGCCGGCCGTGCAGCACAGTCTGGATTTGCGCGTCTTTCGGACCCAGCACGGTCTTGTCGCCGTCGAGGGCCGGGAACGAGCCAGGCACGCCCTTGCCATTGGCCTGGTGACAGGCCACGCAATTGGCGCCGAAGACCTTTTCGCCACGGGCGAGCAGTTCTTCCTTGGTCCATTCCTTGTTGGGATCGTCGGCGTTGGCCGCCATTTTCTTTTTCTGTTCTTCGACCCACTTGTCGTAGTCTGCCTGCGACTTGACTTCAACCACGATGGGCATGAAAGCGTGGTCTTTGCCGCACAGCTCGGCGCACTGGCCACGATAGGTGCCGGTTTTCTCGGCACGGAACCAGGTGTCGCGCAGGAAGCCGGGGATGGCGTCCTGCTTGACGCCGAAGTCGGGCACCATCCACGAGTGGATGACGTCGGCCGCGGTAAGCACGATGCGGACTTTCTTGTCGACCGGCACCACCAGGTGGTTGTCGACTTCCATCAGGTAGAACTCGCCCTTGGGCTCGCGGCCTTCGATCTGGGCGCGCGGCGTGGCCAGCGTCGACAGGAACTTCACGCCGGCGGCCGGGCCGTCGAGGTATTCGTAGCCCCACTTCCACTGGTAGCCGGTGACCTTCACGGTGAGGTCGGCACTGGAGGTGTCTTTCATGGCGACCACGGTCTTGGTGGCCGGCAGCGCCATGGCGATGACGATGATGAAGGGGATGACCGTCCAGGCGACTTCCACTCCCAGGTGCTCGTGGAAGGTGGCGGCCTTGTGCCCGCGCGACTTCCGGTGCGCCCAGATGGAATAGAACATGACGCCGAACACGCCAATGAAGATCACGCCACAGATGATCAGCAGCAGCCAGTGCAGCCACATGACGTCGTGCGCGATCTGGGTCACGCCTTCGTGCAGGTTGAGCTGATCGACTTTCGGGCCGCCGGGCATGTCTTGTACCTGCGCGTTGACGGCACTGCCCGAAAGCAATGCACAGGCGCCCAGTATCCCTCTCCACTTCTTCATGCTTACCTCGAAACACGGCGCGGGCGTTTCCACGCCTGCCTGACGGCAGGTGCGGAATACACGCAATTTATTAGACGGCAGGTTCAAGGCCGGCCCGTGGCCGGTCTATCCCACTCGAATCACAAAGAAACCGCAGAATTATAGCGGACGCGCAACCCAATGTAATTTAGCCCCCTTGAATCGTGCTCCAGCGCCCCCATTTGGCGGCGCCCCGCGGGGCGCTGCACTAAAATCGCCGCCATGTCGAACCCCCTTTCCCATGACGATCCGGCGCGCCTGTCCGCGCTGTACACGCAATTGGCCCGACGCGTGCAGGAACACCCGCCCGAGCTCGCCCGGCCGCTGTACGTGGCCGACCGCTGCTGCGGCTGGGCCACCCATGCGGCCTGCGACGCGCTGGGGCGCCTGCCCGCAGCGCGCGTGCAGGCCGACGCGTTGCGCATCGGCTCGGGGCTGGCGGCCGGACCGGAACTGGATGCGCTGCTGGCCAGCGTGGCGCAGACGCTGCGCGAGGCCGATTGCCTGCGCGGCTGGCGCGACGAACTGCTGGACGTGACGGCCGCCGACGAACACCTTGGCGTCATCGAGCGCGCCGCGATGCGCCCGCTGGGGCTGCTGACCCGGGCGGTGCACCTGAACGCGTGGACGCCCGACGGCCGGCTGTGGATCGCCCGCCGGGCCCTTAGCAAATCGACCGATCCAGGCATGTGGGACACGCTGGTGGGCGGCCTGGCCGGCAGCCGCGAAGACTTGGAACAGGCGCTGCTGCGCGAATGCGGCGAAGAAGCGGGGCTGGAATCAGCGCAACTGGGCGGCCGTTCGCCGCTGCGCACGATATTGCGCATGCATCGCCGCCTGCCCGAGGGCTACCAAGTAGAAGACCTGCTGACCAGCACCTGCGTGCTGCCGGCCGGCACGCAGCCGGCCAACCGCGACGGCGAAGTCATGGAAATCGCGCACGTGTCCGTCAACGAAGCCTCGCGCCGCATCGCCGACGGAGAGTTCACCGTAGAAGCCTCGCTGGTGATCCTGGAAGACATCATGCAACGGCGGGCGCGGGGCGAGATCTGACGGCGCGGGCCGGGACCAGGGGGCCTGGTTACGCGGGTGTCAGCGACAGGCCTTCTCCAGGGGTCTGGCTCCGCAGGTGCCAGACACCGAAGTGGGCGACGGCCGTCTCGGCAGCACGGGGTCTGGCACCTGCGGAGCCAGACCCCTGACCAAGGTCGCCCGCCCTCTCAGTGCGAGTGGCCGCAGGTGCCAGACACCGAGGTGGGCGACAGCCGTCTCAGCAGCACGGGGTCTGGCACCTGCGGAGCCAGACCCCTGACCAAGGTCGCCCGCCCTCTCAGTGCGAGTGGCCGCAGGTGCCAGACACCGAGGTGGGCGACAGCCGTCTCGGCAGCACGGGGTCTGGCACCTGCGGAGCCAGACCCCTGACCAAGGTCGCCCTCTCAGTGCGAATGGCGCGGGTCGCCGCGCGTCTCGACCACCCGCAGGTACAGCGTGGCGGGCTCCAGGCAGCCGCCGGTAGACAGCTGCCCCACCATCTGGCGGTAGATTTCCTGCCAGGGCGTCTGCGGCGGCGGAACCGGCACGGGCTTGGCGTTGGCCTTGCGACGAGCCATCTCGTCGGCATCCACTAATAGCGTGACCGAACGCTGATTCAGGTCGATGCGCAGGCGGTCGTCGGTCTGCAGCAGGTTCAGGCCGCCGCCCACCGCCGCCTCGGGCGACATGTTCAGGATGGACGGACTGGCCGAGGTGCCGCTCTGGCGGCCGTCGCCCAGGCAGGGCAGCGAATCGATGCCGCGCTTGAGCAGGTGCGACGGCGGCGCCATGTTCACCACCTCGGCGCTGCCGGGGTAGCCTACGGCGCCGCAACCGCGGATCACCAGGATGCAGTGCTCGTCGATGTTCAAGGACGGGTCTTCGATGCGGGCGTGGTAATCCTCCGGGCCATCGAAAACAATGGCGCGCGCCTCGAAGGCATTCTCGTCGCCCGGCGTTTCCAGGTACGAACGCCGGAACGCCTCGCCCACCACCGACATTTTCATGATGGCGCTGTCGAAGAAGTTGCCCGACAGCACGATGAACCCCGCGCGGTGCCGCAGCGGCGCCTGATAGCTGCGGATCACGTCGCGGTCGTGGGTGGCCGCGGCCGCCGCAATGTCGCTTACGGTGCGGCCCGATACCGTCAGGCAGCCGCCATGCAGCCGGCCGGCCGCATGCAGCTCGTGTTGCACGGCCGGCACGCCGCCGGCCCGGTGAAAGCTCTCGCCCAAGTATTCGCCGGCCGGCACACAGTTCACCAGCAGCGGCACGTCTTCGCCCAGGCGCTGCCAATCGTCCAGCGACAGATCCACCCCCGCATGGCGCGCAATGGCGATCAGGTGCGGCGGGCAGTTGCTGGACGCGCCCAGTGCCGAGGCCACCACGATGGCGTTCTCGAAGGCCTGGCGGGTCAGGATGTGCGACGGGCGGATGTCCTCGCGCACCATGTCGCATATGCGCATGCCGGTGGCATACGCCATCTGCCCGCGCTCGCGGTATGGCGCGGGAATGCTGGCGCAGCCCGGCAGCGACATGCCCAGCGCCTCGGCCAGCGAGTTCATCGACAGCGCGGTGCCCATGGTGTTGCAGTGGCCCACGGACGGAGACGAGGCAGTCGCCAGCGTCATGAAACCTTCATAGTCGATCTTGCCCGCGGCCATCAGGTTGCGGGCATGCCAGATCACGGTGCCCGACCCCACCCGCTTGCCTTCGTGCCAGCCATCGAGCATGGGGCCACCCGACAGCACGATGGCGGGAATGTCGACCGTGGCCGCCGCCATCAGGCAAGCCGGCGTGGTCTTGTCGCAACCGGTGGTCAGCACCACGCCGTCCAGGGGATAGCCATGCAGGATCTCGACCAGGCCCAGGTAGGCCAGGTTGCGATCCAGGGCCGCGGTGGGCCGGCGCCCCTGCTCGGCCAGCGGATGCACCGGGAATTCCATGGGAATGCCGCCCGCGTCGCGGATGCCGGCCTTGATCCGGTCAGCCAGCTGCAGGTGATGCCGATTGCAGGGCGTCAGGTCATTGCCGGTCTGGGCGATGCCGATGATCGGCCGGCCCGATTGCAGCTCGGCGCGGGTAATGCCGGAATTCAGGTAGCGCTCGACATAGATGGCGGTCATGTCGGCATGGGAGGGGTCGTCGAACCATTTCTGGCTGCGCAGTCTGCGGGGCGTCTGGGGCATGGCGGTCACTACGATGCAACGGTGGGCGATGGGGCCGGGCCCGCGCGGGCCCGGCACGGCGCGCGATCAGCCGCGCGCTTTGCGGATTTCGTCTTGCAGCTCTTTGACCAGGTCCGGACCCAGTTCCTGGGTGTACTTGTCCACAACAGGCTGCACCTTTTCACGCATGCGGGCGATTTCTTCTTCGGACACGACGTTGATCTTCATGCCGTGCTCTTTGAGGGTTTCCATCGCCTTCGTGGAATCGGCGCGGCTGTCCTTGCGCTCGAAGTCGCGCGAGGCCACGGCGGCCTGGCGGATCAGCTTCTGCTCGTCGGGCGAGAGCGTGTCCCACCATTTCTTGGACGCCAGCACCACCCAGGGGGTGTACACGTGGCGCGTAATGGTCAGGTAGGGCTGCACTTCATAGAATTTGCTGCTCTGGATGGTGGTCACGGGGTTTTCCTGGCCATCCACCGTGCGGGTTTCCAGCGCCGTGAACAGTTCGGAGAACGGCATGGGCACGGCATTCGCACCCAAGGCATTGAACACGCCCAGGGCGACCTGGTTCTGCATCACGCGCAGCTTGATGCCGTCGAGATCCTCGGCCTTCACCACGGGGTGCCGGGAGTTGGTCAGGTTGCGGAAACCGTTCTCCCAGTACACCAGGCCGACCAGGCCCTTGGCTTCCAGCTTCTTCAGCAGGCTTTCGCCCAGCTGGCCGTCAAGCACCGCGTCGGCTTCTTTGTCGCTGTTGAACAGGAACGGCAGGTCGAATACGCCGAATTCCTTCACCATGGTAGCCAGCGGCGCGGTCGAGCCGACCATCATTTCCTGCACGCCGCCCACCAGCGCGCTTTGCATTTGTTCGTCCGGGCCCAGGCTGGCCGAACCGAACGTCTTCATCTTCAGCTTGCCGCCGCTAAGTTTTTCCAGCTCTTGCGCCAGGTGCCGCGCCGCGCGGCCCTGCACGCTGTCCTCGTTCAGGCCGTAGCCGAAACGAATCAAGCGCGGCTTGATGTCCTGCGCGCTGGCGGCGCCGGCTGCCGCGCAGGATACGGCCAGGGTCATGGCCAATAGGGTGTACTTGCAGGTCTTGAACATGGTGTTGCTCCTCCTTGGTTGCTGGATGGCGCTGGCGGCGGTCGCTGCCGTTTTAATAGAGCCAGCGCGCGGGTACGGTGATCAGCTCCGGGAAGATCACCAGGATGACGATCAGGGTCGTGTAGGCGGCTACGTAGCGCCACACGCCCCGGCAAATGGTTTCCATATTGATGCGCGCCACGCCGCACACCACGTTCAGCACGGTGCCCACGGGCGGCGTCAGCAGCCCCACGCAGCCCACCAGCACGAACATCACGCCGAAATAGATAGGGTCGATCCCCGCCTTGGTAATCACCGGCATCAGCACCGGCGCCAGGATCAGGATGGTGGGCGTCAGGTCCATGACCGTGCCGACCAGGGTCAGCAGCACCATCAGCGAGAACATCAGCAACTTGGGCTGGTCCAGCACCGGGGTGAGCAGGTTGATCAGGTCCTGCGGCATGTCGGCCAGGGTAATCATGTACGACGACACCATGGCCGCGGCCACCAGGAACATGACCACGGCCGTGGTGCGGGCCGCGCTGATGAACAGGCGGCCAAGGTCGCGCACAGTGATCTCGCGATAGATGAACAGGCTGACCGCCAGCGCGTACACGGCGGCCACCACGGCGGCCTCCGTGGGCGTGAAGATGCCGCCGCGCAGGCCGCCGATAATGATCACCGGCAGCATCAA
Organism: Bordetella petrii; assembly: GCF_000067205.1. Lineage (NCBI taxonomy): Bacteria > Pseudomonadati > Pseudomonadota > Betaproteobacteria > Burkholderiales > Alcaligenaceae > Bordetella > Bordetella petrii. Next base: position 176,683 of record NC_010170.1, on the reverse strand, counting down.
TGCCCAGGCCGCCTGGCGCAGCGCGCGCAGGCGAACCGGCCAGGATTCACGCGGCGTGGGCGTCAGAGAGCCATGCCTGCGCGCCACCCAGGTCCACACGGCCACCAGGGTCAGGCCCATCAGCAGGCCGGGCGCGATGCCGGCAAAGAACAGCTTGGTAATGGACACATTGGTGGCCACCCCAAAGATAATGAACGAGATAGACGGCGGAATGATGGGCGCCACGATGCCGCCCGCGGCGATCAGGCCCGAGGCCTGTTCGGCGCTGTAGCCCTTGTCGCGCAGCATGGGAATCAGCAGCGTGCCCAGCGCGGCCGCATCAGCCACGGCCGAGCCCGACAGCGCCGCCAGCAGCACGCTGGCGAAAATGGCCACATAGCCCAGGCCGCCCGGAATATGGCCGACGAACGTGCTGGCCATGTTGACGATGCGGCGCGACAGGCCGCCGGCGTTCATGATTTCGCCGGCCAGCATGAACAGCGGCACCGCCATCAGCGTGAAACTGTTGGCGCCCGACAGCATGTTCTGCGCCAGGATCTGTGAATCGAAAAAGTTCAGCTGGAACATCAGCGCGACCGCGCTGAGCAGCAACGCGAACGCGATAGGCATGCCCAGGGCGATCAGCCCCAGCAGCACCGCCAGGAATAGGGTCAGGGTCATGGTCAGGCAGGCGTAGGAAGCAGATCGGACGCTCAGGTGAGCGGGTCTTCGGGGCTGGAATCCAGCGGCGGCTCGCCGCCGGCCAGCACGCGGGCCAGGTCGACGAGCACCAGCAGGCCCATGGCCACGGCGGCATACAGCACGGCCGCGTCGAACACGGCCACGGGCAGCCCGGTGACAGGCAGGCGCGTATCCATGCCGATCACGGTCTGTTTCCAACTGCCGTCGGCCATCAGCCACAGCACCCACAACGTCAGCAACTGACAGGCGACGTGGGTAAGCTTGCGGCCCGCGCGCCCGAAGCGCTGCACCAGCATGGTGACGCCGATGTGCTGATGCTCGCGCAGGGCCAGCACCGCGCCCAGGAAGATCAGCCACACAAAGGCCAGCCGCGACAGCTCGTCGGATACGTTGATGCCGGAATTGAACAGGTAGCGCAGCGCGACGTTGCCGAACAACAGGACCACCATCACTGCCAGGCAGACCACCATCAGCCAGGTCTGAAGCCAGCTGCAGGCGTCGGCGGCACGCGCCAGCCATGCACGCGCGCCCTGGACCGGGCGCTGGGGAGCAGGCTGCATATTTCTTGTCTCCGTTTGATCTTTTTTAAATGTTGTGCGATGTTAGCGCTAACATATGGCGGCTGTAAAGCCCTTACGGCAGACTACCCAATTTTCCAGGTTCCTTCCGACATGTCGGCACGCAAGCCCCGCAGTACCCGCGACGGCCGCATCACCATGCAGCAGGTGGCGCGCCGCGCCGGCGTCAGCGCCATTACCGTGTCGCGCACCTTGCGGTCGCCCGACAAAGTCGCGCCGGCGCTGCGCGAACGTATCCTGCGCATCTGCCAGGAACTCGGCTACGTGCCCAACCACGCCGCCAGCGCCCTCGCCTCGTCGCGCTCGCGCATCGTGGTGGCGCTGATTCCCTCGTTGAGCAATGTGGTGTTCGTGGACATCATCGCCGGCATCAAGGAAACCCTCGACGCCCAGGGCTACCACCTGCTGGTGGGCGTGACGGGATACTCGCTGGACGCCGAAGAGGCTCAGCTGCGCACCTACCTGCAGCACTCGCCCGACGGCGTCATCCTGACCGGCATCGACCACAACCCGGGGGTATGGCAGTTGCTGCGCACGGCCGCCATTCCGGCCGTGCACACCATCGAAACCCTGCCGGCCGATGCTACCGACCTGAGCGTGGGCTTCTCGCAGTTCGACTCGGGGCTGGCTGCCTGCCGCCACCTGGCCGAACGCGGCTACCGGCGCATCGGCATCGTGGGCGCGCAGCTCGACCCCCGCTCGCTGCGGCGCTGCGAAGGCGGCCGCGCGGCCTTGCGCGAAGCCGGGCTGTACGACCCGGCGCTGGAAATCATGACGCCGCAGAAATCATCCATCGGCCTGGGCGCCGAATTGCTGGATTTGGTGCTCGATCGCCACCCCGATTGCGACGGGCTCTTTTTCTGCAATGACGACCTGGCGCAGGGAGCAGTATTCCAGTGCGCGCGGCGCGGTATCGCCGTGCCGGCGCGCATGGGGCTGGTGGGATTTCACGATTTCGCCGGAACGGCCTGGACCACGCCGCCGCTGTCCACCATTGCCACCCCGCGCTACCAGATCGGCCTGACGGCGGCCACGCTGCTGTTGCAGCAAATGGCCGGCCAACCACCGGCGCAGCGCCACGTCGACCTGGGATTCAGCCTGGTGCAGCGGGAAACCACCTAGGCGCGGGCAGATGCCGCGCGTTCGGGCGGTTTATGCCTGAAGTGCAATGCAGGTGTCTGACACCCTGCGGGAGTCAGACACCTGGCGTGGCCACGCGCACGTCCTGGCGTGATCAGGCATCGGCCGGCTCGGCCGGCGGACGGGGCGGCGCCGGCGGCTCGGGGGGCGTGGTCGTGCCGGTCTGCGAAAACTGCTTCCAAACCTCGATGGCGCGCAGCCGCTGCTTGGCCACGACCTGGATCCGCTCGCGCAGGTCCGGATCGCGCGCCAGCAACGCCTCGAAGTCGCGCAGCGACAGCATCAGCAGCTTGCTGTAGCCCAACGAATGCACGTCCGGGTTGATGTTTTGCTTGCCCAGCAGCGCCAGCTCGCCGAAGAATTCGCCGCTGCCCAGCTCGATGGCGGTGCCGTCGGGCAATTGCACCGACACGGCGCCCGAGGCCACGAAGCACATTTCCTGGCCATGCCGGCCGCGCGTCAGCACGGGCTGGTCGGGCAACGCCAGGCGCGGCCTGAGCAGCTTGCTGATGGCGCGCAGCGAATCGGCGCTCAGGCCCTCGAACAGCGGCACGCGCGTGATCAGCTCGGCCGCGCCCAGTTCCATGTCCAGCGGCGGGTGGCGGTCGATGTGGCGCCAGCGGCTTTTCAGTTGGCCCATCAGGTCGGCGTACACCTCGCCGCTGATCAGGGACTGCTCAAGCATGTCGTGGTAGCGGATGCGTTCGAGCTCGCGCGCGGTGCGGCCCAGGTGGCTTTCCTGCAGCCACAGCGAATACGACGGGTACTGCAAGTTGAGCGCCTGCAGCGCGTGTTCGATGAGATCCAGGCGACGCTGGTGCGCGGCCACGATCTGCTGGGCCGCGGCCTCGCCCAGCAGCGGGGCGATCTGCTCGCGCGCGAATGCCATCAGGCGCTGGGCCACCGAGCGCTTGGTCATCAGGTTGGCGAAACGCTGCCCCAGCTCGCGCGCCAGCCAGCCCTGGAATCCAAACATATAGTGCATGCGCAGCGCGAGCCGGAATGCCTTCGAGTGGCGCACATCGGCTTCAATGCCACGCTCGAAGCCCGCCAGCCCGCCAGTGCGTATAGCGTCTTCCAGCCGCTCGGAGCGCGCCAGCAGCGATTCGGCCATGCGCCAATCGACGATCTGCGCCTTCAGGATGTCGAAAAACATCTCCTGCTCGCGCTGCGCCACGATGGCCAGGCCCACCGCCACGCGCTGCTCGTCGGTCATCTGGCTGAGCTGGCCATCGTGCACGCTGGCGAGGCTGGCGTCGAACACGGCGTGGATGCGCTCGCTGGCCTCGCCACTGATGTGGTCGGTCTTGGCGACTTCATCGGTCTTGCCCTGCAGGTCTTCCAACGCCACCACCAGCGCCTGGTTGCGGATGGTGCGCTCCACGGGCGACAACTGGTTCAGGCCCAGCATGCGGATCAGCGGGCGCAGGGTGATGCCGTTGACGAACAGCGTCGCCAGCACATAGCCGGTCGTGACCACGGCGATGAACTGGCGCGCCGCTTCCGGCACGGCGGTCTGCTCGGTGACGGCCAGCGCCAGCGCCAGCGACACCGCGCCCCGCAGGCCACCCCACAGCATCACGGTTTTGTAAGGGGTGCTGACCTTGGTGCCCAGGGGCGTCATCCCCAACAGCGGCAGCAGGCCGAACACCACGATGGCGCGGGCCACCAGCGTCACCACGAACACCACGCCCACCAGCAGCAGTTCTTCGAGATCCGCGGCCGCCATCAGCTTCGGGATCAGCATGGCCGCGAACAGGAAGATCAACGAATTGGCCCAGAAGCCGAACTGCTCCCACGAACTGGCCAGGTGCTCGAACGTGACGGGCGACATGCGGGTGCGCCCCGCCGACCCCACCACCAGGCCGGCAATCACGGTTGCCACCACGCCCGACACGCCCAGGTAGTGTTCCGAGGTGAAGAAAGACAGGTAGGCCAGCGTCAGCGTCAGCGTGATCTCGGCAGTGGGAAAACCGCGCAGCCAGGCGAACAGCAGGCAGGCGCCGCGCCCCATTACATAGCCCGCGATGCCGCCCCCCACGAAGTGGAAGACAAAATCGTTGAACACGCCGCTGACCGACAATGAGCCCTTGCCGCCCAGCACCGCCAGCAGCACCGAATACAAGGCGATCGAGGCCGCGTCGTTGAACAGGCTTTCGCCTTCGACAAGTGTGGTCAGGCGGCGCGGCGCCCCCACTTCGCGGAAAATGCCCACCACCGCCACCGGGTCGGTGGTAGCCACAATGGCGCCCAGCAGCAGGCAGGCCACCAGCCCGTACGACGACACGGCGTTGACGGCGAAACCCACCACCACCGTGCACACCACGACGGCCACGATGGCCATCATCAAGATGGGGCCAATGTCGTCCATCAACCGCCGCACGTTCATGGCCAGCGCCGTTTCGAACAACAGCACCGGCAGGAACACCATCAGGAAGGTTTCCGACGAAATCTCGAAGCGCTCGATCGTGTCGAACAGATCGCCCAGCACGGGCGGCGCCCAGCCATGCAGGTGCAGGCCGATGCCCAACAGGCAGCCCACAATGGCCAGCAGCACTGAATAAGGAAGCTTGACGCGTCCAGCAAGTGGCGGCATGAAGCACACCAGCGTCAGCAGCCCGGACAGGCCAAATACGATGAAACCAATATCCATGAAGTGCGATCAGATGAAGCACGCGAGTACGGAACGCCAAGAATAGCGTTTTTTACCCGCGAGCCGCGGTCTCCACGTTTCGTTACGGGTCGCCGGCGCAGAGATGCCCGGGGCGGGCGGTTTTTGGCTTAAGGTACTGACGTTTCACTGATGCAGGAGAGCGCCTTTGCCGGCCTCGAATTCCAGCGCCGGCCGCGCCGACGCACCGACCCTGTTGGTTCAGCTCACCGATACTCATTTGCTGGCCGAACCCGAAAGCGTGATGTGCCAGGTGAATACCGATGCCAGCCTGCGCGCCGTGCTGGACCTGGTGCGCGCCAATGGCCACCGGCCCGACCTGCTGCTGGCCACGGGCGACCTGGCGCAGGACGGCTCGCCGGCCGCATACCGCCGCCTGCGCGCCCTGCTGGAACAGACCGACTGGCCGGTGCGCTGCCTGCCCGGCAACCACGACGACCCGCATGCCTTGCGCCACGCCCTGGGGCTATGGACGCAGCCGGTCACCGATATCGGCGCATGGCGCATCATTTTGCTGGATTCCAGTGTGCCGGGCTCGAATGGCGGCCATATCGACGACACGCAGTTCGACCTGCTGGAGCGCGCCGCCGCCCTGGCGGGCGATCGCCATATTCTGGTGGCGCTGCACCACAACCCGGTGCAGATGGACAGCAAGTGGCACGACGACATGATGGTCGACAATGCCCAGGCGCTGTTCCAGCAACTGGCCAGCCTGCCGCGCACGCGCGTACTGCTGTGGGGCCATGTGCACCAGGCGTTCGACCGCCGCCGCCATCACTTGCGCATGCTGGCCACGCCGTCGACTTGTTTCCAGTTCGCCATTCGCGACGGCCGGCACGTACTGGACGACGCCGCGCCGGGCTACCGATGGCTGAAGCTGTACCGCGACGGATCGTTGGCCACCGGCGTGCGGCGCATCGATGCCGCCACATGGCGCGAGGCGCAAGCCGCCTGAAGGCCCGCTGGCCGGCGCACAAAAGCGGCAGGCAAAAAAAAGGGGCACCGATATGCTAGGTGCCCCGCAAGCATCCGTTTCATAGGGGAGGGGAAAGAGGAGAAGCCGAAACGGATGACAAGACTGCGTACCGGATACCGGTCATGCGGTCTACATTCGTTTAGGCGCCCCGATGAAGATTTAGTTTCCAGGCCGATGAAATTGGGCGGCGTGAAGTTGCATCAAAATGTTACTCACGCCCCCAAAGCCGTGTCAGGCGGGGGCCAGGGCGCCGCGCATTTTCTTCAGTGCGGCGGACTCGATCTGGCGGATACGCTCGGCGGACACGCCGAATTCCTGGGCAAGTTCCTGCAGCGTGACGCCACCGTCGTCTTGCAGCCAGCGGGCTTCGATAATGCGACGCGAGCGCGCGTCGAGCGCCTGCAGGGCATGCGCCAGCCCGGCGCCTTGCAGCTCGTCGTGGTCGCGGCGGTCGAGGACGCGAGTGGGTTCCTGGCGGCCTTCGTCAGACAGGTACGAAATGGGCGCAAAGGCTTCTTCGTCGTCGTCTTGTTTTTCCAGCGACAGGTCGCGGCCGGACAGGCGCACTTCCATTTCGCTGACGTCTTCGCGCCGCACGTTCAGTTCCTGGGCAATGCGATCGACCTGTTCGGGATCGAGCGTCTGGCCGTCGGGCCGCATGCTGCGCAGGTTGAAGAACAGTTTGCGCTGCGCCTTGGTGGTGGCCACCTTGACCATGCGCCAGTTGCGAATGATGAATTCGTGGATTTCGGCCTTGATCCAGTGCACGGCGAACGACACCAGGCGCACGCCGCGCTCGGGGTCGAAACGCTTGACGGCCTTCATCAGGCCGACATTGCCTTCCTGGATGAGGTCGGCGTGGGGCAGGCCGTAGCCCAGGTATTGACGGGCCACCGAGACCACCAGGCGCAGGTGCGACAGCACCAGTTCGCGGGCGGCGTCGAGATCGTCGCGGTCGCGCAGACGACGGCCGAGTTCGGTTTCGCGCTCGGCCGTGAGCACCGGCAGGCGGTTGACGGCCGAGATGTAGGCTTCGATGGTGCCAAGCGAGCCTGGATTGGCGATGGCCAACGCCAGGGCGTTGCCGGACAAGGCCAACGAGCTGCTGGGTTGTTTCATAGCGGCGGTCTCCAGGGAAGGGGAAACGACTGTATCAGATTGATGTTAGCACTCTCTATGTGCGAGTGCTAATTCGACTGTTGCGGCGCATCAGAGTTCCCGCCCAGCGGGCGGGAAACCGGCGTCGAAAGACGGCCAAACCCGGCGCGGTACATACGTCCCTAATTAATGCCGATAGAGGTACGCGGCAAGCGGCGTGCCGGGCCAGACGCCCTGCCCGGCATGACATTTGCCGCAGGGCGCGTTCCGGGCCGCGCGCCCCCGCCTTGCAAGGAGCCTTCATGAGTGCATTTGCCAAAGCCACCCGCGCCCGCGCCCAGGGCGACGACGTGGTCTTCGAGCTGGAGACCGGCGGCGTCACCCGCCCGTTCGAAATTTCCGGAGACGCGTTGCGCCGCTATTTCGGTGCCGCCGACGGCACGGGCAGCGAGCTGTTGCGCGCCTTCGAGGGCGCCGAGGAAAAAATCCGGGCGCTTGCAAAAAAGATGCAATGGGTGCCGTCGGACGGCCCCATCAAGCTGGGCGCCGGCGACTTCGACGACGCATAGCGCGCTACCAGCCGGCGCGCTGCAGCGCCTCTTCGGTGGCCTGCCCGTCGGGCCGGATCACCACGGCGCCGCGCGCGTCCATGAATACGGTGTAGCGTGCGCCGTCCAGCATGGGCATGTAGGCCGCGCTGCCATATTGCACGTCGACAAAGGGCAACCAATTGGGGAACACCCGCTTCAGCACCGCCAGGTCGGGCACCGGCCAGTCGCCCAGCGCGTGCACGCTGCGCGGCTCGCTACGCTCGCGCGCCACATCGCTGTAGCGGCCCGATATCCGTTCAAACGCATACAGCGGCGGCGCCCCGGCCAGCAGCGCCGGCAGGCGCCAGCGCACCACCTTGGCGTCGATCTGCCACTGGTCTCCCGACATGGGGTACGTGCGCGGCGCCGCGTCCGGCGGGGCCTGAGCCGTGAGCAGGAAACGGCCGGGCGCCTGTTCGTGAATCTGCACGCTTGCCACCGGCGTGTCGGTGGTCAGGCGCAGGAACTGCACCAGGGTCAGCGCCAGCATCGCCGACACGCCCGCCAGGGCAATCAGCAAGGCGCCGAACAGGCGCCGCACGGGCCGCAGGCGGAACACGCGCCGCCCGCTGGCATCGCGCGGGCCACCGCGACCGAACAGGAGGGCCAGGCCAGGCAGCACCACTACCAGGGCCGCCAGGGCCATCCAGACAAAAGGGGCGAAGCCGTTTATCAATGGGTGAACCTCGCTGAGGGAAGCGCCGGCGCAATGCCGCGGGCGAGCCTAGAGCCGGTCGGCGTGGAACCGGATGTGGTCTTGCATGAACGTGGCAATGAAATAGTAGCCGTGGTCGTAGTCGGCGTGGCGGCGCAGCGTCAGCGGCTGGCCGGCCTGCTGGCAGGCCTGCTCGAAGGCTTCGGGATACAGCTGTTCGGCCAGGAATCCATCGGCCAGCCCCTGGTCGACCAGGATGCCGCGCGGAAACGGCTGGTGTGCGCGGGCCATGAGTTCGCTGGCATCGTGCGCTTTCCAGGCCTCGGTATCGGGCCCCAGGTAGCCGCTGAACGCCTTGCGCCCCCATGGGCAGCGCGTGGGCGCGGCAATGGGGGCGAAGGCCGACACCGAGCGGAATTTCTGGGGATGACGCAGCGCCAGCACCAGCGCGCCGTGGCCGCCCATGGAGTGGCCGAAGATCCCGGCGCGCCCGGCATCGCCGGGCAACTGGCCGGTGACGAGGCCATGCAGTTCGTCGACGACGTAGCTTTCCATGCGGTAATGGGTGCGCCACGGCTCGGCGGTGGCATCCAGGTAAAAGCCCGCGCCGGTGCCGAAATCCCAGTCCTGGTCTTCGCCGGCAACGCCCGCGCCGCGCGGGCTGGTATCGGGCGCCACCAGCATCAGGCCGTATTCGGCGGCCAGCCGCTGCGCGCCGCCCTTGATCATGAACGTTTCCTCGGTGCAGGTCAGGCCGGCCAGGTAGAACAACACCGGCACGCGGCCATGTTCGGCCTGCGGCGGCACATACACCGAAAACCGCATCGGCAGCCCGATCTGCGCCGACGCATGGCGGTAATAGCGCTGCCAGCCGCCGAAACAGCGATGCTGAGAAATCAGTTCCAGGTCTGCCATGCTTGCTTCCTTGAATGCGCCGCGCCTAGTACAGCACCACCGAGCGGATCGACTCGCCGCGCTTCATCAGGTCGAAGCCTTCATTAATGCGTTCTAGCGGCAGCGTGTGCGTGATGAGGTCGTCGATGTTGATCTTGCCTTCCATGTACCAGTCGACGATCTTGGGCACGTCGGTGCGGCCGCGCGCGCCGCCGAAGGCCGAACCCTTCCATTGGCGGCCCGTCACCAGCTGGAACGGCCGGGTGCTGATCTCGGCGCCCGCCTCGGCCACGCCGATGATGATCGACTGGCCCCAGCCCTTGTGGCAGCACTCCAGCGCCTGGCGCATGACCTGCGTATTACCAATGCATTCGAACGAGTAATCGGCCCCACCGTCCGTCAGCTGGACAATATGGTCAACGACATTGTCTACGTCTTTGGGGTTGACGAAGTGCGTCATGCCGAATTTGCGGGCCATGGCTTCGCGCCCGGGATTCAGGTCGACCCCGATGATCTTGTCGGCCCCCACCATCCGGGCGCCCTGGATCACGTTCAGGCCGATGCCGCCCAGGCCGAACACCACGACATTGGCCCCTGCCTCGACCTTGGCGGTGTACACCACGGCGCCCACGCCGGTGGTCACCCCGCAGCCGATGTAGCAGATTTTGTCGAAGGGCGCGTCTTCGCGCACTTTCGCCACGGCGATTTCCGGCACCACGATGTGATTGGCGAAGGTCGACGTGCCCATGTAATGAAGCAGCGGCTTGCCGTTCAGCGAGAAGCGCGAGGTGGCGTCGGGCATCAGGCCCTTGCCCTGGGTGGCGCGAATGGCCTGGCACAGGTTGGTCTTGCGCGACAGACAGAACTTGCACTGGCGACATTCGGGGGTGTACAGCGGAATGACGTGGTCGCCTTTTTTCAGGGACGTAACGCCCGCGCCCACGTCCACCACAATGCCCGCGCCCTCGTGACCCAGTATGGCCGGAAACAAGCCTTCGGGGTCGGCGCCCGACAGGGTGTAGTAGTCGGTGTGGCAGATGCCGGTGGCTTTCACTTCGATCAGCACCTCACCGGCGCGCGGGCCTTCCAGATCGACTTCTTCGATGGTGAGCGGGGCTCCGGCTTTCCAGGCGACGGCGGCTTTGGTCTTCATGCGAGGCTCCTGTGCAGTGTGTCGGTAAGGCTGCGTTGCAACGCCCGATGTTAACCCGCTCAGATATACGGACTTGCGGGTTTGATGCAAATGCTTGTCACCGGTGCTTGACCCCTCGACGGTTATGGCACTATTTATATATAGTTGATCGACTCCCGTGTTCTTTCGGCTGCCCACGCCCCCGACCCTATGGCCCGTCTGCCCCGTTTGTACGCCCCCGGGCTGCCCCAGCTGGTGCAGGCCAACTTCGTCCAGCCGCTGGCCGCCCCGTCGCAGCCGGCGCCGCAAGACGTCTTGAACCAGTTGGCAGCCTGGCTGGGCGATTCCGCCCAACGGCATCGCGTCGCGGTGCACGGCTGGGTGCTGGCCAACGACCGCATCCTGCTGCTGGCTACGCCCGCCGACGAAGAAGGCCTGCCGCGCCTGATGCAGACGCTGGGACGCAACCTGGCCGCCCGCCTGCGCGGCGGCCGCGTGTTCGCCGGACGCTACCGCTCGGCCTTGCTCGAACCAGGCGTCTGGGTGCTGCCCGCGCTGGTCTGGCTTGAAACCTACCCGGTGCGCAGCGGCAGCGCCCACGACCCCGATTCCTGGCCCTGGTCATCGGCCGGCAGCCATACCGGCAACACCGCCGCGGCCACGCCACCGTCGCCTTGGCAGTCCGACCACGCCGACTACTGGGCCTGCGGCAACACGCCGTTCGACCGGCAGGCCAATTACCGGCGCCGCCTGCAAGAAGGCCTGTCGCGCGAGCAAAGCCAGCGCATCGACCAGGCCGTTTCCGGCCAATGGGCCTTGGGCGGTCCCGACTTCATCGCCAGTCTGGCCCACACCGCCAGCCGCCGCGTGGCGCCCGGCCAGCGCGGCCGCCCCCGCAAGAAACCCGCCGACACACCGGCCGCCTCCGACGGCAACGGCGGCCCGGGCGCCTGACCCGGGCGGGGCGCGCCCATCACCCGGACGGCTTCCGTCCCGGCTTCCGTCCCGGCTTCGGCGCCGGGCAGCGGCGCAAGCCGGCCCCCGGGGGTGCCTTAGTTTTGTGTCTTAGTTCCGCAACGCACCATAGCCCCACCGCCTGGTGTATGGCCGTCGGGTTCACGCCGCTCGTGCAGGCGCACCACAAATTTATGGGGACAAATCACCGATTTTCATGTGGAGGCGCTAGTGGAATGCACTGACGCCATTTCATCAATAAAGATAACCCTTTGATTTTCAAGCAATTTTATTGCGTCCCCATATTTTTAGGTCGCATTGTTGATATTTTTTATATAGGGACACACCCTATTTATTCTTATTGCACCGCCCGCTGTGCCGCAGTATCGTCGTGCCCTTGCACTGCAACATTCCGACGCAGGTCACTGCGGAGCGCGCCATGTCACCTACTTCAAAAGATACTTCCTGTCGTCCGGCGGAAACGCCCATCGATGCCCGCCGCATCGGCATTCCGGCACGGCAGGGCCTGTACAACCCCGAACACGAACATGACGCCTGTGGCGTCGGCTTCGTCGCCCATATCAAGGGGCGCAAGAGCCACGCCATCATCCAGCAGGGCCTGAAGATCCTGGAAAACCTGGATCACCGCGGCGCCGTGGGCGCCGACAAGCTCATGGGCGATGGCGCGGGCATCCTGATTCAGATTCCCGACGCGCTGTACCGCGACGAAATGGGCCAGCAGGGCGTGGTGCTGCCGCCGCCCGGCGAATACGGCGTGGCCATGGTGTTCCTGCCCAAGGAAACGGCTTCGCGCCTGGCCTGCGAACAGGAACTCGAACGCGCGGTGCGGGCCGAAGGGCAGACCGTGCTGGGCTGGCGCGACGTGCCCGTGGATGTCGACATGCCCATGTCGCCCACGGTGCGCTCGGTCGAGCCGGTGATCCGCCAACTGTTCATCGGCCGCGGCGCCGACGTCATGGTGCCCGACGCGCTCGAACGCAAGCTGTACGTCATTCGCAAGACGGCCAGCCACGCCATCCAGGCCATGCGCCTGGCGCACGGCAAAGAGTATTTCGTGCCCTCGGCCTCGGTGCGCACTGTGGTCTACAAGGGCCTGCTGCTGGCCGACCAGGTGGGCCGCTACTACCGCGACCTGGCCGACCCGCGCACCGTGTCGGCCCTGGCGCTGGTGCACCAGCGCTTCTCGACCAACACTTTCCCGGCCTGGCCGCTGGCGCACCCCTACCGCATGATCGCGCACAATGGCGAGATCAACACCGTCAAGGGCAACTTCAACTGGCTGCGTGCCCGCGAAGGCATGATGCAATCGGCCGTGCTGGGCGACGACCTGAAAAAGCTGTACCCCATCGTCTATGAAGGCCAGTCCGATACCGCCACGTTCGACAACTGCCTCGAACTGCTGGTGAACTCGGGCTATTCGCTGGCCCACGCCATGATGATGATGATCCCGGAAGCCTGGGAACAGCATCCCCACATGGACGAAAGCCGCCGCGCGTTCTACGAGTACCACGCGGCCATGATGGAACCCTGGGACGGCCCCGCGGCCGTGGCGTTCACCGACGGCCGCCAGATCGGCGCCACGCTCGACCGCAACGGTCTGCGCCCGGCGCGCTACCTGATCACCGACGACGACATGGTCATCATGGCGTCCGAGGCCGGCACGCTGTCCATTCCCGAAAACCGCATCATCAAGAAGTGGCGCCTGCAACCGGGCAAGATGTTCCTCATCGACCTGGAGCAGGGGCGCATCATCGACGATGCCGAAATCAAGCTGCAGCTGGCCAACAGCCGCCCGTACCGCCAATGGATCGAGCGCCTGCAGATCAAGCTGGAATCGCTGCCGGCGCCCAAGCCGGCCGCGCCGGCCGCCCAGTCCGCCGTGTCGCTGCTCGACCGCCAGCAGGCCTTCGGCTGGACCCAGGAAGACTACAAGTTCATTCTCGAACCCATGGCCGCCACCGGCGAGGAAGTCATCGGCTCCATGGGCAACGACGCGCCGCTGGCCGTGCTGTCGAACCGCGCCAAGCCGTTCTACAACTATTTCCGCCAGCTGTTCGCGCAGGTCACCAACCCGCCCATCGATCCCATCCGCGAACAGATGGTGATGTCGCTGGTGTCGTTCATCGGCCCCAAGCCCAACCTGCTGGACATCAACAACGTCAACCCGCCGCTGCGCCTGGAAGTCTCGCAGCCGGTGCTCGACTTCGCCGCCATGGCGCAGATCCGCGACATCGAGCAGGCCACGGGCAAGAAGTTCCGCAGCTATGAGCTCGACATCACCTATCCGGTGGCCTGGGGCTCCGAAGGCATCGAAGCGCGCGTGGCCGCGCTGTGCGCGCGCGCCGTCGATGCGGTGCAAAGCGGGTACAACATCCTGATCGTGTCCGACCGCCTGGTCGACAGCGAACGCGTCGCCATTCCGGCCCTGCTGGCCACCTCGGCGGTGCACCAGCACCTGATCCGCGCCGGCTTGCGCACCGCCACCGGCCTGGTGGTGGAAACCGGCTCGGCCCGCGAAGTGCACCATTTCGCGCTACTGGGCGGCTACGGGGCCGAGGCCATCCACCCGTACCTGGCGCTGGAATCGCTGAGCCGCATGCCCAACCCCGAAAAAGCCGTCAAGAACTTCATCAAAGCGATCGGCAAGGGGCTGAACAAGGTCATGTCCAAGATGGGCATCTCGACCTACATGTCGTACACCGGCGCGCAGATCTTCGAAGCCGTGGGCCTGCAGCGCGCCCTGGTCGACAAGTACTTCACCGGCACGGCCTCGAACGTCGAGGGCATTGGCATCTTCCAGGTGGCCGAAGAAGCGCTGCGCCAGCATCGCGCCGCCTTCAGCACCGACCCGGTACTGGCCAACGATCTCGACGCGGGCGGCGAATACGCGTTCCGCGTGCGCGGCGAAGAGCACATGTGGACGCCCGACTCCATCGCCAAGCTGCAGCACGCCTCGCGCGCCAACAACTACCGCACGTACAAAGAGTACGCCCAGATCATCAACGACCAGAGCCGCCGCCACATGACGCTGCGCGGCCTGTTCGAATTCCGCTTCGATCCGGCGCGCGCCATTCCGCTCGACGAAGTCGAGCCGGCCAAGGAAATCGTCAAGCGCTTTGCCACCGGCGCCATGTCGCTGGGCTCCATTTCCACCGAAGCCCACACGGTGCTGGCCGTGGCCATGAACCGCATCGGCGGCAAGTCGAACACGGGCGAGGGCGGCGAAGACGAACTGCGCTACCGCGCCGAAATGCGCGACGGCAAGAGCAACATCAAAGACGGCGACACCCTGGCGTCGCTGCTGGGCGGCGAACGCATCGAAGCCGACGTGGCCCTGAAGGCCGGCGACTCGTTGCGCTCGCGCATCAAGCAGGTTGCCTCGGGCCGCTTCGGCGTCACCGCCGAATACCTGGCCAGCGCCGACCAGATCCAGATCAAGATGGCGCAGGGCGCCAAGCCCGGCGAAGGCGGCCAGTTGCCCGGCCACAAGGTGTCCGAGTACATCGCCAAGCTGCGCTATTCGGTGCCGGGCGTGGGCCTGATCTCGCCCCCGCCGCACCATGACATCTATTCCATCGAAGACCTGGCCCAGCTCATCCACGACCTGAAGAACGTCAACAGCAAGGCCTCGATCTCGGTCAAGCTGGTGTCCGAAGTGGGCGTGGGCACCGTGGCGGCCGGCGTGGCCAAGGCCAAGGCCGACCACGTGGTGATCGCCGGCCATGACGGCGGCACTGGCGCGTCTCCCGTGTCGTCGATCAAACATGTGGGCACGCCCTGGGAACTCGGCCTGGCCGAAACCCAGCAGACGCTGGTGCTGAACCGCCTGCGCAGCCGCATCCGCGTGCAGGCCGACGGCCAGATGAAAACCGGCCGCGACGTCGTCATCGGCGCGCTGCTGGGCGCCGATGAGTTCGGCTTCGCCACCGCGCCGCTGGTGGTCGAAGGCTGCATCATGATGCGCAAGTGCCACCTGAACACCTGCCCGGTGGGCGTGGCCACGCAAGACCCGGTGCTGCGCCGCAAGTTCCAGGGCAAGCCCGAGCATGTGGTGAACTTCTTCTTCTTCATTGCCGAAGAAGTGCGCGAAATCATGGCCCAGCTGGGCATTCGCAAGTTCGACGACCTGATCGGCCGCGCCGACCTGCTCGACATGCGCGCCAGCATCGACCACTGGAAGGCGCAAGGCCTGGACTTCAGCCGCGTGTTCTACCAGCCTCAAGTCGACACCGAAAAGCGCCAGACCGAATCGCAAGACCACGGCCTGGCCGGCGCGCTGGACCACCTGCTCATCGAGCGCAGCAAGCCCGCGCTCGAGCGCGGCGAAAAAGTGTCGTTCATTACCCCGGTGCGCAACCGCAACCGCACCGTGGGCGCCATGCTGTCGGGCGCGCTGGCGGCACGCTACGGCCACGAAGGGCTGCCCGACGACACCATCCACATCCAGTGCAACGGCACCGCCGGGCAGAGCTTCGGCGCCTTCCTGGCGCATGGCATCACGCTCGATCTGGTGGGCGAAGGCAACGACTACGTCGGCAAGGGCCTGTCGGGCGGTCGCATCATCGTGCGCTCGCCCAACGACTTCCGCGGCTTCGGCCCCGACCACATCATCGTCGGCAATACCGTGCTGTACGGCGCGCTGGCCGGCGAGGCCTTCTTCAACGGGGTGGCCGGCGAACGCTTCGCCGTGCGCAACTCGGGCGCGGCCGCGGTGGTGGAAGGCACCGGCGACCACGGCTGCGAATACATGACCGGCGGCACGGTAGTGGTGCTGGGCTCCACGGGCCGCAACTTCGCGGCCGGCATGTCGGGCGGCGTGGCCTACGTCTGGGACCCGGACCGCAGCTTCAAGGATCGCTGCAACCTGTCCATGGTCGAACTCGAAGCGGTCGTCCCGCATGCCGAGCAACAGGCGCAAGACAACCGCGAAGATTGGCACAGCGCGCAGCGCGGCGGCGAGCGTGAAACCGACGAGGCCATCCTGCGCCGCCTCATCGAAGACCACTTCCGCTACACCGGCAGCTTCCGCGCCCGCGAAATCCTGGGCGACTGGGAAGCGTCGCGCGGCAAGTTCATCAAGGTGATGCCAACCGATTACCGCCGCGCATTGGGCGAAATGTGGCGCGCAGCCAACCCCGAACAACTGGCTGCCTGAGCCCCTGAGGATCAACCATGGGAAAAATCACTGGCTTTATGGAATTTCAGCGGCTGCAGGAAGCCGCCGAAGCCCCGCAGAAGCGCCTGAAGAACTGGCGCGAATTCGTCCTGCACCTGAACGACGAGCAGTCCAAGCAACAGGCGGCGCGCTGCATGGACTGCGGCATCCCGTTCTGCAATAACGGCTGCCCGGTCAACAACATCATTCCCGACTGGAACGACCTGGTGTACCGGCAAGAGTGGCGCCGCGCGCTCGACGTGCTGCATTCCACCAACAACTTCCCCGAGTTCACCGGGCGCATCTGCCCGGCGCCGTGCGAAGCCGCCTGTACGCTCAATATCAACAGCGACGCCGTCGGCATCAAGTCCATCGAGCACGCCATCATCGACAAGGGCTGGGCCGAAGGCTGGGTGGTGCCGCAGGTGCCGGCGCGCAAAACGGGCAAGAAAGTCGCCGTGGTGGGCTCTGGCCCGGCCGGCCTGGCCTGCGCCCAGCAACTGGCGCGCGCTGGCCATTCGGTCACGGTATTCGACAAAAGCGATCGCATCGGCGGCCTGCTGCGCTACGGCATTCCCGACTTCAAGCTGGAAAAAGCCCAGATCGACCGCCGCATTGCCCAGATGGAAGCCGAAGGCGTGGAGTTCGCGCCGTCCACCTATGTGGGCAATCCGGCCGACCCGATCGCCGACGGCCTGACCGTGCGCACGCCCGATTCGCTGCTGGCCGAATTCGATGCCGTGGTCATGAGCGGCGGTTCGGAAACCCCGCGCGACCTGCCGGTGCCGGGCCGCGAGCTCGACGGCGTGTATTTCGCCATGGATTTCCTGCGCCAGCAGAACAAGGCCGTGGCGGGCGACCGCCTTACTGGCCAGACCCTGGCCAAGGGCAAGCATGTGGTGGTAATTGGCGGCGGCGACACCGGCTCTGACTGCGTGGGCACCAGCAACCGCCAGGGCGCGGCCTCGGTCACCCAGTTCGAACTGATGCCCCAGCCCCCCGAGTCCGAGAACAAGCCGCTGGTGTGGCCGTACTGGCCCCTGAAGCTGCGCACCTCGTCGTCGCACGAAGAAGGCTGCGAACGCGACTGGTCGGTAACCACCAAGCTGTTCAAGGGCAGCAACGGCAAGGTCGAGAAGCTGGTGGGCGCGCGGGTCGAGTGGTTCAAGGACGAAGCCACCGGCCAGATGAAAATGCGCGAGGTCGAAGGCTCCGAATTCGAGATTCAGGCCGACCTGGTGTTGCTGGCCATGGGCTTCGTGTCGCCCGTGCAGAACGTGCTGGACGCGTTCGGCGTAGACCGCGACGCGCGCGGCAACGTCCGCGCCAACACCGACGACTACCGCACCAGCGTCGACAAGGTCTTCGCGGCCGGTGACATGCGCCGCGGCCAGTCGCTGGTGGTATGGGCCATCCGCGAAGGGCGACAGTGCGCCCGGGCGGTCGACGAATACCTGATGGGCGCCACCGAGCTGCCGCGCTGAAGGGGGGTGAAGTCTGGTTTCCGGCGCGCTGGCGTGCGTCGGGAATCAGACAGCTTTATTGCGACCCCAATTAATAACCCTACTGCTGACATGGATCAAGCCGTCTTTCGTGGCGGCCTGCGAATCTCTCTATTGCCGAGAAATATCGGCTTCTTACGGAGAGCTTCATGTCATTACGCACCCTTCTGGCCGCCGCCCTGTGCACGGCCGGCCTGACCGCCCCCCTCGCGCACGCTCACGAAGCAGGCGACTGGCTGTTCAGGCTGGGCGTGACGCAAGTCAGCCCCAAATCCAACAATGGCAGCGTGTTGAACGGCGCCGTCGACCTGGATGTCAGCAGCAATGTGCGCCCCAGTTTCACCGTTGCCTACATGGCCACGCGGCATATCGGCATCGAACTGCTGGGCGCCTGGCCGTTCCAGCACGACATCCGCGGCAGCGGCGGCCTGGGCAAGATCGGCACCACCAAGCACCTGCCGCCCACGCTCAGCCTGCAATGGCATTTCCTGCCCGACAGCACGGTGCAGCCCTATGTCGGCGTGGGCCTGAACTACACCCACTTCTTCGACACCCAGACTCGCGGCGCGCTATCCGGCTCGGACCTGAAATTGGGCGATTCGTGGGGCCTGGCCGGCCAGGTCGGCGTGGACGTCAAGCTCGATGACCGCTGGTTCCTGAATGCCGACCTGCGCTATATCGACATCTCGTCGAAGGTCAAGCTGGACGGCCAGCGTATCGGCACGGCGCGCATCGACCCCTGGGTGGCCACGGTTGCCGTAGGGTACCGCTTCTAGGCGGCCGCAGCGCCGGGCAGCCCGGCGCGCAGCGCGTCGAGCGCCGGCGACTGGTGCCCGCGCCGCCACACCAGCATGGTGGGCGCCTGCGCAAACGGCTGCGGCAGGGCGCACACCCGCAGCGAGGCCTCGGCCTGCAGAACGCCCAGCACCGAGCGGGGCACAATGGCCACGCCCGTGCCGGCAGCCACGCAGGCCACGATGGCATGGTACGAAGCGAATTCCATGATGCTGCCGGGCGCCACGTTTTCCTGGGCCAGCCAGGTTTCCAGGATGCGGCGGTACGAACAGCCAGTGCTGAAGGCAATGAGCGTGGCGCCGCGCAGGTCTTGCGCCCGCTCGACGGGCGGGCGGGCCAGTGGGGAAATCAGCGCCAGCTCTTCAGTGAAAGCCGGTGCGGCGTCCAGGCCGTCTTCGGCATAGGGGCGGGCCACGAACGCGGCTTCGATATCGCCGCGATGCACCTGGTTCACCAGCGCGCCGCTGGTGCCCGATACCAGCTCGATGCGCACCTGGGGCCAAGTCTGATGATAGGCCGCCAGAATGGGCGGCAACCGCGCCGCCGCCGTGCTTTCCATGGTGCCCACCCGCAGCAGGCCGCCAGGCGTGCCCGCGCGCAAGGCGGCCTGGGCTTCGTCGGACAGTTGCAGCAGACGGTCGGCGTAGTCGAGCAGCAGCCGGCCCTGCGCCGACAGCACCAGGCGGCGGTTCTGGCGCTGAAACAGCGTGGCGCCCAGGGCGGCTTCCAACTGGCGCAACCGGGTCGACACATTGGATTGCACACGGTTCAGGTGCGCGGCCGCGCGCGCCACCCCGCCGCGCTCGGCCACGGCTTTGAATATCTGCAGTGCGTCGAGATCGAGATTTCTCATTTCAAGAACTTATGTTCTTAATTATTCACTTTTCATGATAATCATACTCGCCTAGACTGGCAGCATGCCAGCCGCCTCGATCCCCCGCTCGTCTTTTCCCCTGCTTCTGGCCTGGCCCGGCCTGCTTGCCCTGGCGGTGGCCATGGGCATAGGCCGGTTCGCGTTCACCCCGCTATGGCCCCTCATGGCCCAGGACGCCGGCCTGAGCCTGGCGCAAGGCGGCTGGCTGGCTTCGGCCAACTATGCGGGCTACCTGCTGGGCGCGCTGGCCGCCGTGGCGTTCCCCATTCGCCGCCTGCGCGCCGGGCTGCTGGGCAGCCTGGCCGCCGCCGGCTTGCTGACGCTGGCCATGGGCCAGCTCGACGGCATGGCGGCCTGGCTGGCGCTGCGCCTGGCGGCCGGCTATGCCAGCGCCTATACGTTTATCTGCGTTGCTGCCTGGCGGCCCGTGCCGGCCGGCGATCCGCGCGAAGGGCCGGTCATGAACTGGACCTACGCCGGCGTGGGCATCGGCATCGCGGCCAGCGGCCTGGCCTGCCTGGTCTTGATGCAGCAGGGCGCGAGCGCCGATGCCAGCTGGCGGGCGCTCGGCGTGCTGGCATTGGCTGCCAGCGCCATGGTCGCGGCCGCCCTGGTCCGCGCACCCGCTCCTGCCCCCGCGGCGCGCGCCACGCCAGCCAAGCACGCGGCCCATGGCATCTCGCAGGCCAGCCCCGGCGGCGAGCGCGGCGCGCGCTGGCTGGTGCTGCACTATGGCCTGTTCGGCATGGGCTATATCGTGCCGGCCACGTTCCTGCCCGCCATGGCCAAGGCCCAGGTGTCGGACCCGGCCGTATTCGGCTGGGTGTGGCCGTGCTTCGGCGCAGCCGCCGCGGTCTCTTGCCTGCTCGCGCCGCGCCTGGCGCGCGGCCGCAACGAAAGGCACATCTGGCGCGCCGCCCAGTTGCTCATGGCCGCGGGCATGGCGGCACCGGCCCTGCTGGATTCGCTGGGCGCCACAGCCCTGGCGGCGCTGCTGGTAGGAGGCACGTTCGTGGTCATCACCCAGGCCGGCATGCAGGCCGCGCGCCGCAGCGCGGGCGGCAATGCCGCCCGTGCCGCGGCCGCCATGACAGCCGCCTTCGCCCTGGGCCAGATCCTGGGCCCGTTGGCAGCGGCGTGGGCGGCTCGCCACGGCATCGGGCTGCCGGCAGTGCTGGCGGCCAGCGCCGCGCTGCTGGCCGCCGGAGCGCTGGCGCTGCCGCAACGCGCTTAGCCACGGCGGCAAGCGTCCGGTCGGGCAGGCGGCGGGCGGCACTGCGAGGACAGGCCGGCCAGCGCCGCCCGCGATCTCTGCAAATGGCCGCAAGTGCTCAAAAATGGCAACATAAGGGTGCAATAAGGTCACCATCAGGCACATCAGCGGCAGCGCGAGGGCACGTTACAATGATCGCCGCTGCCGGGCTCACCTTTGCCAGCTCCGGCCCACTTGCCATTGCCTATGCCCGATCACATTCCCGATAGCCCGGATCTCGCCCTGTCGCTCGACGGGGTGGCGCTCGGCTATGGCGACTTCACGGTATTGCAAGACATCAACATGGCCGTCCAGGCAGGCCAGGTGGTGGCCGTCATGGGCGGCTCGGGTTCCGGCAAGACCACGCTGCTGCGCGCGGCCACCGGCCAGTTGCCGGCGCTGCGCGGCCAGGTGCGGGTATTCGGCACCGACATCGGCCAGGCCAACGGCGACACGGTGCAAGCGCTGCGCAAGCGCATGGGCGTGTTGTTCCAGCAGGGCGCGCTGTTCACCGACCTGAACGTCTTCGAAAACGTGGCCTTCCCCCTGCGCGAGCACACCCGCCTGCCCGAACCTGAAGTCACGGCGCGGGTGCTCGACAAGCTCGACGCAGTCGGCCTGCGCGCCGCCGCGCACCTGCGGGTGGCCGAGATTTCCGGCGGCATGTCGCGGCGCGTCGCGCTGGCGCGCGCCGTGGTGCTCGAACCCGAGCTCATTCTTTACGACGAACCCTTCGCCGGCCTGGACCCGATTTCCATGGGCATCACCGCGCGCCTGATCCGCGACCTGGCCGACCGCCTGCACTGTGCCTCGGTGCTGATCACGCACGACGTACAAGAATCGTTCGCCATCGCCGACCAGGTTTATCTGGTGGGGCAGGGCCGGCTGGTAGCCGCCGGCACGCCGCAAACCCTGTCCGACTCGCAAGACCCGTACGTCAGGCAGTTCCTGCGCGGCGAGCCCGACGGCCCGGTGGCCTTCCAGTATCCCGACACGCCGGCCTTCCAGGCCTGGCTGGCGCAACAAGAGGGGCGCAAACCATGAGCGGGCCGGTGCAAGCGCTGGGCGGTTGGGTGCGCGCCCAGGTCAGTGGCGTGGGGTTCTTTACCCGTTTCCTGGGCGCCTTGCTGGCGCGCAGCGGCATCGCCGTATCGCGCCCGCGCCTGGTGTCGCAGCAGGTTCATTTCATCGGCAACTATTCGCTGCTGATCATTATCGTCTCCGGCATGTTCGTCGGCTTCGTGCTCGGGTTGCAGGGCTACTACACCCTGAACCGCTATGGCTCCGAAGAAGCGCTGGGCCTGCTGGTGGCGCTGTCGCTGGTGCGCGAACTGGGCCCGGTCGTCACGGCGCTGCTGTTCGCCGGGCGCGCCGGCACCTCGCTTACCGCTGAAATCGGCCTCATGAAGGCCGGCGAGCAGCTCGCCGCGATGGAAGTCATGGCGGTCGACCCGATGCGTCGGGTGCTGGTGCCGCGCTTGTGGGGCGGCATCATCGCCATGCCGGTGCTGGCCGCCGTGTTTTCCATGGTGGGCATCCTGGGCGGCTGGGTGGTGGGCGTGCTGCTCATCGGCGTCGACGCCGGCGCGTTCTGGTCGCAGATGCAAAGCGGCGTCGACGTCTGGGACGACGTGGCCAACGGCGTACTGAAAAGCCTGGTGTTCGGCGTTACCGTCACTCTGGTTGCCCTGTACGAAGGCTGGCAGGCGCGGCCCACGCCCGAAGGCGTGGCGCGCGCCACGACGCGTACCGTGGTGGTGGGCTCGCTGGCGGTGCTGGGCCTCGACTTCCTCCTTACCGCCCTGATGTTTGGCAACTGATACGGATTCATCATGTCACGCGAAAAAACCGATTTCTGGGTGGGGCTCTTCGTGCTGCTGGGCGCCGCCGCGCTGGTGTTCCTGGCCCTGCGGGCAGGCAATCTCAGCAGCTTTTCATTCACCCCCACCTATACCCTGACCGCCAACTTCGACAACATCGGCGGCCTGAAAGTCCGCGCCCCGGTCAAGAGCGCCGGCGTGGTGGTGGGCCGGGTCGGCAAGATCAGCTTCGACGACAAGGTCTTCCAGGCCGTGGTCACGCTCGACCTCGAAGAGGGCTACCAGTTTCCCAAAGATTCCTCCGCGTCCATCCTCACGTCGGGTCTGCTGGGCGAACAATACGTCGGGCTGTCGGCAGGCAGCGAAGAAGAGAACTTCGCCGACGGCGGCAAGATCCGCTACACCCAGAGCGCCGTCGTGCTCGAACAGTTGATCAGCAAGTTCCTGTACGGCAGCGCCGAAAAACAGGGCTCGACACCGGGGAATTAACCCCTTTTCCCGACACGCCGTACATAATTGCCCGTTTTGAGCCGCGCACGCCCGTCACGCCGGCACACTGAAAACCGACCCGAACTTGCCCCCGGGGGCCGTCCGACCATGAATATGCCTACTTACGCCCGTCTTGCCTCCGTCCTGGCAGCCTGCGCCCTCACGGCGGGCTGCGCCACGCCTGGCAACCCCGACCCGCGCGATCCCTGGGAAGGCTTCAACCGCGGCGTGTACAAGTTCAACGACACGGTCGACCGCGCCCTGCTCAAGCCGGTGGCGCAGGCCTATACCTACGTCACCCCGCAGCCGGTACGCAGCTGCATCCACAACATGTTCAGCAACGTGGGCGACCTGTGGGGCGCCACCAACAGCTTCCTGCAGGGCCGCGGCCACGACTTCGTCAATACCCTGGGCCGCTTCCTGTTCAACACCACCATGGGCATCGGCGGCTGTTTCGACGTCGCGTCGGCCAATGGCGCCCGCAAGATCCCCAACGATTTCGGCACCACGCTTGGCGTGTGGGGCTTTGGCCAGGGCCCGTACCTGGTGCTGCCCATCCTGGGCGCCAGCACGGTGCGCGACGGCGTGGGCCTGATCGGCGACTGGCAGGGCGGCATGATCACCTATTCCAACCCGGGCGCCATCGAAAACACGCGCTGGCGCAATTCGCTGTGGGGCCTCGACATCGTCGACACGCGCGCCAGCCTGCTCGACACCACCGACATGGTCGACCGGGTCGCGCTCGATCCGTACAGCTTCGTGCGCGACGCCTACCTGCAGCGCCGGGCCGCCATGGTGCGGGGCACCGCCACCGGCGAGGGCAACCTGCCCGACTACAGCGACGACGGCGGCGACCTGCCCGATTACAGCGACGATGGCGACGACAAGGCGGCTCCGGCCTCCGCCCCGGCCCAGCCGCCGGCCGCGCCCAAACCGTAACGGCGCGGGCGCCCCTAACAGCGAGGAGTTCTCATGCGGTTTCCTGTCTATTCCCTGTTGCAGCGTCTGTTCTTCGCCGGCGTGCTCGGCCTGCTGACGGCCACCGCCGCCGCCCAGGCCAAACCCGACCCCCACGGCGCGCCCGACCAGTTCGTGCTGGACGCGGCCAACGAAGCCCTGGCCGCGCTCAAGGCCGACGGCCAGCTGCGCTCGGGCGACCTGGCCCGCGTGAACCAGGCGGTCGACACCTACATCCTGCCCTACGTCAATTTCCGCAAGACCACCCAGCTGGCGGCCGGCCGCTACTGGCGCCAGGCCACTGCCGAGCAGAAAACAGCGCTGGCCGACGCCTTCCGGGGCACCCTGATCCGCACCTACAGCGGCGCGCTCACGGGCGTCACGCAGGCCACCACCATCAAGCTGCTGCCGTTTCGCGGCGACCCCAACGCCGATGATGTGGTGGTGCGCAGCCTGATCACCCAGGCCAACGGCCAGCCGGTGGGCGTGGACTACCGCCTGGAAAAAGACCCCCAGCAGGGCTGGCGCATCTACGACATGAACGTCGAAGGCATCTGGCTGATCCAGAACTACCGTAACCAGTTCGCCCAGGAAATCAACCAGTCCGGCATCGACGGCCTGATCAAGGCCCTGAACCAGCGCAACCAGTAACCCCCGCGCGCTGGCCCGCGGCCCGGCCGCGGGCTGCCATTTATAATGGGCGATTCGCTCTTTCCAGGGCTTTCTCGCCGCTGTCATGTCCGCCGTCAGTCTCGATCACGTCTCCAAGATCTACCCGCCGCGCTCGCCTGGCTGGAAACGGCTGCTTGGGCACACCGCTGGCCCGGGCTTCCAGGCCCTGAACGACGTCAGCCTGACCATCGAGCCGGGTGAATTCTTCGGCCTGCTGGGCCCCAACGGCGCCGGCAAGACCACCCTGATTTCCATCCTGGCCGGCCTGGCCCGCGCCACCAGCGGCCGCGCCAGCGTGTGCGGCTACGATGTCGCCACCGACTACAAATCGGCCCGCCGCGCGCTGGGCGTGGTGCCGCAAGAACTCGTCTACGATCCGTTCTTCACTGTGCGCGAAACCCTGCGCATCCAGTCCGGCTATTTCGGCCTGCGCAAGAACGACGACTGGATCGACGAAATCCTGTTCAACCTGGGGCTGGCCGACAAGGCCAACGCCAACATGCGCGCCCTGTCGGGCGGCATGAAGCGGCGCGTGCTGGTGGCCCAGGCGCTGGTGCACCGGCCGCCCGTCATCGTGCTGGACGAACCCACCGCGGGCGTCGACGTCGACCTGCGCCGCACCCTGTGGGAATTCATCTCGCGCCTGAACAAAGCCGGCCACACCATCATGCTGACCACGCACTACCTGGAAGAAGCGGAAGCCCTGTGCGGCCGCATCGCCATGCTCAAGGCCGGCCGCATCGTGGCGCTGGACACCACCCAGGCGCTGCTGGCCCGCGTGGGCGGCGTCGACCTCGAAGACGCCTTCGTGCGCATCATGCACCGCGACGACGCCCCCGTGGCCGACCTCGAACCCGAAGAGATCGCCTCGTGACTCCGCCTCTTACTCCCGCCGCCCCGCTGGTGCAGCCCCGCCTGGATGCCGGCTCGGGCTTTCCCACCCTGCTGCGCAAGGAACTGCTGCGCTTCTGGAAAGTCGCCTTCCAGACCATCGCCGCGCCAGTGGTCACGGCGCTGCTGTACCTGCTGGTGTTCGCCCACGTGCTGGAGGGGCGCGTCATGGTGTATGGCACCGTGCCGTACACCTCGTTCCTGATCCCCGGGCTGATGATGATGAGCATGCTGCAGAATGCCTTCGCCAACCCGTCGTCGTCGCTGATCCAGAGCCGCATCACGGGCAACCTGGTGTTCGTGCTGCTGCCGCCGCTGTCGCACCGCGAGATTTTCTCGGCCTACCTGCTGGCCGCCATGGCGCGCGGCCTGGCGGTGGGGGCCTGTGTGTGGCTGGTGGCCGTGTGCTTCACGCCGCTGCCGCCGGCCCACCCGCTCTGGATCGTGATCTTCGCCGTTCTCGCCAGCGGCATCATGGGCACGCTGGGCCTGGTCGCCGGCCTGTGGTCCGAAAAATTCGACCAACTGGCGGTATTCCAGAACTTCCTGATCATGCCGGCCACGTTCTTGTCGGGCGTGTTCTATTCCATTCACACGCTGCCGCCCTTCTGGCAGGCGGTGTCGCACTGGAACCCCATCTTCTACACTATCGACGGCTTCCGCTACGGGTTTTTCTCGGTATCGGATGTCTCGCCGTGGCACAGCCTGGCCGTGGTATCGGGGGTATTCGCCGTGCTGGCGATCTTCGCGATGCGGCTGCTGGCCAGCGGCTACAAACTCAGGAACTGACGTCCATGCTACCCACCCCCGAGCAGGTCCGCCAATACATCGCCGACAACCTGCCCTGCGAACATCTGGACGTGCAGGGCGACGGCTCGCACTTCGACGCGGTGATCGTCAGCCCCGCCTTCGAGGGCAAGCGCCTGATCGCGCGGCACCAGCTGGTGTACGCCGCGCTGGGCGAACGCATGAAGGCTGAAATCCACGCGCTGTCCATGCGCACGATGACCCCCGAAGAATACGCCAAGGCAGGCAACTGATGGACAAGCTACGCATTACCGGCGGCGCGCAGTTGCGCGGCGAAGTCACCATCTCGGGGGCCAAGAACTCGGCCCTGCCCATCCTGTGCGCCGGCCTGCTCACCGCCGACCCGCTGGTCCTGGCCAACGTGCCCGACCTGAACGACACCTCTACCATGCTGCGCCTGCTGGGCCGCATGGGCGTGCGCGCCGAGCGCGGGGCCGACGGCATCGTCACCGTGCAGGCCAGCCAGGTCGACAATCTCGAAGCCCCCTACGATCTGGTCAAGACCATGCGCGCGTCCATCCTGGTGCTGGGGCCGCTGCTGGCGCGCTTCGGCCAGGCTCGCGTCAGCCTGCCGGGCGGCTGCACCATCGGCCAGCGCCCGGTCGACCAGCACATCAAGGGCATGGCGGCGCTGGGCGCGGACATCCGCATCGAGCATGGCTTCGTGGTGGCGCAGGCCGCGCGCCTGAAGGGCGCCTCCATCCGCACCGACATGGTCACGGTCACGGGCACCGAAAACCTACTCATGGCCGCCGTGCTGGCCGAGGGCCAGACGGTGCTCGAAAACGCCGCGCGCGAACCTGAAATCGTCGACCTGGCCGAACTGCTCATCAAGATGGGCGCCCGCATCCAGGGCCATGGCACCGACCGCATCGTCATCGACGGCGTGGCCAGCCTGCACGGCGCCGAGCACAGCGTCATACCCGACCGCATCGAGGCCGGCACGTTCCTTTGCGCCGTCGGCGCGGCCGGCGGCGACATCACGCTGCGCAACGCCGCCCCCGACACCCTGGGCGCCACGCTCGACAAGCTGATCGAGGCCGGCCTCACCATCGAAACCGGCCCCGACTGGATTCGCGGCGCCATGCAGGGCCGGCCTCGCGCCGTGGGCGCCCGCACGCACGAATATCCGGGCTTCGCCACCGACATGCAAGCCCAGCTGATGGCGCTCGACACCGTGGCGCAGGGCACCGCGGTCATCGTCGAGAACATCTTCGAGAACCGCTACATGCACGTGCAGGAACTGCGCCGCATGGGCGCCGACATCGACATCGACGGCCATACCGCCGTGGTGCGCGGCGTGCCGCGCTTGTCGGGCGCCGCGGTCATGGCCACCGACCTGCGCGCCTCGGCCAGCCTGGTCATCGCCGGCCTGGCCGCCGAAGGCCAGACCCAGGTCGACCGCATCTATCACCTCGACCGCGGCTACGACCGAATGGAAGTCAAGCTGCGCGCCCTGGGCGCCAACATCCAGCGCCTGACCGGCAAGGAACCCGCATGAGCTCCACACCTGCCGCGCCCATCACCCTGGCGTTGTCCAAGGGCCGCATTTTCGAAGAAACCCTGCCGCTGTTGGCCGAAGCCGGCATCGAAGTCGCCGAGAACCCCGAAAAGTCGCGCAAGCTGATCCTGCCCACCAGCGATCCGGCCCTGCGGCTGATCATCGTGCGCGCCTCCGACGTGCCCACCTATGTGCAGTACGGCGCGGCCGACCTGGGCATCGCCGGCAAAGACGTCCTGATCGAGCACGCCGCCCAGCATCCGGGCGGCCTGTACCAGCCCATCGACCTCGACATCGCCAAGTGCCGGCTGTGCGTGGCCGTGCGCAACGGCTTCGATTACCAGGCCGCGGTGCACCAGGGCGCGCGCCTGCGCGTGGCCACCAAGTACGTCCAGTCCGCCCGCGAGCACTTCGCCGCCAAGGGCGTGTACGTCGACATCATCAAGCTGTACGGCTCGATGGAACTGGCCCCGCTGGTCGGGCTGGCCGACTGCATCGTCGACCTGGTGTCGTCGGGTGGCACGCTACGCGCCAACGACCTGGTCGCCGTAGAAGACATCATGGCCATCTCGTCGCGCCTGATCGTCAACCAGGCCTCGCTCAAGACCCGCGGCGCGCGCCTGCAGCCCCTGCTGCAGGCGTTCCAGCGGGCCGCCCAAGGAACCGCCGCCAGCTGACGCGGCCACCGGCGGGCCGCGCCCGCTACACTATGTCTTTGCCTGCGGCGGCGGCCACCCGCAATAACGCCGTCGCGGGTGTGTTTTCCGCTCTTCCGTGACGCCATGGCCGCCCTGATCAACCGCCTCGACTCCCGCCAGCCGGATTTTGCTTCCGCGCTGTCCAAACTGCTGGCCTTCGAGGCCGCCGAAGACGAATCCATCGACCGCGCCGCCGCCGGCATCCTGGCCGACGTGCGTAGCCGCGGCGACGCCGCGCTGCTCGAATACACCCAACGCTTCGACCGCGTGGCCGCCGCCACCGCCGAAGCGCTCGAAATCCCCAAGGCCGACTGGCATGCCGCCCTGGCCGCCTTGCCGGCCGCGCAGCGCAACGCGCTGGAAACCGCCGCCGACCGCGTGCGCGCCTACCACGAGCACCAGCGCGGCGAAACCTGGACCTACACCGACTCCGAAGGCAACCTGCTGGGCCAGCAGATCACGCCGCTCGACCGGGTGGGCCTGTACGTGCCCGGCGGCAAGGCAGCCTATCCGTCGTCGGTGCTGATGAACGCCATTCCGGCCAAGGTGGCCGGGGTGCCGGAACTGGTCATGGTCACGCCCACGCCCGACGGCGCGCGCAACCCCATCGTGCTGGCGGCCGCCGCCATTGCCGGGGTCGACCGCGCCTTCGCCATCGGCGGGGCGCAGGCCATCGGCGCGCTGGCCTATGGCACGGCCACCGTGCCGGCGGTGGACAAAATCGTCGGGCCGGGCAACGCCTACGTGGCCGCGGCCAAGCGCCGCGTATTCGGCACCGTGGGCATCGACATGATCGCCGGCCCCAGCGAAATCCTGGTCATCTGCGACGGCAAGACGCCGGCCGACTGGATCGCCATGGACCTGTTCTCCCAGGCCGAGCACGACGAGCTGGCGCAGTCCATCCTGCTGTGCCCCGACGCCGCCTTCATCGATGAAGTCGAGGCCGCCATCGCCCGCCTGCTGCCCACCATGCCGCGCGCCGACATCCTGCGCGTCAGCCTGGCCAACCGTGGCGCCCTGATCCTGGTGCGCGACCTCGAAGAAGCCTGCGCCATCGCCAACGACATCGCCCCCGAGCACCTGGAAATCTCCACCGAGCAGCCCGAACACTGGACTGCCCGCATCCGCCACGCGGGCGCCATCTTCATGGGCCGCTTCAGTTCCGAATCGCTGGGCGACTACTGTGCCGGCCCCAACCACGTGCTGCCCACGTCGCGCACGGCGCGGTTCTCGTCGCCCTTGGGCGTCTACGACTTCCAGAAGCGCTCCAGCCTGATCCAGGTGTCGCGCCAGGGCGCGCAGACGCTCGGCCGCATTGCCGCCGAACTGGCCCTGGGCGAAGGCTTGCCGGCACACGCCGCCAGCGCGCAATACCGGCTGGACACTCAATGAACGCCGCCAACCCGGCCGACCGCATCACCGCGACCGTCCGGGCCGACATCCGCGTACTGACCGCCTACCCGGTGCCGCCGGCGGCGGACGGCATCAAGCTCGATGCCATGGAATGCCCCTACGCGCTGCCCGATGCCGTGCGCGACGACATCGCCCGCGCAGTGCGCGAAACGGCGCTCAACCGCTACCCTCCGGGCGACCCCACCGCCCTGGCCAATGAGGTCCGGCAGGCTTTCGGCATTCCGCCGCAGGCCGGCCTGCTGTTCGGCAACGGGTCGGACGAGCTCATCCACCTGATCGTGCAGGCCTGTTGCCAGCCGGGCGACACGGTGCTGTCGCCGTGGCCGTCGTTTGTGTATTTCGACATGGCGGCGCGCTTCGACCACGCCCGCTTCGTGGGCGTGCCGCTCACGGCCGACCTGCAACTCGACTTGCCCGCCATGCTGCAGGCCATTGCGCAACATCGCCCCAAGGTGGTGTTCCTGGCGCTGCCCAACAATCCCACCGGGGGGCTGTGGCCCGACGCCGCCGTGCAGGCCATACTGGACGCGGCCCCGGGCCTGGTGGTGCTGGACGAGGCCTACCAGCCCTTTGCCGGGCACTCCTGGATGCCGCGCCTGCCCGAACTGCCCCACGCCGTGGTGCTGCGCACCGTGTCCAAAATAGGCCTGGCCGGCCTGCGCTTCGGCTATCTGGCGGGCCACCCCGACTGGATCGCCGAGTTCGACAAGGTGCGCCCGCCATACAACCTGAACGTACTGACGCAGGCCGCGCTGCGCGCCGTGCTGCGCCACAAGCCGGTGCTCGACGGCCAGGCCGCGCGGCTGCGCGCCGACCGCGAACCCCTGGCCGACAGCCTGGCAGCCCTGCCGGGGGTCACGGTGTACCGCAGCGCCGCCAACTTCGTACTTGCGCGCTTTTCCGGCAAGCCGGGCGGCAACGCCGTGCATCTTGCGCTGAAAACGCGCAAAATACTGGTCAAGAACGTTGCCGGCGCGCACCCCCTGCTGGCCGATTGCCTGCGCATCTCGGTGGGCACGCCCGACGAAAACCGCGCGCTGCTAAGCGCCCTGCAAGATATCCTCAGCTCCAATTAGGCTCGCCTTCCTTTTATGCGTACCGCCGAAATCACCCGCAACACCAACGAAACGCGCATCCGCGTGGCCGTCAATCTCGACGGCACCGGCAAGCAGACGCTCGACACCGGCGTGCCGTTCCTCGACCACATGCTCGACCAGATCGCGCGGCATGGCCTCATCGACCTCGACATCAAGGCCGAGGGCGACCTGCACATCGACGCCCACCACACGGTGGAAGACGTCGGCATCACGCTGGGCATGGCCATCGCCAAGGCAGTCGGCGACAAGGCCGGCCTGCGCCGCTACGGGCACGCCTACGTGCCGCTCGACGAAGCCCTGTCGCGCGTGGTCATCGATTTCTCCGGCCGCCCCGGCCTCGAATATCACATCCCGTTCACGCGCGCGCGCATTGGCGACTTCGATGTCGACCTCACCCGTGAATTCTTCCAGGGCCTGGTCAACCATGCCCTGGTCACCCTGCACATCGACAATCTGCGCGGCGTCAACGCCCACCACCAATGCGAAACGGTCTTCAAGGCCTTCGGCCGCGCGCTGCGCATGGCCCTGGAGCTCGATCCCCGCATGGGCGGCGCGGTGCCGTCCACCAAAGGCGTCCTGTAACACCCCGCCAGGCAGATTCCCGTGACCACTATCGCCATCGTCGACTACGGAATGGGCAATTTCCATTCCGTGGCCCGGGCGCTGCGCTTTGCCGCGCCCGATGCCGACATCCGCATCTGCAACCGCGCCGCCGACATCGACGCGGCCGACCGCGTCGTATTTCCCGGTCAGGGCGCCATGCCCGACTGCATGCGCACCCTGAACGAATCCGGCCTGCGCGAAGCCGTAGTGCGCGCCGCGCGCGCCAAGCCGCTGCTGGGCGTGTGCGTGGGCGAACAAATGCTGTTCGAGGCCAGCGAAGAGGGCGACACCCCCTGCCTGGGCCTGTTCCCCGGCAAGGTGCGCCGCTTCGCGGGCGCCCAGTTCGCCGGCGACGACCTCGCCCAGAACGGGGCCGAACGGCTCAAGGTGCCCCACATGGGCTGGAACCAAGTCCGCCAGACGCGCTCTCATGCCTTGTGGGACGGCATTCCCGACCATACGCATTTTTATTTCGTGCACAGCTACTATGCCGCGCCGGCCGATCCCGCCCTTACCGTAGGGGAAACCGACTACGGCGTTACATTTACGTGCGCCGTGGCAGCCGCTAACATTTTCGCGGTGCAGTTCCACCCCGAGAAAAGCGCGGCCCACGGTTTGCGCCTGTACCGCAATTTTGTAGACTGGAACCCATAGCCGCCCCCGTACGAGCTTCGGCCGGCATTTTCTCAACCGATTTTTTCAACGCTCGCTATCCACCATGCTGCTGATCCCCGCCATCGATCTCAAAGACGGGCGCTGCGTACGCCTGCGCCAGGGAGACCTCGACGAGGCAACGGTATTCTCTGAAGACCCCGCCGCCATGGCCACCCACTGGCTCGACCTGGGCGCGCGCCGCCTGCACCTGGTCGACCTGAACGGCGCCGTGGCGGGCAAGCCCAAGAACGACGCGCCCATCAAGGCCATCCTCGACGCCGTCGGCGACGACATTCCGGTCCAGATCGGCGGTGGCATCCGCGATCTCGACACCATCGAGTCCTATCTCGACGCCGGCATCTCGTACGTCATCATCGGCACGGCCGCGGTCAAGAACCCCGGCTTCCTGCAAGATGCCTGCGGCGCCTTTCCCGGCCACATCATCGTCGGCCTGGACGCGCGCGACGGCAAGATCGCCACCGACGGCTGGAGCAAGCTCACCCGCCACGACGTGCTCGACCTGGCCAAGAAGTTCGAAGACTACGGCTGCGAGGCCATCATCTACACCGACATCAGCCGCGACGGCATGCTGTCGGGCGTGAATGTCGACGCCACCGTGCGGCTGGCGCAGCACGTGCGCATCCCCGTATACGCCTCCGGCGGCATCGCCGGCCTGTCCGACATCGAAGCGCTGTGCGCGGTCGAAGAAGAAGGCGTCGAAGGCGCCATCCTGGGCCGCAGCATCTACGAAGGCGCGCTCGACTTCCAAGCCGCCCAGGCCCGCGCCGACGAACTCACCCAATGAACGCCGCCACCACGCAAGGCGCCGCGGAGCAGGGCACAGGCGCCGCCACGGCGCTCACCCGCCGCATCATTCCCTGTCTCGACGTCACGGCCGGCCGGGTGGTCAAGGGCGTCAACTTCGTCAACCTGGCCGATGCCGGCGATCCGGTCGAAATCGCCCGCCGCTACGATGAACAGGGCGCCGACGAGCTCACCTTCCTCGACATCACCGCCACCAGCGACGGCCGCGACCTGATCCTGCCCATCATCGAGCAGGTGGCCTCGCAGGTATTCATTCCCCTTACCGTGGGCGGCGGGGTGCGCCAGGTGTCCGACATCCAGCGCCTGCTCAACGCCGGCGCCGACAAAATCAGCATCAACAGCGCCGCCGTGGCCAACCCCGAACTGGTGCGCGCGGCCGCCGACTATCACGGCTCGCAATGCATCGTGGTGGCCATCGACGCGCGCCGCGTGTCACAGCCGGACGAGCCGGCGCGCTGGGAAGTCTTCACCCATGGCGGACGCAAGCCCACCGGCCTTGACGCCGTGCAATGGGCCAGCCGCATGGCCGCCTACGGCGCCGGCGAAATCCTGCTCACCAGCATGGACCGCGACGGCACCAAGGCCGGCTTCGACCTCGAACTCACCCGCGCGGTATCCGACGCCGTGCCGGTGCCGGTCATCGCCTCGGGCGGCGTGGGCAGCCTGCAGCACCTGGCCGACGGGGTTACCACCGGGCGCGCCAGCGCCGTGCTGGCCGCCAGCATCTTCCACTTCGGCCAGCATACCGTGCGCGAATGCAAGGCGTTCATGGCAAAGCAAGGCATCGCCGTCAGACTGGATTAGACTGTTCCCATGAATACCGACCCCGCCTGGATGGCCGACGTCGCCTTCGACGACAACGGCCTGATACCCGCCATCGCGCAAGACGCCGAAAACGGCCAGATCCTGATGGTTGCCTGGATGAACCGCGAAGCCCTGGCCGAAACCGCCGCCACCGGCCGCGCGGTGTATTGGTCGCGCTCGCGCCAGCGCCTGTGGCGCAAGGGCGAAGAATCGGGTCACACGCAAACCGTGCACGACCTGCGCCTGGACTGCGACGGCGACGTCGTGCTGCTCAAGGTGCACCAGGAAGGCGGCATCGCCTGCCACACCGGCCGCGCCAGCTGCTTCTTCCGGCGCCTCGAAGGTCCGGCCGGCAGCGCGTCGTGGGTCACCGTCGACCCCGTGCTGAAAGACCCGGAACACATCTACAAATGAGCACCGCCGCCCCTTCCACCACCGATACGCTGGCCCGCCTGGCCGACACCCTGGCCACCCGCCGCCCCGACCGCGGCGGCGACCCGCAAAGCTCGTACACGGCCAGGCTGCTGGCCAAGGGACCCGACGCATTCCTGAAAAAGATCGGCGAAGAAGCCACCGAGCTGGTCATGGCCGCCAAAGACGGCGTGCCCGAACGCATCGTCAGCGAAACCGCCGACCTATGGTTTCATTGCCTCGTCACCTTGACTCACTACAATCTGCGGCCCGAAGACGTGCTGGCCGAACTGGCACGCCGGGAAGGCCTGTCGGGCCTGGAAGAAAAAGCACGGCGCCCCGCATCCTGAGCACGGAACCCCTATGAGCGACAACTGTATCTTCTGCAAGATCGCCCGCGGCGAAATTCCCTCGAAAAAGGTCCACGAAGACGAAGAATTCGTGGCCTTCCACGACATCAACCCGGCCGCGCCGGTGCACTTGCTGCTGATTCCGCGGCGCCACGTTGTCTCGCTGCAAGACATCGGCCCCGAAGACGCCGGCTGGTTGGGTAGAATGGTTACTTTGGCATCCCGCCTGGCGGCCGACAACGGTTGCCGTCCGGGACCGGAAGGGGGCTTTCGCCTGATGGCCAATTCCGGCGTCGAAGGCGGCCAGGAAGTCCCCCACCTGCATTTCCATATCATCGGCGGTCAGCGTCCCTGGAAAGGGCGCATGGCTCCCAACGCATAATCACGGAGAACCGTCATCATGGGTAGCTTCAGCATTTGGCACTGGTTGATCGTCCTGGTCATCGTTGCCTTGGTATTCGGCACCAAGAAACTGCGCAACATCGGCAGCGATCTCGGCGGCGCCGTCAAAGGCTTCAAAGAAGGCATGAAAGACGCCAACAGCGACAAGCCGGCCGAACAGGTCACGCAACAGAAAGTCGCCGACGACACCATCGACGTCCAGGCCAAAGAAAAAACCAACTCCTGATTTTTCCGGCGTGCCCCCCTCCCGCAGCAATGCCGCCGGGCATTGCTTGCGTGCCTTTTTGAGCGAGCAGATGTCGCATGTTTGATGTCAGTTTCACTGAGCTGATGGTAATCGGCGTCATCGCGCTGATCGTCATCGGGCCCGAACGGCTGCCCAAGGTCGCGCGCACCGTCGGGCACCTGCTCGGCCGCGCGCAGCGCTACGTCAACGACGTCAAAAGCGACATCCAACGCGAAATCGAGATCGACGAACTGCGCAAGTTCAAAAGCGAAATGGACGAAGCCGCCAACAGCGTGCAATCGTCGCTGCGCGACACCGAAAACACGCTGCGCAACGATCTGAACGACACGGCCCGCGAAGCCCGGCAGGCCGTCTCGGGCAGCCCGGCCGCCGAGCCGGCCGAGCCCGCCCCGCCTGTGGCCGATGCGCCGCAGGCCGTGCAAGCTCCCGAGGCCCCCGCCGCGCCGGCACAGCCCGCCGACCAACCGAAAACCGGTGCCACCCCGTGACCCAGGACGCCAAGCCCGACGAGCTGGACCAGGAACAGCCGCAAGAAACCTTCATTTCGCACCTGGTCGAGCTGCGCAGCCGCCTCATGAAGGCCGCCGTGGCCGTGCTCGGCATTTTCGTGGTGCTGTTCATCTATCCCGGCGCTTCGGTCATCTACGACGTCCTGGCCCAGCCGATGCTCGCCTCGCTGCCTGAAGGCACCCGCATGATCGCCACCGGCGTCATCACGCCGTTCATGGTGCCGGTCAAGGTCACCCTGATGGCCGCCTTCGTGGTTGCGCTGCCGGTCGTGCTGTACCAGGCGTGGGCGTTCGTGGCGCCAGGCCTCTACCGGCACGAAAAACGCCTGGCCCTGCCGCTCATCGTGTCCAGCACGCTGCTGTTCATCCTGGGCATGGCGTTCTGCTATTTCTTCGTGTTCCGCACCGTTTTCCACTTCATTGCGACCTTCGCGCCGCAATCCATCACGCCGGCGCCCGACATCGAAGCCTATCTCAGCTTCGTCATGACCATGTTCATGGCTTTCGGCATCACCTTCGAAGTCCCGGTCGCGGTGGTGCTGCTCGTCAAGACCGGCATCGTCGAGCTTTCCAAGCTACGCAGCGCGCGCGGCTACGTGGTGGTGGGCGCCTTCATCATCGCGGCGGTGGTCACGCCGCCCGACGTGGTCAGCCAGTTCATGCTGGCCGTGCCGCTGGTGCTGCTGTACGAAGTGGGCCTGATCTGCGCGCGCATGGTCACCCCCGAAAAGAAAGACCATGACGCCGACGCGGCCAGCGGCCTGACCGAGCACCACTGACACGGCCGCACCGCCCCCCGGGCCGGCATGATCAAGCGCAATGAACCCCGCCCGGCGACTCTTGCCGGGCGCTGGCCGGTGCCCGTAAATTGTCGGCATGACACTCGCACACCGCCTGCGCGCCCGTATGCAGTGGCGTGGCATCAAAAGCCAGAATCAACTGGCACGCATATCGGGGGTGCCGCAATCTTCCATTCATCGCATCCTGACCCGCGATGAAACCTATTCGCCTACCCGCAGCACCCTGCAGCGGCTGGCCATGGCGCTCGACACCACGGTACCCTGGCTGACCGACGGCATCGAGGGCGCCGCGCCCGGCGCCGTGCCTGCGCGCGCCGCGCCTTCAGACGGCTACACCGCCGAACTACAGGCCCTGATGAGCAAGCTGCCCACCGACACCCGAAAAAAAATCGTGGCCGTCGTCCGCCTCATCGCCAACGACGCCTGAACAAAAAATCCACCCCGAAGCGCCATGCGCTGCGGGATCCGATTAGCGCGGCCGAGCCGGCCGCGTGCCCGCCACTACCGTCACATCGCGCGCCTTGCCGCCGCGCAGGATGCCCAACGAGGCCTTTTCGCCGGGCGGCAGTGCCGCGGTCAGCCGCAGCATCGACACCGTATCCAGCACCGGCGCGCCGTTCACGGTTTGCACGATGTC
The DNA here is from genome assembly GCF_000067205.1 of Bordetella petrii. Taxonomy (NCBI): domain Bacteria; kingdom Pseudomonadati; phylum Pseudomonadota; class Betaproteobacteria; order Burkholderiales; family Alcaligenaceae; genus Bordetella; species Bordetella petrii. Next base: position 139,128 of record NC_010170.1, on the reverse strand, counting down.
GCCCACGCGCAGGCCGGCCTTGCCGGCCGGACCGTCGCGCATCACGCCGGCGATCACCACGCCGTGCGTGTCGGCCGGCAGCCCGAAGGCCCGCGCCAGTTCCGGCGTAATGTCCTGCGGCTCGATGCCCAGCCAGCCGCGCCGCACCGAGCCGGTCTTGACGATGTCGTCCATGACCTTGCGCGCGGCATCGATCGGAATGGCGAACCCAATGCCGAGCGAGCCGCCCGACTCGGAATAAATGGCGGTGTTGATGCCCACCAGGTTGCCCTGTGCGTCGATCAGCGCGCCCCCGGAATTGCCCGGATTGATGGCCGCGTCGGTCTGGATGAAGTTCTCGTAGGTATTGATGCCCAGCCCGTTGCGGCCCAGCGCCGAAACAATGCCTTGCGTGGTGGTCTGCCCCACGCCGAACGGGTTGCCGATAGCCAGCACCACGTCGCCCACGCGCAGGTTGCGATCGGCCGCCAGCGCCGCCACGGGCAGCGGCCGGGTGCCGGCATCCAGCTTCAGCACCGCCAGATCGGTGTCGGGGTCGGCCCCCACCACCTTGGCGCTGCCGCGCCGGCCGTCCGCCAGGGCGACCTCGATGGCGTCAGCCGCCTCGACCACGTGGTAATTGGTCAGCACATAGCCTTCGCCGCTGACGATGACCCCCGAACCCAGGCTGGTGGACGATTCACGCCGGCTCAGGCCCGGCACCTGGCCGAACAGCTGGCGCAGCACCGGGTCGTCGGGCAGTGGCACCAACGGCACATTGACGTGCTTGGACGTGAAAACGTTGACCACCGCCGGCGCCGCCTTCGCCACCGCCGCCGCATACGACGACTCGCCGGGCACCCGCGCGCCGCCCGGCACGGGGGCCGCGCCCGGCGCCGAGGCCGACAGGCGCAGCCAGTCCGGCCGCAGGGTAGTCACCACGAATAAAATGGCCAGACACACCGTGACGGCCTGAGCGAATATCAGCCAATAGCGACGCATGATCCTGACAAGGTAGGCAATGAAAACGATCGACACCCGCGAACTGGCGGCCTGGCTGGACGCCACGCTGCAAGCGCCGCGATTCAAAGATTACTGTCCCAACGGCCTGCAAGTAGAGGGCAAGCCGCGTGTAGGCCACATTATCACCGGCGTCACCGCATCCGAGGCGCTGCTGCGCGCGGCCATCGAACGCGGCGCCGACGCCGTGCTGGTGCACCACGGCTGGTTCTGGAAAAACGAAGACCCGCGCGTGCGCGGCCCGCGCCGCACCCGCCTTGCCGTGACGCTGGCGCACGACCTGAACCTGTTCGCCTATCACTTGCCGCTGGACGCCCACCCGCAATGGGGCAACAACGCCCAGCTGGCGCGCGTGCTGGGCCTGGAACCCGAATTCGACGCGACCGGCGCGCCCCTGACCTGCGGCCCCGACAACCTGATCTGGCTGGGCACGGCCCCGGGCCTGGATACCCTCGACGCATTGGCCGAGCGCGTGCGGCAGCGCCTGGGGCGCGCGCCGCTGGTCGTGGGCGAGCCGGGCCGCCCGTTGGCACGAGTGGCCTGGTGTACCGGCGCGGCGCAGGGCATGCTGGCCGACGCCGTGCAGGCGGGCGCCGACGCCTACATTACCGGCGAAGCGTCCGAACCCACCGTGCACCTGGCCCGCGAAACCGGCACCGGCTTCATCGGCGCCGGGCACCACGCCACCGAACGCTACGGCGTGCAGGCGCTGGGCCAGGCCGTGGCGCAGCAGTTCGGCATACGGGTCGAGTTCGTCGACATCGACAACCCGGTGTAGGCCCGGCACCGCGCGCGGCGCGCTATTTCTTGAGCAGGTCGCGGATTTCGCGCAGCACCACCACGTCTTCGGGCGGGGCGGCGGGCTCGGCCGGCGCTTCCTCTTCTTTGCGGCGCGCCGCATTGATGGCCTTGACGATGATGAACACCACCAGGGCCAGCAAGATAAAGTTGATAAGAATAGTCAGGAAATTGCCCCACGCCAGCACGATCGCGCCCGCCTTGGTCAGGTCAGCGTAGGTCATGGGGCCGGCGTAGCCGTCGGGCGCCGACAGCACCAGGAACTTGTTGGAGAAATCCACCGAGCCCCCGAGGATGTAATTCACAAGTGGCATGATGAGGTCTTTCACGACGGAATCCACGATCTTGCCGAACGCGGCCCCGATGATCACGCCAACAGCCAGGTCTATCGCGTTGCCCTTAACGGCGAAATCGCGAAATTCCTTGAGAAAACCAGATGCTTTGCTCATGAATGCTCCCTACGTCGTTCGCCCGAACTGGGCAGGCGCTATAATACGCGGTTGCTATGTTGTTACATATCTCCGCAAAACGGATGCAGCAAGCCTGATGCTACGGTAGTGCGGGCGCATCAACAAGGATAGGAAGATGAGTCAGGATACGCTGGTGCATGACGATGACGGTGCGGTTGATCCCAACCTCCCGCCGGATCCTTCGCGCCGTTTCTGGGTAACGACCGCCTGTGCGGTGGGCGGTGTCGCCGGTGTGGCCACTGCCGTCCCGTTTGTCAGCACTTTCGCCCCCTCTGAAAAGGCCCGCGCCGCCGGCGCCCCCGTCGAAGTCGACGTCGCCGACCTGGCTCCCGGCCAGATGCGCACCGTCGAATGGCGCGGCAAGCCGGTCTGGATCATTCATCGGTCGCAAGACCAACTGGCCGGCATCAAGAGCCAGGATCCGTACCTGGCCGACCCCAACTCCGACCGCCCCGGCTTCACCCCCGAATACGCCAAGAACGAATACCGCTCGCGCAAACCCGAGCTGTTCGTGTGCGTGGGTATCTGCACGCACCTGGGCTGCTCGCCCACCGCGCACTTCGAAAGCGGCGGCGGCGGCGGTCTGCCGTCTTCCTGGGAAGGCGGCTTCCTGTGCCCCTGCCACGGCTCCACCTTCGACCTGGCCGGTCGCGTGTACAAGAACAAGCCCGCGCCCGACAACCTCGAAGTCCCGCCGTACCAATACCTGAGCGACACCCGCATCATCGTCGGGGTTGACGAAGACAACAAGGCCTGACGCGCGCAACGCGTCACCTTTCCCCGACCTTAGCAAAATACGCCTCGTATAGAAGGAGCCATTGATGGCTGGCGAAAAAACCGTCGAGACAACAGGCCTGCTGGGCTGGCTGGACCGGCGCTTCCCGGTAACCTCTACCTGGAAGGCGCACCTGTCCGAGTACTACGCGCCCAAGAATTTCAACTTCTGGTACTTCTTCGGATCCCTGGCCCTGCTGGTGCTGGTCATCCAGATCGTTACCGGCATCTTCCTGGTCATGCACTACAAGCCCGACGCCGAACGCGCGTTCCTGTCGGTCGAGTACATCATGCGTGAAGTGCCGTGGGGCTGGCTGGTGCGCTACATGCACTCCACCGGCGCCTCGATGTTCTTCGTGGTGGTCTACCTGCACATGCTGCGCGGCCTGTTCTACGGCTCGTACCGCAAGCCGCGCGAGCTGGTCTGGATCTTCGGCGTGGCCATCTTCCTGTGCCTGATGGGCGAAGCCTTCTTCGGCTACCTGCTGCCCTGGGGTCAGATGTCCTACTGGGGCGCCCAGGTCATCGTGAACCTGTTCTCGGCCATTCCGTTCATCGGCCCCGAGCTGTCCATCTGGATCCGCGGCGACTACGTCGTGTCCGATGCCACGCTGAACCGCTTCTTCTCGTTCCACGTCATCGCCATCCCGCTGGTCCTGATCGGCCTGGTGGCCGCCCACATCGTGGCGCTGCACGAAGTCGGCTCGAACAACCCCGACGGCGTCGAGATCAAGCAAGGCCCGAAAGACAAGCACGGCCGCCCGATAGACGGCATTCCGTTCCACCCGTTCTACACCGTGCACGACATCATGGGCGTGGCGGGCTTCCTGATCGTTTTCGCGGCCATCGTGTTCTTTGGCCCGGAAATGGGTGGGTACTTCCTGGAATACAACAACTTCATTCCGGCCGACCCCCTCAAGACGCCTCCGCACATCGCACCGGTGTGGTACTTCACGCCGTTCTATTCCATGCTGCGCGCCACCACCAACGAATTCACGTGGGTGCTGGCCGGTGCTGCCGTCCTGGGCGCCATCGCGCTGCTGGTCAAGAGCAACCTGAAAGGCTTCCTGCGCATCGCGGTGCCGGGCCTGCTGATCGTGGTCGCCGTGCTGCTGCGCGTCATCGACGCCAAGTTCTGGGGCGTGGTGGCCATGGGCGGCGCGGTCGTCATCCTGTTCTTCCTGCCGTGGCTCGACCACTCGCCGGTCAAGTCGATCCGCTACCGTCCGTCGTGGCACAAGTGGTTCTACGGCATCTTCATCGTCAACTTCCTGGTGCTGGGCTTCCTGGGCACGCAGCCGCCCAACGACGCGTACAACCTCATGTCGCAAATCGGCACGCTGATCTACCTGGGCTTCTTCTTCCTGATGCCCGTCTGGAGCCGCCTGGGAACGTTCAAGCCGGTCCCCGACCGCGTAACGTTCCATGCCCACTGAGCCACGTACCCATATCGGAATGACCATGATCAAGAAGCTGATTGGCGCCGTCGCGTTCACCCTTGCGTGTACGGCCGCGTACGCCTCCGAGGGCGGCTACCCCCTGGACGCCGCCCCCAACCGCGTCAACGACGTCGCCGCCCTGCAGAACGGCGCCAAACTGTTCGTCAACTACTGCCTGAACTGCCATAGCGCGTCCGCCATGCGCTACAACAAGCTGCAGGACATCGGCCTGACCGACGAGCAAATCAAGGAAAACCTGTTGTTCACCGGCGAAAAGGTGGGCGACCTGATGCACGTGGCCATGCGTCCCGAAGACGCCAAGCGCTGGTTCGGCACCACCCCGCCCGACCTGTCCGTGATCGCCCGCGCCAAGTCCATCAACGCCGGCCCTTCGGGCGCCGACTACATCTACACCTACCTGCGCACGTTCTACCGTGACACGGCGCGCGCCACCGGCTGGAACAACCTGGTGTTCCCCAACGTCGGCATGCCGCACGTGCTGTGGGAACTGCAAGGCCCGCGTGAGCTCACCACGGTCGCCATGCACCAGGTCGAAGGCAAAGACGGCGCCACGAGCTGGGAACGCGTCACCACCACGTACGACCCGCAGGGCTATGCCGCCGTCAAGACCGAACCGGTCGCCGATTTCCACGGCCACGCCTCGCTCGAAGCCAAGTTCAAGGCCCTGGACCCGGCCAAGGCGGCGGCCTACGATAACGACGTGGCCGACCTGACGGCGTTCCTGGCCTGGATGGCCGAGCCCGGCCAATTGTTCCGCAAGCAACTCGGCGTGTGGGTGCTGCTGTTCCTGGGCCTGTTCCTGGTCGTGGCCTGGCGCCTGAATGCCTCTTTCTGGAAGCACGTGCGCTGATTTTCCGCCCCGCCAGGTTGCCGGCCCCGGCCGGCAACATCAACCCGATAGGGCGGCACGCCTGCCCCACCCTGGCAATCGGGGCCAGCGTTTGCTAGATTAGCAGCGCTGGCCTTTCGCTTTTCATACAAGGACTTACCGCCATGATGGTGCTCTATTCCGGAACCACCTGCCCCTTTTCGCAACGCTGCCGCTTCGTGCTGTTCGAAAAAGGCATGGATTTCGAAATCCGCGACATCGACCTGTACAACAAGCCCGAAGACATCTCGGTGATGAACCCGTACGGTCAGGTGCCCATCCTGGTCGAGCGCGACCTGGTGCTGTACGAATCGAACATCATCAACGAATACATCGACGAGCGCTTCCCGCATCCCCAACTGATGCCGGCCGACCCGGTCATGCGCGCCCGCACCCGCCTGTTCCTGTACAACTTCGAAAAAGAGCTGTTCGTCCACGTTTCCACGCTGGAAGACCGCAGCGCCAAACCCGACGAAAAGAAGCTGGCCACCGCTCGCCAGAACATTCGCGACCGGCTGGCCCAACTGGCGCCGCTGCTGCTCAAGAACAAATACATGCTGGGCGACGAATTCTCGATGCTTGACGTGGCCGTGGCCCCGCTGCTGTGGCGCCTGGACCACTACGGCATCGAACTGCCCAAGAACGCCGCGCCGCTGCAAAAGTACGCCGAACGCATCTTCTCGCGTCCCGCCTACATCGAGGCCCTGACGCCGTCCGAAAAAGTGATGCGTCGCTAAGCGCGAGGGTTGTCCAATATGGGTGAAACTTCCACCAAGCCGTATCTGCTGCGCGCACTGCACGAATGGTGCACCGATAACGGCTATACGCCGTACATCACCGTGCAGGTCGACGAGCACACCCTGGTGCCCGTCGCCCATGTGCGCGACGGCCAGATCACCCTGAACGTGGGCACGCTGGCCACCAACAAGCTGGTGCTGGGCAACGAATTCATCGAATTCCAGGCCCGTTTCAGCGGCGTCACCGAAAACGTGTCGGTGCCGGTGGCAGCGGTCAGCGCCATCTACGCGCGTGAAACCGGCGCCGGCATGGGTTTCGAAGTCCAGCCCTACGAAGCCCCCCGTCGCGAAGACGCCGCCGTCGATCCGTCCGCCGCCGAAACCGCTGGCGAAGCCTCCACGCCCTCTGACGATGGCGGCGACGACGAACCCAAGCGCCCGCACCTGACCATCGTCAAGTAAGGGCCGGGCAGGCGCCCGCTTTTATTTACAATACAGTCCCCCGCCCGCCACGCCTTGCCGTGGCGGCGCATTCGCCGGTGTAGCTCAGTTGGTAGAGCAGCTCACTTGTAATGAGAAGGTCGAGGGTTCGATTCCTTTCACCGGCACCATCAACGCGCAAAAGCCTGCCAAAGCATATGCAGGCTGACGGCGGTCATCACGATCTTAAAGCCTAGCCGGAAGGTAGCCTCGGGCAGGTTGTCCAGGGTGCGCGTGCCTACCCAGGTGCCTGCCAGGCCGCTGGCGATCATGGCCGCGATCAGTGGGGCCCACTGCGCATAGGCGAAGCCCAGCGTGCCGAAAACCAGGATCTTCATGCCGTGCTGGATCACCATGCACGCCGCGTGCGTGGCCACCAGCGGCTGCTTGATCAGGCCCGTGCGGGCCAGCAGCGCGGCAACAAGCGGGCCGGTGGCGCCCACCAGCATGGTGCAGAAGCTGGAGATGGCCCCGCCCAGCACGAAATAGGTCTTGCCATGGCGTTGTGCCGTGGCGCTGGGCTTCTTGCGATACACCGACCACAAAATGAACAGCGCCAGCGTTCCCTTGGCCAGGGCGTCGGGAATGCTGATCACCACCGAGGCGCCCAGCGCGATGCCCGCGAGGCTGCCCAGCGCGAACCACAGCAGCACCGGCGTCACCAGGTGGCGGCGCTGGATGATGACGCGCCCGCTGTTCGAGCCCATTTGCACCACGCCATGCACCGGCAGCACGCTGGTCACCGGCAGGCCCAGGCTCAGCACCGCCAGCATGGCCACGCCTCCACCCAGGCCCATGGCGGCCGTCAGCGCCGAGGTCAGAAAGCTGGTGATCACCAGAACGGCGGCAAAAACGGTCGTGATATCGGGCGGAACGAAGGACATGGTGCTCTCGGATGAACGGACGGCAGTGTAGCGCGGCCGGGTCGGGGCACTGCTGAATTTCGTTCCTAAGTGATCTGATCCGCGGCCGATAGATGCCTGGATGCATCACTCCTATCATCGATGCGTCGGGACCGGCAGCCGGCAGGCAGCCCCGTAGGCCTTAGCGAAGGACCAGCAAGGGTGGACGATCTGGAAACTTAGAAGAAGCCGGCGCGCGAGCATCGCAGCGTGACCCAGGAGTTGGCAGCCTTCATCGCCGGGATCGAGCCCGGTGCCTTGCGCCAACCCGATTTGCGCGAAAAACTGCAGAATGTCGGCGTCACGACGATCAACGAGGGCCCCGCACAGGCTGGCGAATTGCTGATGAGCGAGGCCGCCCGCTGGCACAAGCTGATTACCGCCGCCAAGATCCGACTCGAATGACGCGGCATCAACGCATTCTATGAAGGAGGCCCCGATGGGCAAATCGACAAAGCAAGTATTGCGTGAAAAAGTGGCCCGGCGCGACGGCCTGATCGTGGCCGGGGCATTCAATGCCATGAGCGCCAAGGTGGTCGCCGACCAGGGGTTCGAGGCCGTATACCTGACCGGAGCCGGGCTCACCAATATGCATTACGGCGTGCCAGACCTGGGCATCATCGGGCTGCGCGACGTGGCCGACGCCACCCTGCGCATTCGCGAGGCGGTGCCCGAGCTGCCGCTGATCGTCGACATCGACACGGGGTTCGGCAACGCGGTCAACGCCTGGCACACCGTGCGCGCCCTGGAGCGCGCGGGCGCTGACGCTGTCCAGATCGAAGACCAGGTGTTCCCGAAGCGCTGCGGCCACTTCGCCGGCAAGGCCGTGGCGCCGCTGTCGGAAATGCTCGACAAGATCCGCGCGGCCACCGACGCGCGCACCGACCCTGACTTCCAGATCATCGCGCGCACGGATGCCCGCGCGGTGGAAGGTTTCGACGCAACCATCGAGCGCGCCCGGCAATTCGCCGAAGCTGGGGCCGACGTCCTGTTCGTCGAAGCCATGACCTCGCTGGACGAAATCCGCCAGATTCCCCAGTTGCTGAAACACCCCTTGCTGATCAATATCGTGGTCGGGGGCAAAACACCCACGCTTACCGCCCGGGAACTGGGCGACATGGGCTACAGCCTGGTGCTGTATGCCAACGCGGCGCTGCAAGCGCGGTGCTGGGCATGCAGAAAGCCCTGTCCACCCTCAAGCGCGACGGCAAGCTAGATGAAGACCCCGCGCTGCTGGCCCCCTTCAACGAGCGCCAACGGCTGGTCGACAAACCCCTGTACGACGAACTAGAGAAACGCTACGCCGAGCGCTGATCGGCGTTTGGCCTGACTTAGCCTAAGTTCTTCGCCGCGCCCCGGACGGCTGCCGCCAGGCAGTCATCCGGGGTTTTTTTGCGCCCGTGATTTCACGCGATCTCACATTAAGACTCTTGATAAACCATTTCACTCCTCGAATTATTTTCTGTTTTGAAATACGGATGGCTTATTCCAAATAAATATTCATTATTAATCGATATTTATCATTTTTAATAATCTCTACGTCAGAAGAAATATAACGAATGAAAATTGACTTTTCTTGACGGGAAAAAACGTAGCTATTTGTTTTAGCGCAGATATTCTGTGCGCGAGCCTGTCATGCGCGGTTTGATTCGGCATTGTTCATTTGAAGTAGGGCATTAATTTGCAAGGCTCATTTCGATTTATACGAATATTTGCCGATATTACGACGCCTACCGCCATCCCTCCATTGCCCGCTTCTGTTTATTTATTCAGGAAATTCTTTATGAACTCGAGCATGGCTTTTATTTTGAAGCGGACCGCCCTGGGTCTGGCTCTGGCGGGTGCGCTGCCGATGGCGGCGCAGGCGGCCTCCGGCACGGTTGAATTCCAAGGCGAAATCATCCAGTCGACTTGCGACGTGACCACCGCGACCAAAGACCAGACCGTCGTGATCGGTACCTATCCGACCACGCTGTTCAAGAACGTGGGCGATGTTTCCGCCTCGAAGGGCTTCACCATCGGCCTGGAAAACTGCGTTCCCGGCGACTACACCATCCGCTTCGACGGCCAGGCCCCCGCCGGCCAGCCGGAACTGCTTGCCGTCAACGTGGCCACAGGCGTGGGTATCGAAATCCTGGACAACAACGACAAGGTGTTCCCGTTGAACCAGGACATCACCGACCCGGCCATCGTCAGCGTCGCCGCCGACGGCACCGCCACGGTCAACCTGAAGGCCCGCTACAAGTCGTTCGAGCAGACCGTCGGCGCAGGCGAAGCCAACGCCACCTCGACCTTCTCGATCGAGTATCGCTGATCCATGGGCAGCAACACCGGCCAGCGCAGCATCTGGCCGGCATGCCCGGCCCGCCGCGCGGCGACCCCGCGCCGCCGCACGGCGGGCCTTACAAGAAAAAGCTTTGTCATGAATATCTACTCGCATCCCCTTCGCCGCGGCGCTGCGTGGTTCAAGCGGCTGGCTGCTGGCATCGCGCTTGGCCTGGCGGCCCATGGCGGCGCGCAGGCGGCCATTCACGTGCAGGCCACCCGGGTGATCTACAACGGCAAGTCGGCTTCGGCTTCCGTGGCCATCTCGAACAACAGCACCTTGCCTTATATGGTGCAGACGTGGCTGGACAAGGGCGATCCGACGGCCATGCCGGACAACCTGCCCATGGCGATTACGCCGCCGTTGATGCGATTGTCCCCGGGTGAAGAGGCCCTGGTGCGCACCATCTACGCCGGCCAGGGGCTGCCGGCCGACCGTGAATCGCTGTTCTGGATCAACATCCAGGAAATTCCGCCCAGCGCCGAAGCTTCCAATGCCCTGCAGGTGGCGATCCGCACGCGCATCAAGCTGTTCTACCGGCCGGCGCAGCTCAAGACCACCCTGGACGAGGCGGCCCGTGCACTGCAGTGGCGCATCAGCGGCCAGACGCTGCAGGTGACCAACCCCAGTCCGCTGCACATCACGTTTTCCCATATCCAGGGCCGCGATGCCGGCGGCGGCGCGAAGAATATCGACGCCGACATGATCGCGCCGGGGCAGACCCTGAACGTGCCGCTTCGGCAACTGAACCTGGCCAGCGGCGCCGCGTCACTGCGCTTTGGCTACATCAATGACTACGGCGGCATCTCGGAAGTCGCGAGCGCGCCGTTGCAGCACTGACGGGCCCCGAAGGGGCGAATACCATGAACACCTTGCTGAACCGATTCCGCGCAGCGACGCGGCGAGGGGCTGCTTTGCCGCGGCTGGCGCCGCTGGCCGCCGCCCTGTACGCCCTGTGCGGCAGCCTGCCCGCCGTTGCCCAGCCGGAGTTCAACCTGGACTTCCTGCGCGGCAGCGCACGCGAGGCGGACGTCTCGGCCCTGGCCAGCCCCGGAGCCATTCTGCCCGGCACCTACCCGTTCAGCGTATACCTGAACGGCATCGAGACCGCGCGTGAAGATATCGTGTTCACCAAGGCGGCGACGGGGCGGGTCGAGCCTTGCCTGAGCCGCTCGCAGCTGACCGCCTGGGGCGTGTTGCTGCCCGACGCGCAGGACGACGGCGCGCCGGCCGCCTGCGTGGATCTGGCGGCCGCGATCCCCGATGCGCATGCCAGCTATAACGGCAACCAGCAGCGCCTGGACCTGAGCGTGCCGCAGCGCTACCTGGTGGCGGTGCCGCGCGGCTATATCGCGCCGTCGCTGCGCGACCAGGGCATTACCGCAGCATTCCTGAACTACAACCTGAGCGGCACGCACAACCACCAGAAGCAGTACGGCAATTCAGATTACTTCTTTGCGTCGTTCAACAGCGGCCTCAACCTGGGAGCCTGGCGCCTGCGCCACAACGCGACCGTCAGCCATGAAAGCCGTGGCGACGGCACGCACTGGCAAAACCAGAACACCTGGCTGGAACGCGATCTGCAGTCCATTCGCAGCCGCGTGCTGCTTGGCGACGGCTACACCAGCAACAACGTCTTCGACAGCGTGCAGTTCCGCGGCGCGCAGCTGGCCAGCGACGACGAAATGCTGCCCTACAGCCAGCGCAGCTACGCGCCGGTGGTGCGCGGGGTGGCGGCCAGCAACGCGCGGGTCGAAATCCGCCAGGACGGCAACCTGATCTACGCGGTCAATGTGGCGCCCGGCCCGTTTCTCATCAACGACATCGTGCCCAACCGCTTGAGCGGCGACCTGGAAGTCTCGGTGATCGAGGCCGACGGCACGGTGCAGCGCTACCGACAGGCGTTCTCGGCCGTGGAAACCATGCTGCGTCCCGGCCTGTGGCGCTACGAACTGAATGCCGGCGAGCTACGCAACGGCAACTTAAGCTACCGCCCAGTCTTTCTGCAGGGCACCGTTGCGCGCGGCCTGGAAAGCAACACCACGCCGTACGGCGGCCTGCTGCTGGCCGAGCACTACGCGGCGGCCTCGGTGGGGGTGGCGCAGAGCCTGGGCGAATTCGGTTCTGTGTCGGTCGACGTGACGGCCGCGCGCACCAAATTGGCCAGCGGCGACACCAAGACCGGTCAGAGCTACCGTTTTCTGTATGCCAAGTCGCTCAACGAGTGGGGCACGGAGTTCCGACTGGTGGGCCACCGCTATTCGACTTCGGGATACTACGACTTCAGCGATGCCGCCGCCGAGCGCGACCGCTGGCGCAATGGCTATTACGACGCCACCTACTGGGACCCGCGCGAAACCTTCGACGGCACGCCGGGCTGGGCGTCGTCGCGCGAACGGCACGCCATCAGCAACACCTACTACAACAAGCGCAACCGCCTGGAAGTGGCCGTCAACCAGCAATTGCCGGGCAACATGTCGCTGTACGCCAGCTACAACAACCAGACGTACTGGGGCTCGAAAGACAAGGAACGCAACATCCAGATTGGCCTGAACGGCCGCGTGAAGTCGGTGAGCTATGGCCTGTTCGTGCGCGATACGCGCAGCCAGTACGGCTACAGCGACCGCATGGTGGGCCTGAACATATCGATTCCGCTGGGCCGCCCGGAAAGCTCGCGCATCAGCTCCAACTCGTCGTACACGCATTCGCGCGAATCGGGCAGCAGCTACCGCACCGGCGTCAGCGGCGTGGCGCTGGACGACAACCGTCTGGCCTACGGCGTGAACGTGGGCCATTCAGATGGAGCCGGCACGTCCGGAGCCGCCAATGTGGACTACCAGGGCAGCAAAGCCGCCGTGAGCGCCGGCGTCACGTCCTCGGAACAGTACAGCCAGTTCAACTGGGGCCTGCGCGGTGGCGTGCTGGCGCACGGCGGCGGCGTGACGCTGAGCCAGCCGCTGCAACGCACCGCCGTGCTGGTGCATGCGCCCGACGGCGCCGGTATCGGCGTCGAGAACCAGTCCGGCGTGCGCGTCGACGACAACGGCTACGCGGTGGTCTCGGGCATGAGCCCCTACCGCTTCAATCGCGTGGCGTTGCGCACCGACGACCTGGGCGGCGATATCGATGCCAGCAAGGTCAGCGCCAACGTGGTGCCCACTCGCGGAGCCATCGTGCAGGTGGATTTCGACACCCGCCGCGGCGACAGCTTGCTGATCAGCAGCAGCCGGCCTGACGGCAAGCAGATTCCCCTGGGCGCCAACGTGTTCAACGCCGAAGGGCTCAATCGCGGCGTGGCGGGTCCGCAGGGCCAGATCTTCGTCAGCGGCGTGCAGCCGCGGGAAGTGCTGTCGGTGCAATGGGGCGACGCGCCCGGCGACCGCTGCCTGCTGGACCTGGGCCAACTGCCCGCCACCCAGGATGATGCGCCCGCCGCGGGTTACCGGCGCGTCGATCTGCAATGCCGCCCCGACGGGCGGCCACAAGGAAGCTAGTCATGTATCAGCATTGGATCAAGCTGCTCGTCGTGCTGGGGGCCCTGCTGTCGCTGCCGCAGGCCGCGCTGGCGCTGTCGTGCAAGGACGCGCAAACCGAATCGGTGCGGCGAGTCATCTCACTGACCGAGGACATTTATGTGTCGACGGGCGACATCACACCCGGCAAGCTGCTGTGGCGGTCGGAGAACTTCACGGTCAGCTTCCGCTGCGTGGACGACCACAACTACCCGGGCGGAGAAAGCAGCTATTTCTACTGGGACCCGGCCGACACGATGAGTCAGATCGACCCCGCGATCGCGGTAGGCATCACCTTGAAGTCGGTGAACTACCAGCTCATCAAGGGCCAGCACGAACTGGCCGGCCCGGGCACCAGCCCGCCCGCCACCCGCGCCAACTGCACGATGTACTGGAACAACTCGTCGGCGCCGCGCTGCGCGACCTCGCAACAAGTAACCGTGACGTTTTCCGTGTACATCGTCGCCACGGGCGCGCCGCCCCCGGCCAGCGGCCAGGTCAACAGCCTGGGCACCTACGACTTGTTCCAGATCGACGGCGTAGGGGGGCTGAACGACCGCCCCAACTCGAACTACCGCGCCGCGATCTCGGGCCTGGGCCGCATTCACTTCATCTCGTGCAACCCCGACATCCGGGTGCGGGCCAACGCCGGCAACGCCATCGATTTCGGCCGTATCCCGTCGAGCCAGGCGCGCGCCGGCGCCATCCAGCGTTCGATACCGTTCGTCGTGGAGGTGAACATGAGCGGTCCGAACTCGGGCAACCAGTGCAGCGGCCGCGCGCTGGTGGGCAGCTTCAGCACCTCGCAACCCCTGCAGGAAGGCACGACGATACTGCCCCGCAACGACAGCGGCTTCGGCATCGTGCTGTCTGACGCCGACACCCCCACGATCCCCATCGCCATGAACACGGCGGTGCCATTGGGAGTGGTCAACAGCACGACGGTGCAGCACGATTTCATTGCGTCGCTCAAGTGGCTGAGCGACACGCCGCGCATCGGGCCTTTTCACGCCACGGCCACCATCGACGTGTCGTTCAGGTAGCGGCCAGGCCGGCTGCGGGGTTCCGCACTCCGTAGCCGGCGGCGCCTTCCCGGGTTGCGCCGGGCTTACCTCGCGCGCCGTGCGAACACCAGCACGTTGCCCAGCATTACCAGCGCCAACCCCGCCACCGCGGGCAGCGTCCATCGATACCCTTCCGCCACGGTGGAAATGCTGAGCGCCACCACTGGAAACAGCACCGTGCAGTAGGCCGCGCGGGCCGGCCCAAGACGGCCGACCAGGGTCAGGTACGAGGTAAACGCCACGACAGAACCGAAGAACGCCAGGTACAGCAAGGCGCCCACGTAGACCGGCGAAGGGTCGAAATCGAACGACTGGCCCGTGACCACGCACCCCGCCAGCAGGACGAGCGAGCCGTACAGCATGCTGTAAGCATTGCCCGTCAGCGGACCGATGCCGGCACGCTGCTGCGCCGAAGACAGCATGTTGCCGGTGGAAAAACACAGCGTGCCCAGCAAGGCCAGCCCCAGGCCCAGCATCGTTTCGTGGCTGGCCTGCTGGCCGGCCACCTCGGGCCAGAAAAGCAGCACCAGGCCGGCCAGGCCAAATGCGCCGCCCAGCATGACGCGCGGCGCGATGCGCGTGCCAAACCACAGGCGTGCATTCAAGGCGTTCCACAGGGTGGAGGCGGAAAACACCACCGATACCAGGCCGCTGGAAATCCACTGGGTGGCGCTGTAGAAGCACAGGAAATTCAGGCAGAACAGACACAGGCCCTGACCCAGGCACAGCAAGTGCCCGTGGCGGCTGAGGCGTTGCAGGCGGCCCAGCGCCACCAGGCCGGCCAGCATTACCACCGACGCCAGCGCGAAACGATAGAGAATCGATACGGGAATGGCGACCACCCCCAATTGCAGCTTGATGGCCATCCAGGTCGAACCCCAGATAAGCACGGTGAGCAGGTACAGGAACAGATTCACGATGTAGGCCGTAGAAAAAAGGGCAATCGGCGGCAGGCGCCGGGGCGGGGCGGGCACGGCGCCGCCCCGACTGCAGTCTAGGCCCGCCGCCGCCGGCGCGATTGCCGGTTCTTGCGTTTTTTGCCGCCGGGCCGGCCGGCGCGCGCACGCGCGCGGGGCAAGCTGGCGTACGATTAACCAGCCATGAACAAGCTCGCATCGGCGCCGTCCGATTTCACCCTGTTCCATACCCTGCGCGACGCCGGCGTCCATCTCGACCGCGCCGCGTCGCTTGGGACCGGCCTGGCGGTGGCCCAGTGGAACCGCGACCAGCGCGCCGGCCGCGCGCTGATGGACTACGATACCCCCGGCCACCACACGCTGTCGCTCTACCTGCGGGGCGGCGAAACCTGTTTCCGGCTCGGCCTGCACGACCTGCGCGGCGGCGCCGGCAAGTTCTGCGTACTGCCCGACCAGCATCATTCGCGCTGGGCCATGAATGAAGACGTGCGCTTCCTGCACCTGTACATCGCCCCGCAGCGCCTGGCGCGCGAGGCCGTCGTGCGGCTCGACCGCGAGCCGCGCGAGCTGGAGCTGCGCGATCGCACATACATCCAGGATCCTTCTCTGGCCGACTCCTGCCGGGCGCTGCTGGCCGCCGACTGGAACGTACCGGCGGCGCGCCTGGCCGCCAGCAGCGCCGCCGAGGCCGTGCTGCACCACCTGCTGGCCCATGGCACCGGGCGGCCGGCGGGCCGCGCCGCCCCGCTGGGCGGCCTGGCGCCCGTCGTACGGCGGCGCGTGCGCGACTATATCGAGGCCCACCTGGCCGACCCCCTGACGCTGGACGTGCTGGCGGGCGTGGCCGCGCTGTCCACGTATCATTTCGCGCGCATGTTCCATGCCTCGTTCGGCGAACCCCCGCACGCCTGGGTGCTCGGCCGCCGCCTGGCGCGGGCTCGCGCGCTACTGTCGTCCACCGCCCACGACCTGGCCGCCGTGGCGCGGGCCTGCGGATTCGGCAACGCCAGCCACCTCAGCCGGGCATTCGTGCAGGCTGCCGGAATCACGCCCGGCCAGTACCGGGCCGCCGTGCGCGCAGGCCGCTAGGGCGCGCCGCGCCGGTCTACAATGGGCCATTGACCATGAAGACCGGGCCGCCGCGCCCGACCCGCCATGCCAATCGCCAATCCCACCTACGAAAAGGCCTATTCCGACCAGCGCTTCTGGCGCAAGGCAACGCGCCATGCGTCGGCGGCGGGCCGGCAGGCGCTGGAAAAAGCCCTGTGGCTGTACTACGCGGTGCAGAACCCGGGCACGCCCAAGTGGGCGCGCCGGGTCATCTACGGCGCGCTGGGCTATTTCGTGCTGCCGCTGGACGCCATTCCCGATCTGGCGCCGCTGGTCGGCTATACCGACGACCTGGGCGTCATGACGGCCGCACTGGCCACCGTGGCGTTCTACATCAACGACGACGTCAAGCACCAGGCCAGCGCCAAGCTGCACGACTGGTTCGGCGCTTCCGCTTCCACCACGACCCGCGCCGGCTGAATGGCCACTCATGCCCTCGGCGCCGCGCCGGCGCCCGAGCCGTCCGGGGCCTGGCAGACACACTGGCTCGCCGAGGCCATCCGGCTGCGCGAAGAGCATTGGGGCCCGCTCGAAGACGCCGAGGCCGTGCGCCAGGCGCGCCTGGCGCCCGATACCCTGGAAGACCGCATCTTGCTGCGCGCGCGCCTGCTGGGTCGGCGCGAAGGGCTGGACAGCCTGGTGGCCCGCTGGCGCCAGGGCGCCATGCTGAGCCTGGCTATCTTGTTACTGGCCGCGGTGGCAGCCGGCATTGCCTCGGCGGCCGGCGCGTTGGGCGACGGTACGCGGCCGGTCAATGTGCTGTGGGCAGTAGGCGCGTTGCTGGGCGTGCATGCGTTGACCTTCCTGCTGTGGCTGGCCTCGTTCTTGTTGCGGCCGGGCGCGGCCACCGGCCTGGGGCGGTTGTGGCTGTGGGCCACCCGCAAACTGGCGCGCGGCCCCGATGCGGCGCTGGTGCCGCAGGCCCTGATGAACCTGCTGGGACGCGCCGGCGCGCTGCGCTGGGTGTTCGGCGCAGTCAGCCACGCGCTGTGGCTGGCCGGCCTGGCCGCGGCCCTGGCCACCCTGCTGATCATGCTGTCTACCGCCAGCTACCGTTTTGTCTGGGCCACCACGCTGCTGCAACCCGATACCTTCGTCGCCCTGACACGCCTGCTGGGCTGGCTGCCGGCCCAGTTCGGCTTCGCCGCCCCGGCCGATGCCATCGTGCGCGCCAGCGACGGCCTGCAGGCGCTGCCTGCCGCGGCGCAGGCCCAATGGTCGGTGTGGCTGATCGGCGTGGTAGCCATATATGGCGTGCTGCCGCGCCTGCTGGCCGCAGCGCTGTGCCTGGCCCGCGCCGCCCGGGCGCGGCGCCGGCTGCGCATCGACACCGCGTTGCCCGGCTATGCCACGCTGCGCGACCGCCTGCTGCCGCCCGTACAGTCCACCGGCATCGACCGCCCCGCCGACCCGCTGCACCAGCCCCAGGTCGGCCCCGGGCGGCTGGCAGACCTGGGCGACCAGCCGGTGCTGGCCGGGTTGGAACTACCCGCCGACGTGCAGTGGCCGCCGGCCGGTTTGCCCGCGCAGGTGCTGGATGCCGGCAACCTCGATTCCCGCGAGCAGCGCAATCGCCTGCTGGACGCCCTGGCCCAGGCCGGCGCGCGGCGCCTGCTGATCGCCTGCGACATGCGGCAGACGCCCGATCGCGGCACGCTGGGCCTGATCGCCGCCTTGGCCGGCAAAGCGGGCCAGACGCGCGTCTGGCTGTCAACGTTCGGTGCGCCGGCGGCCGGGGGACCGGCCCGGCTGGATGCCTGGCGCGATCGCCTGACCGCCGCCGGCATGGCGGCCGACGCTATCCTGAGCGATGCCGACCAGCCGCTGCGCTGGCTGGAGACCGATCATGACAGTCGCTGACATGCTCAAGATCGCCGTAGTGGGCCATACCAACACCGGCAAGACCTCGCTGCTGCGCACGCTGACGCGCGACAGCGGTTTCGGCGACGTGGCCGACAGCCCCGGCACCACGCGCCACGTCGAGGGCGCGCGGCTGCGGCTGGACGGCCGGCCGGTGCTTGAATGGTTCGACACGCCCGGCATGGAAGACAGCATCGCGCTGCTCGAGTACCTGGAACGCCTGGATGAGCCCGGCGCGCGCCGCGACGGGCCGTCGCGCATCCGCCGCTTCCTGGATTCTCCCGAGGCGCACCGACGCTACGAACAGGAAGCGCGCGTGCTGGCCAAGATGCTCGATTGCGACGCGGCGCTGTATGTCATCGACGCCCGAGATCCGGTGCTGAGCAAGCATCGCGACGAACTGACTCTGCTCGCGGCTTGCGGCCGCCCGCTGCTGCCGGTGCTGAACTTCGTCAACGCGCCCGCCCACCGCGCCGCCGAATGGCGCGACGCCATGGCCCGGCTGGGCCTGCATGCCGCGCTGGAATTCGACACGGTGGCGCCGCCGCTGGATGGCGAACGCCAGTTGTACGCCAAGCTGGCCGTACTGCTGGACCGCCATGCCGTCACCCTGAACCGCCTGTCCGACGAACTGGAGCGCCAGCGCCGCGAACGCAGCCTGGCCGCCTGGCAACTGGCCGCCGACCTGCTGATCGACGTGGCTGCGCTGCGCGTGGCCAGCCCCGCCGATGACGAGGCCCTGCAGGCTCATGCCGCCACGCTGCGCGACCAGGTGCGGCGTCGCGAACAGGCCTGCGTGGATGCGCTGCTGGCGCTGTACAACTTCCGCCGCAGCGATTACGCCGAAGACGATTTGCCGCTGGCGGGCACCCGCTGGGGCATGGACCTGTTCCACCCGCAAGCCCTGAAAGACATGGGCATTCAGCTCGGCGCCGGCATGGCGGCGGGCGCCATGGCCGGCGCGGCGGTGGACCTGTTCAGCGCCGGCCTGAGCCTGGGCACGGGCATGCTGATCGGCGCCGCGGCCGGCGGGTTGTGGCAGGGCGTGGAACGCTTCGGCGGCCGCATCCTGGGCAAACTGCGCGGATACCGCGAAATCACTGTCGATGACGCCGTGCTGCGCCTGCTGGCGTTGCGCCAGCGACAGTTGGTTCATGCCCTGGAACGTCGCGGCCATGCCGCCCGCGACCCGTTGCGGCTGGACCAGCCGGCCGACCAGGCATGGCGCGCCGGCCGCCTGCCCGACGCCCTGAAAGAAGCGCGCAGCCGCCCGGAATGGTCGGCCCTGGGCAAGGGACACGAAGACGATGAGCGCCGCAAGCGCGTGGTAGCCGACCTGGCGCGCAGATTGGCCGAAGACACGGGCGCGGCAGCGGCGCCAGAAGCCTGAAAGGCGGTATCGGTGTCTGACACCCTTGTATCTTGAGCGCGGTAGTGATTAGCTATCGCTACTAGCGGATCCGGTGAGTTTGTTCTGACACGGAAAGCCTGGACTTTGTGACGCAGATTAGGCCCCGGATTCGCGCCTCTGAGAGCCGACTGGATGCTGGACGGTAGCCTAGGGCATAGTGACCCTGCATGAACAAGGCAAGTGGGCGCAGTGGGCTTGGGGGCCATTTTACTAGGAGTCCAAGTCGATGTTTTTTCTGGGAATTGACGTCTCAAAGGCCAAGCTCAACTGCGCGCTGGTCGGCGCCGAGGGCGATAAGCGCAAGACCAAGGTGGTGGCTAATACGGTGGCCGGGATTCAGGCGCTGTTAGGCTGGTGCGCCAAGCAAGGCGCGCAGCCCGAGCAGTTGCACGTGGTGCTCGAGCCGACCGGGCCGTACCACGAGCAGGCGGGCACCGCGTTGCATGAGGCGGGGGCCACGGTCTCGATGATCAATCCGGCGCAGGCGCGCGATTTTGCCGGTGCGCTGGCGGTGCGCACCAAGAACGATGAGCTCGACAGCTACGTGCTGGCCCGCTATGGCCAGGCGCTGTGCCCGCCGGCCTGGCAGCCGGCGCCGCTGCACGCGCGGCAACTGCGCGCGCTGCTGGCCCGGCACGAGGCGCTGGCCAAGGATCTGCAGCGTGAGCTCAACCGGCAGGAGAAGGCCCAGTTCGGCCAGTCGCCCGAGCCGGTCACCGGCTCGATCGACAAAAGCGTGGCGTTCCTGACCGAGCAGATCAAGCGTCTGGAGCGCGCGATCAACGACCATATCGACCGCCATCCCGACCTGAAAGAGGACCGGGACCTGCTGACCAGCATCCCGGCGGTCGGCCCACAGACCGGCAACGCGTTGCTGTCGATCATGCATAACCGGCGCATTGAATCGCCGCAGGCGTTGGCGGCCTATCTGGGCCTGGTGCCCGTACAGCGCCAGTCCGGCACCAGCCTGAACGGCCGGCCTCGGCTGTCCAAGACCGGGCCGGCTCGGGTGCGGGCCACCCTGTACATGGCCGCGGTCGTGGCTGTGCGCCATAACCCCCACATACAGGCGCTCTATGCCCGCCTGCTGGCCGCCGGCAAGAGCAAGATGGCTGCTCTCGGCGCCGCCATGCGCAAGCTCGCTCACTTATGCTTCGGCGTGCTTAAAAACCGCACCCCTTATCGCAGCGATTACGCGTTACCCGCTTGACTGCCAAGACGGTATCTGCGGGAGTCAGACACCTGTGCCGTGCGTGTGCCAGATGCCCGGCACACCGGAGACTCAAGCGCCCGCCCCATGCCTGTGCCAGGTGTCCGGCACACTGCGGATTCAGGCACCCGCACCATGC
Organism: Bordetella petrii; assembly: GCF_000067205.1. NCBI lineage: Bacteria > Pseudomonadati > Pseudomonadota > Betaproteobacteria > Burkholderiales > Alcaligenaceae > Bordetella > Bordetella petrii. The sequence continues at coordinate 118,091 of NC_010170.1, read as the reverse complement.
TTGTGCCAGGTGTCCGGCACACTGCGGATTCAGGCACCCGCACCATGCTTGTGCCAGGTGTCCGGCACACTGCGGATTCAGGCGCGCGCGTCATGCTTGTGCCAGGTGTCTGACTCCCGCAGGGTGTCAGACACCGACGCGGCCATGAGAATTCGCGCGGGAAGGCAGTGTTTTCCACGCCCCGCAACCAAGTACTAACCCCAAGTCAAAACGATTGACGCTTAAATCAATGCCTCTATAAGATTCGTCCTACATTGGCGCGGTCAGTCCGGGCCAAAAAGAATCACCGAGGTCAGGTTTATCGTGAATCCGAAGCCCTATGCAGTGATCGCCACCGCTACGCCCGCGTCTGCGCGCGCGGCCGCCCGCCTTCATCCGCAAGACCTCGCATTGTCGTAAAGCAGTACGCCGTGCCCCCGGCCTGATCTGAATAGGGGCGGGGGCCCTGTCACTTCTGTCGCGCGATCCCGCGCATCACACGGAGCAAAAAGGGCTATGCGTATCACACCATTCATCAAGAAATCGGCGCTGGCGCTCGCCGTTTGCGGCGCCATGCTGGCGAGCCCCGCGCATGCCAAGACCCTGCATTGGGCCTACCAGGGCGACGCCACCTCGATGGACCCGATGGCCCTGAACGAGACGTTCACACTGGGCTTTCAGGGCAACATCTACGAAACCCTGGCGGGCTATGACGGCGACATGAAGCTCACGCCGCTGCTGGCCGAAAACTGGGAAAACACCGAGCCCACCAAATGGGTGTTCAAGCTGCGCAAGGGCGTCAAGTTCCACGACGGCTCGCCCTTCACCGCCGACGACGTGATCTTCTCGTGGAAGCGCAGCCTGACGCCGGGCTCCGACATGAAGGGCTACGGCGCCAAGGCGTCCGACGTCAAGAAAATCGACGACTACACCATCGAAGTCACCACGCCCACGCCCAACCCTATCCTGCCGCGTGAGTGGACCTTCCTGTACATCATGAGCAAGTCGTGGTCCGAGAAGAACAAGACCACCGAAGCCACCAACGTCAAGGGCGACAACCAGGGCAACTACGCCAACCTGCACGCCAACGGCACCGGTCCGTTCATGCTGGTCGAGCGCCAGCCCGACGTGAAGACCGTGCTCAAGCGCTACGACGGCTACTGGGACAAGAACATCAAGACCAATATCGACGAAGTGGTGTTCCAGCCCATCTCGCAGGAAGCCACCCGCGTGGCGGCCCTGATCTCGGGTGAAATGGACATCGTGCAGCCGGTGCCGGTGCAGGACTGGCAGCGTCTGGAAGACGCTCCGGGCGTCAAGCCGCTGACCGAACCCGAGGCGCGCGCCATCTTCATCGGCATGGATCAGCACCGCGACGAGCTGCTGTTCTCGAACATCAAGGGCAAGAACCCGTTCAAGGACGCGCGCGTGCGCGAGGCCGTGGTGCTGGCGGTGGACATCGAAGCCATCAACAAGAAGATCATGCGCGGCGCCGCCAAGCCGCTCGGGTCGCTGGTGGCCACCTCGGTGAACGGCTACGACGACTCGTTCGGCAAGCCCTACAAGCCCGATCCGGCCAAGGCCAAGAAGCTGCTGGCCGATGCCGGCTACCCTGACGGCTTCGAGGTCACGCTCGACTGCCCGAACGACCGCTACGTCAACGACGAGAAAATCTGCCAGGCGGTAGCGGGCATGCTGGCGCGCGTAGGCATCAAGATCAACCTGCTCGCCCAGACCAAGTCCAAGTACTTCGGCAAGATCCTGCTGCAGGCCGGCAACCAGACCAGCATGTACATGCTGGGTTGGACGCCGAGCTCCACCGACGCGCACAACGTGCTGCTGAACCTGGCCGCGTGCCGCGACAGCAAGACGGCGGCGGGCCAGTTCAACCTGGGCGGCTACTGCAACCCGAAGGTCGACGAACTGACCAACAAGATCGGCGTGGAAACCGACCAGGCCAAGCGCAACGCCATGATCAAGGAAGCCTTCGACATCGTGCGCAACGACTACGGCTACCTGCCGCTGCACCAGCAGCCCATGTCGTGGGGCATTAAAGACAAGCTGCAAGTCGTGCAGCGCGCCGACGACGTGCTCGACCTGCGCAACGTCGTCATGCCTTAAGGTGCCCGCCCCGACGCGGGGCGGCGCCATCGCTTGCAGGTGTCTGACTCCGTAGGTGTCAGACACCTGGCCGCCCGCCGGACGTTTCCGCCTTGCCGGCTTCACGGCCGGCCAGACAACAGGACGCTGATTCATGCTTTTTTTCATCGGGCAACGCCTGCTGCAATCTGTGCTGGTCATGCTGACCGTCGCGCTGATCGCGTTTGCCATGTTCCGCTATGTGGGCGACCCTATCGTCAGCATGGTCGGCCAGGACACCACTGAAGCCCAGCGCGCAGAACTGCGCGAACGCCTGGGGCTTAACGACCCGTTCGTGGTGCAGTACGCGCGCTTCGTGCGCGACGCCGCGCAGGGCAATTTCGGAATTTCGTACCGCCAGCGCCAGCCGGTCAGCGACCTGATCGAGCAGCGCCTGCCGGCCACGCTGGAACTGTCGTTCGTCTCGGCCCTGATGGCCCTGGCCTTCGGCATACCCATGGGCATCTATACGGCCCTGCGGCGCCACGGCGCGTTGTCACGGGCTTTCATGGCCCTGTCGCTGGCCGGCATATCGCTGCCTACCTTCCTGATCGGCATCTTGTTGATCCTGGTATTCAGCGTGCAATTGCGCTGGTTGCCCAGCTTCGGTCGCGGCGAAGTCATCGCCATCGGCGGCTGGACCACCGGCCTGTTGACGCGTTCCGGCCTGGCCGCGCTAATCCTGCCGGCCATTACCCTGGCGCTGTTCCAGATGACGCTGATCATGCGGCTGGTGCGGGCCGAAATGCTGGAGATTCTGCGTTCGGATTTCATCAAGTTCGCGCGCGCCCGCGGCCTGCCCGAACGGCTGATCAATTTCCGCCATGCGCTCAAGAACACCATGGTGCCGGTCATCACGATTACGGGCTTGCAGCTGGGCTCGATCATCGCCTTCGCCATCATCACCGAAACCGTCTTCCAGTGGCCAGGCATGGGGCTGCTGTTCATCCAGGCCATCAGCACCGTCGACATTCCGGTGATGGCGGCGTACCTGGTGCTGATCGCGTTTTTCTTCGTCGTGATCAATCTTATTGTCGACATCCTGTATGTGGTGGTCGACCCGCGCCTGCGCGTGCAGAGCAAATAAAGGAATCACCATGACTGCCCGCATCGCACCCTGGTTCGCCCGCGCGGCCGACAGCGACCTCTGGTACAGCTTCAGAACCTCGCCTAGCGCCGTGATTTCGGCCATCGTCACGCTGGCCATCCTGGTTGGCGCGCTGTGCGCCCCCATCATCGCGCCGCACAACCCGTTCGACCTGGCATCGCTGAACATCATGGATGCCAACACGCCGCCTGCCTGGAACCCCGATGGCAGCGCCGAATTCCTGCTGGGCACCGACGACCAGGGCCGCGACATTCTTTCGGCGATTTTGTACGGCTCGCGCGTGTCGCTGCTGGTGGGATTTGCCTCGGTGCTGTTCTCGATGGTGCTGGGCGTGTCGCTGGGCCTGATCAGCGGCTACGTGGGCGGCCGCGTCGACAGCATCATCATGCGCATCGCCGACGTGCAGTTGTCGTTCCCGGCCATCTTGATCGCGCTGCTTATCGACGGCGTGGCGCGCGGCATATTGCCGCGCGACATGCATAACGAACTGGCCCTGTACGTGCTGATTTTCGCCATCGGCATCTCGGGCTGGGTGCAGTATGCGCGCACCGTACGCGGCTCGACCATGGTCGAGCGCAACAAAGAATACGTGCAGGCGGCGCGGCTGATCGGCATCGGCCCGCTGACCATCCTGCGCCGGCACATCCTGCCCAACGTCATGGGGCCCGTGCTCGTGATCGCCACCATTCACCTGGCCATCGCCATTATCACCGAAGCCACCTTGTCGTTCCTGGGGGTGGGCGTGCCGCCCACCGCGCCGTCGCTGGGCACGCTGATCCGCATCGGCAATAGCTACCTGTTTTCGGGCATGTGGTGGATCTCGATTTTTCCGGGCATTGCGCTCGTTGCATTAGTGCTGTCGGTAAACCTGCTGGGCGACTGGCTGCGCGACGCGCTCAACCCCAAGCTGCGCTGAAGGACCGCCATGGCATTGCTCGACATTGAAAAGATGCGCATCGAGTTCGCCAGCCGGCGCGGCACGCTGGTGGCGGTAGACGGCGTTTCGCTGGCGCTGGAGCGCGGCGAGATACTGGGCGTGGTGGGAGAATCCGGCGCCGGCAAATCCACCATCGGCAACGCCGTGATGGGCCTGCTGGAGTTCCCCGGTCGCCTGGCGGGCGGCGAGGTGCACCTGGATGGGCACCGCATCGACGCCCTGCCGGAAGCCGAAAAACGCAAGGTGCGCGGCCGCCGCATCGGCATGATCTTCCAGGACCCGCTGACCTCGCTTGACCCGCTGCAGACCGTGGAGCGTCAGTTGGTGGAAACCATGCTGGTGCACCTGGACCTGAGCGTAGCCCAGGCCGAACAGCGTGCCGTGGACCTGCTGCGGCAGGTGGGCATCGACTCGCCCGAGCTGCGCGTCAAACAGTACCCCCATCAGTTCTCGGGCGGCATGCGCCAGCGCGTGGTCATCGCACTGGCCTTGTGCTGCGAGCCCGAAATCATCATCGCCGACGAGCCCACCACGGCGCTGGACGTATCGATCCAGGCGCAGATCCTGGACCTGCTGCGCAAGCTGTGCAAGGAAAAGCAAGTCGGCATGATCATCATTACGCACGACATGGGGGTGATCGCCGACGTCACCGACCGCGTCGCAGTGCTGTACCGCGGCAAGCTGGTTGAACAAGGCCCCACCGCAAAGATCCTGGGCGACCCCGACCACCCCTATACGCGCAGCCTGATCTCGGCCGTGCCGCGCCCCGACGTGAAGCTGCGCCGCTTCCCGCTGGTGACCTACATCGAAGACGTGAAGACGCCCGCCAAGCCGCTGGACATCAGCACGCACTGGCTGGGGCAGCGCCGCGATTTTGGCCAGGACGCCAGCGGACCGCTGGTACAGACGCAAGACCTGGGCATGCGCTTCGTGCTGAAGAACGCCTTCCTGGCGCGCAATCGCCGCACGCTCGATGCGGTCAAGCAGGTCAGCCTGTCGATCGCGCAGGGCGAAGTATTCGGCCTGGTGGGCGAGTCCGGATCGGGCAAATCCACCGTGGCGCGCCTGATATCGGGCCTGTACACACCCAGCGGCGGCGCGGTGTTGTTCAACGGCACCAACCTGACCGCCCTGAAAGACGAAAAACAGCTCAACGCCTTCCGGCGCCAGATCCAGATGGTGTTCCAGGACCCGTTCTCGTCGCTCAACCCGCGCATGCGGGTGCTGGACATCGTGGCCGAACCGATACGCTTTCACAAGCTGGCGGCCACCGAAACCGAAACGCGCCAGGTCGTGTCCGATCTGCTCGACATCGTGGGCCTGGGCGCGGCCGCGGCCCGCCGCTATCCGCACGAGTTCTCGGGCGGACAGCGCCAGCGCATCTGCATCGCGCGCGCGCTGGCCACCCGGCCGCGCTTTCTGATCTGCGACGAGCCGACCTCGGCGCTGGACGTGTCCATCCAGGCGCAAATTCTCAATCTGCTGAAAGACCTGCAAGAGCAGCTGGGCCTGACCATGCTGTTCATCAGCCACGACCTGCCTGTCATCCGCCAGATGTGCGACCGCGTGGGCGTCATGCGGCACGGCGAACTGCTGGAAGTGGCCGAGACGGAAACCCTGTTCAATGCCCCGCAGCACGAGTACACCCAGCACCTGCTGGGCCTGATGCCGCAGCTGCAAGTCATGTCCCGCAAGGGGCTGGAGGTGGAATCATGAGCGCGGCGCACGAAAGCGCATCGACAGGCAATACCGGCCCGCTGCTGTTTACCGGCGGCAATGTGTTCGATGGCCAGGGCGGCCTCCTGGCCGGCCAAGCGGTGCTGGTGGAAGACGGGCGCATCGCCCGGGTGGCGCCGGCCGGCCAGTTCGAGGGTTACGCCGGCCAGCGGGTAGATACCACGGGCATGACCCTGCTGCCCGGCCTGGCCGATTGCCACGTACACCTGGTGTTCACCGGCAGCGCCGACCCGCACGCGCAAATGAGCCGCCAGGGCCCGGCGCAGATCACGCTGACGGCGCTGGAAAACGCCCAGGCGGCGCTGCGCGGCGGCATCACCGCGGTGCGCGACTGCGGCGGCAAGGATTACCTGGAATTCGGCGTGCGCGACGCCATTGCGCGTGGCGTGTTCGCCGGGCCCACCATCAAGGCGGCCGGCCGCATGATCTGCATGACCGGCGGCCACGGCAACCGCACCGGCCGCGTGGCCGATGGTTGTGACGAAGTCGTCAAGGCAGTGCGCGAACAAGTGCATGCGGGCTGCGACCTGGTGAAAATCATGGCCACCGGCGGCGTCATGACGCCCGGCGTCAACCCCATGGATGCGCACTACAGCTACGACGAGATGCACGCCGGCGTGCGCGAGGCCAAGCGCTTCAGCAAAAGCACGGCCAGCCACGCGCAGGGCACCGAAGGCATTCTGAATGCCGTGCGCGCGGGCATCGATTCGATCGAGCACGGCATTTTCATGGACCAGCAATGCCTGGACGAAATGCTCGCCAGGCAGACTTTCCTGGTGCCCACCATCGCCGCGCTGCGCAACATTCTCGACAACGCCGACCGGGGCATTCCCGCCTACGTGGTGGACAAGGCGCGGGCCGTCGAGCAGCGCCACCGCGAATCGTTCCAGATGTACTACCGCGCCGGTGGGCGCATTGCCATGGGCACCGACGCGGGCACGCCGTTCAACCGCCACGGCCGCAACGCCGAAGAGCTGGCGTATATGGTGGCCTTTGGCATGACGCCCGCCGATGCCCTGGTGGCCGGCACCTCGCGCGCCCACGAATTGCTGGGCCTGCCGGGCCATGGCATCGTCAGCGAAGGCGCCGTGGCCGACCTGCTGCTGGTGCGCGGAGACCCCACCCAGGACATCGCCTGCGCGGCCGACACGCAGCACCACGTGGCGGTGCTGAAGCAGGGCCGGCTGGCCGCCGGCGCGCTGCCGCCGGCTTAGCGCATTTCGAACGCTTCTTGATGCACGCGCAGGCCGGGCAGGCCGGCGCGGCGCAATTCGCGGCGCACCAGCGCGGCCAGGCCGGCGGGACCACAGAACCACACGCCCTCGGCTTGCGCGGCGACATCGGGCGAGACCAGTTGCGCGGCGGTCAGGCCTTGCCCGCCGCGGCCGTCGTACACCGTAAGCGTAATGGACGGCAGAGCATCGCACATGGCGCGCAACCGGGCCACGAAGGGGTCAGCCCCGGCATCGCGCACACAGTAATGCAGGTGCGCGCGCGGCGCGGCGTCCGGGTCGGCCTGCATGGCCTGCAGCCACGACAGGAACGGCGTGATACCGATGCCGCCCGCCACCCAGATCTGCATCGCCTCGGGCTGGCGGGGCGCCGGCTGGAAACAGCCGTACGGACCTTCGACGGTGACACGCTGTCCGGGGCGGACACGGGCGGCCAGGCCCCGGGTATAGTCGCCCAGCTCTTTAATCTGGAACGTCACGCGACGGTCGGGCCCGGGCGCGCTGGCAATGGTGTAGGGATGTGCGCCTTCGGCGCGGTCCAGTGTCAGGAACGCGAACTGGCCCGGACGATGGCCCGGCCAGCCGGTGTCCAGCTCACAGACCAGTTCCAGCACGCCGGCGGTTTGCCCGCCCAGTGCAGGCTGGCTCAGCGCCACCACCTTGCCGCCAACCTTGCGGCGCTGGCCCACGCGGCCGCGCAGTACGCGCCACGCCGCCAGCACGCCCCCGGCCATCAGGGGCGCCAGCAACACGCCGGTTGCGCCCAGCCAGTGCTGGCGCGGCAACAGCGCCACGGCGTGCGCCACCAGGGCCAGGTACAGCAGCGGCATGGCGCGATGCACCCAGCGCCATGCATGATAGGGAACGCGGCGCCACAGGGTAATGAGCAACATCGCCAGCAGCACGTACAGGCCCCATTCACCGACATCTTTGGCGAAGTCGCGCGCGTTTTCGAACCATGGCAGCGCTGCCGGGCGGGGCGCGCGGCCCGCGACGCCGATCAGTGTTTTCAGCGGGCCGCTGGCAAGCTTGGCCAGCCAATGCGCCAGCCCGAAGGCCACGGCCAGAATGCCCGCCCATTTGTGCAGGCGATAAACCCGGTCCATGCCGCCCAATGGGCGTTCCAGCCAGGCGGGTCGCAGCGCCAGGATCATGACCAGGGACATCAGCCCGATGGACCAGATACCGGTAAGGTAGAGGGACTGCTGCCGCAGCAGCCACGGCCAGTCGCCCTGCAAGGGCGCCTGCAAAACGACAACATCCAGCCCCCAGGCCAGGGCTAGAACGCCCAGGAACAGGCCGATGACGGTACGGGTATGCATGATGAAACTCTTGTGATGCCGCCCAGGTCCGGCACTGAGCCGGCCCGGGCGCGGCGGCGCGCGGGCCGCGGGATGCGGCCGATCAATCGTGCAGCTTGGTGCGCTCGATGGCGCCGTTGTGCGCATTTATATAGAGCTTGACCCGGCGCGCCTGAGCATCGCGCGCCTTCACTTCGTAGCGGTCGCGTTCCAGCTCGATTTCGGTGATGTCGCGGTAGCCCGCCGCCTCGAGCGAATCGTAGACCTGCCGTATCGACCATATCGCCGCCTTCGGGGCGCTTGCGGCCGGGCCGGACGCGGCGGCCGGCGCCGGCGTCGGCGTCTGCGCCTGGACGGCCAGCGCGGCGGCGCCCAGGGCAACGCCAGCAAGCAGGGTTCGGATCGTGGTGTTCATGATGAAGTTCCTTTGCAGTACGAATGAGGGTAGGGGCAGGTCTTGCAAGGCCATGGAAGGCATTATCAGCAGGCGCCCATGAACTCGATCTGAAGCGGCCGTTCACCTTTCATTCATCAACGCGGGGGTATAACCTCTGTGGCAAGATTCCCTGTGCCGCCATGTCGCCCGCACGCCATTCCCATGAGCCGTTCCGTTTCCCCACTCGCCGCGCCGCTGCGCGCCTGCCTCGCCGTCTTCCTGTGCTGCGCGACGCTGCTCGGGCTGCCGCCCGCATCGGCCGGCGAACGCGACCATGACCGCGCCCGCCAGGCGCTGCAAGAGGGCAAGATATTGCCGCTGCGCAGCGTGCTCGACATCGTCGAGCAGTCCTACCCAGGCCAGGTGGTCAAGGTGGAATTCGAAGAAGACGATGGCGAGTACCTGTACGAAATCCGCCTGCTCCAAGACAGCGGCAATCTGCTCAAGCTGAAGATCGACGCGCGCGACGGCCGGGTGCTTGCCGTCAAGGGCAAGAACGTACGCTTCCGGGGCGACCACTGATGCGAGTCCTGCTCATCGAAGACGAACCCACGCTGGCCGCGCAGCTGGAACAGGCGCTGCGCGCTGCCGGATACACCGTAGACCGCGCCGCCGACGGCCAGACCGCGCACTACCTGGGCGACGTGGAAGCTTTCGACGCGGTGGTGCTCGACCTGGGCCTGCCGGTGCTGGATGGCCTGACCGTTCTCAGGCGCTGGCGGGCGGCGGGGCGCAACATGCCGGTGCTGATCCTGACGGCGCGCGATAGCTGGCATGAAAAAGTCGCCGGCATCGACGCCGGCGCCGACGACTACCTGGCCAAGCCGTTCCACATGGAAGAGCTACTGGCGCGCGTGCGCGCCCTGATCCGGCGCAACAGCGTGCATGCCAGCGCCGAATGGCGCTGCGGCCCGCTCATGCTGGATACCCGCCAGGCCAGGGTGACGCTGGACGGCGCCCCCATTACCCTGACCAGCCACGAGTTCAAGGTGCTGGCCATGCTTATGCAGCATGCCGGCGAGGTCGTATCGCGCCAGCAATTGGTCGAACATCTCTATGCCCAGGACTTCGACCGCGATTCCAACACCATCGATGTGTTCATCGGCCGCCTGCGCAAGAAGCTGCCGCCGGACACCATCGAAACCGTGCGCGGGTTGGGCTACCGGCTGGCGGGCAATTCATGAACGGCTCCGTGTCCATGGCCCCGCCGCGACGGGCCGGGTCGCTGCGCTGGCGCCTGCTGGTGGGCACCCTGGCATGGATATCCCTGTCGGTGGCCGTCGCGGGCTGGGGGCTGGCCAGCCTGTTTCGCCAGCACGTCACGCAGCAACTGCACGCCGAGCTGATGCTGCACCTGAATCAGCTGACAGCGGCGGTCAACATCGGGCCTGACGGAAAGGTCAACGTATTTCCCCCCCTCAGTGATCCCCGGTTCGACCAGCCGCTATCGGGCCTGTACTGGCAGATCGACCGCGCCGGCAACGGCGCCGCCGCGCCCGAAGGCCTTGCCCGGTCCCGCTCGCTATGGGACCAGACCCTGCCCGTGGTTACGGCGGACCCCCAGGAGGGCTACCTGATCAACGGCCCCGAAAATCGCCAGTTGTATGCCGTGGCACGCCTGCTCACGCCGGCCGAACCCGATACGCCCCGGCTGCGGCTGGTGGTGGCCGCCGACCGCGGCGTACTGGCAGAACCTATCGAACGCTTCAATCACATGCTGGCCATCTCGCTGGGCGCCCTGGCCGCCGGTCTGGTCCTGGCCGCGGTCATGCAGGTGCTGATCGGACTGCGCCCCCTTGCGCGGCTGCGCCGGCAACTGTCGCAGCAACCGGCGGGCAGCAGCGTGCGCATAGAAGGGCGCTACCCTAGCGAAGTTCAACCGCTGGTCGACGATTTCAACCGGATGCTCACGGTCAACGACGAAATCATCCAGCGCGCCCGTACCCAGGCCGGCAACCTGGCGCACGCCGTCAAAACCCCCCTGGCCATCCTGGCCAACGCCGCGGCCGCCGAGCAGAGCCCGCTGGCGGAACTGACCCGGGAACAAGTCGAAATCGCCCGCCGGCAAATCGACCACCACCTGGCGCGCGCCCGCGCGGCGGCGTCGTCGGGCGCGGCCGATTTACGGACCCCGCTGCATGAGCCCATGCAGGGCCTGGTGCGCGCCATGCGGCAGCTTTACGCCGAACGCAAACTGGACATCGCGCTGGCCCCGCATCCGCCCGAACTCTGCTTCCGTGGCGAACCGCACGACTTGCAGGAAATGGTGGGCAACCTGCTGGACAACGCCTGCAAATGGGCCAACCGGCGCGTCCTGGTCACCGCCGAACGCGACAGCGACGGCGCCGGCCGCCTGGCGATCCATGTCGATGACGATGGCGCCGGCATCGCCGCCACCGAGCGCGAGCGCATTTTCCAAAGAGGCGTGCGCATGGACGAACAACGCCCCGGTTCCGGCCTGGGATTGGACATCGTGCGGGACCTGGCCTGCACCTACGGCGGCGACGTGCAGGCAGGCGCCTCGCCTCTGGGCGGGCTGCGCATCACCTTGTTGCTGCCCGCCGCCTGACGCGTTACCAGCGCCCCGAGGCGCCGCCACCGCCGCTGCGGCCGCCGCCGCCGCCAAAACCGCCGCCGCCGCCAAAGCCGCCGCCTCCGCCAAACCCGCCGCCGAAGCCACCACCGCCGCGGCCGCCGCGGCGCGACGCGTTCAGCAGGCGGCGCTTGATGCCCAGCAGCCCCAGCAATCCGCTGACCGCGAAACCGCCGACGCCGCCCAGCACCGCCGCCCACCAGGTGCCGAATATCATCCACGACGCCGCAGCAGCAGCCAGGCCGGCCACAATGGCCGGCAGCCCCAGCATGAACGCTCCCAGCAGCAGGAAGAACGGCCAGTCCTGCTCGGGGCCGCCCTCCGCGGCCCGCGGCGCGGGTGCCGGCAGGGGCTCGCCGTCTATCAGTTTTTCGATAGCGGCCACGCCCGCCTCGATGCCGCCGCCGAAGTCACCCGACTGAAAGCGCGGCACGATCTGTTCGCGGATGATGCGGCTGGCCAGGGCGTCGGGAATGGCGCCCTCCAGCCCGTAGCCGACCTCGATGCGCAGGGTGCGGTCTTCCTTGGCCACCACCAGCAACACGCCGTCGTCCGTATTCTTGCGCCCCAGCTTCCATTGCTCGAATACGCGCGTGGCGTATTGCTCGATGGTGTCGGGCGCCGTACTGGGCACCACCAGCACCGCGACCTGGGCGCCCTTGCGCTGCTCCAGGGCCGCCAGCCGCTGCTCCAGCGCCTGGCGCCGGGCGCTGTCGAGCGTGCCCGTGGAATCGGTAACGCGCGCATGCAAGGCCGGGACCGCGGCCGGGGCGGCCGGCTGGGCCATGGTTGGCACGCCGGCCAGCAACAGCGCCCATAGCGCCAGCAGGACAGCCAGCCAGATGGCCGGGCCGCGCTGCCTGGCGGCCAGATGCTTATTGGGCCGGTTTGGGCGCGCTGGCATCATTGCTGAAGCGGATTTCCGGCGGCCGGGAAATGGCTGCCTCGTCGTCCACGCCGAAGTTGGCCTTGGGCGCATAACCGAAGATCTTGGCCGTAATTACGCCGGGAAACTGGCGCACCAGCACGTTGTACGCCTGCACCGACTGCACGTAGCGGCCGCGCGCCACCGAAATGCGGTTCTCGGTGCCTTCCAGCTGCGCCTGCAGGTCGCGGAACAGGCCGTCGGCCTTGAGCTGCGGGTAGTTCTCGGACACGGCAATCAGCCGCGACAGCGCCGAGGTAAGCTGGCCCTGCGCCTGCTGGAAGCGCTGCACGGCGGCCGGGTCATCCAGCTGGTCGGCGGTGATCTGCACGCTGCCCACTTTGCTGCGCGCCTCGGTCACTTGCGTGAGCACCTCGCGCTCGTGCGTCATGTAGGCGTCAACCGATTTCACCAGCTGGGGCACCAGGTCGGCGCGCCGCTGATACTGGTTCAACACTTCCGACCAGGCCGCCTTGACCTGCTCGTCGGCCGCCTGGATGCTGTTGTAGCCGCAACCCGACAGTACGGCGGCGGCCAGCGCGATCAGGGAAAGACCCAGCCAGCGGGATATTCTCATGATGTCGTATTCCTTTCCGGTACATGCGTCGCGCCCCAGCGGGCGACGCGCGAGGTGCCGCCATTACAGCAGGTCACCCCCCAGTTTGCCCAGGCCACCGTGTAACGCCATCTATTTATTGTTACGTGACACGACAACCCGGTCCCGGCTACAGCGATCCAAATTCGCCTTGAATACAGCGCGCCGAATTCGCATTGACACAGCCCCGCGTCGTCCGCTCAGGCAAGGGCGGCGCGTTGGCCGGCGGGGCAGCCTGCGCAGCAGGCCTCGGGCGCCTGGATGCGCCCGAGCCCGACGGACGGGCGCCGCCCTCGCCTGAGCGGACGGCGCGGGGCGCCGCAAGAAACCGAGCCTGCCCCACACCCACCGCGTGCATAACCATGCGCTTAGGCTACAATGCCCCCCGGTGTGTCTAGCCAATCGGCACACATACGCTGGCGCCTAGCCGCCACGCCCGGCCTTCGCGCAATTGCGCGAGCCTTCCTTTTCTCCTCATTCGACCGCCTGGATTGGAGTCTCTCAACTTGAGCGACAGGCTGCCGCTGGAGTTGTTTTGACTGCCACTGTTTCTTTCGCCGACCTCGGTCTGGCCGATCCCCTTTTGCGTGCCATCGCCGAAACCGGCTACACCGCGCCCACCCCCATTCAGGCCCAGGCCATCCCGCAAGTGCTGAAAGGCGGCGACCTGCTTGCCGCCGCCCAGACCGGGACCGGCAAGACCGCCGGCTTCACGCTGCCCATCCTGCACCTGCTGATGCAGCAAAAGCCCGCGCTGAAAAAGCCCGGCCGCCCGCGCTGCCTGATCCTGACTCCGACCCGCGAACTGACCGCCCAGGTCGCCGAATCGGTGCGCACCTACGGCAAGCATACCCCGCTGACCTCGATGGTGATGTTCGGCGGGGTCAACATCAATCCGCAGATCAGCGCGCTGAAAAAGCCGCTGGATATCCTGGTGGCCACGCCCGGCCGCCTGCTGGACCACTGCGGCCAGAAAACCGTCGACCTGTCCGGCGTCGAGATCCTGGTGCTGGACGAAGCCGACCGCATGCTCGACATGGGCTTCATCCGCGATATTCGCAAAGTGCTGGCCCTGCTGCCCAAGCAGCGCCAGAACCTGCTGTTCTCGGCCACGTTCTCCGATGAAATCCGCAGCCTGGCGCGCGGCGTGCTGAACAACCCGGGCGAAGTGTCGGTTACCCCGCGCAACACCGCCACCGAACTGGTCACGCAAACCGTGCACCTGGTCGAGCAGCACCACAAGCGCGACCTCATCAGCCACATCATCCGCGAAAGCGGCTGGCACCAGGTGCTGGTGTTCACGCGCACCAAGCACGGCGCCAACCGCCTGGCCGAGAAGCTGGTGAAAGACGGCCTGAGCGCCGCGGCGATCCACGGCAACAAGAGCCAGGCGGCGCGCACCCGCGCCTGTCGGGCTTCAAGGACGGCAACGTGGCCGTGCTGGTGGCCACCGACATCGCCGCGCGCGGACTCGACATCGACCAGCTGCCGCAGGTGGTGAACTTCGAACTGCCCAACGTGCCCGAAGACTACGTCCACCGCATCGGCCGCACCGGCCGCGCGGGCGCCACGGGCGCGGCCGTGTCGCTGGTCGACAACAGCGAAATCAAGCTGCTCAAGGGCATCGAGCGCCTGATCGGCAAGACCATCGAACGCCTGCCCGTGCAGGGCTGGACGCCGCCGGCCGGCAGCAGCGCCGCGGCCTACGAGCGCCAGGAACGCGACGAAGACAACCGTCAGCCGCGCCGCCAGGGCGCGCGCGGCAACGGCGGCGACCGCGCCGGCCGGCCCGGCCAGGCGCCCCGCCAGGGCAATGGCGGCCGCGCCGCCGCCCAGGGCCGCCCGGGCGGCCAGCGCCAGGCGCCGGCTCCGCGCGGCGACCGTCCTTCCGGCGGCGGCCACCGGGCCGACAACCGCACTGCGCCGCAGGCCCCGCGCCAGGCGGAAAGCGGGCGGCCGGCCGGCCATCGCACGGGGGCACCGCGCGCGGCACTGCTGGGCAAGTAATATCCGTATCCTGTCCCACGCACCGGCGGCCCGCCGCCACAGGAAACCCGTATGACGCTCTCGACCTGGCTGACCTTTTTCGTGGCCTCCTGGGCCATCTCTTTCTCACCGGGGGCGGGCGCCATTTCGGCCATGACCTCGGGGCTGAAGTACGGTTTCGCGCGCGGCTACTGGAACACGGCCGGCCTGATCATGGGCATCCTGGTCCAGTTTGTGATCGTGGCGGTGGGGCTGGGCGCCGTGCTGGCCACCTCCGAGATCGCCTTCTCGGTGGTCAAGTACCTGGGCGTGGCCTACCTGGTGTACCTGGGCGTGCGCCAGATCCGCACCGACGCGGCGCCCGTGGCCGTCGATACCGGCGACCCCGCCCGCTTCTCGGTGCGCGAACTGGTGGTGCGCGGCGTGCTGGTCAACGTCATGAACCCCAAGGGCACGGTGTTCCTGCTGGCGGTCGTGCCGCAGTTCGTCGATACGGCCCATGCGCTCACGCCGCAATACGCCGCGCTGGCGGGCACCCTGGTGTTCACCGACATGGTCGCCATGGGCGTGTATACACTGCTGGCCGCCAAGGTGCTGCGGCTACTGCGCGACGCCCGGCACATCCGCTGGATGAACCGCATTTTCGGCTCGCTGTTCATCGTGGCGGGCGTTTTCCTGGCCACCTTCCGCCGCCAGGCGTAATGGCTTCGATGCCGGTGCGCGGGCGCGCGCCGGTAAAATCGCATCAACCATGAATATTTCCCAAGAAGTCGCCCGGCGACGCACGTTCGCCATCATTTCCCACCCCGACGCCGGCAAGACCACGCTTACCGAAAAGCTGCTGCTGTTCGCGGGCGCCATCCAGATCGCCGGCAGCGTCAAGGCGCGCAAAGCGTCGCGCCACGCCTCGTCCGACTGGATGGAAATCGAAAAGCAACGCGGCATTTCGGTGGCCTCGTCGGTGATGCAGATGGAATACCGCGACTGCGTCATCAACCTGCTCGATACCCCGGGCCACCAGGACTTCTCCGAAGACACGTATCGCGTGCTTACCGCCGTGGACGCCGCGCTGATGGTCATCGACGCGGCCAACGGCGTCGAGCCGCAGACCATCCGCCTGTTGCAGGTCTGCCGCGCGCGCAACACGCCCATCATCACGTTCATCAACAAGATGGACCGCGAAGTGCGCGAACCGCTCGACCTGTTGTCCGAGATCGAAGGCCACCTGGGCATGGACGCGGTGCCGTTCTCATGGCCCGTGGGCATGGGCAAATCGTTCGGCGGCGTGTTCGACATCCGCCGCGACCGCATGCGCGTGTTCCGCCCGGGGCAGGAACGCCGCTCCGACGACGACGACATCATCGACGGCCTGGACAATCCCGAAATCGCCAGCCGCTTCGGCTCGGCCTTCGAGCAGGCCAACGGCGAAATCGAGCTCATCCAGGAGGCCGCCCCGGCCTTCGACCGCGAGGCCTTCCTGGCCGGCCGGCAGACGCCGGTGTTCTTCGGCTCGGCCATCAACAACTTCGGCGTGCAGGAAGTGCTGGACGCCCTGGTGGAACAGGCGCCGCCCCCGGGCCCGCGCCAGGCGCTCGAACGCCTGGTCGAGCCGCAGGAACCCAAGTTCACCGGGGTGGTGTTCAAGGTGCAGGCCAACATGGACCCGGCCCACCGCGACCGCGTGGCGTTCGTGCGTGTCAGCTCGGGCCGCTTCGAGCGCGGCATGCGCCTGAAGGTAGCCCGCACCAACAAGGAAATGCGGCCCAACAACGTAGTGTCGTTCCTGTCGCAACGCCGCGAATTGCTCGACGAAGCCTATGCGGGCGACGTCATCGGCATTCCCAACCACGGCGTGCTGCAGCTGGGCGACGTGCTGACCGAAGGCGAAAGCCTGCGCTTCACCGGGCTGCCGTTCTTCGCCCCTGAACTCTTCCAGGCCGTCGAAGTCAAAGATCCTCTGCGCACCAAGCAGTTGCGCATCGGCCTGACGCAATTGGGCGAAGAAGGCGCCATCCAGGTTTTCCGCCCCGAAGCGGCCGGCGGCACGCTGCTGCTGGGCGCGGTCGGGCAGCTGCAGTTCGAAGTCGTGGCGCACCGCCTGAAAACCGAATATGGGGTCGAAGCACGGATGTTGCCGTCGCGCTACACCATGGCCCGCTGGATCACCTCCGAGAACCCGCGCGCGCTGCGCAAGTTCATGGATGCCAACGCGGCACACATCGCCTATGATGTCGTAGATGCGGCGGCTTTTTTGATTGGTTCGCCTGCGCAACTGCGCGTGGCAGAAGACCTGTATCCGGATGTGAAATTCCACGCCATGCGCGAGCATGGCGGCCAGGTCTTCGGAAGCCACGCATAGGCGGGCAGGTCGCCGCAAAGAAGAGGGTAGCAATGTCTTGGCGAGTATTGTTCGCAACGCTCCTGCTGGCGCTGGGCGCGGCGGCATGGGGCGGAATCCAACTGGGCGATTGGCTGGTGGCGCACGCGCCCAAGGCAACGGCCGCGCCCGGCCAGGAAAGCCTGGTGTCCCAGGAACCGGTACTGGATGCCAACGGCAGGCCATACGTGGCGCAACCGCCCCAGCCGCGCGTCGATGGCACCTTGGGCGTACCCGACAAGCCCAGCGGCGAAAGCTGGACGGTGTCCACGGTGTCGTTGTTCGACACCACCACCGACCCGTCGGTGCACATCTCGCGCGACAACATCAGCATGGACGAAGCCCGCGAGCTCGCCGCGGCATCGCCCGTGCCGCTGCCGTCGGGCCCTTCCGACGTCACCACGCTCGACCTGCAATCGCTGCCGCCCACCACCACGGCGCCGCCGCCCAACCAGCAGGCCTACGCCCTGAACCCGCCGGTTACCATGCCCACCGCGCCCACGCCGCCGGCGGCCAATAACGGCGCCTGGAAGCAGGCGCTGCAGCAAGAGCTGGCACGCTGCGCCGACAAGGGCTTTTTCGAGCGCCCCACGTGTTCCTGGAATGCCCGCAACAAGTACTGCGGCCCCAACCGCGCCTGGGGCACCATCGCCGAATGCCCGCGGCGGCCCGAATAGCCGGCTGATGCGCACATGAAAAAACCCGCCATTGGCGGGTTTTTTTTGTGCGGCTTTTGTGTGGCAATGGCCACGAACGCGACGATCAGCCTTCGGCTTCCATCTGGCTTTGCAGGTAGTTCTGCAGGCCGACCTTGCCGATCAGTTCGATCTGGGTTTCCAGGTAGTCGATGTGCTCTTCGGTGTCGTCCAGGATGTCCTGGAAGAGGTCGCGCGACACGTAATCGCGCACCGATTCGCAATGGGCGATGGCTTCTTTTACGGTGGCCTGCGCGCCTTGCTCGAGCTTCAGGTCACAGGACAGCATTTCAGGCACGTCTTCGCCTATCAGCAGCTTGTGCAGGTCTTGCAGGTTGGGCAGGCCGTCGAGCATCAGAATGCGCTCGATCAGGCGGTCGGCGTGTTTCATTTCGCCGATGGATTCTTCGTATTCGTGCTTGCCGAGTTTCTGCAGGCCCCAGTGCCGCAGGATGCGGGCATGCAGAAAATACTGGTTGATGGCCGTCAGTTCATTGGTCAGTTGTTTGTTCAGGAACTGGATGACCGTCTTGTCGCCTTTCATGATGAACTCCTTGATCCCGGAACGCGGCGCCCGCGCCCCTGCGTGCGCCCAAATCGCGCATGCAACGCTGGCAGGCTAACACCGCATGGGGCGCCGCGGCTAGGGTGGCGCCCCATTTGGTAAATGGCTTTGCAATCGCGACGCGAAAACGACAATCGAATGAGAATGAGTATGCGTGTTGGACGGCCCGCACCCGGCGTTCAGCCATGGCTGGCTTTGCGACGCACTGCACTCGCGAATGGCATCCGGCAAGCGGCTACATCTGGCGCCGTGACCCTCGGATGAATAGGTAAATTGTGCCGCCGGCGGCGGCCCGGCGATGTTGGCGAACTACAACGAGAAAATGGCGCGGCAGCGCGGCTCAGGCAGCCGCGACCAGGCGAACCGGAAAACCGTTGGCCGCCGGGGCATCGGTTTCGACGACGGCGCCGGCGGCGGCCGGGGCGACGTCCATGGCCACCGAATTCACGTTGCAGACGCTGGAGCAGCGCCCACCCGGCAGGTATTCCTGCGCCGTGGCGGCGCAGCAGCCGCAGCACGTCGCCACGCCCAGTTCGAACTGCAAGTCCGACAGCGTGGTGGCGCCCGCGTCCACAGAGGCGCGGACCTGGCGTTCGGTGATGGCGTTACATACGCAAATGTACATGAGAATAATTATCGTGATTTATTCTCATAAACGCAAGCCGGCGGCGTGCGCGGCCCTGCGCGCAAGCGCTTGAAAACAGGGACGAATTACACCGGAGGCTAACGGCCGGCGTGCGCCTTGCGCAGGCTGGCGGGCGCGATGCGCAACGCTTCGCGGTACTTGGCAACCGTGCGGCGGGCGATCACGATGCCCTGGTCGGCCAGCCGCTGGGTGATCTGGTTGTCGGATAGCGGCTTGGCCCGGTCTTCGCCCGCTACCATCTGGCGGATGACCGCCTGCACGGCCGTGGCCGACGCGACGTCGCCGGCATCGGTAGCCACCCCGCTGCCGAAGAAATGCTTGAGTTCCAGCGTGCCGAACGGCGTCAGCATGTATTTCTGGGTGGTGGCGCGGGAAATGGTGGACTCGTGCAGCCCCAGCTCGCCGGCAATGTCTTTCAAGATGAGCGGCCGCATGGCGGCCGGACCTTCGCTGAAAAACGCCGACTGGTGCGCAACGATGGCCTGCGCCACGCGCAGGATGGTGTCAAAGCGCTGCTCGACATTGCGGATCATCCAGCGGGCCTGCTGCAGTTGCGCGTGCAGGCCCGCATGGCTGGCTTCGCGCTGGTTGCCGAGCAGTTGCGCATACAGCGTGTTGACCTGCAGGCGCGGCACCGCGGCGCTGTTCAGCACTGCCTGCCAGCCTTGCCGGGTTTTGCGCACGATGACGTCCGGCACCGCGTAATCGGCGGCCGGCACCGTCCAGGCGCGACCGGGGCGGGGGTCAAGCCGGCGGATCAGGGCGTGCGCGGCCCGGGCGGTAGCGTCGTCGCATTGCAAGGCGTCGCGCAGGCGCGCCGCGTTGCCGCCCGCCAGCAGCGGCAGGTGGTCGGCGCACAACCGGCGCGCGCAGGCCAGCACGGTGGGATCAGCCGCTTCGGGCAGGCGCGACGGGTCGGGGTTGCGCAATTGCAACACCAGGCATTCCGCCATGTCCCGCGCGCCGATGCCGGGCGGATCGAACGACTGCAGCAAGCACAGGGCCGCGCGCAACTCGTCGAGGTCGGCTTCGGCTTCGGGCGGCAGCCACTCCAGGATTTCCTCCAGCGGCGAGGCCAGATAGCCGTTTTCGTCCAGTTCGTCGATCAGCAGGCTTACCAGCGCGGCATCGCGCCGTCCGGCCCGGGTCAGCCCCAACTGGGCCAGCAGGTGCTCGCGCAGCGTATCGCTGCGCGCCGTATCGGGCCCGTCGGGGCGGTCGTCGGGGTATACGCCGCCCGCGCCGGGCATTTCGTCGATGCGGGTCTCGGCCTCGCGTGCGGGCTCGGCGTCGATGTCGGCTTCGCGCTCGGTGGGCGCGTCGACCTCGGCTTCGGACCGTTCGTCGTTGCGTTCCAGCATGGGGTTGTCGGCCAGGGCCTGCGAGATCTCGGCCTGCAGGTCCAGCGTGGAAAGCTGCAGCAATCGTATAGATTGTTGCAGCTGGGGGGTCAACGTCAGGTGTTGACCGGTACGAAGTTCTAACGCGGGCCGGGTCATAGGTACAATATTTTGCATGATGAATGCCACCTCGCCCGAACGCGTCCGCCAAGACTGCCGCCTGATCGGTCAGACGCTGCTCAAATTGGCGCTCCCCCGGCTGCTGATCAGGGCCGTGGTGCTGGTCGTTGCCGCCATCGTGTGGCTGCTCGTAGCCTCGTGGCTGCTCAGCCTCGGTCAGGGCCTGAACTTCGAAAATCTACCGATCGTCGGCCAGGACGGCAGCAATTTCCTGCAAAGGGCGCTTCCCTACGCGCGGTGGGGCGTGGTGGTCATCTGGACGCTGATCATATTCTTCATTGCGCGCGCCTGGGTGGCTTCCGACATGGCCGCGGCGCGGGCCCGCCCCGTGCCCTCGGACGACCTGGCCGACCTGGTGCCGCAGTTGTCCGACGAAGTCGTGGCCGTGCTGCGCTGGGTGTGGGGCAGCCGCGACGAACCCTTCACCGTGGGCGACCTGCGCCAGGCGCTGGCCGAACTGCGCCACAGCCGCATCGGCAAACTCGATCTGGTCCGCCAGCAGGCCGATATTCTCGATGGCCGGGCAGCCCGGCAACCAATGGGCAACCCCGGCAGCCCCGCAACGGCGCGGCCCGCCGCCAATTTGCCGCAGCCCGAGGCCCGCCCGGCGGGGGCCCGCATCGAACCCAATCTGTAGGTCTTCCGGCCCTGGCCATTGCGCCGGGGCCAAAAATGTGTTTGACTTACGGCTTATGGCCGATATCCGATTCCCCCTCGCGATTGCCTCCGGACGCCTCAGCGCCCCGGTCGCCGGCCTGCGCGCGCAAATTTCCCCCTTCGCGCTATCGCTATACCTACCGATCGGTTGCCGGGCCTAGCGCCCGTGGTAGCTCGGCAGCCACGCTCCGCCACAAGCCTGTTCCCTGTTCATCGCTTGCCTCCAGCCGGCCCACTCATGGCCCGCTGATGCCCCGGACCACTATCCCGGCCTGCCGAACAGGGTTCCCCGGAACCGAAACCGGAATTCCTCCCGCCACACATCGGGAATATTGATCGAGGTGTACTGATGCTTGCCAACCCCGCCACCAAATACGTACCGTTTGCGCCGTTCGCGCGTGATTTCTCCGAACGCACCTGGCCCAGCCGCCGCATCACCCAGCCGCCCATCTGGATGAGCACCGACCTGCGCGACGGCAACCAGTCGCTGATCGAGCCCATGAGCGTCGAGCGCAAACTGCGTTTCTTCGAGCAGCTGGTCAAGATCGGCTTCAAGGAAATCGAAGTCGGCTTCCCGTCGGCCTCGCAAACCGACTTCGACTTCGTGCGCAAGCTGGTCGATGAAAAACGCATTCCCGACGACGTCACCATCATCGTGCTGACCCAGTCGCGCGAAGATCTCATCAGCCGCACCGTCGAAGCCGCGGCGGGCGCCAAGCAAGCCATCGTGCACCTGTACAACGCCTGCGCTCCGGCGTTCCGCAAGGTGGTGTTCAACATGAGCAAAGACGAGATCAAGCAAATTGCCATCTCGGGCACGCAGTGGGTCAAGCAGTACATGGCCCAGCACCCCGAAACGCAATGGCGCTACGAATACTCGCCCGAAGTCTTCAGCACCACCGAACCCGAATTCGCGCTGGAAGTCTCCAACGCCGTGGCCGACGTCTGGCAACCCACGCCCGAGTGCAAAATGGTGCTGAACCTGCCGGCCACCATCGAAGCCACCACGCCCAACCTGTACGCCGACCAGATCGAGTGGATGCACAAGAACCTGGCGCGCCGCGACAGCATCGTGCTGAGCGTGCACCCGCACAATGACCGCGGCACCGCCGTGGCCGCCGCCGAATTCGCCGTCATGGCCGGCGCCGACCGCATCGAAGGCTGCCTGTTCGGCAGCGGCGAGCGCACCGGCAACGTCGACCTGGTCACGCTGGCGCTGAACCTGTACACGCAGGGCGTGCATCCGGGGCTGGATTTCTCCGACATCGACGAAGTGCGCCGCTGCGCCGAATACTGCAACCAGTTGCCGGTGCACCCACGCCATCCGTACGCCGGCGACCTGGTCTTTACCGCGTTCTCTGGCTCGCACCAGGACGCCATCAAGAAGGGTTTCGCGCAGCAAAAACCCGATGCCGTCTGGGAAGTGCCCTACCTGCCCATCGACCCGGCCGACCTGGGCCGCAGCTACGACGCCGTCATTCGCGTCAACAGCCAGTCGGGCAAGGGCGGGGTGTCGTACCTGCTCGAGCAAGAACACGGCCTGGTGCTGCCGCGCCGCCTGCAAATCGAATTCAGCCGCGCCATCCAGCGCGTTACCGACGAGACCGGCCGTGAAGTCACGGCCGACGATGTGCACACCATTTTCAACCGCGAGTACCTGGAGCAGCATAGCCCCTGGAAGCTGGTGCGCCATCGCATCGACGGCGACCCGGCGGGCGGGCAGGGCAAGCAATTCAGCATCCAGGTCGAGCTGGACTACAACGGCGAGCGCCGCGTGGTCACCGGCTCGGGCGACGGCGCGATCTCGGCCTTCGTCGCGGCGCTGGGCATCCCCGTGCGCATCATGGACTACCACGAGCACGCCATCGGCACCGGCACCGACACGCGCGCGGCCAGCTACGTTGAACTGCGGGTGGGCGATTCGGCCACCGGCTTCGGGGTGGGCATCGACCGCGACATCGTCACGGCGTCGTTCCAGGCTGTGCTCAGCGCCGTGAACCGGCACCTGGCCAACGGCGTGACCGTCACTGAAAGCGAGACTGCCCAGGCCGCGTGATCCGCGTTCCCAGGCACGAAAAGCCCGCCTTACCCGGCGGGCTTTTCTTTTTGCGGCGCAGGCCGCGCGCAGTGGATGGGGCTGGGCTGCGCAAGTGCCTGGCGCCGCACAGACGAGACGGCTGAGGCACACGGCGGTGTCCGACACCTGCGGAGTCAGACACCTGGTTGCACGCGGCGAAGGGTATGGATGGTGTCGGGCTGCGCAGGTGCCTGGCGCCGCACAGACGAGACGGCTGAGGCGCGCGGCGATGCCTGACACCGTACGGGGGGCGAGACTTGCCGCATCTGACACTCTACGACATTGCGGGGCTTTTCCGCGCCGGAATGTCCGCGCTCGCGCTCAGGCGTCGCCTTCGGGACGCAGCACATTCAGCACCCAGCGCGCTATCGCCAGGGTGCGGCGGTCGTCGCCGGGCCGGCCCACGGCCTGCAGGCCTACCGGCAGGCCTTGCGGGCCGGTGTCGAAGGGCAGGTGCACGCAAGGACAGCCGAACAGCGTCCACACACGGCAGAACTGCGGATCGCCGGTGCCTTGCTCGATGAAGGGCGCTTCGCCGCTGGCGCTGGGCGCCAGCAGAAGGTCGTAGTCTTCGAACCAGGGCTCTGCCTGGGCGCGCCCCTGCGCGGCTCGCTCCAGGTTGACGCGGTGCTCGTCGGCGCTGATCTGGCTGCCGGCCTCAAGCAACGCCAGCAGCGAACTGCTCAGCCTGCCGGCGTGGTGGACGTGCTCGAACGCCAGTGACTGCGCGGCCTCGAAGCTCATGATGTCGGCATGCACCTGCACCAGCGCGCATAGATCGGGCGGCAGCTCCAGCTCGCAGACCTGCGCGCCGGCGCGCGACAGCAAGCCAGCGGCGAACTCATAGGCCTTGCGGGTTTCAGGCAGGGTGTGACGCCATTGCAGAGTGCGGTACATACCAATGCGCGGGCGGGAGTCGTAGTCGAGCTCGCGCAGGCCCGGATCGCGCATCAGCACCGAGGCAAACAGCGCAACATCGTCGACACTGCGGGCAAAACCGCCAATCGTGTCCAGCGATTCGGCCAGGCTTTTCAGGCCAGCGCGCGCCACGCGGCCGAACGACGGCTTAAAGCCCACCACGCCGCAATACGCCGCCGGCCGGATGATGGAGCCGGCCGTCTGGGTGCCAAGCGCGAAGGGCACCATGCAATCGCCCACGGCCGCCGCCGAGCCGCTGGACGAGCCGCCCGGCGTATAGGCCGGGTTGTGCGGGTTGCGCGTGGGCCCCGGCTGGTAAGTGGCGAATTCGGTAGTGACGGTCTTGCCCGCCACCAGCGCGCCGGCCTCGCGGCACAGCGCCACGGCGGCTGCGTCCATGGGCGGGCGATGGCCTTCGTAGATGGGCGAGCCGTAAGACGTGGGCAGGTCGAAGGTGGCGAACATGTCTTTCACGCCGAACGGCAGCCCGTGCAGGACGCCGCGCGTGGCGGACTGGTCGAGCGCGCGCGCCTGGGCGAGCGCCTGGGCCTTGTCGAGCGCGGCCCAGGCATGCACGACGCCGTCGCGCTGCTCGATGCGCGCAAAGCACGCGCGCAACAGTTGTTCGGCGCTCAGTTCACGGCGCGCCAGCAATTGAGCGGCTCGCGTCGCGCTCAAGCAGTTCAGTTCTACAGCCATTGCCCCATACCCTTGTACAGCATCGTTGTTCTATGACGGTATAGCGCGCGCCCATGACCGTTATTGCGTTGCCACAAGCGCGACGCGCCGCCTGGCAGCGCCCGCAAGCCGCGTGCCGCGGGCGCGGCTTGCGGCGCCGCACCACCTGTTTTAATTGGCTGAGCGACAAAATCACGATACCGTATCTCGTGACATCTGGCTGTCATGCTTTACCCCTAGAATGAAATCGTTTTCATGGGTGAACCTGCCGTGCCCGACAAACCGCCGCATCGACCGTCGATTCTGGAAATCGCCCGCAAGGCCGGCGTATCGCCCGCCACCGTGTCGCGCGCCTTCAACCAGCCTGGGCTGCTACGTCCCGAGACGCGGGCGCGCATCGAGGCCGTGGCGCAGCGCAGCGGCTTTCGCCCCAACCGCGTCGGCCGCAGCCTGCGCGCCGGCCGCACACGCACCATCGGGCTGCTGCTGCCCACCTTGGCCAACCCGGTGTTCGCCGATTGCTTCGAAGGCGCCGAGCAGCATGCGCGCACGGCGGGCTACAGCGTGATGATGGGCATTACCGGCTACGACCCTTCCGTCGAAGCCGAATCGGTGCAGGCGCTCATCGACCATCAAATCGACGGCCTGATCCTCACCGTGGGCAACCCGGCTCGCAACACCACGCTGCAGGCGCTGGACGCGGCCGGCATGCCGCACATCCTGGCCTACAACGAGTCCGGCTCGCATCCATTCGTGTCGGTCGATAACAAGGCCGCCGCCCATGAAATGGTGGCGCGGCTGGCCGCGCTGGGACACCGCCGCATCGCCTTCGTCAGCGGGCCGCTACCCGCCTCCGACCGGGCGCGCCGGCGCCTGCTGGGCGCGCGCGCATGCGCGCGCGAACTGGGCCTGCCCGCAGTGGCGCACCTGGCGGTGGCGGCCCATACCGAATCCAGCGCGCCGATGCTGCGCAAGCTGCTGGCGCGCGCCGACGCACCCACCGCCCTGTTCTGCTCCAACGACTTGCTGGCGGCTTCGGTCATCGCGCAACTGGCCGCGCTGCGCGTGCGCGTGCCCGACGACATCGCCGTGTGCGGCTTCGACGGCGTCAGCATCGGCGCGCTGATGGTGCCGCCCCTGAGCACCGTGCAACAACCCAGCCGGGAAATCGGCGCCACCGCGTGCGCCATGTTGCTGGCGCGCCTGGACGGCGGCGAATTCCCCGCATCGGTGCGCTTGCCGCACCGCATCGTCGACGGCGGCACCGCCGCCACCGTCGCCCCTTCTATCACCCCGACAAGGAAACGCTCATCATGAAACCGCTCATCCGCACCGCGCTGCGCGCGGCCGCGCTGGCCATGGCCCTGACCGGGGCCGCGGCGCAGGCGCAAAACGCCATCTGCTACAACTGTCCGCCCGAATGGGCCGACTGGGGCACCCAACTGAAGGCCATCAAACAGGCCACCGGCATCAATGTGCCGGCCGACAATAAAAACTCGGGCCAGTCGCTGGCCTCGATCGCCGCCGAGAAGAACAATCCGGTGGCCGACGTGGTGTACTACGGCGTCACCTTCGGCATCCAGGCCGCGAACGACGGGCTGGTGCAAGCCTACCGGCCGCAACACTGGGACCAGATTCCCGACGGCATGAAAGATCCCGACGGCAAATGGTTCGCCATCCACTCGGGCGCGCTGGGCCTGATGGTCAACGTCGACGCGCTGGGCGGCAAGCCCGTGCCGCGCTCGTGGGCCGACTTGCTCAAACCCGAGTACCGCGGCATGGTGGGCTACCTGGACCCGGCCTCGGCGTTCGTGGGCTACGCTGGCGCGGTGGCCATCAATCGCGCCATGGGCGGCACGCTGGACGACTTCGGCCCGGCGCTGGCCTGGTTCAAGAAAATGTCGGGCAACGATCCCATCGTGCCCAAGCAGACCGCCTACGCGCGGGTGCTGTCGGGCGAGATTCCGATCCTGATCGACTACGATTTCAACGCCTACCGCGCCAAGTACAAGGACGGCGGCAATGTCGAATTCGTTATTCCCTCCGAAGGCACCATTGCCGTGCCTTACGTGATGAGCCTGGTGGCCGGGGCGCCGCACGCCGACAACGGCAAGAAGGTGCTGGACTTCACCCTGTCCGACCAGGGCCAGGCGATCTGGGCCAATGCCTTCCTGCGCCCGGTACGGCCGGAAGCCATGTCGGCCGAGGCGCAGAAGAAGTTCCTGCCCGCCGCCGAGTACGCCCGCGTCGGCACGGTGGACTACGCCAAGATGGCGGCCGGCCAGCGCGCGTTCTCGCAGCGCTATGCGCAAGAGGTGAACTGATGGCGCCGGCACAGGCCGCGGAGCGCTGACATGGCGCGCCGCGGATGGATCTGGTTCGCCGTGCCGGCGGCGACGCTGTTCCTGGCATTCTGGCTGCTGCCGATGGCGGGCCTGGCGCTGATCGGCGCCGAGATCAAGGACGGCCAGTCGGCCTACCTGACAGTGCTGACCCGGCCGCAGTACTGGATCAGCCTGTTCAACACGGTGGCCCTGTCGCTGGCCGCCACGCTGGCCACGCTGCTGCTGGCGCTGCCCGTTGGCCGATTCCTGGCCTGGCACCGCGATTTCCCGGGGCGGCGGCTGCTGATGTCGCTGTTGATGTTTCCGCTGGCGTTTCCCGGCGTCGTGGTGGGGTTCCTGATCATCCTGCTGGCGGGGCGACAGGGCGTCATCGGCAACATCACCAGCTGGCTGACGGGCGAGCGCATGGTGTTCGCGTATGGCATGGGCGGGCTGTTCCTGGGATATCTGTACTTTTCGCTGCCGCGCTGCATCGGCGTGCTGGCGGCCGCGGCCGAACAGATCGACGCCAGCCTGCTCGAAGCCGCGCGCACGCTGGGCGCCAGCCCGTGGCGGCGGTTCGTCGACATCGAACTGCCGGCCCTGACGCCCGCGCTGATCGGCGCGGGCGCGATGAGCTTCGCCACCAGCATGGGCGCCTTCGGCACCGCGTTCACCCTGGCCACTCAGATCGACGTGCTGCCCATCACCATCTACAACGAGTTCACCAACTACGCCAACATCCCGGTGGCGGCGGCCCTGTCCATTGTGCTGGGCCTGGCTACCTGGGCCGTGTTGTACGTGGCGCACAGCCTGGCGGGCGCGCGCCTGGGCGCGGCGGGCTGAGGAGGATGCCGGCATGAACGCTTCCAAGACCGACACCCGCCTGGGCCTGGCCATCACGCTGGCGGTCGCGGCCTTCCTGATCGGGCCGGTAGTGCTGTCAGTACTGGCCGGGCTTACGAAGAACTACTTCGTGGGCCTGTCCAGCGGGTTGACCCTGCGCTGGATCGAGCAGGTGTGGTCGCTGTACGCCGACACCATCTGGCGCTCGTTCGCGGTGGCCTTGCTGACGCTGGCCATCTGCACCGTGGTGGGCGTGCCGGCGGCCTGGGTGCTGACGCTGTACCGCGGCCGGCTCGCGCGCGCGCTCGAAGAATTGCTGACACTGCCGGTGGCCGTGCCCGGCCTGGCCTCGGCGCTGGCGTTGATCGTGTCGTGGGGCACCGTGCGCGGCCTGCGTGGCAGCATCTGGTTCATTGTGATCGGCCACGTGCTGTTCACCCTGCCGTTCATGGTGCGGGCCGCGCGCGCCAGCATGCACGGCGCCGACCTGGCCACGCTGGACGAAGCCGCCGCCACGCTGGGCGCTTCGCGCGCGCAGCGCTTTCTGCAGATCGTCGTGCCCAACGCCGCCTCCGGCATCGTCACCGGCGCGCTTACGGTGCTGACGCTGTCGATCGGCGAATTCAACCTGACCTGGCTGCTGCACACGCCGCTGACCAAGACCCTGCCAGTCGGCCTGGCCGACAGCTATGCCTCGATGCGGCTGGAGATCGCCTCGGCCTATACGCTGGTGTTCCTGCTGATGCTGGTGCCACTGCTGGTGGGGTTGCAATGGCTGGCCGCGCGCGGCGACCGGCCTTCTCGTATCGCATCTACCCGGACCTCGTCACCATGACCGATCCTGTTGCCATCACCCTGAAGCATTGCGCCAAGACCTGGCCCGACGGTTCGCGCGCGCTGCAGCCCATCGACCTGCACGTGCAGGGCGGAGAAACGCTGGCGCTGCTGGGCCCTTCGGGTTGCGGCAAGACCACCTTGTTGCGGCTGATCTGCGGACTGGAGCAGGCCGACGCGGGCGCGTCGATCCGCTTTGGCGAGGACGAGGTCACGACCCTGCCGCCCGAGGCGCGCGGCGTGGGCGTGGTGTTCCAGAGCTATGCGCTGTTTCCCAATATGTCGGTCGTGCAGAACGTGGCGTATGGCCTGCGCGTGCGCGACATCGCCGCGGCCGAACGCGAGCGGCGCGCGCGCGAACTGCTCGCGCTGGTGCGGCTCGACGGTTTTGCCGATCGCCGGGTCGACCAGCTGTCGGGCGGCCAGCGGCAGCGCGTGGCGCTGGCGCGCGCCCTGGCCATCGAGCCGCGCGTACTGCTACTGGACGAACCGCTGACCGCGCTGGACGCCAAACTGCGCGAACACCTGCGCGTGGAGCTTGCGCAGATGCTGCGCCAGTTGCGCGTCACCACGGTCATCGTCACACACGACCAGGACGAGGCCATGATGCTGGGCGACCGCATTGCCGTCATGTCGGCCGGCCACCTGGAACAGGTGGGTACGGCCGAAACCCTTTACCGCGAGCCTGCCAGCGATTTCGTGGCCGAGTTCCTGGGCACCCTGTGCCGCGTGCGCGCCGGCCTGCAAAGCGGCATGCTGGTGGCGGGCGCCGACAGCCTGGCCTTCCGCCCGCACGAGGCGCGGCTGGAGCCTGCGCGCTCCGGCGCATTGCCCGCGCGCGTGCTGGCGCGCTTTTTCCTGGGCGGCTCGGTGCGCTATGAAATCGGGCTGGACGACGGCCAGCGCTTTCCCGTGGTAGCGCCCGCCCACAGCGGCCACGCGGCCGGCGACACCGTCAGCGTCATGGTGGCGCCGGGGGCCGCCGCCCGCGAGAACCGCGCATGAACCCGCCCCGGCCCGCGGCACGATGCCGTAACGCGACTTGTTGATTTGGATCCACTCTCATCATGCTTATCGCACAAATCACTGACCTGCACATTCGCATGCCGGGCCAGAAGGCCTACCGCGTGGTCGAGACCGACCGCTACCTGCCGCCGGCCGTCGACGCACTGAACCGGCTGGACCCCGCCCCCACGCTGACGATCGTCAGCGGCGACCTGACCGACTTCGGGCGCCCGCAGGAATACGCCCATCTGAAAAACATGCTGGACGGCCTGAATGCGCCGTACTTCCTGATGCCGGGCAACCACGATGCGCGCGAGGCGCTGGTGCAGGCCTTCCCGGAACACCGATACCTGCACGGGGAGGACGGTTACGTGCAGTACACCGTGGAAGACCATCCGCTGCGCCTGCTGATGCTGGACACTGTCGTGCCCATGCAAAGCCATGGCGCGCTGTGCGCGCAGCGGCTGCAATGGCTGCGCGAGCGCCTGGCCGAACAGCCCGGCCGCCCCACCGTCATCGCCATGCACCACCCGCCGTTCTTGACTGGCATCGCGCACATGGACGCCATCGGCCTGCTGGAAGGCGCCGCGGAGCTGGAACAGATCGTG
The DNA here is from genome assembly GCF_000067205.1 of Bordetella petrii. Lineage (NCBI taxonomy): Bacteria > Pseudomonadati > Pseudomonadota > Betaproteobacteria > Burkholderiales > Alcaligenaceae > Bordetella > Bordetella petrii. The sequence continues at coordinate 87,373 of NC_010170.1, read as the reverse complement.
GCGGCCCATCCGAACGTCGAAAGAATCCTGTGCGGCCATTTGCACCGCACCATTTTCCGGCGTTTTGGCGGCACCGTGGCCTCGACATGCCCCAGTCCGGCACACCAGGTGGCGCTGGACCTGCGGCCCGAGGGGCCGTCGGCGTTCGTCATGGAGCCTCCGGGTTTCCACCTGCATGAATGGCGCGACCACGCGCTGGTGACGCACCACGCCTATATCGGCGCCTATCCGGGCCCGTATCCGTTTCACGAGGGCGGCGCCCTGATCGACGAATAAACGAGGCGGCGGCCCTGACATTGCGGCGTCATGTTTGCACCGCAGAATGAAAAGGATTTCATTTGCCGCCAGAATGACAGCCTGACACGACACATCCAACAACTATGTCCACGCTCATCCTGGAAGACCTGACCAAACAGTATGGCGAGGCCGCCGCAATCCAGGGCGTCGGCTTCACCGCGCCCGCTGGCAGCTTCACCGTGCTGCTGGGGCCGTCGGGCTGCGGCAAGTCGACCACGCTACGCATGATCGCGGGGCTGGACACGCCCACCTCGGGCCGCATCCGCATCGGCGACCGGGACGTCACCCACCTGCCGCCATCGCAGCGCCGCATCTCGATGGTGTTCCAGTCGTATGCGCTGTTTCCGCATTTGTCGGTGCGCGAGAACATCCTGTTCGGCCTGAAGGTCCGCAAAGAGCCGGCCGCCGATTACCCGCGCCGCCTGCAACGGGTGGCCGACCTGCTGGGTTTGTCGCCGCTGCTGGACCGCAAGCCTTCGCAACTGTCCGGCGGTCAGCAGCAACGCGTGGCGCTGGGCCGCGCGGTCATTTCCGAAGCGCCGGTATGCCTGATGGACGAACCGCTGTCCAACCTGGATGCGCAATTGCGCCACGACATGCGGCGCGAGATCCGCGCCCTGCAGCAGGCGCTGGGCATCACCATGGTGTATGTCACGCACGACCAGACCGAAGCCATGAGCATGGCCGACCAGGTGGTGCTGCTGCGCAATGGCCGCATCGAACAACTGGACACGCCCGACGGGCTGTATGCGCGTCCCGCCACCGAGTTCGCGGCGCGCTTCATCGGCACGCCCCCCATGAACCTGATCGGCCTGGCCGCGCAAGATGGCGCGCATGTCATCGACGGCCTAGCGGGCGCGCCTGTGGCGCATGCGCCCTCGGGCGCGGCGCGCCTGGGCGTGCGCCCCGAGCACATACGCATCGATGCCGATGGTCGCCCCGCCACCGTGGAAAGCGTGGAGTACTTTGGCGCCGATTCCATCGTGGTGTGCCGCCTGGGCAACAGCAGCGGCGTGGCGGTGCGCGTGGCGGGCCACCTGCGCGCGGCCGCCGGCGACGCGCTGGGCCTGTCGTGGCAACCCGAGCACCAGCATTTCTTCGCCGCCGACACGGCGGTCATCTCCACCCCCGGGCGCTCCGGCGCCAGCTCCCTCTAGGAAAAGCCATCATGCGACGCACCGCCCTCAAAGCCCTGGCAGCCGCCCTGGCCGGCGCCTTTGTCTCGCTGCCGCTGTATGCGCAGGACAAACCCGTAGAAGTCGAGTTTTATTACCCGGTGGCCGTCGGCGGCCCCATCACCAAGATCGTCGACGACATGGTCGCCGCATTCGAGAAAGACAACCCCGGCATCGACATCAAGCCCATCTACGCCGGCTCGTACCAGGATTCCATCGCCAAGGCCCTGACCGCGCTGAAGGGCGGCACGCCGCCGCAGCTGGCCGTGCTGCTGTCGACCGACATGTTCACGCTCATCGACGAAGACGCCATCGTGCCGATCGACAGCCTGGCCAAATCCGAGACTGACAAAAAATGGCTTGGCGGGTTCTATGACGCCTTCATGCAGAACAGCCGCACCGGGGGCCACGTATGGGGCGTGCCGTTCCAGCGCTCGACCATCGTGATGTACTACAACAAAGACCTGTTCAAAGAGGCCGGCCTCGACCCGGAACATCCGCCCGCCACCTGGGATGAACTGGTCGACTACGGCAAGAAGCTCACGAAGAAAGACGCATCCGGCAATGTCACGCAGTGGGGCGTGAAGATCCCGTCGGGCGGCGCGTTCGCATACTGGCTGTTCCAGGCGCTTACCACGCCCAACGACGCCATCCTGATGAACGAAGAGGGCAACCAGGTGTACCTGGACAAGCCCGCCGTGATCGAGGCCGCGCAGTTCTGGAACGACCTGTCGGCCAAGCATGGCGTCATGCCGCGCGGCACGGTCGACTGGGGCACCACGCCCAAGGACTTCCTGGAAAAGAAGGCGGCCATTGTCTGGACCACCACCGGCAACCTGACCAACATTCGCAAGAACGCCGATTTCCCGTTCGGCGTGGCCATGATGCCCAAGGCCAAGCGCGGCGGCAGCCCCACCGGCGGCGGCAACTTCTACATCTTCAAGAGCGGCACTCCGGAACAGCAGGCGGCGGCGCTGAAGTTCGCGCAATGGGCCACCACGCCCGAGCGCGCGGCCGACTGGAGCATCGCCACCGGTTACGTGGCTGTCACGCCGGCAGCGTGGGAAACCGACAAGATGAAGAAGTACGCCGCCGAAGTGCCCGCCGCCACCGTGGCGCGCGACCAGCTGTCGGTAAGCGTGGCCGAGTTTTCCACGCATGAGAACCAGCGCGTGACCAAGACGCTGAACGACGCCCTGCAAGCCATGCTGACCGGCTCGAAGACGCCGCAGCAGGCCATGGGCGACGCGCAGCGCGAGGCCGACCGCGTGCTGCGCTCCTACCGCTAAGGCCGCAACCCCATGAACCGGTCCTTGCAAGCGGTGTACGGCTGGCTGCTGCTGTTGCCAGCCCTGGTGCTGCTGGCCGCGTTCACGCACTATCCGGCGCTGGCCACGCTGTGGCACAGCTTTTTTTCCACCCCGCGAGGCAGCCGGCCGGCACGCTTCGTGGGGCTGGAAAACTATGCCGTGATGGGCGACGACCCGGTGTTCTGGCAGGCGCTATGGAACAACCTGTGGTTCGCGCTGGGCACCATTCCCCTGTCTATCGCCATTGCGCTGGTCATGGCCCTGTGGGTCAACCGCAACCTGGCCGGACGCGGCTTCCTGCGCATGGCGTACTTCACGCCCACCGTGCTGCCCATGGTGGCCGTGGCCAACATCTGGCTGTTCTTCTATACGCCGCAGTACGGTCTGATCGCGCAAGTCATGCACTGGTTCGGCGCGGCCGGCCCGAACTGGCTGGGCACCCGCGACACCGCGCTGCCGGCGCTGATGGTGGTCACCATCTGGAAAGAAGCCGGCTTCTTCATGATTTTCTACCTGGCCGCGCTGCAGACCGTATCGCCGTCGCTGCGCGAAGCGGCGCTGCTCGAGGGCGCGTCGCGCTGGCAGTATTTCCGGCGCGTACTGTGGCCGCTGCTGATGCCCACCACGCTGTTCGTGCTGGTCAATGCGCTGATCAATGCCTTCCGGCTGGTCGACCACGTGGTGGTCATGACGCGCGGCGGACCCGACAACGCCAGCACGCTGCTGCTGTTCTACATCTACCAGGTGGGCTTCAGTTTCTGGGACACCTCATACGCGGCCACCCTGACCGTGGTGCTGCTGCTGATCCTGGCCATCACCGCGCTGGTGAAGTTCCGCTGGCTCGACCGCAGGACACACTATCAATGACCCGCAAGCTCGACACCCTGGGCGCCTGGCTGCTCGGCCTGCTGTGGATACTGCCGCTGGCCTATGCGCTGTGGGCCGCGTTCCACCCGCCCGCGTACGCCACCCGCTTCGACCTGCTGGCACCCCTGACGCTCGAGAACTTCAGCCGCGCCTGGCACGCCGCGCCGTTCCCGCGCTATTTCCTGAACACCTTCATGCTGGTCACCATGGTGCTGGCAGCGCAATTGGTGCTGTCGACCCTGGCCGGCTATGCCTTCGCGCGGTTCGAGTTCCGCGGCCGCGACCTGGTCTTCATGCTGGTGCTGCTGCAGCTGATGATCATGCCCGACGTGCTGCTGGTGGAAAACTACCGCTCGATGAGCCTGCTGGGCGTGCGCGACACGGTGTTTGCGGTGGGCCTGCCGTACTTTGCGTCGGCTTTCGGCATTTTCCTGCTGCGGCAAACCTTCAAGACCGTGCCGCGCGAACTGGAAGAGGCCGCGCGCGTCGAAGGCGCCGGACCGCTGCAGGTGCTGATGAAAGTGTACGTGCCGCTGGCCAAGCCCATTTATGTGGCCTACGGGCTGGTATCGGTCAGCCACCACTGGAACAACTTCCTGTGGCCGTTGATCATCACCAATTCGGTGGAGTCGCGGCCTCTTACCGTGGGCCTGCAGGTGTTCGCGGCCACCGACCAGGGCATAGACTGGTCGGTCATCACGGCAGCCACGCTATTGTCGGCCGCGCCGCTGCTGGTGGGGTTCCTGCTGTTCCAGCGGCAGTTCGTGCAGTCGTTCATGCGCGCGGGCATACGCTAGGGCGGCACCGCGCCGCCTGGGCGAGCCCCTGCCGGCTCAATACCCGACGGACAACCCCGGCAGGTCGACGATGATGCGCGGCTTGTCCAGGGCCAGGGCGGCGTGCTGGGCAAACTCGCGGCTTTCTTTGGCGTCGGAAGACAGCACGTCGTAGCCCAGCGCGTCGGCCACGCCCATGATCTTGTCCAGCAGCAGCACCTTGCCGCTGGGCCGCAGCGGCTCGCAGCCCAGGGTGTCCCAGGCGGCCTCGAACCAGTCGCGCGCATCGCTGGCGGCCTGCGGGGAAGGCGCCACGTCCACGGACAGGTCGACCGTCCGGCGGGCGTCGAATATGACGGTCACGTCGCTGCGCATGGCAGGCCTCCGTAATAGGTAAGAAAACCAGGTAAGAAAACGCGGCGCCAGTATGCCGCGCCGCAGCGCCGCAAACTGTCGCACTTGCGACATTGCCGGCTACCAGCCCTTGGTGGCTTCCCAGGTGACGTCGGCGCCTTCGGCCAGCGAGCGGCGCATCATGTCGAGCAGCGGAAACGCCCGCTGGTGCAGGTCGACGGCCTGCGCCATGGGGTGTACCGGCTTGTCGTGGCGATCGGCGTCGTCTTCCTGGCCGGCGTGGGCGCGGTCATCGGCCGCCACGGCGGCCTCGATGCCGTCGATGGCGGCCTGCAGCTGCTCGCACGTGAACACGCCGCGTTCGGGAACATCGTCGCCAAATGACTTGCCGGCCGCGCGCAGCAGCGGGGCGGCGTTCTGCGACAGCATCAGGACTTCGGCGACTGCCTTGGAATGGAACTTGATGAGCATGTTGCGGGCTCCCTCAGTGGTCAGTTCCATACACTACCGCAATGCACGCGCAGACGCCAATGGCAGGTTACGAGCATAGCGCCCCGCCAGGGGCAGCCCCGCGGCGCGCGCCGCCCAATACCGCGCCGGCAGGGGAAAACACGCCAAATCACGCTATGATCTAGGATATTCCCGCCAATACCATGGTTTTCGAGACGCATCACCAAGAATGACCTGGTGCGCGCCAGTGCCCCTGGCCACCCAAGACGCCCTGACCGCGGTCCCCGCCGATGTCGTGCGGCCGAAATGGATGACGGGCTTCGTGCTGGCAGGCATGCTCTCGCTGATACCCGAAACTTTCTGCTGATTCCTCCATGCTCCCCGAGCAACAACAACAACTTATTTCGCTGATCCAGGCCGCCGTCGCCAGCGTCCTTCCCGATGCCCAGGCCCAGGTGCTGCTCGAACGGCCCAAGGTCGCCGCCCACGGCGACGTGGCCACCAACATCGCCATGCAGCTGGCCAAGCCGGCGCGCCGCAATCCGCGCGAACTGGCCCAGGGTATCGTCGATGCCCTTATGGCCGAAACCGCGGCGCGCGCCCTGGTCGAAAACGCCGAGATCGCCGGCCCGGGCTTCATCAATTTCCGCATTACCGCCGCCGCCCGCCAAGCCGTCATCCAGGCCGTGGCCGAGCAGGGCGAGGCTTACGGCCACGCCCCCGCCACCGGCGAAAAGGTACTGGTCGAGTTCGTGTCGGCCAACCCCACCGGCCCGCTGCACGTGGGCCATGCCCGCCAGGCGGCGCTGGGCGACGCCATCTGCCGCCTGTACGCGGCCACTGGCCGTGACGTCACCCGCGAGTTCTATTACAACGACGCCGGCAACCAGATCCAGAACCTGGCTGTCAGCGTGCAGGCGCGCGCGCGCGGCATCGCCCCCGACTCGCCGGACTACCCGGCCGATGGCTACAAGGGCGACTACATCGTTGATATTGCGCAAGATTTCATCGCCCGCAAGACCCTGCAGGCAGCCGACGGCGCGGCCGTCACGGCCAGTGGCGACGTCGACAACCTGGACGACATCCGGGTGTTCGCCGTGGCTTACCTGCGCCGCGAGCAAGACCTGGACCTGCAGGCCTTCGGCCTGGCGTTCGACAACTATTACCTGGAAAGCTCACTGTACACCTCGGGCCGGGTCGAGCAGACCGTGCAGGCGCTGGTGGCCAAGGGCCACACTTACGAACAAGACGGCGCGCTGTGGCTGCGCACCACCGAGCTGGGCACCGGCGACGACAAAGACCGCGTCATGCGCAAGAGCGAAGGCGGCTACACGTACTTCGTGCCCGACGTGGCCTACCACAAGGCCAAATGGGAGCGGGGCTTCCGTCACGCCGTGAACATCCAGGGCAGCGACCACCACGGCACCGTGGCGCGGGTGCGCGCCGGCCTGCAGGCGCTGGAAGAAGGCATACCCAAAGACTACCCCGCGTACGTGCTGCACAAGATGGTGAAGGTGATGCGCGGCGGCGAAGAGGTCAAGATCTCCAAGCGCGCCGGCAGCTACGTCACCCTGCGCGACCTGATCGACTGGGTGGGCCGCGACGCGGTGCGCTACTTCCTGATCCAACGCCGCGCCGACACCGAATTCGTGTTCGACATCGACCTCGCGCTGTCGAAAAGCGACGAGAACCCGGTGTACTACATCCAGTACGCGCATGCCCGCATCTGCTCGATGATCGCCAACGCGGGCGCCGACGACGCCCGCATCGCGCAGGCCGACACCGCGCTGCTGACGGCGCCCACCGAATTCGCCCTGATGCAGCGGCTGGCCAGCTTCCCGCAGATCGTGGCGCAGGCCGCGCAAGAACTGGCGCCGCACCACATCGCTTTCTGGCTGCGCGACTGCGCCTCCGACTTCCACGCCTGGTACAACGCCGAACGCGTGCTGGTCGACGACGAGCCCCTGAAGCTGGCCCGCTTGCGCCTGGCCGCCACGACGCGGCAGGTGCTGGCCAACGGCCTGGCGCTGCTGGGCGTGTCTGCCCCGCAACGGATGTAAGCTGTCCCCATGGCCACCAAACGCAAATCGTCCCGACAACCCAAGCAAAGCGGCAGCACCATGTACGGCGCCCTGGCCGGCCTCCTGGTCGGCCTGATCATCGCGGCCGTCGTGGCGTTCTATGTCACCAAGGCGCCCATGCCGTTCGTCGATCGCGCCACCCGCGACGCCGATCGCACCAAGCTGCCCGATCCGCGCCAGGCGCCCGATCCCAACCAGGGCTTGTATGGGCGCGACGGCGCGGCCGGCACGCCGCCCAGTGGCCCTACCGCCACGGCGCCCGCGCCGCTGCCGGGCGTGCAGCCCGCCGCGCCTGCGCCGTCCAAGGGGCAGTCCGACGAGCTGGGCGCCCTGATCGCCACGCTGCCGCCGGGCACGCCCCCCGAGGCGCCGGCGGCCCGTGCGCCCGCCCCGGCCTCGGGCAAATATTTCCTGCAGGCTGGCGCCTACCGGGTGCTGGAAGATGCCGAAGGCCTGAAGGCGCGCATCCTGCTGCTGGGGCTGCCCGTGGCCGTGCAGCGCGCCGAAGTCAACGGCATGCAAGTCAACCGCGTGCGCGTCGGACCGTTCGCCCGCCTGGACGACATGAATCGCGCCCGCAGCCTGCTGGGCGAAAACAAGATCGAATCGGCGGTGGTACGGCAATAGGCCGCCGCCCGCCGATTGAACTAATGCGCAACACCGCTGGTCTGTACCCGTAACTTTCACTCAGGAACACGCCCGATGCAGTCCTCCCTGTTCACCCGCCTCGTAGCCGCCGCGGCGCTGGCCGCATCCACTCTGTTCGCGCCGGCCAGCCAGGCCCAGGGCGCCCAGCAGTACGTCGCCATCAATCCGCCGTTGCCGTCCGACACCCCGGGCAAGATCGAGGTGCTGGAATTCTTCGCCTACACCTGCCCGCACTGCGCCACCATGGAACCCCTGGTCGAAGCCTGGGCCAAGACGGCACCGTCGGACGTGGTGGTCAAGCAGGTGCCGGTGGCCTTCAACGCCAGCATGAAACCGCTGCAGCAGCTGTACTACACGCTGCAAACGCTGAACCGCCCCGACCTGCACTCCAAGGTGTTCACCGCAATGCACGTCGAACACAAGCGCCTGTTCAACAAAAAGGCCATGGGCGACTGGGCGGCCGAGCAGGGCGTGGACCGCGCCAAGTTCGACTCGATCTTCGATTCCTTCAGCGTGCAAACCCAGGTGCAGCGCGCCGACCAGCTGGCCCAGGCCTACAACATCGACGGCACGCCGTCGTTCGGCGTGGGCGGCAAGTTTCTGACCTCGCCCGCGCTGGCCGGCAACAGCTACGAAGGCGCGCTGAAAGAAGTCGACCGGCTCATTCCCCTGGCACGCCAGTAAGGCGCGGCTTCAGCCGCGAGTAGCGGCGGGCCCCTCGTAGGGGCCAGCAAGCGGCTCCCCGTTCAGGCAGCCGCTTGCAGGGCCTGCGCCAGGTCGGCGATCAGGTCGCGAGGGTTTTCCAGCCCGATGTGCAGCCGCACCAGGGCATGGTCGCCCCCGGTCCAGTACCGGTGGCGCGCCAGTTCTCCGCGCGTTACCCACTGCACCAGGCTTTCAAAGCCTCCCCACGAAAAACCGATGCCGAACAGGCGCAGCGCGTCGACAAAACGGCGCGACGCCTCGGGCGACAGGCGCAGCTCGACGGCCAGCATGCCGTTCGAACCCGTGCAGTCGCGCTGCCACAAGGCATGCCCCGGGTCGGCCGGCCAGGCCGGATGGTAGATACGCGCCACTTCCGGGCGCGTGGCCAGGAACTCGCACACTTGCAGAGCATTACGCGCATGCTGCGCCATGCGGATGGGCAGGGTACGCACGCCGCGCAGCGCCAGCCAGGCGTCGTCGGCGCTAACCGAGTAACCCATGGCATATTGCGTGCGGTTCAGGCGCTTGGCCACGTCCGCGTCATTGGTAATCACCGCGCCCAGCATCAGGTCGGAATGCCCGCCCACATATTTGGTGCCGGCCACGACTGATACGTGCGCCCCCAGCTGCAGCGGCTGGTACACATAGCCCGAGCCCCAGGTGTTGTCGCAGGCCAGCACCAGGTCGTGGCGGCGCGCAAAGGCGGCCAGGGCCGGCAGGTCGAGCATCTGGAACAGCAGCGATCCAGGCGATTCCACATACACCAGGCGGGTATTGGGCCGCACCAGGGTTTCCAGGTCGTCGCCAGCGGAAAAATACGTGAGTTCGATGTTCATGCGCTTGAGCAGCGCGGCATCCAGCTCGTACACCGGCCCGTAGACGCAGTCGGCCACCAGGGCGTGGTCGCCGGCAGACAGCAGCGAAGTCATCACCATGGTGATGCCGGCCATGCCCGACGACGCCAGGTAAGCATGAGTGCCGCCTTCAAGCTCGCAAAACACCTGTTCCAGGGCGGCGTGCGTGTCCATGCCCATGCGCCCGTATGTGGCGGCCCGCTCGCCGCCGGCCTTGCGGCGCTGCGTGGCTTCCAGGGCGTCCAGGCTTTGGAAGCGCACGGTGCTGGCGCGCATCGACGGCAGGTTGACCGGCGCCGAGCCGGTCTGCGGGTTGAACGGCGCGGTGGCGGTGTGCTGCAGCAGCGTGTCGATATGCGGGGCTTGGGATTTGTCCATGGCGGGTGCAACGGGAAACGGCTAGAAGATCGGAACCCCGATATTAGGAGATTCGCCGCATCCGCGGAAACGCCGGCCGCGCCGATTGCCACGCGCGGCCCGCGCGCAGTACGCTTGAAGCCCTTTGTGTTTCCCCGGATGGCATGCGCCCGGCGCGCGGCCGCCTTTTTGCCATGCTGCCTTTCGACACGCTGCTTGCCTTCTCCGGCATCGCCGTCCTGCTGGCCCTGACACCCGGCCCCGACAACCTGTTCGTGCTGATGCAGTCAGCCATATGGGGCCGTTCGGCCGGCATGTTCGTGGTGCTGGGGCTGTGCACCGGGCTGCTGGGGCACACGGCGGCCGTGGCAGCCGGCCTGGCGGCGGTATTCGCGGCGTCGCCCCACGCGTTCATCGCTCTGAAGCTGGCGGGAGCCGCCTACCTGGCGTACCTGGCCTGGCAGGCGCTGCGCGCGCGCGGCGGACCCGCCCAGGCCGAGCGGCCCGCGCCCCTGGCGCGCGGCGCGCTGTACCGGCGCGGCATCATCATGAACCTGACCAATCCCAAGGTGTTGCTGTTCTTCTTCGCGTTCCTGCCGCAGTTCACCTCGCACGCCCACGGACCGGTGGGCCTGCAGATCGTCGAGCTGGGGGCGGTGTTCATGGCGGCTACCTTGCTGGTGTTCGGCGCCATTGCTTTTTTCTCCGGCACCTTCGGCCAATTGCTGCAACGCTCGCCGGCGGCATCGCGCTGGCTCAATCGCGTGGCGGGCGTGGTGTTCCTGGGGCTGGCCGTGCGGCTGGCCACCGCCAGCCGCTGAAGGCGCCGGCCCGCCGGCGCGGTCAGCGCGCGGTAAAGCGCACGATGCCATCGGCGCCTGTCTGGCGCGCGACCTTGCCGGCAAAGTACAGCGCATGCAGGTGCGCCAGCGCCTCGCCCATGGCGAAGGTCAGCTGGTGCAGGTCGAGCTTGCGCTTGAACAGCACCGGCACGATGTCGGACGTGGACTGCGGCTGCGCACAGGCCTCAAGCACTTCCGCCAGGCGCTCGGCATGGTGCTGGTGCTGCTGGGCGATGCGTTGGTGCAGGCCCTTGAATGGACGCCCGTGCGAGGGCAGCACCAGCGTATCGGCCGGCAAATCGGCATAGCGGTCCAGCGAATCCAGGTACAGGGGCAGGGGGTTGGATTCCGGTTCGTAGTCGAACACGCTGATGTTGGTGGAAATGCGCGGCAGCACCATGTCGCCGGAAATCAGCGTGGACAGGTCGGGACTGAACAGCGACACATGCTCGGGGGCGTGCCCGTAGCCGACGATCACGCGCCAGTCGCGCCCGCCGATGGCGACCCGGTCGCCGTGCAGCAGGCGCGTGTAGCGCGGCGGCATGGCGGGCACCAGGTTGGGGTAATAGCCGGCGCGGCGGCGGATCTGGTCTTGCGCGTCCGGGTCGGTAAGCCCGTGGCGGGCAAAGTGCTCGACCGCCGCGTGCCCATTGGGGCCCGAGCCGCCCTGGCGCGACGACCACAGCGAGCCCACCATGAAGTCGGTCATGCTCATCCACAGCGGGGCGTTCCAGCGTTCGCACAGCCAATGCGCCAGACCGACGTGGTCGGGGTGCATATGGGTGACCAGCACGCGCAGCACGGGCAGGCCTTCGAGTTCGTTGGCGAAAACCTCTTCCCAGAGCGCCTTGACCTCGTCGCGGCTGATGCCGCAGTCGACCACCGTCCAGCCCTGACGGCCGTCGATCTCGTCGCGCAGCAGCCAGAGGTTGATGTGGTCCAGCGCGAAAGGCAGCGGCATGCGGATCCATTTGACGCCATCGGCCACCTGCTGGGCGCGGCCGGGCGCGGGCTGTTCGTCGCCCCAGGGATACTGCAATTGGTGCTCGTTGGGATTCATGAATACTCTCGGATAGGCTTGACGATTGTTCCAGGCCATCATAATTTACGTTTACGTAAACTGCCAAACCTCGCATGCCGCCTACCTGGACGATCTCCGAGCTCTCGCGCGAGTTCGACATCACGCCGCGCACCATCCGCTTCTACGAAGACCAGGGCATCGTCAGCCCGGGGCGCGATGGGCGCAACCGCGTGTACAGCGCGCGCGACCGCACCCGCCTGAAACTGGCGCTGCGGGGCAAGCGGCTGGGCCTGCAGCTATCCGAAATCCGCGCCCTCATCGACATGTACGACGGGCCGGGCGACAGCACGCTGCAACTGCGGCAATATCTCGATGTGCTGGCCCAGCATCGCGCCGCCCTGGAACAGCAGCGCCGCGACATCGACGACACGCTGGCGGAAATCGCCGAACAAGAGCGGCAATGCCAATTGCTGCTCGCGCAGAAACCCTGAACGCGGCGGCCGGCTGCCCGGCCGCCTGACGAACCATGCCCCTGCTGCATACCCTGGGCCTGTTTGCCCTGACCGCCGTGGCCGAGATCGTCGGCTGCTATCTGCCCTACCTGTGGCTCAAACAGGGCCATTCGGCGTGGCTGCTGGTGCCGGCAGCGCTCAGCCTGGCGGTGTTCGCCTGGCTGCTCACCCTGCATCCCACAGCCTCGGGCCGCGTCTACGCGGCCTACGGCGGCGTGTACGTCAGCATGGCGCTGCTGTGGCTATGGGCCGTGGACGGCGTGCGCCCGGCGACGACCGACTGGGCCGGCGTGGGCCTGTGCCTGGCCGGCATGGCGCTGATCATGGCCGGCCCGCGCCACGGCTGAAAACGCGGCGCTACTGCACGCGGATGTTGTTGTCGCGGATGACGCGCTGGTTGTTGGCGTAGTCGGCGCGCACCTGTTCGATGAAATCCTGGCCCATTCCCGTGCCGGGCTGCATGAAGGCCTTGTCCAGCATCTGCTGGAATTGCGGGCTTGCCAGGGCCTTGCCGATTTCGTCGAGCATGGCGTGCATGACCTCCGGCGGCACGCCGGCCGGCGCGAACAGCGCGAAGTTCGAAAAATAGCGGATGCCGGGCAGCTTCAGTTCGGCCATGGTGGGCACCTGCGGCCACGGCGCCAGCCGCTGCGGCGCCATCACGGCCAGCGGCGTCAGGCTGCCGGCCTGCACGTGCGGCAACGTGATGTCGGTATTGACCACCAGCAGGTCGACCTGCCCGCCCAGCCCGTCGGAAACCGCCTGGCTGCCGCCCCGGTAGGGTACCTGCAGCATGTCGATACCCACTTGCTTGTTCAGGTCGGCCATGCCGATGTGCGCCACGGTGCCCACGCCCGGCACGCCGAAAGTGACCTTGCCCGGATGCTTTTTGGCATAGTCGACCAGTTCGGCGAAGCTGCGCACCGGCAACGCCTTGGTTGCCAGGATGGCCACCGGACCCACCGCCACGCTGGCCACCGGCACCAGATCTGTCATGGGGTCGTACGGCGTCTTCACGAGGTTGGGAAAGATGGTCAGCGGGCTGGTCGAAGCCAGCAGCAGGGTCGCGCCGTCGGGCTTGGCGCGCGCCACGGCGTCCGCGCCCACGCTGCCGCCCGCGCCGGGCTTGTTCTCGATGATGGTGGCGGTGCCGTGCCGGGCGCGCAGCACCTCGCCCAGCGTGCGGCCCAGCATGTCGTTGGTGCCGCCGGCGGTATAGGGCACCACCAGGGTCAGGGTCTTGCCCGGCCAGGCAGGTTCCTGGGCGACGGCGGCGGGGGCGGCGCCCGTGGCAATGGCGGCAAAGGCCAAGGCGCGGGCGAATCTCGACAGCACGGCGGTTCTGGTCATGGCAGCTCCGGTTGGAAAAGCAGTAAACAGACAAGCGAACGCTGACGGCGTGGTGCCGGACGTATCGGACGCCCGATCAAGCCAGGTACCGCTGCGCCAGCCGCACCCAGTAGGAGGCCCCCACGGGGATCAGGCTGTCGTTGAAGTCATAACTGGCGTTGTGCAACGAACACGGCCCCAGGCCGTGGCCGGCCAGGCGGTGCCCGCCGTCGCCATTGCCCAGGAAAACATAGCAGCCGGGCTTGGCCTGCAGCATGAAAGCGAAGTCTTCTGAAGCCATGGCCGGCTCGATGACGCTGGCCCGGCTGGCGCCCGCCACGTCGCGCATCACGTCCAGGCAGAACGCGGTTTCGTCGGGCGTGTTCACAAGCGCCGGATAGCGCCGCTCGAAATACACCTCGGCCTGGCAGCCATGGGCCGCGGCGATGGGCTCCGCCAGCTCGTTCATGCGGCGCTCGATAAGATCGACGACCGCGTCGCTGTAGGCGCGCACCGAGCCGCCCAGCCAGGCCGTGCCCGGAATAATATTGGTGACGTCGTTGCCCGCCTGCAGCTGCGTGATCGAGATCACGGCGGCATCCAGGGGGCGCTTGCTGCGAGTCAGGATAGTTTGCAGCGCCTGACCGATGGCCAGCACGGCCGGCACGGGATCGTCGCAATCGTGGGGCGCCGCCGCATGGCCGCCGCGGCCGGTGACCGTGATCTTGAACGCATTGGCGGCGGACATCATCGGGCCGCTGCACACGCCGAAGCTGCCCGCGGGCAGGCCCGGCCAGTTGTGCATGCCGAATACCGCCTCGCACGGAAAACGTTCGAATAGCCCGTCTTCGATCATGGCGCGGGCGCCGGCGCCGCCGTTTTCTTCGGCTGGCTGGAACGCCACATAAACCGTGCCGTTGAAGCCGCCCGCCTGCTGCAGGTGCCGCGCGGCCGCCAACAGCATGGCCGTGTGGCCGTCGTGGCCACAGCCGTGCATCTTGCCGTCATGGCGCGAGCGGTGACCGAATTCGTTGGCTTCCTGGATGGGCAGAGCGTCCATGTCGGCGCGCAACAGAATGGCGCGGTCGCCGCTGCCTGCCTTGAGCACACCCACCACGCCCGTGCGTCCGATGCCCGTGTGGGTTTCTATGCCCCAGGCGCGCAGCCGCTCGGCCACCAGGCCGGCGGTACGGTGTTCGTCATAGGCCAGTTCGGGGTGGGCATGGATGTCGCGCCGCAGTGCAACAATTTCGTCCAGGTCGGCGAGCTCGATCACGATGGTTTCCTCCGGGGGCGGCAGGCCCGCTAGGCAGCGCCTGTCAGACAATTAGCCCTCAGATTCTTGCATGGTCAAACAAATGGCCGGACGATTTTTGATTAGGGGAAAACCCGAGTCTACTTTACGTTTACGTAAACGTAATATTGAAGTCCCGCATTGCCTGTGCGCCCTTTTGCAGCGCATCATGGATGCGGCTGCCGGCCCAGCCTGTACCAGGCGCCCGAATGTAAGCACCTACTCTCACGGAGACTTCGATGAATCTTCCCGGTTTGAATTTCGACTTAGGCGAAGACCTGGACATGCTGCGCGATGCCGTACGCACTTTCGCGCAGGCCGAAATCGCGCCCCGGGCCGCCGAAGTCGACCGCAGCGACCAGTTCCCCATGGATTTGTGGCGCAAGTTCGGCGAGCTGGGTGTGCTGGGCATGACTGCCAGCGAAGAGTACGGCGGCGCCAACCTGGGCTACCTGGCGCACATGGTGGTCATGGAAGAAATCTCGCGCGCCAGCGCCTCGGTGGGCCTGTCGTACGGCGCCCATTCGAACCTGTGCGTCAACCAGATCCACCGCAACGGCACTGCCGAGCAAAAGGCCCGCTACCTGCCCAAGCTGATTTCGGGCGAACACGTGGGCGCGCTGGCCATGAGCGAGCCGGGCGCCGGGTCGGACGTGGTCAGTATGAAGCTGCGCGCCGACAAGAAAGGCGACCGCTACGTGCTGAACGGCACCAAAATGTGGATCACCAACGGCCCCGACGCCGACACGCTGGTGGTGTACGCCAAGACCGACCCGGCTGCGCACCAGCGTGGTATTACCGCATTTCTGGTGGAAAAGAACTTCAAGGGCTTCTCGGTGGCGCAGAAGCTCGACAAACTCGGCATGCGCGGCAGCCACACCGGCGAGCTGGTGTTCCAGGACTGCGAAATTCCCGAAGAAAACGTGCTGGGCCAGGTCAACGGCGGGGTCCGGGTGCTGATGAGTGGGCTCGACTACGAGCGCGCCGTGCTGTCCGGCGGCCCGCTGGGCATCATGCAGGCCGTCATGGACGTGGTGGTGCCCTACATTCACGACCGCAAGCAGTTCGGCCAGGCCATCGGCGAATTCCAGCTCATCCAGGGCAAGGTTGCCGACCTGTACACCACCCTGCAGGCCAGCCGCGCCTTCTGCTATGCGGTCGGCAAGAACCTGGACCAGCTCGGCGCCGAACACGTGCGCCAGGTGCGCAAAGACTGCGCCGCGCTGATTCTGTACACGGCCGAGAAAGCCACCTGGATGGCCGGCGAAGGCGTGCAGATCCTGGGCGGCAACGGCTATATCAACGAATACCCCACCGGCCGCCTGTGGCGCGACGCCAAGCTGTATGAAATCGGCGCGGGCACCAGCGAGATCCGCCGCATGCTGATCGGCCGCGAGCTGTTCGCCGAAACGGCCTGACCACACCTATTGACCCGTGCCATGATCTACAGCGGCGACGTCCAGCGCATTGAACAGGCTCCGGCGCCCCCGCCGCAGCCGCAGGAGGTCGCGCGCCAGATCCTGGCCGGCTTCGACCGCCACTATGCGTTGTTCCGTTATAGCGCGCAGCGCGCCAAGGCGCTGTTCGAATCGGGCGACTGGCACGGCATACAGCGGCTGTCGCGCGAGCGCATCGAGTACTACGACATGCGCGTGCGCGAATGCGCGGCGCAGTTGCGCCAGGTACTGCGCGACTCGGCAGCGCCCGAAGCGGCCGTCAGCCTGACGCCGGCCCAGACCGCTTTCTGGCAAGACGTAAAACAGCAGTTCGTGGGCCTGCTGGCGGGCCACCGCCAGCCCGAATGCGCCGAGACCTTCTTCAATTCGGTGTCGTGCCGCATTCTGCACCGCGACTACTTCCATAACGATTTCCTGTTCGTGCGGCCGGCGGTGGCGACCGACTACCTGGACAGCCGCATTCCCTCGTACCGCGTCTACTACCCGTTGACCGAAGGCCTGCGCAAAAGCCTGATCCGCATGGTGGCCGACTTCGGGCTGGCTGCGCCGTTCGCCGATCTGCCGCGCGACACCCGCTTGCTGGCGCGCGCCGCAGTGCGCCAGCTGCGCGCCCAATGGCCGCGCCAGCCGGGCCAGCGGGTGGCGTCCGACTGCCAGGTGCAGGTGCTGGGCTCGCTGTTCTTTCGCAACAAGGGCGCGTACATCGTCGGCCGCCTGATCAACCAGAGCACCGTGCACCCGTTCGCGGTGGCCCTCGCGCGCAACGCGGCCGGCCAGATCGAGCTGGATGCGCTATTGCTGGGGGCCGACGACCTGAGCACGCTGTTCAGCTTCACCCGCGCGTATTTCCTGGTTGACATGGAAACCCCGGCGGCGGTGGTGAGCTTCCTGTCAAGCCTGCTGCCGCGCAAGCCCAAGGCCGAGCTGTACACCATGATCGGGCTGCAGAAACAGGGCAAGACGCTGTTCTATCGCGACTTCCTGCACCACCTGGCGCATTCGCGCGATGCCTTCGACATCGCGCCCGGCATCAAGGGCATGGTGATGTGCGTGTTCACCCTGCCGTCGTACCCGTATGTGTTCAAGCTGATCAAAGACCGCATCGACAAAGACGGCATCGACCATGCCACGGTGCGCCGCAAGTACCAGATGGTGAAGCTGCACGACCGCGTGGGCCGCATGGCCGACACCTGGGAATACTCGCAAGTGGCGCTGCCGCGCGCGCGCTTCGCCCCGGCGCTGCTCGACGAACTGCGCCAGCGCGTGCCCAGCCTGCTGGAGGAAAACGGCGATACGGTGGTGATCCGTCACGTGTACATCGAACGCCGCATGACGCCCCTGAACCTGTATCTGCAACGCGCGCCCGAGCCGCTGCTGGACCAGGCGGTGCGCGAGTACGGCGACGCCATCCGGCAACTGGCCACGGCCAATATTTTTCCCGGCGACATGCTGTACAAGAACTTCGGCGTCACGCGGCTGGGCCGTGTCGTGTTCTACGACTACGACGAAATCCAGCGCATGACCGAAATGCAGTTCCGGCGCATACCGCCGGCCCCCAACGAAGAGGCCGAAATGGCCAGCGAGCCTTGGTACGCCGTTGGGCCCAACGACGTATTTCCCGAAGAGTTCGACCGCTTCCTGCTGGGCGACCCGCGCGTGCGGCGGGCCTTCCTGCGGCACCACGCCGACCTGCTTGAACCCGAGTGGTGGCAGGCCTGCCGCGCCCATGTGGCGCAGGGCCGGATCGAAGAATTTTTCCCGTACGATACCGACAGGCGGCTGCGCCCCGGCAGCGCCCCGCATCGCGTCGCCGCATCGTGACGCCAGTCCCCATTCGCTTTCCAGGAGTCAATCATGTCTGATCCCGTTGTCATCGTTTCTGTTGCCCGCACCCCCATGGGAGGCATGCTGGGCAGCCTGTCCAGCCTGGCCGCTCACGAACTGGGCTCGGTCGCCATCAAGGCCGCCGTCGAACGCGCCGGCCTGAAGCCGGAGCAGGTCGATGAAGTCATCATGGGCAACGTGCTGCAGGCGGGCCAGGGCCAGGCGCCGGCCCGCCAGGCGGCGCTGGGCGCGGGCCTGCCGCTGGGCGTGGGATGCACCACAATTCACAAAGTGTGCGGGTCGGGCCTGAAGGCCGCCATGTTCGGCCATGACCTGCTGGTGGCCGGCTCGGCGCGCGTGGTGGTGGCCGGCGGCCAGGAAAGCATGAGCAATGCGCCCTACCTGATGCTCAAGGGCCGCCAGGGCTACCGCTACGGCCACGCCACCGTGTACGACCACATGGCGCTCGACGGCCTGGAAGACGCCTACGACCGCGGCAAGGCCATGGGCGTGTTCGCCGAAGACTGCGCCGCCAAATACAGCTTCACGCGCGAGCAGCAGGACGAGTATTCGCTCGAATCGCTGCGCCGCGCGCGCGCCGCCACCGAAGACGGCAGCTTCAAGTGGGAAATCACACCCGTCACCGTGGCCGGCCGCAAGGGCGATACGGTGGTGGACACCGACGAAGCGCCCACCAAGGCCATGCCGGAAAAAATCCCCACCCTGAAGCCCGCCTTCAAGAAAGACGGCACGGTCACCGCCGCCAATTCCTCGTCGATTTCCGACGGCGCGGCCGCCATGGTGCTGATGCGCGCGTCCACCGCCGAAGAACTGGGCCTCAAGCCGCTGGCCCGCATCGTGGCCCACAGCCAGCATTCGCAAGAGCCGGGCTGGTTCACCACCGCGCCGGTCGGCGCGCTGAAGAACCTGTTCACCAAGACCGGCTGGAAGGCCGAAGACGTGGACCTGTACGAAATCAACGAAGCCTTCGCCGTGGTGGCCATGGCCGCCATGCACGACTTCAAGCTGCCGCACGAGAAAGTCAACGTGCACGGCGGCGCCACCGCGCTGGGCCACCCCATTGGCGCGTCCGGCGCCCGCCTGGTCGCCACCCTGGTGGGCGCGCTGCGCCAGAAGGGCGGCAAGCGCGGCGTGGCCACCCTGTGCATCGGCGGCGGCGAAGCCGTGGCGATGGCCATCGAGATGATGTAACCCCCTGGCGTGTCTGACTCCCGCGCAGCGGGTGTCAGACACCCACCGAATCCGATCTGTACGGTATTAAGCACACTTCGGTGTCAGGCCCCCTTCGGGAGCCTGACACCTGCAAGAAAAACCCAACAAAGTCAGATGGCGTCAGACCCCCTTCGGGAGTCAGACACGCATAGGAAAAGCTTCATGCCCACCATCGAATCCCGCATCAACCCGCGTTCGCAAGACTACGCCGACAATGCACGCGCCATGCAGGCGCAGCTGGACGACCTGGCGCGGCAACTGGCGCAAACCGCCCTGGGCGGCAGCGAGTCCGCCCGCGCCAAACATGTGGCGCGCGGCAAACTGCTGCCCCGCGACCGTGTCGAGCGGCTGATCGATCCGGGCAGCCCGTTCCTGGAACTGTCGCCCATGGCGGCTCACGGCATGTACGACGGCGCGGCGCCGGGGGCGGGCGTGATCACCGGCATCGGGCGCATCTCGGGCACCGAATGCGTCATCGTCTGCAACGATGCCACGGTCAAGGGGGGCACCTACTACCCCATGACCGTCAAGAAACACTTGCGGGCGCAGGAAATCGCCGCGCAGAACCGCCTGCCGTGCGTGTACCTGGTGGATTCGGGCGGCGCCAACCTGCCGCAGCAAGACGAGGTTTTTCCCGACCGCGACCACTTCGGCCGCATCTTCTACAACCAGGCCGTCATGTCGGCGCAAGGCATCGCGCAGATCGCGGTGGTAATGGGTTCGTGCACGGCCGGCGGCGCGTATGTGCCGGCCATGAGCGATGAGTCCATCATCGTGCGCAACCAGGGCACCATCTTTCTGGGCGGCCCGCCGCTGGTGAAGGCCGCCACCGGCGAGGAAGTCAGCGCCGAAGACCTGGGCGGCGGCGACGTGCACACGCGCCTGTCCGGCGTGGCCGATCACCTGGCCGCCAATGACCTGCACGCGCTGCAGCTGGCGCGCAACGCGGTGGCGCGCCTGAACCTGCGCAAGCCCGCGCAACTGGCGCTGGCGCCGGTGCGCGAACCGCGCTACGACCCGGCCGAGCTCAACGGCATCATTCCCGCCGACACGCGCAAGCCGTACGACGTGCGCGAGATCATCGCCCGCATCGTCGACGGCTCGGATTTCGATGAATTCAAGGCGCGCTTCGGCACCACCCTGGTCACCGGCTTCGCGCACATCCACGGCATGCCGGTGGGCATCGTGGCCAACAACGGCATCCTGTTTTCGGAATCGGCGCAGAAAGGCGCGCACTTCATCGAGCTGTGCGCGCAGCGCAAGATTCCGCTGGTTTTCCTGCAGAACATTACCGGCTTCATGGTGGGCCGCAAGTACGAAAACGAAGGCATCGCCCGCCACGGCGCCAAGATGGTGACCGCGGTGGCTACCGCCAACGTGCCCAAGTTCACCGTGCTGATCGGCGGCTCGTTCGGCGCCGGCAACTACGGCATGTGCGGGCGCGCGTACTCGCCGCGCCTGCTGTTCATGTGGCCCAACGCCCGCATTTCCGTCATGGGCGGCGAACAGGCCGCCAGCGTGCTGGCCACCGTGCGGCGCGACGGCATCCAGGCCAAGGGCGGGCAGTGGTCGGCCGAAGAAGAAGAAGCCTTCAAGGCGCCCATCCGCGCCCAGTACGAGCACGAGGGCCACCCGTACTACGCCACGGCGCGCCTGTGGGACGACGGCATCATCGTGCCGGCCGACACGCGCCGCGTGCTGGGCCTGGCGCTGTCGGCCGCGCTCAATGCGCCCATCGAAGACACGCGCTTCGGCGTGTTCCGCATGTAGGGGCCGGCGGCCCCTCTCTGGATGACACACATGTTCGATACTCTGCTGATCGCCAACCGCGGTGAAATCGCCTGCCGCGTCGCCGCCACAGCCCGCCGCCTGGGCATCCGTACGGTGGCCGTGTATTCCGACGCCGATGCGGGCGCGCGCCATGTCGCGGCCTGCGACGTGGCCGTGCACATCGGCGGCCCCGAGCCGCGCGCCAGCTACCTGCGCGCCGACGCCATCCTGCAGGCCGCGCGCGACACCGGTGCGCAGGCGATCCACCCGGGCTACGGTTTCCTGTCCGAAAACGAAGCCTTCGCGCAGGCCGCCGCCGATGCCGGCATCGCCTTCGTGGGGCCGCCGGCCTCGGCCATTGCCGCCATGGGCAGCAAGTCGGCGGCCAAGGCGCTGATGGAAAAAGCCGGCGTGCCGCTGGTGCCGGGCTACCACGGCGACAACCAGGATCCGCAGTTCCTGAAGACCCAGGCCGATGCCATCGGTTACCCGGTGCTCATCAAGGCCAGCGCGGGCGGCGGCGGCAAAGGCATGCGGGTGGTGGAGTCGGCCGATGCTTTCCTGGAAGCGCTGGCCTCGTGCCAGCGCGAGGCCGCGTCCAGTTTCGGCGACGACCGCGTGCTGATCGAACGCTATCTGCAAAAGCCGCGCCACATTGAGATCCAGGTATTCGCCGACACGCACGGCAATTGCGTGTACCTGTTCGAGCGCGACTGCTCGGTGCAGCGGCGCCACCAGAAGGTCATTGAAGAAGCGCCGGCTCCCGGCATGACCCCCGAACGGCGCCAGGCCATGGGCGAAGCCGCCGTGGCGGCGGCGCGCGCGGTCGGCTACGTGGGCGCCGGCACGGTGGAATTCATTGCCGAGCCCGATGGCCGCTTCTATTTCATGGAAATGAACACGCGCCTGCAGGTCGAACACCCGGTCACGGAAATGATCACCGGCCACGACCTGGTGGAATGGCAGCTGCGCGTGGCGGCCGGGCAGCCGCTGCCGGCCGCCCAGCAAGACCTGCGTATTCACGGCCATGCCATCGAGGCGCGCATCTACGCCGAGAACCCCGACAAGGGCTTCCTGCCGTCGATCGGCCGCCTGGCCTACCTGGAACTGCCGCCCCACGCGGCCTTCGCCAACGGCGAGGTGCGCGTCGACGGCGGCGTGCGCATGGGCGACGCCATCACGCCCTACTACGACCCCATGATCGCCAAGCTGATCGTGCACGGCGCCGACCGCGACCAGGCCCGCGCGCGCATGATCCAGGCATTGGCGCACACCCATGCGGTGGGCGTACAGACCAACGTGGCCTTCCTGACCCGGCTGATGCAAGATGACGCGTTCGCCGCGGCCGACCTCGATACCGGGCTGATCGAGCGCCGCCGCCAGACCCTGCTGCCGCCGCCGGCCGCCGCCGATACGACCGCGCTGGCGCTGGCCACGGCGGCGGTGCTGGTGCGCCAGGGCCTGGCGCAGTCCGGCAGCCAGGCCGCCAAGCCGGCCACCGATCCCTGGGACGTGCGCGATGGCTGGCGACTGGGCGAGCGCTATGCGCAGGCCGTGCAATGGCAGGATGGCGACACCCTGCGCGACGTGACGGTAGCGCGCGACGGAAAGGCCTGGACGCTGGCCTGCGCCGGCGCGCCCCAGGCCTTTTCGTGGCGGTCGAACGCCAGCGCCAACCCGAACCTGGCCTACGGCCTGCGCATCGTGCTGGACGGCCGCGAAAGCGCCGGCACCGTCGTGCTGCACGACGACAAGGCCTACGTGTTCCGCGAAGGCCGCACCCAAGTGCTGGTCCTGCACGACGCGCTGGCCCATGCGCAGGACGACCAGGCCGACCACGCTGGCGGGCTGACCGCCCCCATGCCGGGCAAGATCATCTCCATCGCGGTGCGGGCCGGCGACAGCGTTTCTCGGGGCCAGCCGCTGCTGGTCATGGAAGCCATGAAGATGGAACACACCATTTCCGCGCCCGCCGACGGCAAGGTGCAGGAAGTGTTCTACGCGGTGGGCGACCAGGTGGCCGAAGGGGCCGAGCTGGTGGCGATCGGCGCCTAGCGCCCCTCGCGGAGGGCGCGCCAGCCCGGCAAACGAGGCTGGCGCGGCCCGCAGCGCCCGCGCATTGTCGCTGGGCGAAAATTTGTTGCGCTGCAACTTTACCGCCGCCGCCCCACCTTTCTATCTTGTGGCCGTGTTCTCAAAACCGGGCCCGGCCACTTCCATGCCAACGCCAGACGTCACCACTGTTTCCGCCACGAAGAAGACTTGCCGCGTGCTGGCCAGCCTGTCCGACCGGCGCGTGCACCGGCTGACCGACATCGCGCAGAGCGCCGCGCTGGATATTTCCACGGCGCGGCGCATCCTGAAAGACCTGGAAGCCGAGGGCTTTGTCGAGCGCGACCCGGTCAGCAAGCATTACATGCTGGGCCCGCAGGTGTACGCCATGCACCATGCCATGGTCGATGGGCTGGACGTGCGGGCGCTGGCGCGGCCCGCCCTGATCCGGCTGGCGCGCCGCTTCGGCGACACGGTCATCCTGTCGCTGCCGATGGGCTGGGAATCCGTCTGCCTGGACCTGTGCTTCGGCGACTACCCGATCCGCGCCAACTACCTCGAGGTGGGCAGCCGCCGGCCGCTGGGCGTGGGGGCCGGCAGCCTGGCCTTGCTGTCGACGCTGGACGAATCCGAGTCCCGCGCGGTGCTGCCCATGGTGCGCCAGCGACTGGCGATCAAGTACCCGCGCTATCCCGAGCGCGACCTGGATCTGGCCACGCAGCGCGCCCGCGCGCTGGGGCACGCCATGCTGCTGGACGTGGTAGTGGAAAAGATGGGCGGCCTGGGCGTGGCGGTGCGCGGGCCCAGCGGACGGGCGATCGCGGCGCTGAGCGTGGCCGCGCTGAACGAACGCATTGAATCGCGCGAACAGGAGTTGGCGCAGGCACTGTCACACGAGGCACGCGAAATCGAACGCGCGTGGCTGCCCCATGCGTAACGGCGATTGCCGGCGCGCCTATGTGCAGGCTGCCGCCACCACGCGCTTCGGCCGCCATGAAGGCATGAGCGCGCTGGACCTGATGGCCGAGGCGGCCAACCGCGCGCTGGCGCAATCGGGCCTGGCGCGCGCCGATATCGACGGCGTGCTGTGCGGCTATGCCACCACGTTTCCGCACTTGATGCTGGGCACGCTGCTCAGTGAAAAGCTGGGCCTGGACCCGTGCTATGCGCACGGCATGCAGATGGGCGGGGCCACTGGCGCGGCCATGGTCATGCTGGCGCGCGAACTGTTGCGCGCCGGCACCTGCCGGCGCATCCTGGTGGTGGCCGGCGAAAACCGCCTGACCGGCCAGGCCGTCGATACCTCTATCCAGACGCTGGCGCAGGTGGGCGAGGCGGATACCGAAGTGCCCAACGGCGCCTCGGTGCCCGCGTATTACGCCCTGCTGGCGTCGGCCTACATGCACCACACAGGCACCCGCCGCGACGCCATGGCGGGCTTCGCCGCGCTGATGCGGCACAACGCCGCCGGCCATCCGCATGCGCACCTGCGCGAACCCATCACCGTGGAACAGGTGCTGGCCTCGCGCCCCATCGCCACGCCGCTGCACTTGCTGGACTGCTGCCCCATCTCGGATGGCGCGGCGGCCCTGGTGCTCAGCGTGGACGAAGGCCCGGTGCAGGTAACGGGCGGGGGCCAGGCCCACCGCCACCAGCACCTGTCGGCCATGCGCGACGTGCTGGATACCGGCGCCGCGCGCGCGTGCGCCCGCGCCCTGGCCGAAGCGCGGGTAGACGCCAGCCAGATCGACTACCTGGCGATCTATGACTCGTTCACCATCACCCTGATCATGCTGCTGGAAGAACTGGGCTATGCGCCGCGCGGCGGCGCGGGGGCGCGCCTGCAGCGCGGCGATTTCGCCGCCACGGGCCCGCTGCCGCTGAACACGCATGGCGGCCTGCTGTCGTTCGGCCATTCCGGCGTGGCGGGCGGCCTGGCTCATGTGGTCGAGGCCTGCACCCAGCTGGCGGGCCGCGCCGGCGAACGCCAGATCGCGCCGCGCCGCCGCGCGCTGGTGCACGCCGACGGCGGCGTGCTGTCGGCGCATGTCAGCCTGGTGCTGCAGGCAGAGGGCGCGGCATGAGCACGAACCCGATCAACCACCCCGAGCGCGATCGCCACCCGCTTGACTTGCAGCGCTGTGACGACTGCGGCGCCTGGTGGGCCTTGCGCCCATACGCCTGCGCGTCTTGCGGCGGCACGGCATTGCGCTGGCGCCGCGCCGAGGGCGCAGGCACAGTCATCGCCCGCAGCGAAGTACACCGCGCGCCCGATGCCCGGTGGCGCGCGCTGGCGCCCTATGTGCTGGTGCTGGTGCGGCTGCGCGAAAACGTGACGCTGATGGGGCATGCCGATGCAGGCATCGCCATTGGACAGGCGGTCAGCGGCCGCGCGGCCGAGTTGAACGGCCACGTGCTGCTCACGTTCGAGGCGTGCCGCCCGCCTTGATGCGCGGCCGCGACGGCGGCCTTATTTCCCCCACCAACAATAACGTCCCGCGAGGACGGAGGAGAGACTCATGCCTGCAATTCCTGTCTGGCGCGCCGCCCTGGCCGCCATCGTCCTGGCGGCCAATACCGCGGCCGCCGCCGCGACGTGGCCCGACAAGCCCGTCACCCTGGTCGTGCCCTATCCGCCGGGCGGCCCCACCGACATCGTGGCCCGCACGGTGGCGCAAGGACTGGGCGACGAACTCGGCCAGACGGTCATCGTCGACAACCGCTCGGGCGCGGGCGGCAACATCGGCGCCGACATGGTGGCCAAGAGCGCGCCCGATGGCTACACGCTGCTGCTGGCCACCACGGCGCACGCCATCAATATGTCGCTGTTCAAAAACCTGGGCTACGACACGCGCAAGAGCTTCGCGCCGATCTCGCTGCTGACCAAGGGCCCGCTGGTTATCGTGACGCGCCCGGACCTGCCCGCGCAGAATGTCCGCGAGCTGATCGCGCTGGCCAAGGCCTCGCCCGGCAAACTGACCTTCGCCTCGTCGGGCAACGGGCAATCCACCCACCTGTCGGCCGAATTGTTCAACACTATGGCCGGCACTCGCATGGTGCACGTGCCCTACCGCGGCAGCGCGCCGGCGATGACCGATGTCATGGGCGGCCAGGCAGACATCATGTTCAACACCATGCTGTCGTCCATGCCCTATGTAAAAGACGGCAAGCTGCGCGCCCTGGCCGTCACCAGCGCCGCGCGCTCGCCGGCTGCCCCGGACGTGCCCACCGTGGCCGAGTCGGGCCTGGACGGCTACGAGGCCACGGCCTGGAACGGCCTGATGGCCCCGGCCGGCACGCCCGACGCCGTGGTGCAGAAGCTGAGCGCGGCGCTGCAGAAAGTGCTGGGCCGTCCCGATCTGCAGAAGCAGTTCGCGCAACAGGGCTTCGATGCCGACTGGATGACGCCCGCCGAATACGGACAGTTTCTGGACGATGAAATCCGCAAGTGGGCCGAGGTCGTCAAGGTATCCGGCGCCACCGTCAACTGATCCGCAGCGTTTGCTGCCCCCGAAGCCACAGGAGTTTTCATGGCATTAGCACAGCCCCGGCGCAACAGCCTGGACCGCTTGCTCGACCCCGCATCGATCGCCATTGTGGGCGCGTCCGACAATCCCGACAAGATCGGCGGGCGGCCCATTTACTACATGCGACAGCAGGGCTACGCGGGCACGCTGTACCCCATCAACCCGCAACGCGCCGAAGTGCAGGGCCAGCGCGCGTGGCCCACCCTGGACGCGCTGCCCGCGGCGCCCGATCTGGCCATCGTGGCCGTGGCGGGCGAACAGGCGGTGCAGGCGGTGGACCGCTGCGCCGAGCTGGGCGTGGCGGCGGCCATCGTGATCTCGGCCGGGTTTGCCGAGACCGGCGATGCGGGCCGGGCGCTGCAGGACGCCATGATGGCGCGCGCCCGTGCGGCCGGCATGCGCATCGTGGGTCCGAACTCGCAGGGCCTGGCCAATTTCGGCAACGGGGCGATCGCCAGTTTCTCGACCATGTTCCTGGAAGTCGCGCCAGCGGATGGCCCGGTAGCGGTACTGAGCCAGAGCGGCGGCATGGGGGCGATGGTGTACGGCCTGCTGCGCCAGCGCGGCCTGGGCGTGCGCCATGTGCACGCCACTGGCAACGAAGCCGACGTCACCGTGGCCGAACTTGCCTGCGCAGTGCTGCGCGACCCCGAAGTACGCATCGTGCTGCTGTACCTCGAGTCGCTACAGGATGCGGGCGCGCTGGCCGAGGCCGCGGCCATGGCCAGCGCGCGCGGCGTGCCGCTGATTGCGGTGAAGTCGGGCCGCTCCGAGGCCGGCGCGCGCGCGGCCGCGTCGCACACCGGCGCCATGGCCAGCGAAGACCGGGCGGTAGACGCCTATTTCGAGCGCCATGCCATCTTGCGCGCGCGCGACCCGCAAGAACTGGTGCGCTTCGCCGAACTGGCGCTGCGCGGCCCTTTGCCGCGGGGGCCGCGCATGGTGGCGGTGAGCAATTCGGGCGCCAGCTGCGTGCTGGCCTCGGACGCCGCCGTCGAACGTGGCCTGCAGATCGCCCCGCTGGCCGAGACCACGCGGCAGCAGCTGGACGGCCTGCTGCCCGGCTTCGCCTCTACGGCCAATCCGGTGGACATTACCGCCGCGCTGCTCTCGAACAATGGCTTGTTCGGCCAGGTGCTGCCGGTCATCGCGTCGGACCCGGCCGCTGATATGTTCCTCATCGATATCCCGGTGGCGGGGCGCGGCTACGACGTAGCCACCTTCGCGGCCGATACGGCCGGTTTTGCCGCCGCGGCCGCCCGCCCCGTCGCGGTGGTGGCATGGCAGGACGATGTGGCGGCAGCGTTTCGCGCGCGCGGCGTGGCCGTCTATGCCGACGAACAGCAGGCGGCCGACGCAATGGCCGCCTTGTACCGCCTGCATCGCTGGCGCAGCCGCGCGCCCGTGTGCTGGCCCGACGCGGCGCCGTTCAGCTTGCCGTCCGCCCGGCAGCCGTTCTTGTCTGAAGCGCAAAGCCTGGCGCTGCTGGCCGGCCAGGGTCTGGCGGTGGCTGAACATGCCCGCTGTACCGATGCCGACGCCGCCGTGGCCGCCTGGCGCGCCATCGGCGCGCCGGTGGCGTTGAAAGCGTGCTCGGCGCGCCTGCCGCATAAATCCGAGCACGGCCTGGTGGCGCTGGGGCTGGACGACGAACAGGCGCTGCGCGCCGCGCTGGCGCGCCAGGCGCAGACGCTGGGCAAGCTGCGCATAGACGACGCGGAGTGGATCGTGGCGCGCATGCACGCCGGCCTGCACGAGTGCGCCCTGGGCGTGCGCCACGACCCGGTGTTCGGCCCCGTGGTCATGGTGGGCAGCGGCGGCAAGTATGTCGAGGCCATGCAAGACGTGGCGCTGCTGTTGCCGCCCTTCAGCGTGGACGAGGTGATCGGCAAGCTGCAGGACCTGCGCATCGGCAAGCTGCTGGCCGGCGTGCGCGGCGACCCGCCCGCCGATATGCGGGCGCTGGCCGAACAGGCGGTGTTGCTGGGCCGCTGCGCGCTGGCGGCCAGGGGCAGCCTGGCCTCCATAGACATCAACCCGGTGCTGGTAGGCGCGCGGGGGCAGGGCGCCGTGGCGGTTGACGCCCTGGTGGAACTGGCCGCGCCCGCCGCCCCCTGATACCCCCGTTCACCAGGAGAGACCCATGCGTGGATACCCCCTTCTTCTTGCCACCGCCCTGGCGCTGCCGCTGGCCTCTATGGCGCACGCAGAGCCGGCGCCGGCATGGCCCGCCCGCCCCATCACGCTGGTGGTGCCGTTCCCGCCCGGCGGCACCACCGACCTGCTGGCGCGCCTGGTCGCGCACGCGGCCGGCAGCCGACTGGGCCAGAACGTGGTGGTAGAGAACCGCCCCGGCGCGGGCGGCGGCATCGGCGCGGCCGCGGTGGCGCGGGCGCAGCCCGATGGCTATACGCTCGTCATGGGAACCCTGGGCACCCAGGTCACCAACCAGTTCATCTATAAGCAGGTGCCGTACGACCCCGCGCGCGATTTCGCGCCGGTGACGCTGGTGGCTAACTCGCCGAATGTACTGTTGGCCAATCCCCAACTGGGCATCGGCACGGTGGCCCAGCTTATCGAGCGGGCGCGCCGCGAGCCCGGCCAGCTGAATTTCGCCTCGACCAGCCTCGGAGGCTCGCCGCACCTGTCGGGCGAGCTGTTCAACGGCCTGGCCAAGGTGGACATCCGGCACGTGCCCTACAAGGGGTCGGCGCCGGCCATGACGGGCCTGCTGGGCGGCCAGGTACAGATCATGTACGACAACCTGCCCTCGGCCATGGGGCAGATTCGCGCGGGCGCCGTGCGCGCGCTGGCGGTCACCACCAGCACCCGCGTGCCCTTGCTGCCGGACGTGCCGACCGTAGCCGAGGCCGGCCTGCCGGGCTATGAAGTCAATGCATGGTTCGGCTTGCTGGCGCCGGCCGGCACGCCGGCGGCCGTGGTGGCGCGCACTCAGTCGGCCGTGGCCGAGGCGCTGGCCGAGCCGGACACGCGCCGCCAGGTGGAAAACCTGGGCGCGATTCCGGTGGCCGGCACGCCGCAGGCCTTCAGCGACACTATTCGCGCCGACACCGAAAAATGGCGGCAGGTCATCAGCCGCGCAGGCATCCAACCGCAATAGGCGGCCATGGCATCGCGAAGGAGACCGACATGACTCACAAGACAGGCACGCTGCGCATCGGCTCGGGCGCCGGGTGGTGGGGCGACCGCATCGACCCGGCGCGCTGGAACGCCGAACGCGGCGCGCTCGACTTCCTGTGCTTCGAGACCATGGCCGAAGCCACCGTATCGGCGGCCCAGGTGCGCAAGCGCCGCGATCCGGCCTTTCCGGGCTACGACACCTGGCTGGACGATCGCATGCGCGCGGTGCTGCCGCACTGCATGGCCAACGGCACGCGCATCGTCTCGAACCAGGGCTGGATTCACCCGCTGGCGGCGGCCCGGCGCGTGGCCGAGCTGTGCGCCGAAGCCGGCTGGAAACACGCCAGGGTCGCTGCCGTCAGCGCCACCGACCTCAGCGGCAGCATCGGCACGAGCGGGCTGGCCATCATGGAAAGCGGCGCGCCCGTGGCGTCGGTGGCCGACACGCTGATCTCGGCTGAACCCTACGCCGGCGCCGAAGCCATTGTGCGGGCACTGGACCAGGGCGCCGACATCGTCATTACCGGCCGCGTGGCCGACCCGTCGCTGTTCCTGGCGCCGATGATGCACCACTTTGGCTGGCGCGCCGACGACTGGGCGCGGCTCGGCCAGGGCAGCGGCATCGGTCATTTGCTCGAATGCGGCGCGCAGGTTACCGG
Source organism: Bordetella petrii (assembly GCF_000067205.1). Lineage (NCBI taxonomy): Bacteria > Pseudomonadati > Pseudomonadota > Betaproteobacteria > Burkholderiales > Alcaligenaceae > Bordetella > Bordetella petrii. The sequence continues at coordinate 56,838 of NC_010170.1, read as the reverse complement.
CGGCTATTTTGGCGACCCCGGCTACAAAGACGTGCCCGATCCCTGGAACCTGGCCTTCCCGTATGCCGACGTCGAGGCGGACGGCACGGCCGAGATCGGCAAGGTCGACGGCACCGGCGGCTGCATCGACCTGCGCACAGTGAAGGAACAGATGTTCTATGAAGTGCACGACCCGGCCCGCTACATCACGCCCGACGTGGTGGTGGACTTCACTACCGCGCGCCTGGAGCAGGCAGGGCCCGACCGGGTGCGCGTCGGCGGCATATCGGGCCGGCCGCGCACCGACACGCTGAAAGTATCCATGGGCTGCACCGAGGGCTATATCGGCGAAGACATGTTCTTCTTCGCCGGCCCCGGCTGCCTGGACAAGGCACGGCTGGCCGAGACCATACTGCGGGAACGCCTTCGCCTGGCCGGGCTGCAGGCCGATGACCTGCGCATTGATTTCATCGGCGCCAACGCGGTACATGGGGCGGCGTCGGCGGCGCCGGCCTGCGAGCCCGTGGAAATTGCCGTGCGCATCGCCGCACGCTGCGCCACCCGTGCCCAGGCCGAGAAAATCGGCCGCGAAGTCGATGGCATGGCAGTCTGCGGGCTGGCTTGCACCGGCAAGCGCGTGCCCCATCAAGACCGTGTGCGCGAAGTCATCGGCCTGTGGTCGACGCTGGTGCCGCGCGCCTCGGTCGATTGCACGATCGAGTTCGTCTAGAGGCCCGGCGGCCCGGCAAGAAAAGGAGAGACATCATGCACGTGAGCCTGCGGCGCGTTGCGCATACCCGGTCAGGCGACAAAGGCAATACGTCGAACATCGCCGTGATTGCCTACGAGCCGGCGTTCTACCCGTACATCAAGCAGGCCGTCACGGTCGACGCCCTGCGCACGATCTACAACGAAACCGCGGTGCGCGGCGCCATCACGCGCTACGAAGTCGACGGACTGGGCGTGCTGAACTTCGTGCTGGAAGGCGCGCTGGGCGGCGGCGTTTCGCGCAGCCTGGCAATCGACAACTATGGCAAGGCCCTGGCCAGCGCTGTGTTACGTTTAGAACTCGAAGTGCCCGACACACTGGCGCCGCTCTTGCGCGGACCAAAAACAGACCAAGGCCAGTGAGCAGCGAGGAGAGAGCGGATGTTCGAAGACCTGAAGTCCAAGACGGCGCTGGTCACCGGCGCCTATAGCGGGTTGGGCCGGCACTTCGCCGGCCTGCTGGCGGGCGCCGGCGCGCGCGTGGCGCTGTGCGGCCGCCGCACCGAACTGGGCCATGAAGTGGCCGAGGCCATCCGCCAACAAGGCGGCCAGGCCTGCGTCGTACCCATGGACGTCACCCGGCCCGACAGCGTGCAGGCCGCCATCGACGCGGCCGCCAGCGAACTCGGTCCGCTGGACATCGTGATCAACAATGCCGGCGTCGCGCTCAGCGAGCCTGCACTGGATATTTCCGAGCAGGCCTGGACCGGGCTTATCGACGTCAATCTCAACGGCGCGTGGCGCGTGGCCCAGGCCAGCGCGCGCCACTTCCGCGCGCAAGGGCGGCCCGGAAGCATCGTCAACATCGCCTCGATCCTGGGCCAGCGCGTGGCCTCGCACGTTGCGCCCTACGCGGCGGCCAAGGCCGGCCTGCTGCACCTGACGCGCGCCCTGGCGCTGGAATGGGCGCGCCACGGCATCCGGGTCAACGCGCTGGCGCCGGGCTATATCGCCACCGATCTGAATCGCGAGTTCTTTGCGTCCCCCGCGGGCGAAGCGCTGATCAAGCGCGTGCCGCAGCGCCGCCTGGGACAGCCGCAAGACCTGGACGGACCGCTGCTGTTGCTGGCGTCGGACGCATCGGCGTTCATGACGGGCTCGGTCATCGACGTCGACGGCGGCCACCTGGCCAGCTCGCTTTGAACACCGCCTTATAGTCGCCCGATGGCGGCACATTGCATGGAGATGCTGCATGGACTTTTCTCTGCCCCCCGAACTGGAGGACTACCGGAGCCGCGTGCGCCGCTTCGTCGATGAAGAACTGATTCCGCTCGAAGCCGACCCAGGCAATTTCGATGACCACGAGAACATTGCCGAACCGGTGCTTGCGCGCGCCCGCGCCAAGGTGCGCGAAGCGGGCCTGTGGGCCCTGCAGATGCCGCGCGAGCGCGGCGGCCAGGGCCTGCCCATGGTCGGCCTGGCCGCCTGCTACGAAGAAATGAACCGCTCGATATTCGGGCCGGTGTGCTTCAATGCGGCGGCCCCCGACGACGGCAACATGCGCGTGCTGGCCCAGGTGGCGCGCCCGGACCAGAAAGACCGCTGGCTGCAGCCCATTATCGATGGCAAGGTCCGCTCGTCGTTCGTGATGACCGAACCCAGCCCGGGCAGCGGCTCCGACCCGTCCATGATGCGCACGACGGCGACCCGCCAGGGCGACAAGTGGATCGTCAACGGCCGCAAATGGTTCATTACCGGGGCCGGCGTGGCCCGCCACTTCATCCTCATCGCCCGCACCTCGGACGACGCGCGCAAAGGCCTCAGCGCCTTCCTGTTCGATGCCGCCCAGCCTGGCTGGCGCATCGAGCGGCGCATTCCCATCATGGGGCCGGAAGAACACGGCGGGCACTGCGAACTCATTTTCGACGGCCTGGAAATTCCCGACGAGAACCGCCTGATGGAAGTCGGCGACGGCCTGAAGCTGACCCAGATCCGCCTGGGCCCGGCGCGGCTGACGCACTGCATGCGCTGGCTGGGGCTGGCGCGCCGCGCCATGGCGGTGGCGGTCGATTACGTGGGGCAGCGCAGCAGCTTCGGCCTGAAGCTGGCCGAGCGCGAGGGCGTGCAGTGGCTGCTGGGCGATGCCGCCATGCAGATCGAGATCGGCCGCCTGCTGACCATGCGCGCCGCGGCGCGGCTGGACCAGGGCGACTACGCGCGCAAAGAAATCTCCATGGCCAAGATCGTCGTGTCGGAAACCCTGCACAAAGTGGTAGATACCGCGCTGCAGCTCAACGGCGCGCGCGGCTATTCAAAAGACACGCCGCTGGAATGGATTTACCGCTACGCGCGCCAGGCGCGCCTGGTTGACGGCGCATCGGAAGTGCACAAGATGGTGCTGGCTCGCTACCTGATGGACGAGGGCGACGCCTACTGGCGCTGGGACGACGCCGACGCGCCGCGCAAGGCCCTGGTATGAATGCGCCCGGCCATCGACCAGAAACGCAGCCCGGCGCGCAGCCCGAGTGGCTGCCCGCGCTGACGGCCTACCTGGCGGCGCGTGGGCTGGCAGACTCGACCGGCCTGCGCGCGCGGCCGCTGGCCGGGGGGCAGTCCAACCCCACTTTTCTGCTGGAGGATGCCCACGGGCTGCGCGTGCTGCGCAAGCAGCCGCCGGGCACGCTGCTGCCCTCGGCCCATGCGGTCGATCGCGAATACCGCGTGATGTCCGCCCTGGCCGACACGGCCGTGCCGGTGCCGCGCATGCTGCATTACTGCGAAGACCGCGCCGTGATCGGCACGCCGTTCTACCTGATGAGCTATGCGCAAGGCCGCGTGTTCATGGACCCGGCGCTGCCGGGACTGGCCCCGGCCGAGCGCGGCGCCATCTACGCCGAGGCCGGACGGGTGCTGGCCGCGCTGCACGCGGTGGCGCCCGGCGAGATCGGGCTGGGCGACTACGGTCGCGCCGGCGACTACTTCGCGCGGCAGGTCGCGCGCTGGACCCGGCAGTATCGCGACACCTCGACCGGCGCCATCCCCGCCATGGACGCGTTGATCGACTGGCTGCCGCGGCACCTGCCAGCCGACGACGGCCAGGTCTGCCTGGTGCACGGCGACTACCGCATCGACAACCTGGTGTTCGCCGCCGATGCGCCGCGCGCCATTGCGCTGCTGGACTGGGAGCTGTCCACGCTGGGCCATCCGTTGGCCGACCTGGCCTATCACTGCATGTGCTGGCGCATTCCGCCCAGCCTGTGGCGCGGCATCGCCGGCCTGGACCTGCCGGCGCTGGGCATTCCCGATGAAGCGGCGTTCGTGGCGGCGTACTGTCGCGCGCGCGGCATCGCCGCGCCGGCCAACTGGGACTTCTACCTGGCCTACAGCTTCTTCCGCATTGCAGCCATTCTGCAAGGCGTATACGCGCGCGCCCAGGCCGGCAACGCCGCCGCCGCCGACGCGCGCGAAATGGGCGCGCGGGTAGCGCCGCTGGCCGAACTGGGCTGGCAGGCCGCCCGCCGCGAATCCGCCCCCTGGCCGGAGCCATCCCGATGACGACCCCCTTCGATGATGAACTGCCGCGCAATGCCGCCAACCATGTTCCGCTGACCCCGCTGGGTTTCCTGCAATGGGCGGCCGAGGTGTATCCGCAACGGCCGGCGCTGGTGCATGGCAACCGCAGCCAGAGCTGGCGCGCCACGCAGCAGCGATGCCGGCAGATGGCGGCGGCGCTGCGGGCCTGGGGCGTGCAGCGCGGCGACGTGGTGGCGGTGCTGGCGCCCAATATTCCCGCCCTGTACGAAGCGCATTTCGGCGTGCCCATGGCTGGCGCCGTGCTCAATGCCTTGAACACCCGGCTCGACGCCGCCACGCTGGCGTTCATCCTGGAACACGGCCGCGCCACGGTACTGCTGTTCGACAGCGAATACGCCAGCCTGGTGCAAGACGTGCTGGGCCGGCTGGCCGCGCCGCCCCGCACGGTGCGCATCGAAGACGCGGAGTACACGGGCGAACACGGCACGCTGGGCGACGCCGAATACGAAACCTGGCTGGCCGCGCAGCCGCCCGACGCCGCATGGGACTGGCCCGCCGACGAATGGCAAAGCATCTGCCTGAACTACACCTCGGGCACCACCGGCAATCCCAAAGGGGTGGTCTACCACCATCGCGGCGCCTACCTGAACGCCACCGGCAATGTACTGGCCTGCGGCATGCCGCCCCACGCCGTATACCTGTGGACACTGCCCATGTTCCACTGCAACGGCTGGTGCTTTCCCTGGACCCTGGCCGCCCTGGCGGGCACCAATGTCTGTCTGCGGCGCGTCGAGCCCGCGGCCATCTTCGACGCCATCCGCCGCTATCGCGTCGGCTACTTCTGCGCGGCGCCGGTGGTGCTGAACATGCTGATCAATGCGCCGTCCCAGGTGCAGCATCGCGCCACGCATCGCGTGCAGGCCCTGACCGGCGGCGCCGCGCCGCCGGCCGCCGTCATCGAGGCCATGGAACAGCTCGGCGTCGGCGTCACGCACCTGTATGGCCTGACCGAAACCTACGGGCCGTCGGTCAGCTGCGCCTGGCACGACGAATGGGATGAGCTGCCCCTGGCCGAGCGCGCGGCGCTGAAGGCGCGTATCGGCGTGCGCAAACTCAACGTCGAGCATGTGCAGGTGGTCGACGACCGCCTGCAGCCGGTGCCGGCCGACGGCGCCACCCTGGGCGAGATCGTGCTGCGCGGCAATACGCTGATGAAGGGCTATCTGCACAACCCCGGCGCCACGGCCGAGGCCTTCGCCGGCGGCTGGTTCCATTCGGGCGACCTGGGCGTGGTACACCCCGACGGCTACATCGAGATCAAGGACCGCGCCAAGGACATCATCATCTCGGGCGGCGAGAACATTTCCACGGTGGAAGTCGAAAGCGTGCTGTACCGGCACCCCGACATCCTGGAAGCCGCGGTGGTGGCGCGGCCCGACCCCACCTGGGGCGAAACGCCATGCGCCTTCGTTACGCTGAAAGACGGCGCGCATTGCACGGCCGACGATGTGCTGCGGCATTGCCGCGAGCACCTGGCGCGCTTCAAGGTGCCGCGCACCGTGGTGTTCGGCCCGCTACCCAAGACCGCCACCGGCAAAATCCAGAAATTCGTACTGCGCGGCCAGGCAGCGGCCCTGGGCAGCCGGGCGAATACGGACCCGCAGTCAGGTGCCTGACTCCCGCAGGGTGTCAGGCACCGTACTTGCTCGGAGCGAGTGTCTGCTCTCTCCGGTGTCAGGCACCTGCCGGAGCCTGACACCCGACCAAGCGTTGATTCCCGCAAAGATCTGACCAAGAGCCTGGTTCCCGCGACGAACTGACCAGGTGTCTGACTCCCGGAGGGTGTCAGACACCGCACGACCCGCGCAAGTGTGTGCGTTCTTCGACGTCAGGCGCCTTCGGAGCCTGACACCCGGCCACCTGTGGCTCAGCTCTTGCGCAGCGCGCCGATCACGCCGTCGAGCTGCGACAGCATTTGTGCGATTTCCTGTTCGCTGACGTTCAGCGCCGGCATGAAGCGCAGCAGGTTGCCGCGCGGCGCGTTCAGCAGCAGGCCCTGAGGCTCGAGCTTGCGGGCGGCCTCGACGACGGCCGGACCGTCTTCGCGGTCGAGGATCAGCGCGCGCAGCAAGCCCATGCCGCGCTCGCCGCCCATGCCCCATTTGGCCGACAGCGCCAGCAGGCCTTCGGACAGCTGCTGTGCGCGGGCGCGCACCGTGTCCATAAAGCCGGGCGCGGCCAAGGTGTCGAATACCGCCACGCCCACCGCGGTCATCAGGGGGTTGCCGTTGTAGGTGCCGCCCTGGTCGCCATGGGCGAACACGCAGACTTCCTGGCGCGCCAGCAGCGCGGCCAGCGGCACGCCGCCGCCGATGCCCTTGGCCAGCGTCATGATGTCGGGCACAACGTCGAACTGCTGGTAAGCGAACAGCGAGCCGGTGCGGCCCATGCCGGTCTGCACTTCGTCGACGATCAGCAGCAGTTGGTGCTCGTCGGCCAGTTGGCGCAGGCCCTTCATGAATTCCGGGGTGGCCGGAATCACGCCGGATTCGCCTTGCACGGGTTCGAGCATGATGGCCACGGTCTGGGCGTCGATGAGCGCGCGCACCGAATCCAGATCGTTGAGCTCGGCCTTGGGAAAGCCCTCGACCTGCGGCGCGTACATCGTGTCCCAGCCCGGCTTGCCCGAGGCTGACATGGTGGCCAGGGTGCGGCCGTGAAAGCCGTGGTTCATGGTGATGATCTTGTAGGCGCCGTTGCGCTTGACCCGGCCCCACTTGCGCGCCAGCTTGATGGCGCCTTCGTTGGCCTCGGCCCCGCTATTGGCGAAGAACACCCGGTCAAAGCACGACGCGCCGGTCAGGCGCAGCGACAGGTCGATAGACGGCTGGTTATAGAACGCCGGCGAGGGGTTCATCAGCTTGTCGGCCTGTTCCACCAAGGCGCGCTTCATTTCGGGCGCGCAATGGCCCAGCGTGTTCACGGCCCAGCCTTGCACGAAGTCGAGATATCGCTTGCCGGCATGGTCTTCCAGCCAGGAGCCCTGGCCTCGCACGAACACCAGGTCCGGGCGGGAGGTGATCTCCATCAGGGCGTTGACGTTGAACTGGCTGAATTCCATGGCGGTTCCTACGGAATGGGAAAAACAAGGGGAGGAAAACAAAGAATTTAGCACCGTATCGGTGCGGCTGGCGGGCCGGCGCGGCGCGCCGGCCCGGTCATCGGCTGAGCCCGCGGGCAGAGATATCCCACACGCCCTCGACCACGCCGTCGCGGTAGGCCACCAGGCTGTCGTGCAGGTTGAAGGTCGGGTCGACATGCGCGGGAATCAGCAGCAGCGTGTCGCCCAGGCGCAGCGCCGCGTCGGCGGCCACTTTCAGCACGCCGTGCTCATCGTTGGCAGCGGCATACTGCAGCCCGGCGCCGCCGGCCACTTGCGGCAGCCCGCATTCGATCGTGGTGGATTTCAGGCCGGCGTCGACCACGGCCCGCCCGGGGGCCGGCATGCTCATGACCGTGGCCAGCAAGAACAGGCTGTGGCGGAAAGCCAACGGACCGGACCAGGCGTTGGCCCCGTAATCGCCGTCCATGAACGCGTACGAACCGGCCTGCATTTCGGTATACACGCCGCTGGCGGCATCGAACTCGGCGCTGCCCGTGCCCGCGCCGGTAATGCGGTCGCAGGGAATGCCCGCGGCGCGCAGCTGGCGCGCGCACTCGGCCGCCGCCTGCGCCGCGCGGGCCGCCACCGCGGCGCGTTCGGCATGGCCGCGCACGTGCTGCACCGACCCGTGATAGGCCTGCAGCCCGCCGAAGGTCACGCCGGGCAGCGCCTGCGCCTGGCGCGCCAGGGCCACGGCCGCCGCCGCATCGGGCACGCCGCAGCGGCCCTGGCCCACATCCAGCTCGACCAGCACCTCGACCTGGGCCTGCGCCCGCGCCATGGCGGCCGAGATGTCGGCCAGGTTACCGGCGTCGTCCACGCAGACGCTGACGCGCGCCGCGCGGGCCAGTTGCGCCAGCAGCGCCAGCTTGGCGGCGCCGACCACTTCGTTGCTGATGTGCACGTCGTCAATGCCGGCCGCCACGAACGGCAGCGCCTCGCTGACTTTCTGGCAGCAGATGCCGCGCGCGCCCAGCGCCAGCTGGCGGCGCGCGATCTCGGGACACTTGTGCGCCTTGGCGTGCGGACGCAAGGCCACGCCGTGCCGGTCGGCCCAGGCCTGCATCTGGCGCAGGTTCGATTCGAACGCGTCCAGATCCAGCACCAGGCTGGGTGTATCGACCCGCGCTAGCGGATCGCCGGGCGCGGCTGCGGGAGGCAGGGCCGGAACCGATGCGGCGGGGGGGTTGGCCATGGATGCGCGCTTCCTTTTCGTACGAACATGCCGGCCGCCAGGGGCCGGGGCGGCACACGGAAAAACGTAGTGTATCCCCAGGCAAACCCTAGGCAGGCGGCGATGTCGGCGCGTGACAAAATTCAGGGTTCGCAAGCGGCGTAAATAAACCAACAGCGCCGTACCTGGAGAAGCTCTCATGTCCTTCAAGAACTGGATCAAGACCCTGACCGTGGCGCTGGCCGTGGCCGGCGCTGTCGGCCCCGCCCACGCACAGCAATTCTTCCGCATCGGCACCGGCGGCACGGCCGGCACCTATTACCCGGTGGGCGGCATGATCGCCAACGCCATCTCGCAGCCCGGCAAGCTCATCGCCACGGCGGTCGCCTCGAACGGCTCGGTGGCCAACATCAACGGCATTCTGGGCGGTTCGCTGGAAGCCGGCTTCACGCAATCCGACGTGGCGTACTGGGCCTTTACCGGCACCGGCACCTTCGACGGCAAGCCCAAGGCCGAAAACCTGCGCCTGATCGCCACCCTGTACCCGGAAAGCATTCACCTGGTGGCGCGCAAGGGGGCGGGCATCAAGTCGGTGGCCGACCTGCGCGGCAAGCGCGTGTCCATGGACGAACCCGGTTCGGGCACCCTGGTCGACGTGCGCCTGATCCTGGGCGCCTTCGGCATGACCGACAAAGACATCGACGCCGAATACCTGAAGCCCAACCAGGCTGGCGACAAGCTCAAAGATGGCGGCCTGGACGCCTTCTTCTTCGTGGGCGGCGCCCCGGCCGGCGCCATTGCCGAACTGGCTTCCAGCGGCGCGGGCATCGAGCTGGTGCCCATCGTGGGCCCCGAAATCGACAAGCTGCGCAGCCAGCAGGAGTTCTTCACGCCCGACACCATTGCCGCCGGCATGTACCAAGGCATCGGCGAAGTGAAGACCATCTCGGTGAACGCGCAAATGGTCACATCCACCAAGCTGTCGGAACAGACGGTCTATGACATCACCAAGGCGCTGTACAGCGACGCCACCCGCAAGGTGCTGGACAACGGCCACGCCAAGGGCAAGCTGATCACCAAAGAAAACGCCGTCAAGGGCGCCGGCATCCCGTTCCACCCGGGCGCCGAGAAATTCTACAAAGAAGCCGGGTTGCTGTGACCCGCCCCCGAAGCGCCACGCGCTTGGCCCTCAAGAGGGCGACGCTGGCGGACCGGCGAGGCCGGATCCGCGGCGTCCCCGATTGAGCAGCACCTGCTTCATTCGGCGCGGCGGTTCCATGGAAGCGTTCCCCGCGGCGCGACATGAACCAATGACACGAACCACGCGCCGCATGCGCACGACGCGCCGGGCACTGCCCGGCGCACTGCATTTCCGCGCACTGTATTTCCGATAAGGCCAGCAATGGAAATCGATCACGAACAAACCCAGAAACTGGCGGAAAAATTCGATTCCGAAATCCGCTTCCGCCCCCTGGCCAAGACCGCCACCTGGATCGTTTCGATCCTGCTGGTGTCGCTGTCGCTATTTCACTACTACACCGCGGGCTTCGGCCTGCTGCGCGAGGCCACGCACCGCGGCGTGCACCTGGCATTCGTGCTTAGCCTGATCTTCCTGGTGTTCGGCTTCAGCAAGGCGCATTACCAGCGCGAGCCGCGCTCCACCTTCCTGGCGCCGGGCGGCGTGCCGCTGTACGACTGGATCATCGCCATCGCGCTGGCCTTCAGCGTGCTGTATATCCCGTACATTTTCGAAGACCTGGCCTTCCGTGTCGGCAACCCCCTGCCGCTTGACGTGTTCATGGGCACGATCCTGATCGTGGGCCTGCTGGAAGGTACGCGGCGCGCCATGGGCTGGCCGCTGCCCATCATCGCGTTGGTGTTCCTGGCCTACGCCGCCTTCGGCCCCATCTTCCCGGGCCTGCTCAAGCACGCAGGCAACAGCTGGCCGCAGATCGTCAACCACATGTACCTGACCAGCCAGGGCATCTACGGGGTGGCCGTGGGCGTGGTGGCCACCTATGTATTCCACTTCGTGCTGTTCGGCGTGCTGGCCAGCCGCATCGGTCTGGGGCAACTGTTCCTGGATGTGGCCTCGACCCTGGCTGGCCGGTACGCGGGCGGCCCCGCCAAGGTGTCGGTGTTCGGCTCGGCCATGTTCGGCATGCTGTCGGGCTCGTCGGTGGCCAACGCGGTCACGGTCGGATCGCTGACCATTCCCGCCATGATCCGCATCGGCTACCCGCGCCACTTCGCGGCCGGCGTCGAAGCCGCATCGAGCACCGGCGGCCAGATCACCCCGCCCATCATGGGCGCCGCCGCCTTCCTCATGATCGAATTCCTGGACATCCCGTACCAGCAGATCATCGTGGCGGGCATCTTCCCGGCCTTCCTGTATTTCTTCGGCATGTTCATGCAGGTGCACTTCGAGGCCAAGCGCGAAGGGCTGCGCGGCCTGCGCGCCGACGAAATGCCCAACCTGCGCGACTCGTTCAAGCGCCGCTGGCCCACGCTGCTGCCGCTGGTGGGACTGATCGCCGTGCTGGCCAGCGGCCGCACCCCCTACCTGGCGGCGTTCACCGGCATCACCGGCTGCATCCTGGTGGGCCTGCTCAACCCGTACCAGCGCCTGAAGCTGCGCGACCTGTACGACTCGTTCGAAACCGGCGCCAAGTATGCGCTGGCCGTGGGCGCGGCGGCCGGCACCGTAGGCCTGGTGATCGGCGTGGTCACGCTGACCGGCGTGGGCTTCAAGGTCTCGTATATCGTCATCAGCGCGGCGCAGGCCATTGCCGGCGGCGTGGGCGCCGTCATACCGGACATCATCGCCAACACGCAGACCCTGACCCTGATCGCGGCGCTGGTCATGACCGGCATCGTGTGCATTCTGATGGGCTGCGGCATTCCCACCACCGCCAACTACCTGATCATGGTGGCCGTGGCGGCGCCCACGCTGGTGCAGCTGGGCGTGCAGCCGATCGCGGCGCACTTCTTCGTGTTCTATTTCGGCATCCTGGCCGACATCACGCCACCGGTCGCGCTGGCGGCCTATGCCGCCGCCGGCATGGCGGGCAGCGACCCGTTCAAGACCGGCAACACGGCCTTCCGGCTGGGCATCACCAAGCTGATCGTGCCGTTTGTATTCGTGTTCTCGCCATCGCTGCTGATCTCGGTGCAGGGCTTCTCGTGGTACGCCTTCTTCCTCACCCTGCTGGGCTGCATGATCGGCCTGGTGCTGCTGTCGGCGGCACTGTCGCGCTACCTGCTGGTCACGCTGAAACCCTGGGAACGGTGGGTGTGCGTGGTGGGGGCGCTGCTGACCATCATCCCCGGGCTGGGCTCCGGCCTGGTCGGCCTGGCAGTCTGCATTCCCGTGTTCATCCGCCAACTAACGCAATTCAAGGCGGAAAAAACCCTGCCGGCGGCCTGAAAAAGGGGGCGCCTCACCCCTATGGGGACGGATCACCGCGCCACGCCGGCAAGCCGTGGCGCGATCCGTTGTATATCGCCAACCCGGGGCAACCTCGTTTGCCCCGGATGACGATTCAGCGTACAGTTAAATGCATGTTTGCTGGTTTGCCGATCTGCGGGCCGACTGGGCAAACTGGCACAATCACTGCGCCATATGTTCGACATCCTCGTTTATCTGTTCGAAAACTACTATACGCCGCAAGCCTGTCCCGCGGCTGACGTTCTCGCCAAGCGCCTCGCGGCGGCAGGCTTCGAGCACGAAGACATCGACGACGCGCTGGGCTGGCTCTACGGCCTGGCCGAAACCACCGAACGCTGCGTCGATCTCGCCCAGGCGCCCAGTTCCGGCATCCGCATCTACACCGACTCCGAATACCAGCAGCTCGGCACCGAATCCATCGGTTTCATCGCCTTCCTCGAATCAGCTGGCGTACTGCCCGCGCCCCTGCGCGAAATCGTCATCGACCGTGCCCTGGCCGCCCCCGAAACCCCGGTGTCGCTGGCCAAGACCAAGATCATCGCCCTGATGGTCCTCTGGAGCCAGGAAGCCGAGATCGACAACCTGGTTCTCGAAGAACTGCTCGACGACGACGGTGCGCGCCGGCTCCACTGAGCCGTGAGCTACGTCGGCCGTTTTGCCCCCAGCCCTAGCGGGCCACTGCACCTGGGCTCATTAGTAGCCGCCCTGGCCAGCTGGCTCGACGCCCGCGCGCATGGCGGACGCTGGCTGCTGCGCATCGAGGACGTCGACACCCCGCGCACCGTGCCCGGCGCGGCCGGCATCATCATGGATCAACTGCGCGCGCTGCAACTGCACTGGGATGGCGACATCCTGTGGCAATCGCAGCGCGGCCCGGCCTACCAGCGCGCCTTCGACGCGCTGGCCGCGCGCGGGCTGGTATATGGCTGCGGCTGTACCCGGCGCGAGATCGCCGATTCGTCGTTGCGCGGCGCGGCCCCCGGCGCCGACGGCGAGCGGCCATACCCAGGCACCTGCCGCCATGGTCTGCCGCCGGGCCGCCAGGCGCGCGCATGGCGCCTGCGCGTGCCGGCCGGCATGGAAACCTTCACCGATCGCTGGTTGGGCCCCCAGCAGCAAGACGTGGCCCAAGCGGTGGGCGACTTCGCGCTACGCCGCGCCGACGGCCTGTGGGCGTACCAGTTGGCCGTCGTGGTAGACGACGCCGAACAGGGCGTCACCGACATCGTGCGCGGCGCCGACCTGCTCAGCTCCACCGCGCGCCAGCGCGTGCTGGCGCGGCTGCTGGGTTTTCCCGCGCCGCGCGTCATGCACGTGCCACTGATCACCGACCCCGCCACCGGCCTGAAACTGTCGAAGCAGAACAGCGCGCCGCCGCTGGACACCACCCAGCCCCTGGCCATGCTGGCGCAGGCCTGGCAGGCCCTGGAATTCCCGCCGTGTCCCGCCGACACGCCCGCCGCCTTCCTGACCCAGGCCACCGCCCGCTGGGCCACCCGCTTCGGGCCGTAGGCGGCGTATTGCATTCACCCTCTCCGATCTCGCCTGCCGCACCACGCCGCGGTGTCTGACACCCTTGTATCTTGAGCGCGGTAGTGATTAGCTATCGCTACTAGCGGATCCGGTGAGTTTGTTCTGACACGGAAAGCCTGGACTTTGTGACGCAGATTAGGCCCCGGATTCGCGCCTCTGAGAGCCGACTGGATGCTGGACGGTAGCCTAGGGCATAGTGACCCTGCATGAACAAGGCAAGTGGGCGCAGTGGGCTTGGGGGCCATTTTACTAGGAGTCCAAGTCGATGTTTTTTCTGGGAATTGACGTCTCAAAGGCCAAGCTCAACTGCGCGCTGGTCGGCGCCGAGGGCGATAAGCGCAAGACCAAGGTGGTGGCTAATACGGTGGCCGGGATTCAGGCGCTGTTAGGCTGGTGCGCCAAGCAAGGCGCGCAGCCCGAGCAGTTGCACGTGGTGCTCGAGCCGACCGGGCCGTACCACGAGCAGGCGGGCACCGCGTTGCATGAGGCGGGGGCCACGGTCTCGATGATCAATCCGGCGCAGGCGCGCGATTTTGCCGGTGCGCTGGCGGTGCGCACCAAGAACGATGAGCTCGACAGCTACGTGCTGGCCCGCTATGGCCAGGCGCTGTGCCCGCCGGCCTGGCAGCCGGCGCCGCTGCACGCGCGGCAACTGCGCGCGCTGCTGGCCCGGCACGAGGCGCTGGCCAAGGATCTGCAGCGTGAGCTCAACCGGCAGGAGAAGGCCCAGTTCGGCCAGTCGCCCGAGCCGGTCACCGGCTCGATCGACAAAAGCGTGGCGTTCCTGACCGAGCAGATCAAGCGTCTGGAGCGCGCGATCAACGACCATATCGACCGCCATCCCGACCTGAAAGAGGACCGGGACCTGCTGACCAGCATCCCGGCGGTCGGCCCACAGACCGGCAACGCGTTGCTGTCGATCATGCATAACCGGCGCATTGAATCGCCGCAGGCGTTGGCGGCCTATCTGGGCCTGGTGCCCGTACAGCGCCAGTCCGGCACCAGCCTGAACGGCCGGCCTCGGCTGTCCAAGACCGGGCCGGCTCGGGTGCGGGCCACCCTGTACATGGCCGCGGTCGTGGCTGTGCGCCATAACCCCCACATACAGGCGCTCTATGCCCGCCTGCTGGCCGCCGGCAAGAGCAAGATGGCTGCTCTCGGCGCCGCCATGCGCAAGCTCGCTCACTTATGCTTCGGCGTGCTTAAAAACCGCACCCCTTATCGCAGCGATTACGCGTTACCCGCTTGACTGCCAAGACGGTATCTGCGGAGTCAGGCACCTGGCATAAGTGAGCCTCTCGCACAGGTGTCAGGCTCCCGCCAGGGTGCCTGACACCGCCCGAGGGCAGCAGCCGCAGCACGCAACGGTGTCTGACGCCTGCGAAATCAGACACCTGACTTGCTCGGGCTTGACGCGCTTCGGCCGTAAACGACATATGCATTCACCCGTCCCGCCCAGCCGGATGCCGCCAGACCGCGCACTAAACGGCACAGCCGTATCCACCCCCTGCAAAATCAAAACACGCCCCCCCTAGTAGGGACGCCGCTCGCCCCGCTACAACGGCTGCCGGTCAGCACCCAGCATGCGCACCAGCAGCCCCGTGCCGTCTTCGCCGACCCGCACTTCGCCATAGCGCGCCGCTGCATAGCGGTCCGCCTGCCCCTCCGGGAAGAAATACGCGTTGGTGACAATACGCACCTGGCCGGACCGCATGCGGTAGCGCAGGGCAATTTCCTGGCTGGCATGCGGCTGCGCGCTGGCCTGGATGCGCGCAACCCGCGCCACGCCGTCGCCGTCGGGCACCAGCACCACGTAGCCATCGGGCACCGGCGCGGCCTCGGGGTCGGCCGCCAGGCGCTGCATGACCTCGTTGCCGGCGGCGAACCGCAGGGCCATGTAATCGCCCTGCATCAGCGAACGCGGATCGACCGGCGCCAGCTCCAGGATGGCGATACGCCCATTGGCCAGCACCGCCTCGCGCTGCCAGATGGCGCCATTGACCACGGCCAGCACCAGCGCCAGCCCGCCCAGCACCACCGCCGTGCGCCAGCGCAGCGCCGCCGGCGCCGGGCCCGTCATGGCGGCGGATGGCTGTTCGGCGGTGCGCATCAGGCGCGGCACCAGCCACACCAGGGCGCGCAGGAAGAACATCAGCAACGCGGCGCCGCCCAGCCACAGGGCCTTGTCGAGCAGCGGCACCTGCAATTGATAGTAATAAACCACCAGGTACGCCAGCAGGCTCAGGCCGCCAAATATCGTCAGGCGCGAGCGGTTCAGGCCAAAGCCCAGCAGCATCCAGGCCAGCGCAAAAGCGATGCCCGGGCTGGGCAGCCAGCACAGCGCCAGGGCCAGCAGGCCCAACGGAACGCCCCACAGCACGCCGGCAGTCAGCAGCCGCCGGCGCGGCCACAACACCGCCAGGGCGCAGGCAACCGGCAACAGCACCGCCGCGACGGTCAGCAGGGCCGTTACCGGGTTCAGCTGCCAGATCACCGGCAACTGCGTCAGCGACACGCCGCCCGCCATCCAGACCATGCCCTGCACGGCCAGCACGAAGGCCCAGGCCAGGGGCAGCAGCACATTGGGCCGAGTGCGGGCCAGCCGGTGGCCCACGCAGAACGCCGCGGCGGCCGTCCAGGCGCCGGCCACCGCCACCGGCAACCAGACGAACGTAGCGCGCACCGTGTCGAAATCGAGCCACATGTCGAGCAGGCCGTCGTTCATCAGCCCAGGCACCAGGCCCAGCCAGATGAGCCCAGCCAGCGCCAGGGCGATCATCCAGGCGCTCAGGAAGCGCAGCAGCGCGTCGGGCGCCAGGGCGTACACCGCCACGCCCAGCAGCAGCACAAAGGCGCAGGCGCTGGACAACGACGCCGACTGCGACAAGCCGAACGCCACCAGTATCTGCCCGGCGAAACCCATGGCCGTGGCGCATTGCCGCCAGAACGGCCCGGCGTCGGTGCGCAGCACGGCCACCGCCGCCGCGCACAGCACCAGGCCCATCACCATGGCCCCCTGCTGGGTCTGGACCAGGCCCGACACCGCCAGGAACAACAGCAGCAACAAAGTGGCCAGCCAGGCGCTCAGGCCCAGCAGGCCCTGCACATACCAGGCCGGGCCCAATTGCGGCTCGGCGTCGGGGTCGGCCAAGCCGGCCACGGGCGTGCCGGGATCGGCCGGCGCCACGGCGTTGCCGGCCGACGCGCCGGCCGGCTCGGCATCGGCCAGCGCGCGGCCCGCGGGCAGCTCGGCCGCCAGCCTGCGCAGCCAGCGCGCGGCCCAGACCGCCTCGGCCATGAGCAGGCCGGCCAGCGGCAAAATGGCCCACACGCCGGGCTCAAGGTTAAGCAGCCATTCGCCCGCCAGACGCATCGACACGCAAATGGCGCCGGCGGCCAGCATGGCCAGGATGAGCAGGTCGCGGCGGGCGCGTTGATAGTAGTACCCCAGGCCCAGCGTTACCGCCACCCAGGCCGCGCCGGTGATCGAACCCAGCCCGCGCAACACGGAATCGCCGAACGTCAGCGCCAGCACCAAGGTGCCGATGATCAGGGCCGCCAGTACGCGCGGCCCGACCCGGGTGCCGGCCCGCCAGCGCCAGGCGGCGCATTCCCAGGCGGCCAGCAGCAACAGGTTCAGGGCCGCCAGCAGCAAGGTGGGCAGGCCGGGGCCGATGGCCCACCAGAACAGGCCCCCGAAGGCTCCTAGATAGAGCAGCGCCGCCACATTGACAACCACCACCCACAGCAGCCACACCGCCTGGCTGGCCGCCACCAGCGCCCACGGCAGCAGCAGCGCTGCCCACCAGGCGAACAGTTCCCAGGTATCGGCGCCGGTCTGGTATGTTTGGCCCAGCAGGGCGAGCAGGGCGCCCAGCAGCAACCCGGCCAGCGCCAGCAACGCCCCCGGGGCATGGCGGCGCGCCCCGGTGGCCGCGCGCAGGCGCCAGCCGGCCCATGCGGCAGCCAGCACGCACACCGCCAGCAGCGCCTGCGCCCCGGCGAAGCGCTGGAACTTGGACATGTCTTGCCAGTTGGCGGCCACCCAGCAGATGACGGCGCTGCCCAGCAGCCAGACGCCCAACCATAGGGTGCCGCGGGCCAGAAATTGCCGCCAAGCGTGCAGTTCCGATCCCGCGTGTCCTGTAGGCCCGACTTGCATGCGGCGAATCTCCCCTCGTATCATCCGCGCTACACCGGCGGGTCTACCGCCACTGGATACCCATGAGCAAAACGCTGATTATTGCCGAGAAGCCCTCGGTAGCCCTTGATATATCACGCGCCCTCGGAGGCTTCGCGCGCGAGGGCGACTATTTTGAAAGCGAACGTTACGTGCTCGCTTCCAGTATCGGGCATTTGCTCGGTCTTGTCGCGCCCAACGATCCCGTCAAGGGCAAATGGAGCTTCGCGCACCTGCCGGTCATTCCGCCCGAATTCGCGCTCGGCCCCGCCGACAAGCGCTCGGCCGAACGCCTGAAGCTGCTGGTCAAGCTGGCCAAGCGCAAAGACGTCGACGCGCTCATCAATGCCTGTGACGCCGGACGCGAAGGCGAACTGATCTTCCGCTACATCATCCAGTACGCGGGCGTGAAGAAACCCATCAAGCGCCTGTGGCTGCAATCCATGACGCAGGCCGCCATCCGCGAAGCCTTCTCGAACCTGCGCGACGACGCCCAGCTCAAGCCCCTGGAAGCCGCGGCCCGCTCGCGCGCCGAGGCCGACTGGCTGGTGGGCATCAACGGCACGCGCGCCATGACCGCCTTCAACAGCAAAGACGGCGGCTTCTTCAAGACCCCCGTGGGCCGCGTGCAGACGCCCACGCTGGCCATCGTGTTCGAGCGCGAAGAACGCATCCGCGCCTTCGTGCCGCGCGACTACTGGGAAGTGCACGCCACGTTCGTGGCCGCCGCGGGCCTGTACCAGGGCCGCTGGATCGACCCCGACTTCAAGAAAGACGAGCGCGACCCCGAAAAGCGCGAATCGCGCCTTTGGTCGCAGGCGGCTGCGCAAAGCGTGGTGGCCGCCTGCCGCGAACAGCCGGGCAGCGTCACCGAAGAATCCAAGCCGTCGACCCAGATGTCGCCGGCCCTGTACGACCTCACCTCGCTGCAGCGCGACGCCAACGGCCGCTTCGGTTTCTCGGCCAAGACCACCCTGGCGCTGGCCCAGACCCTGTACGAACGCCACAAGGCGCTGACCTATCCGCGTACCGATTCGCGCTACCTGCCCGAAGACTACCTGGGCACCGTGCGCGACACCATGCAGGCCCTGGCCAAGGGCGGCTCCAATGCCGTGGGACAGCTCTCGCGCCATGCCGACACCATTGTGGCGCAGAGCTGGGTCAAGCCCAACCGCCGCATCTTCGACAACAAGAAGGTGTCGGACCACTTCGCCATCATTCCCACCCTGCAGATCCCGCACGACCTGAGCGAAGCCGAGGCCAAGCTGTACGACCTGGTGCTCAAGCGCTTCCTGGCGGTGTTTTTCCCGGCCGCCGAATACCGCGTCACCACCCGCATCACCGAAGTGCAGGGGCACCGCTTCAAGACCGACGGCAAGGTGCTGGTAGCGCCGGGCTGGCTGGCCGTTTATGGCAAGGAAGCCCAGGGCGAAGACGCCAACCTGGTGCCGGTGGCCGACAACGAAACCGTGCGCACCGAAGACGTCGAGGCCGTGGGCCTGTCCACCAAGCCGCCGGCCCGCTACAACGAAGCCACGCTGCTGTCCGCCATGGAAGGCGCCGGCAAGCTGGTCGACGACGAAGAACTGCGCGAAGCCATGTCCGAGCGCGGCCTGGGCACGCCGGCCACCCGCGCCGGCATCATCGAGGGCCTGCTGGGCGAAGGCTACCTGCGCCGCGAAGGGCGCGACCTGGTGCCCACCGCCAAGGCGCGCCAGCTCATGACACTGCTGTCGGGCCTGGACGTCACCGAACTCACTTCGCCCGAACTCACCGGCGAATGGGAACACAAGCTCAAGCAGATCGAGCAAGGAGGGCTGGACCGCGAAGCCTTCATGCGCGAGATCGCCCAGATGACCCAGGTCATCGTCAAGCGCGCGAAAGAATACGAGCGCGACACGGTGCCCGGCGACTACGCCACCCTGCAAACGCCCTGCCCCAAGTGCGGCGGGGTGGTCAAGGAAAACTACCGGCGCTATGCCTGCACCCAGTGCGACTTCTCCATCGGCAAGCATCCGGGCGGGCGCACCTTCGAACTGCCTGAAGTCGAAGAACTGCTGGCCAAGCGCGAAATCGGCCCCCTGCAGGGCTTCATCAGCAAGATGGGCCGGCCGTTCGCCGCCATTCTGCGGATCAGCGACGAATACAAGCTGGAATTCGATTTCGGCCAGAACGACGATGACGACAGCGAACCGGTCGATTTTTCCGGCCACACGCCGGTGGGCGCCTGCCCCAAGTGCAGCTCGCGCGTGTTCGAGCATGGCCTGAGCTACGTCTGCGAAAAATCGGTCGGCCCCGACAAGACCTGCGACTTCCGCTCAGGCAAGATCATCCTGCAGCAGGAAATCTCGCGCGAGCAGATGCACAAGCTGCTCACCGACGGCCGCACCGACCTGCTCGACGGTTTCGTCTCCAGCCGCACCAACCGCAAGTTCAAGGCCTTCCTGGTGCGCCAGCCGGACGGCAAGGTGGGCTTCGAGTTCGAGCCGCGCGCCGCCAAGACGGGCCGCGCGCCCGCCAAGACAGCATCCAAGACCGCCACCAAAACCGCCACCAAGACGGCAACCAAAGCGGCATCCAAAACCGCGGCCAAGAAGGCCGCGCCCAGGAAAACCGCCGCGAAGAAGGCGCCCGCCAAGAAAAGCGCCTGAAGCCGCTCGCCATGACCGCCGTCCCGCCCACCCAAGCCTACCTGCAGCAGTTCTCGCTGGCGGGCCAGGTGGCGCTGGTCACCGGCTCGGCGCGCGGCCTGGGGCTGTGCATCGCGCGGGCGCTGGCCGGTTGCGGCGCGCATGTGCTCATCAATGGCCGCAATGCCGAGTCGGTGCAGAGCACCGTCGCCATGCTGCGCAACGACGGGTTGGCGGCCTCGGCCCTGGCCTTCGACGTCAGCGACGACGAGGCCATGAGCCGCGCCTACGCGCGCATTGACGCCGAGCACGGCCGCCTGGACGTCCTGGTCAACAACGTCGGGGCGCGCAATCGCAAAACCCTGCAGGCCATTTCGCCGGCCGAGATCCGCGCGCTCATCGACACCGACCTGGTGGCCGGCATGCTGCTGGCCAAGCTGGCCGCCGAGCGCATGGTGCGCCAGGGCTCGGGCCGCCTGATCGCCATCACGTCGGTGGCCGGCGAGCTGGCGCGGGCGGGCGACGCCGTCTACCCGGCCGCCAAACAGGGCCTTACCGGCATGATGCGCGCGCTGGCGGCCGAATTCGGCCCCTTGGGCATTACCAGCAATGCCATCGCGCCCGGCACTTTCGCCACCGAAACCAACGCGGCCTACGTGGCCGACCCCGCGGTGCACGACCCGATGGCGGCCCGCAACCCCATGGGCCGCTGGGGCCGGCCCGAAGAAATCGCCGGCGCCGCCGTATTCCTGGCCTCGCCGGCAGCCTCGTATGTCAATGGCCAGGTGCTGGCCGTAGACGGAGGCCTGTCCATCCTGTTCTAGCGCCGGGCCCAGACGCCGGGCCGAACAGCCTGCCTACCATGATGCAACGACACTCCAGAGGTTCATCGGCATGAAGCAGCATTTCATCGACAATCGCGCAGTTCCCGGTTCCTCGGGCGAATCCATTCCGGTGCTGGACCCGTCCACCGGACAGCAGTACGACAGTATTGCGCGCGGCAACGCGACCGATATCGACCTGGCCGTGCAAGCCGCGCGGCGCGCCTACGACGAAGGCGCCTGGGGCCGGCTGACCGCGGCCGAGCGCGGCCGCCTGATGCTGAAGCTGTCGGTCAAGATCCTGGATTGCGCCGACGAACTCACCGACATCGAATCGCGCGACTGCGGCAAGCCCACCAAGCAGGCCCGCGCCGACGTCACGGCGGTGGCGCGGTACTTCGAATACTACGGCGGCGCGGCCGACAAGCTGCACGGCGAAACGCTGCCTTACCAGAATGGCTACACCGTGCTGACGCTGCGCGAGCCGCACGGCGTCACCGGGCACGTCGTGCCCTGGAACTACCCACTGCAGATCTTCGGGCGCAGCGTGGGCGGCGCGCTGGCCGCCGGCAACGCCTGCGTGGTCAAGCCGGCCGAAGACGCCTGCCTGTCGCTGCTGCGGCTGGCCGAATTGGCGGCCGAAGTGGGTTTCCCACCGGGCGCCATCAATATCGTCACTGGCTACGGCCACGAGGCCGGCGACGCGCTGACGCGGCACCCGGGCATCGACCACATCTCGTTCACCGGCTCGCCGCGCATCGGTGTGCTGGTCACCCAGGTGGCGGCCGAGCGCCACGTGCCGGTCACGCTGGAACTGGGCGGCAAGTCGCCGCAGATCGTGTTCGGCGACGCCGACCTGGACGCGCTGGTGCCGGTGGCCGTCAACGCCATCGTACAGAACGCCGGCCAGACCTGCTCGGCCGGCAGCCGCCTGCTGGTCGAACGCAGCGCCTACGACCGCGTGCTTGAGCGCCTGTCGCAGGCCTTCTCGGCCCTGCGCGCCGGCCCCGCCACCATGGACCTGGACTGCGGGCCGCTGATCCGCAAGACGCAGCAAGAACGCGTGCAGAACTTCCTGAAAGCCGCCGCACAAGACGGCATCGCCACCGCCGCGCAAGGCAAGATCGCCGACGGCGCGCCCGCTGAAGGCTACTACCAGGCGCCCACGCTGCTCGACAACGTGCCGGTCGACCACCGCCTGGCCCAGGAAGAAGTGTTCGGTCCGGTGCTGGCGGCCATCCCGTTCGACGACGAAGCCGACGCGGTGCGCATTGCCAACGCCACCGAATACGGCCTGGCCGCCAGCGTCTGGACGCGCGACGGCGCCCGCCAGCTGCGCATCGCGCGCAAGGTGCGCAGCGGCCAGGTGTTCATCAACAACTACGGCGCGGGCGGCGGCATCGAACTGCCGTTCGGCGGCGTCAAGGCCAGCGGCCACGGCCGCGAGAAGGGCTTCGAAGCGCTGTACGGTTTCACCGTGCTCAAGACCATCTCGATCAAGCACGACTGAGCAGCCACGCCAGGTGCCTGATTTCCACAGACCAGGCATCTGACTCTGACCGATCAGGTGTCTGACTCCCGAAGGGTGTCAGACACCGAAGCAGGCAACGGCTGCCTCACCACCACGGGGTCAGGCACCTGCGGAGCCTGACCCCTGGCCAAGCACCTGATCTTCGCACGCCAAGTGCCCGACTCTCACAGACCAGGCATCTGACTCCGCCCGATCAGGTGTCTGACTCTGACCGATCAGGTGTCTGACTCCCGAAGGGTGTCAGACACCGAAGCAGGCAACGGCTGCCTCACCACCTCGGGGTCAGGCACCTGCGGAGCCTGACCCCTGGCCAAGCCCCTGATCTTCGCACGCCAAGCGCCCGACTCCCAGAGACCAGGCATCTGACTTTGACAGACCAGGCATCTGACTCCGCCCGATCAGGTGTCTGACTCCCGAAGGGTGTCAGACACCGACGTGGGCAACGACTGCCCTCAACCTCGGTGTCAGGCACCGATGCGGACCCACGGTTATCTCACTCCCGCCAGTTCTTCCCGGTGCGGGCCGCGACCACTTGCGGGTCGTGCAGCAGCACTTCGGCGAACTGGCGCACCAGGCCCGAAGGTTCGGCATCCTGCCGCGTGACCAGGTGCAGGTCGCGCAAGGCCCAGCCATCCTGCAAGGCAATGGCCATAATCGCGCCCTCGCGCGCCAGCGGTTCGGCAACGCTGGCCGGCACGACCGCCACCCCCACGCCGGCGCTCACCAGGTACAGCACCGAACTGAAATCGTGCGCATGCACGCGCACACTGACAGACTTGCCCAGCCGCTCGGCCTGCGTCTGCACGAAATGGAAATTGCTGCTGGCCCGGTCCATGCACACCTGCCCGTGCGCCAGCACCTCCGCGTAGGCGACGCTGGCGCGCTGCGCCAATGCATGGTCGGCGGGAGCCGCGCAGACGAGGCGGTCGATGGCATAGAGCTCGCAACGCAGGTCTGCGTCGTCGACCTTGCCCGCGCAGATACCGATATCAGCCTCGCCGCGCTGGATCTTGCCCGCGATGGACAGGCTGTCCTGCTCTTTCAGGTTGACGTCGATATGCGCGTTTGAAATCAGGAAGCGCGCCAGGCTGGGAATGATGAAGCCATTGAGCGAACTACTGTTGGCCAGCAGACGCACGCTGCCCTTCAGGTTGCGCGCATAGGCGCTGACTTCGGTCTGCATTGCCTGCAAGTCGTCCAGCACGATGTCGACATGGCGCGCCAACGCCTCGCCGGCCGGCGTCAGGCTCATGCCCCGGGCGGATCGCACGAACAGCGGGCTGCCAGCCGCATACTCCAGGTTCTTCAGGCGGTAGCTGGCCGAAGGCGCCGTCATGTGCATCATGGCCGCGCCGGCGGACAAATTGCCCGCCTGCAAAATGGCCTTGAACAGGCGCAGGTCTTTCAGCTCATACGACATCGATTCCTCCGTGTGCGCCGGGTTGCGGGCAGGGCGGAACAGCCGTCCGGGGCCGCCGCGCGGCGGCCCCGCCATGCCGGATCAGGCGCCCGTCTTGCGCGCCTTCTCGTCCAGGAATGCACGCATATAGCGCCCCGGCTCGCCCGTGTCGAACGCCGCACCGAACTCCAGCACGCCGTTCTGCAACGAAACGTCCAGCGGCTCGTCTTCCCACTCGCGCAGCAGGCGCTTCTGCTGGGCCAGCGCACGCTGGCCCAGCCCGGCAAGCATACTCGCTACGCGCTCGACTTCGGCGTCCAGCCCGGCCGCCGGCACCACGCGGTCCAGCAGGCCCCAGGCCTCGGCCTGCCGCGCGTCGGCGATTTCCCCGGTCAGCAGCATCCAGTTCGCGCGTGCCTTGCCGACCAGCCGCGGCAACAGCGCGGCATGAATGATGGACGGCACGCCGACCTTCACTTCGGGCATGCCCATGCGGGCCTGGTCAGAGGCGATGCGCAGGTCGCACGACAGCGCCAGCTCCATGCCGCCCCCCAGGCACCAGCCAGGAATGCGCGCGATCACCGGCGCGCGCAACAGCCGCACCCCGTCGCACAATTGCCGCAGGCGGTCGATGTACGCAATGGCGCTGGCGTGGTCGAAGAACGCCATCTCCTTGATGTCGGAACCCGCCACGAAGGCCTTCTCTTGCTCGGCGCGCAGCACCAGCACCTTCACGTCGTCGCGCTGATCGATGTGCGCCAGCATGGCGATCAGGCTTTCCACGACGGCAGCGCTCAGAATGTTCAGTTTGCCCGCGTCGCGGATCTCCAGCGTGCCGACGCCGTCGTCCCGCAGCGAAAAAGCGGCGTGGGCAAGAGTGGGAATTTCGATGGCCATGGTGTACCTAGAGTTTTTCGAAACCGATGTCGTTCACGACTTTCTGCCACACGGCGTTGGACCGCTTGATCATGCCGGCAAACTGCTCGCGCGAGGTGTAGTCGGGCACGGCGCCCAGGCGTTCGATGTCGGCGGCCACTTTCGGGTCGGCCAGGGTCTGCTTCACAGCCTGGTTCAATTGGTCGAGCACGGCGTCGGGGGTGCCTGCCGGCGCAGCCAGGCCGAACCACGAAGGCGTGTTGAGTTGAGGATAGCCGGCCTCGGCGTAAGTGGGAACATCGGGCATGCTCTCGATCCGCTTGGGCGAGGCCACCGCCAGCGCGCGCAGTTTGCCCGAAGCCAGAAAGCCGGCCGACGAAGGCAGGTTGTCGAACACCACCTGCACCTGATCGGCCATCAGACCCACCAGCGCGGGGCCCAGTCCCTTGTACGGCACGTGCAGCATCTTCGTGCCGGTCGAGCTCAGGAACAGTTCGCCAAACAAATGGCTGTAGCCGCCGCTGCCCGACGAGCCGAACGAATAGTGGTCGGGGTTGGCCTTCAGGCGGGCGATGAGCTGGTCAAAAGTCTTGATGTCAGAATCGCCGGGCACGTCCAGCACGCCGAGCACATTGGCCAGGTTGCTGATGGGCGCGAAATCCTTGACCGGATCGTACTGGGGCTTGGCGTGCACGCTGGGGTTCACCGCGTGCGAGCTTTCCACCGCCATGACCAGGGTGTAGCCGTCCGGCCGCTCGCGCGCCGCGTAGCCGCTGCCGACCGCGCCGCCCGCGCCGGGCTTGTTCACCACCACTACGGTCTGCCCCAGCAGTTCGCCGAGCTTGGGGGCGACCACCCGGGCCATGAGATCGGTGGTGCCGCCCGGCGCGTACGGCACGATCAGCGTAACGGGGCGGTCCGGATAGGCGGCGCGGGCCGTAGCGCCGGCGGCACAAAGCGCCAGCGCTGCGGCGGTAGCGGCGACCCCGCGGAAGGTCATCTTCATTTCTTGTCTCCTGTATCGTGCTGCAAGTCGAGTTGTGAAAAAAAACGATGCCGCGGCGGCCATGGCTGCCATGGCCGCCGGTTCAAGGCTCGCCCAATATCTCGCGCGTGTGCTCGCCCATCAGGGGCGGAGCGCGCATCGGCGAGGTATCTTCGCGGCCCAGCATGGGGTTGCGCACCAGCGGAATATCGCCGAAGCGGGGATGCGACGCGTGCTTGAGCATTGCGCGATGCCGCACCTGCTCATCGGCGAAAACTTCGTCCAGCCCGTTGACGGGGCCCCATGCAATACCGGCCGCCTCCAGGCCGCTGGCCCAATAGGCGCGGTCTTGCGTGGCGATGATCCGGCTGAGCGTCTCGCGCAGCGCGGGCATGTTCTGCACGCGCGCCGCATTGGTGGCAAAGCGCGGGTCTTGCGCCAGGGCGGGCTCGTCGCACAGTGCGCAGAACTTGGCGAACTGGCTGTCGTTGCCCACCGCCAGGATGAAAAACCCATCGCGCGCCGCAAACACCTCGTAAGGCGCCAGATTGGGATGCGCGTTGCCGCTGCGCTTGGGGTTGCGGCCGGACACCAGGAAATTCGCCCCCTGGTTGGCATTGATGGCCACCGCGACGTCCAGCAGCGCGATATCCAGGTGCGCTCCCTGGCCGGTGCGGGTGCGCTGCAGCAGCGCGGCCAGCACGGCCGACGTGGCGTACATGCCCGTGGAGATGTCCACCACGGGAATACCCGCGCGCAAGGGCCCCGCGCCGGGTTCGCCGTCAGCGATGCCGGTGTGGCTCATGAGGCCGCCCATGCCCTGGAAAATGTAGTCGTATCCGGGTTGCGCCGCGCGCGGGCCATCTTGTCCGTAGCCGGTGATCGACACATACACCAGGTCGGGCCGCAGCGCCTTCAGGCTGTCGTAGTCCAGCCCATACCGCTTGAGCGTGCCGCTCTTGTAGTTCTCGACCAGCACATCGCAGGTGGCCAGCAGTTTCAGCAGCGCGCGCTGCCCCTGCGGCTGCGAGAAGTCCAGGCAGATCGAGCGCTTGTTGCGGTTACAGCACGTGAAATAGGCCGACAGTGCCTCTTGGCCATCGCGAGACTGCAGATACGGCGGCCCCCACTTGCGCGTGTCGTCGCCCTGCCCGGGGCGTTCGACCTTGATTACGTCGGCGCCCAGGTCGGCCAGGTTCTGCGTGCACCATGGCCCGGCCAGGATGCGCGACAGATCCAGCACGCGAATATTGTCCAGCGCCCGGCTCAGCACATTGTCTCCTCGGTCATCGTCATTGCGTGACCGGGAGTCTAGGAAGCGCCCCTCGGCGCGTCCAGTTCAAATGTTCTAAGGCAGCGTTCGAAACGCTCTAAGCCGGGAAATCAGGCCGTATCGTCCTCGTACCAGACGCCATCGGCCAGCATCATGCGGTGATGCCCTTCACCGGCCGGCATCATGGGGAAGCAGTTTTCCTGCGCCGCCACTGCCACGTCCAGGAAATACGGCCCCGGGTGCGCCAGGCATTGCGCCAGCGCCTCATCCAGCCGCGCCGGATCGTCGACCCGCGCGGCGCCCCAGCCGAACGCCTTGGCCAGCGCCACGAAATCGGGCAGCGACGCGTTGTAGCTGTGGCTGTAGCGTCCGCCGTGGATCAGCTCTTGCCATTGCCGCACCATGCCCATGTAGCCGTTGTTGCACAACACCACCTTGACCGGTGTTTCGTGCTGCATGGCGGTCGATAGTTCCTGGATGTTCATCAGCACCGAAGCATCGCCGCTGACGCACACCACGGTCTTGTCCGGATGCGCCACCTGGGCGCCGATGGCCGCCGGCACGCCGTAGCCCATGGTGCCCGCGCCGCCCGACGTCAGCCAGCGGTTGGGGCGATCGAAACGCAGGTACTGCGCGGCCCACATCTGGTGCTGGCCCACATCGGTGGACACGATGGCATCGCGGCCGGCCAGCGCGGCGTTCAAACGCTGCATCAGGTGCTGCGGCAGAATGGCGTCTTGCGCCGGCGGGCAGGCCAGGCAGTCTTTGGCGCGCCAGGCGTCGATGCGCCGCCACCAGCCGGCCAGGCGTCCGTCGGGCAATGGCAGGGCCTCCAGCGCGCCGCGCAGGGCCTCGATCAGCGGCAGGCAGTCGCCCACCAGCGCCACGTCGACGCGCACCACCTTGTTGATGGAAGCCGGATCGATATCGATGTGGATCTTGCGCGCATGCGGGCAGAACTCGGCCAGTTTGCCCGTGATGCGGTCATCGAAGCGCGCGCCGATGCACACCACCAGGTCGGCATGGTGCATGGCCATGTTGGCTTCCAGCGTGCCGTGCATGCCCAGCAT
The DNA here is from genome assembly GCF_000067205.1 of Bordetella petrii. Lineage (NCBI taxonomy): Bacteria > Pseudomonadati > Pseudomonadota > Betaproteobacteria > Burkholderiales > Alcaligenaceae > Bordetella > Bordetella petrii. The sequence continues at coordinate 28,534 of NC_010170.1, read as the reverse complement.
GCCCACGAACTGCGGGTCCGAAGCCGGGAAGGCGCCCAGGCCCATCAGCGTCAGCGTGCAGGGCGCGCCCGTGTGGCGCACCAGTTCAGTAAAGGCCTGGCAGGCCTGCGGGCCGGAATTGACCAGGCCGCCGCCGCCATAGAACACCGGCCGGCGCGCCTGCGCGATCAGCGCCGCGGCGCGGCGCACGGCGGTCTGCGGCAATTTCAGCGGCGCCTTGCCGGCCTGCCGGCGCGCGCGCAGCGCCGCCAGCCGCTGGTTTTCCAGCGCCTGCGGCGCTTCGGCCTGCAGCGGCCGGGCCAGCTGCACGTCTTTCGGAAAATCCACCAACACCGGCCCGGGCCGGCCCTGGCGGGTCAGGTCGAAGGCCCGGCCCACCACGGTAGCCACGTCTTCGGCGGCGCGAACCTGCGTGTTCCACTTGGTGACCGAGCGCGAAATCCCCATGGCGTCGCATTCCTGGAATGCATCGGTGCCGATGGCCGAGGTTGCCACCTGGCCGCTGATGCACAGCACCGGAATCGAGTCGCACATGGCGTCGAGCAGGCCCGAGGTCGTGTTGGCCATGCCCGGCCCCGAGGTCACGAACACCACGCCCGGCCGCCCGGTCGTGCGCGCGTAGCCTTCGGCCGCATGCACCGCTGCCTGTTCGTGGCGCACCAGCACATGGCGCAGGCGCGGTTCGGCGTACAGCGCGTCGTACAGCGGCAGCACCGCGCCGCCCGGATAGCCGAACACCGTGTCGACCCCGCGTTCGATCAGCGTATCGAGCAGAATCTCGGCGCCATTGCGGGCAGAAGGAGTGTCGTGGCGCAAGGCGGCGAGGGCGGAGGCGTGCAGGCGGTCATTCATACTGAATATGGTATGCCCTTCTACAAAGAAGATTTCTCTTCTTTTCTACGTTTTCCCCGGTTTTCCAGTAAATTTGTCTTTCTTTACCCGGAAACCAAGAAAATGAAACTGGACAAGTTCGACCTGGCCATTCTCAAGGCGCTGCAACAGAACTCCCGGGCCAGCCTCAACGAAATCGGCGCCGAGGTCGGGCTGTCGTCCACGCCCTGCTGGAACCGCATCAAGCGCATGGAGTCGGCCGGCGTCATTCGCGGCTATACCGTCGACATCGACCCCGCCTCGCTGGGCTTCATGGACACGGTCATCGTGCACATCACGCTGGAAAGCCACAGCGAAGAAACGCTGTACGAGTTCGGCCGCGCGCTGGCGCAGATTCCCGAAGTGCTGGAAGCCTTCCTGGTTTCGGGCGATTACGACTACTACATCCGCATCGCGGTGCGCGATACCCGCGACTACGAGCGGCTGCTGCGCGAGCAGCTCTACCGCATCCCGGGCATCCGCCACAGCAAGTCCTGCTTCGTGCTGCGCCGCCTGAAAGAAACCCAGCTGCCGCTGAGCCCACCACCCGCCGAATGAATCCGCCGCCTGTCATCACGGCGCGCGCCCCGCACCGATATAATCGCCGCTGCCTTGCCATATGCCTTCCAGCCCTCATTCATGACCACTGCTGCTGATCCCTCCAAGCCCTGGCACGTCGTGCGCCGCTCCAAGCTGCATGGCAACGGCGTGTTCGCCGCGCGCAAAATCCCCGCCGGCACGCGCATCATCGAATACAGCGGCAAGCGCATCAGCGCCAAGGAAGCCGACCGCCGCCACCCCACCAACCCCGACGATCCGTTCCACACCTTCTTCTTCTCGCTCAGTTCGGGCCGCGTGATCGACGGCGGCGACGACGGCAACGACGCGCGCTGGATCAACCATTCCTGCGAGCCCAACTGCGAAGCCCAGGAAGGCCGCCATGGCAAGCGCGTCTACATCACGGCGCTGCGCGACATCGCCCGCGGCGAAGAACTCTTCTACGACTACGGGCTGGTGCTCGACGGCAAGATCACCAAGAAGCTCAAGGCTGCCTACCAGTGCCTGTGCGGCACGCCGTCCTGCCGGGGCACCATGCTGGCCCTGAAGAAAAAGAAGAAATAGGGCGCCGTCGCGCCGGGCGTACAATAGCCATGGCCGTGCCATCCGCGCGGCCATAGCAGTACGTCTTCAGGGCGGGGCGAAATTCCCCACCGGCGGTAAGCCGCAATGCGGCAAGCCCGCGAGCGCCCGGCCAGCCTTGGCCGGGGTCAGCAGATCTGGTGCGATGCCAGGGCCGACGGTCATAGTCCGGATGAAAGAAGATGTGCCTGCCCATTCCCGCCAGCAGGCGGGGTGCGCGCCGCGGCGGCCTGCCGGGGCGCCCCCTGTGCATGCGGGGCGTGGGCCTGGCTGTCACAAGCCCTGAAACGTTTTTCGCCAACTATCACTTGCGAGAGCGTTTCAATGTCCTCCGTCATTTCTTCTGTACCTTATCTTCCCCCCGACCTCACCGCACAGCCGTTCGAGGCCCGCTTGGCGCGCGCGCTGCACCACATGCGTCTGGGCCGCCCGGTCATCCTGATGGACGACTTCGACCGCGAGAACGAAGCCGATCTGATCGTCGCCGCCGACAAACTCACCGTGCCCGTCATGGCCCAGCTGATCCGCGACTGCAGCGGCATCGTCTGCCTGTGCCTGACCGACGACACGCTCGAGCAGTTGCAGCTGCCGCCCATGGTGGCCCGCAACGAAAGCCGCTACAGCACGGCGTTCACGGTGTCTATCGAAGCCCGCCACGGCGTGTCCACGGGCGTGTCTGCCGCGGATCGCGTCACCACCATCCGCGCGGCCATCGCCCCGGGCGCGCAGGCCGCCGACATTGTCAGCCCCGGCCATGTGTTTCCGTTACGGGCCCAGCCGGGCGGCGTCCTGGCGCGGCGCGGCCACACCGAAGGCTCGGTCGACCTGGCCGTACTGGCCGGCCTGCGCCCGGCCGCCGTGCTGTGCGAACTGATGAACGCCGACGGCACCATGGCGCGCGGGCCCAGCATTGCCCGCTACGCCGCCGAGCACGGCCTGGTGGCGCTGACCATCGCCGAACTCGCCATGCACCGCCAACGCCTGGCCGCCCAGGCCCCGGCGCAGCCAGCCCTGGCTGAGGCCTGAGTCCGGCTGTCTCAGACCAGGTGTCTGATTTCCCGAACGATGAACTTGGCTGTCTCAGACCAGGTGTCTGACTCCGAAGGTGTCAGACACCGCACTATTGAAAAACCCCTACACGCTTCGGTGTCAGACACCGCACTATTGAAGAACCGCCACACACTTCGGTGTCAGACACCCTGCGGGAGTCAGACACCTGCCGAGACCCGTCCTGGTTCGGCATTCGGGTGCCTGATTCCCGAGGGATGAGCCTGGCTGCCTCAAACCAGGTGTCTGACTCCGAAGGTGTCAGACACCGCACTATTGAAAAACCACCACACACTTCGGTGTCAGACACCCTGCGGGAGTCAGACACCTGGCGAGACCCGTCCTGGTTCGGCATTCGGGTGCCTGATTCCCGAGGGATGAGCCTGGCTGCCTCAGACCAAGTGTCTGACTCCGAAGGTGTCAGACACCGCACTATTGAAGAACCGCTACACACTTCGGTGTCGGACACCCTGCGGGAGTCAGACACCTGGCGAGACCCGTCCTGGTCTGGCATTCAGGTGCCTGATTCCCGAGGGATGAGCGTGGCAGTCTCAGACCAGGTGTCTGACTCCGAAGGTGTCAGACACCGCACTATTGAAAAACCCCTACACACTTCGGTGTCAGACACCGGCCGCCAGCCGGCCCGGCGTCAGGGTTCGCGCGCGCCTGGTGCGCCGGTGCCCAGCGCCTGCTTCATGTGTGCCAGGCATTGCGTGGCGTCCCCGCTAATCACCGTGGCGCTGCAGGCCAGCATCAGGTTCAGGCTCAGCCCGAAGTCTTCCACCGTATAGCCCTGCGCGTCGACGTGGCGCGGCGGGTCGTCGGCCTGGGCCACGGCCAGGCGCTGCACCAGCGAGTCGGCGTGGTCGGTATACGCCCACACCGGCTTGCCCAGGGCCACCGCATAACCCACCTCGAACGCCGTGCCCGAGTCGGGCTCGGCGCCGCGGAAGGCATTCAGGTTGGCCATCACCGCGTCGGCCTGGCGAATCAGCGCCGTGTTGGCTTCATAGATCCACTGCGCCAGCGCACGGCCCGGCAAGCCTGCCGGCGCCTGGTTATCCAGCGGATACAGGCCCTCGAAACCATGGTTGCGGCATTGCAGCTTCAACCAGGCGCCATGCGCCAGCGCGTCCGCGCGGAACACATCGAAGCCAGCCAGGTAGACGGTTTTCATGGCGGGGCGGCCGGCGTCAGTAGCCGACCGTGAAGCGCCGCCGCGGGTGGCGCGGCGATTCAAGCTCATCGACCAGCGCGATGGCGTAGTCTTCCATGGAGATCCAGCTCTTGCCCTCGTCGTCGGCCAGCAGCTCATCGCTGCCGATGCGGAACGTGCCGGTGCGCTCGCCCGGCGCGAACAGCGCCGACGGCGACAGGAAGGTCCAGTCCAGCGCCGTCTCGCGGCGCAGGGCGTCCAGGAACACCACGCCGGCGCGAGCCTCGGGCTTGTACGCGTCGGGAAAATCGGCGGTATCGATCAACATGACCCCGGGCGCGACCCGCAGGCTGCCCGCGCCGCCCACCACCAGCAGCCGGGGCACGCCTGCGCTGCGTACTGCTTCGAGCAGCGGCTTGGCGTCAGTGGAAACGAAGCGGGCCGCGCTGATTACCGCGTCGTGGCCGGCCAGCAACGGCGCCAGCGCGGCGGGATCGGTGACGTCGCCCTGTCTGGCGGTCAGGCCGGGCCGCGCCACCACCTCGGCGGGGTTGCGGGCAATGCCGGTGACCTGGTGTCCGCGGCGCAACAATTCGTCGGCAATACGCGATCCCGCGCGGCCCGTGATGCCAATTAGTGCGATGTTCATGAAGTGCTCCGGAAGCAATGAGGATGCTCCATGCTAGCCCCGCGGACCGCGCGCGCAAACACCGCCGCGCGCGATAGTCAATTGCACATCATGCACCAATGGCGCGCCGGGCCTGGTACACCTGCAGGTGGGCGTAGGCCATGCGCAAGGCCGGCGTGTCCAGGCCCAGGGTACGCCCACGGTGCACCATGTCGCCCACAATGTGGTCGGCCTCGACCCGCGCGCCCTGGCTCAGGTCACGGAACATGGATGCGGTCATGGGCGACTGACGGTCGGTCAGCACCTTCAGCGCCGCGGCATCGGCTTCGCTGCGCACGGCATGGCCCGAAGCCGCCGCCACCTGCTGGCATTCGCGCAGCAGATCGCGCACGATGGCTTCGCCGTCGTCGGTAGACACGATCTGCCCGACCGGCCCGCGCATCAGGCAGGTCGCGGCGGCCAGTGTGGTCAGGAACACGTATTTTTCCCAGACATCCTGCTGGATGTCGCTGCTCAGGCGGTTGGTGAAATCCGCCCCCGCCAGCGCGGCCTCCAGCGCCACGCAACGCGCACTGCGCGGATCGCCGGCCCGCTCGCCGTAGACGAACACCGCATGCTGGCCCAGGTGCCGCACCTGCCCCTCGGGGCCAAGCGTGGCGTTGATCTGGCATAGCCCGCCCAGCACCCGGGCCGCGCCGAACTCGGCGTCGAGGGTGTCGTACTGCAGCACGCCGTTCATGATGGGCAGGATCGCCGTATCCGGGCCCACCGCGGGACGGATGGCCGCGATGGCGCTGGGCAGGTCATAGGCCTTGCAGCTGATCACCACCACGTCGTAGGCGCCTTCCAGCTCGCCTTCGGTCACCACCTGGGCGGCCACCACCGCGTCGCCGCGCGGGCTTTCGATGCGCAGGCCCTGCGCGCGCAATTTTTGCGCACGCGCTTCGCGCACCAGAAAGGTCACGTCGGCGCCCGCCTGGGCCGCCCGTCCGCCAAAGTAGCCGCCCGTGCCGCCGGCGCCAAGAAACAGCAATCGCATCGAAGTCTCCGAATTCCGCGCCACGCAACACGGCGGCGCACACTACGCAAGATTATGCACCCGCAAATGCGCCCGACGCGGGACAAGCTTGCCTATAATCCTTTCGCGCGGCATGCATTGCGCCGCGCCGTCATCGCCCAACCTTCAGCGCGTTGCGCAGGAGCCCTCGTCCATGCCATTCCGCACTTCCCTGTCGGCCGCCGGACAGCTGCGGCGCAGCACCATACTGCGGCTCGGGGCGGGGCTCGCCTGGCTGGCGGCGGGCAGGGCGTACGGCCAGATAATCGGTCCGGTCAAGGTGGCCGGGGTGTACACCGTGCCTATCGGCCAGCAATGGGTGTCGCGCGTGCACCGGGCCCTTATCCTGGCCCGCACGCGCGGCGACATCGACTACGCATACACCGAAAACGTTTCGCACGGTTCGTACGAACGCGTGCTGCGTCAGTACGCCGAAAAAGGCGTGCACCTGATCGTGGGCGAAGCCTTCCGGGCCGAGGCCGCCGCGCGCGCGGTGGCCCGCGACTACCCGCAAACCGCCTTCCTCATGGGCTCGTCGGGGCGCCCCCAGCAGCCCAATTTCTCGGTGTTCGACAACTACATCCAGGAAGCGGCCTACCTGTCGGGCATGGTCGCCGGCGGCCTGAGCGAAAGCGGCAAGATCGGCCTGGTGGGCGGCTACCCCATCCCCGAAGTCAACCGCCTGATGCACGCCTTCATGGACGGCGTACGCGAAATCAACCCCGACGCGCGGTTCTACGTGGCCTTCATCGGATCGTGGTTCGACCCGCCCAAGGCCAGGCAGGCCGCCTTCGACATGATCGACCAGGGCGTCGACATGCTGTATGCCGAACGCTTCGGCGTAGCCGAGGCCGCGCAACAGCGCGGCAAGCTGGCTATCGGCAACGTCATCGACACCCAGCCGCAGTACCCGGACACGGTCGTCACCTCGGCGCTCTGGAACATGGAACCCACCATCGAACGGGCGCTCACCATGGTCAAGCGCGGCACCTTCAAGGCCGACGACTACGGCAAGTATTCGCAGATGCGCTACCAGGGATCGATGCTGGCCCCGCTGGGCGCGTTCGAGGGCAAGCTGCCCGGCGGGCTGGTCGCCAGCGTCGAGGCCCGCCAGAAGGCCATTCTGGACGGCAGCTTCAGCGTCAAGATCAACGACAACCCGCCGCAGTCCAGCACGCCATAGAAGCAGCCCGGGCAATGCGCCCGGGCCGCCCGCCGCGTCAGGCCAACGGCAGGTAAATGCGCGTCTTCAGCTCGGCCGCGGGCGTGGTCTTGGGATCGTTCACGTATTCTTCCCACATCGGAAAATCCAGCGTCTCGTGGCCGCTGGCCGGCAGCCATTGCGCAAACAGCCAGTTATAGGCGGCTTCTATTTCGCTGTACGGACCGGTGTATTCCAGCACGGCGCAGCGCGCGGCCGGCAGCGCGAACGGCTCGAATACCGGGTCGGCCGACGCGCCGTCGGGCAGCGTCAGGCCGGCGCGCGAACGCAGCCGGTCGGCGGGCACCTGCGCCGGGTCGTCGTAGTACACGCCGAACGAGCGCGTGGCAGGCCCGACCAGATCGCGGCCGGCGGCCAGCATGAACAGGCGGTCGAACGTGGCGCCGATGTTTTGATAGTCGCCCTGATGGGCCAGGGTGGCCAGCGACGCGCCGGCGAACTGCTCGATGGTGACAGGGTACATGCCAAGCTCCTGAGGGTTGAAAGGCCTGGAGCGCGCATGGCGGTAGCGGCCCGGCGGCATGCCGAACGCCGCGCCGAAAGCCCGGTTGAACGCGGCTTGCGAGGTATACCCGGCGCGCCGCGCCACCTGCGGCATGGGCCGGCTGCCGGCCAAATCCACCGACGCCCGGTGCATGCGCATGCGCTGCATCGTGGCGTTGACCGTCTCGCCCATCAGCGCGCGGTACACGCGATGGAAGTGATAGGGCGACAGGCATGCCAGGTCAGCCAGGTGATACAGGTCGGGCGCCGCGTCGGGATGCGAGGCCAGCCAGTGCAGCACGGGTTCCAGCCGGTTGGCGTAGTGGATGCGGGTCGTGGCTTTCATGCGTCCTCCAGGGCTTCCACTGTAGCGATGGAGGCTTTGCAGATATTGCGGTTTTATATGGGCAACGATATGGGCAAAGATACCGGCAAAGATATGGGCAAAACAGCGCCGCCCGCCCCTGGCGCATCTTACTTTCTTACCCAGGTTCCCAGGCCGTTTTCGTCGTAGAAATCGATGGCGAAGCCGCTGGCGCGGCCGTTTTCCATCTTGAACCGCAGCGACGCCAGCGAATCCACCAGTTCCGCCTCGCCCGCCGGGCTGAACGCGAAGGTGTCGCCGTCCCAGTGGCGCAACTGGAACGCCATGGCCTTCGGGCCCAGCGTAAGCGTCATGGCGCCATTGGCTTCCTGTATATCGGCCATGCCGAAGTACGCGTTTTCATAGCGGCCGACATAGCTGTCCAGCGGCTGGCTTGCCCGGGGCCGGGCCGGGCGGCTCTGCGATGAAAGGTCCGCTTGCGGAACGAAGTAGCCTCGCATGACCCCGTTGTAGGCGGCGAACCAATCCCGGCTTGGCTTGCCGTAGAGCGCCACGTCGGTGAACTCCGCCACGACCGACTCCGCCGCGCCGATCGGCGCGCCATTGGTCAGCACCACAATGCCGATCCCGGCCGACGGCACGATCTTGAACGCCGTGCCGGCGCCCAGCAGAAAGGCCCCCGAATGTCCCATGGCCGGGCGGCCGCCCACCTCGGTGTTCACGTTGAAGCCATAGCCATAAAACCCCGGCCGCGCATCCACGGCATGCGGCGGCGCGCTGAACGACTGCGGTGACAGCGCCGGCAGCAGGGCCTGCGGCGCAATCAGCGGCTTGCCCTGGCGCTGGCCATTCGCCAGCAGCAGTTTCAACCATTCGGCCAGATCGACCACATTGGACGAAACGCCGCCCGCCGGCGCCTGCTCGTCGGCATTACGCTGGCCCAGGGCCTGGAACGATCCGTTCCGGTACGCATGCAATGCGGCGCGGTTGCCGCGCGCTTCGTAGTCGCGATAGCGATAGCTGGTCGAAGCCATGCCCAGCGGCTTGAACAGCGATGCATCGGCCAGGTCTTCCCAGCGCGCTTGGGCGGCCGCGGCCACGGCCTCGGCGGCGATCGTCGTGCTGAAGTTGGCGTAGTGATAAGAAATGCGAAAAGGGTCGAGCGGCAGCAGCCTCAGGCGCGCGATGATCTCGTCGCGCGTGAATCCGAGGTCTTCGAGATCGTCGCCAGCCGTGCCCGGCAAGCCGGTGCGGTGCGCGAAGAAATCGCCGATCGTGCCGTGCGAGGCCACATAGGCATCGCTCAACTTGAAGCCTGGCAAATAGCGCGATACTGGGTCCGTCCATGCCACCGTGCCCCGGGTCACCTGGATCGCCGTCACCGTGGCCGAGATCGACTTGGAAATCGACGCGATCTGGAACACCGTCTGCGCATCGACCGCGCCAGGCTTGCCCGCCTCGCGCTTGCCGTATCCCTGGGCAAACACGGTCTTGCCGTCGATGACCACGGCGGCGGCCATGCCCGGCACATGGCTGCGCCGCATGATGCGTTCGATGATATGAGGCAATTCCTGAACGGCCCGTTCCCGGCTGCCGTTCGGAATCGCCACGGCGTCGGCTGGCGGGCTGGCGCCGCGCTCTATCGTCAACGCCTGCGATGCGGCGGGCATGGCGCCACCCATGGCCAAACCCGCGCCCAGCACGGCGGCAGCGGCAATGCGTATTGGCTTGCTGTTCATGGTCACCTCAGAACTCGGCTTGATAGGCGATGCGGAACACGCCCTGATTGATGATGAGCGACTGGTCGCGCTGGCGCGTCAGCCCCGCCTGGACGATAAAACCGGCTGGCAGCACGTAGGTGGCCGCGCCGGAAAAGGCCCAGTCCCAGCCGCCGCGCAGGCCGTAGCGCGCCAGCTTTTCGTCGCTGCCCGACAGCTTGCGCGCCGCGGCAGTTACCACGAACTGCCAGCGGTCGCGCGATAGCGCCACCGACGTCACGCCATTGCCGTTGGACACCGGGGCGCCGCGAAACGCGCTGGCGTAAGTGGCCTCGTTGTACCAACCCAAATTCCAGCGGCGGCCCAACGGCGCGTCGTAGCGCAGGCGCGCGGACACGATGTTGCTGCTGTCGCCGTATCCGGGCTGGGCATGCAGCCGGCCAGCGTCTACGCCGCCCGAAATGCCTTCCAGCCCCGGCAGCCGGCGGAAGTCATAGGACACGATGAAAGACTGCATGCGGTCGCTGAAGGTGGGCGGCGCATCGGCCTTCAGCAGGCCGTCGTCGAAACTCAGACGCTGGCTCAGGCCGCCATCGTCGCGCTTGAATAGCACGGCGGCAAACGAGTGCGAGCCGGCCGCCGCCGTATCCAACGTATACCGGCCGCCCACGCCTATCGCGCCGCGGTATTCCGAGCCTTCGGTGAAACCGGAATACAAGCCGTCGATCACGTGCCAGGCGTCGCCATACCCCAGGTCCATCTTGCCGCCGTACAACGCATAATGGTCGGCCGTGTAGGCGGCGAACAAGTTGTTCAGCTGCGCACCCAGGTCGGAAAAGGCATTGTCTTTGGTTTCGTCCGTGGCGGAATCCAGTGTGGCCTTGGCGCGTATTGAAAAACGGTTCGTCAGTTGAAGCACGAAGGCGCTTTCTACCTGTGGCTGCGTGCTGGTCCAGTGCGAGCGCGGGATCTGCCCGTTGTCATCGCGGATGCCGAAGTAATTGGTATATCCGGTCAGCGCCAATATCCGGCCGTTGAGCCGGGGGTACTGGTCGGTGGCATCGCCCAATTCGCTGTAGGGGCTGAGGAAGATTTCCGTCTTGAAAACGTCCCTTGCCTCCTGAGCGCCGGCGGGTGGCGCGCTGATCGCCAGCGCGGTCATGCCCGCCGCGGCCAGCCTGCGCAGGCCGCTCATTGCAATGCTTTGCACGGACGAGCTCACGAAATCAGTTCACCGGGCCAGCTCGGCCGCCAGTTCGCGCACCTGCGCATGGATGCCGTCGAACATGGCGAAATTCACGCGGCTGGCCACGACCAGAATTCCCAGGCCCCGGTTGGGCGACAACGCCACATAGCTCATGAAGCCGCCCAGGCCGCCGCTCTTGCCCAGCAGCAGGGGGGTGCCGTTGCGCGGCAAGCTCACGACCCAGCCCAGGCCCATGCCGTCGGCGTCGGTCACCTCGGTGCCCACCACCGACTTCAGCCCGTCATAGGGCAACCACATCTGATGTGCCAGCAGGGCTTGCGGCGTTTGTCGCCGGGCCCCGTCCAGATGCCATTTCATCCAGCGCGCCATGTCCGCCGCCGTCGAATACACGCCAGCGCTGGCATACATGACGTCCGGCACGAGGGCATTGGGGTCGGGCTGGTTCAGCGGGTCCAGGCCCGTCATCAGGCGCTTTTGCTGCTCGTCGTTAAGCACGTTGGTCGTGTCGGACAGGCCCGCCGGCGCCAGCACTTCATTGGCCAGCACGGTGGAATAGTCGGCGCCACCGGCTTTTGCCAGGGCGTCGCCCAGCAGGCCATAACCCGCATTGGAATACAACGTGGTCGTACCCGGCGCATACGGCGGCGTGTTGCTGCCAAGCCACTTCCAGTAGTAAGCCCGGTCGAACGCGGCGAACGGATTTTCGGACGGCTTGGCGTCGGGGTCCGGCAACTCGCGCGGCAACGCGGCCGAATGCGTGGCCAGGTCCAGCAGGGTGATCGGCCGGCCATTGGATTGCACCTGCACGCCATCCGGCGCGTACTGGGACAAGGGGTCCGTCAGGCCAAGCTTGCCCTTGACGGCAAGCGCCGCCAGCACGTCCGCGGCGAACACCTTGGACACCGACGCCAGCCGGAAAATCGAATGCTCGTCGGGCTCAATGCCACTGCCCGGCGCGGTTTCGCCATAGGCCTGGATGACCGTGTCATCGCCACGCACCACGGCAATCAGCAAGGCCGGCGCGCCAGCGTTCAGGTAAAGCTGCATGCCGGCCATCGACACGGCGTCGGTAAGCGCCAGGTCGGCCGCCCGGGCCGGGTGAAAGCCAAGCGCGCAAGCCATGGCCAGGGTCAAAGTACACGCGCGCGAAACAATGCGGGACGCCAACATGCCGATTCTCTCTAGTCCAGGAAATTGGGAAATCCGCTGCAAGCGTGATGATCCCAAAAACCGCAAGAATCGCTACCGTCTCGGGACGAAACGACATGCCGGTTTGATGAATTGCCTGCCGGCCGCCGGCCGTCTTTCAGATGCCCATCCGCTCGCGCAACAATTTGCGATACGAGCGCGACACGGGCCAGGCGCGCTCGGCGGCGCGCATGCGAATCTGCCACCGCTCGGCGCGCCGGTCGATGTCCACGACATGCAGGGCATTCACGATGGCGGTGCGATGCACCCGGAAGAAGATTTTTTCTGGCAGCAGGGTCAGCCACATGCCCAGCGAGCGCGAGTCCAGCACCATCGACCCGTTCGCCAGCCAGATTTCGCTGTAGTTGCCCGCCGACCGCACGCCCGCGATGGTTTCGGGCTGCACGCCCTGGACCACGCCGCGCATTCTCAAATACACCAGGGCAGCCGGGCTGTCGTACGGCATCTGCTGCTGGCCCCGGCCATTGCCATACTTGGCCTGGCCGATCAGGCCGGCGCACTGGAACAGCGCTTCGACCTCGGCATCCGGCCATTCCCGGTGCTTCACCGTGGTGTCAAAGCCGATAACGCCGTACAGCTTGCCCTCGTTCAAGACGGGCACGCTCAGCACGCTCTTGTCGCCCTGGCGGATGAACTCCACCTGCAGGGTTCGAGCGACGCGCGGCAGTTTGTGAACATCGTAGATCGCCACCGCCCGGCCTTGCACCATGTATTTGTGCAGCCAGGCAATCAAGGTGGTGGGAACATCCTGCAGCTCCGTCACGTACGGCCTGGTTTGCCCGCGGCACCACTCATGGGTATTGCGAAAACGCAGCATGTCCGGCCGGTACTCCAGCATCCAGGACCGGTCGACATCCGTTGTCTCGCCCATGAGGGCCAGCACTTGGGAAATTGCCTCGTCGATCGGGTACTTCAGCAGGCTGAGCGCGCACTGGTATACCCAATCGCCCAGCGGACCCGGCGCCGGGCCGATGGCGTCGCGGATCTTGAAGCTGGCCAAGGCGCCGGCCTCCTAGGTCGGATACGTGCCCGGCAACAACACGCTGCGATCGCCCGGCGTCAGGGACTTGCGTCCGCACAGCGCCATGGTGACGTCCATTTCCTTGTACAGGATCTCGAGCGCGCGGGTCACGCCCGCCTTGCCATACGCGCCCAAACCATACAGGAACGCGCGGCCGATCATGGTGCCGCGCGCGCCCAAAGCCACCGCCTTCAGCACGTCCTGGCCCGAGCGAATGCCGCCGTCCATCCATACCTCGATGCGCGAGCCCACGGCGTCGGCAATGGCGGGCAGGGCGGCAATCGACGACATTGCGCCGTCGAGCTGGCGCCCGCCATGGTTGCTGACGATCAGCGCGTCGGCGCCGCTATCGGCCGCCAGCCGCGCGTCCTCCACGTCCAGGATGCCCTTGAGGATCAGTTTGCCGCCCCAGCGCTGCTTGATCCATTCGACATCGGCCCAGCTCAGGCGCGGGTCGAACTGCTCGGCGGTCCAGGACGACAGCGACGACAGGTCGGTCACTCCCTTGGCGTGGCCGACGATATTGCCGAACGTGCGGCGCGGCGTGCCCAGCATGCCCAGGCACCAGCGCGGCTTGGTGGCCAGGTTGATCAGGTTGGCCAGCGTGGGCTTGGGCGGCGCCGACAGGCCGTTGCGAATGTCTTTGTGGCGCTGGCCGAGAATTTGCAGGTCGAGTGTCAGCACCAGCGCCGAGCAGCCGGCCGCCTTGGCGCGGTCGATCAGGTTGGCCACGAATTCGCGGTCGCGCATCACGTACAGCTGGAACCAGAACGGCTTGCCGGTGGCGCGCGCCACGTCTTCGATCGAGCAGATGCTCATGGTGGACAGCGTGAAGGGCACGCCGAACTCGGCCGCCGCCTGCGCGGCCACCATCTCGCCGTCGGCATGCTGCATGCCGGTCAGCCCGGTGGGCGCGATGGCCACGGGCATGACCGCGTCGGCGCCGGCCATGGTGGTGCGCAGCGATCGCCCTTCCATGTCCACCGCCACGCGCTGGCGCAGCTTGATGGCCTGGAAGTCCGTTTCGTTGGCGCGGTACGTGCCTTCGGTCCAGGCGCCCGAATCGGCGTAGTCGTAGAACATGCGGGGCACGCGCTTCTGCGCGAGGATGCGCAGGTCTTCAATGCAGGTGATCTTGGCAAGGTTCGCGTTGTTCATGGGACACTATTGTTGGAAAAATAGAGGCCAAAAGGGGCGTAGCAAGTATACGCGCGCCCTACGCACAAGGAATCGCAGCATGCAAGTCTCCCAACTCGAAACCGTGCACGTCATCGTCAAGGGCGTCGTACAAGGCGTGGGCTACCGGCACGCCACCGTGCGGCGCGCCCACATGCTGGGCGTCACCGGCTGGGTGCAGAACATGGAAGACGGCACCGTGCAGGCCATGGTGCAGGGCACTCCCGACCAGGTCGACCACATGCTGGAATGGCTGCGCCGCGGCCCCCCGGCCGCCGTCGTGCGCGACCTCGCCACCCAGCGCGAATACACCGACAAGCGCTATGCGCGCTTCGAACAGCTGTAGTTTTTCACGATGGAAACCCCTATGCCTGATCACCCCGACCTGCCCCGCACCCAGCTCATCGTCCAGCCCGACTGGACCGACCTGTACGGCCACATGAACGCCGCCCGCTACGTGCGCGTGTTCGACCATATCGGCTTCCAATTGCTGGAGCCCCTGGGGGTAGGCGAAAGCTATACGCAGGCCACGCGCTGCGGCATCTACACCGTCGACATCGCCGTCAACTACCGCCGTGAACTGCTGGCCGGCGATCCGCTCGAACTGCGCCTGCGGGTGCTGGGCGCCGACCAGAAGCGCCTGCTGTGCCTGATGGAGCTCTTCCAGACGCGCGACAACTACCTGGCCGCCACCATGGAACAGCTGTCGGTGCACGTGAACCTCGACACCCGGCGCAGCCAGGCCTTTCCCGACACGCTCGTGCAGTCGCTACAAGCCGCCGCCCAGGCGCATGCGGCGGCACCGCTGCCCGAACGCCACGTCACGCGCCTGACGCTGGCACGGCGCGCCTGAACCCCGGGAAACCCAGGTGTCTGACTCCCACAGGGTGTCAGACACCGCTCGCCGGTAGCCGCCGCCGCACACAACGTTGTCAGGCACCTTCGGAGCCTGACCCCTGCCACGACAGCCAGGTGTCTAACTCCCGCAGGGTGTCGGACACCGCGTGCCGGTAGCCGCCGCCGCACACAACCTTGTCAGGCACCTTCGGAACCTGACCCCTGCCACGACAGCCAGGTGTCTGACTCCCGCAGGGTGTCAGACACCGACGTCCAGGCATTCGCCGTCCAAGTCACAAAACGTTTCATTTCAGCCGCCTCGCGAATTCTTGGCGAATAAGCGCCTGTTGCCGACGCGAATTCGTCAACGCACCGCCAATTTCACACATCGTCGCGCTTCATCCATTCAAATCCCGCAAATTCCAGGGGATTGCAAGCGTCGCCACGGCTTTCCTACTATCCGCCGCTCCACCGTCCGCCGGCTCATCGAGCCCATGCCGCGACACCGCGGCCGCCGGCCGGCCATCGCCCCAGGAGTCGCGGATGCCTCACCACGCCCCCACATCGAAAACCGCCGAATGGCGGACCCGCAGCCTGCGCCACGTGTGGCACCCCTGCACGCAGATGAAGCGGCAGGCCTCGATGCCGCTGCTGGCGCTGTCGCACGGCGAAGGGCCGTGGCTGGTCGACATGGATGGCCGCCGTTATCTGGACGGCATCAGCTCCTGGTGGGTCAACCTGTTCGGCCACGCCAATGCGCGCATCAACGCCGCCCTGAACGACCAGTTGGCCCGGCTGCCGCACGCCATGCTGGCCGGCTGCACGCATGCGCCCGCGGTCGAGCTGGCCGAACGCCTGTCGGCCCTGACAGGCGCGGCGCTGGATCACTGCTTTTACGCATCCGATGGCGCGTCCGCGGTGGAAATCGCCCTGAAGATGAGCTTTCACGCCTGGCGCAACCAGGGCCACCCGGCCAAGCGCGAATTCGTCTGCCTGCGCCATGGCTACCATGGCGAGACCCTGGGCGCGCTGGGGGTGACCGACGTGGCCGTGTTCCGCGACGCCTACGGCCCGCTGCTGCGCCAGGCCCACGTCGTGGCTTCGCCCGATGCCCGCGCCGCGCTGCCGGGCGAAGATGCGGACGCCGTCGCGCGCCGCGCCGCGGCCGAACTGCAGACCCTGCTCGACGCGCGCCACGCCCATATCGCCGCGGTGATCATCGAACCGCTGGTGCAATGCGCCGCCGGCATGGCCATGCACGCGCCCTCGTACCTGCGGCAAGTGCGCGAGCTGTGCGACCGTTACCAGGCGCACTTGATCGCCGACGAAATCGCGGTGGGCTGCGGCCGCACCGGCACCTTCTTCGCCAGCGAGCAGGCCGGCATCTGGCCCGACCTGCTGACGCTGTCCAAGGGCATCACAGGCGGCTACTTGCCGCTGTCGCTGGTGCTCGCCACCGACGCCATTCACGCCACGTTCTATGACGACGACGTGGCGCGCGGCTTCCTGCACTCGCATTCGTACACCGGTAACCCACTGGCCTGCCGCGCCGCGCTGGCCACCCTGGACATCTTCGAGGCGGACGACGTGCTGGCGCGCAACCGCCGGCGCGCCGCGCGGCTGGACGCGGCGCTGGCGCCGCTGCAGGCGCACCACGCCGTGCGCCATTTCCGCCGCACGGGAATGATCTGGGCCTTCGATGTCGAGGCCGGCCCCGGCTTCGGGCAGCGCTATGCCGCCGCCGCCCTGGCGCGCGGGCTGCTGCTGCGCCCCATCGGCCATACGGTCTACCTGATGCCGCCCTACGTACTGGACAACGACACTGCCACCTGGCTGGCCCGCGAAACCCTGGCCGCGCTGGACGACGCGCTGGAGGAACATTGATATGCAACTGCTGGACAACCTGGATGCCGCCCTGCGCAAGCTCGATGCGCAGCATCTGCGCCGCCGCCGGCGCACCGCCGAATCGCCGTGCGCGCCCCATGTGCGCGTCGACGGGCGCGACATGCTGGCTTTTTGCAGCAACGACTACCTGGGGCTAGCCGCCCATCCCGTCATCGTGGCCGCGCTGGCCGAAGGCGCGGCGCGCTACGGCGCGGGTAGCGGCGCCTCGCACCTGATCAGCGGCCACAGCCACGCCCACGCGCAACTGGAAGAACGGCTTGCCAACATGCTGGCGCCGCACCTGGAACAGCCCCGCGCACTGTATTTCTGCACCGGCTACATGGCCAACCTGGCAGTGCTGGGCGCCCTGGCCGGCCGCGATGCCGACATCTTCTCCGAGGCCCTGAACCACGCCTCGCTGATCGACGGCGCGCGCCTGTCGCGCGCCCGCGTCCAGGTCTATCCCCACGCCGACCTGGACGCGCTGGCGGATATGCTGGCGGCCAGCCGGGCACAGACTCGCCTGATCGTGTCCGACGGCGTGTTTTCCATGGACGGCGACATCGCCCCGCTGCGCGACCTGCTGGCGCTGGCCGAACGCCATGGCGCGTGGCTGGTGGTCGATGACGCGCACGGCTTCGGCGTACTGGGCGAGCACGGCCGCGGCGTGCTCGAACATGCGGGCCTGCGCTCGCCCCATCTGGTGCTGATGGGCACGCTGGGCAAGGCCGCCGGCGTGGCGGGAGCCTTCGTGGCCGCCCATGCCACCGTCATCGACTGGCTGGTCAACCGGGCCCGGCCGTACATCTTCAGCACCGCCGCCGCGCCCGCACAGGCGCATGCGCTGATGGCCAGCCTCAACCTGATCGAAGGCTCCGAAGGCCGGCAGCGGCGCGCGCGCCTGCAGGCGCTGGCGCAACAGCTGCAAGCGCGGCTCAGCCTGCGCCAGTGGCGCCACCAACCCACGCCCACCGCCATCCAGCCCATCGTGCTGGGCGCCAACGCACACGCGCTGCGCGCTGCCGCCGGCCTGGAAAGCCAGGGACTGTGGGTGCCCGCCATTCGCCCGCCCACCGTGCCACCCGGCACCGCGCGCCTGCGCGTGACGCTGTCGGCCTCGCACATTCCGGCGCACGTGGACCGGCTGGCCGACGCCCTGAACCAGCTCGACAACGAGGCCTGCCATGCTTGATGCACCCGCGCCCACGCCTGGGCACGCCAGTGCTCGCCACACCGACTATTTCGTGACCGGCACCGACACCGAGATCGGCAAGACGCTGGTCTCGTGCGCGTTGCTGCATGGCGCCGCACGCCAGGGGTGGCGTGCCGCCGGCATGAAGGCGGTGGCCGCGGGCGCCGACCTGGTCAACGGCGGGTGGGTCAACCAGGACGTCGAACAACTGCGTCAGGCCAGCAATGTGACCCTGCCCGAAGCCGTGCGCTGCCCTTATGTGCTGCGGCAGGCGGTGGCGCCGCACATCGCGGCGGCGGCCGAAGGGGTGACACTGCAGCTGGCCGCCATCCGCCATGCTTACCGGCAGGCCGCGGCTCACGCGGACGCCGTGGTCGTGGAAGGAGTGGGCGGCTTTCGCGTGCCGCTCGACGACAACCGCGACACCGCCGACCTCGCGCAACAGCTGGGGTTGCCGGTGATCCTGGTGGTGGGCATCCGGCTGGGGTGCATCAGCCATGCCTTGCTGACCGCCGAAGCGATCGCCGCCCGTGGGCTGCGCCTGGCAGGCTGGGTGGCCAACCATGTCGACCCCGCCATGCCGCATGCGCAGGCCAATGTGCAGGCCTTGGCGCAACGCCTGCCAGCGCCCCTGGCCGGCTGCGTGCCTTACCTGGCGCACGCCGATCCTGCCGCGGCGGCCCGCCATCTGGACCTGTCCGTGCTTTATCCGGTTGTGCCGCTCAGTCCTCGTCCAGCGCCTCGAAGCGGTCTGCCAGGAAATCGATCAGCGCCCTGACCGACGGCAATTGGCCACGACGCGACGCGAACACCACATGAATGATCTCGCGGCGCGGCGCCCAGTCGGGCAGTACCGTTACCAGCTCGCCGCGCTTGAACTGTTCACGCAGCAACATGGTGGGCAGTTGCACGATGCCCACGCCCGCCACGGCGGCGGCGCGCAACGCCAGCATGCCGCGCGTGACCAGGCGCGGCTGATGGCGAACCGCCGCGTGAGCGCCGTCAGGGCCCAGCAGGTTCCACACATGCTCGCCTTGCGGCAAGCCCAGCCCCAGGCTGGGCAGACCGCTCAGGTCGGCGGGCGCCCGGGGCACGCCGGTGTGCTGCAACAAGGCCGGGCTGGCCACCAGGCACTGGCCGCGATCGGCCAGCACCCGCATCACCAGGTCGCTGTCTTCCAATGGCGGCGGCCGCACGCGAATCGCCACATCGACGCCCTCGGCCACCACGTCCACCCGCCGGTTGGTTTCTTCCAGGTGCAGTTGCACCAGCGGGTACTGCACCATGAAGGCGGCCAGCATGTCGGCCACCCGCGCGTCCAGCAGCGCCACCGGGCAAGTCACCCGTACCGTGCCGCGCGGCTCGGCGCGGGTTAGCGCCACAGCCTCTTCGGCGGCGTCGGCTTCGACCAGCATGGCTTTGCAGTGCGCGTAGTAAGTCTGGCCGATGTCGGTTACCGCGAACTGGCGCGTGGTGCGCATCAGCAGGCGAGCTCCCAGGCGCGCCTCCAGCAGGGCGATGCGGCGGCTGAGTTTGGACTTGGGTATGCCCAGGGCCCGGCCGGCCGGCGCGAAACCGCCGTGGTCCACCACCTGTACGAAGTAATACAGGTCGTTCAAGTCGGGCATCAAGTCGGGCATAGCGCTCACCAGATTCGGCTCAAATATCGTTCATCAAATAGAACGGTAAGCGCCAATTTTACGGTCTACCGCCGGCATTGTCCTGAATCTATAGTTTCTTCATGGTGGTTGCGGCAGGGTCGCAACCCGCAGTGGAGAAAACTCATGAAAAAGGTTCTTGGCGTATACAGCGCTCCTCGCCCCCATTGGGTGGGCGACGGCTTCCCGGTGCGCTCAATGTTCAGCTACGACAGCCATGGCCGGCACCTCAGCCCGTTTCTCTTGCTGGACCACGCCGGCCCGGCCCAGTTCGCCCCGGCGGTCAAGCCCCGTGGCGTCGGCCAGCATCCGCACCGCGGCTTTGAAACCGTCACCATCGTGTACCAGGGCGAAGTCGACCATCGCGACTCCACCGGCGCGGGCGGCCACATCGGACCCGGCGACGTGCAGTGGATGACGGCGGCCGGCGGCATCCTGCACGAGGAATTCCATTCCGAAGCCTTCACCCGCCAGGGCGGGGCCCTGGAAATGGTGCAGCTGTGGGTGAATCTGCCGGCTCGCGACAAGATGTCCCAGCCGGGTTACCAGACCCTGCTGAGTCGCGACATCCCGGTCGTCGGGCTGCCCGGCAACGCGGGCCAGGTGCGCGTCATCGCGGGCAAATTCAATGGCCGGCGCGGCCCAGCGCGCACGCACACGCCGCTGGACGTGTGGGACGTGCGGCTGCGCCAGCAAGGCACGGCCACCTTCGATTTGCCCGAAGGCCGCACGCTGGCGCTGGCGGTGCTGCATGGCACGGTGCAGATCAACGGCGACGAGATCGTGCGCGAAGGCCAGTTGGCGCATCTGGCCCGCGAGGGCACCCGGGTGCAGATCGAGGCCAACAACGACGTCACGCTGCTGCTCTTGAGCGGCGAGCCGATCGACGAGCCCATCGTCGGCTACGGCCCCTTCGTGATGAACAGCCAGGCCGAGATCCGCCAGGCCATCGACGATTTCAACCACGGCCGCTTCGGCCAGATGGCTCCCTGATTCCGCGCGCGCCGCCGGCAGCGGCGGCGCGCGCGGCCTACCCGCCCATCCCGGGCATTTTCCTTTGCATATACCTGGAGATTTCCATGAGCAAGCCCTACGTCCGCCTGGACAAAGACAACGCCGCTGTACTGTTGGTAGACCACCAGGCGGGCCTCCTTTCGCTGGTGCGCGACATCGATCCGGACAAGTTCAAGAACAACGTGCTGGCGCTGGCCGACCTGGCCAAGTATTTCAAGCTGCCCACCATCTTGACCACCAGCTTCGAAGACGGCCCCAACGGCCCGCTGGTGCCCGAACTGAAAACCCTGTTTCCGGACGCCCCTTTCATTCCGCGTCCCGGCCAGATCAACGCCTGGGACAACGAGGACTTCGTCAAGGCCGTCAAGGCCACCGGCAAGAAGCAGCTGATCATCGCCGGCGTGGTCACCGAAGTGTGCGTCGCGTTCCCGGCGTTGTCGGCCCTGGAAGAAGGCTTCGAAGTGTTCGTCGTGACCGACGCCTCGGGCACCTTCAACGAACTGACCCGCGACGCCGCCTGGGACCGCATGAGCAAGGCCGGCGCCCAGCTCATGACCTGGTTCGGCGCAGCCTGCGAACTGCATCGCGACTGGCGCAATGACATCGAGGGCCTGGGCACGCTGTTCTCCAACCACATCCCCGACTACCGCAACCTGATCACCAGCTACACCACGCTGACACAGAAGAAGTAAGTGGCGGCGGCGTGGCCCGGGACGGTTCCCCTTGCCGGGGCCACGCCGGTCAAGGCCGCGCCGCGTACGCCGCGATGTTCAGGTGTTCGACACCGCCGGATCGGCCTGGCCGGTCACAACAATTCCGGGTCGACTTTGGGCACCTGCGGCGCGATCCGGAGAAGCCGCTCGGCCTGGGCAAGAACGAACGCGGCAATGCCCTGCACATGCTGGCGCTCATTCGGGGTGTACACCTCGTGCTGGGCCAGGGCTGCCACCCGTTTTTGAGCCTGTTTCGCCATCGAAGCCAGCTCGCGGGCAACCAGTGTCGCGGGCAAACCGGCCCGATGCGCGAAGTCGGCCAGGTCGAATGCCGTGACGGCGTTACAGCGAAACTCGTCGCCATACCCCATGGCCATCTCCTGCTCGATGGCTTGGCCATAGGCATGCACGCAGACCAAGTCATACAGATTCGCGGGAGCAAGCCCCGCGCCGCTCAAGAAAAACGACACATTCTTCCCATGAGCGTCGCTGTTGCCGATGAGCAACTGCAGGATCGCCCAGCGCAGCAAGAACTGGCGCGCGACTGCCGGGTTTTCGAAATCGTCTGCCAGCGCGAACAGCCTTTCGAAGCTCACGCCATCCCGGATATGCCGGACATGCTCGGCGCTGCCCATATTGCGCTCATATTTAAGCGCGACGGGCATGTCCAACGCCTGGCAGGCGTCAATGACATGCCGGCGGTGTACCGCAACCGCGGTTGGCCCGTCTTGCGCCCATTCCACCGTCCGGTCGAACCGCTCGATAAGCAGCACCGGTTCCGGAATGCGGCGAATGCGCACCGGTGCCACCGGCAGGCCCATGTGCAAGGCCAGCGTCATGCAGAAATGTTCGTTGGCCACCATGAACGGCGTGGCGGGGTTGGGCGATTCCGGCTTGAGGATATGCGTAGAGGCCAGGGGCGCCTCCACCAGGCTGACCTGATCGCCTTCCAGCAGCACCTGAAGCTTGTCCTGGAACCCCGCTACCGACAGCCGAACCTTGCCATCCCAAACCGGAAAGGGCACGCTGTCGCGCGCGCGGATGCGCTCGCTCAGTTCGGCGTCGGAAATCGGCCGGCGCGGTTCGGCCGCCGCTTGGCTCGCGTCGGCGTCCTCGGCCAGGAAACTCAGCGCCCCCACAGGCTCGCGGCCCAGCAGGTTGATCAGCCCGAAAATATTGCCCTTGGACACGCGATGAAAACTCGACGCCACATCGAGCGCGCGGCCTTCCGGCAACAGGTTTTGCAAAAATCGGGCAACCACGCCGGAAGCGGCGGGCGGCCCGGCTAGCGGAATATGTGGCGACAACGGAAACGCCTGCGCGATGCCTGGCCAGGCCGGATCGTAGATAAATTCGTACCGGTCTTCGGTGGACTCGAAAACCAAGGTTCCAACGCGCCCTTGTGGCGCGATGACGCTCAATGCGTGACGAGCCATCAGCCAGCGTCCTTTACTCGAGGTTCGCCCTCGATCGCCTGCAAGGCGGTGCTGGCCAATGCCTTGTCCGTGATGATGATGGCCAGGCCCAGCCCCTGCAGCACGGCCATCATCTTGTCGGTGCCGACTGCCCGGCCGTTTTCCAGGCGCGACAGCGTGTCTTTGGAAACGCCGAGCAGCGCCGCCGCATCGTCGATACGCAGCAGCGAATGCGCGCGCCGGTTTCGGATCAACTGCCCAAGCGCTTGCAGATCCAGAGCCAGCGGACTTTGCTCGAGGGGTTTGGTAAGCGTCCGCGCCATAATTCTCACATTTCAGGAATAAAAAGGGCGAATGCCGTAGTCGCCCCAATTATTCCTTACATACGCGAATTATTCAATGCAAAGCGTTTGGCATCTCATAATTCCTGATATGTGCGAACTAACCGCCCGCTCTACGCTGAGTTGCATCACGCGTCGATATTCGACGCCGACAGCGCGTGCGTTTCGATGAACGCGCGGCGCGGTTCGACGTCGTCGCCCATCAGGGTGGTGAAGATCTCGTCGGCCGCGATGGCGTCTTCGATCTTCACGCGTAGCAGGCGGCGCACGGTGGGGTCCATGGTGGTTTCCCACAGCTGCTCGGGGTTCATTTCGCCCAGGCCCTTGTAGCGCTGCTTCGAGATGCCGCGCTCGGCCTCGCTGCGAAGCCATTGCATGGCTTCGCGGAAATCGGCCACGAACTGCTCTTTGCGCTTGTCGCCTTCGCCGCGCGCCACGAACGCGCCGGCGCCGATCAGGCCCAGGAAGGTCCTGGCCGACTTGGCCAGCACGGCGTAGTCGGCACCCTGCACGAAATCGGCGTCGATGACGCTGACGCGCACATTGCCATGGTGCATGCGGCGCACCAGCAGGCGATGTTGTTCGTGGGTCTCGTCGAACTCGGCCACCACCTCGACGCCATTGCCCGCCACCGCTTCATGCATGGCGTCGGACAGGCGCTGGGCCGAAGCCGCGGCGGCCTCGCCCGAGGACAGGTCGATCTCGACCCCTTCGGCCATGGCCGACAGGGCATCCACGTCGAACAAGCGGGTCAGGCGGGCGATGACGGCATCGGCCAGCACGTACTGGCGCGCCAGTTCGGCCAGCGCCTCGCCCGTGATGGGCGCCGCGCCCTGCGCGGGCACCAGCTCGGCATCTTTCAGCGCCAGCTGCAGCATGAACTGCGCTTCTTCCTGGTCGTCTTTCAGATAGCGCTCTTCGCGGCCCACCTTCACCTTGTACAGCGGCGGCTGCGCAATATATACGTAGCCACGCTCGATCAGCTCGGGCATCTGGCGGTACAGCAGCGTCAGCAACAGCGTGCGGATGTGCGCGCCGTCCACGTCGGCGTCGGTCATGATGATCAGGCGGTGGTAGCGCAGCTTGTCGATATTGAAATCGGGCCCGATGCTGGTGCCCAGCGCGGTGATCAGGGTGGCGATCTGTTCGCTGGCGATCAGGCGGTCGAAGCGCGCCTTCTCGACGTTGAGCACCTTGCCGCGCAGCGGCAGAATGGCCTGGAACTTGCGGTCGCGGCCTTGCTTGGCCGAGCCGCCGGCGGAATCGCCCTCGACGATATACAGCTCGCACAGCGCCGGGTCTTTTTCCTGGCAGTCGGCCAGCTTGCCGGGCAGGCCGGCGCCTTCCAGCACGCTCTTGCGGCGCGTCATTTCGCGCGCCTTGCGGGCGGCTTCGCGCGCGCGCGCCGCTTCGACGATCTTGCCGCACAGCGCCTTGGCGTCGTTGGGGTGCTCCAGCAGCCAGGTTTCCAGCGTGCGCGCCACGGCTTCTTCAACCGCCGGCCGCACTTCGCTGGACACCAGCTTGTCTTTGGTCTGGCTGCTGAACTTGGGCTCGGGCACCTTCACCGACAGCACGCAGGCCAGGCCTTCGCGCATGTCGTCGCCCGAAGTCTCGACCTTGGCCTTCTTGGCCAGCTCGTTGTCGGCGATGTACTTGTTGATGACACGGGTCATGGCCGCGCGCAGGCCGGTCATGTGGGTGCCGCCATCGCGCTGCGGAATGTTGTTGGTGAAGCACAGCACCGTTTCGCTGTACGTGTCGTTCCATTGCATGGCCACTTCCACGCCCACCGGCACACCGCCGGCGTTGGACTCGGCCGACACCGCGAACACGTTGGGGTGCAGCACGGTCTTGGAACGGTTGATGTACTCCACGAAACCGCGCACCCCGCCCGAAAACGCGAAGTTCTCTTCCTTGCCCTGGCGTTGGTCGATCAGGCGGATCTTCACGCCATTGTTCAGGAACGACAGCTCGCGCAGCCGCTTGGATAGGACGTCGTAGTGGTACTCGATGTTGTTGAAGATGATGGGGTCGGCCAGGAAGCGCACTTCGGTGCCGCGCTTGTCGGTGGTGCCGGTGACCGCCAGCGGGGCTACGCGCTCGCCCTGGCGGAACTCCATCTGGTGTACTTCGCCGTTGCGGCGGATGGTCAGACGCAGCCATTCCGACAGCGCGTTCACGCACGACACGCCCACCCCGTGCAGACCCCCCGATACCTTGTACGAGTTCTGGTCGAACTTGCCGCCGGCGTGCAGTTCGGTCATGACGATTTCGGCTGCGCTGCGGCCGAATTCATCGTCTTTGTGGATGGCGGTGGGGATGCCGCGGCCGTTGTCGGAAACGGAAATCGAGTTGTCGGTGTGGATGGTGACCACGATGTCGTCGCAGTAACCGGCCAGCGCCTCGTCGATGGCGTTGTCGACCACTTCAAAAACCATGTGGTGCAAGCCCGTGCCGTCGGAAGTGTCGCCGATGTACATGCCTGGGCGCTTGCGCACGGCCTCCAGCCCTTTGAGCATCTTGATCGAATCGGCGCCGTAGCCGCTGTTCTCGGGATTGCTGTTCTGCTGATCTGACATGTTGGTATCGCTAAGACTTCAAAAGACGGCCTGGCGGCCGGACCGCGGCGGGCGGCATGCGCCCGCGCGGCATAAACCCACGGGCGCGGATCAGATCCGCATGGGCATGACGACGTACTTGAACTGGTCGTCGTCGGGCAGGGTAAGCAGCGCCGACGCGTTCGCATCGGGCATGACCGACCACTGGATGTTCTCGGTTTTGACGTTGGCCAGCACGTCGAGCAGATAGCTGACGTTGAACCCCACGTCGAGGGGCTCGTGGCCGTAGTCGATGTCGAGTTCTTCCTGCGCCTCTTCTTGTTCGGCGTTGGAAGACGAAATCTTCATCTGGTTCTGCGCGAGCTGCAGGCGCACACCCTTGAACTTGTCGGTGGTAAGAATGGCGGCGCGCTGCAGGCTGCCCTGCAGGGCCTCGCGGCTGACCACGAACTGGCGGGTGTAGTTGGTGGGAATCACGCGGGTGAAATCGGGGAACTTGCCCTCTACCAGCTTGGACACCAGCTCGACATCGCCGAAGCGGAAACGAATCTGGCCCGGCGCCACGTCGACGGCGACGGGCTCGTCGGAGTCTTCGAGCAGGCGTTGCATTTCCAGCACGGTCTTGCGCGGCACGATGACTTCATGGCGTTCGGTGATGCCGTCGGCCGCCGTGGCGCAATGCGCCAGGCGGTGGCCATCGGTTGCCACGGCGCGCACGCAGCCGGCCTCGAACACCAGCAGCATGCCGTTCAGGTAGTAGCGGATATCTTGCTGCGCCATGGCGAAGTGCACCATGTTGAGCAGGTGGCGCAGCGTGCGCTGCGGCAGCGACAGCGAGACGTCCCATTTTTCGGGCTGCGCCACGGTGGGGAACTCGCTGGCCGCCAGGGTTTGCAGCGCGAAGCGGCTCTTTGCCGATTGCACCGACAGCTTGTTGTTGGCCAGGCCCAGCTTGACCTCGCCGGTGTCGGGTAGCGCCTTCAGGATATCGAGCAGCTTGCGGGCCGCTACCGTGGTGGATTCGTTGTCCTGGCCCACGCCGAAATCGGCATGGGTGGTGATCTGGACTTCGAGGTCGGTGGCAATGAAGGCGACCTTGTTGCCTTCCTTGCGCATGAGGATGTTCGCCAGGATGGGCAGGGTATGGCGTCTTTCGACGATTCCCGCCACGGTCGACAGCGGTTTCAGCAATGCATCGCGCGTGGTTTGTACGAGTTGCATGTTCATCCTTTTAGAGTTTGTTCCAACACGTGCAGGGTATGGTTCAGCTCGGCCTGCTTGGCGCGGGCGTCGGAAATCTTGCGTACGGCATGCAGTACGGTGGTGTGGTCGCGGCCACCGAACAGGTCGCCGATTTCCGGCAGGCTTTTCTGGGTGAGCTCCTTGGCCAGGTACATGGCAACCTGGCGCGGCAAGGCAATATTGGCGGGCCGCCGTTTCGAATACATGTCGGCGACCTTGATCTTGTAGAAGTCGGCCACGGTCTTCTGGATGTTCTCGACCGTGATCTGGCCATTGGAGACCGACAGCAGGTCTTTCAGCGCTTCTTTGCAGACATCGACCGACAGCACGTCGCGCCCGTGGAAACGCGCATAGGCCAGCACCTTGCGCAACGCGCCTTCCAGTTCGCGCACGTTGCTGCGCAAGTGCTTGGCGATGAAGAAGGCCACCTCTTCGGGCATGGGCACGCCTTCGGACTCGGCCTTGCGCAGCAGGATCGCCACGCGCATTTCGAGCTCGGGCGGCTCGATGGCGACGGTCAGGCCGGAATCGAAGCGCGAGATCAGGCGGCTGTCGATGCCGGCCAGCTCTTTCGGGTATGTGTCGCTGGTGATGATGATCTGCTTGCGCTGCGCGACCATCGCCTCGAACGCATAGAAGAATTCTTCCTGCGTGCGGCTTTTTCCGGAAAAGAACTGGATGTCGTCGATCAGCAGCAGGTCCAGCGAATGGTAGTAGCGCTTGAAGTCGTCGAACGCCTTGCGCTGGTATGCCTTCACCACGTCGGACACGTATTGGTCGGCGTGCACGTAGCGCACCCGCACCCCCGTGCCGGCCGCCACCATGGCGTTGCCGATGGCGTGGATGAGGTGCGTCTTGCCCAGGCCCACGCCGCCATACAGGAACAGCGGGTTGTACGAAATGCCGGGGTTCTCGGCCACCTGCAGCGCCGCCGCGCGGGCCAACTGGTTGGCCTTGCCGGTGACGAAGTTGTCGAAGGTCAGGTCGGTGTTCAGGCGCGAGCGCTCGTACACCACCCCAGCGGCATCGGCCTGCACTGCCGCCGCCACGGCGGCAGGCGCCACCGGCGCCTGGGCGGGCGCGCCGGCTGGCGTGGCGGCCATGCCGGCGGAAACCGGGGCCGGAGCCCCCGCGGGGGTCCGCGGCACCGCCGGCATGCGCGGCCCGGCGCCGCCGGCCGGCAGCTCGAACGCCACCTGCACGGGGCGCTGGAACCATTCCGCCGCCAGGGCCTCTATCTGGTGGGAAAAGTTCTTGCGCACCCAGTCGAGCTTGAACCGATTGGGAGCGGCAACGCGTAACACGGCCTGCGTCTCGTCGTACGCAAGCGGCACCAGCGGCCGTATCCAGGCGCTGATCTGTTGGGGGGGGAGTTCCTGCTCTAGACGACTGACGCAGGTCTGCCAGAATTCTTTCAT